>CBDHCE010000019.1:0-192286 GCA_965260985.1 Tepidisphaeraceae bacterium | reverse complement strand
TTGCGAGTCTCGCGGGCGAGGTAGTGCGTGGGCAGGGCCGACGAATCGGCGAACGGCTCGCCGAACGCCGCCGCGAGCTTCGGCAGGTCGTCGGCGGCATCGGGGCGGACGGTGAAGCGGTGGTGCTCCGTGCCCAGGTGCCGCGCGACGGCGGCGGCGTGTTCGGACTCGTCGTACCGCGGGTCGTCGAAGCCGATGGAGAACGTCTGCACCGGCCCCTCCCGCCGCATCGCCGAGGCGATGATCGAGCTGTCGATCCCGCCGCTGAGCAGGCACCCCAGCGGCACGTCGGACACCAGCCGGCGCACAACCGCCTGCGTGACGCGGCGGCGCGTCTGCGCGACGGCCCCGCCGTGCGGCAGCGTCGCGGGGGATCCGAAGGCCCGTCGGTCGAGGCCGACCAAGTTGAAGTACTGCTTCTGCGCCGCCGCCCCCGCCCCGACCCGCATCCAGAGGCCGGGGCCGGCGTTGCGGACGCCCCGGTAAACCGTTCGGTCAAGGGTGTAGCCCCACCGCAGGTAATCCGAAAGGGCCGCCCGGTCGGGCGTGGCGTCGACCCACGGGACCGGCATCAGCGCCGCCGGCTCGCTGGCAAAGGCGACGGCCACGGGAAGGTCAGCGCGCGACCCCAGAACGGGCGAGTCATACTCGGCGGGGGACTCGATCGGCGGCTCGAACGGCCGGGGCGGAACGGTCGGCCAGCACGGACGGCCGGCCGAGTCGACCGCCGCCACGTACAGCGGCTTCTGCCCCATCCGGTCGCGCGCGAGATACAGCGTCTGCGCCGCATCGTCCCACACCGCGAAGGCGAACATGCCGTTGAACTTTTCCACGCACCGCTCGCCCCAGCAGTCGTACCCGCGCAGCAGCACCTCGGTGTCGCCGGCGGTCCGCCACTGATAATCCGGGAAGTCGCGCGACAGCTCGGCGCGGAGCTCGCGGAAGTTGTAGAGTTCGCCGTTGAAGACGACCGTTTTTCGGCCGATGGAAAACGGCTGGTCGCTGCGCGGGTCCGGGTCGAGCACGGCCAGGCGGCGGAAGGCGAGGGCGGCGCGGGGGCGGTCGGCGGACGCGGCACCGCCGTGGTTTTCGTAAAAGCCCTCGCCGTCGGGCCCGCGGTGGGCCACGGCGGCGGCCATGCGGGCGAGGGCGGGGCGGCCGATTTGGTACCGCCCGTCCCACGCCACCACGCCGGCGAATCCGCACATGCCGGGAGTGTACGGGATTCCGCCGCCGGCGCTTCAGCGGGGGCGGCGGGGGGTCGATGAGAAGGACTTGCAACCCCCCACCCCGACCCATTCCGCGCGGCGGCGCGGCTCGGTGCTGCTGTACGTCGTGCTGACGATGCCGGTGCTGATCGGCTTTGCCTCGTTCGCGGTCGACTTCGGCCGGATCGAGCTGGCGAAGCTGCAGCTCCAGCGGGCGGCCGACGCGGGGGCGCGGTACGCCGTCACGGGGCTGCGGACCGGGCGGGACGAGTCGCTGGCGCGGGCGAAAACCGCCGCGGCGGAAAATGGTGCCGACGGCTCGCCGATCGCGCCGGCCGACGTGGCGGTCGAGTACGGGCGGTACGACTACGGCGCGAAAACGTTTCTGGCCCTCGCGTCGGACGACCCCGCGGCCGACGCGGTGCGCGTGACCGTCTCGCGGGCGATGCAGATGACGCTGCGCGACGCGATCGGCGCGGGCGGCAGCATCACGGTCGGGCGGTCGAGCGTGGCCTTTTTGCCCGGCGCGCTGTTCGTCGTCGGCGAGTCCACCGCGATGCCGACCAAGGACGTGATGGTCCGCGACACGCTGCGGGCGATGGGCTACTCGGTCCGCACCCTGAGCGCCCGGAACACCAAGGCGGCCGACGCGGCGGGGCGCGCGGTGGTGGTCATCAGCGAGTCGATGAGTTCCGGCGACCTGAACACGAAGCTGCGCGACGTGGCGGTGCCGGTGGTCTGCTACGAGTCGTACCTGTTCGACGACATGAAGATGACCGGCTCCGCCGGCACCGAGTGGGGGCACTCCAACCCGCAGACGCAGATCAACTGGATTCAGCCGTCGCACTACGACGGGTACAGCGGGCCGCTGACGGTGTTCGACGCCACCACCGAGATGAACTTCGGCAAGCCGAGCCCGTCGGCGTTGGTGTTCGCCACCAGCGTCGAGAATTCGTCCAAGGCGCTGTTTTTCACCTACGAGAAGGGGGACCAGATGGTGGGCATGGCCGCCCCGCACCGCCGGGCACTGCTATGGATCGGCGACGCCAGCCACCTGACGCCCACGGGGTGGTCGATCTTCCGCTCGGCGGTCGACTGGGCCGCCAACGGCCGGCGGGCGATCCAGACGGTGCGGTGAGTTCGGCGACCGCCGCACCGGCAGACGGGCTTCCCTGCCCGGATGAAGTCACACCCGTGGCGCGCCGATGAAACTGCCATGCCCAACGTACTCCGATTCTTACCCCCCGGCCGGCGGCGGCGCGGCTCGACGCTGCTGTACGTCGTGCTGACGATGCCGGTGCTCATCGGCTTCGCGTCGTTCGCGGTGGACTTCGGCCGGATCGAGCTGGTCAAGCTCGAGCTGCAGCGGGCGGCGGACGCGGGGGCGCGGTACGCGGCGGCGGGGCTGCACACGCCGGCGAACGACGTGGTGGCGCGGGCCAAGCAGGCCGCGTCGGAGAACGTGGCCGACGGCCGGGCGGTCCTGCCCGCCGCCGTCACGGTGGAGTACGGGCGGTGGGAGTTCGCCACCCGCTCCTTCACCCCGCGCAACCTCAACGACGTCGACGCCGACGCGGTGCGCGTCACGGTCCGCGCCGCCGTGCCGCTGATGGTCCGGGGGATGCTCGGGTCCGGCGACTCGTTGACGGTCTCGTCCGCCGGGGTGGCGCACCTCCCGCGGGCGCTGCTGGTGGTGGGCAACCCGGACCCGGCCTCGATGCCCTGGAAGGATGCCGCCGTCCGCTCGACCCTCAACGGCCGTGGGTACGGCGTGGAGTTCGCCAGCGCCAAGAACGTCACGGCCGCCATGGCCAAAGGCAAGGCGCTGGTGGTCATCAGCGAAAGCCTCGCCGCAACCGACCTGGGCGCGAAACTGCGAGACGTGCCGGTGCCGGTGGTCTGCTACGAGCCGTACGCCTTTGGGAACATGGCAATGACCTCCACGGCGTCGGACAGCTTCGGGTGGGGGCCGTCGGACACGCAGATCAAGGTGCTGCGGCCGAACTTCCTGGGCGTGCCCTCCGGCACCCTGGTGACGGTGCAGAAGTGGAGCACGTCCCAAGGCTTCGGAAAGCCGGGGCCGGCGGCGCAGGTCTACGCCTCGCTGCCGGGCGATACGTCGCAGGCGGCGATTTTCACCTACGACAAGGGGGATGCCATGGTCGGCCGCACGGCACCACACCGGCGGGTCGGGCTGTTCTTCAGAGAAACCGACCGCAACGACGACACGGGGTGGTCGATCTTCGTCTCGATGGTCAGTTGGGCCGTCGGCGACGGTCGGGCGATCATCACGGTGAAGTGAACGCCCGCCGGGGCGGCGGATTAACTGCCCGCGCCCGCGGGCCGATGGAAAAGTTGTGATCAAAGGTTCCACTATGCCGTCGCGCCCAATCGGCCCCACCCGCCCTCGCCCGCAACTTGCGTCCCGCGGCTTCGGCGCGATCTACACGCTGATGTCGCTCACCGCCGTGCTCGCGTTCACCTCGCTGGCGGTCGACTACGGCCGCGTCCAACTGGCGAAGATGGAGCTGCAGAACGCCGCCGACGCCGCGGCGCGGCAGGGGGCGTATGCCCTGGGCGACTCGCCCACCGCCGCGTGGCTCGCCGCCAGCACGATCGCGGCGGAGAACAAGTGCCTCGGCGACCCGGTGACGCTCGACTACGCCAAGGGCGACGCGCTGGCGGGCTTTTACGACGAGAAAAAACGGTCGTTCACGACGCTGAACCCGTGGGACCCGCGCGTGAACGCGGTGAAAATCACCGCCCGCCGCGAGGGGGACCAGGCGGTGCAGACGCTCTTCGCCCGCGTGGTGGGCAAGAAGACTTTTTCGGTTCGCGCCGAGGCGATCGCGGTGCGGTTGCCGGAGGTCAACAGCAAGAAGTGGATCCCCGCGACGAGCAACCCGTGGCTGGCGGGGATGCCGACGGGCACGACGGCGAACCCGGTCAACCCGCACAGCAAGGACAAGGGGTTCAAGCCCGACACGGTCGGGGGCGACCCGACGAAGGCGCCCGCGCCGATCTCGATCGACGACGTGCCGGTCATCCCGGGCCAGGCGCTGGCGTTCGACAGCATCGACGGCGGGGCGGACCACAAGCCCTCGGACATCCGCTACGGGCCCGACGGCGACCCGAGCAAGATGGCGAACAACCGCTACGCCTACGGCCGCGACAACGGCGGGTGGGGCGGCACGGAGTTCGGCAAAAGCGACATCCGCGCGCCCTACAACGCGGTCATCGGCGTGTTCCTGACCGACGCGGTGCCCCAGGACAAGGACGCGCCGCCGCAGCTCGACTTTTTCTCCGACCCGAAAAAGCGCGAGTTCACGTCGCTCAGCCCCAAGGTCGGCCAGATGTTCTTCATCGGCGACGGCGCGAATGCCGACGGCGTGCGCCAGGAGTTCGTCGTCCCGCCGGGCGCGACCCGCCTGTTCATCGGCATCACCGACGGCTTCGAGTGGGCGAACAACCAGGGGGGCCACACCACCACCATCACCCGCCCCGCCAAGGTCGTGCTGGTGGAGTGAGTCTGGTGCGTGGTGCGTGGTGCGTGGTGCGTGAGGAAGGGAGGAGGGACGAGGGAGTAGGGATGAACTTTGATGGGCCGGAACAAGCCGGTGTCTGAGCCGAAGGCGAAGACCCGGATTCGTTCGGCTTCCGGGAGCGTCTCGAACTGCGAACGCATCCGGGCCTTCGCCTTCGGCTCAGACGCCGGCTTATTGAAGCTCTCAAATCCCCACGCACCACGCACCACGCACCACGCACCACGCACCACGCACCACGCATCATCTCTCCCGCCACGCCCCCTCGACCCGCTCGAACACCTTCTCCGCCGACGCCCCGAACGCCGCGCCGGACCACGTCCGCACCTCCACGCGCACGCGGTCGGGCTCGACGGTGATCCAGTTGTAGGCGTTGGGCTCGCCCCGCCGGCGGGTGCTGGTGGCGGTGCCGGCCTGGACGCTGAGGATCGACCGCCCGGTCGCCTCGTGGTGCGACCGCACGTCGCCGCTGTAGTTGCGGTGCAGGTGCCCGGCCAGCAGCAGGTCGACGCCCGCGCGCTCCAGCGTCGCCAGCGCCCGCCGCGCGCCGAGGATGATGCCGTGCGCCCGCGCCCCCGGCGGCGGGAGGAACGGGTGGTGCGTCACGACCACCCGGAACGCACCCGCCGCCTCGCCGCACCGCCGCTCGATCTTCGCCAACTGCCGCCGGCCGATGCGGCCGTCCTTCCAGAAGCCCCGCAGCGTTTTGCTGATCGGCCGGGCGGTGTTCACGCCGATCACCAGCAATTCCGCATCCTGGTACGTCGGCATCAGGTCGGCCGTGACGAACTTCTTGTAATTCGCCAGCGGCGTGAAGAACCGCCGCAGCACGTCGCGCAGCGGGATGTCGTGGTTCCCCGGCACGCAAATCCGCGGCCCCGGCAGGCGGTTCACGAACGCCATCGCGCGGCGGAACTGCTTGCCCCGCGCCCGCTGCGTGAAGTCGCCGCTGACCACCAGCACGCTCGGCTCGCGCGCCGCCAAATCCGCCACCAATCCCTCCACCACCGGCGGGTCGTCCGCCCCGAAGTGGATGTCGGAAATGTGGGCGATGGTCCGCATGTCTTGCCGCTCGCGGCTCCGCAAAGCAACCCAAGGGCGCCGGCTCAAATCAGCGCTTCCAAACCCTCCACCACCCCGTCCGGTCGCACCGCGCCGCGCTCGAGGTCCGCGCGCGACGACACCCCGCCGAGCACCAGCACCGTCGCCATGCCGACGCCGCGCCCGCCGGCGACGTCGCTCTCCAGGTTGTCGCCGACCAGCACGCACCGCGACGGCTCGACGCCCAGCCGTTCGCAGAGGGTGCGGAAGAAGACCGCCTCGGGCTTCCCCGCGAACGTCGGGGCCACGCCGGCGGCCGTGCCCAGCATCGCCGCCAGCGCGCCGCTGCCGAACTCCAGGCCGCGCACGCTGTGGTAGACGCGGTCGGCGCACGCCCCGACCGCCGCCGCGCCGGCCTTGAGTTGGTACAGCGCCGCCCGCTGCCGCTCGGGCGTGACGTGGGCGTTGCTCGGCGTGCCGATCAGCACCGCGTCGCAGCGGTTCGCCTCGGCCCACGCCGCGAACTCGGCCGCGTCCGCCGGCGGCTCGACCAGCGCCGCCCGACCCGCCAGCAATTCCTCCACCGCCGGCCCGATGAGGTTGAACGCCCGGCCGCCCGGCCCGCAGCGCTCGGCGACCGAATCGCACGCCGCCGCCGTCGCGGTGTGGACGTGCGACGACTCGATGTCGATCCCCAACTGCCGCAACTGCCCCGCGACGGCCGCCGGCGAAATCGTCGAGTTGCTCAAAATCGCCACCGGCCGCCCCGCCCGCTGCAGCGCCGCGACGAGCTCCACCGCCCCCGGCAGTGCCGCGCCGCCCACCGTGCGCAGCGTCCCGTCGAGGTCCAGCAGCACCGCGTCGAAGCGGTCGGCGTTGAACAAGTCCGGCGTCACGAGCGGCAGTGTAGGCGGCGCGGCCCGCTTGCCGTATCGTGCCCCTCCCGATGCCGCCCCGCCGCAGAGAGATCCCCCTCGCCGCCCTCGCCATTGCCGCGCTGTGGGCGGCGCAACTCGCGGCCGCGAACGGGTGGATGCTCTTCGGCCGGCCGCTGTGGCTGGACGAAATCCTCACCTACCTCGTCGCCAACGACCCGAGTTTTCCGCACGCGATGGCGGCGGTGCGGCACGGCGTCGACGCCAACCCGCCGGGCCTGCACGCGACGTTGTGGCTTATTGCAAACTGCGTCGGCGGCCTCGGCCCAATCGGCCTCCGCGCCTTCTCGCTGTCGAGCGTGATGCTCGCCATGCTCGGCGTCTACCTGACCGCGAGAAGACTCGGCGCCGGCCCGCCCGCCGCCCTCGCCGGGGCGGCGGCGATGGCGGCCTGCCCCCTCGCCGTCGAGCACGCCGTCGAGGCCCGCTACTACGGCCCGCTGCTGGCGATCCTCGCCTGGTTCGCCTACGCCCAACTCCGCGCCCGCACCGCCCGCCGGCCGACGCTCGCGTTCGCCGCCGTCGCGGCCCTCGCGGCGGCGGCGGGGTTCGTCCACTACTTCGGCCTCCTCGCGGTCGGCCTGATGGTCGCCGCCGACCTCGCGCCCGACGATTTGCCGCTGCGCCGACGGTGGCCGCGCCTTGCCGCGCCGCTCGTCGGCCTGCTAATCGCGGGGTTGGCGGCGGTGCCGTTCTTCCTCGGCCAGCGCGCGGGGCTGACGGTGAAGACCTGGGTCGAGCCCGCCGACGCCGGGATGGTGGCGGGGGTTTGGCAGGGGTTGCTGGCCGCGCCGTCGGTGCTGGCGGTGCTGGTGATCGCGGCGATCGGGGTCGCGCTGACCAAGAAGGATTCGGTTTTTTGCGAAGCCGCGAGCGGCGGGGTGCCGCCGGGTCGGGCGGCGCTGCCGCCGGGTCGGGCGGCGCTGCCGGCGCTGTCGCTGGTGCTGTTCCCGCTGGTGATCGCGGGATTTTCGGCGGCGGTGCAGCCGTCGTTCGTCGGCCGCTACCTAATGCCGACGCTGCTGCCGCTGGGGCTGATCTGCGCCGTCGCGCTGGAGGCCGCCGCGACCGGCGGCCTCGGCCGACGCCCGGCCGGCGGCGCGCTGGTGAAGGCGCTCGTGCTGACGCTCGCCGCCCTCGCCGCCGCGACGGCGCTGGGCGGCTGGGAAGTCCGCCGCCTGCGCGACGCGGCGGTCGTCTCGACCCTTCGCGCCGCCGAGGTGCGCGCCATCGCCCGCGTTGCCGCCGACAGCTCGCCGCCGGGCGCGGCGGTGGTTTTCCTGCGTCGGCTGGACCTCTACCCGCTGCTGGCGAGCGACCCGGCGCTGTTCGCCCGCTGCGCGCTGCTCGACTACGAGGACGACCCGCGCCGCCCGCTCGCCCCCGGCAGCCGGATCGAGCGCGACCTGGGCCGCAAGGTGGCGGCGATGTACCCGGCGCAATTCCGCCTGGCAACGGTGGCCGACCTGCGGTCGGGCGACGCCTACTTTTTCCTGGTCGCCCCGCCGACCCGTCAGGTGGTGCTGCGGCGGGTGCTGAAGGGCTTCGGGGTGCGGAAGAAGAGCGCGTGGCTGTGGCAGTATTCGCCACCGGCGTCATGAAAGGGGAAGAAATTAAACCCTAACCGACCTTAATGCCGCTTGCGAGACACCACAGCCGACTTGGACTTAACCTTCTTGACGGACAAAGCTTTCCTCCCGGCCTCGGACAGCCGCAGCCGGTGGATGATGATCGGGGCATCCGAACGGGAGACGGTTTCGGTGCTTGCGACGTAGGACTTAGGGTTGTTTTCGCGATCGCTCATGGCGTTCCCTTGCTTTTCATCGGGCGTAGGTTGAGGCGACTTGGGCCGCCAAACCAGCGCACTGGCTCAGGATGCTATCCCGAACGCGGCTCTCGTCAAAGAACGTCGGCACGTCAAGTCAAGGTACACCACGGCCGCCACGCGGTCCCCATCGAAAATGGGCACGCCCATCCACGACCATCGGTCGGCAGCCTTTTCCCGCGCCTCCGACCAAGTAAACCCCCAAACCTCGATCAGCTCATCAATGAACGCCCGCTCATGATCCGCCACGCGCGCCGCCCAATAGGAGTCCCCGCCCCGGACGACCCGGCCGCACACTCCGGCACGCGGCGAGGTCGATCTGCCGACCGGCCCGCCGCGACCCCCGACGTACCTGATTACCTGCTCCAGCCGCAGAGGCTCTTCGAGGCGCCGGTCCCACACCACCTTGTGGACCACAACCCGCAAGCGCGAATCGTCTGATGCGGCGTGGCCGATCTGGTGGCACACAGCGTTGTGCAAGCCAACAGCCCAGCCCTTGATGTCGCTCGGCTCGTCGAGGGGCTCATACTTCAACTCCGCCTTCCTCCCACGCCAAGCCTTCGCTGCCGTCAGCAAAAATGCCGCCCCCGCCAACAGGAGGGTCGCCAGCACATTGACGTGCGTCACCTTCGGATCGGCCCAAAAGCGAAACCCGGCGAGGACGGTGATGCCCAGCACGGCGGCGGCCGAAACAACGTCCAAAACCCACCCGCGGAGGCGAAGCTTCCGCTGCTTGACGGACGGCAACTCTATCACGATACCTCCACTGCGCCGACGTCAATTCGCGCGGCGCAGGTGCGATGGCGACGTGCCGAACCCTTCTTTCCCCAAACGTCCATTTGAGGACATAACGAAGGCACTGCGGCGGCATCATTGGCCGCGCGGGAAAATAATGCCTACTCCGGCTGCCCATCGGCCTCCGCCAGCGGGTTGTCGGCGGACTCGGGCGAGACCTCCGGCGGCGGCGTTTCGCCCGGCGGCGGCTCGCCCTCGGGCTTTTCCTCGGACTCCAGCTTCGCCATCGCCACCAGCTTGTCGCCGCCGTCCACGCGGATGATCCGCACGCCGGCGGCGGCGCGGCTGTAGGCGCCGATCTCCTCGACGCGGGTGCGGATCAGGATGCCCTTCTCGGTGATGAGCATCAGGTCCTCCGGCCCGTCGACGCAGAGCAGGCCGACGACCTCGCCGTTGCGCTTGGTCATCTTCAGGTTCTTCACGCCCTTGCCGCCGCGGTTGGTTTTGCGGTACTGGCCGACGGGCGTGCGCTTGCCGAAGCCGTTCTCGGTGGCGACCAGCACCATCGGGCCAACCGCCTCGACCACCTCCGAATCGTCGTCGGAATCGGCCTCGTCCTCACCCGCTTCCGCTTCGCCGCTGGCCGGCACGACCAGCAGGCCGACGACCTCATCGCCCTTGCCCAGCCGGATGCCGCGGACGCCGCCGGCGTTGCGGCCGGTGGCGCGCAGGCCGCCCTTGTCCGAATCCTCGGCGAACCGCACGGCCATGCCCTTGCGCGTGCCGAGCAGGATTTCGTCATCGCCGCCGGTCACTTCCACGCCGATGAGCTCGTCGTCGTCGGCAAGGTTGATGGCGATGATGCCGTTGCTGCGGATGTTGGCGTAGGCCGACAGGGCGGTCTTCTTCACCTGCCCCTTCTTGGTGGCGAACAGCAGGTAGTTCTCCTCGCTGCCGAGCTCCTTCACCGCCAGCACGCGGGCGATTTTTTCCTCCTTCTGGAAGCTGAGCAGTTGCGCCACGCTGCGCCCCGCCGACGTGCGGCTCGCCTCGGGCACGTCGAACACTCTTTGCACATACACCCGGCCCGCGTTCGTGAAGAACAGCAAATGGTCGTGCGTGTTGGCGACGAACAGGTGCTCGACGAAATCCCCCTCCTTCGCCCCCGTCCCCTTGATGCCCCGCCCGCCCCGGCCCTGGGCGCGGTACGTGTCGATCGGCAGCCGCTTGATGTACCCGGCGTGGCTCACGGTCACGACCACATCCTCCGGCTGGATCAGGTGCTCGAGGTTGTAGCCGCTCACCGCGCCGCTGATCTCGGTGCGGCGCTCGTCCGCGTACTTCTCCTTCATCTCCAGACAATCTTCACGCACGATGTCCAGCACGCGGGCGGGGTCGGAGAGGATGAGTTCATACCCTTCAATTTCCGTCACGACCTCGCGGTATTCACTGGTCAATTTCTCGATTTCGAGGCCGACCAACTGAATGAGCTGCAGCCGGCCGATTGCCTCGGCCTGGGCCTGGCTCAGCCGCAGGCCGTTGTCGCTCGTCGCGCGGACCATCAGCCGCTCGGGGATCTGCGGCGCGTAGGGGTGGTCCGGCGCGATGCGGAACGCCCGGCGGCGGAGCTTCTCGATCGCCTCCTCGCGCGTCTTGCTGCCGCGGATGAGCTTCACCACTTCATCAATGTCGCAGACCGCGAAGATCAAGCCTTCCAAAATGTGGCCGCGCTGCTGCGCTTTCCGAAGAAGGAATCGCGTCCGCCGGGTGATCACTTCCTGCCGGTGAGCAATAAAATGCTCGATCATCTCCTTGAGCCCCATCGTCCGCGGCCGGCGGCCGACGATGGCGATGTTGATCATGCTCACCGTCACCTGGCACTGCGTGTATTGATAGAGCTGGTTGATGACCACGTTCGGGTCGGCGTCGCGCTTGAGGTCGACGACGATCCGCACCTTGTGCTGCCGGCCGGAGTGGTCGTTCACGTCGCTCACGTCCGTGATGTTGCCCGCCTTCACCGCCGTGGCCGCGCCCTCGACGATGTTCTTGCGGATCACGCCGTAGGGCATCTCGTCAATGATCACCGCCTGGCGGCCCTTGCCCATCTCCTCCACGTGCATCTTCGCCCGCAGGGTCAGCTTCCCCCGCCCGGTGGTGTAGCCGTCGACGATGCCGTCCTTCCCGCAGATCACCCCGCCGGTCGGGAAGTCCGGCCCCGGCACGATCTGCAGCAAATCGTTCAGCGAGCAGTTCGGCGCGTCCACGACCTTCACGATCGCGTCGCAAATCTCCCCCAGATTGTGCGGCACCAGGTTGCACGCCATGCCCACCGCGATGCCGGTGGAGCCGTTGACCAGCAGGTTCGGGAACTTCCCCGGCAGCACGACCGGCTCGGTCAGGCGCTCGTCGTAGTTCGGCTGGTAATCGACCGTGTCCAAATCCAGATCGCTGAGCAGTTCCATCGCGGCGGCGGTCATGCGCGCCTCGGTGTACCGGCTGGCGGCGGGCGGGTCGCCGTCGGTGCTGCCGAAGTTGCCTTGGGGGTCAACGAGGGGGTAGCGCATGTTCCACTCCTGCCCGAGCCGGACGAGGGTGGGGTAGACGACCTGGTCGCCGTGCGGGTGGTAGTTGCCGCTGGTGTCGCCGCAGATCTTGGCGCACTTGTAATGCTTGGAGCGGGGTCCGAGGCGCAGGTCGTGCATGGCGACGAGGATGCGGCGCTGGCTGGGCTTGAGGCCGTCGCGGACGTCGGGCAGGGCCCGGTCCATGATGGTGCTCATCGCGTAGGTGAGGTACGAGTCCTGGAGCTCGCGCTCGATGTTCAGGTCCTCGATCCGCTCGGCGACGGCGGTGGCGGCGTCGCCGTCGGTGCCGTCGGTGCCGTCGGGGGGGAGGTTGGTCGGCAGGTCGCCGTTGGTGGGTTCGTCGGCCATAAAGGGTTCTGTCGTTTCGCGTTAGGCGTGGGTGCCGGCCGGGCATCGGGGGGGCCGGCGGGGGGTCTGTCGGTAGGGCGGATTATAAGCAAATCGGCCGCGCAAATCGACCCCGGCGGGGCGGAGATTTTACACCGCGACGGCGGGCGCAGTACGCTCGATGCCGTGGCGGTCCTGCTCCACAACGTCGGGCCGACGGTTCCGGCGTACTCTGGCCGGATTTACGAGTTGCGGCAGGTCGACGGCCGCTGGAAACTCATGTCAGATTCCGCCAAGTCGCAATACACGCCGGCCGGAACCTACACTTATGTTGCCGACGAATTGGGCACCCTGTGGGTGAGCGCGAAGGTCGAGCACATCGTGCTCAGCGGCGGTCGGCCGGTGCGGTACGCGGGGCTGGCCCGCTTCTCCCGCAGCCGGGCCGCGCGGGGCGAGTTGGTTTTCTGGGATAATGCCTCGGGCCACTACAAACCGCCGGCCGATTTGGCGCGCCAGGCGGGCCTGCCGATGAGCCGCTTCGTCCCGCGCGACGCCCCGGCGAAGGAGTTGCCATGACCCCCACCGTTGCCCCCGAGCCGCCCGCCGCCACGCTCACCCTGCGTGACTTGCGCGACCCGCGCGTGCAGACCCGCCTGGCGAGGGACCTTCGCGGCGCGACCCCGGCCGACGCCTGCGACCGCCTCGTCGAGATGGCCCGGCTCGACCTGCCGTGCGCGCTGGACGTCGCGCGCCGCGTGCTCGGCGGCCGCCACGCCTGGGCCAACTTCGCGCTCGCCACGCTCCCGATGATCACCCCGTCGGTGCAGACCGCCGACCGGTGGCTCGCCACCTTTTACCCCGCCCTCGGCCCCTCCCGCGCGATGGCGCTGCTGGGGGAGGCCGCCGACGCGCTCCCCGAGCACGTCCGGTGGCTGCTCTACTTCCTCCCGCAATACCTCGCGGGCAATGCCGAGGCGCACGCGGCCTTTGCCCGGCTCAACGCCCGGCTCCCGCAGCGGCCACCGCTGCTCGTCGCCAGTCCCGGCTGAGCACCGGCTAGAATCCGCCCCGTGCCGACCGACCCGCCACCACCGCCCGACGCCCCGCCCGAACTCCCGACCGCCGTCGAGCTCGTCGGCGTCGACTTCGCCTACCGGCCCGGCGGGCCGATGGCCCTCGCCGGCGTCTCCCTCGCCGCCGACGCCGGAACCACCCTCGGCGTCATCGGGCCCAACGGCGGCGGCAAGACCACCCTCGCCCGCCTCCTCCTCGGCCTGCTCAAGCCCGCCGCCGGCGCCGTCCGACTCTTCGGCCTCCCGCCCAAAGCCGCCGTCGCGCGCGGCAACATCGTCGGCTACCTGCCCCAGCGCCAGGCCGTCCCGCAGCACTTCCCCATCACCGTCCGCCAACTCGTCCGCACCGGCCTGGCGGGCAAAACCGGCCTGCTCCGCCGGCCCGCCCCCGCCGACCTCGCCTTCGTCGAAACCCTCCTCGACCGAACCGGCACCCTGCCCCTCGCCGACCGCCCCGCCAACGAGCTCAGCGGCGGCCAACTCCAGCGCGCCCTCATCGCCCGCGCCCTCGCGCCGCGGCCGAAGCTGCTGCTGCTCGACGAGCCGACCGTCGGCATCGACGCCGCCGGCCAGCGCGACTTCATCCGCTTCCTCCAGGAACTCAAAACCGACCTAAACCTGACCGTGGTCTTCGTCAGCCACGATTTGCGCGCCGTCGCCGCCATCAGCGACCGGATCGCGTGCCTGAACCGCACCGTCCACTACCACGACGTGCCGCAGCGGATGCCGGCCGAACTGCTGTTCCGCATGTTCGCGTGCGACTTGCAGGCGATGGGGCTGGAGGGGAAGGCGGCCGCCGCCCGTCCGGCTGACAATGCGGCGGAGGAAACAGTTGACGCCGCCCCGGCGGGTGCGTACACCTAGTACGCGCCTCGATGCGGATCATCACGAAAGACACGCTCAATGATTATGTGCTCCAACATTCGGGCGCGAAAAAATCCGTCGCCCAGTGGGTCGAGAAGGCCGAGAAGCGAGTCTGGAGAAACTTGGCCGAAACCCGCGCGACCTTCCCGCACGCCGACGAGGTGCGGACGAATCGCGGCAATGTCGCCACCGTCTTCAACATTGGCGGGAATAACTTCCGGCTCATCACGGCAGTCCACTACCGCGGCGGGCGAATTTACATCCGCGAGTTGCTGACGCACGCGGACTATGACAAGGGTGCATGGAAGGACAGGAATTGAAATGCCAATGAGCGCAGCCAAGACGATGAAGTTGAAGACTTCCACGCGCGGGACCGACGCCTACCTCGAGCGCTACTTCGAGTTGTGCGGCGAATTCCCGCTCGCGCCGATCCGCAGCAGGACCGAGTTGCGCGCCGCCAATGCGATCGCCGGCGAACTCGCGGTACGCGGCGAGGATGCGCTCGCCCCGGCCGAGTCGGATTATCTGGAAGTCCTCTCCGACCTGATCGAAGACTACGAGCGGAAAACGCTGCCCGACCTGACGGCCGACGCCGGCGACGGCGTGGACATCCTCCAGTCGTTCCTGGACGACCACGGCATGACCGCCAGCGACCTCGGCCGGCTGCTCGGCAACCGCAGCTTGGGGAGCAAAATCCTCCGCCGCGAGCGGCGGCTGACCGAAACCCACATGCGCCTGCTCGGCCAACACTTCGGCACCTCGCCGGGCATTTTCCTCCGCGGGTGAAGCGGCGATTCCATGCCCCACTCCCTGCTCTACCCCCTGATCGCCTCCGCCGCCGTCGCGGTCGCGTGCGCGACCCTTAGCGTCTTCGTCGTCGCGCGGGGGTGGGCGTTCGTCGGCGAGGGGCTCGGCCACAGCGGCTACGGCGGGGCGGGCACGGCCTGGATGCTCGCGGCCCTGCTGCCCGCCGCGGCCGCGCCGTGGGCGGTGGGGCTGGCGGTCCTCGGCGGGTGCCTGCTGGCGGCGCTGGGGATCGGGCTGCTCAGCCGCGCCGGCCGCGTCACGGGCGACGCGGCGGTGGGCGTGCTGCTGGTCGGCAGCCTGGCGTGGGGCTTCATGGGGGCCGAGATTTTCCGCCGCGCCACCGGCGTCGAGCCGCCGGGGGCCGAGGCGCTGCTGTTCGGCCGCTACGCCGACGTCGACGCCGGCTTCGCCCTCGCCGCCGCCTGCGCATCCGCCGCAATCGTGCTGTGCGTCGCGGCGTTCTACAAGGAGATCGTCGCCTACTGCCTCGACCCGCTGCTGGCCGAAACGTCGGGCGTGCGCGTCGGCCTGATCCACTACGGCCTGTTGGTCCTGCTGGCGGTGGCGACGGCGGCGGGCATCCGCGTCGTCGGCTCGGTCCTGGTGACGGCCCTGCTCGTGCTGCCCGGCGCGACGGCCGGCCTGGCGGCGCGGCGGTTGTCCACCGCCGTCGCGGGGTCGCTCGTGGTTGGCCTAGTCGCCTCCGTCGGCGGCCTGGCGGCCCACGCCGCGTGGCGCGCCGTGCCCGTCGGCCCCGCCGTCGTGCTGATCCTGCTCGTGCTGTTCGGCGGCACCTACGCCTGGAGCGCGCTCGCCCGGCGGGTATGATCGAACCCTGCAAAGGTGGACCGTGCCCGGCGGCGAGAGGTGGGAGTTCTCCGACGCCGAGGACGCCCTGTGGACCCTGCCCGGCGACCCGCTGACCGACGTGGCCGACCCCGCCGACGCCGAATCGGTTTACGCCGACCTCGACGCCCGCCGCACCCGCCTTCTCCGCGCCCTGCGGCACCACTACGCCAGATCGGGCGTTGGTCTACAACCCGGCGGCCGGCGAAACTCGTGCGGCGGCTGGGGCCGGAGGGCGATGGTGACGCGCTGGCCGACTGCTACCGCCGCCTCGAGCCCGCCCAGGCGTGAGGCCCACCCGAACGCTGGAACAAGCCGGCGTCTGAGCCGTCAGGCGAAGACCCGGGTTTCGGGCGCGGGGGCACCCCGGACTCCGCGACGCTCCTGCGCCGAGAACCCGGGTCTTCGCCTTCGGCTCAGACGCCGGCTTGTTCCGGTGCGGGGGCGGGGTCGGGCGGCACGGCGGAGCTCGCCCGATCAAGCCTTGCTCCGCGCGTAAGGCGAAAATCAAAGGGACGCCGGACACGACGCCCGCGACCCGCTGGCGTTCGACCCGGCCGTGGACAACTGGTTTGCGTCGGCGGACCCGTGGCCGGAGGTCCGCCGGCAGTTCGAGGGCGCGCCGGCGACCCGCGCGCGCTGCGGCCGCTGGCGGTGCGGCTGGCGCGCGGGCCGGACGCCGATGATTTCGCCGACGCCGCGGTCTGCGACGTGCCGACGCTGCTGGCGATGGTCGGCCCGGCCGTCGCGGCGCGGCTGCGGGAGGCGGCGCGGGTCGAGGTCGGCGGCGACCTGACCGGCGCGTGGGCCGACGCGCTGCGGCTGGCCCGCCGGGCGGGGTGGCCGGAGGTGGGCGGGGCGTTGGTGGAGAATCCCGCGCTGGCCGCCGCGGTGGTCACGCCCGGCGAGGGGTGGGACGGCCGGCCGGCGCACCCGCTGTTCGACGCCGGCCGTCACGCCCTGGCGTGGTCGCTGGTGCGGCCAACCGCCCGCCTCGCGCGGCTGCTGGCCGGCGGCCTGATGGTCGATTGGGTCGCGGAGCACGCGGCGGCGGCGCGGCGGATCATCGGTTCGTCCGACGACCGCTGGCGCGAGGCGGCCGGGCTTTGGTCGGCGAGCAACGCCCGCCCGCTCGCCATCGCGTGGCACCGGTGCCGCCGCTCCGGCGTGGCGTGAGGCGCCGCTTGCCGCTTCGCAAAGAATCGAATCCGAAGACGGTGCATTATCAAATCGAATTCCGTTAGCCGCGAGCGCAGCGAGCGCTTTTTGCCGACCGGACGGAAAAGCGCTCGCTGCGCTCGCGGCTAACGGGATTCGATTTTCTTTGCGAAGCCGCAAGCGGCGGGACCGGCAACGGCAGGTCGCATTGGGTAGCTGCGGACCAACGGTCCGCAGGCGGCGCGGTCGGCGGACGTGCGGTCTCGGCCGGCTTCTGCAACGCCCAATCAGTCAGGCGCCGGCCGATTGCGCGTGGCCGGCAGGCGAATGGAATCGAAGGACATCCGTCGCTCACTCGACCGACCGTGACGTCGCCGGCCCCGGTGCCGCCGGCTCCGGGGCCGGCGGGCCAACGTCGGGAACATCCACCCGCGCGCCGGCGCCGGCGGGTGGGTCCTCTCGGATCGTCAAATACATCGGCCCGGCCCCCACCGGCCGGGCGGTGCGGACCAGCGGGCTGAACGGCACGCCGCCCGGATCGGCCCCTTCGGGAACGTGCCGCAGCGTCACCGTTTCCTCGCGTAAGTAGGTGTTGTACTCAAGGTAAGGGCTGTCCGGCAGCGGCACGGCGAACCGCGCCAGCGGGCCGTCGGCGTCGGACAATTCCGCCCACTTCGCCGACTTGTCCGACTGCAGCCACATTACCCAGAGCAGCCAATCCCCATCGCCCAGCGGCCGGACGAAGGCGGCCACCGGCAGGGCGTTGGCGCGGTGGTGTTCGAGGTCGTCCAGTCGGCCCAGGGCGCGGCGGAGGCCGGGCTGGTAAAAGTCGCGGACGAAGTGCGACTCGGGCCGCTCGCGGCGGAAGGGAGGCGGCGGGTGGTTTAACGCGCTGCGGATCGAGTCCTCGGTGTTCCGCCTCGTCACAACCGCCGGGTCGGGCGGCGGGGCCGGGCGATCGCACGCGCCGATGGCCAGCAGGATCAGCAGAACGGTTCGGCCGGCGAGGCGGGGGCGTGTCATGTGAAACAATATAACGGGCCGGCCCGTCGGCGGCGTAAAGTCGGCCGATGACGCCCCGCGTGCCGCTGCCGATCGACCCGTTCTTGCCGCAGATCACCGCGACGCTGCGCGAGACTCGGTCGCTGGTGCTGGTGGCCGAGCCGGGGGCGGGCAAGACCACGCGCGTGCCGCCGGCCATTCTCGCGGCGGGGCTGCTGGCGGCCGATCACCCGAACCTGGTGATGCTGCAGCCACGGCGCGTCGCGGCGCGGGCGGCGGCGGCGCGGATCGCCGACGAGAACGGCTGGGCCGTCGGGCGCGAGGTCGGCCACCACGTCCGCTTCGACAAAAGGGTCGGCCCCAACACGCGGCTGCGCGTGCTGACCGAGGGCATCCTCACGCGGCAGTTGCTCGGCGACCCGTTCATGGAGGGCGTCGGCTGCGTGGTGCTCGACGAGTTCCACGAGCGGTCGCTGGACGTCGATCTGGCCGTCGCGCTGCTGCGCGAGGTGCGGGCGGCGGGGCGGGAGGATTTGCTGGTCGTCGTGATGAGCGCGACGCTGGAGGCCGAACCCGTCGCGGCGTTTCTCGGCGGCGCGCCGGTGCTGCGCGTGCCGGGCCGGACGTTCCCGGTGGAAATCGAGTACCGCCCGCCGGGAAACGCGCGGCTGGAGGAGTCGGTCGCAGCGGCCGTGGCGGCCCCTCGTGGCACGGGCGTCCCGCCCGCGTCTGCGCCTTCCATAACTAATTCTAAAAGCGCAGAACGCGGGCGGGACGCCCGTGCCACGGGGGATGCGCTCATCTTCCTCCCCGGCGTCGGCGAGATCGAGCGGGCGATGCGGGCGATCGCGCCGCTGGCGGAGCGCGAGAATCTCGACGTCCTGCCGCTGCACGGCTCGCTCACGCCGGCCGAGCAGCACCGCGCGCTCGCCCCGTCGCGGCGGCGGAAGATCGTCTGCGCCACGAACATCGCCGAGACCTCGCTGACCATCGACGGCGTGACGATGGTGATCGACGCCGGCCTGGCGCGGGTGCCGTTCTTCGACCCCGACCGCGGGCTGGACCGGCTGGACCTGGTGCCGATCAGCCGCGCCTCCGCCGAGCAGCGCGCCGGCCGCGCGGGGCGGACGGCGGCGGGGCGGTGCGTGCGGCTCTGGAGCGCGCGGGAGCAGTTGGCAAGGCCCGCGTTCGAGTCGCCGGAGGTGATGCGCGTCGACCTCTGCGCCGCCGTCCTGACGCTGGCGGCGTGGGGCCAAACCGACCCGCGCCGCTTCGGCTGGTTTCAAGCGCCGCCGGAATCGTCGCTCGTCGCGGCGGAGGAACTGCTGCGCATGCTCGGCGCGGTCGGCCCCGGCGGCCGGCTGACGGCGGTCGGCGAGCAGTTGCAGAAGCTGCCGGTCCACCCGCGCCTCGGCCGGCTGCTGCTCGCGGCGAACGAGGCGGGGTTGGCGGGCGAGGGGGCGGCGCTGGCGGCGCTGCTGGCGGAGCGCGATTTGATCCCGCCCGACCGGTCGATCCGCTCGCCGACGACGAGCGGGGCGAGCGATCTGCTGCTGCGACTGGAGGCGCTGGATCGCGCCGAGCGGGTGGGGTTCGCGGGGTATCTGCGGGACGAGGGGATCGACCCGATCGCCGCCCGGCAGGTGGCGCAGGCGCGCGACGAACTGCGGCGGCCCCCCCGTGGCACGGGCGTCCCGCCCGCGTCTGCGCCTCTCATAGCGAATTCTGAAAGCGCAGAACGCGGGCGGGACGCCCGTGCCACGATTGGGGATGCCGCGCTCCTCAAACTCCCCCTGCTCGCCTACCCCGACCGCGTTTGCCGGCGGCGGGCGAGCGACCCGACGCGGGCCGTCATGGTCGGCGGCACCGGCGTGCGACTCGCGGCGGAATCCGTGGTGACGTCGGCCGAACTCTTCCTCGCGCTCGACGCCCGGCACGACCCGTTCAGCCGCCAGCGCGAGGCGGCGGTGCGCGTGGCGCACGCAGTGAAGGTTGAGTGGTTGGCGGAGCTCTTTCCCGACGCGGTGCGAACCGTCGGCGCGTGGGAATACGACCCCGCCCGCGGGCGCGTCGTCGGCGTGCGGCGGACCCTCTACCGCGACCTGGTGCTGCGCGAAGATTTGGGCGGCGGCGGCGACCCGGCCGCGGCGTCGGCGGCACTGGCCGACGCGCTGCGGCCGCGGGCGGCGGAATTATTCGCGGCCGACGCGGCGGCGGGGGGGTTGATGAACCGGGTCGCGTTTCTGCGCCAGCACTTGCCGGACAGGGGGTTTCCCGAGTTTTCATCTTCCGAGTTGGAAGGTTTGCTTTGCGAAGCCGCGAGCGGCGGGAAGTCGCTCGACGACGTGCGCCGCCGGCTGGCCGATGCGGTGCGGGGGCGGCTGGTCTACCCGCTCGACCGGCTGCTTGATGAGCACGCGCCGGAGTCGGTCGCGGTGCCGACGGGGAATCGGATCAAGCTCGATTACGCCGCCGACGCCTCGCCGCCGACGCTGGCGGTACGGGTGCAGGAACTGTTCGGCCTGGCCGCCACCCCGCGTGTGGCGGCGGGGCGGGTGGCGGTGAAGCTCGAACTGCTCGGGCCGAACTATCGGCCCGTGCAGCTCACCGACGATTTGGCGAGTTTCTGGGCCAACACCTACCCGCAGGTGCGGAAGGATTTGCGGGCGCGGTACCCGAAGCACAGTTGGCCGGAGGATCCGACGGTCGCCGAGCCGACCGCGCGCGGCGGGAGGCGGCGCTGACGTGGAACGGGCGTCCCGCCCGGATTTCTTTCTTCTGGTACAAAGAAAGAAATCCGGGCGGGACGCCCGTTCCACGGTAGGATTGCCACATGCCCTTCCCGACCCGCCTGATGCTGCTGCTCGCCCTCATCGCCGCCGTCGCCGCGCCAGCCGGGGCGCAGACGGCGATCAAGCTCGACCCGTCCATCCCCTCGCCGCCGTTCGAGGGGTGGGGCACCTCGCTCGCCTGGTGGG
This sequence comes from Tepidisphaeraceae bacterium, assembly GCA_965260985.1. Lineage (GTDB taxonomy): Bacteria > Planctomycetota > Phycisphaerae > Tepidisphaerales > Tepidisphaeraceae > CBDHCE01. The sequence continues at coordinate 171,360 of CBDHCE010000019.1, read as the reverse complement.
CCCACGTCGTCGGCGGCTTCCCCGAGCCGGCGCGGTCGACCTACATGAAGCTCGTCTTCGACCCCACCGGCGGCCTGGGGTTGAACATCGTCCGCTACAACATCGGCGGCGGCGAGAACCCCGCCTACGACACGATGGAGTACCGCGCCAACGTCCCCGGCTTCCAGCCCGAGCCGGGCCAGTGGGATTGGGCGGCCGACGCCAACCAGCGCTGGGTGCTCGACGCGGCCAAGAAACTCGGCGCCGACAAGGTCGAGGCCTTCAGCAACTCCCCGCCCTACTGGATGACCGTCAGCGGCAGCGTCACCGGCTCGCGGCCGGGCAACGCAAACAACATGGACCGCAAGTATGACCAGCAATTCGCCGAATACCTCGTGGCCGTCGCCAAGCACTTCAAGCAGGAGTGGGGCACCGAGTTCCTCACCCTCGAACCCCTGAACGAGCCCGACGGCGGCTGGTGGAAGTTCGGCGGCCGGCAGGAAGGATCCTTCTTCGACGCCGCGGCGCAGGACGCCATCCTCAAGGCCACCGCGGCGGAACTGAAAAAGTCCGGCCTGAAGACCCGCCTTTCCGCCCCGGACAACAGCATCATCGACAACGGCCTCGCCTTCGTCCGCAGCTATGATTCGGCCACCCTCGCCGACCTGTGGCAAATCAACACCCACACCTACGGCGGCTCGCGGCGGGCGGAGCTCTCCAACGCCGTCGTCAGCCGCGGCAAGCACTTCTGGATGAGCGAGTACGGCGACGGCGACTCCAGCGGGCTGCAAATGTCGGTGCAAATCCTCCGCGACCTCAAGCAGCTCCGCCCGACCGCGTGGGTTTACTGGCAGGCCGTCGACGGCGTCGGCGGCTGGGGCTTCCTCTCCAACCCGCTCAAGGACCAGACGACCACGGATTATGTAGTGAACGAAAAGTATTGGGTGATGGCGAACTACAGCCGCTTCATCCGCCCCGGCGCGCGGCTGATCCCCGCCGCCGACGAGCACACGCTGGCGGCCCTCGACGCGAGGAAAAATCAACTCATCCTCGTCGCCACCAACCCGGATGACGCGCCGCGCGACGTAACCTACGACCTCTCGTCCTTCACCCGCCTCGGCCGCTCCGCCATCCCCCACCGCACCGGCGGGGGCGAGCACCTCAAGCAACTGCCGCCGGTCGCGCTGAAGGGCAAGCAACTCACCGCCACCCTGCCGCCGAAATCGGTGACGACCTTCGTCCTCACCGCCGCCCACGCCGGCCCCGCCGGCATCGACCCGGCGGACTACTACGCCCTGACCAACCGCGCCACCGGCGCCGCCCTCGACGTGAATAACGCCTCCCGCGCCGACGGCGCGGACGTGATCGCCTACCCCCCCAACGGCGACCCCAACCAGCAGTGGGGCCTGCTCGCGTATGGCGACGGCACCTACGAACTGGTCAACCGCCACAGCGGCCAGATGCTCGATGTCGACCGCGAAGGCACCGACGCCGGCGCGAACGTGATCCAATACCCCCACAACGGCGGCGCGAACCAGCGCTGGACGCTGGAAAAGTCGGGCGATTTCATCCGCCTGCTCAACGCGAACAGTGGCCTGCCGCTGGAGGCGAAGAACGGCGCGGTGACGCAGGGCGATAAGTCCGACCCCGTGCCGCCGAGCCAGCAGTGGAAACTGGCGAAACCATGAGTGGCATGGCGGCCGCTCCGACCAACATGCAGGATCCGCCGGAGTCTGCCTACCGGCCGCAACGCGGGCCGGCCGATAAGGCTTCTTGCCGCCACGGACGCCACCCATGCCCCAAGCCCCTCCCGACGCCGACGCCCTGGACATCTCCGCCAAGGTCCGCCGCATCCGCCGCGCGATCCGCGAGGAGTACCTTCGCCCCCACGCCCGTCCGTGGATCGTCGGCTTCTCCGGCGGCAAGGATTCGACGCTGCTGCTGCACCTGGTGGTCGAGGCGCTGCTGGACATCGCCCCCGACCGGCGGACCCGGCCGGTGTACGTCCTGTCGAACGACACCCGCGTCGAGTCGCCGGTCTACCAGGCGTCGGTGGAGCAGACGCTGGGGCGCGTGCGCGACGGCGTGGCGGCGCTGGGCCTGCCGATCACCGTCGTGCAGACCCACCCCGACCCGGAACAGAGTTTTTGGGTGAACCTGCTGGGCCGGGGCTACCCCGCGCCGAACCGCAGCTTCCGCTGGTGTACCGATCGGATGAAGATTCGGCCGACCACCAAGTTCATCCACGACCAGGTCTGCGCCGCCGGCGAGGTGGTGCTGCTACTGGGCGTCCGCTCGGCCGAGTCGCAGGCGCGGGCGCGGCGGATCGCGGCCTATGACGAGCAGTCGGCCGGCGAGCGCCTCAGCCCGCACAACGACGTGAAGGGATGCCTGATTTTCCGCCCGATCGTCGATCTGACGAACGACGAGGTGTGGGTCCTGCTGCTGTCGCTCCGGCCGCCGTGGGGCGGCACGCACCGCGAGTTGATGGCCCTGTACCGCAACGCCGGCGGCGGCGAGTGCCCCTTCGTGCTGGACGAGGCGGCGAGCGCCAGTTGCGGCAGCACCTCCGCCCGCTTCGGCTGCTGGACCTGCACGGTGGTCGAGAAGGACAACTCGCTCGACGGTTTGATCGACGCCGGCTTTGAGCACCTCGAACCCCTGGGCGCGTTCCGCCGCCGCCTCCGCGAGGTTTCCGAAACGCCGGCCTACCGCAGCAAGACCCGGCGCGACGGCCGGCCCGGCCTCGGGCCGCTCACCTTCGAGGCCCGGCAACTCCTGCTTGACGAACTGCTGGCGGTGCAACAAGATGTCCGCCTGCCGCTCATTTCCGAGCACGAGGTCCGCCTGATTCGAGACTGGTGGCACCGCGACGAGGCCACCGCGACACTGCGCGAGGTGGACCGCCTGGTGTCCCTTACCGTCGAGGGAAGTTGATGACCAAAGACCCCGCCTGCTTCGAGGACGCCGAGGCGCAACCGCTGATAGAGCGCCTGTGCGAAAAGCACCAGATCGACCAGCGCCTGCTGCGCGACCTCTGCGCGGCCGTTGACCAATACGCCGGGTCGGGGCGTCCCAAGGGCATGACCGGCGACATCGCCGACGCGATCGATTCATTCATCGGCCGCAGCAGTGGCGGCCGGCCGCCCCAACCGTGAGCGCCGATGTACCTCTCTCACATCCACTTGCGGAACTGGCGCAGCTACGCCGACGCGGAGTTCCGCTTCGCCCCGCCGACGCCCCGGCGCCGCCTGGTCCTCATCGGGGCGATGAACGGCAGCGGCAAGACCAGCCTGCTGGTGTCGCTCTACCTCGGCCTGTTCGGCCGCCACGGACTGCGCCACGTCGAGGGGTTCGCCGGTGCGGACGTGGCAAACTACTACCGCGGGGCGATCTCCGATTTCCGCCGTCACCACACGCCCGCCGACGAGCCGACCACCGTCGACATCACCTTCTCCCCGACCGAGGGGGAAGATGAGCAAGAGGTCCGCATCGTCCGGCGGTGGTTCTTCGATGCCGTCGGGAAGCCGCACCAAGGCAGCCGGTTCGAGCAGGTCGACCTTTACCTCGGCGGCAACCCCGTCGCGCTCGCCGGCGGCGAGGACCCGGAGCGCGCCGAACTGGAGCGGCGGCTCTTCCCCGCCGAGTTCATGCCGGCGTTCTTCTTCGACGGCGAGCAGGCGCAAAGCCTGATCCACGAGTCGAAGTCGGCGGGCATGAAAAAGGCCGTCAACGTGATCTTCGGCACCGAGCAGGTGGACCAGACGCGGGCCCGCGTCCGCGACTGGGTGCGGGCGGCGAGCGCGGCGGCCGGCGGGAAGCGGACCAGCAACGAGCGGCAGACCCGCCTGCACCAGAAGGAGATCGAGCAGGACGCGCTGGAAACGCAGGCAGAGAACCTGCAGCGCGACATTGGCCAGCTTCAGCGCCGGCACGGGGAACTGGAGGCCGAGCAGCGGAAAATCACCTCGGAGCTGCAGCGCCTCAACGGCCAGAACGTGGGCGACCTGCAACGGGCGGAGGCGGAAGTCACCGCCGCCTCGACGGACGCCGACGGCAGCAGCGAACAACTCCGACAGCGAATCGGCCGGCTGGGGCTGGCGATGGCGGTCTCGCGCCTGTCGCAGGCCGTTCGGGACCAGATGCGGGCCGAGGAGTTGCGGGAGGAATGGCTGAGCGTCAAGCGGCAGACGGTCGAGCAGACCGACGCGGTGCTGGCCCACGCGCTGCCGCAGCCGGCGGAGGCGGACCCGCTGCTCGGGCACCTCGCGCCGCACCTGTGGCAGAAGGTGCGCGCGCGGTTCGAGGAGGCCGTCCAGCTCATCTACAACCCGCCCCCGATGGAGTGCGCGCCGGACTACACCTTCGGCTTCGCCACCGGCAAGGCGCGCCAGCGGCTGGGCCGGACGCTCGACGAGGCCGGCGGCGCGGGCGACGTGCGGTCGGTGGCCGACCGGGTCCGCGCCGCCCGCGAGCGGCTCGGCGAGGCCCGGCTGCGGCGGCAGAAGATCGCCGATTTGCCCGCCGAGGCGTTCCACCACAAGGAGCGGTTGGAGGCCATCGACGCCGAGCGGGCCGACGTCAGCCGCCGCCTCGGCGCGGCCGAGAACGAGCGCGAGGGCGCCCGCGGCCGCCTGGCGGCGGTCAACAAGGAGGTCGGCGAGTTCCGCGAGGAGATTGCCAAACTCGCCCCCGAGCAGCGCCGCCTGGCCGTCGCCGAGCGCGTCACCCGCGCGCTCGACGAGCTCGGCGAAGAACTCCAGCCGCTGGCGCTCGCCAAGTTGCGCGGGCTTATCACCCGGCACTTCACCGCCATCGCCGACCCGCGCTTCGCCGAGGGCGAGGTCGTCTTCGTGGAGGGCGAGACGCCCGTGCTCCGCCGCGAGGGCTTCGCCGACCAGCGGATCGACGGCATGAGCGGGTTCGAGCGGCGGTCGTTCGGCGTCGCGTTCTCGCTGGCGCTGGCGGAGATCACCCACCGCCGGCTGCCGCTGGTGATCGACACGCCGCTGGGCAACGCCGACACCGAGTACCGCCGCCGGCTGCTCGACGCGCTGGCGGGGGTGGAGTTGGACCAGATCGTGCTGCTGCCGCACGACGCGGAGGTGCCGCCGGACTTGGCCGACTCGCTCGGCGGGGCGGTGCGGCAGCGGTTCCTGGTCGAGTACGACGCGGGCCGGCGCGAGTCGGTCGTGCGGCCCGACCAATACTTCCAAGGCGACGGCCAGAGCAACGGCGACGGCCGGGCGTGAAAGGGCGGGGCGGCATGGACTTGCAATTCAAGGAGAACGTCGGCCGGGGCACCTTCCGCCCGAGCGAGCGGACGCAGCAGATCGAGGGCCGGCTGCGCGACGCGCTGGGGCTTCGGCACAAGTACGAGTCGGCCCGGCTGTCGATCGGCCGATCGATGGCCGAGATCGAGCCGCCGCCGGTATCACCCGAGGGCGGCCGCGGCGTGGAAATCCACGGCCACCAGATGTTCGGCGAGGAGATCGATCTGTGGATGGCGGCGGTGATCGTCGACGGCAAGCTCGGCCCCGACGCCGCGCCGGCCGACCTCCGCGCGCTGGTCGAGGCCCACTGGGACCGCGGCGCGCTGCTGCTGGAGTCGGACCTGCGGGCGGCGGGGGACGACGTGGCCCTGATCCGCCAACTCGTGGCGCACCTGCCCGCCGGCGGGGGAGGCGGAACCGGTCGCGGCGGAACCTCCCCAGACCCCGCCGTGCGGCCAGGCGGGACGGGTGGGGCGATCCGCGTTCCCGTCGGCCCGGTCAGCCGCACGCTCGACGGCAAGGAGCCGGTGGAGATCGAACTCAACGGCCCGGCGGCCTCGCCCCACGTCGCGCTGATGGGCCGCACGCGCAGCGGCAAGACGACCACCGGCGTGCAGATGGCCCTGGACATCCAGGCCGCCGCCGGCGTGCCGCTGCTGTTCATCGACCCCAAGGGGGAGTTCGTCGAGGACGGCAAGCTCGTCGGGCGGCTGGCGGAGTCGCCCAACCCGCCGACGCTGATCGAGGCCGGCCGCCGGCCGATCCCGCTGGACTTCCTGCCCGACCCCGGCGTCGGCAACGCCAGCATTGCTATTGCCTCCATGCAGTTCGCCGAGTCCATCGGCCTCTGCTGCAAGAGCTTCGGCGACGTGCAGCGCGGCCTGCTCAAGGCCGCTGTCGGCGACACCATCCGAACGGCGCCGGCCCGCAGCCTCGCCGCCCTCCGCGACGCCTACGCCGAGCAACTTCAGCGGGAGGGGAAAGGACCCGACGGCGTGTCGAGCCGACTGGACGACGTCGGCTCGTCGCTCAGCGTTTTCGCGCCCCAACTTTCGCCGGCAGACTTTTTCGCCAAGTCGTGGGTCATCAGCCTCAACGGCCTGGGGTCGGCCGACCTCAAGCGGCTGGCAACCATGCTGCTGCTCGACGCGCTGAAGAACCACGTCGCAAACCTGCCCGAGGCCCCGGTGCCCGGCGGCTTCCGGTCGCTGCGGCACATGCTGGTGATCGACGAGGCGAAGGACATCCTGCAGCACCGCAAGTACGAGTCGCTCGTCGCGCTGGTCCGCCAGGGGGCGTCTAAAGGGCAGGTCGTGATGTTCCTCTCGCAAGACCCCGGCGATTTCCAAGGTCAGGCCGATGATTTCACCACCCAACTCGGCACCGTCATCGCCTTCGCGTGCAACCAAACCCAGCGGGGTCTAAGCGCCCTCAACGGCGCGTACGGGCGGCGTTTGCAGCCGACCGAGTTCTCCGACACCTACCTCCCGCCGGGCGTGGCCTTCTGCAAACTGCCGGGCCGCCGGCCGGAGCGCGTGCAGTGCTGGTCCGCAGGGTGAACAGATCACAGACTCGCCCCGATCCCCTGGCCGCCGATCGTCTGGTGGCAGTGGACCGCGATCACGTTCTTCCCCGGTTTCAGCGAGGCGCGGGCGGCATCGCTCATGGCAACGGCAGCATAATCGCCCGCGTAGCCGGGGGCGGTGGCGGCTTTTTCGCCATTGATCCACACCTCCGCGTCCTCGTCGTGCTTGACCAGCAGCTCCAGCTTCGCGGGAATATCGGCCGGCAGGGTGAACTCTCGGCGGATCCAGATGTCGGGCGTCTCCCACGGCGTCCGCGCGCCGCTCATGTCGTGACCGAACAGGGCCGGGCCGGTCTTCCACGCGCCGGCGTCGAAGCCGGGCTTCTCCCAGCCGGCGGGCGGCTTTTCGGTCGTGTAGCTCCACGTCTGCGGCTCGTCGTCGCTGGTGGGCACCAGTGGCGGGTTGGGGTTCGGGCCCAACGGCAACACCTTCCCCTGGTTAATGCCGGCGATGATCGGCAAATCGCCCTTCACCACCGCGCGGTCGTAGGTCAGCAGGCCGTTGGCCTCCTGCTCGACGTCGGTGAGCTGGGTGTAGACCGCGGCGCTCATGCCGCGCTCGTCCCGCAGCTTATAAGCGGTTTCGAGCAGCCGCTGGTACTTTTTCGTGAGGTACCAGCCCTGCGAGACCTTCCCCTCGTAGCCCCACGAATCCTTGGCCCACATGTGGCCGTCGACCTTCATGCCGATGCCGCCGAACTCGCCGTTGACGGTCGCGCGGTCGCCGTCGGCCACCTCGCACCACGGGCCGGGGTAGGCGTGCGTGTCGCGCAAATCGCCGACGCCCTTGTCGACCCAGCCGCTGGCGTCGTTCACGAGCCGGGTCGGGTCGAGCTTTTTGGTCAGCGCGACGATCTCGGCCGTGTCGTGCTGGCCCCACCCCTCGTTGAAGGTCGTCCAGACGATGATCGAGGGGTGGTTGCCGAGCTCGGCGATCATCTCGCCCAGCTCGGTCTTGAACTGCCTTTTGGCTTCGTCAGAGAGCGTCCCGCCCTCACCGCCGAACATTTGCGGCATGTCCTGCCAGACGAGCACGCCCAGCGTGTCGGCCCAGTAGTACCACCGCTGCGGCTCGATTCTCGCGTGCTTGCGGCTGAGGTTGAAGCCGAGCTTTTTGGTCATCTCCAGGTCGTACTTCAGGGCCGCGTCCGTCGGCGCGGTGTAGATGCCGTCGGGCCAGTACCCCTGGTCGAGCGGGCCGACCTCGAACACGAACGTCCCGTTGAGCAGGATGCGCGGCCGGCCCCGCTCGTCCTTGCCGACCGACACGCTCCGCATGGCGAAGTAGGAATCCACCGCGTCGACCGGCTTGCCGTCCTTCATCAGCTCGACGCGCAGGGTGTAGAGGTGCGGGTCGCCCGGCGTCCACGGGTGCGGGGCGGGCACCTTCAGGGTCATCTCCTGCCCGAAGTCCCCGGTGGTCGCGGTGGCAACCTCGACCGACCCATCCTTGGCGACGGTCCGCGCCGTCATACTCCCCAATTGCCCGGATGAATCGCTCGCGCCGACGGTCAGCTTCAGCGTGCCGTCTTTCAGGTTTGGCACCATTTTGAGCGACATGACGTGGGCGTCGGGCACCGGCTCGATCCAGACGGTTTGCCAGATGCCCGTCGCCGGCGTGTAAAAGATGCCGCCGGGATTCTTCCGCTGCTTGCCGAGGACCTGCGCGTCCGGCACGTCGGCCGCGACAGGGTTCTGCACCGACACGACCAGCTCGTTCGGCCCGTCCTGGAGGAAAGCATTGGCCTCGACCTCAATGGCGTTGTACCCACCCTTGTTCGAGCAGAGCCGCCTGCCGTTGAGGTAGACGACGGATTCGTAGTTCACCGCCCCGAAGTGCAGGATCACCCGCTGCCCCGCCCAGTCGGCCGGCACGGTGAAGGTCCGCCCATACCACAGCTTTTGCTCGGGAATGCACTTCTTCCCCACGCCCGACAGCGCCGCCTCGCAAGGGAACGGCACCAGAATCTGCCCGCCGTCAAACCGGGCCGGTATCGCGGTCGCGTCCTTGTCCGTTAGCGCGTAATCCCACAACCCGTTGAGGTTCTGCCACCGCGGGCGGACCATCTGCGGGCGCGGGTACTCGAGCAGCACCTTGTCCGGCGAGACGTCCTTAGCTCACCGCGTCATCAGCGGCCCGTCGGCCGGCTTTCACGCCACCGCACCCGCCGGGGCGCACCGCAGAATGGTGGCCGACAGCCCGAGAATGCTCCGCTCATCACCGGTCCTCCATCGCCCTCGCCCCGCCGAATGTTCCACATGGAACATCCGCCTAACGGGCTACGATACCGGCTTCCCGAAAAACATCAAGTGCTGCTGCGGCAAGGATTCGTCGGTCGAGAGGTGCATCAGCCCGACGGCCGCCATCTCCTTGATCGCCTGCGCCTCGGTCATCTTGTGGTGCGGCTTGATGTTGACCGCCGGGTCCTCCGCCCGGTACTCCACCAGCGCCACGCGGCCGCCGGGCTTCAATCCTTGGACGATGCCCTGCATCATCTCGCGCGGGAAGTCGAACTCGTGGTACGCATCGACCAGCAGGGCCAGATCGACCGAATCCGCCGGCAGCTTCGGGTCGTCCGTGGTGCCCAGCACGGTCTCGACGTTGCTCAGCCCGCGCCGCCTCTCCTCGGCCCGGATCATGTCGAGCATCTCCGGCTGAATGTCCACCGCCAGTACCTTGCCCTCGGGCACGAGCGGGGCGATGCGAAAGGTGAAGTACCCGCTGCCCGCCCCGACGTCCGCGACCACGTCCGCCGGCCGCAGCTTCAGCGCCGCCACGAGCAAGTCCGGCCGCTCCTCCGCCACCCGCCCGCCGCGCGTGAGCCACCCGGCCCCGAGGTGCCCCATGACCTGGGCGATCTCGCGGCCCATGTAGACCTTCCCGATGCCGTCGGGCGAGGGCGTGGCGAGGGTGGTATACACCGCCGGCGCGGTGGCGGGCCGGGTCGCAGGAATGGCGGCCGAGTCGCGGCAGCCGGCGAGGAAGGACAAAAGCGCGAGGACGATGAGGAGTGGTGTGCGCCGCATCGCCCATCGTAGACCCGCGCCGCCCGCTCACGCCGCGATCAACTGCCGCAGCGGTGGGGCGGGCAGGTCGCCGACGCCGGTATCCAAGCCGTCCGGTAGCGCCCGCCCCACGTCGTGCTTCACGTCCTCCGCCAGCGCGACACGCCCGGCGTTGACGGCTTCCAGATAGCGGTCGCGCAGGTTCCGCACCTTCCGTACCAGCGCGGGGTCGTTCTTCTCCGCCGGCTTCTTGACGGGCTTGAGCACCTCGACCGCCAAAACCTCCGGCGGCGCGGTTGCCGGCGCGAACCGGAACCCGCCCGACGAAATGTCCGTGGGGATCGCCGCCACGGGTCGCGCCACCTTTGACCTTTTTGCCCGCGCCGGCTTCGCCGCCTTCGCGTCGGCCTCGATCTGCTTCGCGTCGCGCATCCCCGGTAGCAGCAGCGGGCGGATCTCCGACCAGTGCTGGTCCGGCGGCACCGGCAGCACCAGCCGGTCCTCGCGGATGCTCCCGCCGGTCGTCTGGCTCGGGTACCACCACGGGCAGTCATCGCCCCGGTGCACCCGCCGCTGCCAGAAGACGTGGGCGCGATTCTTCTTGATCGACCCGCCCCGGTACGCCAGCGGCACGAACCCCAGCGCCTGCCAAAACCGGTTCGGCCCGTCGAGGTCCTGCGCGCACCAGCAGCACGCCAGTCGCACGCCGCGCGGCCAGCGCGCCAGCATCCCGCGCACCATCGCCGCCCCGACCAGCCCCCGCCGGTGCCCCGGCGCGACGTTGACCTGGTAGATCACGCCGGTGTCCTCGCGCTTGTAGTAGCGGTCGGACCCGATGATGTACCCGACCGCCGCGCCGCCGGCCGCCTCCGCGACCAGCACCTCGCCGAGGGCGATTTTGCCCTCGAGCGTGCCGCGCGTCATGAACCCGAGCGACCGCGACGCCCGCTTCTGCAGCGCGTCGATAAATGGAATGTCGCGCGTCGCGCCGACGCGGAGCGCGATCGCGTCCGCCCGCTCGGGCAGTGGGGTGTGTGTCAGCGATTGCATTGCCATCTCCGAAGAAGTCGGCAGTCATGAGTCGGCAGTCGGCAGTTTCGGAGGCAAATCGCCTTCAACACTGCTGACTGCCGACTGATGACTGCCGACCAACGACTAATCTCACGCCGCCTTGCTCAGCCCGATGACGCCCGCGAGGTGCGCGCCCATCGCCTCGGACACCGGCCCGGTCTCGGCCCGCGTGTTGTAGAACACCGCGCACACCCACACCTTCGCCCCCGGCGGCGTGGCGGGGGGGAACGTGATCGACTCCTTCGTCTTGGTCGTGTTCCCCTGGAACGTCCACCCGGCGATGTCCTGCGGCGGAACCTCCCCGATGAACGACAGCAAAGAGGTGCCCGCGACATCCGCCGGCCGGCCGCGGCGCTCGGGGTCGGTCGAGTCGAGCAGCATGACGTTCAGCGTCAGCCCGACCTGGCTCTGCAGGGCGACCAGCGGCGCCATCCGCGGCCGGGGCTTGCGGGTCGGCTTGCGGTCGCGGATGTTGATGCCGAGCTGCGTCCGCTTCTCGTTGGTCATCTGCGGCCACGCCTGCATCACGTCCACCAGGGATTTCGTCGCGTTTTCCAGGGTTTTCCTGGCCTCATTTTTCGCAACGCGGTTCGGCTTGGAGTCGGTGATCGGCTCCTGCACCTTGTCGTAGGCCGCGACGTAGCGGTTGCGGGTGGTGACGTAGTTCGCCAAGGTCATTGCATTCGTCCCGAAGCTCTCGGGGTCCGGCGTGAGGGTTCGGACGAGCGAGCCCGTCCAATCGATGAACTCGGGTTCGGTGCGGCGGTGGTTGGTGGTCGGCATGGGGTCGATCCTTCGGTGACGGTTGAGCTTCCTGGCGAACCGTTCCGCACGACGACCGTGCGATCCGCCGCCACACCCAGAGTTTCGGCACCGGCGGGGGCGGGGTTGAGCGGGCGAAAGATTTTTCCGGCGCGACCGTTTGCGAAGCCCGCGCGGAACCCTCGGGCACCACCGGTGCGGCGGGGCCGGTAAAAACAGGCGTTCTAGGCCCACGCCGGCCACGCCCGGTAATGGCCGCCCGCCGGGTGCTGCGGGCGATGCCCCGCCGACTTTTCGTCCCACCGCAGCACTCCTATGCTCCACAGCCACGGTCCTTCGTCCCATTGCGACGGGCCTTTGTCCTACTGCAATGACCCTTCGTCCCGTTGCGAAGGCCCGTCGTCCCACTGCCGCGCCTCAATGCCCCATCTCAACCGTCCGTCGTCCCATGGCGATTGGCCGCCATCCCGTCGCATCGGATCATCGTCCGCCGCGAAGATTTTTCATTGCGGGCAGCATTCACCATTTGAATTTTGATCTTCGGGTGGCAAAAGGGGAGGCGTACAATCACCGTATCAAATGTACGCCTCCCCTTTTCTCCTCCAGCCATTTCTTCCGCAAAAGTCTTGCGTTGCGTTGACGAAGTATTTTTTCTCCCCTAAGCTGAAACGCAATCGGGGTCACACACATCTGCAAAGAATTGGAACTGCTCATGCTCAAGAAGATCATTCGCAACATGGTGAAGAAGGCCGTCGTCTCGGCCGCTCCCCGGAGTTCTATACGGGCGACTATTGAGCCTCTCGAAGGGCGGCTATTGCTGACAGGCTTGAACGGCACAGAGTATTACGACGTGCCCGATGATATGCTAACCGAAGCCTATGTGTTCGTCGGCGATCACTCCACAAGCAACTCTGAACAATGGACAATGTTGTTCGGTTCCGAACCTTACGGTGGAGCTGCCCAAGCACCCGGTGAGATCACCCGCGCGAAGGGTCAGCTCAAACGTGGGCAGGACTATCCGGTCTCGATCAGTCACTTCGGCACGAACAGGGTGATTGACGGGGAGAAGAAGCCCGATTACGACCTGCGCTCTTGGATTGACGATTCGGCGACACCGGCGTGGACCGACGGACAAAAGACCCCGATTGGAAAAGACTGGTTTACCGACGATCCAGACGGCGTGTTATCGAAACGGTTCTTCGGCAGTGACACCGACCCGACGAAGGGCGCAAAGCCGGCGTGGGTTTATGTGCCGGGGATCGACTTGGACATTGACAGCGATAATGACGGTACTCTCGACCGCTCGCTCAACGAAGACCGACTTGAAACTACGACGGGATCGGGAAAGTCACTCTTCGCCACCGAGGGCGACGTGAACCACGATGGCGTCTCGGGAGATGACGGCGATTGGTCGCGCGGCATAGCCGGAGGCGCATTTGCGGTCAGCGGGCTGACATTGTCTCCCAATATCGAGAAGGCGAAGCCGACCAGCACGACTGTCCGGTTGAACTACGACGATTCCCTTCTCCGCGTTTGGAGGAGCGATGCTGCGGAAGTCGTCGCAAACGGTGTGACACTAGACGCGGCGTCACTCGGGCTGGTACCGGGTTCAAATAACGGCGTGACTCTATATGTGGAAGCCCTGAAAGGATCAGCCACGCCGCGCTTGATTGACGCGGAGGTGAACGTGACCGGTTCGGTTTGGTCAGGCACGCTGACCGATCAGATCCGCGTAAAACCACAGTTTCTGAAGTCACTTACCGTATACGATACACAGCAGACCAACCGTGTGAAGGTTGACAAGACCCTGGCGGACGATGCGCCACGGCTCTTTGTCGAGGAGCAGGAGGATGGAACGGCCAGCATCACCTTGGACCCGGATATCGTCGGAGGCGATGTCTACTCGCCGTTCTTGTGGGCGGTCGAAGGCGAGACGGTGGCGGGAGCGAACACCGGCATGTTTGCTGCGGGCGCGGTTGACCTGACGCTCACGCCCAGCGTGGACAGCCAATACTTCACGATCAAGACCGGGCCGGACTTTAACAGGAATGGTGTGCTGGACGTAACTGAGGTTTCACGTCATGTCAACGTGACTGCAGTGAGATTCGATTCAGCGTTTGTTCAAGATGCCGCACTTCCCAGTCATTCTGCGACGGCAAGCTCGTCTGATTCGATCGAATATTTCGTTATGCCGGACGCTAATGGGCAGGTGAATCTCAATTTGGATGCATTCGGTGCGCCGGAGACACCCGAGGCGGGGAAGGAGATTCTCTGGACGCTTTCTCGGCTAGATAAGACAAGTCCTGTTGATGGCGGAGATTTTGGTGGATCCAAGGATCCGTCGACGGTTCTGAAACCTGGTAGCACACGTCAAACCCGATCCTACACACTGAAACTTGGATTTGATGACAATGACGATGCGATGCTCGACCAGTCGGAAACGACAAGGCGTATTCAAGTTAATGTCGTTTTCCCGATCGATGTTCAGATCACCTCGTTCATTCCTTACGAGTGGGTACACGATCCATCTCCCGATTTTCAAACCGTTTATGGCATGGAGGGTGCTTATCAACTTTACCGGCCAATGATTTATGGTGGCGACGATCGGATGACGATGGCTGGATTGGCTCTCTTCAACAAGGCAAGTTCGGATTACAGGACTAGACAAAAAGTCAAGCTGATTCCTGTAGTTGCTTACGACCTCGACGGGACAGGTGATGGGCTAGATACGAAAGCGATCCAGAACCTCATCGGAACGTCTCACCAGTACCTTGCAGGCGACTCTCTGGATCAAAACGACAGAATTTCTGCGGCTGCGAAGGCGGATACTGTTCTCGGAGACTTTAAGTTGCTGCATGCCGTCGGTACAGCCACCAATAGCGGGATGAGCATTGTAAGCACGATCTCTGGTGGGCTGCTGTCGAACGTAAACTTCATTACATCCGCGACGAACCCGCTTGAGCCTCCCATCGCGCCGAGTATTGATTACAACCTCGACCTTGCACTTTCGTACACAAACCCAAGGTCAGCTAGTTATCATTTGACGGGTCAACTCGACGGATTCCCGGCTTATGAATTTTATCTGGACAGCGCACTGGTTTACTCTCTCGATCCTATCGCTGAAGGCCAAACCCCGCTCTCTTTGGGTGGTACAGGAGAGTTTTATCCGGATAAAACCGGCAACTTGGTTTTGAACCAATAGCGTTCACGACGTTCGGTACAGGTCGGCCACTAACTTGGGGTGAGAAAGCCTATCGCCAATTAATGAGTGTAATCAAGCACAAAAATGTATATCGTCTCGCCGGGCTTTTATGTCTGGCATCATCCGTCTTTTGCGGCTGGCAAATCTACTGGTTGATGATGTGGCAGATTTGGGGGGCACCTAGAAATCCGCTTCAAGTCATTGCTCTTCTAGGGATCATTGCCTTGTTCCCCTGTAGTCTTTTGCTTACTCTGATCGCTAATCGCTCTTCCGCTATTGTCAGTCTCATTGCAACGCTCCCCATCTGGATCTTCTATCTTCCGGCGATATACTTTAACGTCGTAGAATTATTCGGAGGAAGGGCATCTTTCGACGTTATCCAGTTTGCCCCTGCAACACTGCTCACGGTCTGTTCTGCTTTTCTTGTACTCTCCATTTCATTGAGTCGCTACAGTGGCAAGAAAGGCTGGCGGGGGTTTGAGGTTGATGTGTTGTCCGCAGACAGATAAAAAGGGCATAAGGGGGCGCGGCATAAGGGGGGCATAAGAGGGGCATAAGGGGACATACCTAATACTTTTGAACCCGCCCCTCACTCCCCCACCGCCCGCCCCAGCTGCCGCAGGGCCTGCTTGATCCGCTGCTCGTTCTCCACCAGCGCCAGTCGCACGTACCCCTCGCCGCCGGGGCCGAAGGCGCTGCCGGGGGTCATGGCGACCTCGGCGCGGTCCACCATCGCCAGGCAGAAGTCGGCCGAGCGGCCACCAAAGGGGGCGAGGTGTTGCTCGCTCACCTTCGCCCAGACGAACATCGTGGCGCGCGGCGAGTCGACCCGCCAGCCGAGCTTTTCCAGGCCGCGGACCAGCACGTCGCGGCGCTCCTGGTACTTGCGGTTCTGCTGCTCGATGTGCTTGTCCCCCTCGCGCATGGCGACGATGGCGGCGATCTGCACGGCCTGGAAGATGCCGTAGTCGTAGTAGCCCTTCACCGTCGCCAGCGCTTTAATCATCTGCGGGTGGCCGGCACATTGGCCGATGCGCCAGCCGGCCATGTTGTAGGGCTTGCTGAAGGTGCTGAACTCGACGCCGAACTGCTTGGCGCCGTCGGCCTGTAGAAAACTCGGCGCTTTGTAATTCTCAAACACGGTCTCGCCATAGGCGAAGTCGTGCAGGATCATCACTTGAAATTCGTCGGCCAGCCGCACCACCTTGTCGAAGAAGCCGACGTCCACCGTCAGCGTGGTGGGGTTGTGGGGGTAATTGAGGATCACCGCCTTCGGCCGCGGGGTCATGTCTGTCAGTACCCGGCGGATGCGGTCGAGGAACGCATCATCATTCCCCAGCGGCACGGAAACGGTGCTCGCGCCGGCCAGCACGACGGCGTAGGTGTGGATCTGGAACGCCGGGTCGGCCACCACCGCGATGTCGCCCGGGCCCAGCAGCGCCAGGCACATGTGGCTGAACGACTCCTTGCTGCCGATGGTGGCGATGACCTCGGTCTCGGGGTCGAGTTGGACGCCGAACTTGCGGTCGTACTTCAGCGCCAGCTCGCGGCGGAGGTTGAGGACGCCGGTGCCGACGCTGTAGCGGCTGTTGCGCGGGTCCTGGACGGCCTCGATCAGCTTCTCCACCACCGCGTCGGGCGGGGCGTCGGAGGGGTTGCCCATGTTCATGTCGATCACGTCCGCGCCGGCCACCCGGCGGTCGTAGATCAACTGCTTGAGCTTGCCCAAGACGTAGGGCGGCAATCGCTGGATGCGGGCGGCGGTGTGGATGTCCATAAGGGTCTCCCGATTCTAGCGACTTCCAGCCCGGCCGTAGGCCTCGCGCTCGAAGGGGTTGTCGTGGTAGGCGTCGCGGCCGCGGAGTTTGGCCCAGAGGCTGGCGGCGGCGTAGGCGGGGAGGAACAGCGGGCCCCAGCGTTCGGTTTGGCGGACGTGGACGCGCTCGTGGTCGCGCGAGAGGTCGAGGGCGGCTTGGTCGCGGCCGATGACGACGTGGCCGAGGGTCATCGCGCTGGCGCCGGGGCCGCCCATGACCAGGGGCGTGACGCGGCGGAGGAACCACTCGGCCGCGCCGCCGTGGACTTCCAGGACGCCGTCGATGCGCCGGACGCCGCCGCCGGTGGGCTTCGCCAGCAGCGCGAAGGGCAGGCCGGCGAGGGTGGTGGGGGCGGCCCAGAGGTAGGCGAGGGGGCGGAGGCTCATGATTTTGCGCCGGTCGGCCGATGTCTTTGGTGGCTGGGGCGTCCCGCCCGAGTCCGTGGCTGGGGCGTCCCGCCCGAGTCCGTGGCTGGGGCGTCCCGCCCGAGTCTGCGCTTTGGAAACTCTCAAGACTCGGGCGGGACGCCCCAGCCACGGGAGGCTCAAGTTTGCGGGCGGGCCTGCCGATAATAATCGGGAAGCGGGTCCGCACAGGCCCCGTGGACCGACGGTGGACAACTTGCGCCCGGCCGACGCGCCGGTGTCGCGCAATCCCCGCGCCCCCGCCACCCCACACCTTCGACCGCCGCCGGCTGACGCGCCCGGCCGCGCCCGCCGCCGGGGCGCGACAGGCGGCGCGACAGGTTACGCACCCCGCGCGTCCGATAGTGTCGCGCGCAACCCCTTGCCCGCCAACGGCCCACGACGATCCGGCCGAACGAATCCACATTCCGACAGGCCTCTTCACCGAGTCTGCTTTCAAGGTATGTTCTATATCCAAAGGGAATGAACGGCCCGGGAGTTTCCACACCGGCGGGCCGTGGATTACCTGCCACGAGCGAACGGCCGGGTGGCACCCGCCGGCGGATCGGGTAGGATTCGCCGGTCAATCGAACTGGAAGGACAATCCCCCGATGAAAGTGATCTGCAACCGAGGCGCGCTGCTGGAAGCGCTCACCGTGGCCGGCAATGTCGTAGTGGCGCGCACGCCCAAGCCGGTGCTGCAGTGCGTGAAGTTGGTGGCGGCCGGCGACCGGCTGACCGTCAGCGCGACCGATCTGGAGGTCGCCATCAAGTACACCGACGCCCAGGTGCAGGTGGAAAAGGAGGGCGAGACGCTGGTGCCGGCCGACAAGCTGCGGGACATCGTGCGCGAGAGCACCGACGACACGCTGAGCTTCGAGGTGGTGGGCGAGCAGGCGGTGATCAAGGGGGCCGACAGCCAGTTCAAGATTTACACGCAGCGGGCGGACGAGTTCCCGCCGATCCCCGAGCAGGACGGCCCGGCGGACTTCACGGTGCCGGGCGGGCAGCTCAAGCAGCTGATCGGCCAGACGCTGTTCGCCGCGGCGAAGGAGGGGACGCGGTACGCCTTCAACGGCGTGCTCGTGACGGTCGAGGGGTCGACGGTGAAGATGGTCAGCACCGACGGCCGGCGGCTGGCGCAGGCCAAGGGCGGGGTCTCGCGCGAGGGGGACGCGAAGAAGGATTTGGGCAAGAGCATCATCCCGGCCAAGGCGCTGAACCTGGTGGACAAGCTGATCGCCGACCCCGAGCAGCCGGTGGGGGTGAGCGTGAAGGAGAATCAGGTGGTCTTCCACACGCCCGACGCGACGCTGACGAGCAATCTGGTGGAGGGCCAGTTCCCGCCGTTCGAGGACGTGATTCCGAAGGACACGGACAAGAAGATGACCGCCGCCACGGCCGAGCTGCTGAGCGCGGTCCGCCGGGCCGCGCTGCTGACGACCGAGGAGAGCAAGGGCGTGCGGATGGCCTTCTCGTCCGAGGGCGTGACCCTCAGCAGCCGCAGCGCCGAGAGCGGCGAGGCGGAGGTGAAGTTCGCCTGCAAGTACGACGGCGGCGACCTGGAGATCGGCTTCAACCCGCAGTTCATGACCGACGCGCTGAAGGTGGTGGACACCGACGAGATCACCTTCGAGCTGACCGCGACCAACCGGCCGGGCCTGCTGCGGAGCGGCGAGGATTTTCTGTATGTGATCATGCCGGTCAATTTGCAATAAATGTCCTTTGTCCTTTGTCACTTGCCAAGGGAAATGAAGCCCTTCCCACTTCACAAATGACCAATGACAAAGGACCAACCTCTGACCGGGATTTAATCCGCCTGCACCGGGTGAAGCAGCTCGTCCGGCCGCAGCCGTCGCGGGTGGGGGAGGGGGCGCTGGCGTTCTTCAAGCAGTCGGTGCGGAAGCAGTCGAGCCTACAGCGGGTGGCCGAGGCGTGGGTGGCGCTGGTGCCGGCGTCGCTGAACGCGCACTGCGCGCTCGACGGGATGCACCGCGGCACGCTGACGGTGCTGGTCGACGGCAGCAGCTTCCACTACGAGCTCACGCAGCTGATGCTCGCGGGCCTGGAGGACCAACTGCTGCTGGCGTGCAAGGCGGCGGGCCTGCGCCGCGTCGCCCTGAAGCGCGGCCGGTGGTACAGCGGCGAGGGCGAACACCGGCGGGTGGAGTTCAAGCCGTGAATCTTCCTTAATAGCCGGAGGCGGAAGCCCCGGTTCTTCGACGGAAGTGTGTCGGATGAAATGAACGCCCTCTCGCAAAAGACCGGGGCTTCCGCCTCCGGCTATTATCATCCCATGGGACTCAACTTTGTCACAACGCGCGTGACGGAAGTGACCGGGCGCGGCCCCGAGTATTCCGCCGAATTTCTGGTCGACACCGGTGCCGTTGAGTCGCTGGTCGACGGGGCGGAACTCCGCAAGATCGGCGTCGAGCCGTCCGGGAAGAAGACTTGCGAATTGGCGGATGGGTCGACACGAGAACTTGAATACGGCTTCGTCCGAATGAACGTCCTGGGGGATGAGACGGTCACGCAAATCATCTTCGGCGACCCCGGCGTCGCGCCGCTGATCGGCGTCCTGGTGCTGGAAAGCATCGGCATCGTCGTCGACCCGCGGTCTCAAACGCTCAAGCGGCTGCACGCGATGCCGCTGAAGTGAGGGGCCATGCGGTGGGCGACACGTCCATCGGCGTTGCGACAGGCGCAGCGGAGTCACCGCTGTAAATCGGACGCTTGCGCGACACGTGCGCAACGCTCTTCCCCATTTACCCCGCTTTTCATGCCCGCCACACCCGATCTTCACGGCGGCGCGGTCTGATTCCCACTCACGAGGTCGGAGCGGATCGGTCCGCCCGGCGAGTCACTTTTCGAGTGGGAGTTTCTGATGTCTATCGCACGTTTCGAGTCCAAGAACTACGCCCTGATCCTCGCCGCCGCGGCCGTCGGGTTTGGCGGCACGGCCCGCGCGGCGCAGTGGGACGGGTCCACGGGGAACTATTCCGATGCGGCGCACTGGAGCCCCGCCGTGCCGGCCGTGACCGATTCGGCGGTCATCCCCGCCGGCGCCGTCACCTACGACGGCGTGACGGGCGACGGCGGGAACTTCGCCCGCGCCGCCGACACCACCGTCAACGGCACCGGTTCGCTGACCATCACCGGCAAGCGGTTCCTGAACGCCCGCGGCCCCGGCGGCGCGGCCGTCGCCACGCCGACCACCTTCACCCTCGGCGGCAACGGCACGCTAAATCAGGCGGGCGATTACTTCATCGTCGGCCAGAACGGGCCGGGCACCTTCACCCAGACCGGCGGCACGGCCACCGTCAACGTCGGTCGCGGGCTGCAAATCTCCGACGCCGCCGGCGCGCGGGGCACGATGAACCTCAACGGCGGCACCTTCAACGCCACCTTCACCAGCAACGATGGGGCGAACTTCCAGCAGTTCCTCATCGGCCGGCAGGGTGCCGACACGGTGAGCGTCGCGGGCGGCACGGGCAACTTCACCGCCGCCAGCGACAACCGCCGCACCTACGTCCGCGGCGCCGCGACCCTCGCGGTCAGCAGCGGGGCCATGAACCTGAGCGGCTTCCAGTACGTCTCGGCCGGCCGCGACATTGGGGCTGACGGGACCGACGGCGCCGGCACCACCAGCACGATCCGCGTCAGCGGCGGGCAGCTCAACATCGCCCTGAGCACCACCAGCACGCCCCGCGCCTTCATCGTCGGCCACGACAACGGCAACAACGGCCGGGTCGTCGTCAGCGGCGGCAAGCTCGACCTGACCAACGGCCCACTGTGGCTGGGCGACGGGGCGAACGGCACCACCGCCGCGTTCGACCAGACCGGCGGCGTGGTCGACCTGCACGACGGCGACATCGTCCTCGGCCACAACCTCGGCAGCGTGGGCACCTGGACGATGGACGCCGGCACGCTGCTCGCCAACTCCATCGGGCAGGGGGCCAACGAGGGCTCGACCTTCAATTACAACGGCGGGCTGATCAGCCTCAACGGCGACCAGACGGGCCTCTCCCGCGTGCCCTACTTCGTCGCCGTCGGCGGCACGCAGTTCCTGTTCGACGCCGCGACGAACCGGACGACGATCACCAACGGCGCGGTGCCCGAGCCGACCGGGCTGGCACTGCTGGGCCTGGGCGGCCTGTTCGCCCTCCGCCGCCGCACCGGCCGAAACGGCCGCCGCGCGGCGCGCTGAGGTCGCGGGCGGACGCCCTCGAGCACGGCCGGGGCGGCGGAGCCTGCGGAACGCCGCGTGCCGCCGCCCCGGCCCTTTGGTTCCCAATCCTTTCCCAAGTGAACGCTATGAAATACCGTAACGACCGCCGCGCCGCGCGCGGATTTGAGGCCGGCTTCACGCTCGTCGAGCTCCTCGTGGTGATCGGCATCATCGCGGTGCTGATCTCGCTGCTGCTCCCCGCCCTCGCCGGAGCGCGGCGGCAGGCGACGCTGGTCCAGTGCCTCTCGAACCTTCGGTCGATCGGGCAGGCCGGCATCCTGTTCGCCAACGACCACCAGAACCACCTGCCGCTGTGCGGCAAGATCTGGAACGCCGGCCCCACCACGCCGGACGCGCTGGGCGACTCGGGCCGGCTGAAGTACGCCTACTTCGTCGACACCGACGGCACGTTCCGCCCCCAGCCGCTGCCGGCGGCGCTCTCGCCGTACATGAACCAGACGGTGTCGGACACGTCGCGGATCAACCTCGAGGCGGACCTGCTGGCCGACGGCCCGGCGCGCCGGACCTTCACGTGCCCGGCGGAGGACCAGCCGCAGCGGAGCGTCTTCGCGCTGGACCGCAACGCCGCGTGGATCGGGCCGCGGTGCTACACGAGCTACGTCTTCAACGAGGGCGTGCTGGGCTGGGCCGACGCCGGCAGCGGTGGGGTGGTCGGGCACGACCGGGCGCGCGGGAACCTGAGCCGGGTGAGGAACTCGTCGGAGGTCATGCTGCTGGCCGACGGCGACAAGCGCACCAACCCGCTGCTGGGCGGGATCATGATGGTCAGCGACCTCGCCCCCGACGCCACGCTTTACAGCACCTGGACGCACGGCGGTTCGGACGACCCGTCGGTCTTCGATTACGCCCGGCACAACGGGCGGATGAACGTCGCGTTCCTCGACGGCCACGCCCAGACGATCCAGATGCCGCGCAAGCCGTTCGCCGGCGAGGCGACCCCGTCGGGCGCGGGCGATTTGCAGCAGGTGCGGCTGACGGCGGGGGGTCGATGAGAGAGTCGGTGAGCAGCGGGGCCGGATCAGGCCCGCCGCATCCGGTCCCAGAGGAGCAGCGAGACGAGGTAAAGCCGCGCCATCGGCCCGCGGCGGACCGGGCGGAAGGCGGCGATGGCCTGCTCTACCTCGTCGACCAGTTTGATCACTTCGGCCCGCTCGAATCTGGCGGAAAGGTCATAGTCGGCAGTGTGCCGCTGCGACTGGCATCGGCCGAACAGGTTTGCCAACCGTTTGATCTCTGTGGGAACCGGCCCCACGGACTTGAAGCCTTGAAAGTTTTGCGGCAGGTTTCCGCCCGAGAATGCCAGCGACGCCTCGAGCATCGTGCGGTGCTGGAAAGCCCGGCTGGCGATTTGCCGCAAGTCCCGCCGCTCGGCCCCCGTGCCGATCAGCAGCCCTGACGACCTGGCGATCAGGTGGTGGAACAGCCCGTAGTAGAGGGCCGAAACCGCCCGTCGCAGGTTCGCCTGCGACGGCCGCGTTCTGTCCATCGCCGCCAAGTGGCGGGCCTGGGCAATCAACTGCGTGGGTAGACGCTCGGACATCTCTCGCTCAAACCTTTAGGCCGTAGTTGTCGATCGGGTGCTGAGCGTCCGGGTCCGGGTCGGTCACATAGTCATAGCCGCGCCGTGAGAGGATGCGGGTGTACGGGTAGAGTTCGACGTCCGCGTCCCGCAGCGCGTCGATGATCTTGAATTGGACGGCGGTGCGCGCCTCTACCGTATCGACCCGATCCGGCGTGCTGTTGGGCAGTACGACGAACACCTCAAGCGCGGGGTCGCCATAGGGATCGTTCATGTGCCGCCACCGAATCTCCTCCACCGGCAGGTCGGCGGCGAGGTTCAGCCGCTTGAGGTCGAGCACTTCGTTGATGTAGGCGTCCTTGACCATGCCGCGATTGTTCCGCCGCGCCGCCCGGCGGTCAACCGCCCGCCTCACTCGCTGTGCCGCACGAACTGCTCGTACAGGTGCGCGTACCGCCCGCCCAGCGCCACCAGTTCGCCGTGCGTGCCGCGCTCGATGACCCGGCCGTGGTCGATCACCAAAATCTGGTCGGCCTTCATCACCGTGCTCAGGCGGTGGGCGACGATGAACGTCGTGCGGTCCTCGGTCAGCCGGTCCAGCGACCGCTGCAGCACCCGCTCGGTCGCGGTGTCCACCGCGCTGGTCGCCTCGTCGAGCATGAAGATCCGCGGGTCGGCCAGGAACGCGCGGGTGAAGCAGATGAGCTGCCGCTGGCCCAGACTCATGTTCGCGCCGCGCTCGCCGACGTCGGTCTCATACCCTTTTTGCAACGCGAGGATCGCCTCGTCCGTCCCCAGTGCCGCCGCGGCGGCGCGGACGTCGGCCTCGGTCGATTGCGGCCGGGCGTAGCGGATGTTGTCCATCACCGTGCCGGTGAACAGGTAGTTCGCCTGCAGCACCAGGCCCATCTGCCGGTGCAGGGAGTCGCCGGTCACGCCCGCGACGTCGTGGCCGTCGATCAGCACCCGGCCCTGCTGCGGCTGGTAGAAGCGGGCGATCAAACTCACCGTGCTGCTCTTGCCGCTGCCGGTCGCGCCCACCAGCGCGAAGGTTTGGCCCGCCCGGCAGTGGAAACTCACGTCGTGCAGCACCGGCCGCTTCGGGTCGTAGCCGAAGGTGACGTGCTCGAACGTCACGTCGCCGCTGACGCGCGGCAGGACGTAAGCGCCCGCCGCGTCGGACACATCGGCCTTGGTGTCGAGCAAACCGAACACGCGCTCGCCGCCGGCCATCGCCTGCATGAGTTGGTTGCCGAAGTTCCCGAACGTCAGGATCGGGTTCATGAACCAGTCCCAGTAGAAGAACGCCGCCACCACCGCCCCGACCTGAATGGCCGACCCGTCGGGCGTCACCGCGCCGCTGACCACCAGATACCCGCCGTACAGCAGGATGATCGCCTTGCCGACGAAGCCGATCACCTGCAGCAGCGGCTGGTAGATGCCGTTCATCCGCGCCGCGGACATGTTGTTCGCCGTGTTATCGTCCTGCAGCGAGTTGAAGGCGTTGAGGTTCGGCCCCTGGCGGTTGAAGGCCGTCACCACCCGCACGCCGGTGATGTTCTCCGCCAGGTTCGTGCTGACGCGCGTGAAGCCCTCGCGGACGACCTGCCAGATGTGCCCGCTCTTCTTGCGGTAGATGCGGTTGAGCACGAAGAGCACCGGCGCGAGCCACGCGACGCTGAGGAACAGCCGCACGTCGGTGTGCCACGCCAGGTAGTAGGCGGCGATGAGCATCGCCACCGAGTTCTGCCAGATCGTGTTGATGCCCCAGACGTTCACCTCGCGCAGGGCGTTGATGTCGCTGGTGCAGCGGCTGATGATCCGGCCGAGCTGGTGCTTGTCGAAGTAGCTCATCGACAGCGACTGCAAATGGCCGAAGAGCCGGCGGCGGAGGTCGAACTGCACCTTCTCGCCGGCGGCGGTCATCACCAGGATGCTGGCGCGCTGCAGGACCACGCTGCCGATCAGGCACGCCGCCCACAGGCCGACGATCTGCCCGACCTTCCACGCCGCGGCGTTCCGCTCGGCCGCCGCCCCCGCGCCGCCGGGGCCGAATTGGCTCACGGTGTCGATGATCCGCGCGATGAACCGCGGGCTCTGCATCTCCAGCCAGATCATCCCCGTGCCGACCGCGATGCCCAGCGCGTACCGCCACTTGTAAGGCTTGAGCAGCCCCAGCAGCCGGCGGACCAGCGCGAGGTCGATCGGCCGATACCGCTCCTCGCGCTCCTCCGGCGGCGGCGGCGGGGGCACGACGATCCCCTCCGCCGACCCCGCGTCCGGCGCGGAGGCCTCGGGCGAAACCTTCCTCGCTCGCTTTGCAACGGCCTGGGTCATGGAAGAGTGGGTGGTAGGTGGTTGGTAGAGGTTGCTCACGCCGGCTGCGCGATCCGGTCCATGTGGCTCGGCAGCGGCTCGGGCTCCGGCGGGCCGTCGTCGCCGTACAACTGCACGTTGGCGATCTCGCGGTAGTGCCCGCTCTCGGCCATCAGCTCCGCGTGCGTGCCGCTCTGCGTGACCCGCCCCTCCTCGATCACCAGCACCAGGTCCGCCCGCTTCACGCTACTGATGCGGTGGGCGATCACGAAGCTCGTCCGGTCCGCCATCACCGCATCCATGCCGCGGCGGATCAGGTCCTCGGTCTCCGGGTCGATCGCCGCCGTCGCGTCGTCCAGCACCAGGATGCGCGGGTCGTGCAGGATCGCCCGCGCGATCGCCAGCCGCTGCCGCTGCCCGCCGCTCAGGCTGCTGCCGCGCTCGCCGATGACCGTGCCGTACTTTTGCGGCAATTCGTCAATGAACTCGTGCGCCTGCGCCAGTCGCGCCGCGGCCTCGATCATCCCCTCGGTCACGCCCGGCCGGCCGTAGGAAATGTTCGAGCTGATCGTGTCGCTGAACAAATAGGTCTCCTGGAACACGAACCCCACCGCCCGCCGCACGTCGTCCAGCCGCAAATCGCGCAAATCGCCCCGTCCAGCAGAATCCGCCCGTGCTGCGGGTCGTAGAACCGGCTGACGAGGTTCACCAGCGTGCTCTTGCCCGCCCCGGTCGGCCCGACGATGGCGACCATCGAGCTCGCCGGCACCTCGAACGACAAGTCGTGCAGCACCGTCGGCCCGAACTCCCGGCCCGGCGGCGGCTTGGGCAGGCCGCTCCTCACCAACTCCGCCTCCGCCGCGTCGTCCAGCAGCTCCGCCGGCTTCGGGTACGCGAACGTGACGCCCTCGAACCGCACCGCCCCGCCCCCCCGCGGCAGCGGCCGGGCGGCGGGGTCCTCCGGCACCGTCGGCGGGGCGGTCAGCACCTCGTGCAGCCGACGCGCCGACACCACCGCGTTCTGGTACTGCTCGTTGATCGCGCTCACCTGCTGCAGCCGCCCGAGGATCGCCCCCATCGCCGTCCCGAGGATCAGAAAGTCCCCCGCCCGCATCCCGCCGTAAATGATGAACATCGCCGTCGCGAAAAATAGCGTCAGGTTCGACGCCATTGCAATCAGGCGGATCACCGGCGTGAAGTTCGCCAGCAGCCGGATCCGGTCCATCGTGCGGGCGAAAAAGGTGTCGGCGTTCGCGCCGTACTTGCCCACCTCCAGCCCCTCCGTGGCGAACGCCTTGATGACGTGAACGCCACTGATATTTTCGGTGATGATCGACACGTCCCGATCCTGCGCCTCCATCACCGCCTTCGCCGCCGGCTGCATCTTCTTGCCGAACTGCAAAATGTAGTACGTCCAGAACGGCAGCGGCAGCAGCGCGATCAGCGCCACCCACGGCTCGCGCGTGAGGATCAGCAGGATGTAGCCGCCGACGATCAGCACGATTTCCAGGGTCGTCAGCACCGCCGTCTGCACGAACTGCCGCACGTTCTGCAAGTCATTCAGCGCGCGGTTGATCAGTTGGCCGCTGCTCACCGCGTCGTGGTAGCCGAAGCCGACGCGCTGCAATTTGTCATAGACGGCGTCGCGCAGGCCGTAGACCATCTTCATGCTCATCTTCATGTTCGCCACCTCGCGCAGGTAGCGCAGCACGGCGATGAGCACCACCAGCCCGACGAGCAGCCCGACGACCCACCGCAGCCCCGCCGCCTCGGCCGACCCGCCGCCGATCCACGCCCAGAAGCCCACGCCCTTCACGTCGGGCTTGAACTCGAAGAGTTTGATCCCGTCCACCGCCGACGCCGTCTGCCGGGTGGCGAGGATTTCGACCCCCACCGACAGCACCAGCCAGCCGCTGGCGACCAGCGCCGCGACCTTCACCGGCGCGAGGAACGTGAACATCCAGCGCAGCAGCGCCGCGTTGCCCGCCAGGTGCGGCGGCGAAACGTCCGGCACGCGCGGGGCGTCGCGGCGGGCGGCGGGGGGGTCGGGGTTCGGGCGGCGGGTCGTGGTGGGCACGGGGGAAATCGCATCCTGTTGGCGGGGCGAGGCCCGGACGAACCGATAGGCTAGCCCCTCCCGCCGGCGCGTCAACGCGCGGTCCGCGACGCCGGCGCTTTTTTCGGATTATCCGGCCCGTCCGGTTTATCGGCCAACGCGCCGAGTTGCGCCACGTCATACGCGAGCACGGCCGCCAGGCTCCCCCGGCCGCCGGCGGCGCTGGAGCCCAGGGCGTCGAACCGCACCGGCCGCAGCCCCGTCCGACGCATGAACTCGGCCAGCGCCGCGGCCGTCAGGTCCGCCGGCACCGCCGCCACGGTCGCGCCCGACGCCGCCGCCACCTGCCGCGTCCGCGCCACCGCCGCCTCGCCCCAGTCGGTCGGCGATGCGTCGGACGCCGCCGGCTTGAACCCGCCCGCCCGCAGCACCGGCACGAAGGCGTCGGAGAAGACCACCACCGCGCGCCCGCCGCCGGTCGGCCCCGTGGAGGGCACCAGGGCGGCGGTGGCGGCGTCGATCTCGGCCCCGGCAACCGCGGCGTTCTGTCGGTAAACCGCCGCCCGGTCCGGCCGGATCGTGGCGAGGCGGGCGGCGATCTCCCCGGCCACGGCATCGGCGACGGCCGGGTCGAGGTAGCCGCCGCCGAACCCCTCCTGCCCCCGCGCCGCCGCCTCCGGCAGCGTGTCGATCCGCACGATCCGGCCCGCCCGCAGCGGGTCGTCGAACCCCGCGAAGGCCCACGGCGCGTCGCCGCCGGTGATCACCAGGTCCGCCGTCGTGACCAGCGCGGCCCGGTCCGCCGGCGGCCGCACCGGCGAGACGGGCCGGCCCGCCTCGGCGCCCCACGCCACGTCCACGTCCTCGCCCCCCACCCGCCGCGCCAGATCCGCCAGCGGCAGCGTGGTGGCGAAGACCTGCATCTTCGCCGGCCCCGCCGCCGGCCCGTCCGGCCGCTGCTCGCACGCGGGCAGGAGAAACGGCAGCAGCATCAGCAGGACCACCACCGTTCGGGCGGAGAAACGGCGGGGGGTCGCGGGGGCAAGGGGTCGCACGCCGGCAGTCTATTCGGTCTGAACCCGTTAAACTTTCGTGAGGGAACTGTCCGCCCCGCCCCGCGCCATTGCCGGCGGCCGGGCCGGGTGATATCGTGCGCCGCAGCAAACGCCGTGCCCGGCGGCGGCCGGACCGTGGATCGGGCCCGGCAACATTTCGTTAGTTGTTCTAGCGGTCACTCGGAAGGGTCAGGATGCAGTTAACCCAGTCGGCCTCGATGCGGATGGAGCAGCGCCAGCTCCTCACCCCGCGCATGATCCAGAGCATGGAGATCCTCCAGCTCCCCCTCATGGCCCTGGAGGAGCGGATCGAGCAGGAACTGCAGGTCAACCCCACGCTGGAGCTGCGCGAGAAGCGCGGCGAGGAGCGCCAGGCCCCCAGCGAGCACGCCGACACCCACAACCCCGACAATAAAACCCTCGACAGCGGCGACGGGGCGGCGGACTTCGAGCGCCTCGCCAAAATCAGCGAGTACCTCGAAAACGAGGAGTGGAACACCAACGGCAGCGCGAACTACCGCGCGGCCGGCCCCGGCGGGTCCGGGGGGTCGGGCGGGTCGGGGGCGGGCGAGCGCGACGGGAAGATGGACGCCATGGCGAACGCCGCCGCCCGCGGCCAGACCCTCGCCGGCCACCTCGCCGACCAGTGGGCCTTCGTCGACTGCCCCCCCGACGTGCGGGCCGCCGGCGACGCGATCATCATCCACCTCGACGACGAGGGCTACCTCCGCACTCCGCTCGAGCAGGTCCACGAGGAATCCAAGCAGCACCCGCCGCTGGACTGCCTCAAGCGGGCGCTGCACCTGATCCAGCAGTGCCTGGAGCCGGCGGGCGTGGGGGCGCGCGACTTGCAGGAGTGCCTGCTGGTGCAGCTCCAGCAGTTCGAGAAGGACGCCGAGCTCGCCGAGGGGCACGACTTCCCGCTGGAGCGGGCGTTGATCCGGGACCACCTCAAGGACCTGGAGATGAACCGCTACCCGCAAATCAGCAAGAAGCTCGGCCGGCCGATCCCCGTGCTGCAGGCGGCGGTCAAGCGGCTGTCGCGGCTGCACCCCCACCCCGGCAAGCAGATCGGCCGCGACGACGCCCCGCCCATCACCCCCGACGCGCTGATCACCTACGACGAGGACGAGGACCGCTACGACATCGAGATGACCCACGACCCGGCCCCGAACCTCTACATCCGCGGCATGTACCGCAAGATGATGAAGGACCGGGCGCAGGACAAAAAGACCCGCGAGTTCCTCACCAACAACGTGCGGAACGCGCGGTGGCTGATCGAGAGCATCGAGCAGCGCCGCAGCACGATCCAGCGCGTGATCCGGGCGGTGGTGGACGCCCAGCGCGAGTTCTTCGACAAGGGCCCGGAGTTCCTGCGCCCGCTGCCGATGATTCTGGTCGCCGACCAGCTCGGCATCCACGTCGCCACGGTGAGCCGGGCGGTGAGCGAGAAGTGGATCCAGACGCCGCGCGGCGTCTTCCCCCTGCGCCGCTTTTTCAGCCAGGGCACCACGACGGACGAGGGCGAGGACATGAGTTGGGACGCGGTGAAGGAGCGGCTGAAGACCATCGTCGCCGAGGAGGACAAGGACAGCCCGCTCAATGATGACGAGATCGTGGAGAAGCTGAAGGAGCTCGGGATCGAGCTGGCGCGGCGAACGGTGGCGAAGTATAGAAAGCTGCTGAACATCCCAACGGCCCGGCAGCGGCGGGAGTTTTAGCGGACGGCCGGCCCTCCTTGATAGCCGGAGGCGGGAGCCCCGGTTCTTCGACTGGAGCGTCCGCGAAGAACCGGGGCTCCCGCCTCCGGCTATTAAAGAAGCCCGACCCGCGCGGTAGACTTGCGTGATGCACGCGACGGACGCCTATTGGAATGCAACGCCGTGGGTGGTCGGGTTTCTCGTGATCCTCTCGGCCGGCCTTGCGCTCCTCTGGCGCGGTTTGCGCGGGCGGTGCACCGACGACCACCCGCTCTGCCGGCGGTGCCGGTTCGACCTCACCGGCCTGCCGGCGTCGGGCGCGAATTGCCCGGAGTGCGGGGCCGACCTGGCCGCGACGCGCGCGACGGTCGTCGGCCACCGCGAGCGGCGCGGCGGGCCGGTCGCCCTCGGATTGGCGATGCTCATCCCGGCCGTGCTGCTCGGCGGCGGCGCGGCGTGGTGGGCGGCGGGCGGGTTCGACCCGACGCCGTACAAGCCGGCGTGGCTGCTGATGCGCGAGGCGGACGCGCCGACTTCTCCGGCGGCCGACGCGGCGCTGGCGGAGCTCGGCCGGCGGTCGGTCGGCGGGGCGCTGACGGCGCCGCAGGCCGCCGCGCTGACCGACCTCGCCGTGTCGCGGCTGACAAAATCGCCGGCGGCGTGGGACCGCAAGTGGGGGCCGCGCGTGCTGTCGGCGCGCGACGCGGGAAGGCTGTCGGCGGCGCAGGTCGACGCCGTGACCGACCGCGCGCTCGCCATTCAGGCCGACCCGGCGGTCCCGTGGGATATCGCGTGGGGCGACTGGGTGGAGGCGGCGCGGGCGGCCGGCCGGGTCTCCGACGCGCGGTGGCGGCGGTACGCGCGGCAGGCGGCGGGGCCGCTGGGGCTGACGGTCCGGCGGCGGCTGTCGGCCGACGCCGCCGTGCTGCCGTTCGGGACGGCACTCTCTTCGGCGCGGCTCGGCGAGGGGGGAAGGTTCACGCTCGTCCGCCGCGACGCCGCGATCCGCCTCGACGGCGGCCCGTGGCTCGAGCCGACCGGCGGCGGGTTCGTGGAGAACGAGCTGAGCGCGCACCCCTTCAGCACGACCGGCTTTCCGATCCGCTTGAAACGCCTTGGCGCCGGCCTGACGCCGGGGCCGCACCGCGTCGCGGTCCGCGTGCCGCTGGAGGTCCGCGAGGCGGGCAACCGGTCGGCCCCGCCGCTGGCCGCGTGGGGCGAGACGCTGGCCGCCGACGTGACGGTCCTGCCCGCCGGCGAGCCGTCGGCGGCGGCCGTGGCCGACCCCGCGCTCGGGCCGGCGGTGCTGCGGGCCTTTCGTATCCGCGCGGCGCACTTCAACCGACACCGGCCCGGCGAGGTCGACTTCAACATTGACGTTCTGAACCCGCCGATGAACTTTGCGTTCGACGTGATCGTGCGTGACGCGGCCGGCCGCGAGTGGCCGATGCGGGCGGTCCACGCCAAGGCGCACGAGTGGGCGGTCTGGGCCGTGACCGGCCGGGCCGCCGACGGGGCCGCCGCCGCCGCCCTCGCCGCCGGCCCCATCGACGTGCTGCTGCGGCCCAGCGCGGCCGAGGCGGAGCGGTCGGTCGACCTCGCCACCTACTGGGGCCGGCCGGTGATCTTCCGCGGCGTGAGGCCGACCGCCCCCGAGACCGGCGACGCGCTCTCGGAGTTCAACTTCAACACCCTCCGCGCCGAGGCCGCGCCGCCGGCCGACGCGACGAGCGGCAAAGCAGGCGGGAGCATCGCCCCACCTCCGCGTTGAGCCGCGAGCGTAGCGAGCGCTTTTGATCGCGGCGGCGAAACGCGCTCGCTGCGCTCGCGGCTCAACGGGGAGGCGAAGCCTTCCCCGAACCGGCGCGGTGAGGCGCGGCTCTGGTACACTCCGCCCGTGACGCCGCCGGACCCGCCCAGCCTCGCCCTGGTGCTGCCCTACTTCGGGCCGCTGCCGAGTTATTTCGACTTGTGGCTGCACACCGCCGGCCTCAACGCCGACGTGGCGTTCCTGCTGTTCGCCGATCAGCCGCCGCCGCCGGACCGGGTGCCGGCGAACGTGCGGGTGTTCCCCACGACCCTCGCCGCGGTGCGCGACCGGCTGTCGGCGGCGGTGGGGTTCGAGGTCTGCCTGCCGCGGCCGTACAAGCTGTGCGACTTCAAGCCCGCCTACGGCCTGGCGTTCGCGCCGGAACTGGCCGGCTTCGACTTCTGGGGCCACTGCGACCCGGACATCCTCTGGGGCCGGCTGCGACACTTCCTCACGCCCGACCTCTTCGCCGCCTACGACAAGCTGCTGATCCGGGGGCACCTCTCGCTCTACCGGAATGCCGAGGGCCCCAACCGCTTTTTCACCCTCCCGCCGCCGGCGGGGGTGGCGGACTACCGGGCGGTCTTCACCGACCCGGTCAACACGTACTTCGACGAGTGGACGGGCATGGCGCCGATCCTGGCCCGCCACGGCATCGCGTATTACGACGATTTGCCGGTGGCGAACATCGACTCGTCCCGCCGCGACCTGCGCGTGCTGCACCGGCCGAACCACCGCCCGCAGGCGTTCACCTGGGAGGGCGGCCGGCTGCTGCGGCACTTCGTGGAGGGCGGCGAGGTGCGGGCCGACGAGTTCGCCTACATCCACCTGCAGAAGCGGCGGATGAACGCCCCGCCCGCCGGGCCGGTGCCGGGCCGGATCGGCATCGGGCCGGACCGGTTCGACTTCGACCCCGGCCCGCTGCGGACGGTGGCGGCGTTGCGCCGGCTGAACCCGCCCGCGCCGCTACGCGACTGGGCGACCCGCGCCGCGGGGCCGTGGCGGCGGTGGCGCCGGCTGCGGCGCGAGGCCCGGCACCGCAGGGGCTGAACGGGCGGGGCGGCGGGGGGCGGCGGAATGGGCATTCATTTGCCGGCGGAATGGTGGTACAGTGCCGGGGTGCCGGCCGAGTGGGCCGGCGCCCGCGGGCCGTCGCGTGACGGGCCGGCGGGACCAACGCAAGGGAAAGAGGACCCCCGAAAGGAAACTCCCATGAAGACGATCAAGATCAACCACCTGCTCGCCGCCGCCGCGCTGGCCGCCCTGCCGCTCGGCGGCCTGGTCGGCTGCGACAAGAGCGAGCCGACGCCCGACACGCCCGCCGGTGCCCGCAAGCAGATGGACGACGCCAAGTCCAGCGGCGAGGACGTGAAGGACAAGATGCAGAACACGGTGGAGAACACCAAGGACGCCGCCACCGACAGCGCCGACAAGGCCAAGGAGATGGCCGCCGACGCCAAGGATAAGACCGGCGGCATGACCAACATGGCCGCCGACCAGGCGACCAAGATGCTCGGCCAGGTCCAGACGGCCATCGACAACAAGAAGTACGACATGGCCGACTCGACGCTGAAGAAGGTCGAGGGGATGAGCTCGAGCATGCCCGAGGCGCTGAAGAGCCAGATCAGCAACCTCCGCCAGCAGCTCGACACCGCCATGGCGGCGTCGAAGACGGCGATGGAGAACGGCGCGGGCAAGTAACGGCCCGGCCCCTGACTGCCGGCCAACTTGGAGACCCGCCCGCCCCGCCGCAAGGCGGGGCGGGCGGTTTCATGGGCCGCCGGCTGGCTGCACGACGGTCATCGCCGCCGATGCTCACCGCGCGGGCGGCGGATAAAGCCCCCGCTCGGCCAGCCCCTCCCGAACGGCAAGACGGGCCGGCGAGTTCATGTTGAGCAGGGCGCGGTCGTCCGGCCGATCGCCGTCCTCCCGGCGATGCGTGCGCCGACCGTCGCAAAGTGGGTTGCCCACCGTTGGCGGCGGGGGTTGTAAAGCCCGGCGAGCTTCCCCGTGTCTGGGTCGAGGCCGGTGAGGTTCGGCCCCTTGTGAAGGTTGCACCGGTGGCAGGCGACGGCCAAGTTGGAGAGGGCCGTTGGGCCGCCGTGCTGGCGGGGGATGACGTGGTCGATCGGAAATCGCAACTCGTGCGGGCCCTGCGGCTGGAGGCAGAACTCACAGGCATCGCGTGCCCGCTCCCGCACCCGGCGCTGAAGCTCGACCGCCGTCATCCGGCGCGGTCCAGCCGCCGCTCCGCCTTCAGTTTCAGCAGGGCGAGGAAGTCGTCGAGCTCGACGTAGAAAGCGTACTCGTCACGCTCGGCCTCGGTCAGATTGCCGGCGCCGGCCTTGGAAGCTAATTCCGCGACTCGGGCTTGATCGGCCTCGCCAAAGCCGAGCGTGAGAATGTGCCGGGCGAGCGCCGGTGACAGCCCGGCCGCATGGGCCGGTGCCATGACGCGGCTTAAGATCTCGTTGCGCGTTCGACTCGCTGGCGCGGCGTGCATCAAATATCTTACGCCCTCACCGCGGCCGCTTCTTGCCCACCAGCACGCGCTCCAGCGACGCCTCCAGCGCGTCGCACGCGCGGTCGACCTCGCCCGAGGTCATCTGCCCGAAGAACGGCAGGGCGAGCGTGCGGGCGCTCACATATTCGGTCACGGGGAAGTCGCCGGGCTTGAAGCCGAACCGCTCGCGGTAGAACGGCTGCAAGTGGATCGGCGGGAAGTAGTTGTTGCAGCCGACGCCCTCGGCCCGCAGGTGGCGGATCACCGCGTCGCGGTCGCCGGGGTCGAACAAATCGTTCAGCCGCACGACGAAGACGAACCACGAGAGGTCATCCTCCTCCGCCAGCGTCGGCAGGATCAGGAAGCGGTTGGTCATCAGCCGCTCCATGTAGAGGTTCGCCACGCGGCGGCGGTTTTCCAGAAGCTCCGGCAGGCGGTCCATCTGGACCGATCCGACGGCGGCGTTGATCTCGCTGAGGCGGTAGTTGTAGCCCAGCCGCTTGTGCGCCAGCCACTCCATCCCGTCGCGGCCCTGATTTCGCAGGCTGCGGCAGAGGTCGGCGAAGGAGTCGTCATCGGTGACGATCATCCCGCCCTCGCCGGTGGTGATCTGCTTGTTGGGGTAGAACGCGAAGACGCCCGCCCGGCCGAAGCTGCCGACGGCGCGGGACTTCGGGTCGCCCGCCCGGCCGTTGGCGTGGCCGCCCAGGCCCTCGCAGCAGTCCTCGATCATCGTCAGCTCGTGGCGGCGGCAGACGCCCTCGAGCTCGATCATCCCGCCGGGGTGGCCGAAGGTTTCCACCGCCACGACGGCCTTGGTGCGGTCGTTGATCTTCGCCGCCAGCTTGTCGACGTCCACGTTCAGCGTCTGCGGCTCGATGTCGGCGAACACCGGCGTCGCGCCGACGAACAGGATGCAGTTCGCGCTGGCGACGAAGCTGAACGGCGTGGTCAGCACCTCATCCCCCGGCCCCACGCCCGCGGCGATCATCGCGCAGTGCAGCCCCGCCGTGCCCGACGAGACGCCCACCGCGTGCCGGCGGCTGGCGAGGGTTGCCAGCTTCCGCTCGAACTCCTCGAGCCGCGGGCCGATGGAGAGGGTGCCGGACTGCAGCACCTCGGTCACGGCGTCGATTTCCGCGGGGCCGATGTCGGGCTTGGAGAGGGGGATGGGCGGTTTCGAAGAAGGCATGAGCGGTGAGGGATGAGGGGTGAGTCGCGTCGGATACGGGCGGGGCAGGGTGGGCACTCGTGCCTCATCGCTCGTGCCCCATCCCTCCCCCTAGACTTTCGGGCCGATCCGTCCGATAAGTGTATCGACCTCATGAGCGAAAAACGCCAGAAGAATCGTCCGAAGAAAAGCACCGCCGACTTCCGCCGGGCCTGCCGGTTCCTCTCCCCCTACCGCGGCATGGTCGCCGCCAGCATCGCGGCGGCGGTGGGGAGCGGGCTGTTCTTCACGATCGGCCTGAGCGCGCTGTTCCCGATCCTCAAGGTCCTGCTCAACGGGCAGACCGTCCAGCAGTGGGTCCGCGAGCGCATGGCGACGTACACCGCCCGGCCGGTGCCCGGTTACCTGCACGTCGCCGACCGCCTCAGCGGGTATTTGCCGACCAACCCCGTGGCGACCATCGCGGTGCTTTTCGGCTTCGTCGCGCTGCTGGCGGTCATCGGGAACGTGATCCGGTTCTTCCAGGAATACCTGTCCGACAAGGCCGCCATCAAGGCCGTCAACGACGCGCGGCTGCGGCTCTACGACCGCGTGCTGCACCTGCCGATGAACTTTTTCGGCACCCGCGGCACCAGCGACGTCACCAGCCGACTCGTCGGCGACGCCCTGGGGCTTCAAGAAGGATTTAAGCTCCTGCTCGGCCGGGCGGTGCAGGAGCCGGTGAACGCCTCCCTCGCCCTCGGCCTGGCGCTGTTCATCGACTGGCGGCTGACGGTGTTCATCATCGTCTTCACGCCGCTGATGTTCGCGGTGCTGAAAAAGTTCGGCAAAAAGGTCCGCCGGGCCAGCCGGGCGGCGATGCAGAACAACGCGACGATGCTCGGCCAGATCGAGGGAAGTTTGACCGGCATCCGCGTGGTGAAGGCCGCCACCGGCGAGCGGTTCGAGCGCCGCCGCTACCGCGGCATCGTCGCCGAGCTCGAGCAGCAGCAGCTCAAAATGGCCCGCTACGAGGCGATCAGCACCCCGGTCGTGGAGATGTTGGGCATGCTCGCCGCCGGCAGCGTTCTCATCGTGGCGAGCTACCTGGTGTTGGTGCAGAAGTCGCTCGATCAGGCGGGCTTTTTCGTCGTCATCGCCTGCTTGGTGAGCATCGGCGAATCCATGCGGCGGCTGAGCAAGCTGAACAACACGCTGCAGCGCGCTAACGCCGCGGCGGCGCGGATTTTCGAGACGCTGGACGAGGAGGCGGAGCAGGGGGGGCGTAAGGATGAAGGCGGAAGGATGAAGGATGAAGCAGACTCCGCTTCATCCTTCATCCTTCCGCCTTCATCCTTACGCACCGCTCTTCCCCCCCTGCGTCGGGAAATCGCGTTCGAGGACGTCTCCTTCGCCTACCCCAACACCGCCGCCCCGGCGGTGGACGGCGTGACGCTGCGGGTGGCGAAGGGCCGCAGCGTCGCCATCGTCGGCCGCAACGGCAGCGGGAAGACGACGCTGCTCGCGCTGCTGCCGCGCTTCTACGACCCCGCCGCGGGGCGGGTGCTGATCGACGGCGTCGACGTCCGCACGGCCTCGCTGCGGTCGCTTCGGCGGCAGATCGGCATCGTGACGCAGGACCCGGTGGTCTTCCCCGGCACCATCGCCCAGAACATCGCCTACGCCCGCCCGGCCGCGTCGCGCGACGAGATCGTGGCCGCCGCCAAACGCGCCTACGCCCACGAGTTCATCGTCGAGAAGCCGCAGGGCTACGACACGCCGCTCGACGGTTTGGGCGGCCAACTCTCCGGCGGCCAGAAGCAGCGGCTGAACATCGCGCGCGCCGTGCTGCGCGACACGCCGATTCTGATTCTGGACGAGGCGACCAGCCAGGTGGACGCCGAGAGCGAGCACCTGATCCAGCGGGCGGTGGAGGAGCTGATGCACGAGCGGACGACGTTCGTGATCGCCCACCGCTTCAGCACGATCCTGAACGCCGACCAGATCGTCGTGATGGACCGCGGCCGAATCGTCGGCAGCGGCAGCCACGAGGAACTGATGCGGACGTCAACCGTCTACAAACAGTTGTACGAGCGGCAACTGTCGGCGGCTTAACCGTGGAACGGGCGTCCCGCCCGGATTCTCCTCATAGAAAAGCCGAATCCGGGCGGGACGCCCGTTCCACGGAATCCGGGCGGGACGCCCGTGCCACGGTTACGGCACCACCCGCACCGTGCTCTGGCCGTCGGTCAGCAAATCGTACATCAGTTCCACGTCGGAATTGAGCAGGCGGATGCACCCCTGGCTCGCCTGGTGGCCGATGCTGGCGGGGTCGATGGTGCCGTGGATGCCATAACTCCGGCGGCCGACGGCATCGCCTTCCATGCCCTCCAGGGCGATCCACCGCTCGCCGAGGGGGTTCTTCGGGTCGTCGGCGGCAATCACGCCCTCGCCCCGCGCGCCGTAGTACGTCGGATTCTTCAGCTTGCCGTTGGGGGCGACCCGCCAGAGGCCCAGCGGCGTGCTCCCCTCCGCGCCGAGGCCGACGGGCCAGGTGCCGACGTACAGCGCCTTGGCGTCGTGGCTCACGCCGGCGGCCTCCTTCGCCGGGTCCGGCAGGCCGCCGAGGTAGAGGTCGAGCGTGAAGCGGCTCTTGCTCACCTCGGCGTGGAACGGGCCGTGGAGCACCTTCAACTTCATGCCGGCCCGCATCCGCCGCGGGTCGAGGTCGTCGTTGATCCGGCTGACGAGCTCCCACGGGATGTCGAACCGCCGGGCAATTTTGCTCATTAAATCGCCGGGGGCGACCTGCACCATCTCCTGGTACGGGTCGGCGGCGAAGGGTTTTCGGGAGAAGAGGATGGTCTTGTTCAGGGCGGTGATTTCGCCCTTCATGCGGCCCGCCTCGTCGGGCGAGAGTTGGCGGGAGAGCAGCGCGCGGTTGAAGAGGCCGCGCGCCGCGACGAGGTCGCCGGCGTCGAGCGCGGTCTGCGCCCCGGCGACCATCTCGGCGGGCGGGACGACGGGCACGGGCGGGGCCGAGGGCTCGGGCGGGTTCGCCGGCCGCTCGCCGCCGCCGGGGGTGGAGACGGTGGCCGGCTCCGTTGAGGTCGCCACCTCCGCGGGGCGGGTGGCGGGGTCGGTTTTGGTCTCGTTGATCGGCCGGACGCCGCGCGGTGCGATCCAGACCACCCCCGCGATCAGCAGCAGGGCCAGGGCGATCAGGGCGTAGGTCGCGCGGCTCGTGCCGCGGCGCTTGCGGTGGGACATCCCGCCCAGCATACCGCCGGGGCGGCGGGGGGTGAAATCGCGGGGCACAAGCCGCGGCTCACGCCCCGATGCACACGCCGGCGAACCGCAGCAGGCCGTCGTCGGCCGCCAGCAGGCACAGCGGCGCGTCATGTGGCAGCACGGGCAGGTCGGCCACCACCTGCTCGGCGAACGCCAGGCCGCAGGTGACGCCCAGGAACTCCGGCTGGCCGAGGAAGCGGTCGTAGAAGCCCATGCCGCGCCCCAGCCGGTGGCCGTGGCGGTCGAACCCCAGGCCCGGCACGATGAGCAGGTCGATCGCGTCGACGGGCACCACGCGGCCGTCGCGCGGCTCGCGGAGGCCGGGGCCGGTGGTGGTCATGTGGTCGTCGGACAGGCTGGTGATCTCCGTCGGCAGCATCCGCCGCTGGTCCCAACTGACCTTGGGCACCACCACGGTTTTGCCCGCCTGCCACGCCTTGAGCGCCAGCGGGGCGGTGTCGACCTCGACCGGAGTGGAGAGGTAGAGCATCACCACCGCCGCCTGCCGCCACTCGGGCGTGGCGGCGACGAGGCGGGCGACGGCCAAACTCTTGTCGTGCCGCGCCGCGTCCGTCATTGCGTCCAGCCGCGCCCGCAGCGCCCGGCGGACGCCGCGCTTGGCGACGGCCACCTGCGCCTCGGACAACGCCCCGATTTGGCCCTCTGGAACCTCCACCATCGCGCCCTCCGCATCCGCCAGCAGACTGCCCCGCAGGCTCAACTCGACTTCTCCCGCGCCTCGACCGCCGCCTCCACCCGCGCCCGCACGGCCGCCTCGGCGCCGGCGTCGGTCGGATAGTAGTACGTCGCCGACACCCCAAAGGGTGCATCGGAGGCGTCGGAATCCGATTCTTCCTGCGCATCGGCCGGACCGGCGGCGGGGCGTGAGCCGGTTTTCCCCGCGTTCTTCCCCGCCCCCCGCCCGCGGCCCAGCGCCGCCGCCCCGGCGTAGTGGGCGTCGGCGACCTCAGGCGGCACCGGCAGCGTCCGCAGCTCCGCCGCATCCTTCGCCGCGGCGGAAATCGCGTCCGCCACGCTGCGGCTCTTCGGCGCGGTCGCCAGGTGGATCACCGCCTGCGCCAGCGTCAGCTTCCCCTCCGGCAGCCCGACCCGCAGCACGATGTCGAAGCACGCCGCCGCCACCTGGATCGCGGTCGGGTCGGCCAGGCCCACGTCCTCGGAGGCGAAGATGGCGATTCGGCGGGCGATGAACCGCGGGTCCTCGCCGGCCTCGAGCATGAAGGCCAGCCAGTAGAGCGCCGCGTCCGGGTCGCTGCCGCGCATGGATTTGATGAACGCGCTGGCCGCGTCGTAGTGCCCGTCGCCGGTGGCGTCGTAGACGACGGCCTTGCGCTGCACCGACTGCTCGGCGACGGCGAGGGTGATCTTCACCGTGGAACGGGCGTCCCGCCCGGATTCGGTTTTTCCTGAAGCGAACCCGGGCGGGACGCCCGTTCCACGGAATCCGGGCGGGACGCCCGTGCCACGGTTCGTCAATGACCGCACCGCGATTTCCAAAGCGTTCAACGCCCGCCGCGCGTCGCCGTCGCTGGCGATCGCCCAGTGGTCCAACGCGGCCTCGTCGACCTGCACGTCCAGCGCGCCGTAGCCGCGCTCCACATCGGCGGCGGCGCGGCGGATCAACTCCTTCACCTCCGCCTCCGTCAGCGGGGCGAACTGGAAGATCTGGCTCCGGCTGACCAGGGCCGAGTTGACGGCAAAAAATGGGTTTTCCGTCGTCGCGCCGATGAGGGTGATCGTGCCGACCTCGACGTCGTTCAGCAGCACGTCCTGCTGGGCGCGGTTGAAGCGGTGGATCTCGTCGAGGAACAGCACGGTGCGGCGGCCGGCGGTTTCGAGCCGCTCGCGGGCGGCGTCGAGGACGGCCCGCACCTCCTTCACGTTCGCCGACGCGGCGTTGAGCGACTCGAAGTGCGCCCCGGTGTGGCCGGCGATCACCTCCGCCAGCGTGGTCTTGCCGGTGCCCGGCGGGCCGTAGAACAGCACGCTGCTGAGCCGGTCGGCCTCGAGCATCCGCCGCAGCAGCTTGCCGGGCCCGAGGAAGTGCTGCTGGCCGACGACCTCGTCGAGCGTGCGCGGCCGCATCCGCACGGCGAGCGGCGCGGCGGCGTCACGGTTGGACTTGCGGGAGGCGGCGAAGAGGTCCACGCCGGAATTGTAGTGTTTGTTCGGGTCGGGCGGCGCGGTTATGATCGCCCAACGCCGGAGGTGCCGATGACCGTGCTCGAACTGCAACCGCCCGCGACTCCCGCCGCTTCGCCGGCCCCAAAGCTGGTCGATTGGGAGGTGGACGAAGAGCCGCTGCCGCGCGACCAGTGGATGACGACCGAGGAGTTTCTCGAACTGCCCGAGGAGGACGCCGTCGACCGCGAGCTCATCCGCGGCCGGCTGTGGGAGGAGCCGATGACCTACCGAAATCGCCCGCACAGCCGGGCCGGAACGCAGTTCTCGACCGAGCTTGAAAATTGGAATCGCCAGCAGCCCGAGCCGCGCGGGGAAGTCCTCGTCGGCGATTCGGGCTTCACCGTCCTGCGCGACCCGGACACCACCGTGGGGATCGACGTGGCCTACATCTCCCCGACGCTGGCGGCAGACGCGCCGCGGGACGCGCGGGTGATCGAGGGCGTTCCGGTCCTGGCGGTCGAAATCCTCTCCCCGTCGGACACGCAGAAGAAAATCTTCCTGAAGGTGAGCGACTACCTCGCCGCCGGCGTGAAGCTGGTGTGGCTCGCCGAGCCGATCCACCGGACGATCGGCGTTTACCGGCCCGGCGCCGAGCCGGTGTTTTACAACGCCACGCAGCAGATCGACGCCGAGCCGCACCTGCCCGGCTTCCGCGCGAACGTCGCGGACCTGTTCGGCTGAAAAGGACGCGTCCCCAGTAGCCGGGAGCGGAAGCCCCCGGCTTCGATTGTGATGGAGATTCACGAACCGGGGCTTCCGCTCCCGGCTACTGGGGACGCCGGTTTCTAATCGGTGGCTGCGCCGCGCACCACCTCCGCCTCGACGTGCTTTTCGTCGTTGACTTCCCCCTCCTCGGCATCCTCCTCCTTCCGCCGCTTGTCCTGCTCGGCCACGGCCTCGGCGTGGGCGATCTTGCCGCGGATGCTGTCGCGGCGGTCGTCGAGCTCGCGCAGCCGGTCGGCCCGGCCGTAGAGGATCAGCGTGTCGCCCGCGTGCGGCTTGGTGTGGCCGCGCGGGGCGCCGACGAACGTGCCGTCCGCCCGCTGGATCCCCAGCACCAGCACGCCCTCGGCCGACAGCTTCAACTCGCTGAGCGCGTGGTCCGACAGGTAGTCGCCACGCTCCACCCCCAGCTCGCTGATGCCGTAATCGCCC
Organism: Tepidisphaeraceae bacterium; assembly: GCA_965260985.1. Lineage (GTDB taxonomy): Bacteria > Planctomycetota > Phycisphaerae > Tepidisphaerales > Tepidisphaeraceae > CBDHCE01. Next base: position 129,252 of record CBDHCE010000019.1, on the reverse strand, counting down.
GACAGGTGCATGAGGTTCGCGTAGTCGCGCACGTCGATCTCGGTGTAGCGCTTGAGCATCCCGAAGATCACGCGGCTCAGCCGGCGGTCGACCCACTTGCTGTAGGAGACCGCCCACAGCGCCGCCAGCCCCGCGAGCAGCCCCAGCACCTTCGCCCACAGCGGCGGCCCGGTGACGTCCTCCACCGCCACCACGCCGCCGATCACCGCGCTGATCGTGGTGATGATGCCCGCGTTGCCCAGCAGCATCAGCAGCATGATGATCCGCCGCCGCACCGGGTGGCCGACGATCTTCTCGCTCTCGCTGGTCGTGTACCCCACGCCGGTGAACGCGCTGCGCGCCTGGAACCGCGCCAGCGGCAAACTGACGCCCGTCAGCATCAGCGCGACCGACGCCACCCGCACGATCAGCACGGACAGCGCCAGCACGGTCAGCAGCGTCAGGATCGCAACCATCGGCCGGCGAGTCTAACCGAAGCGGCGGCGGGTCGTGTAGACTCTCGACCTGAACGGTTCGAAACGAAGGAGCTTTGCCATGTGCGGAATCGTCGCTTACGTCGGGCGCAAGATCGCCCAGCCGGTGCTCATTGAAGGCCTCAAACGGCTCGAATACCGCGGCTACGACTCGGCCGGCATCGCGGTGATCGACGCCGCCGGCAAGCTGCACGTCCGCCGGTCGGTCGGGCGGATCGGCGCGCTCGAAAACTCGATCAGCAACGGCCACGCCCTGCCCGCGGCGCAGATCGGCATGGCCCACACGCGCTGGGCCACCCACGGCGCGCCGACCGAGTGCAACGCCCACCCGCACGTGGACGACTCGGGCCACATCGCGGTGGTCCACAACGGCATTATCGAAAACTATGCCGCCCTGAAGAAGTTTCTGGAGAGCAAGGGCCACGCCTTCGCCAGCCAGACCGACACGGAAGTGCTGGCCGTGCTGATCGCCGACCTCTACGCCCAGATCAAGGAGCGCGACGCCGGCGACAATCAAAATTCGGTCCTGCAGCGGGCGGTGCAGGCGGCGCTGGGGGAGGTCGACGGCACCTACGGCCTGGCCGTCCTCTGCCGCGACGAGCCCGAGACGCTGGTGGTCGCCCGCCGCGGCAGCCCGCTCATCATCGGCGTGGGCGACGAGGAATATATCGTCGCCTCCGACGCCGCCGCCATCGTCGAGCACACCACGCAGGTGATCTACCTGAACGACAACGAGATGGCGGTCATTCGGCCCGACGGCTTCCGCACGTCCACCATCGATGATGTCGAAGTCTCGCCGGTCGTCAGCCAGCTCGAGCACAAATTGGAGGAATATGAGCTCGGCGGCTACGAGCACTTCATGCTCAAGGAGATTTTTGAGCAGCCCCAGGCCGTCTCCAACTGCCTGCGCGGGCGGATCGACGCGCGCGACGGGCGGATCGTCCTCGGCGGCATCGGCGACCACGGCCGCGCGCTGGCGCAGGCCCGCCGCTTCATCCTCACCGGCCAGGGCACCGCGTGGCACGCCTGCCAGATGGGCGATTACCTCTTCGAGGACTTGGCGAAAATCGTGACCGAGGCCACCTACGCCAGCGAGTTCCGCTACCGCAACCCGATCGTCGAGGAGAACACCGTCATCGTCGCCGTCAGCCAGTCCGGCGAGACGGCCGACACGCTCGCCGCGCTGCGCGAGGCGCGCGAGAAGGGCGCGCTGGCCCTCGGCATCGTCAACGCCGTCGGCAGCACGATCGCCCGCGAAACCGACGCGGGCATTTACCTGCATGCCGGCCCGGAGATCGGCGTCGCCAGCACCAAGGCCTTCACCTGCCAGTGCGTCGTGCTGACGATGCTGGCGATCTATTTGGGCCGCCGGAAATTCATGAGCCAAAGTCAGTGCCAGGAGTTGATTGAAGGTCTGTTGAAAATCCCCGAGCAGATGCAGGTCGTGCTCGACCACTCGGAAATGATCAAAGACGTGGCCGCCCAGTTTGTGGAACGCGAAAATTGGCTGTTCTTGGGCCGCGGCTATCACTACCCCGTCGCGTTGGAGGGCGCGCTGAAATTGAAGGAAATCAGCTACATCCACGCCGAGGGCATGCCCGCGGCCGAGATGAAGCACGGCCCGATCGCATTGATCAATCAAGGGATGCCGGTCGTCTTCATCGCCACCCGCGGCACGCAGTACGAGAAGATCATCAGCAACATCGAAGAAGTGAGGGCCCGCGGCGGCGTGGTGATCGCGGTCGCCACGGAGGGCGACGACCGCATCCGCCGCTACAGCGACCACGTCATCGAGGTGCCCCCGGCGCTGGAGCCGCTGCAGCCGCTGCTGACGGTGGTGCCGCTGCAACTGCTGGCCTACCACGCGGCGGTGCTGCGCGGGTGCAACGTGGACAAGCCGCGGAACCTGGCGAAGAGCGTGACGGTGGAGTAGGATTTTCGACCCAACCCAGATGCCAACTCAAACGCCGCCCGGCTACGATCAGAGGACGTGGGCTAAGCTGCCCAAAGGCCAGGGCTATCGGGATCCCGAAAATCTCATATGGAACCTCGATCGACTTCACAACGATCACTGGGACGTTTCCAACGCCGCCGGCCGAAAACTGAAGGAGATCGACTTCCACGGCCGCCAGATCTGGCCTGGCGGACCTAAGAACAAGGGCAAAGCATGAAAAAGACCCCGCACCCGTACACGGAACTCGAAGGCACGGAGCTTTGGAAAGTCGTCCGCAAGGCCGTCCGGGAGTTGACCAAGAACGGCGACCTAGACCTACAGACGGCCGAGTCGCACGTCGTGGGCTACCTCGCCAAGTCGCTCAACCACGCCGGCTTTCGCCAAGCGCCAACAGTGATCGACATGACGCACCATGCCGAAGTCAGCGGAGTTCCCGAGAAGGCGGGTGCGGCATGAGCTTGGTCGCCGCTGCCGCTCTGCGTCTTGACAGGCCCCAGCCCACGCTGCGCCCCGGCGCCGCCGGCTGGTCGGCGGCGGACCTGCTCGATCCCGGCACCTGCGCCGCCTACGCCGCGGGGCGGTTCGAGATTCACCACGCGGTGCTGACCCAAATGCCCGCCTCCCACTTTTACGGCGGCGCGTGCGCGATGAACGTCGTTTTCGCCGCCCGCGACCATTTCAAGGCCGCGGGCATCCGCCACGCGATCGCGCCCGAACCCGACATTCAAGTCAGGCCGGACCTGGTGGTGCGGGCCGACTTCGCCGTCGCCCTCGCCGACGATCTGGACCGCATCAAGGCCCAGCGATTCGCCCGCGGCCCGCAGGACTGGCGGCGGCAGATCATCACCCTCCCGCCGACGCTGGTGGTCGAGTCGGTCAGCCCCGGCCACGCCGCCGATGATCGCGTGAACAAGCGGCGGTGGTACGCCGACCTCGGCGTGCCGAACTACTGGATCGTCGACGCCCTCGCCCGCCGCCTCGACGCCCTGCGCCTCGCCCCCGACGGCACCTACGCCGACGACGCCGCCGGCCGCAATGCCGACACCGTCCGCCCCTCCGCCTTCCCCGGTTTGCAAATCGCGCTGGCCGACGCTTGGGAGCTTTAGCGGCCCGAGCGCGTGGGCGACCCGCCCGCCGCCATTACCTCGCTTGCATACGGGCTGGCCTTCAACTCCGCCCGGAACGCCGCCGCGAACGCCGCTTTCCCCGGCCGGCCCGGCGGCCACGCGGCGTCGAGCAGGGCCCACGCCTCGGCCGGGTGCCCGCCGTAGAGCAGCCGGAGCACCGCCGACCGCAGCCGAAACTGCGCCGGCTCCGCCCCGGCCTCCGCCGCCAGGGCCGACCGAATCTCCGCCGCGATTGCCGCGCGATCCGACGCCGGCGGCAGCGGCGTTCGCATCAGCTCCGCCGCCGGCCGCAGCGCGCCGTCGCGCCACGCCAGCACCACCTCCGGCGACGCCCCGGCGTCGGCCGTCGTGAACTCGTAGCAAAACCGCCAGTCGCGCGTGATGACCTCCGCCCGCCCGTCGCCGTCAACGTCCCGCAGCTCGGTCAACGGTCCGGCGTTGACGTCGATCGCCGCCAGCAACTGCGGGCCGATGTGCGGGTTCAACTCGATGAGGGAAGCGGTCGTGTTGCGGTGGATGCCGCCCGCGTCCTGCTCCGCCAGAATCTCGGGAAATCCGTTGCCGTTCAGGTCCACCAGCAGCGGCCCGCCGCCGGCGTCGGCGCGGATCGACCCGCGCCACAACCCCCGCACATAATCCGCCCCGCCCGGCCCGCTCACCCGCAGCGTCGGCTCCCCCTCCCACGGAATCCGGTCGCGCCGCACCTCCACCCGAAACGCCCCCACGGCGAACGACTGCACCGCGCGCGTCGGCGAGACCCAGCGGATCGGCCCGACGTAAGTGTAGTAATCCCACCCGTACGCGCTCACCCGCCGCTGCACCGCCCACGCCGGCACCGCGACGGCGACCGCCGCGCCCAGCAGCGCGCCGCGCCAGTGCCGGCGGGTCCGCAGCCGCTCCCGATCATCGCCGACGCGGTGGCCGCACTCGGGGCAGACCGGCCCCGGCAGCCCCGCCGCGTCGTACCAGCACCGCGGGCACCGCCCCCGCCCCCGCGGCCGGTCGCCGAACAACGCCCGCCCCGCGACGGCCGCCCCGAGCAGCAGCATCACCACGGCAAGCACCCGGCCGCCCCACGGCGCGAGCATCGGGATCAGGTCGGACACCGCGGGCCTCCTCGGGCCGGAACCGTTCGACCCGCCGCGCCGAAACCGCCAACATTTAGGGCACCTTGCACCATCAGTGCTCGGTTCGGAACCCATCCCCGTTGAGCCGCGAGCGCAGCGAGCGCTTTTCGCTTGCGGCACCGAAAAGCGCTCGCTGCGCTCGCGGCTAAACGGCGGCGCGAACGCGAGCATCGCCCCGTCCCGCGATCGCCGCAAGTCCCGCCCCGATTTTCCGCACCGGCGGCTCGCGCCGCTGGTGGCCCTTGCGTCCGGCATGATCCTCGGCCCCGGCTGGGCCGCCGCCGCCGTCGCGCTGGCGGTGCTCTACCACCCGGCGGTGGTCATCTCGACCCACGCGCTGACCTCCGACGTGCCGTTCGCGTTCGTCTCCGTCTGCCTCCTCGGCCGGTGGACGCGGCGGTGGACGCGGCGGCGGATTGGGCGGCGGATTGGGCCCGCAAGCGTCGGCGGACGGTGGGCGGCCCTGCCGTTCGCGCTCGACGGGGGCGATCGCGGCCGTCGGGTGGCTGCTGCGGGGCAACGGGATCATCTTGGTCGGGGCCGCTTTAATCGCGGGCGTCGGGCGTCGGGCGTCGGGCGTCGGGCGTCGGGCGGTTGCCGTTGCGGCCTGCCTGCTCGGGGCGGACTTGATTTATGGCCCGGCCTCGGCGTGGCTCGCCCTCGCGTCCGGGCCGCGTGACCCCAACACCTACCGCACCGAGTTCGCCGCCGGCTTCGGCGCGGCGGCGACGCGGGTGGCGGACGTGAAGTGGGTCCGTCCGGCGCGGCTCACCGCGTCGGCGGGGGTGCCGGCGGCGGGCGTGATCATCATGGCGAGCGTCGTCGCGCGTGCCGTCCCGTTCGCCGCCGTTCGGGATCGGACCGAAGCGGGCGCGGTCGTCATCGCGCCCGTCCCGGAACTGATCTACCTCAATGCCGGCCGGCAGTCCGTGCCGACGGTGGAGGACGCGGCGGGGCTCCGCGGAGACGCCGTCACGCGGCCGCCCCTCGCCGGGCGGCTCCGCCTCGCCCCCGGCCGGCCAGTCTACGTCTACGGCCCGGCCCCCGCGACCGACGCCGGCGGCGCGCCGAACCGGACCCGCCAACTGCTCGATGCCCTGCCTTTCCCCGTCGATCCGGTGTACCGCGACGCCGACGGCGCCCACTGGCTCGCCCGCGCGCGTCGGCCGGCGACCCCGCCGCCCCGATAGCCGCAGGCGGAAGCCCCGGCCCTCGCCGCGAGCGACGCCCGGCTACAGTCCGGCCTGACCCGCCGCCGAACCACCCTCGCCGCGCTGCTCGCCGCGGCGGTTCTGATGACCGGCCTGATGATCGACCTGGCCGTGTTCCCGGTCCGCCGCCCGTCGACCCCGCCGCCGTCCGCCGCGGCGGCGTGGGCGGCCCTCGACCGCGCCCTGCTCGACGCCGCCCTCGACTCGTGCCGCCCACCTGACCCCGCCACGCCCGTAACTCGCCTCTACGATGTCCGCGACCTCCTGGAACGGCCCGCCGACCCGGCGCTGCTGGCCCTGCTCCGCCGACTCGCCCCCGGCGGTTCGGGCGAATCGGCCCTCGCCGGCGGCCGATTGATCGCCTCGCGCCCGCCGGCCGACCACGCCCGCCTCGCCGCCGTACTCCGCGCCCTGCGCCTCGCCGACGCCGCCGGCGACGCACTGCCGACGCCCCCGCCCGATCCGGCCGCCGCCGCGTTGGAGCGCCGCCTCGACCGCCGCCTCCCGCGCTTCGACGCCGACGGTCCCGCCGGCGAGGTGCTGGCGCGGTGGTCCCGCGCCGTCGGCGCGGCGGTCTTCGTCGATTGGCCGGCACTTCGACCGCTGGGCATCGGGCCCGAAAGCCCCGTCGCCGTGCGGACCCGCGACGCGACCGCCGACAAGGTGCTCCGCATGATCGTGTACGACCTCGGCGGCGCGGTGCCGCTCCACGCCCACGCCGACCGCGACGCCGTGCGGGTGGAGCCCGCGTCGGCCACGCCCCGCCGCGCCGCCACGATCGTCTACGACGTCCGGCCGCTGCTGCGATCCATCGCCCGGAGAAAGTCGTGCAGGCCGATCGGCCAGATCAGCGTCCGCAACGGCGAGGGCGTCTCCGACGCCGAAGATTTGATCGACGCGCTCCAATCGACCGTCGCGCGCGACGAGTGGGTCGCAAACGGCGGCCCGACCGCCACCGCCGCCGCCTGGTCCGGCCGGCTGTTCGTGCGCGCCCCGCCCGAAACCCAACGCCGCGTCGCCACCGCGCTGGCGGCGTGGGCGAGCCGCGCCGACTGACCGGGCCGCATCGACCCGTCGGAGATTCCTTCATAGCCGGAGGCGGAAGCCCCGGTGCTTCGATTGCTCACCGGCTCCGACGAAAACCGGGGCTTCCGCCTCCGGCTATTACAAAAGCGGCGGCGCGTCCGGCGGCTGCTGATCGACCGGGTGGGCGTCGGTGCCGCGCCGCGGGTGATGATTTACGCCGACGGCGACGGCCCCCGAAACGCGGCAGATTGATCCCGGCAACGCCTCCTTAATAGCCGGAGGCGGAAGCCCCGGTTTTTTGTCGAAAGACGTTGGTTCCGTCGGGGCGTTTCGCCGTTGAAGAACCGGGGCTTCCGCCTCCGGCTATGAAAGAAGCGGCGGCGCATCCGGCTTGTTCACTCCGTCGCGGCGGGTAGACTGCGTGGGTGCCGACGCCGCGCCCGATCCGACGCCTCGCCCGCGACGCGCTGCTGGCGTGCGGGGCGGCGCTGGCGGTGGTCGCGGCGCACCGGCGGATCCCGCCGTCGGCCCCGCCGCGGGCGTCGGCGGCCGAGGCGGAGGCGGCGTTCGACGCGGCGCTGCGGCCGGGCCCGCCGGACGTTTCGACCGGGCCGGTGCGGGTGCGGGCGTACGACGTGCGCGATTTGCTGCGGGGGCCGGTGGAGTACGCGGCGATCCGGGGCGAGGTCGACGGGCCGGAAGGGCACCTCCCGAGGCACCTGGCGAGCATGTCTTGGTTGGATAGTTTGTCGGTCCGGGATCAAAAGGCGCGGCCGCTGATCGACCTGCTCGACCGCCTCGCGCCGCCGCCGGCCGAGGGGTCGAATCGGCGGGCGCAGACGGCGGGCGGGCGGCTGTTCATCGCCCGGACCGCCGCCGGCCACGCGCGGGTCGAGGCGGTGCTGAACGCCCTGCGCCTCGCCGAACGGGCGCGGCCGGCGTATCCGGCGGGAAGGGGGCGGCAGTGAGCGACCCTCCACCACCCGCCCGTGCCGCGACCCGCACCGGGGCGTGGGCGTACCCGACGGCGGCCGGCCTGATCGCCGGGGCGGTGGCGGTCGCGGCGCTGGCGCTGTTCCGCCCGCAGGCGCCGCCGCCGCGCGTCTGGCCGGAGGGGATGCGGGCGGCGGTTGATCCCGACGCGCCGGCGACCCGCCCGCTCGACCGGCCCCGCTGGCTCGCGTCGTCCGCCCCGGTCCGACTGCCCGCCCCGCCCTTCGCCGCCGGCGCGGGGCCGGTGTTGCGCGCCGCGCTGGACCGGCCGGTCGACCACTTCGCCGCCGACCACCTCCCGGCCGACGCGGCGGTGCGGCGGTGGGCCGAGCTGGCCGGCGCGAACGTCGCGGTGAACTGGCCCGCGCTTCAGACCGTCGGCCTCGACCGCGCGCAACCCGTCACGCTCGATCTGCGCGGCGTGCCGGCGGGGCAAGTCCTGCGGCTGCTGATCGACCGGGTGGGCGTGGGCGCCGCGCCGCGGGTGGTGCTCTACGCCGACGGCGACGTGCTCCGCGTCGAGCCCGACGACGGAGACGGCCCCCGCCACCGCGCCCGGCTGGTGACGCGGCTGTACGACGTGCGGCCGCTGGTGCTCGACGCCGTGCGGTGGCATGCGTTGATCTTCGACGATTCGCGGCCCGACGACCTCGAGGAACTCGCCGCCGACAGACTGACGTTTCGGCTGGAGGAGGCGGTCGCCCCCGAGACGTGGCAGGATAACTCCGCCGGCACCTGCACCGCGAACTACTGGTCCGGCTGGCTGATCGTGCGGCACACGCCGGAGGTGCAGGCGCAGGTGGACGCCTACCTCGCCGCCCTGGGGCGCGACCGCGAGACGCGCCCTTCGACGCTTCCTTGATAGCCGGAGGCGGAAGCCCCGGTTTCTCGGCTTTGGGATTTCCCGGCGAACTGCGAGCGATCCGCGGCGGAAGACCGGGGCTTCCGCTCCCGGCTACTTGGGGGCGCTTCCTTCGGGCCGGCGCGGGCTTGTTCATCCCCCCTCGGCGGGTAGACTGCGGGCGGTGAGGGGCCGGCGCAACATCCTCCCGCTCCTCTCGCTCGCGCTGGCGGTCGCGGCGCTGGCGGCGTACCCGCTGGCGCGCAACCGCGTGGCGGGGGTGGCCGCGTCGGGCTTCGGCTTGGCCGGGGCGGCGGCGGTGGGCGACGGCGGGCTGCTCGCCGGCGGCGTCGGGCGGGACGTGCGCACCGAGGGGGGCGGGCACTTCCTGGCCTTCGCCGAGCCGCCGTGGGTGGTCGGCGAGGCGGCCGGCGTGTTCGACCGCGGCGCGGAGCGGCAGGCGTCGAAGTGGGGCTTCTCGCTGACCCGGCCGGACCCGGCGGTCAAGGGGTCCGGCGTGGCGGCGCGGGTGCCGCTGTGGTCGGTGGCGGCCCTGTGCTGCATCCTGCCGCTGGTGCGGCTGCGGTCGATCCTGCGCGTCGCGCGGCGGCGGCGGTCCGGCCGGTGCGCGGGGTGCGGCTACGATTTGCGGCACTCCCCCGACCGCTGCCCCGAGTGCGGCCTGGCACCGGCGTAGGCATTGCCCGCGGCGTCCGACGGTGCCTGCCTCAACCGACGCCCGCCCCCTTGATAGCCGGAGGCGGAAGCCCCGGTTCTTCGGGTTGGCGTGGTGCGTCGAAATTGGGGGCGGTCCGCGGCGGAAGACCGGGGCTTCCGCCTCCGGCTATTAAGGAAAGCGATTCGGGGCGGGACCGGTGCCGGCTTGTTCGACCCCGCGCCGCGGGTAGACTGCGGCGGTGCCGACCTTTCGCGTGATCCGACGGTTCGCCCGCGACGCGGGGCTGGCGTGCGTGGCGGCGGCGGCGGTGGTGGCGGGATATCGGCTGGCGCGGCCCGCGGCGGGGCCGACGGTGGCCGACGCGACCGACGCGCTGGACGCGGCGGCGGACGGCGGGTCGTTCGTCAATTCGGCCGTTGATTCGGCCGGCGGGTGGGCCGGTGCCGAGGCGGCGGCGTTGCGGGTGTACGACGTCCGCGACCTGCTGCGGGGGCCGCTGGCGTATCGGGCGTCGCAGGGAAAGGCCGACGGGCCGGGGGGGTATTGGGTCGACGCCAAACCGTGGGGCGGCTTCGCCGGAAACGGCGCCACCGAAACTTCGATCCGGGACGAGGCGGCAGATAAGTTAATCGACCTGCTCGAAGACCTCGCGGTCGTGCCGTCGCAGAACTATGTGAGTCGGCAAAGGTGGTTTTCCACGGCCGGCGGGCGGCTGTTCATCACCCTCCCGGCCGCCGACCAGGCGCGGGTCGGGGCGATGCTCGACGCGCTGCGGCTCGCCGAGCGGGCGCGGCCGGGCTGGCGGGTGGAGGCGCGATGAGCGAAGTAACCGGTAAACAGTCGCCTTCCGCCCGCGCCCGCCTGGCGGGGTGGGGTCGCGGCGCGGCGCGGCCGGTGGCGGTGGGGCTGATCGCCGGGGCGGCGGCGGTGGGGGCGATGGCGTGGTCGACGCCTGCGCCGCCGGTTGCGGCCCCCGTGCCGTCGGCGGGGCATCGGTCGGTCCTCGGCTTTACCGTCCAATCGCCGGAGTTGAGCATTGGGGCGGACGCCGATTTGCGCGCCGCCCTTGCCCGGCGGATGGACCACTTCTCCGTCGCCGACGTGCCGGCGCGGGCCGCGATGGAGCGGTGGGCGCGGCAGGCGGGCGTGAACCTGTTCGCCGAATGGCACAACCTCGCCTACTGGGGCGTCAGTACCGACAAAGCCATCTCGCTCGACCTGCACGACGTGCCGGCCGGGCAGGTGCTTAAGTGTCTGGTGGCGGCGATGGAGCCGTCGGGGCGGATAGTCACGTACGCGCGGGGCAGCGTGATGTGGGTCGGGCCGGACGACTCCCGAGGCCTCAGGGATGCCGGCCGCCTCGTGACGCGGTTCTACGACGTTCGGCCGCTGGTGGCGGGCGATGTCCCGTGGCTCGAGCTACCCAGAAATGACCCCGGCGGTTGGGACCGCGAGATCATCGCGTCCGGCAGCCTCATCGACATGCTCGTCAACAGGGTGTACGACGATGCGATGGATGAGAACTCCAACTCCGGTTGTATGGCCCGCTACTGGGCCGGGTGGCTGATCGTGCGGAACACGCCGGAGGCGCAGGAGCAGGTGGCGACGCTGCTCGACACGCTGGCGGAGCGCCGCCCGACCACGACGCGGCCGGCGGGGTAGGGCCGCCCGCGGCGTCCGACGGCTCGCATCGTTTCGACGCCCGCGCCGTTGCCGGCTTGTTCCGGCGTTCGGCCACGCCTCCCGCACGCGAGGTCGCGCGGGAGCTTAACGCGCGACGGGCTGCGGGGGGCCTCCTTAATAGCCGGAGGCGGAAGCCCCGGTGCTTCGGCTTCGAGTCGGGCGGCGAAGTCGGGGCGGTCCGCGGCGGAAGACCGGGGCTTCCGCCTCCGGCTATTAAGGAAAGTCGATTCGGGACGGGGCGGGGCCGGCTTGTTCGACCCCGCGCCGCGGGTAGACTGCGGCGGTGCCGACCCTTCGCGTGATCCGACGGTTCGCCCGCGACGCGGGGCTGGCGTGCGTGGCGGCGGCGGCGGTGGCCGGGGCGTCGCGGCTGGTTCCGACGGCGGGGCCGGTGGCGTCTGATGCGCAAGTCCGGGCGGCGATGGAAGAGGTGCTAAGAAATGCCGCCGCCGCCGCGGGTCGTCCCGACGCGGGGCCGGTGCAGATGCGGGTCTACGACGTCCGCGACCTGCTGGAGTGGCCGGTGGCGTACAGCGCGATGCTCGGCGAGGTTGACGGGCCGGGCGGGTTCGTTCTCAAGCCGGTGGGGGTGGGGATTCTCTGGGGCAAGTCGTCGGTGCGTGACCGGGCGGCCCTTGAGCTCAAGGGTCTGCTGGACGTATTCGACCCGCCGCCGCCGGTGGTTGCGGGGGCGGTGCCGTCGCTCGAGTGGGGCGTCGGCGGGCGGCTGCTGCTGATCCGCACCGCCGCCGGCCACGCGCGCGTGGAGAAGTGGCTCGAAGTTCTGCGGTCGGCCGAGCGGGCGCGGCGGGCATGGGGGGCACGATGAGCGCTGCGCCAATGAAGCGGCCGCGGCTGGTGGCGTGGGTCAGGCCGCTGGCGATTGGGGCGCTCGCCGGCGGCGTGGGGGTGGTGGCGACGCTGTGGCTTCGGCCCGCCGCGCCCCCGCCGCCGGCCGCAATTTCTTTGCCGGCCGAGGCGCCGCCGTCGCTGGAGTCGCTGCTTTACCCGGTTGCGTCGACCGAGCCGATCACGCCGGCCGAGGCGGTGCGGCGCTTGGGGACGACGCCGGCGAGGGTGCCGGCCACGGGGCCGGTGCGGGTGGTGCGCTCCCCGCCGCCCCCGGCGTTCGCCGCCGGGGCGGGGCCGACGCTGCGGGCGAAGCTGGATCGGCCGATCGACCACTTCGCGGTCAAGGATCTGCCCGCCGACGCCGCGCTTCAGCGGTGGGCGGAATTGGCCGGCGTGAACCTGTCGGTCAACTGGCCGCCCCTGCAACGCTATGGCCTGGACCCCGCGCTGCCGCTCACGCTCGAGTTGCGGGGCGTGCCGGCCGGGCAGGTGCTGGAACTGCTGATCGACCGCCTCGGCGGCCAAATGGGCAGGCTCGCTACGGTTTTTGCCGATGGCGACGTGCTGTCGGTCGAAGTTTACGGTGCCGCCGGGTCGGTCGGTCGGTCGCGGCTGGTCACGCGGGCGTACAACCTGCGGCGGCTGATCCTGGACGCGGCCAAGTGGGATGTCCGCGTCGCCGGCATCGCCCCGTCGCGGGGGCGGGAGGAGGAGACGGCCGGTGCCCTCGCGCAGGCGCTGCAGTCGGGCGTGGCGCCCGAGTCGTGGGAGGATAACGGCGGCACCGCCGGGAAGACCCGCTACTGGTCCGGCTGGCTCCTCGTTCGGAACACGCCGGAGGTGCAGGAGGAGGTCGCCGCGTGGCTCGACGCCCTGTCCCGCGGCGGCGAGCCGATGGCTGCGGCACCCGAGAATTGAAAGGCGCCGCGTCCGGGCGGGTAAACTCGTGTCGCCATGATCCACGACACCCGACTCCGCGACCTGAACGACCGGCCCGTGCGCGACGGGGGGCGGTACGTCCTCTACTGGATGCAGGCCAGCGAGCGAGCCGGGTGCAACCACGCGCTCGAGCACGCGGTGCGGCGGGCGGACGAACTCGGGCTGCCGGTGGCCGTCTGCTTCGGGCTGATGGACGGCTACCCGGAGGCGAACGAGCGGCACTATGTTTTCATGCTTGAAGGCTTGGCCGACGCCGCCGCGGCGTTGGAGAAGCGAGGCATCAAGTTCGTCTGCAAGCACGCCGACCCGCCGGACGCGGCGCTGCACTACGGGAAGGAGGCGGCGCTGATCGTCGCGGACCGCGGCTACATGCGGCACCAGGTGGCGTGGCGAGAAAAGGTGGGGCGGGGGGCGGATTGCCGGGTCGTGCAGGTCGAGGCCGAGGTGGTGGTGCCGGTGGAAACTGCGTCGGACAAGCACGAGTACGCGGCCCACACGCTGCGGCGGAAGATCGACAAACTGCGGGCGGAGTACCTGGTGCCGCTGGAGGAGCGGGGGCCGGCGGAGTCGTCGCTGGGGCTGAAGATCGAGGGCGACATCGACGTGGCCGATCCGATTAAGGCGGCGTCGAAGTTGAAGATCGACCGGTCGGTCGGCAAAAGCCCGACGTTCGCCGGCGGCCTGACCGAGGCGCGGCGGCGGCTGGGGCGGTTCGTCGACGACGTGCTGCCGGTCTACGACGCCGAGCGGAACGACCCGACGGGGGACAAGCACTCGTATTTGTCGGCGTATTTGCACTTCGGGCAGATCAGCCCGGTGGAGATCGGTTTGGCCGTGCGCTACGCGAAAGGCCGGCCGGCGGAGGATAAAAAAGCATATCTGGAGGAGCTGATCGTGCGGCGCGAGCTGTCGATGAACTTCGTGAACTTCGCGCCGGACTATGACAAATATGCCTCGTTGCCGGCGTGGTCGAAAAAGACGCTGGCGGAACATGCGAAGGACGAGCGGCCCGTTCTATACACCCGCGACGAGTTGGAGGCGGCGGAGACCGCCGACGACTACTGGAACGCGGCGATGCGGGAGATGAAACTCACGGGATTTATGCAGAATTACCTGCGGATGTACTGGGGCAAAAAGGTGCTGGAGTGGACCGACACGCCGGAGAATGCGTTTGATCACTTGATGTACCTGAACAACAAGTACTTTTTGTGCGGGCGCGACCCGAACAGTTACACGAATGTCGCGTGGGTGTTCGGGTTGCACGACCGGCCGTGGCAGGAGCGCGAGGTGTTCGGGAAGGTGCGGTACATGAACGCGAAGGGGCTGGAGCGGAAGTTCAAGATCCGGCAGTACGTCGAGCAGGTGGCGGCGCTGGCCGATTCGCCGGCGCTACCGACCGGCTAGCCCGGTGGGGGGGTCGGCGGGGGCGAGGAGGCGCTCGACGGCCTCGGCGGCGGTGTGGCGGGCGTAGCCCTCCGGTGGGGCGGGGTCGGCGGTGCCGGCGAGGGTCGCCGCCACGCTCGCCAGCAGCAGCACCGACGCCGTCGCCCACGCCCACGGCCCGTGCCTCGATCGCACCCACGCGCCGGCGAAGAAGACCGCCAGCGGCGTGAGGACCAGAAAGGCGGGGTCGGCGAACGACTCGGGCCCCGGCCTCGGGCCCAGCCACGCGGCGCCGGCCGTCACGGCGGCGCCGAGGCCCACCGCCGCCGCCAGCGCCTTGGCGTGCATCGGCCAGTGCCGGTGCAGCACCGCCGCCAGCCCCGCCAGCCCCACCAGCAGCACCGGGAAGTGGCTCAGCGGCCCGTGCCGGCCGGCGAGCACCCCCGCCAGGCGGTTGACGTACCACCCCACCGTGACCCACGCCGACTCCGGCGGCGGCAGATTCTCCAGCCCCACCGCGGGCGAAAATCCGGGCAGGAACGAGGGGTGATAGGCGGCGGGAATCCAATCGCCCGTCACCCGCGCGTTGAGCGCGACGTGCAGCACGACCGCCGGCGCGAGGCCGACCAGGAACAGCGTGAACCCCGCCGCCCGCAGCCGCCGGGGGGCCCGCATCGCCAGGATCACGCCCGGCAGCATCGCCGCCACCGGCAGCGCCGCGGGGCAGAACGCCGCCGCCAGTCCCGCGCAAAGGCCGGCGACCGGATACCACCCGAGCCCCCGCGCCGGCCGCCGCTTGGCCGCGACGTAGAGCAGGCACGTCGCCGACGCCACCAGCAGCGCCGCGGCCGGGGCGGTGGGGTTGAGCACCGTCGCGTAGCTGACCCACCCGCTCCCCAGCGCCGCCGCCAGCGCCAGCCCCGCCCGCCACGGCCGGGGCAACTCGAACAGCCGGCCCATGCGGTAGACCAGCCCCGCCCCCAGCGCCGTCGGCAGCGTCACGCCCAGCAGCGTCAGCCAATACTCGGCCAGTTCCGCGCGGTCGACGAACCCCACGCCCAGCCGCTCCAGCACCCACGCCGGCCCCGCCAGCAGCACCCCGAACGCCGGCGGCCGCGCGCTATACACCGCCCCGCCCGGCCCGTGCCGCACGGCCTCGCCGACGCTCAGCAGGCGGTCGGCGTCTACCCCCTCCAGCCCGTCGATCCGCAGCGTGCCGCGCTCGGCCACCGCCCGCGCCGTCGCCACCGTCGCCCGCTCCGCCATCGACGCCCGCCCCGGGTGCCGCAGCGGCCGAAGCAGCGGCAGCGCAATGAGCAGCACCACGATTGGCGTGAGCAACGCCCAGCGGCGGACAAGCGGAGGTTTTGCGGGGGCGGCCATTCGTCCGTTCCAAAGGGGGCTAGTAAACCTTCAGGAACTGCACGAAGTTTCGCAACACCTTGTCCCCCAGCCGCTCGTACCGCTCGTAATTCTTCCCCGTCCCCTCGGCGACGCCCGGCTCCTCGTGGCTCGCCGCCACCGCCTCGATGCCCTCGCGCGTCATTTCGACGTGGTACTGAAATCCGAACAGCCGGTTCTTGAACCGGAACGCGGCATTCTTGGTGCTCGGCGTCGAGGAGATCAGCGCGTTGCCGCTCGGCGGCGGCGGGCCGGGCTTGGCGGGGTCGAAGTTCGGCGGCGGGGGCAGCTTGGGCAGGTCGAACGTGTCGCGGTGCCAGCAGAACATCGGCGCGCCGTCCATCAGCCCCATCACGATCGGCTCGGTCCCGCCGGGGAAGGGGAAGCGCGCCGGCGCCCACCCGCGCTCGGCCGTCAGCTCCGCCGGCGGCGGGACGGCCTCGGTGCCGCTACTTGTCGCGGTCGGGCCGGGCTTGGGCGCCTTGGTCAGCGGGTAGACCTTCCCGCCCGCCGCCTGCGCCAGCAGTTGGGCCCCCAGCCCCAGGCCCAGCACGGTGCGGTCGGCCTCGACCATGCGCTGGATCAGCTCAATCTCGGCCTCGAAAAACGCCGGCGTCTCGTGCCCCTCGCCCCCCGCCCCCAGGCGCTGTGTGCCGCCCAGGAGCACCAAAACGCGCACCGCCTCCAGGTCGGTCGGCACCTCATCGCCGGCGAAAAGTTTCCGCGTCCGGCACGGGATGCCGTAGTCGCCGAACACCGGCAGGATCCGGCCCGGCGGGAACAGGGGGTCGTGCTGCAGCAGGAAGACTTCGCTCATAAGTGGTTGCGGGGTAGTGGGTAGCGAATCGTGGGTCGGGCCGCCGCCGTCGCGGCCGGGGGCGGTGGGGTGCATCATCGAACGGCGCGGGCGGGCGGTCAAGGGGCCGGGGAGGGTACGGGCGGCCAATGAAAAAATCGTGGCGCGTCGCGCGCCCGGCGCGCCGGCCGCGCAACAGCGGCGGTGTCAGTAGCCGGGCCGTGCCTTGACAGATACCTAACACCCGGCGACAACGGAGCGTGCCCCCGTGCCGATTTACGAACCGGTCATCCTCGAGCGCTTGCGGTCGGTCGCCCCCAAGCGGCCGACCGCGTCAGAGCTGCCCACGGTGCTGCTGGGCCGCCGCAAACTCCTCGGCGACGAGGAGCGGCTGCTGCTGGAATTGCACCTGCAGCGGCAGCTCAGTTACCGGCAGATCGGGCGGGTGCTGGAGCAGCCGTTCGGCACGGTGAGCCGCAAGATCGGGCGGATCAAGGCGAAGCTGAGCGAGCCGATGGCCGCCGCCCTCGCCGACCCCGGCTGCCGGCTGGGGGCGACGTACCGCGAGCTGGCGGTGGCGCACTTTTTCCGCGGCGCGCCTGTGAAGTCGCTGGCGGCCAAGCACGATTTGTCGGTGGCCGAGGTGCGGCAGCGGCTGCAGTTCGTCCGCGGCTGGGTGAAGGGCCGCCGCGACGGCTGGGTCGCCCGCGGCAAGGTCGAAGGGTTGGAGGGGAATTAACCGGGTGCCACCGAATCGGGTGCCACGGGTTGGCGTACTCGCCAACCCGTGCTCTTCGGAACTCGTGGAACTGTCCGGCACGGGTTGAGGAGTACCTCAACCCGTGGCACCCAGAACAATTCATCACACAGGAGGGCCTCATGCCGAGCGTTCCAATCAAGACCTCGAGCCGCGCCGAGATCGTCGCGCGGTGGTTCGGGCTGCCGCCGGGGCTGGTGGAGGCCGACGCGCCCGAGGTTCCGCCGGCGGTCGCGCCGCTGGCGGTGCCGGGGGCGGGGAAAATCGTGCTGATCGCCGGGGCGAGCGGGGCGGGCAAGTCGTCGCTGCTGCGGTCGACGCGGGCCGCGGCGGCGGTCGAGCCGGGCGTGCGGGCGGTCGACCTGGGCGCGGTGGGGCTGGATTGGGCGGGCTTGCCCGAGCGGCGGGTGATCGACGTGGTGGCCGACGCGCTGGCGGCCCACGCGGCGCCGTGCGAGCCGCTGGACGCGGTGGCCGAGGTCGTCGCCGCGCTCGGGCTGCTGGGGCAGGTCGGGCTGGCCGAGGCGCGGGTCTGCCTGCGTCGGCCCGCGGCGCTGAGCGACGGCCAGCGGTGGCGGCTTCGCCTGGCGACGGGCCTGGCAGACGCGGGGTGGCGGTCGGCGGCGGTTGCGAAGCCGGTTGGTTTCTTTGCGAAGCCGCAAGCGGCTGCGGTCGGGCGGCGGGTGGTGCTGTTCGCCGACGAGTTCGCCGCCGTGCTGGACCGCGTGACGGCGGCGGCGGTCGCGCGGGCGCTGCGGCGGGCGGTCGACCGCAGCGACACCCCGCTGGCGGCGGTGCTCGCCACGAGCCACGACGATTTGATCGACGCCCTGCGGCCGGACGAAATCGTGCGGTGCGACTTCGGCATCTGACGCGAGCTGGCGTGGCCTGACGTGGCACGGGCGTCCCGCCCGCGTCTGCGACTTTTCCTGCAAAAAGCCCGCAGAGAAAGAAAGACCGCGGGCGGGACGCCCGTGCCACAAGAAAGGACGCGGGCGGGACGCCCGTGCCACAAGAAAGGACGCGGGCGGGACGCCCGTGCCACGGGGATGCCCGTGCCACGTCAGTACACCCCCGCGACGTGCAGCAGGCCGATCAGCAGCAGCACGGCGGCGGCGGCGGCGGCGAGGTAGATCTTCGTCCAGTCGGTTTGCTTGAACACCGCGGCGTCGATCTTGCGGACGTGGCGGCGCGGGTCGCGGTCGTGCTCGATCGCGCACTGCTTGCAGATCCGCACCGTGCCCCAGCGGGTGAGGCTGGTCTTCTTGACCCGCCGGCCGCACTCGGCGCAGGTGCCGCGCTCGTCGCCGGTGCCCTTCTCGGCCTTGGCGCAGTCGAGGCAGACGTAGCCGCGCTCGTCCTTCAGGCGGCGGTGGCCGGCGAGGTCCTTGCCGCAGACGACGCAGAGCTTTTCCCCTTTCTTCGTCTTGCGCTTCGCCGGCGCCCCGTCGGCGGTTTCGGCGACTTCGGCGGGCGGCGCGACCGCCTCGGCCGGCGCGAGGATGCGGCCGGTGGCGGTGGGCTTTTTCTCCGCGAAGCAGCGGCACGGCTTCACGCCGTCGGCCCCGCTGCCGCCCAGCAGGCCGCCGCAATCCGGGCAGATCAGGTCGTCGGTCAGTGGCATGGTCATGGGCATCCCGCCGGGGTCAGTACGGGGTGAATGAGGGGTTCGATGAAGGGTTCAACAAGGAGCATCGGATGAATCGGCCGCATCGTGAACCGCATCATAAATCAGTTCGCCCCGCGGCGTCCAAAGTTCGGTCCGAAGCGGCCCAACTTTCCGGTCCGCTGCCCGACTTTCTGCCCGGCACGCTGACGCTGGAGGTCGGGACGCGGCGGGATTACAAGGCGTTGTCGGGCTTCCACTACCTCGCCGGCCCGCCCGCGACGTTCGCCGCCGTCCGCACGGTCCGCTACGCCGACGCGACGGGCAGCCGGGCGGTGGCGGTGGGGGTGCTGTCGTGGCCGACCGCCCGCAGCCGGGGCCGCGAACGATTCTTCGCGCTGTCCGGCCGGCGGTACGGCGAGCTGCTCCGCTTCGCCAACGCGAACCTGCGGACGATCAGCCGGGTGGTCGTCCACCCGCAGTTCCGGTCGCTGGGGCTGGCGACGGCGGTGGTGCGGGCGTTGATCGACGCCGCCCCGACGCGGTGGGTGGAGGCGTCGGCGCGGATGGGCCGGGCGGTGCCGATGTTTGAGCGCGCCGGCATGGCGCGGCTCGACCCGCCGGGCGAGGCGGACCCGATCTACTACGCGATCGACCGGGGGGCGGGGGCCGGCGACGCTCCTTAATAGCCGGAGGCGGAAGCCCCGGTTCTTCGCCGCTCGCGGCTTCGCAAAGAAATCCGACTCAGACGACGGATTTCTTTGCGAAGCCGCAAGCGGCAAAAGCCGCAAGCGGCAAAAGCCGCAAGCGGCAAAAGCCGCGAGCGGCAAAAGCCGCGAGCGGCGAAGAACCCGGGTCTTCGCCTTCGGCTCAGACGCCGGCTTGTTCCGGCCCATCAAAGTCTCACCCCTATCTCCTCCTCCCTCCTCCCTTCCTCACGCACCACGGAGCATCCATGCCCAGAACTTTCTTGCGCGACAACAAGCCCCGCCCCTCGACCCGCGCGCGGATGGAGGCGTACCTGCGCGAGCTGTCCAAGGCCGAGCGGCCGGCGCGGGCGGTGGCGGACGGGCAGGGGGTCGACGTGCTGGCCCTCGCCCGCTGGCTCGACCAGCCGTGGTTCGCCGCCCGCGTGGCGGAATTGCGGCGGCATTTGCGGCACCGGCGCGAGATCGATTTGGAGCTCGGCGCGTCGCGCGCCGCCGCCCTGCTGCACGCGGCCGTGACGGCGGAGGAGCCGGTCGAGCCGGCGGCGCGGGCGGCGTGCGTGGAGGTGATCCGCCTCGCCCGCGACACCGGGTGGCGCGCGAAGTTGAAGAAGGCGCGGTCGGCGGCGGCGGCTGCGGTGGAGGCGGTGGAGGCGGCGGTTGAAGTCGCCCACGGCGACGTGCCGGCCGCCGAGGCCGAGGCGCTGATGGCCGCGCTGGAGGCGTCGGGAAGCGGTGTTCGGAAGTAGCCGGGAGCGGAAGCCCCGGTTCTTCGCCGCTCGCGGCTTGGCAAAGAAATCCGTGTGACTCGTCGTCCGTGTCGGGTTTCTTTGCGAAGCCGCAAGCGGCAAAAGCCGCGAGCGGCAAAAGCCGCGAGCGGCAAAAGCCGCGAGCGGCAAGAACCCGGGTCTTCGCCTTCGGCTCAGACACCGGCTTGTTCCGGCCCATCAAAGTCTCACCCCTATTCCCTCGTCCTCCTCCCTTCTTCACGCACCACTAGTCCCTAATCCCTCACCCGCTACTTAAAAAGGAGTTCCCATGCCCCCGTTCGACCAACTGACCGACCGGCAGCGGCGGCTCGCGCTGGCGCCGTGTCGGACGCCGGAGGATTTGCACCGGTGGGTGCGGCTGTTCACCGGGATGAGCGTGCCGCGGGAGGCGGTCTGCCCCGGCCACGCGGCGCCGTTCGACTACCTCCAGCGGGCCTACTTCGAGCCGTCGGCGGACCAGGTGGTCTGGGCGCCGCGGGGCGGGGGGAAGACGCGCCTCGCCGCCCTCGCCACGCTGCTCGATTTGCTGCACAAGCCGGGCGTGGCGGTGCGGATCCTCGGCGGGAGTTTGGAGCAGTCGCTGAAGATGTGGGACTACCTGACGCCGGATTTGCAGCGGCTGGCGGGGGAGTTGCTGGAGGGCGGCGGCCGGGCGGTCGGGCGGCGCGTCGCGCTGCGCGGCGGGTCGACGGCGGCGGTGCTGACCCAGAGCCAGCGCGCCGTCCGCGGCCTGCGCGTGCAGAAGCTGCGCTGCGACGAGGTCGAACTGTTCAAGCCGGACGTGTGGGAGGCGGCGCAGTTGGTGACGAAGAGCAAAAAGTCCTTTGTCCCTGGTCCTTCGTCCTTGGTCTCGGCCCAAAAGTGCGATTTGCAAAAGGCAAGTGACCAAGGACTAGGGACCAAGGACATCTTCGGGACCGTCGAGGCCCTGTCGACGCTGCACGCGCCGTACGGGTTGATGAGCCGGGTGGTGGCCGACGCCGAGCGGGCGGGGGTGGCGGTGGTGCGGTGGTGCCTGCTGGAGGTGCTCGAGCGGTGCGAGGCGTCGCGCGACTGCGGCACCTGCCCGCTGTGGGACGACTGCGGGGGCGTGGCGAAGGAGCGGTGCGCGGGATTTTTGAGCATCGACGACGCGATCGCCATGAAGCGGCGGGTGAGCCGCGAGGCGTGGGAGTCGGAGATGCTCTGCCGCCGCCCGAGCGTGAAGGGGTGCGTGTTTCCGGGGTTCGACGAGGGGGTGCACGTGCGGGAGGAGTCTCCAGTCGCCAGTCATCAGTCGCCAGTGCAGAAGGAGTCGATTCCGCCCGCTTTACTGGCGACTGATGACTGCGGACTGATGACTCTCGCCTTGGATTTCGGCTTCGCCAACCCCTTCGTCTGCCTGTGGATCGCCACGTCGGCGAACGGCACGACGCACGTGGTGGACGAGTACGTGCAGCCGCAGCGGACGCTGGCGGAGCATGTCGACGTGATCCGCTCGCGGCCGTGGAAGGCGGCTCGGGTGGCGTGCGACCCGGCGGGGGCGGGGCGGAGCGACCAGACGGCGAGCAGCAACGTGGCGTTTTTGCGGCGCGAGGGGTTCGTGGTGCGGCACCGGCCGAGCCGGATCGTCGACGGGCTGGAGCGGGTTCGGGCGGCGCTGCGGCCGGCGAGCGGGCCGCCGACGCTGTTCGTCCACCCGCGGTGCGAGCGGCTGATCCGGGCGCTGCGGTCGTATCGGTATCCGCCGGGCGGGGGGGAGCTGCCGGTGAAGGACGGGGAGCACGACCACCTGATCGACGCGCTGCGGTACCACTTCGTGAACGAGCCCGGCGCGTCGGGCGGCGCGGGGCGGCGGTACTGAGCGACATGCCGCTCGCGGCTTCGCAAAGAAAAAGGGCGCGTTTCCGACTCGTCATTTCTTTGCGAAGCCGCAAGCGGCGGGGGGCGAGCGGCGGGGGCGGAAAGTTTTTCCGGTCGGGCGGAAAATCCGGGTGTTGGCGGCTGCCCCGGTTTGGATTATGGTGCCGTGACGTGACGGCCGCGGGCCCCTCTCGGGGCGTGCCGGGGCGTCGATGCGAACCACTGGGACTCGGGAAGAAGGATCACGCCATGAAGAACGCTCACAAGAACGCCGGGAAGATCGTCAAGGCCGCCGCCCACGCCGCCGCCCGCCCGGCCGTGGTGGAAATGCTGGAGCAGCGTCGGCTGCTGGTGGCGACGGTCGACGTCATCGGCGGGGTGCTGACGATCGTGGACGACTCGGCGAGCTCGGCGATCAGCGTCGGCTACGCCGGCACGCAGCCCAACGGCGGGGGGGATACCGACACGAGCCGGATCATCGTCGGGATCAACGCCGACCCGATCCAGACGTTCGACGCCAGCACGATCGGGCGGGTGAGCATCGACGGCGGGGCGGGGGATGACTCGATCCAGGTCACGGTGCCGCTGCGGTCGATCATCCAGGGTGGCGATGGGAACGACCAGATTTCGAGCGGGGCGGGCAGCGACCAGATCTTCGGTGGCAACGGGGATGACACGATTCTGGGTAACGGCGGGCGCGATTACATCGTCGGTGAAAATGGCAATGACAACATTTCCGGCGGAACCGGGCCGGATGTGCTGCTCGGCCTGGGTGGGAATGATACCGTCGTGGGCGGGGCGGGGGATGACCGCGTGTTTGGCGACTTCGACACGCCGACCGAAGCGACTCTTCCAGAAGTCCAGGGCGATGGCAACGACACCATCAGCGGCGGCGAAGGCCGCGACACCCTCTACGGCGGCTTCGGCGCGGACGTGATCTCCGGCGGCCCCGGATCGCAGGATTTGGCGAACTACTCCAGCCGCACCGATGACCTGACGCTGATCCTCGGCGCGGTCAACGGCAGCGGCGGCGGGGGGGACACCTCCGAGGCCAACCAGTCGCCGCCGACCGAGGGCGACACCATCACCTTCGACACCGAGAAGGTCAACGGCGGGTCGGGCAACGACCTGATCGTCGGCGACGGCGGCTTCAACGTGCTCTGGGGCGGGGCGGGCAATGACCGCCTCGTCGGCAACGGCGGCAACGATTTCCTGTTCGGCGTCGAGGGGGATGACTCCCTCTCCGGCGGCAGCGGCGATGATTACCTGCAGGGCGGAACCGGCGCGGACGACATGGCGGGCGATGACGGTTTCGACACCGTTGACTACTCCGATCACACTGCCGCGGTGGTGGTGGGGATGGGCAATATCGCTGATGACGGGTCGCCGGACCTGACGGTCGACCAAGCCACGGACGCCGCCCGCCTCGGGCCGGGGGCGGAGCGGGATAACGTCCGCAGCAGCGTGGAGGAGGTCATCGGCACGGGCGGGGATGACCTGCTCAGCGCCGAGGGCACCAACGTGCCGAACTACTCCGTCCGCTTCCTCGGCGGGCCGGGCAATGACCGGCTGGAGGGTAGCCGCACCGGCAACGATACCCTGATCGGCGGCCCCGGCATCGACGGGCTGTTCGGCTACGAGGGGGACGACACCTTCGAGATCGCCGACGGCATGGCCGACACCGTCGACGGCGGGCCGGGCGCGGATGTCGCCAACGCCGATGCCATCGACGTGCTGACGAACGTCGAGACCGTCAACACCTCCAACTAACGTCAGGGCATCGGCTTAGGCGAAAGTAAAGTCGCCGAAACCGGCGGGAGGGGCGGCCCGGAAACGGGCCGCCCCTCCCGCCTTTTTTCGTGCCGGGGCGGAGGGTCGAAAGAATGTTTTGGCGCGGCACAGATTTCCATCTGTAGGTTTATGCCCACGTTGCTGTAAGATTGAGCCTTTGGCGAATGGTCTGACGGCGGACGGTTTGCGGACAAGGGTTGCAACATGAATGAATTTCAAGATACCGCCCCAACCCGCCGCCCCGCGATGGAGCCGCTGGAGGGCCGACGATTGCTGGCGGTGTCGGTGATCGTCAACGGCGGGGTGTTGTTCATCAACGACGACTCGGCGAGCTCGGCGATCAGCGTCGGCTACGCCGGCACTCAGCCGGGCGGGGGCGGCGAGGTGGACACCACCAAGATCATCGTCGGCACCAACGCGGACCCGATCCAGACGTTCGATGCCAGCACCATCGGCGAGGTGATCATTGACGGGCAGGGCGGGAATGATTCAATAGAGATGAACCTGCCGATCCGCTCGACGATCCACGGCGGGGATGGGAATGACCGAATCAGCGGCGGGGCGGGCAACGACGTAATTTCCGGCGAGGGCGGGAATGACACAATCTTGGGAAACGGCGGACGGGATGTGATCTTCGGAGGCGAGGGAAATGACGTCGTCTCCGGCGGCAGCGGACCGGACGTTTTGCTCGGCGAAAATGGGGATGATACCGTCGTCGGTGGGGCGGGCGATGACCGCGTGTTCGGGGATTTCGACGATACCACCCCCGGCGTAATTGGCGACTTTAACGAGCAGGGAAATGACACCATCAGCGGCGGCTCGGGGCGCGACACGCTTTACGGCGGCGCGGGGGCGGACGTGATCAGCGGCGGCCCTGGGTCGCAGGATTTGGTCAACTACTCCAGCCGCACCGCCGACCTGATCGTCCTCATCGGCGTCGCCGGCGAGAGTGGTGCGGGCGGGTCCGGCGAGGGCGATACCGTCACCACCGACACCGAGAAGGTCAACGGCGGCAGCGGCAACGACCGCCTCGTCGGCAGCGGTGGCGACAACGTCCTTTGGGGCGGGGCGGGCAATGATACGATAGAGGGTCAGGGCGGCAACGACCTGATCTTCGGCGTCGAAGGCGATGACCTGCTCCGCGGCGGCAGTGGGAATGATACCATCCAGGGCGGGCTGGGGGCGGACGATATGGCCGGTGAGGACGGGTTGGACACGCTGGATTATTCGGATAAAGGGCCAAACGAGCCGATCGTCGTCGGGCTGGGAAATCAGGCGGACGACGGCGTGCCGGACCTCACGCCGCCGGTGGTCGACCCCGAGTCGCGCGATAACCCGCTGGCCGAACGCGACAACGCGCGCAGCAGCTTCGAGACGATCATCGGCGGCGCGGGGAATGACCGCATCACCGCCGCGGGCGTCGAGGGCATCCCGAACTACAGCGTCCTGCTCATCGGCGGTCCCGGAAATGACGTGCTGGAGGGCAGCCAGACCGGAAACGATACCCTCATCGGCGGCCCCGGCCGCGACCTGCTCGACGGCCTGGCGGGGGATGACCGCTTCGAGCTCCGCGACGGCGAGGTCGACGTCGCCCACGGCGGGCCGGGCACTGACACGGTGTTGGCCGACCCGACGGACATCCTCACGGGCATGGACGTGGTGCTGCCGTGACCCGACCCGCCCGAGCCATCGCCGCTATTGCCGCAGTACTCGCGGCCGGCGCGTCGGTCAGGAGTGCCGGCGTCGCCGGCTGGCTGCCGCCGGAGGTTCGGGCGAAGGAGCGGGCGATGATTCAGGAGATCGACAAAATCGCCGCCGCCGGGCCGTTCACGCCCGCCCTCGACTCGCTCGAAAAGTACGAGGTGCCCGACTGGTACCGCGATGCGAAGTTCGGCATCTTCATCCACTGGGGCGTCTATAGCGTGCCGGCCTTCGGCAGCGAGTGGTACCCGCGCAACATGTACCTGAAGGACGACCCGGTCTTCGCCCACCACGTCGAAACCTACGGCCCGCAAAATCAGTTCGGCTACAAGGACTTCATCCCGCAGTTCACCGCCGCGAAGTTCGACCCCGCCGCGTGGGCCGATCTGTTCAAGAAGGCCGGCGCGAAGTATGTCGTGCCGGTGGCCGAGCACCACGACGGCTTCGCCATGTACGACTCCGGATTGAGCGACTGGACGGCGGCGAAGATGGGGCCGAAGCGCGACGTGATCGGCCAACTCGCCGCCGCCGTGCGCGACCGCGGCCTGGTCTTCGGCCTCTCCAGCCACCGCGCCGAACACTGGTGGTTCATGCACGGCGGCACGCAGTTCGACAGCGACGTGACCGACCCGAAGTTCGCCGCCCTCTACGGCCCCGCGATGGACAAGGAGTCGGACGTGCCCACGCGAGAGTACGTCGACGACTGGCTCGCCCGCACCGCTGAATTAGTGGATAAGTATCACCCACAACTCATTTACTTCGACTGGTGGATCGAGGAAAAGGCATTCGAGCAAAGCCGCCGGACCTTCGCCGCGTATTACTATAACCGGGCCGCGCAGTGGGGCGAGGGCGTGGCGATCAATTACAAGAATGACGCCTTCCCCCCGTCGGCGGCGGTCTATGACATCGAGCGCGGCCAACTGGCGGGCATCAACCCGCGGTTCTGGCAGACCGACACCTCGACGATGACCAACTCGTGGGGCCACGTCGCCGACCCGCACTACCGCTCGGCCGACGCGCTGGTGGACGATCTGGTCGACATCGTGAGCAAGAACGGCACGCTGCTGCTGAACGTCGGCCCCAAGGCCGACGGCACGTTCGAGCCGGCCGAGCGGCAAATCCTGCTGGACATCGGCGCGTGGCTGGCGGTCAACGGCGAGGCGATCTACGGCACCCGGCCGTTCAAGGTGTTCGGCGAGGGCCCGACCGCCGTGCCGGCCGGCGGGTTCACCGACGCGGCGCGCGAGGCGTTCACCGGCCGCGACGTGCGGTTCACGGTCAAGGGCAACGTGCTGTACGCAATCGCGCTGGCGTGGCCGGGCGAGTCGCTGACGGTCAAATCGCTCACCACCGGTTCGCCGCTGACCGGCGGGGAGGTGCGGCGCGTCGCCCTGATCGGCCGGCCCGGCGCGTTGAAGTTCACGCGCGATGGCGAGGGATTGAAGATCGACCTGTCGAACGTCAAGCCCGCCGCCGGCCCGGCCGGTTTTGCCTACGCCTTCCGCATCGAGGGGCTGACGGATTTGGCCTATGACGGCCTGACCTATCCCGCCGCCGACGGTGCCGCCACGCTTCGGCCGGACGAGGCGACGGTTGCCGGGCCGGTGCCGCGGGTCGAGAGCAAGGGCGGGCGCGCCAACCTCGGCTACTGGACCGACCCCGCCGCAGCGGCGGTGTGGCGGGTGAAATTCGCCGCGGCCGGCGCCTTCACGCTCACCGCCCCGGTCGCCACCGAGGCCGCCAGCCGATTGTCCGTCACGGTCGGCGACGAAACGCGCGAGGTCGCGGTGCCGGCCACCGGCGGCTACGATTAATGGCGCGCCATCGACCTCGGCCGCTTCACCGTCGGCCGCGCCGGCGCCGCGACCGTCACGATCAAGCCGGCCGACCCTGCGACGTGGCGGCCGGTGAACCTCGCCGCCGTCGAGCTGCGGCCGGCGGTCGACGGCGGCTAGCAGGACTGCGCACGGCTCCCGCCGCTTGCGGCTTCGCAAAGAAATCCGAACGGGATCAACGCTCCGCGCCGAAGAATCAGGGTATTCGCCTGACGGCTCAGACGCCGGCTTGTCAAACCGCTCTACAGTCCCGCGTGTCGCACGAGCGCCCCACCCTCGCCGCGCTGCCGCCGGGGCGGTGGGCGGTGGCGGTCAGCGGCGGGGCGGACAGCGTGGCGGCGCTGCGACTTCTGCTCGAATGCGACGGCGGGGCGGTCGGCTCGGCCGGCGCGGTCGCGGCCGTAATTCACCTGGACCACCAGACGCGCGGCGGGGCGTCGGCGGCGGATGCGGCGTTCGTGGGCGATCTGGCGGCGCGGCTGGGGGTGCCGTTCGAGGGGTTTCGAGTCGATGCGGTCGAGTCCCGCGTCGGCCGGCCGGCCGGGGCGAATCCGTCGGCGCGATACCGGTCGGCGCGGCTGGCGTGCTATCGGGAGGTCGCGGCGCGGCATAATTTGTCGGGCGTCGCGCTGGGGCACCACGCCGACGATCAGGCCGAGACGGTGCTGCTGCGGCTGCTGCGGATGCCCGCGGGCGGGTCGGCGGCGGGGCTGGCGGGGATGCGGCCCGACGCGGCGGTCGCGGGCGTGCGGCTGGCCCGGCCGGCGCTGGGGGTGCGGCGGGCGGCCCTGCGGGGCTATCTTGACAGCGTCGGCGAATCGTGGAGCGAGGATTCTTCCAACGCCTCGCCGGTTTATGCGCGGAATCGTGTGCGGCGGCTGCTGGCGGCAGATGAAAACCTTGTGGCCGCCCTGCTGGACGTCTCGGCCGCGGCGGGGCGGTGGGCGGGGTGGATCGAGGAGGCTGCCCCTCGGCTGGAATCGGCCTTTGAGACCGGACGTCTGGCCGATTTGCCCGCGCCGCTGGCGGACCGGTCGGCGCGGCGGTGGCTGGCGGCGGCGGGGTGCCCGGCGGCCGACGTCTCGGCCGCGACGGTCGCCTGGCTGGTGGCAATGGCGGCCGATGTGTCCGGCCCACCACAGGCCGACTTCCCCGGCCGCGTGCGCGTCCGACGCCGCCGCGGGAAGGTGTGGGCGGAGGGGGTGAAGTCGGAATTGTAGAGCGCGATCAAAAGCGGCGACCAAATCTGGGTGCCACGGATTGGCGTACTTGCCAACCCGTATCTTCTCTCCCGTCGGTGTCCCGTTCGGCACGGGTTGAGGAGTACCTCAATCCGTGGCACCCGGAGGGGGAGCCCATTCGACACGATTACGTTTCGGCTCAAGGGGCCGGCTGGGTGGCGGCGTGGCGGGCGCGGCGGAGGTCGTCCATCATCGCGGCGGCGCGGCCGCTGGGCTCGAGGCGGCCGCCCTCGGTCAAATAAGCCTCGGCCTCGTCGAACCGGCCGCGGCGGGTGGCGACGCGGCCGCTGAAGAGCCAACTGCGGGCGTACCACGGGGCGAGCTGCCGCATCCGCGCGCCGGCGTCGGCGGCGTCGGCGAGGCGGCCGTTCTCCAGAAGTTCATTCCCCAGCAGGAGTTGCAGGCGGACCGACTTCGGCTGGTCGGCGGCGGCGAGTTGGTAGAAACGCAGCCGGTCCGTCCACCGGGCGGCATAGGTGACGGTCCGCAGAGCGAACAGGGCGAGCAGCACGGCGAGGCCGACCGTCAGAAGTCGGTTCGAGCGGTCGGGCAATCGGGCGGCGGCGAGGGCGAGGGCGATCAGCAGAAAGGCGGAGGGGAGGTAGATCAGCCGCTCGCCGAAGACGGTGCCGATGACCGTGAGCAGGTTGGCGGCCGGGGCGTAGGCGGCGGCGGCGGCGAGCAGGGCGGCGGCGGCGGCCCAACTCCGGCGGCGGACGGCGGCGGCGGTGGCGAGCAGCCAGAGGGAGCCGGCCGCAATTCCTAGCCAGAGGTAGGGGTTTCTGATCGGGATGGTCGGGCCGATGACGGCCTGGCCGTAGTCGATCGAGAGTTTCAGCGGAACCACGAGCAGTTGCGCGTACCGGCCGAGCAGGGCGATCGGCAGCAGCAGGCGGTCGGCGCCGCGGCTTTGGATCATCGGCTGAATCGTGGGGTCGAGGAAGCCGCGGTTCCAGAAGAACGGCAGGATCGACTCGCGGTAGGCAACGTAGCCGGCGAGGGTGAGGCAGGCGAGGGCGGCGAGGAGTTTTAAGGGCTCGCGGTCGGCGGTGGGCGGGAGGTCGGCGCGCGCAAGTCGTTGGGCGGTAAGCAGTAGCGCGGCGAGGAGGGGGAAGAGCATGCCCTGTTCCTTGCTCAACAGCGCGACGAGGAAGCAGGCGAAAACGGCGGCGGCGCGGCGGGCGGTGAGGGGCTTTCCGATGAGGGCGGCGAGGCCGCCGACGGTGCCGAGGGCGGCGAGGAGTTCGGCCCGCCCGTAGACGGCCGCGACGGCCTCGGCGTGGACGGGCAGGGCGGCGAAGAGCAGGCCCGCGACCCAGCCGGCGCGGGCCGGGGTGCCGCCGGGTCGCCACGCCGCGAGTCGGACGGCCAGGGTCGCCACGGCGGCCGAGACGGCGGCGTGGAGCAGGAGGTTGGCGAGGTGGAAGTGCCACGGCCGCATCCCGCCGACGGCCCACTCGAGGGCGAAGGACATCGACGTGAGCGGGCGGAAGAGGTTGTCAGCCCCCTCGTTGTAGGCGGTGGTCCAGTAGAGGCCCCACAGGTGGGGGTGGGTGGCGCGGGCGTCCTCAAGCAGGAGGGCGACGGAGTCGTAGATGAAGGTGCCGGCGAGGGTGACGGCGTAGAGGGCCGCCGCGAGCAGGGCCGACGCCGCGGCGGGGGCAAGGGCGGGTCGGGGGCGGGGCATGGGCGGGAGTGTACCGGGAACGGCGGGGGGAAATCTTTTCGAGATTCCGGTCGGGATGGAATAACCGGCCGGTCCGGGGCGTTCGGTCGCAGTAGGGTATGGAATTACTGGCCCCACCCGCCGCCGCGCGGCCGATGACCGAACTAGACTGCGGCAAGCCGCCGATCCACCTCTGCGGATTGATGAACTGTTTTCCCACGTCCCCACGGAGCCGACGCATGACCAACCGCACCCCAATCCAATCCGCCCGCCGCGCCGGGGGCTTCACGCTCGTCGAGTTGCTGGTGGTGATCGGGATCATCGCCACGCTGATCGCCATGCTGCTGCCGGCGATGCAGCGGGCGCGGGCGCAGGCGCTGAACGTGCAGTGCAAAAGCAACATGCGGCAGGTGGGAATCTACCTGACGGCGTACCTGAATGACAACGACGGCTACCTCTACCCGATGGGCCGCGACGGCAACGGGACGCCGTACACGCTGGGCTCGAACGTCGCGCCGCACGAGCGGTGGCCGGTGAAGGTGTTTAAGGTGATCGACCCGAACCCGATGCCTTACAACATCAACCAGCCGTACGCAGACACGGGGTCGGGCCCGAATGACCCGGCGACGATCGCGTTCATGAAGCAGTACCCGGCCCTGCCGTTCACGCCGCCGATCCTGCGGTGCCCGGCGGACGACCCCCTGATGGCCGAGGGGCACAGCTACATCCTGAACCAGCACCTTTCGGACAAGCAGATCAAGTACGAGACCCGCATCTTCAGCGTGCCCAAGTCGGACGTGGTGGTGATGGGCGAGAAGAAGTCGACCGAGCGCGACTATTACATGGCCCGGACGGATTACGAGCGGATCGTCGAGCGGTTCCGCCACGGGGCGCGGCTGGGGAGCAATTACCTGTACCTCGACATGCACGTCGGCAGCGAGGGGTCGGACGAGGTGGCGAAGAACCAGATCGACCCATGGGACCTCAATGCCCCGACCGTGCCGGACGCGGTCGTGCCGACCGACGGGGCCACCCCCGCCACGCCGGGCGCTTAAGTTGAGGGTTGGGCGGGTGAGGGTTGGGCGGTGAGTGTGAGGCGCGGCGGTCCTAAACTTCGGTGATGGAGCTCACGGCCGAGTCGGTGCTGACGGCGTACACCCGCGGCGCGTTCCCGATGACCGACCCGGACGGGGTCACGCGCTGGTACACCGCCGACCCGCGGGGGGTGTTTCCGCTCGAGCGGTTTCACGTCCCCAAGAGCCTCCGCCAGACGCTGCGGGGCGGGCGGTTCGAGGTGCGGGTCGACACCGCCTTCGCCGACGTGATGCGGGCGTGCAAAGACGTGCCGCGGCGGCGGCCGGCGGGGTCGGACTTCGGCGGCATTGAGTCGGGCAGTTGGATCAGCGAGGCGTTGATCGACGTTTACGCCGAACTGTTTGGCCTCGGCTTCGCCCACAGCGTCGAGTGCTGGGCCGACGGCCGGCTGGTGGGCGGCTTGTACGGCGTCCACCTCGGGGCGGCGTTCTTCGGCGAGAGCATGTTCCACCGCACGCGCGACGCGAGCAAAGTCGCGCTCGTCCACCTCGTGGCGCGGCTGACGGCGGGGGGGTTCGAGCTGCTCGACACGCAGGCCTGCACGCCGCACCTGGCGCGCTTCGGCTGCGTCGAGGTGCCGGCGCGCGAATATCTCCGCCGCCTCGCCCGCGCCACGCAGCGGCCGTGCGAGTTCTAGAAGCCGGCACGGCGGTCAGTTATCTGTTAGAATGGGGTTGTCCCGGCACCGGGCCGCGGCGGAGCGAGCGCGTCAGTCAGAAGGAGATCGAATGAGCAGCAGCATCACCACCACCCTCGCCGCGGCCGTCGTGGCCGTCGTGGCCGTCGGCGGAATCGGGGCGGGCGGGGCCTTCGGCCAAAGTGGGGCGGCCGCGTGGAAGCCCGTGCCGGGCCACATCATGTCCGAGTTCGCCGAGAAGGTCACGGCCGACCACCCGCTGAACGAGTACCCGCGCCCGCAGCTCGAGCGCGACAGCTGGACGAACCTCAACGGGCTGTGGGACTACGCGATCACCGACGGCAACGCCGCCCAGCCGACCGCGTGGGACGGCAAGATCCTGGTGCCCTTCGCCCCCGAGGCCGCCCTGTCCGGCGTGGGCAAGTTCGTCTCGCCGCAGCAGAAACTCTGGTATCACCGCACCTTCGCCGCCCCCGACCTCGGCGGCGGCAAGCGGCTGATCCTGCACTTCGGCGCGATCGACTTCGCCTCCACCGTGATGGTCAACGGCAAAACCGTCGGCACCCACAAGGGCGGCAGCGAGCCGCTGGAGTACGACGTCACCGACGCCCTCGGCGGCACCGGCGAGCAGACCGTCGTCGTCGGCGTGACCGACCCGACCGACCAGGGCGCCCAGCCGCGCGGCAAGCAGGTGATGAACCCCAACGGCATCTGGTACACGCCCGTCACCGGCATCTGGCAGACCGCGTGGATGGAGGCCGTGCCGGCGGCGCATGTCCAATCCATGAAAATGGTGCCCGACGTCGACGCCGGCGCGCTGACCGTTGTTGTGAATGCCACCGGCGGGTCGGCCGGCGACGTGACCCTGACCGCCACCGACGGCGGCACCCAGATCGCCACCGCCACCGGCAAGGCGGGGCAGCCGATCTCGCTGAAGGTGCCCAACGCGAAACTCTGGTCGCCCGACTCGCCGCACCTCTACGATTTGCAGGTGAAGATGGGGGCGGACACCGTGAAGAGCTACTTCGGGATGCGGAAGATCGCGGTGAAGAAGGATTCGCGGGGCGTCGACCGGCTGACGCTCAACGGCGAGGCGGTGTTCATGTACGGCCCGCTCGACCAGGGGTGGTGGCCGGCGGGGCTGCTGACGCCGCCGAGCGACGAGGCGATCAAGTTCGACATCTCGATGATGCGGAAGATGGGCTTCAACATGGCCCGCAAGCACATCAAGGTCGAGCCGGCACGGTGGTACTACTGGTGTGACCGGATGGGCCTGATGGTGTGGCAGGACATGCCCAGCGGCATGGCCGAGGGCCGCGAGCAGGGCGTTGGCAACGGCGGGCCGGACGCGACGAGCTTCACCGACGCAGAGAGGGGCCAGTTCAAGGCCGAGCTCAAGCAGATGATCGACACGCTGGACGACCACCCCAGCATCGTCGCCTGGGTGCCCTTCAACGAGGGGTGGGGCCAGCACGACACGAACGAGATTCTTGAGTGGACGATGAAGTACGACCCCTCGCGCGTCGTCGACGGCCCCAGCGGCTGGACCGACCGCGGCGTGGGCGACCTGCACGACATGCACAACTACCCCGGCCCCGGCATGTTCGACCCCACCCCCGGCCGCGCCAGCGTGCTGGGCGAGTTCGGCGGCCTCGGCCTGCCCATCGAGGGCCACCTCTGGCAGTCGGACAAGAACTGGGGCTACCAATCGTTCGGCGACAAGAAGGCATTGGAGCAGAAGTACGACTCGCTCGTCGCCCGACTCCGCCCCCTCATCAACCGCGGCCTCTCCGCCGCCGTCTACACCCAGATCACCGACGTCGAGGGCGAGGTCAACGGCCTGATGACCTACGACCGCAAGGTGATCAAGATGGACCCCGCCCACCTGGCGAAAATCCACGCCAAGCTCTACATCCCCGCCGGCGATTTGCAGACCGTCGCGCTGCTGCCCACCAGCGAGCAGCAGCCGCAGACGTGGAGCTACACCTTCGCCGAGCCCTACGGCGACTGGAACACGACCGATTACAAGGGCGCGCAGGGTTGGAAGACCGGCCCCGCCGGCTTCGGCACCAAAATGACCCCCAACACCCACGTCCGCACCGAGTGGGATGGGCAGGACATCTGGCTCCGCAAGACCTTCGCGGTGGACGATGCCAATTTGTCCGAGCCGTACCTCCGCATCTACCACGATGACGACACCGAGGTCTACCTGAACGGCGTGCAGATCGGCGCGTTCAAGGATTACTCCGGCCAGTACGTCGACGTGCCGCTGTCCGAGGAGCAGGCCAAGTCGCTGAAGAAGGGCGAGAACGTGATCGCCATCCACACGCACCAGAAGACCGGCGGGCAATACATTGATGCCGGCCTCGTGGACCTGCGGCCGAAGAAGTGAAATAACGTCGCTTTGCAAGGTAGCAACGGGACCATGCAAGCCGGCGTCTGTACCTTCGGTTCAGACGCCGGTTTGCTTTATTTTTCTACAGACTCGCTCGCCCGCGGCATCAGCGCCAGCCGCCGCCGCGCCCAGGCGACCCACTCCGGCCGCTCGTCGCGCAAGACAAGCTTGCCGAGTAAATCGCGCACCGGCTCGCCGCCGTCGCCACGGCGGACGCGGGCGCGGGCGAGGTTGCCGATGAACTGCCCGTTGTCCGGCTCCAGCCCCATCGCCTGCCCGTAATACTTCACCGCATCGTCCAGCTTGCCGACCGACTCGAACACCAGCCCCAAATTGTTCCGCGGCTCCGGCTGGTTCGGCATGAGTTTCGTGGCGTACTCGAACTCCCACGCCGCGAGGTAGAGCCGCTTGTCGTGATAGTAAACCTTGCCGAGATTGTTGTGCGCCGGCCCGCAGCCAATATCGGCCGTCAGGGCGTCGCGCAGCAGCGGCTCCGCGCCGGCATAATCACCCTTGTCGATCAGGTCGGCGGCCTTGGCATTCTCCTCCCGCGCCACGTCCGAGTTGCGGCGGGGGTCATCGACGCGAGTCTTATAGTCTTTCGCCGCACTATGATTGGATGCGCAGCCGCCGGTAAACATCACTCCTGCGGCAGCCACTACCAGAAGCGGTATTTTTGTTGCATTCATCCTTCATCCTTCCGCCTTCATCCTTCTTCGGCCGGCGCGTCGGCGCGGTAGGCCAGGGTCACGTCGACGGCCCACCGGTCGCCGGCCTCTTTTCCGCCGCCGCCGTCGGTCCGCGGGGCGGTCAGCCGCACGTCGGCCACGGTCAGGCCGGGGTCGGCGGCCGTGAGGTTATACAGGAACGTCATCGCCTGCCGCAGCGTCACGCCGCGCAATTCCACGCTCCGCGACCGGCGGACGGTCTGCGGGTCGAGCCGCGTCTGCTGCTCGGCGCCGATCCGCGCCACCGCGCCGCCGGGCAGTTTGGCCGACTTCGCGGCGCGCTCGATCCGGCGGTTCAGCTCGGTTTGCGGCTCGTCGGACGCGGCGAGGGAGGGCGTCTTGCGGGCGTCGGCGATGGCGTCGGCGTAGCCCCGGCACTCGGCCAGCTCCGCCGCCGCCGCCGCCGCCCGGCCCCGCGACTCCACCAGCCGCCCGTAGCCCCACACCGCCGCCAGCCCGGCCGCCAGCACCGCCAGCGCGAGCCACACCGTCCGGCGGTTCTTCTCGTCGGAAAAAATCGAGGACGCCGCGCTCACGGGCTTACCCCCTTCGCCAGACTTCCCGATGCCTTCGGAGCCACGTGCGTGCCGTTGATGCGGAACGCCACGGCCGGCCCCTCCCCCTTGGTCGCGGGGAGTTGCTCGGTGCCGGGCGGGGCGATCTCGTAATACTTTATGCCCCGCAGCGCGTCGGCCAGCGCGCCGGCGTCGCCGTGCGTGCGGGCCTGCCCGTCGAGGAAGAGCTCGCCGGGGCTGACCCGGAGTTCGACCAGCCGATACCGCACCGCCGCCGGCAGGCGCGAGAGGGCGTCGTTCAGCAGCACCAGCGCCGACGCCTCGGCCGCCGCCCCGGCCGTGTCCCCGGCCTGCGGCGAGCCGGCGACGCGCCGCCGCTCGATCTCCAGCCGACGCCGCACCGCCGCCGCGGGGGGCATCGGCACCGTCGGAAAGACCTCGGCGAACACCTGCTGCTCGGCCACTTCGTAGCGGTCGGCGAAGTGGTCGTTCGCCCGCGCCCGCCAAAGCGTCACGCCGCAGAGCGTGGCGAGGGCCAGCCCGGCGGCCAGCAACGCGGCGGTCAGCGGCGGGCGGAGGCGGTCGTAGGCGTCGGGCGCGGCCAGCGCGTCGCGGCGAAAATCGACCCACGCCGGCCGGCCGTTCAGGATCGCCGCCGCCTCAACCAGGGCCGATTCGGTCGCCGACCCCTCCAGAATCGGCGTGGGGTCGAACTCCACCCGGTCCTCCTCCGGTGAGCCGGCCAGCTCGAACTCCGCCGCCTGAAGCCTCGCCGCAAGGCCCGGCTCGAGGCCTTTCAGGTGCAAAAAGATGCCCTTGCCGAGTTCCGCCTTGAACAGCCGCAGGTGCATCAGGATCGCCGCCGCGTCGGCCGGCAGCGAGACCCACCGGCGGAGCAGGGCGTCGGATTGCATCAACAGGTCAACCCCGTCCGGCGATTGCCAGACGGCGGCAAAGTCGCCGTCGTTCAGTTCGCTCGTCCGCCGCCCCGCCAGCAGGGCCGCCGGGCAGGCGTGGCGGACGGGGATGCCGTCGGCCTCCAGCGCGTCGATCACCGGCCGCAGCGTCTCCACCGCGCAGCAGACGCCGAAGGCGAGGTTGAAAACCTCCGGCGTAGGCCTCTCGTCGTAGGTCGTGATGAAGTCCGCCACCACCTCCTCGGCCGCCAGCGGCAGCTTCTCCTCCAGGCGATACAGCATCGCCCGCCGCCGGTCCTTCCGCGGCAGGTCGGCGGTCGAGATCATCGCCGCCAAGCACCACCGCGACGGCACCGCCAGCAGCACCGGTTGGCCCTTGTAATCCAGCGCGTCGAGCGCGGCCCGCGCGTCAACGCCCTCCGCCAGTGTCGGGCCCGACGTGCCGGCCCGCCACGGGGTGTCGGGCGAGTCGGGCGGGAAGAGCGTGAAGGGTTTGGCGGGCAAACGGTTTTCCTTAATAGCCGGAAGCGGAAGCTCCGGTTCTTCGGCGCGGGGGCGTTTATCTTCGCGGAAAGTTCCTCGACCGAAAAACCGGGGCTTCCGCTCCCGGCTACTAAGGAACGCTCACTTCGGCTTCGGCACCCGCAGCGTGAGCGGCTCGCCGTGGTGCCGCACGACGGCGGAGTCGCGGCGGATCGCCAGCACCTCCGCCCCGCCGGCGGACTCGCCGACGGCCTTGAGCTCGACCTTCCCGCCCGCGCCGCTGAAGACCGCCAGCGAGTGGCCCGGCTCGACCACCGTGCCGGTCAGCGTGACGGCCAGCGGCGCCGGGCCGGCGGCGATTTTCCCCGGCGCGGCCGACGGCGGCGGGTCGTACAGCGGCCGGCGAAGGTCCAGCGACCAGGCGGCGGCGAACGCCTTGAGCGGCGGCAGGGCGTCGTCCCGCGCCGCGGCCGCCGCCACCGCCCTCGGCCGGGCCGGCACCTTCGGCTCGCGCACCGGCAGCAGCGCCGCCGCGACGGCCACCGCCGCCGCCCCGGCCGCGAACGCCGCGGCGGCGGCCCACAGCCAGACTCTCGCGCGGCGGACGTTCATCATCGCTTCCAGTGTCGGGCGAAACCGCTACCAGTCAAACCCCAGCGTGCGGGGGCCGCCCTCGCCCGAGTGATCGACGACCGCAAAATGGTGCCGGCCGCCGGCGTCGATCCACAGCGAGTAGCAGGCCGATTGGCGGCTCAGCCGCGCCGCGAGGCGCTTGACCTTCTCGCCGTCGAGCTTGAGCGTCGCCAGCGCGGCGGCCGGGGTGGCGGCGGGCGCGGCGTCGCGGGCGGCGGCGAGTTTGCCGACTTGGCCGCGCGTCAGGATCGGCGCGCACACCCGTTCCAGCACGTCGATTGGCGCGCGGCGGAGGTCGGCCCGGCCGTCGCCCCAGAGGGTGAGGGCGGCCGTCGCGCGCCGTAGCGCGTCCGGCGGCGGGGCGTCGAAGACTTGGCCGAAGCCGACGAACGCGGGTGGGGGCGGCGGCGGGGCGTCCTCGTCGCCTTCGAGCAGGGCGGGGTCGAGGTTGAAATCGGCCTCCTTCGCGGGCTTGCCGGACTTTTTCTGGCGGGATTCCTCGGCGTCGAGGCGGGCGAGGATCTGGTCGACCTCGCTGGCCCGCTTCGCCTTGCCGGCCGGCGCCTCGGGCACGGGCATCGGGCGGAGTCGGACGGATAATCCGCCTGAAGCGTCGTGCGCCGCGCGCTCGGCGGCGGGCCGCTTGCCGGCGGCGTAGAGGGCGTTGAGGTTCGCCTTCGCCTGCTCGTCGGCGAAGGTGAGCGTGAACGACTCGCCGCCGAGTTCAACCGTCGCCGCGACGGCCGGCAGCGGGTGGCCGGCGCGCTGCTCGGCTTCGTCGATCACGGTCGCCGCGCGCGGCAGCAGGGCGCGGGTGGCGGAGAGGGTGCCCCACCGCTGCTGCAACTCGCGCCGCGCGTCGACCGCCGCCAGCGCACGCCCCATGCTCGCCCGCGCCACGCCGACCATCGCGACGGCGGCGATGACGAGCAGGAAAAGGGTGAGGAGCAGGACGTAGCCGCGCGCCGTGGAACGGGCGTCCCGCCCGGATTTGTTGCCGGGAAAGCTAGATTTGATGGGGCCGAATCCGGGCGGGACGCCCGTTCCACTGAAGAAGTTATCGCACAAGGAGCACCTCCCGCACCGGCGGGTCGGCGGGGTTCTGGGGCGTCACCGTCAGCCGCACGCCGACCATCGCGACGGCGGCGATGACGAGCAGGAAAAGGGTGAGGAGCAGGACGTAGCCGCGCGCCGTGGAACGGGCGTCCCGCCCGGATTTGTTGCCGGGAAAGCTAGATTTGATGGGGCCGAATCCGGGCGGGACGCCCGTTCCACTGAAGAAGTTACCGCACAAGGAGCACCTCCCGCACCGGCGGGTCGGCGGGGTTCTGGGGCGTCACCGTCAGCCGCACGCCGACCATCGCGACGGCGGCGATGACGAGCAGGAAAAGGGTGAGCAGCAGGACGTAGCCGCGCGCCGTGGAACGGGCGTCCCGCCCGGATTTTTTGCCGGGAGGGCTTGATCGGGTGAGGCCGAATCCGGGCGGGACGCCCGTTCCACTGAAGAAGTTACCGCACAATGAGGACCTCCTGCACCGGCGGGTCGGCCGGGTTTTCCGGCGTCACCGTCAGCCGCACGCGGGGCGGGGCGGCGTCGGGCGGGGGCTTGGGGGCGCCGGCCGGCACGGGGTCGGGGAGCAACTGGACCGCGAACGCCGCGACGCCGGGGCAGACCGCTTCGCTCCAGGCGTTGGCGTTGCTGAGCACGTCCAAATCAGTCTGGCGGCGGACCAGCCACGACCGGCCGGCGGCGGTTCTGAGGGCGTACTCGACGCGGACCGGCCGGTGCGACGGGGCGAGGGTTCGGGCGTCCAGCGCGCCGGTGCCGGTGAGGGTGAGGGCGTTCGGACCGGCCTTTACGGTTTGGGCGTTGCGCAAATCGAACCGCAGCAGGTCGGCCACGCCGGCGGACCAGGCGGACTGCTCGGTCTGGGCCGCGAACGCCCGGCGGGTCCGGCCGACGCTGGCGATGACGGCCATCAGGCCGATCATCAGCACCGCCGACAGGGCGGCGGCGGCGAGCATCTCGATCAGGCTGAAGCCGCGCCGGTTCACTTGGCCGCCTCCGCCGTCGGGGGCAGCACGAGGTCGACCGTGACCGGGTCGGTCGAGCCGGCGGGGTCGCGGCGGTCGATCACCTGCAGCCGGACCGCCCGGCCGCCTAGGGCTTCGACGGCCGGGTTCGACACCGGCTCGGTCCGCCAGGAAAGGTCCGGCCGGCCCGGCACGTCGCCGGCGGCGCGGCGGGGGAAACCGCCCGGCGTCGCCCACCACGCGGTCAGCAGTTCGTCCGCCGCCCGCACGGTTTGCACGCGGCGGTCGGCGGCGGTCCACTGCTGCGTGAAGCGGACCTTCGCCAGCACGATGCCGACCAGCAGCGTGCCCAGCAGCGCGAGGCCGGCGACGACCTCGATCAGGGTCATCGCGCGGGCGGAGGATGGGCGGGCGATGAA
Source organism: Tepidisphaeraceae bacterium (assembly GCA_965260985.1). Taxonomy (GTDB): domain Bacteria; phylum Planctomycetota; class Phycisphaerae; order Tepidisphaerales; family Tepidisphaeraceae; genus CBDHCE01. Next base: position 88,995 of record CBDHCE010000019.1, on the reverse strand, counting down.
AGTCACGGCGTCGGTTGGGGCAATAGTTTATCGAACAGGGCTTGCACGTCGCGGTCTGTTTCGGGCCGAATGGTGGTGCCGGTCAGGCCGGCGAAGAAGAGCCATTGGGATTCGCCCTTGGGCCCCTCCAGCAGCACGGCGTAGGACGGCGAGCGGCCGTCGAGGGAGATCGGCACCGTCGCCGACCCCGTGCCGACGCGCCGGCCCGGCAGCAGCAGGCGGGCCAGTTTCACGGGTTGGCCGATGCCGAGCGTCACGGCGTCCGGCCGGTCGCGCCTTATTTCGCCGCGGGGAAAATCGAACGTCAGCGACCCGGCGATCCCGTCGCGGCGGGCTGCGGCGCGGGCGAGGGCGTCGTACTGCGCCAGTTGGTCGGCCACGTCCTCGGCCCGCGCCGCCCGCGCGCGGCCGGCGAGGTTCACCACCACCGCCGCCGACAGCAGGCCCATCAGCACGATCGCCGCCATCACCTCGATCAGCGTGAAGCCCAACGGATTACGGCGTCGCGGCATTGGCGCCCCCGGCGGAGTTCCCGGCGGAGTCCTGCAACTGCCAACTCACGACGTCGGCGTCGGCCCCGGTGCCCCCCTCGCGGCCGTCGGCGCCGTAGCAGATGATCTCGTACGGCTCGGCCCGGCCCGGCGAATTGTACTGGTACGGCCGGCCCCACGGGTCGAGCGGCACCGCCCGCTGGGCCAGCAGCGGCTCGGAGAGTTTGCTGGTCTTCTTCGCCAGAATCTCCAGCCCCTCCTCGTTGGTCGGGAACCGGCCGTAGACGCCGTCGAAGGTGGAGAGCGCGCCGTTGAACGACGCGATCTGCGCCCGCGCCGCCTCCTGCTTGCCCCGCGCCATCAGCGGCCGCACGTTGACGATCACCAGCCCCGCCAACAGCCCGATCAGCACGAGCACGGCCATCATCTCGATGAGGGAGAAGCCGGGGAGGGAGTCTCCAGTCGTCAGTCTCCAGTCGCCAGTCTTTTCCCGGCGACTGACGACTGGCGATTGACGACTGATGACTCTCTCACAACACATTTCCGGCCTCCAGAATCGGCATCACGGTGGCGAAGGCGATGAAGCCCACGACGGCCACGAGGAACAGGATCAGCGCCGGCTCGAGCACGGCGGTGAAGCGGGTGGCGGCGAGGGCGACCTGCGCGTCGTAATCGCGGGCCAGGCGCTCGAGCATCTCCTCCAGCCGGCCGGACTGCTGGCCGACGCCGAAGATCTGCACGACCAGCGGCGGGAAGGCGCCGGTCGCCTCCAGGGCCGCCGAGATGTCGCGGCCGCCCTGCACGGCCTGCTCGGCGCGGTTGAGGGCGTCGGCCAGCACGCGGTTGGGCGTGGCGCGGCGGGCGATCCGCACGGCGGCCACGAACACCACCCCGCTCTTGAGCAGCGTCGCCATCACCACGGAGATACGCACGATCGCCTGCTTGCGGATGAGCCCGCCGAGGATCGGCAGCCGCAGTTGCAGCCGGTGCCACGCCAGCAGGCCGCGCGGCGTCCGCAAAATCGCCGAAACCGCCGCGATGACCCCGCCGGCGAGGATCAGCAGCAGCCACCACCACTGCACGAGCAAGTCGCTGCCGGCCTTGACCACCCGCGTCGAGAACGGCAGCGGCCGGCCCGCGACCGTCAGGCCGCTGAGCAACTGCGGCACCACGAACGTCATCAGGAACAGGCTGACGGCCACCGCCATCGTCAGCACGATCGCCGGGTAGATCAGCGCGGTGCCGATGCGGTTCTTGAGGGCGGCGGCGCGCTCCTTGAACTCCGCGAGCCGCTCGAGGACGGCCTCGAGCGTGCCGGCGCTCTCGCCGACCTCGGTGAGCGTGACGGTCATTTCGTCGAACACGCCCGGCTGCTCGCGCATGGCGTCGGCGAGGCTGGTGCCGGCCGCCACGCGGTCGCGCAGCACGAGCAGGGCGGCGGCGAACGGCCCGCGGTGCTGGCGGGCGAGGGTGTCGATGCTCTCCAGCAGCGGGATGCCGACGCCGAGCAGGGTCGAGAGCTCGCGGGTGAACGAGACGACGTGGGGGGCGAGGCGGGCGGCGCGGTGCTTTTGCCACCACGTCGAATTGGGTTTCTCTTCAGCCGCTTGCGGCTTCGCAAAGAACTCCTTGGCTCCGCGGTGGTCCTTTCTTTGCGAAGCCGCGAGCGGCTGGGCGCGCGTCGGCTCGACGGCCTGAATCGTCAACCCGCGCGAGCGGAGCACGTCGCGCGCCGCGCGCGGCGTGTCGGCCACCACCGTCCCGCGGACGGCGGCGGCGCGGTCGAGGGCTTTGTAGGCGAAGACGGCCATGGCTGATCCTACGTCGCTCGCCTCACGCCTCGGCGCGCATCGTCACGCGGACGACCTCGTCGACCGTCGTCTGGCCCGACAGCACCTTCGCCACGCCGTCGTCGCGGAGGGTGGTCATGCCACCGGTCGCGGCGGCGGCCTTCAATTCGCTTGCGGTGCCGCGGGCGCTGATCTGCCGGCGGACGGGTTCGTCGACCGTCAGCAGCTCGAAGAGGCCGATGCGGCCGTTGTAGCCGGTGCCGCGGCAGGCGTCGCAGCCGGGGCCGTGGCGCATGCCGCTCGCGTCGACCGCGGCGGGGTTGAGGTTCAGCCGCCGCAACTCCTCCGGCGGCGGGGCGTAGGGCACGCCGCAGGTCGGGCAGATTCGCCGGACTAGCCGCTGCGCCAGCACGCCGATCACGCTGCTGGCGAGCAGGTACGGCTCGATGCCGAGGTCGAGCAATCGCGTGACCGCGCTGGCGGCGTCGTTCGTGTGCAGCGTGCTGAAAACGAGGTGGCCGGTGAGGGCCGATTGCGTCGCCATCATCGCCGTCTCGCGGTCGCGGACCTCGCCGACCATGATGATATCCGGGTCCTGCCGCAGCACGTTGCGCAAACCGCTGGCGAAGGTCATGCCCTTCTTCTCGCTCACCTGCGTCTGGCTGATGCCGTCGAGCTGATACTCGATCGGGTCCTCCAGCGTGAGGATGTTGCGGGCGGTGCTGTTGATCTCCTGCAGGGCGGCATAGAGCGTGGTCGTCTTGCCGCTGCCCGTCGGGCCGGTGACTAAAACGATGCCGTGCTCGACGGAAATCAGTCGGCGGAACCGCTCCATTTCCACCCGCTCCATGCCGACCTCGGTGAGCGAGTAGAGCCGCACGCTTTTGTCCAGCAGCCGGATCACCACGCGCTCGCCGAAACTCGTCGGCAGCGAGGCGATGCGGAGGTCAATCACGCGGTCGCCGACGTTCACGGTCGCGCGGCCGTCCTGGGCCAAGCGCTTCTCGGCGATGTTCATCCGGCCCATCACCTTGATGCGGCTGATGACCTCCTCCTGCAGCGCCTTGGGCACGTCGAAGAGGTCGTACAGCACGCCGTCGATGCGCATCCGCACGACGAGCGAATCCTCATACGGCTGAACGTGAACGTCCGACGCCCGGCCCTGCACGGCCTCGAAGAGGATCAGGTTCACGAGCTTGATGACCGGCGCGCGGCTGGCGACGTCGAGCAAATCCTCGCGGCCGGCGAGGCCGCGGACCTCGGCCAGCACGTCCTGGCGGCTCTCGCCGGCGCGGTCGAGCTTGTCGATGAACGTCTGCGCCTGGCCGGTGCGGCGCTGGTAGGCGGCATTGATCGCGTTCGCCACGTCGGCGGCCGGGGCGAGGGCGGGGGCGACGGGTTTGCCGAGGAAGCGCGCGACGATTTCGAGTTGTTCGAGCGCGGCAAGGCCGGCCATGGCGACGGGCATGGGGCAGGCGTCGTCGACCTTCTCCGGCGCGAGGCCGAGCAGCCCGTGGCGGCGGGCGAAGTCGATCGGCACGCGCTCCACGAACGCCGCCGACGCCTCGCGGCGCGACAGGTCCGCGATCAGCGGCAGGCCCAGTTGGGCGGCGAGTTGTTCGGTCGAAAGCATCATCTGCCGTGGCACGGGCGTCCCGCCCGCGTTCTTTGTTTCAGCAAGGGAAGTCGCAGTCGCGGGCGGGACGCCCGTGCCACGGATTACCGCAACGTCAGCGGCTCGCTCGGCGGAAAGTCCGCCGGGATGCCCGCGCCCTGCACGTCGCCCTCGGATAAGAACTTCAGGTCCTTGAACTGGTCATCCCGCAAAATTACCGGGCGGATGAACACGAACAGCGACGACTCGCTCCGGCTCGTCGCCTGATTCCGGAACAGCGCGCCCAGCAGCGGGATATCCCCCAGCAGCGGAATCTTGTCCACCGCGTCGGAGTACCGGCTGCCGTTGAGGCCGCCGACGATGATCGTGCTGCCGTCGGGGATCGTGACCTCGCTGCCGACGGTGTTCGTCTGCCGCGGCGGCGGGCTGCCGTTCACGCCCTGGCCGGTGAAGCTGCTCAACTCCACCTGATACGCCAGTTGCAAATAATCGTCCTCGCTGATGTGCGGCGTCAGCGTGATCTTCGTGCCCGCCTCGGCATACCCCCCGAAGCTCGTGGTGGCGATCACGTTCGAGGCGTTCACGCTGGTGAACGGCGACTCCGCCAGGCTCGCCAGCGTGCCCTCGGCATTGTCGTTGATCAGCACGCGCGGCGACGAGACGATCTTCGCCCGGCTGTTCTGCGCCAGCGCCCGCAGCACCACCTGCGCCACGTCCGACTGCAGCACCACCCCGTTGAACCCGAGGCCCGGCGTGAGCGTGAGCTGGCCGGTGGTGGCGTTGGTCTGGCTCAGGCCGAAGCTGCTGAAGGTGACGAACGAGGTGTTGCCCGATTGCCCGTTGCCGCTGATCTCCACGCCGAGGTTGAAGTTGTTGGAGGTGTCGAGCGTGACGATGGTGGCCTCGATCAGCACCTGCGGGCGGCGGCGGTCGAGCTGCTTGATGAGGGTGCTGTAGTAGTCCTGCGCCGCGGGGTCGCCGATGACGATGATCGAGTTCGTGTTCGCGTCCGCCGCGACCCGGCCGCGGGCGGTGCTGACGGTCCGGGCGTCGGGCGAGGGGGCACTCAGCGGCCGGTTCAACGCCTCGGCCGCGGTGCCGAACCGCGAGCCGTAGTTCGACGGGTAGCCGACGCCCGGATACCCCCCGCCCGCGGTCGGCGGCAGCGCGATGACGGCGGGCGCGTTCGGCACGCCGGCGGTTCCGACGCCCGCCGCTTGCGGCGTCGCAAGGTTGGGCGGGATTTGAGGAGCATTTCCTTGCGACCCCGCGAGCGGCGGGGCGGCGGCGGCGGTGCCCGGCGCGTCGGGTGCCGAAGCGCCCTGCGCGCCCGCGTCCGAGTCGCCGGGGCGGGGGCTGTCGATCCCCTCGATCGCGGCGATGGTCGCCAGCACGTCCGACGCGGTGGTGTTCGCCAGCTTGTAGAAGCGGATCGGGCTCTGCGCCGCGCCGACCGGCACGTCGAGCCCCGAGAGGATGGCGGCGGCGCGGTCGACGGCGGCGGGCGGGCCGACGAGCGCGACCTGGTTCGCCCGCGCGTCGGGCACCACCTGCACCGCCGCCGGCGGGCCGCCCGCCTTCTCCGCCGCCGACAGCAACTCCTGCAACTGCCCGGCGAACGTCTCGGCGTTGCCGTTGGCGATCGGCACGAACCGCGTGCCCACCGCCCGCCCCGGCGCGTCGACCAGCGCCAGCAGCGCCGCCGCCCGCCGCACGTTCGCGCCGTAGTCGCTGACGATCAGCAGGTGCTGCTCGGGCAGGCTGACGACATTTCCACCGGAGCCGCTCAGCAGCGGCTTCACCGCCGACTCGGCCGCGGGGTTTTCCACCGACGTCAGGCGGAACACCCGCGTGACCGGCCCCTCCTCGCCCTGCCCGGCATTTTCCTCCGCCGGCGCGGCGACGGCGGAGAGGCTGGCGACCTTCTGCACCTTCAGCAGCCCCGGCCCGCCGGCGTCGACCAGCGACAAATCGTTCAGCCGCAGCACGCTCTGCAACAGGCCTAGCAGCGCCCCCTTGGGCACCTCAGCCGGCGTCCGCAGCGTCACGCGGGCCTTTCCCACCGGGTCCTGGTAGAGGATGTTGATCCCCAGCCGCCGGCTGACGTAGTCGATCAGCGTGCCGACCTCGACGTCGTCGGGGAAGTTCAGCGCGATCATCTCGGGTGCCGCCGGCGCTGTTGCGGGCGCGGTGGCGGGGTGCGTCTGGCCGGGCGCGGGCGCGGCGATGAGTGCGGCCAGCAGGGCGGGGGCGAGAATCCTCTTCATGCGTCGCATCCTAACCGATCCACTCAACTCACCCCGCGCCACGCCTGCCACGCGATGGCGAGGCCGACGATTGTGACCAGCGCGCTCGACGCCAGCGGAATCCGCCCGGCCCACAAACCCATCCAGCCGCCGCCCGCCTCGCCGGTCGCCCAGCCGAGTCTTCCGACCCACCGCCGCGCGTGGAGCATCAGCAGGCCGATGGCGATCAGCACGCCGGCGAGGCCGAGGCTGAAGGCCACGATCAGCACCAGCCCGAAGCCGACGCGGTGCAGCGCGATCGCGCTGAGCAGCACGACCAGCGCCGACGGGCAGGGGACCATCCCGCCGCTGACGCCGAGCGCGATCAAACTGCCGAGGGTGATGCGGTCGGGCATCGCGTGGCTGTGCCCGTCCGGCCCGCCGTGCTCGTGGCCGAAGCCCGCCGCCCGGCCGACGGCCTGGAGCGACAACCGGCGGACGAACTGCCACCCGCCGATCGCCACGATCATCAGCCCGCTCGCCACGCCCAGCCACGGGTAGAGGCGCTCGGGCACCACATACTCCGAGGCGAACAGCACGATCAGGCCGAGGGCGAACACGCCGAGGGTGTGCGTGACCGTCACGACCGCGCCGAGAAGAAAGGCGTGCGACGCCGTGCCGCGGGAGCCGACGAGGTAGGCCGCCACGACCGTTTTGCCGTGGCCCGGCGCGAGCGCGTGGACCCCGCCCAAGCCGACCGCCAGCAGCAGCGAGAGCGCCACCACGCCGGCCGAGAGGCGCTCGACGTTGATCAACTCCGTGAAGCGGTCGCGCGCCCGGCCGTTGCCGGTTTGGCCGCCGGTCGGCTTGGCAACGGACGGCTTGGCGGCGGGCGCGGCGGCGGTCTTCAGGTCGCGCGTGACGGTGAACCGCGCCGTCACGTCCTGCGGCGGGGCGAGCAGCTTATCGGTCGGGTAGACCTCCAGGCCGTCGGTCAAACTCTTCGTCTCGGCGGTGGAGTCGGTGATGCTCGCCCCCGGTTCGGCCGTGGCGACTACCTCGCGCCAGCCGGTGCGGCCGACGTAGTTCTCGTCGGCGTACTCGACCGTGACCGTCCCGTAAGACGCCGCCAGCGGCAGGTCGTACTCGACCGCGATCAGCAGCGTCGGCAAACTCCCCGCGCCGGGCCGAACCGTCAGCCCGCTCGACGCGACGGCCAGCGGCACAAGTTTGCCGTCGATCTTGACCTTCAGGCCGCCGGTCAGCGCCGGCACGAGGGTCGCCAAGTAATCGGCCCGCTCGGCGGGCGAGACTTTCTTGTCCCCGTCGGCGTCGAGCTTGTGCATCTCGTCGACGGCGGGAAACTCCGCGATGTCGATCCGGTAGTGCAGCGCCAGCCGCTCCGGCCCGGCCTCGAAGCCGGCGTAGTGGCTGATCGAAAAGTTCCCCATCGGGTGCGCCCCGGCGAGCGCGGGGAGCAGGAGCAGCGCGAGCAAGCCGGCGAACCCCGTGGCACGGGCGTCCCGCCCGCGTCCGCGCCTTTCCTCAGAAAAAAAACGCGGACGCGGGCGGGACGCCCGTGCCACGGTGCGGAGAAGATTCCTCACGGCCGGCCCTCCCGCGTGGCGGGCTTCGTGGCGGGGCTGATTGCGAGGGTGGAGGCCATCCAGATCTTCAGCGTCTTCTCGGCCTCCGGGGCGTGCCGCGGGTCGAACTTCGGGTTGACCGCCAGCGCCTCGCGCAGCAGCGCGATCGCCTCGTCCGCGTGGCCCAACTTCGCCCGGATCATGCCCGCGTGGAAGAGGTAGGGCGCGAACTTCGTCCCCAGCCGCAGGGCTTGCCCACTCGCCTTGAGGGCCGCCTCATAGTCGCCGGTGGCGTAGAGCGCCCACGCCAGCGCGTCCATCGTCCGCACGTCCTGCCGCTGCTTCGACAAGTCCTGCAGAATCTTCAACGACTCCTTCACCTTCACCCCCTGATCGGCGTGGAACAGCGCCAGCGTCGCGTCCGGCTTGATCCCGTTGGCGGCGGAAATCGTCTCGATCACCCCGACCAACTCGGCCGCCTCCGCCGCCTCCTTCTCCCGGCCCATCGACTGCAGCAAATCGTGCAGCGCGATCACCGTCACCGGCGTCGGCGCGACCTCGATGCTCCGCCGGTACGCCGCCACCGCCTCGTCATTGCGGCCCTGCGCCATCCGCACGTTGCCCAGGCCCGTCAGCGCGTAGTGATAGTCGGGGAACGCCTTCAGCGCCGCTTGATACTGCTCCTCGGCCAGCGCGAACTGCCCGCTGTCGAACAGCAGGTTGCCCAGGTGCGACCGCGCCCAGGCGTAGTGCTCGGGGTCGTTGGGCCCGATCGCCTCGACGGCCTTCGCCATCATGTCCACCGCCCCCTGCGGGTCGCCGGTCAATTCCCGAAGGTGCGAGACGCGGGCGTAGGCGTCCGGCCCCGGCTTCAGGTCGGCCATCGTCTCCACCGCGTCGATCGCCGCGTCGTACTGCCCGAGCTCGATCAGCGCGTCGGTCAGGTTCCCGTAGTTCCACGCATCGTCGGGGTGGGATTTGATCTCCTTTCGCGCCAGCGCGGCCGCCTCCTCGAAGCGGTGCAGGCCGACGTAGACCCAGTTGAGCGTGCGGGTCGCGCCGTAATCGCCGGGCTTGATGTCCAGCGCCTTGCGGCACGCCGCCTCGGCCCGGCCGTAGTAGGCGCCGTCGGCCGTCTCGCGGGCCTTGAGCATAAAGCCCGTGGCGAGCGCCACATACGCCGCCGGATCCTCCGGCGACTTCTGGACCAGCGCCTCGGCCGCCCTCACCTGCTTGTCGGCGGGCGAGACGAACGCGGGCCCCGTCGCGGGCGCGGCGGCCAGGCAGGCGAGAAGGACGACGGCTAAAAATGTTCGCATCATCTTACGTGGCACGGGCGTCCCGCCCGCGTCTGTCTTCTACGGAGCAATCTCAATCGCGGACGCGGGCGGGACGCCCGTGCCACGGCCGGTCAGAACGCCATCTCCACCCGCAGCAGCCCCACCACCGCGTCGGCAAACCCCGCCGCCCCGCTGAGGTGGACGTAATTCGCCGCCACGCCGATCACGTCCGAGTCCCGCCCCGGCAGCGCGCCGGTCCAGACCACTCCCGCGCCGGCGTGGTGGTCGGTCTCGCTCACCGACGGGTCGGCGTAGCCGTACTGTAGGTAGACGCCCACGCCCTGCGGGTCGTTCGCGTCGGCGGGGTTCTCGCGGTAGAGCGTTTGGTCGAGCACGAGGAACGGCCCACCCGTGCCGCGCCGCACCCCGCCGGCGAAGCGGTCGAACGTGCCGGTGCCCTGCCAATACCCCACCCCCGCCCGCCCGGCAAGTCCCGCCGCGCCGCCGGTCCACTCCAAGCCGGTTTGGGCGATGACGAACAAGTCCGCCGGCGGCCCGAACAGCGTGCGCGGCCCCTTGTCGCCGGTCGAAATGCCCTCCTGCCCGGCCCCGTCGAACACGCCCGCCTTGACGTAAAAGCCCGGCGTCGGCGTGACGAACACCTCCGCCCCGAACGCCCCGTCGGGGTAGCTGTTCATCACGAAGATCGTCGGACTCTGCCCCGGCGAGCTGTTGACGAACTCCAGCGCGTTAACCGCCACCGCGAAGTCGGCGTTGGAGTCGATCTTCCCCACCCGCACCCGCACCGCCCCGCCGAGCAGGTCCTGCCCGTAGAAAATCTCCGACAGCTGCGTCCGGCCGTCGGTGGCGAGGTTGTCGACGCCCGCGAAGTCGCCCACCTCATCGCTGATGCTCGTGCCGCTCTGGTTCTGGAAATCGGCGAAGAGGGTGCCGCCCTTGAGCCCGAACGCCTTCTCGGTGTCGAGCGTGAGGTTGAGGTCGAACAGGTGCGGGTTGGCCGACCCGGCGGTGTCGAGGCCGCCGCGGAAGTTTTTGGAGAAGTCGAAGACGAGGGTGCTGTCGATCGTGAGGCCGTGGTCCTCGAGGAAGGACCGCGCGCCGAACGGGTCGCCGAGCAGGCGGTCGCGGGTGAGCAGGCCGCCCTCGATCTCGGTCTGCCCCGCCCCGGTCGGCTGCTGCACCTCCGGCCGGCCGGCGGTGGGTTGCGCCGTGACCGTCGGGTCGCCCGGCACGCCGGCGGTGATCGGCAGGTCCTGCGGCGTGGTCTGCCCCGCCGGCTGCCGCGAAATGTTCGGCTGCGCCGCGGCGACCGCGGGCAGCAGCAGCGGGGCGAGGAGCAGGGTGAGGAACAGGGGGCGTCGGGCAGTCGGGGTCATTGCGATCCGCTCCTTTAAGGGGGTGGGCTCGCCAACCGTTCCGTTGCGCCGGCCCGAGCGGATGCTGCGTCTTGCGCTAAATCTTGTGGCCGGGCCGGGCCAGGCTCAGCGGCCGCTCCAGGCCGTGCTTCAGCATCAGCGCCTCGTCCCCCAGCACCTCCGCCGTCGGGCCGTCGGCGATGATTTCGCCGCCGTCCAGCACGATCGCGCGCGAGCATAATTCGACCACCATTTCCAAATCGTGCGTGGCGATGATCTTCGTCGCCGCCAGCGTCCGCAGCAGGGCCTTGAACTCGCGGCGGCCGCGGGGGTCGAGGTTGCTCGTCGGCTCGTCGAGCACCAGCACCGTCGGCTCGCACGCCAGCACGCCCGCCAGGCAGACGCGCCGCTTCTCCCCGCCGCTCAGCCGGTGCGGGCTGCGGCTCTCGAACCCCGGCAGCCCGACCAGCGCGAGGGCGTCGGCCACAACCTGCTTCAGCCGCCCGCGGTCGAACCCGAACTGCTCCGGCCCGAACGCCACGTCCTCGGCCACGGTGGCGCAGAAGAGTTGGTCGTCGGGGTCCTGAAAGAGCAACCCGACCTTCCGCCGCACCGTCGGCAGGTTCTTTTTCGTGACCTTCTCGCCGCCGATCAGCACGTCGCCGGTGGCGTGGGGGTCGTCGGGCAGGATGCCGTTGAGGTGCAGCAGGAGGGTCGACTTGCCCGCCCCGTTCGGGCCGATCAGGCCCACGCACTCGCCGGGGGCGACGGCGAAGCTCACCGTCCGCAGCGCCTCGGTGCCGTCGGGGTAGTGGTAGTAGAGTTGCCGCACCTCCAAGGCTGGGATCGCCTCAATCGCCTCGCTCACGTCCACCCCCTGGCGCACATCGCGTGGTAGATCCGCTCGGCCCGGTCGGTGGCGCGGAGGAAGAGCTGGGCGATCACCGTCGCCGTCGACCGCCACGCCAGGCCGCGGCTCGCGGTGAACGTGCGGCTGGCGCGGGCGGTCTTCATCCGGTCGGACTCGTCCTTCAGCACGTACAGGTAGCGGTACATCAGCGCGACCGTCGTGACCAGCAGCGGCGGCATGTGGACGCGCCGCAACTCCCGCATCAGGTCCGAGAAGGGCGTCGTGTTCGCCAGCAGCACCACCGCCAGAATGCACAGCGTGCTGCGCGCGACGAGGGTGGCGAACAGGAGTTTCCCGTTCGGCTGGAACAGCGCCAGCACCGCCACGCCCAGGACGAACGGCTCGAGGAAGAGCAGCCGCTTGGCGAGGTAGATGCCCGGCACGTTGCTCGCCGCCGCCACCATCAGCAGCCCGAACCCCGCCGCCACGAACAGCAGCGGCCGGGGCACCAGCGTCGGCGGGACGGCGACGAGGGCGAGGATCAGCGCGACGGTGCCCCACAGTTTGAGCCACGCCGGCAGCCGGTGGACGGGGCTGTCGACGTGGGCGTAGGTGTCGAGAAAGTGGCCGTGAAATCCGCCCATGGCCGCGAGTCTACCGCAAAACGCCCGCCCTAATAGCCGGAGGCGGAAGCCCCGGTTTTCGGCGGGAAGATGCCCCGGATTCCGAGCGCGTTTCGGGCGATCAACCGGGGCTTCCGCCTCCGGCTATTAAGGTTCCACAGTCTGACGCGCCGGCACCAGCACCCTCGCCAGCACCCACCCCAGGGCGAACACCAGCAGCGTGCCAACCAGGCCCGCCAGCGACGTCGCCACCACCGCCGACCCGATGCCCGGCAACTGGTAGCCCGCCGCCGGCGCGGAGATCGCCCGAACCGCAACCTCGCGCCCGGCGAAGCCGAACTTCTCGGCCACGAAGTTCAACCCGTCGGGCAGCCCGCTCGCCAGCGGCGAGACGAACAGCGCCAGCCCTGCGGCGATCAGCAGGCCGAAGACCAGAAACTGCCCGTACTGCCGTTTGGGCACGACCTCGAAGCCCCGGCCGCCCTCGAGCACTTCCGGCCGGGCCTGCCAGACGGTGAAGACGACCAGCGTGGTGATGACCGCCTCGCCGACGCCGATGAGCATGTGGACGCCCGCCATCGCCGGCAGGGCGGTGTGCCACGGCACGGCGCCGCTCATCGCCAACTCCCCCGCGCACGCGACGGACGCGACGACGACGGCGACCCACGACGCGACCGCGACGGCCACCAGCCGCCCGCGGTCGCCGGGCAGCAGCCGCCGCACGCCGGCGTAAACGTAATAGCCGCCCGCCCCGCCGATGATGCCCATGTTGAAGAGGTTGGCCCCCAGCGCCGTGATCCCGCCGTCGGCGAAGGCGAAGCACTGCACCAGCAGCACCGCCGCCAGCACCAGCACCGCCGCCCCCGGCCCCAGCAGCACGCCCGCCAGCACCCCGCCGATCAGGTGCCCGCTCGTGCCGCCGGCGACCGGGAAGTTCAGCATCTGCGCCGCGAACACGAACGCCGCCGCCAGCCCCATCAGCGGCACCTTGCGCGGCGGCAGGTGGCGGTTGGCCTGGTACAGCGCCGCCCCCACCCCCACCGCCGCGAGGGTGCCGGTGGCCGCGATCGTTTTGCCGTCGAGAAATCCGTCAGGAATGTGCATGATCGATCGTCCGTGAAATGTGGCGGTTCGGATGCGGGACGTCGTGGCACGGGCGTCCCGCCCGCGGTTTTTTTACTCTTTTCCGTCCGTAGACGCGGGCGGGACGCCCGTGCCACTTTCGGCCGCCCGCGTGGCGGGCGCGGTCGCCGGGGCCGTGGTCGGCATCGCCTCGATCCGCTTCTCCAACTGCCGCAGCGCCCCGCCGACCAGCGGGCGGGGCGTCATCAGCTCGGCCTGGCGCAGGTAGTCCGACGCCGCGTCGCGGTCGCCGGCGGCGGCCGCGATGGCGGCGGCGTGGCGGAAGACCGTCGCGTCGCGCACGCCCACCGCCAGCGCCCGGTCCATCAGCCGCCGCGCCCGGTCGGTGTTGCCCCGCGCGACATTCGCCCACGCCAGGGCGTCCAGCGCGTACACCGTCGGCCGCGCCCGCGCCTCCTTCTGGGCCAACTCGAACGCCTCGGCCGGCTTGGCGGCGCGGTCCACGTCGTACAGCACCAGCAGCCGGTTGGCGTTCAGCGGCCCGTCCGCCCGCGCCGCCGCCTCCCGCGCGAACGCCGCAAAGGCGTCGGCCGCCTCCGCCGATTGGCCGGCGCGCTCCAGCGACTCGGCCAGCGCGTATTGGTGCGACGGCGTCGGCACCAGCGCCTCCACCCGCCGGCGGAGTTCGACGGCCTCGGCGAACTTGCCCTGCGCCTCGCGCACGTCCGCCCGCGCGGCCAGAGCGGCATAATAATCGGGAAACTGCTGGACGGCGGCCGCGGCCGCGGCGTCGGCGGCGTCGGTCCGGCCGGCCGACAGGTGCAGCCGCGCCTCCTGCGCCATCAGCCGCGACCGCTCCTCCGAGTCGTTCGGCGGCGTGACGTTCAACGCCATGTTGATCAGCTCGAGCGCCCCGTCCGGGTCGCCGTAGACCTCCCGCAGGTTCGCCGCCGCCAGCAGGCCGACGGGGTTGTTCGGCCGGCTGTCGAGGATGTACTGCGCCTCGGTCTCGGCCGCGGGGTAATCGCCGAGGGCGAGTTGGGCGTCGCTCATCAGGCCGCGGGCCATCAGGTCGTCCGGGGAGGTCTTGAAGATCGGCGCGATCAGGTCGCGCGCCGCCGCGGGCCGGCCTTGGGCGATCAGGGCGAGCGCCCGCACCTTGGCGGCGTCGAAGTTGCCGGGCGAGACGCGGAGCGAGTCGGCGAGGGCGGCGTCCATCTTCGCGTACCACGCCGCGTCGCCCGTCTCGCGCGCCCGCCGGGCGTAGGCGAAGGCGAGGACGTTGTACGGCCCGACCGTGTCGGGCCGGGCGGCGGCGGCCTGCTTGGAGGCGTTGATCAACGCCTCGGCCGGCGTGAGGGCAACCGGCGCGGTCGCGGGCCGGGTGGCCGAACGGGTGGCGGGCTGGGTAGTGGGCCGACTGGTCTGGCCGGTGGCGGCGGCACACAGAAGCGCGACGGCGGCGGCGGTGAATCGGGTGGTCAAGGCGGATCTCCTGAATCGGGCGGGGGCGGCGGAAAGGTCTACACCTCACCACGCGCCGCAACGGCCGCGGCCGCAGAGCATACCGGAAAATTTCCGGTGTGCCCTGCGGCCGCGGGGTGGGTCGCATAAAAGGACGGGGTTAGTTGGTCGGCACGGTCCGGCCGTCGGGGAAGGTCTCGCCGGGGTCGATGTGGCGGCTGTTTCGGCCGTCGGGGCAGTTGGCGAGGTAGGGGAAGGTCGTGCGGAAGGGCACGTCGTTCACGTTCACGCCGTCCCCGAGCATGTCGTTCACGCCGGGGCGGTAGGTGAAGGTGGTCTTGTCGGCCAGGACCCCGCCGACGGCGACGCGGAGGACGATGTCGGTCACGTCGTCGGCGAGGCGGCGGCCGTTGGGGTAGCCGGCCATGTCGCCGGCGAGCACGCCCAGGCGGCTCTGGCTGGCGACGGGCGTGGCCGGCACGCCGGTGTTGAGGCGGAGCAGGTCGGCCACCGGGCCGGCGGTGGTGCCCGCCGGGGCGATCGGGGCGGCGTAGGTGACCAGCGGCAGCAGGTCGGTGCGCGGCTTGTTCGGCACATTCAGCGCGCCGCCGTACAGGGCCTCGACGATCTTGGGGAATAAGGGTCCGAGGTAAAAGCTGCCGTAGTCTGAGTCGTTCGCCGGCGCGCTGCGGCTCCAGGCGTCCTTGCTGCCGATGCCGATGAGCAGCTCGTTGAACAGCGGGTTCGCCATGCGCTGCACCTGCCGCCAGCTCCCGCGGCTGGTCTGGTTCCGCAGGGGAGAGCGGCGGACGGTGACGCGGGGGCGGCTGGTGGTGCACCAGATGCCGATGGTCGAGTTCGGATCGGTCGGCGGGTGGAACGCGCCGTCGGAGGTGAGCTGGGTGATCGGCACCTGCAGGGCGATGGCGTTGACGGCATAACCCGAGACGTCGTCGGGGGCGAAATTCTGGGTTGCGGCGTCCTCGGCGGCGGTGAGCACGCCGGGGATGCCGCTGCCGAGGGTGCGGAGGTTCACGGTGTCGAACGCCGCGCCGAGGTCGATGTAGAACGGGTCATCGACGGTGCCGGCGAAGGCCTTCATGCCGTTGCTGAGGTTGTAGGTGCCTGCGGCGAAGAGGGAGGGGTAGTTGATCGTGCGGGGGCCGGCGTTGGCGGGCACGGCGTAGAGGGGGTCGCCCGCTCCGGTGGCGTTCTGCAGCACGACCGAGTTCCGGCCCGAGCGGACCTCGCGGATCACGTAGAACTGCCGGAGGAACAGGCCCGGCGCGTCGAACGAGCGGATCTGCGGCGGCACGATGAGCTTGCCACTGGTGGGGCCGCCGGTGGTCGGGTCATTCGCCCCGGCGTCGCCGATGCCGGCCTCGGCCACGGGGGAGGCGACCATCAGGTTCTGCGGGTCGAACTGCGTCACGAAGCTCACCTGGTAGATGATGTCCGCGACGGCGTCGAAGGTGTTGTCGACCCTGAACTCGTAGAGCACGTCCGGGTCGAACGGGAAGAACGTCGGGCCGTTGGAGGGCTCGAGCAGCGGGTCGACGCACATGATCATCGTCACGGACGTCGGCTGGGTGTTGGCGGCGGTGTTGGCCTCGTAGCTGACGAAGGCGTAGATGTCGGTGATGTCGGCCGTGCGGTCGAGGGCCGTGATCGGCGCCTCGCGGTGGCTCGAGGCGACGGCGGTGCCGGCGGCGAGGCCGAGCGTGCCGACGACGGCGGCGGCGGCGGTGGCGAGCGTGGAAACTTGCGAGATGGTACGCCTCATAGGGCGCCTCCTTCGGTGTGTACGAACCCCTAAAACTCTCGTGCGGCCAAGGCGACGCGCCGGCCGAACCTAAATTCTCGTCCGATCCGTCGGACGGGCATTAACTTATCAAACTACGACCGGATGCGAAAGCCCCCCACGGGGCGGATGCACGCGGCCGGGAAATCCGCAGCGGGCACGGTCAACTCCGCTAACTCGGAACTGCTGCCCCGCGCCGGCGGCGGAGGGTGGCGAGGCCGAAGCCGCCGGCGATGACGGCGAAACCCGTCGGCTCGGGCACCAGCACGGTGACGGCCAGGCCGCTCGGGTCGGCGGTGGTCAGCGGGAAGGCCGACCCGTCGGCCGCGGCGGCGGTGATCAGCGGCATGCCGGTGTTGTCGACGTCGAAGTCGATCACGCCCATGCCGGGGGTGGCGGCGACCACCGAGAAGCTGAAGAATGTGCCGTCGGCCGTGATGTTGCCGGCGGGCTCGAGGGCGTCGTAGACGCCGTCGGTGAAGATTGTGCCGGCGTCGAAGTCGTCGAGGTTGCCGAAGAAGCCGTCCGCGTTGGGGACGATGCCGCCGGCCACGACCGACGCCGACCCGCCGGCCGGCGCGTCGAACAGCAGGCCGGGCGTGGCGACGCTGGCGTTGAGGCCCGAGAGCGACCCGCCCCCGAGGCCGACGAGGTTGACGTTGATCCGCACGGTCTGGCCGACGAGGACCCGCGTGAGGTCGTCCGGCGACGAGAGCGTGACGGCGGCCGATTGGGCGCGGGCGGCCGGCGCGAAGGCGCCGGCGGCCAGCAGGGCGGCCCCGGCCAGGGCGGCGTGGCGGTAATTGAACAAGGTTCTCTCCCTCTGAAGGTGCGGTCCGATAAAGTCGTCGGCGAGGGGAAAGCGGTCCGTGCCGCACCCTCACCCCTAGGTTGTCCGGCCCAGCCTACCCGGCGGATGCGGGCGGGGGAAGTTTATTTTTTCGCGCCCGCCCAAAAGTTGCACCGAAACCGTTTCGGGGGGGGCGGCTTGGCAAGGAAATGAAATATTCGGATTCGGGATGACAGGATTCGAACCTGCGACCTCTCCACCCCCAGCGGAGCGCTCTACCAAGCTGAGCTACATCCCGGCAGCGGCGGGAGTGTAGGCGGCGGGCGGCGGGAATCAATCGCCACGATTTGCCGGTCGATCACCAGTCGAGCGTGCCGCGCCAGGCGGCGGTGAGGTCGGCGACCGGCACCGAGTCGCCCGGCCACGCCAGCCGCGGGTCGGCTGCGAGGGCGGCGACGGTGCCGATGCGGGCGGCGTCGGGGCCGAGGGCGGCCAGCAGGCGGTCGGGGGCGTCGGTCTCCAGGACGTAGCCGCCCAGGCCGGGCCAGTTCACCTCGGCGGCCAGGGGTTCGGTCAGATCCGCCCCGAGGCCGGCGGCGATGCACATTTCCGCCACCGCGACGAGCGGGCCGCCGTCGCTGACGTCGTGGGCCGCCCGGACCAGCCCGCCGCCCACCGCCGCCGCCACCCGCCGGTGCAGCGCGGCCAGTTCGTCCAGCGACGCGCCCGGCGGCGACTGCACGAGGACCAATTCGTTGCCCGCCGCCTTGAGGTCCATCGTCACGCACGTCCGCACGTCGTCGATGACGGCCATCGCGGAGATCAGCAGCGTGCGCGGGATTTTGATCACCCGGCCGGTCGCGGCGTCGGTGAATTGGTTGTGCAGCGAGTCCTTGCCGCTGATGAACGGCAGGCCGTAGGCCAGCGCCGCGTCGCGGCACGCCTCGCAGGCGCGGACGAGGGTGCCCATCGTCTCGGGGTCGTCCACGCTGGGCCAGCAGAAGTTGTCGAGCAGGGCCATCGCGTCGAGATTCGCCCCGACGCACACGGCGTTGCGGACGGCCTCGTCGATGCTCGCCACGGCCATGGCGTAGGGGTCTTCGACGTGCGGGGCCAGGCCGCAGGAGAGGGCGATGCCCTTCATGCTGTCGAGTTTGGGCCGGACCACCGCGGCGTCCGACGGGCCGAGTTGCAGGGGGCCGATCAGCGGCTTGACCACGCTGCCGCCCTGCACCTCGTGGTCATATTGGCGGATGATCCAGTGCTTGCTGGCGACGTTGGGGTGGGCGAGAACGTCGAGGAGGCGATCTGATGTGGCACGGGCGTCCCGCCCGCGTCTTTCTTCTCTTTCCGCGGCACTCCCATTCGCAGACGCGGGCGGGACGCCCGTGCCACGGCAGGCCGCCCGGCGGGTCGGCATGGGCAGGCCGTCGTGCAGGAAGGCCATCGGCAGGCGGGCGACCTCGGTCTCCTCGTAGGTCAAAATCAACTCCGCCCCCGGCGTGCCGAAGGTGCCGATGGCGGTCGCCTCCACGCCCTCGGACGCCGCGAGCTTGAGCAATTCTTCGACGTTCGCCGGCGGGACGCTCAGCACCATCCGCTCCTGGGCCTCGCTGATCCAGATCTCGTCGTACCGCAGGCCGGCGTACTTCAGCGGCACCTTTTCCAGTTGCACGCTCGCCCCGACGCGCTCGCCCATCTCGCCGACGGCCGACGACAGCCCCCCCGCGCCGCAATCCGTGACGGCGGTGAACAACTCGCGGTCACGGGCCGCCAGCAGCACGTCGGCCACCCGCTTCTCCGTGATCGCATTCCCGATCTGCACCGCGTGCGAGAACTCGTCGGCGTGGGTGTCGGTCAGCTCCGCCGAGCTGAAGGTCGCGCCGTGGATGCCGTCGCGCCCGGTCCGCCCGCCCATGACCACGACCGCATCGCCGGCGTTCACGCGCTTCTCGATCTTGTCGCGCGGGATCAGCCCCGCGCAGCCGCAGAAGACCAGCGGGTTGCCGACGTAGTTTTCGTCGAAGTGGACCGCCCCGTTGACGGTGGGGATGCCCATGCGGTTGCCGTAATCGCGCACGCCCGCGACGATCTGCTGCAGGGCACGCTTGGGGTGGGTGGCGGAAGGGGGTAAGGATGAAGGGCGAAGGCGGAAGGATGAAGGGGAATCGTCCGCTTCATCCTTCCGCCTTCCGCCTTCATCCTCACTTCTCCACGCCACGCAGAACACATCGGTGTTGGCGATCGGCTTGGCGCCGAGGCCGGTGCCGAGGACGTCGCGGATGCAGCCGCCGATGCCGGTGGCCGCGCCGCCGTAGGGCTCGATCGCGCTGGGGTGGTTGTGGGTCTCGACCTTGAAGCAGACGGCGTGGGTCTCGTCGAACGCGACCACGCCGGCGTTGTCGGAGAAGACCGAGAGGCAGAACGCTTTGGTGGCTGGGGCGTCCCGCCCGAGTCTGGGGGCGGAGGAAGTCGCAGACTCGGGCGGGACGCCCCAGCCACTTGACGCGCCGCTCATCAGCTCCTCGGTGGCCGCGAAGATGGTTTCCTTGATGAGGTTTCCGTACCGCCGCACGACCGCCCCGCCCTCGTCCACCACCTCCACCGCGCTCTTGAGGGTTTTGTGGACGCAGTGCTCGCTCCACGTCTGGGCGACGGTTTCGAGCTCCACGTCGGTCGGCTCCCGCCGCTCGGCGAGGTAGTGGGCCTGCACGGCCCGCATCTCGTCGAGGGAGAGGAACAGGTGCCCGTCGCGGCTCAACGTCTTGAGGCCCGCGTCGTCGAGCGTCGTGAGGTCGACGTGGCGCAGCGCGAACGGCCGGGCGGGCGGGGGGGTGAAGGCGGTCGGCCGGTGGCGGGCGAAGTGGACCGACTCCACCACCCCGTTCGCCAGCACGCGGCGGGAGATTTCCTCCATCGCCGCCCGGCCCAGCGGCTTGGCGAAGCGATACGCCCGGCCGGTCCGCACCTCGCGCACGGCCAGCCCGAGGCCGCGCACCGCCGCCGCCGTGCTGGCGGCCACGGGGTCCATCACGCCGGGCTTGAGGTGGACCTCGATCAGTCGGCCCTCCTCTTCCGGCAGGTCCGCATCCACCGCCGCGGCCGTCTCGATCACCGGGTCGGCCAGCAGCGCGTCGGCGGCCTTCTTCACGGCGGCGGCGTCGGCGTCGGTGTCGAGGAAGAACACCCGGTCGGCCGACACCTCCCCCGCGTCAAACCCGAGCTCGACGATCTGCCGCCGCACCCCCTCCCCCACCGGGTCGGCCAGTTGCGGCGAGGCGGCCCGGACGTCGATGCGGTGGATCATCGCCCCAGTCTACCGAACCCAAACGCCGCCCCCAACCCCTCCCCGGCCTGCCGCTACAATCCGCCCATGTGGAAAGCACTCCTCCCCACCCTCCTGCTCGCCGCCACCGCCCACGCCGCGACCCCCGCCACCCGCCCGACCACCATCCCGACCGCCACCCTCGTCGGCTTCGCCTCCCTCCCCGCCGACACCTTCGCCGACGGCCCGCCGTCCGGCCAGTTCATCACCGATAAACCGCCCATCAACGGCGTCACCCCGCCCTTCGCCCGCCAGCCGATCCAAGGCATCAGCGCGATGCTCCCGACCGACACCCCCGACTCCCCCGGCGAATACCTCGCCCTGTCCGACAACGGCTACGGCACCAAGGCCAACAGCGCCGACTTCCTGCTGAGCGTCTACCGCGTCCGCCCCGACTTCAAGACCGAAGCCGGCGGCACCGGCACGGTGAAGGTCGACCTCGCCTTCCACCTGTCCGACCCCGACCGCAAGGCCGGCTTCCCGCTGGTGGCCGACGCCGCGACGTACCCGAACAGCACAATCCCCGTGCCGACGGAGATCAAGAAAAACCGCCTGCTGACCGGCGGCGACTTCGACCCCGAAAGCTTCGTCCGCCTGCCCGACGGCACCTTCTGGGTCGGCGACGAGTACGGCCCGTTCCTGCTGCACTTCTCGGCTGACGGCAAACTGCTGGAGCCGCCGGTGGGCATCTTCGGCGAGGGCATGTACTCACCCGACCACCCGACCAAAAATGCCGCCGGGGCGAAGATCGCGCGGAGCGCCGGGTTCGAGGGCTTGGCATACCACAAGTGGATCACCGGCAACGCCCAGCAAGAGGCGTTCATTGCCAACTCAGGTACGCGAGACAATATTCTGCTCCCCGTGCTGGAAAAGCCGCTGGCGGGCGAGTCGGGCACACCCCTGCTGGTGCGAGATGACCTCTTCTCGGGCGGGATGAGCGGCGGCGAGGCGGGCATCACTGATGTTCGCCCGCTCCCGCCCGATGCCGAGGCCGTCGGCGAGATGGTCGCGCTGCCTGCCCCGCCGGAGGAGTTCGAGCCGTCCCGCTACCTCACCCTCGAGCGCGACGGAAAGCAGGGCGACCAGGCGGCCGTCAAGCGGGTCGTAGTCGAGGTCCACCACCGTGACAAGGAAGGTAAACTCTCCATCGTGCGAGCGCAGGTGATCGACCTCCTCCACCTCGCCGACCCGCACGACCTGAACCGCGACGGCCTGAAATCCTTCCGCTTCCCCTTCGTCACCATCGAGAGCGTCGTGCCGGTCGACGCCCAAACCGTCCTAGTGGCGAATGACAACAACTACCCCTTCTCCGCCGGCCGCGCGCCGGGCAAGCCCGACCCGACGGAGTTCATCCTGGTCCGCCTGGAAAGGGCGTTCATCGGAAAATAATCCCGCGTCGAGCAGGGTAGCTGCGGACCAACGGTCCGCAGTCCGCTTCGCCCGCAAGCCACTGCGGACCGTTGGTCCGCAGCTACCGGGGCACGACCGTTCGGGCCGTCGCAAGGAACGGTTGCACGCCGGCGGGGCGGCGGGTAGCGTCGGGCGGTGCCGCGATGCCGGGCCATTCTCGTCCTGACCGTGGGGTTGACCGCCGCCGGGTGCTACGCGCCGGTGCCGCGGGACGTGCCTTACGTCTACGCCGCGCCGGGCGGGCCGCCGAGCGTGGACCAGCACACCGGCGATCGCTACGTCATCGTCCCCAGCCTCCGCCGGCAGATCGTCGAGGGCGTCGCGCACCTTGAGCCCGGCATGAAGGCCGACGCCGTCGTCGCGCTCCTCGGCGAGCCGGACCGCCAGAACGTCGACCCGCTGTGGTACTCCGGCGAGCCCTACCCCACCCGCACCTTCCGCTACGTCCTGTCGATCGGCTCGACCCAGACGTACAACCGCAACGCCTCGGAAATCTTCATGCGATTCGACCGCGCCGACCGCCTCGATTACCTGACCGCCGACAACCTGAACGAACTGAAGTTTTCTTCCTCGTGGGAGGTGCGGTATTGGGGTCCGGGCACCGCCGGCGGGGGGCCGAAACCCAGCCTCAGCGCCCACGCGATTCCCGACTATACCACCCGCCGCGCCCTCGGCGAGTGAGCCGGCAAAGCCGCCCGGCCCTCACTCGCAGTCCGCCGCGTCCAGCCGCGCCAGCACCTCGGCGGGGTCGATCTGCACGGGGTTCCCCTCGGCGTCGGCGGTGATCATTTTCAGGCCGCAGAATTGATACCACCGCGCCGCCTCGCGGATGCCGCGGTTGAGGGCGCGCAATCCCGCGTCCGGGTCGGCGACGGTGATGTCGGCGGCGTCCAGTTCGTTGGCGTCAAGGGCGGGTCGGTGCATAAGCGGCCTCCAGTCGGTCCCATTCTACGCGGTCCTTGATGATCGCCACTTGATCCAACGGCTTTCGCGCAATGCGCGCGGCGGGCTCAACGGTATTGTCAAACAAGTCCCATGAATCAACTTTGTCTTTATACAGATTGAAGAAGTTGTTAAAGCTCCGCTGGTACCGCCGCAGAATGTCGGCCTCGGGGATGTCGTGCCCGCCGCCGGCCACGCGCGCCGCGACCCGCCGGACGTTGGTCCGGGCCGACCGCGTGTAGACGAATCCCAAGTGGCTGCGGTAGCCGGCCAACTCGCGGTCCAGCCACCGGGCGTACATCCTCGACGCCAGCGTGGTCTCCACCGCGAAGGACTCGCCGGCGGCGGCGAGGCGGCGCATCTCCTCGAGCATCACCCGGCCGGCCGAGACCGCGGCGAGGTCCGGCGCGTAGGCCGCCAGACCGCGGGCGAGGGTGTCGGCGTTCAGGAAGCGGGCGATGCCGAACGCCTCCCACACCAGCCCGCGGGCGAGGGTCGACTTGCCCGACCCGTTCGGGCCGCCGAGCAGCAAAATCGTCGGGCGGGCGGGCATGACCGAACTCTATTCCAAAGCGCGACCGGCCGCGCCGCGGGTCGGCAGCGACTTCAGGAACGCCCGCATCGCCTCAATGGTCGCCTCGGGCTCGACGTCGAAAAAATCATTGTGCCCCGCGCCGTTCGAGAACGTCGTGACCGGCCCCCCGGCGGCGGCGGCGAGGCGGGCGCGCATGGCGAACGGGATGATCGGGTCGGCCGTGCCGTGGGCCAAGAATGTCGGCACCTTGATCGCCGGCAGTTTGCCCTCGTTGTCGAACTCGTGCCGCACCACCAGCGACGTCGGCAGCCACGGCAGCAGCTTGCGGCCCATGTCGCGGACGCTCGTGAAGGCGCTGAACGTCATCAGCGCCGCCACCGGCCGGCGCGACGCCAAATCGACCGCGCTGCCGCCGCCGAGGCTCCAGCCGACGGCGATGATCTGCTTCGGGTCGACGTCCGGCCGGGCGGCGAGGTGGTCGAACCAGGCGAGTTCGGCGGCGCGGAAGGACCGCTCCGACGCCGACCCGCCGCTCATGCCGTAGCCGGGGTAATCGGGGATCAGCACGTTCACGCCCAGGGCCTTGGGGAACCACAGGGCGAACCCGCCGCAGTCGGCGGCGCTCATGCCGTTGCCGTAGAAGAAGAGCATCGTCGGCCGGTCCGCCGCGCGCGGGTCGGGCGACCCGTCGGGCAGCCGGGCCGGGGCGAACAACCCGGCGAGCGGCGTGCCGTCGGCCGAAGAAATCTTCACCACCGACTCGCCCGTGCCGGCCGTCGGGCGCAGCGCCGCGTCGGCGGTGCCCTGCGTGCGGGTGCCGGGGAACAGGAGCGACTCTTGCAGTTGCGAGAACACGAGGATCAGGCCGAGGTAGGCGATCAGGCCGATGCGCAGGAGGCGGAGCAGGATATTCGTGCGACGCTTCATCATTAAATGACGAATGACCAAACCAGAATGACCAAGGAATGTCCAATGCCCAAATCCCAAGTTTGAGGCTTGGACCTTGGTCATTCCTTGATCATTCTGGTTTGGTCATTCGGATTTCATCTCCGCCCCTTCCCGCCGGTCATGTATTTCCGCCACGCCTGCTCCAGCCCGGCGTAATCCACGCCATACGCGGCCTTCAGCGCCTTCTCGCCGGGGGTGCCGGCTTTGATGGCGTCGAACATTTTGAGGAACTTGCGGCGGTCCTCCGTGACCAGCGCCTGCACCATGGTTTGCATGACGGGGTAGTACTCGCCCGGCGGCATGTAGTCGTCGTCGAAGATGTTGCTGATCGGCCGGTCGCCGCCGGCCATCAGGGCGGCCCAGCGGCGGGTGTCGGGGCTCGGGAACAGCCCGTCGGCGATCACCTCGGCCGTCCCCTCGTTCAGCCACCGCGGGATCCGACGGTTCGTCCGGTAGCGCGCGATGAAGGCGTGGGTGAACTCGTGGGTCAGCGTCCGCGCCCACCGCCGCTCGGCCGGGCCGGTGCCCGACCCCCCCTCCACCGCCGGCTTGAACAGCGTCAGGAAGCCCGACCCGTCGGACTTGCCCGCGTAGATTCCCAGCAGCGTCGGCCCCGCCTGCAGCTCGACCGTCTGGTACAGGAACCGCTGGAAGTCCGACTGCTTGGCGAACATGTAGACCGGCAATTTGCCGACGAACACGTTCTCCTTCACCGGGATGTCGAACTGGTGGCTGACGGCCCGGTAGGCGGCCTCCAGGTTCGTTTGCAAAAAGGACTTCTCGCGCGGGTCCCAGTCGGTGAAGACCAGGAAGTGGTCGGTCTCGAACGAGTCGTACGTCCAGTGCAGGGCCTTGGCGGCCTCGGCGGCGTCGGCCTTGTAGGACTTGATCGCCGCCGCGTCCTGCTCGGGCGTGGACTTCTGGTAGTTGTCCACCGTCGCCGGCTGGCTCGTGGCAACCGCCGGCCCCGCCGCCACCGGCGGGCCGTCGGGCGACTTGGCCGACGCCTTGGCCGACTCCTTGCCGGATTCCTTAGCCGGCGTCCTGGCCGACCCCTTGGGCGGCGGCGCGGCCGCGCCCTTGGCGGCCACCCCGGCCGACAGCAGCATCAGGCCCAACAGGGCACGGCGTCCCTTAATAATATCGAACATTGGTCTCCGTCCGTCGTCGAAATAAATCTTGCCAATCCCCACTCTATCCCACCGCCGGGGCGGGGGGAATGTTTCGGCCCGCCCGTTTACAACTTTCCGCCGGTGGGCATCATGTCACTCCCCATGACGCCGACCCGCCCGCTCCTGCTCGCCTGCCTCTTGCTCGCCCTCACCGGCCCGGCCCGCGCCCAAACCCAAACGCCGCCCGAGCCGCCGCCGGACGGGTCGGGCCTGCACGTTTACCTCCTCACCATGGGCCCCGGCGGCGAGGTCTGGGAGCGCTTCGGCCACAACGCGATTCGCATCGAAGACGACCGCTCCGGGGCCGATTACGCCTTCAACTGGGGCGTGTTCGACTTCGACCAGCCCGGCTTCCTCCGCAAGTTCGTCCAGGGCCGAATGCTCTACATGATGGCCGGCTACCCCGCCGACGCCACGGTGGACGAATACCGCGCCGCCGACCGCTCGCTCTGGCAGCAGGAGCTGAACCTCACCGCCCGGCAGAAGGCCGCCCTGCTGAACCACCTGCTGCGCAACGTCCAACCCGAAAATCGGGAATACCGCTACGACTATTTTAGGGACAACTGCTCCACCCGCGTCCGCGACGCCCTCGACGCCAAGGGCGTGCTCGGCGGGCAGATCAAGCGGCAGATCGGCGGCGGCGACGGGCGGACGCTCCGCTTCCACGCCGACCGCCTGATGGCCGCCGACCCCCTCGCCTACACCGGCATCCGCTTCGCCCTCGGCACGCCCGTCGACCGGCCGATCAAGGTGTGGCAAGAACTTTACATCCCGATGGAATTGATGCGGCGCCTCCGCGGCGTGACCGTGACGGGCGACGACGGCATCGGCCGCCCCCTCGCCGGGCCGCCGGTGGAATTGGTGCATTCGACGAAATACGCCGAGCGGATGACCCCGCCCGACGCCTTCGGCCTCTACTTCTGGCCCCTCCTGGCGATCGGCGGCGCGGTCGGCGGCGCGATCTGCGGCCTCGGGCGGATCGGGGGGCCAGGGGCGCGCTCGCGGGCCGCCCGCTTCTTCGCCGCGGCGCTGGCGGTCGGGTGGTCAACCTTCGCGGGGCTGGCGGGGGTGTTTCTGGTCGCGCTGTGGGCGTTCACCGACCACTGGGCGGCGAACCCGAACCTGAACCTGCCGGCGTTCGACCCGCTGCTGCTCCCCCTCGCCGCGATCCTGCCGCTCGCGGCTTCGCAACGAAAACGGTGGCCGGCCCGCGCCCGCGCGTTGGCGACCTTCATCCTGACGATCGCGGTGCTCGGCCTGCTCGTCGAAATACTCCCCGCCGCCCGGCAGTCGAACGCGAACGTGCTCGCCCTCGGCCTGCCGCCGCTGGTGGGCATCTGGGCGTGGCTGCGCCGAATGGGTAGGGTGGGCGGTCCGGCGGAAGAACCGCCGTCCTTAATAGCCGGAGGCGGAAGCCCCGGTTGATCGCGGGAAGTCGTCCCGAACTCACGCACCTTTCCCGACCGAAAAACCGGGGCTTCCGCCTCCGGCTATTAAAGAAGCCCCCTATGAAACGCTCCGCCCTGCTCCTCGCCCTGCTCCTCGCCGGTTGCGCCGCCAACGGCACCCAACCGCCGAACGCCGCCGCGCCCGTCGCCGCCACCGGCGACCTCGCGACGCGGGCGCGCGACGAGCTCGCCCGCGCGTTCCAGTCGACCGACCCGGTGATCCGCTCGCAGGCGATCGAGGCGACCCAGCACGACCTGGCCGCCAACCCCCCGGCGGCCGCGGCGCGGCAGGAGCGGCAGCGCCTCGCCACGGCCCTGTCCAGCGCCGACCCGCAGGAGCGCTTCGCCGCCGCCCTGGCCGCCGGGGCCGACCGGCTGCGCGACGAATACCCCGCCCTGCTGCGGCTGGCCGACGACCCCAACGTCCGCGTGCAGGTCGCCGCCCGCTACGCCCTGCACCGCCTGGGCGACACCCGGCGGAGCCACGATTTGGAAGATTACGCCCGCGACCCCGACGCCTCGGTCCGCGGCGACACCGCCCTGGTGCTGGGGCTGATCGAGGACCCCTCGGCCGTCAAGCCGCTGGCCTACTTGTTGAAGGACGCCAGCCCCGCCGTGCGGCTTCAGGCGGCCGAGGGGCTGTGGCGGCACGGCGACCAGCGGGGCCTGAACGCCCTCATCGCCGCGACGATCAACGAGGCGGCGGACAACCAGATGATCGCGGTGCTGGCGCTGGCCCAGCCGCGCGACCCGCGGCTGGACTCGAACATCGCCTTGAGCATGGGCTCGCCGTATGACGAGGTGCGGCTGGTGGCGGCGCGGGCGCTGGGGATGGTGGGCAACGGCTTCGGCTACAGGGAGGCCGCCGCCCACGTCGACGCCGCCGACGCCCGCCAGCGCGCCCTCGCCGCCCTCGCCCTGGGCGCCATCGGCCGGCCCGACGCCAAGCCGCTGCTGTCGAAGTTACTGGCCGACCCCGACCCCAACGTCCGCGTGGCCGCCGCCAGCGCGGCGCTGCAACTGCGTCAAGGCCGCTAACGCCGCTTGCGGCTTCGCAAGGAAACGCCCGGAAACAAAGCGTTTGAGTTGCCAGTGCACCAGCCGCTTGACAGCCGGCGGCGGTCAATTAGGATACGCGGCAACACGCCCCACCCCGCCCGAGCGGAGGCCGCGTGGTTGTCGAGTGCCGGTCGTATCAAGGTCCGTTCCAAGGAGTCGCCGTGAGCCCCCTGACGAAAGTGTTCGTCGCATTGCACGTGGTCCTGAGCCTGCTGGCCTCGGCCGCGGCCGTCACCTACGTCAGCACGGTGCAGAACTACCGCGCGAATTACGAGACCGAGCAGGGCCGCACCAAGAACCTGACGACCGATCTCGCCACCGCCCGCACCGCCGCCTCCAGCCAGGCCGCGACGCTGTCGGCCCAGGTGACGCAGCTCAACGAGCAGGTCGCCTCCGCCCGCGCCGCGCTGGACAACGCCCGCCAGCAGGTCAACACGGCCCAGACCCAGGCCGCCGGCGAGTCGGCCAAGCTCGCCCTCGCCCAGACCAACATCAGCGCCCTCACCGGCGCGGTCCAGGTGGCCGAGAAGACCACCAGCACGCTTCAGGACCAGGTCGCCACCCTCCGCACCAGCGGCGACACCCGCCTGCAGCGCCAGGCCGAGCTCGACCGCGCCAACGCCGACCTCCAGAACAAGCTCGACGTGACCGAGCGCAACCGCCGCGAGTTGCAGGAGACGGTCGTCGAGATGCGCGGCCAGAACAAGCAGCTCACCAGCTACCTGCAGGACAAGGGCCTCGACCCGCAGACGGCCCTCGCCGGCGGGGCGGCGGGCCTCGGCCGCGGGGCGCCCAAGCTCGAGGGCAAAATCCGCAGCATGAACACCATCGGCGGCGTCCGCTACGCCACCATCAGCATCGGCAGCGACGACGCGGTCAAGAAGGGCATGACCTTCACCATCACCGGCGACAACGGCCAGTTCCTCGGCCGCATGGAGATCGAGGCCGTCGACCGCGCCGCCGCCTACGGCCGCATCACCACCGGGCCGCGCCTCAACGAGGTCGCCCAGGGCAACACCGTCCAAACCCAGTCGTAAAGTCTCGGCCGAGGCCCGCCGCCCTTTCGGCAGATCGAATTGTAGACTGAAGCCGTCCCGAGATTAGGAGCAGCCATGGCCCGCATCGCCGCCAACGAAGCCGTCGTCGTCAAGCCGCAGAGCAACGTCTACACCGCCCTCAGCGCCGCCGGCCTGCTGGCGGTCCTGCTGACGCTGATCTACCTCTTCGTGCAGGCCAACGCCATGTTCCCCAACGGCCTGTTCGGCGGCGGGGCGTCGTAGCCGGGCCGGTTCACCGACATCGCAACCTTCGCAGCGGGACGACCTTCGCCGGGGCCGTCCCGCTCGCTTGCGCCGTGGCACGGGCGTCTTGTGGCACGGACCCCCGTGGCACGGGCGTCCCGCCCGCGTTCTGCGACCTTGCTTCTACGGAGAGTGGCGTGAATCCTGCGGAAGACGCGGGCGGGACGCCCGTGCCACGGGGCGGCCGGCGTGTACGCTTCGTAGAATGGACAGAACTCGGCCGCCGGGTGTAAATAAGGGGCGTCGCCACCCCGTTCCGCCCCCCGCGTCCTCACCCCGCCCGCCCCATGTTTTTCGGCCTCCTCAGCCCGCCGAAGCCGCGGTTCCGATTCCTGAATCCGGGCCGGCTGATCGAGGGCGATCTGGAGCTCGTCGAGCCGGCGGTGCGGTGGGTGGGGCCGATGGTCCGCTCGGCCGGCACCGGGGCGGATTCGGTGGTGCAGCAGGCGAAGCGTCGGCACCTGCTGGAGGCCGTCGGCCTCGCCCCGCACGGCCGCGAGCCGGGCCTCCCCGCCAACGGCAAGGTGCCCGCCTACCACTACTGGCTCCGCCGCCGCCCGGAGTATCGGCCCGACACCGAGATGGCCGGCAGCATCGCCCTGCGCATCGGCATCGGCGAGGATTTGGAGCTCTACCTCGGCCACCTCGGCTACGGCGTCTTCCCCCGCGCCCGCGGCCACCGCTACGCCGAACGCGCCTGCCGCCTGCTCCTGCCGCTCGCCCGCGCCCACGGCCTGCGCGAGGTCTACCTCACCACCAACCCCGACAACCTCCCCAGCGTCCGCACCTGCGAACGCCTCGGCGCCGAGTTCCTCGGCACCGTCGACCTCCCCCCCGGCCACCCCCTGCACCACAAGGGCGAACGCCAGAAGCGGCGGTATCGGCTGCGAGTGGGTAGCGCGTAGCGGGGAGCGGGGGGAAGAGAAAACTTGCCCGCGCCTGCCTCTTCCCCCCGCTACCCGCTACCCGCTACTATCCCGCATGTTCAGCCCCATCGCCGACGTGCTCGAGGACCTCAAGGCCGGGAAGATGGCGGTGCTGGTCGACGACGAGGACCGCGAGAACGAGGGCGACCTGATCCTGCCGGCCGAGACCACCACGGCGGAGGCGGTCAACTTCATGCGCAAGGAGGCCGGCGGGCTGATCTGCCTCGCCCTCACCGCCGACCGCTGCGACAAGCTCCGCCTGCACGCCCAGACCGACCTGAACACCGCCCAACTCGGCACCGCCTTCACCGTCAGCGTCGACGCGGCCAAGAAGTTCGGCGTGACCACCGGCGTGTCGGCCGCCGACCGGGCCAAAACCGTCGAGGTCGCCGTCGCGGACGACGCGCGGGCGGAAGATCTGTCGCGCCCCGGCCACATCCACCCGCTGCGCGCCCGCGACGGCGGCGTGCTCGTGCGGGCCGGGCAGACCGAGGGGTCGGTCGATCTGGCCCGCCTCGCCGGCTTCAAGCCCGCCGCCGTCATCTGCGAGATCATGCGCGACGACGGCGAGATGGCCCGCCGGCCGGAGCTCGAGGCCTTTTGCGAAAAGTTCGACCTGAAGATGTGTACCGTGGCCGACCTCATCAGCTACCGGCTGAAGCGCGAGCAGTTCGTCCGCCGGATCGAGACCGTCACGCTGCCGACCGAGTGGGGCACCTTCACGCTGCACGCCTACCAGTCGCAAATCGACCCGCAGCCGCACCTGGCCCTCTGCAAGGGCGGGGTGGGTGATTTGGGCGACGACGGCAAGGCCATTCCGCAGACCGAGCCGGTGCTGGTCCGCGTCCACAGCGAGTGCCTCACCGGCGACGTCTTCGGCAGCGGCAAGTGCGACTGCGGCCCCCAACTGGCCGCCGCGATGGCGAAAATTGCCGAGGAAGGCCGCGGGGTTTTCCTGTATCTGCGGCAGGAGGGCCGCGGCATCGGCCTAGCGAACAAACTGCACGCCTACGCGCTGCAGGAGCGCGGCTACGACACCGTCGAAGCCAACGAGCGGCTCGGCCTGCCGATCGACAAACGCGACTATGGCATCGGCAGCCAGATCTTGCGAGACTTGGGCTGCCGCGAGATCCGCGTGATGACGAACAACCCGAAGAAAATCCACGGCATCGACGGCTTCGGCCTCACAGTGGTCGAGGAAGTCCCGGTGCGGATCGAGCCGGGGGAGCACAACCGTAAGTACCTGGAAACGAAGCGGTTGAAGATGGGGCACAACTTGTGAAGCGTGGTGCGTGGTGCGTGAGGAAGCGTTCCTTAATAGCCGGAGGCGGAAGCCCCGGTTGATCGCGCAGAAACCTTTTCGAACCGATTAGACTGTCCGAGCCGAAGACCGGGGCTTCCGCTCCCGGCTACTAGGGAAGCTTATTTCTCCGCGACGGTCTCGTTTAACCTAATCAGATGTCCCGCTTCTTCGTCCTGATCCCCGTGATGCTCTGGTACGCCTGGTCAGGCAGCCCGACGCGGCCGCTGGTGGGCGGGGCGGGGGGGGTGGCGATCTTCCTGGCGGGGCTGGCGGCGCTGGTGGGGCTGATGGCGGCGTGGGGCCGGCGGGTCGGGCGGCGGGGGGGCCACCGGGCGGGGCGGTTTTTGCGCGGCATGGCGACGGCGCGGCTGGGGCTCGTCGCGTGGTTCGCCGCCGGGCTGTTCTACCTCGGCTGGGGGCAGGTCGTGACCGGGCTGGAGCGCCGGTGGCTGCCGTGGCCGGCGGGGCTGGCCGAGGCGCCGGGGCTGATCGTCGGCACGCTGCCGGTGCTGCTGGCGTGGGCGGGGCTGGTGGCGGCGCGGCACCCGGTCGAGCGGGCGGCGCGCGAGCGGTCGATCCTCGAGCGCCTCGACGCGGGATTGCCGGTCTACCACTCGCCGGGCGTGGGGGCGTTCGTCGCGTCGAACCTGCGGCTGGGGCTGGGGTTCACGCTCGCGCCGATCCTGGCGGTGCTGGTGCTGCGCGACGCGGCGCAAATCGGCCTGTGGCTGCGCCACGCCCCGCCGCCGGGGTGGCTGGACGCCGCCGCGGCGTTCGGGCCGGTGGCGGTGGTGTTCGTGCTGGCGCCGGAACTGCTCCGCCGCGTCCTGCCGACCCGGCCGCTGCCGGCGGGCCATTTGCGCAGCCGGCTGGAGGCGATGTGCGGCCGCACGGGGATGCGATACCGCAACATCCTGCTGTGGGACACCGGCCACGGCATGGGCAACGCGGCGGTGATGGGCGTGATCCCGCAGGTCCGCTACATCCTGCTCAGCGACCTGCTGATCGAGACGATGAGCGACCGGCAGATCGAGGCCGTGTTCGCCCACGAGGTCGGGCACGTGCGGCACCGGCACATGGCGTGGTACGTCGCGTTCGTGGTGGGCCTGACGATGCTGCTGGCCGGCCCCGGCGACCGGCTGGGCCGCGCGGCCGACGCGGCGGTGGCATCGTTGGTGCCCGCCATTCCGGCGGCGGCGGGGGAGTGGGTGGTCGGCCTCGGGTCGCTCGGTTTGGGCCTGCTCGGGTTCGGCCTGCTCAGCCGGCGGTTCGAGCGGCAGGCCGACGTCTTCGCCGCCCGCACGATGCAGGCGGAGGTCCAACCGGCCGAAGGATCGACCTTCGTCGGCGAGGGCGGGGCGGCGCTGTTCGCCTCGGCCCTGGCGCGGGTGGCGCAGATCAACGGCATCCCGCTGGTCGCCCGCCGGAGTTGGTCCGACGGCCGCGGCCTCCGGTTCGGCTACTGGCTCGATTTGCTGGCCGACACGACCGGCAACTACCTGCACGGCAGCCTGCTGGGCCGCATCCACCGTTTGCGCGACATGGCCGCCGACCCCGCCCGCACCCGCCGCTTCGACCGCACAATGCGCCGGGTGAGGTGGGGGTTGGTCGCGCTGCTAATCCTTGGCGGCGCGTGCGTTGCATGGGCGTCCCGCCCATGATCCGTCCCAAGGGTGCCCGGCCCTTGCCAAAGTCGCCGTGCCACGCACAAAGAAGCAAGATGCCCCTGCCACGTTGACGATCATGCCGGCCCGAGCCGAGATACGGTAAGCCGCGAGCGCAGCGATCGCTTTTGGGCTGCGGCGGCGAAAAGCGCTCGCTGCGCTCGCGGCTTATCGGACGCCGGTTTGGCTTCTCGGGTCGTCAGCCGGCGGCGGGCGAATCGTCGGCGGCTTCGAGGGTCTCGTCGGTGCTCCGGGGGTCGACGGCGCGGCACGAGGCGGTCAGGGCGTCGGCGATCGCGCGCATCCGGCCCTGCCAGTCGGCGGGGTCGAGGCCGGGCGGGGTGAGGCGGGCGAACTCGCCGCACAGCAGGGCGAGGCGGAGCAGGTGGCGGAAGAGGATGCCCTCCTGCCGCTGGAGGTCGCGGGCGCGGACGAAGGCGTCGAAGTCGCCGCCGCGGGCGAGCAAATCGCCCGCCGCCCACACCGGCGTCACGCGCAGGCCGCCGGCGTGGTCGACCTCGCTCTCGAACACCAGCCGCGCCTTGTCGGCCAGGGCGGGGGGGTATCGGCGGAGCTCGAACTCGACGTCCGACTGGTCGGCGGGCGGGTAGAGCTCCTCGGCCGACATTAGGCCGCGGGTGAGGATCGCCGGATCGAGCACCTCGGTCGCCAGCGGCCCCGGCGGCAGTTCGTCGGGCTTCGGCGGCCGCATCGACCGGGCGACGGCGGGGGGCATTTCTAAAACGCCCTCGAGCAGTTGCAGCGCCTCGGCCTCGTCGGCCTTGCCGAGGTGCTCGATCAGGAACAAACCGAACAGCGGGTGGACGGCGCGGAAGGTCATCAGGTCAGCAAGGCGCGGCGTCGGCGCCGCCGTGACCGGGTCGTAGGCCGGCGGCCCTGGCGGCAAAGCGTCGGCCGGGGCGTCGGGCATGGGCAGGCCGGTTTTGGCGGCGACCTTGAGGGCCGGCCGGGCGCGGGTGAGGCTCGCGTCGCCGAGCGTGAGGCGGGCCGCGGGATCGGGGCCGGAGGGCGCAGGCGGGACGTCATCCGGCGTGCCCGCCGCTTCGGTCACAGCGTTGGGCTTAGTCGCGTCTAGCCACGCGGGCGGCGGGGGCGGGTCGAGCGTCACGACATCCAGGCGGTGCAGCGTGACGAGCATCCGCGTGAGGCGCTTCAGTTCTTCCTCAATGCCCGCCGGCTCCATCAGGCGGCGTTTGACGACCTCGCGGATCGGCCCGACCGCCGGGTCGGCCGCCAGCAGGTGTCCGAGCCACCGCCACGTCAGCCGGCCCCGGCTGGCGAGCTTCGCCGGCGGGGCTGCCCTCAACTTCTCGAACTGCTCGGCCGTCCAGTACGTCACGTTCGACCGCCGGGTCGGCTTCTTTTTCAGCAGCTTTTTCTTCGCCTTCATCAGCCCCGGATCCTTCGTGTCCTCGGGGATTGAGTCGTACTTTTCCTTCCACTTGGCGAGCTTCACGTCATCGGGGTGGGCGATCGCGTAGACGTGCCCCTCGGCGTCGAACTGCGGCCGGCCCGCGCGGCCGAACATCTGCTGGGCCGACCCGGCGTCGATGACCCGCTTGCGGTCGCGCGGGCCCTTCACGAGCGTCGTGAGCGCCACCGACCGGGCCGGCAGGTTGATGCCCGCCGCGAGCGTCTCGGTGCAGACGCACAGGCTCAGCAGCTTTTCCTGGAACAGCGCCTCGACGCACCGCCGGTAGCGCGGCAGCAGCCCGGCGTGGTGGACGCCCACGCCCCGCGCCAGCAGCGTCCGCAGCTTGTTGCCTGCGCCGACCTTGAAGTCGAAGTTGTCGAGCCGCTTGAGCAGGGCCGCCCGCTGGCCCTCGGCGAACAAGTCGCGGCCCTTGAGCACCTCGGCCGCGTCCCAGCACGCCTGGCGGTCGAAGCAGAACACCAGCGCCGGCGTGCGGCGGCGGTCGTCGGTGCCGCCGGCGACGCGCTCGGCGAAGTCGGGCAACAGTTCCTCGCCGACCCACTCGAACACCAGCGGCACGCGGCGCTCGGTCCCCTCCACCAGCGTCAGCCGCCGGCCCGTGCTGCGCCGGGCCCACGCGACGAACTCCGCCGCCGCCCCGACCGTCGCCGAAAGCAGCATCACGCGCACGTGCGCCGGCAGCAGCGCGAGCGCGAGCTCCCAGACGATCCCGCGCTCCGGGTCGCCGAAGTGGTGGAACTCGTCCATCACCACGGCCGACACGCGGGAGAAATCGAATGAGGACCGTTGCAGCAGGCGGTTGAGCAGCACCTCGGCCACCACGACCTTCACCGGCGCGTCGGGGTTGACGCTGCGGTTGCCGGTGATGAGGCCGACCGTTTCCGGCCCATAGCCCCAGCGCGCGACGGTGGTCCGCAACTCGTCGAGCTTTTGATCCGTCAACGCGATCAGCGGCGTCGAGTAGTAGACCTCGGTGCCGGTGCGGAGCGCCTCGTACACGGCCGCCTCGGCGACGAGGGTTTTGCCCGTGCCGGTCGGGGCCGACAGCAGCACGCCGCCGTCGCACGCCGCCCAGGCGAGCAGCGCCTCCTCCTGCACCGGGTAGGGCGGGTGGGGCAGGCGGTCGAGGTACTCGAGCACCAAATCGTCGCGCGGCGTCAGATCGGAATCAGATTGCACGGCGGCATCCTACCACCGGCCCGCCGGGTTCGCAGAGAAGAATTAACCACGGAGAGCACGGAGCGCACGGAGGAAATCACAGAGAGAGAAGAGGGCTGGACTTCCGAAGTCTTAAGCCAGCTCCTTTCTCCGTGACTTCCTCCGTGCTCTCCGTGCCCTCTGTGGTTCATCTCTTCCGTCAGACCGAAGCACTCGCCAATCCGGCTGCAACCCGCTCCAGAAATGAAGCGTCCGGCAGCGCGTAGGGCCGGAACTTTTCCAGCACGCCCTGCTCCTCGCTGAAGTAGAGGGCGCGGAAGAACCCCAGCTTGTTCGCCAGCGGCGAGTCGATCAGGTTGCTGCTGTCCGCCGAGGACATCTGGAACAGGATGCGGCCGTCGAACTCGCGCATCTCCGCGCGGCCCAGCGTGCGGTCGAGCGCGGTGGCCGTGTCACTCCACGCGATGACGTGAATGCCCAGCGGCGGGCCTTCCCGCAAGAGCTCGGCGAAGGCCTTGTCGGGCGCGATCGCCTTTTCTTCATCCTCATCGCCGGCGCTGGAGAAGCTGAACTCGTCCTCCTTTTTCCGCAGCACGCGGTAGCGCTGCAAACCGTAGACGACGAGGAACAAACTCGGCGTCTCGGCCTCCACCTCGCCCCCCTGGCGGTCGAGCATCTCCGCGTGCAGTTCCGCCAATGTCTCCTCGACCGAGCGGTAATCGACCACCTTGGTTTCCACCGGCAGGGCGGCCGTCACCTTCTCGAAATAGCCGGCGGTCGGCGCGTCGGCGGGGGTGCCGTCGAGCAGGTAGAACTTGGCCGACCCCGGCCGCGCCGCGGCGAGGCTCAGCAGCGCGGTGGCGACCACGGCGGTCGCCTGCTCCTCCTGCTGGCCGATCACGAGCAGGTTCGCCCCGCTCTGGCGGCGGAACGGCACGCCGGTCGGCTCCTTGATCGCCACCGGCTCGCCCACATAGCCGGTCGGCACGGCCGGCGGTTCGCCGCCGGTTAGCAGGTCGTTCAGCGGCGCGTTGTCCTCGATCTTCGCCGGCGCGTTGCCCTCGAAGACGATGGGGCCCGCCGGCTTCGCGCCGTCCTTCGACGCCTCGGCGTGAACCTTTTTCAGGAACGCCTCACGCTGCGCGTCCGGCAGCCACGCGATCTGGAACGGGCTGTTCGCCTCCACCGCCCCGCCCTGGTCGTTGTAGA
Source organism: Tepidisphaeraceae bacterium (assembly GCA_965260985.1). Lineage (GTDB taxonomy): Bacteria > Planctomycetota > Phycisphaerae > Tepidisphaerales > Tepidisphaeraceae > CBDHCE01. The sequence goes on along the minus strand of CBDHCE010000019.1, from coordinate 52,165 downwards.
TTGCCTCGCCCGGCCGGGTGAGCAGGCGGGCGGCGGAGTTGTTGTCGCCGAGGATGAGTTGGCTGTCCGCTTCGCTACACTGCAGCGCGACGCGCACCGCCATCTGGCCGATGGTGCTGCGGCTCAGCCCGCCGGTGCCGCCGATGGTTTGGCTGCCGAGCAGGACGTGGATGCCGAACGCCCGGCCCTGGCGCACGAGGCGGTCGATCAGCAGCGCCGAGTCCTGCGCCAGCCGGTCGTCCTCGCTGAAGAACTCCTGGAACTCGTCGATGATCAGCAGCACGCGCGGCATCGCCTCGCCCGGCCGGGCTTTTCTATAGCCGGCGACGTCCTGCACGCCCGCCTTGCGGTACAGGTCGCCGCGCCGGCCCAATTCCGCATCCAAACGCTGCAACACGGAAAGCCCGAACTCGCGGTCGCTCTCCACCGCGACGGCCTTGGCGTGCGGCAGGCGGTGCTGGGCGTAGGGCTTGAACTCCACGCCGCGCTTGAAGTCGATCAGGTAGAACTCCAACTGGTCCGGCGGGTACCACATCGCCAGGTTCGTCACGAGCGCGTTCAGCAGCGTCGACTTGCCGCTGCCGGTCTTGCCCGCGATCAGCGCGTGCTGCGCCACGCCCCGGCCCAGCCGCAGCATCTGCAGCCGCGTCGCGCCGGTCCGCCCGACGGGCACGGCCACGTCGCTGGCGCTGTTGCCCGACCAGAACTGCCCGTTCTGCGGCGCGATGATCTCGAACGGCACCTCGATCCGCTTCGCCTCCTTCGCCCCCTTGCCCACGACGTGCAGAATCCGCGTCAACTCCTCCTCGCCCGGCGGCGGGTCGACCGTCAAATCGAACTGCCCGAACACCGGGTCCTTCCAGGCGAACTTGCCGTCGGCGAACGTCAGCGTCGCGCTGTTCGATTCCAGGTCGTCGAGGTGCGTGCCCGGCGGCATCGGCAGGCGGGTGTCGCGGCTGATGAGGGCGTAGACGCCGCACCGCGCGCCGCTGGCGGCGATGCTGCTCAGGCGGTCCAGCGCGCCGGGCGACAGGCCGGCGGGCAGGTCGGCGATCACCAGCACGCGGTACGGCTCGGCCAGCTCGCCGGCCTGGGCGTTGTAGTCGTCGATGGTGGCGAACTCGTTGCGCAGGTACTTCTGGATCACCGTCTCCATGTGCTCGGTGAGGTCGGCCAGCGCGCGCTCGATCGGCTCGGGCTCGGTCAGGATTCGGCCGCCCACCAGCGCGTCGTCGTGGTCGGCGAGGTGCATGAAGGCGGCGAAGGATTGGCCGAGGCCGACCGGGTCGATCAGCTTGAACTGCACCCGCCCCGGCGGCAGGCTGGTGAGCATCCGGGCCATCACCATCCGCAGCGCGCCCACCGCGCGCTCGCGGCCGGCGCGGTCGCTTTCGATCAGCAGCGACGCGGCGGCGGGGAAGGCGAGGGTGGCGGGCACGGCGTAGGCGTCGGGCAGGGCGAGGGTGGTGAGGACCGTCGGCTCGGGCTCCTGCGCGTGGTCCGATTCGTCCAGCACGTTGCCGACCGGGGCGGGCCCGGCCTTTTGCGCGATCGCCTTGAGGTCGACCGTCAACTCGCCGAAGCGGACGACGGGGGCGAAGGTTTTGGGCGGGGTCCACGTTTTCCACGCGGGGTCGGACCAGTTCAGCGGCGGGGTGTTTCGCGGGTCGTCGGCGTCGGCGAGGCGGCTGTGGGCGAGGCCGTCGGACAGGCGGCGCTCCAGGGCGGCGCGGCCGGCGTCGTACTCGGCCTGGGCCTTGGCGACGGCGGCGCCGTGGCGGGCGTGCTCGGCGGCGAGGGCCTCGCCCCGCCGCGCCGCGACGTCGGCCGACGTTGCGGCGGACTCGGCGTCGGCGTCGGACCTTTCCGCGCCCCGCTTCTGCTCCAGTGATTTGAGGTGCGACTGCGCCGACGCCTTCGCCTGCCCGCGCTGCTGCTCGTAGGCGCGGCGGACCTCGTCCTGCTGCGGCTTGAACTTGGCCGTGATCGCCGCCACCTCGCGGTCGCGGCCGGCGGTGGCGTCGGCGTGGGCGGCGTCGCGCGACGCGGCGGCGTCGGCCATCCGGCGCGCCAGCGCGGCGCGGGCGTCGTCCAGCGCGCCCCGCGTGTCGGCGGCCTGGCGGCGGACCTGCTTGTTCGCCACGTTCCGCAGCACCAGCCCCAGCACCGTCAGCGCGGCCGCCGCGCCGCCCAGCGCGTAGCCGATCGCCGGCCAGTTCGGGTCGGAAAAATCGTCCGGCCGGGTGAGGTACTGCGCGGCCGCGGCGGCGGCGGCCAGCAGCAGGGCCACCACGATGATCGGCCGGAACCCGAGGAACAGGTTCGGCAGGAAAAGGCCCTTGAGCTTCGCCACGTCGGCCGTCACGCGGGCGCGGGCGGCGTCGAAGTCGGACGGTTCGCCCGCCGCCGGGTCCGCCTCTTCCTCCGCCGCGTCGGGCCACTGGCCGCGGTAGTTCAGGGTCGCCTGCAGGGCTTCGGTCTCGTCGGCGTCGAGGCGTTCGCGCTCCTCGCGGGCGGTTTCGGCGAGCTTGGCGAAGCCGGCGTCGGCCTTCTGGTGGGCGGCCTCCTGCACGCTCTCGGCGAGCCAGACCGCGTCCTGGACCTTCTCCTTGGTCGCGCCGGCGGCGGCTTTGTAGGCCTTGTCGATCTTGCCGGTCGCCTGCGCGTAGGACTCGTCGAGCTTCGCCCGTCGGGCGGCGTGTCGGGCGTCGACCTGCTTCGCCCCGGCCGCCGCCGATTCGCCGGCCCGCCTCGCCTCGGCGTCGAATGAGGATTCGATCTCCGGCACGGCCTCGGCGTGCTCGCGGGCGCTCTTCGCCAGCCGCCTGTCGAGCGTCTCCTGAAGGTCGGCCTCGACGGCGGCGCAGTCGCGGGCGAGGTCGGCGAGGTCTTTCAGCGCCGCCCGCTGCACGTCGCGGCGGTGGGGCACGGGGGCGATTTCTTCCATTGCCGGATTGTAGCGAATTGGGCCGGGCCTTGTGCGCGGCCATTCGGCGCGGCACAGTGGTTCCCATGCCGCTGTCAATGCTGAACTACCGGAGCCCGCTGCTGGGCAAGTGCGTGCAAATGACCGTGCTGCTGCCGCCCGGCGGCGAGCCGCCGTTCGCCACGCTCTACCTGCTGCACGGGCTGAGCGACGATTCGACGATGTGGCAGCGGATGACGCGGCTGGAGGATCACCTCGGCAATTTGCCGCTGGCGGTGGTGATGCCCGACGGCTACCGCGGCTGGTATACGGACAACGAGGCCGGGCCGGCATATGGGCAATACATCGGCGAGGAGGTGGTGGCGAAGGCCGAGCGCTACTTCGCCCTGGACGCGCGGCGGGAGCGGCGGGGCATCGGCGGGCTGTCGATGGGGGGCTACGGCGCGCTGCTGGGGGCCCTCACCTACCCGCGGGTGTTCGGGTCGGCGAACAGCCACAGCGGCGCGCTGGACATCGGCCGCGAGACCGCCGCCACGCGGCCGGGGCCGGTTTCCGAGCGGGAGTTCCGCCAGGTCTTCGGCGAGGCGCCGACGGGCTCGAAGCACGACCTGCTGGCCGTCGCGGCGAAGTGCAAGGCGGGCGGGGTGGTGCCGAAGGTTCGGATCGACTGCGGGACCGAGGATTTCCTGCTGGAGGCCAACCGCCGCGTCCACGCCGCGCTGCCGTTCGAGCACGAGTACGCGGAGTATCCGGGGTCGCACACCTGGGCGTACTGGGACGAGCACGTGCGCGAGGCGCTCGCGTTCCACGCGCGGGCGATGGGGATTTCGTAGCGGTTCGTAGCGGTTCGTAGCGGTTCGTGGTGCGTGAAGAGGGTGTGAGTTCTTCACAAGCCGGCGTCTTCGCCTTCGGCTCAGACGCCGGCTTGTAGACTCTTCCAACTGACAACGCGCCACGCATCAGCGCGTCCGGTCAGCCAGCCCCCAGCCCCAGGCGAAGGCGACGAGGGCGCCGACCACCGCGTACCACGGCCACGCGACCGACTTAACGCCCCCGTCCCGCACGAAGTAGCCCCACCGCCACACCGCCAGCATCAGGCAAACGCCCCCCAGCAGCCCGGCCCACTTCCAGAAGAACCGCCGGGCGTCGCGGCACCCCGCGCCCCACAGCCCCAGCAGCACGACGCCGGCCCCGACGCACGCCCAGCCCGCCCAGGCCGTGTGCCACGCCGTCGCCAGCACCGTGAACACCGCCAGCGGCGCGGCGAACAGGAACCCCCGCGCGTTCACCCGCAGCGGCCAGAACGCCAGTAGAAACCCCGCCAGCAGCGGCCCGGCGGTGTAGGTCGCCAGCGCCAGCGCGAGGTTCAGCACGTCCACCCCGCTCGCCTCCTTGTACCGCCCGACCAGCCCCGCCACCCCGCACAGCAGCACGCCCCAAATCACCACCAGCACGCGCGACGCCCGCACCGCGTGCCGCGCCTCGGCGGGGTCGGCGCCGGCGTCGAACTCCCTGCCCCGGTATGCCGCCGCCTGCAGCCCGCGCCAGACGAACCGCCGCCGCAGCGGCAGGTAGACGGCCGACAGCGTCGTCTGGCTCAGCGCCGCGAGGATCGAGTCCAAACTGCTGACGGCGGCGGCGAAGATGCCGGCGATCAGCAGGCCCTTCACGCCGGCCGGCAGTTGGGTAAGGATGAAGACGGGGAAGACGTTGGCGTCGGGCCCCGCCGCGATCCGCGCCGCCGCCGCCCCGGTCGGCGGGTGGACCTGGTAGAACGCCACGAGGCCCACCCCCACCAGCAGCATCGCCGCCGCCACCGCGATGCCGACGTAGGAGGCCATCACCGCCAGCCGCGCCGCCGCCACGCCCCGGCAGCAGAAGATCCGCTGCGCCATCAGTTGGTCGGTGCCGTAAAGCCCGGTGCTGAAGACCGTCGCGGCGACCACGGCCGTCCAGACGGTGAAGGCCTTGGTCGGGTCGGGCGAAAAGTCCCAGAACCGGAACTTCTTCGCCGCCCGCCCAACCTCGAGGAGTTGGTGGAACCCGCCCGGCAAATCGCCCGCCACGACGTACAGGGCCACGCCCGCCCCGACCGCGAACACGCCGAACAGCAGCAGGTCGGTCCAGATGACCGTGGCGATGCCGCCCATCAGCGTCCAGCCGACGGCCACCGCGCCGATGAGCAAGATCGCCCACGCCCCGGCCCCGATTCCCGTGCGGCCGGCGAGCCAGGCGAGCTGCGGCGAGAGGACGAGCTCGAGGATGACGGCGGTGAGGTAAACGCGCGCCGCCTGCGCCATCAGCCCGCCGACGCTGAAGAGGGCGGTGGTCATGCCGCGCATGCCGCGGCCGAGGCGGTCGCCCATGTAGTCGTAGGGGCTGTAGATCTCGCGGGCGTAGTAGGCCGGCACCAGCACCCACGCCACGGCGATGCGGGCGAGCAGCGCGCCGAAAACGCCGAGCAGGAGGTAGCGGAAGTCGCCGCCGGCGTAGACGTAGCCCGGCACGCCGACGAACGTGACGGCGGAGATTTCGGTGGCGACGATGGAGCCGGCGACGGCGTACCAGGGCAGCCGCCGGCCGCCGAGGAAAAAGTCCCGCACGCTCGCCGGCCGCCCCGCCAGCCAGCCGCCGAGCAGCGTGGTGAGGGCGAAATACCCGAGCAGCACGAGCCAGTCGAGCCCGGTGAAGTGGCCGGCGAGGGGCGGGGGAGGGTGCGTCACGGGAGCAGAAGATACGCCAAATCAGCCCTCGCCACCTCCGCTACAGTTCCGGCAACACACGCCCGCCGAGGGTCGGGCGACCGTCGACCCCTGACGGCCGTTCGTCCACGCCGGCGTCGACCGTTTCAGGGCGGGTTACGTCTTCGCGTACCGGGAAACTTGTCATCCCTCGACTCGCTGCGCTCGCGGCTCAACGGGCGACAATTCACGCGCCGCAATCGCGTGCGAGGTGCTTTAACAGGGTCACGCCGAGTTGAATCCGAAGCTGCGCGAGTGCATCGTGCCACGGGTCGCGGTACTCCGAGACCCGTGCCCGCAAGAGCGCCACTCGGCACGGGTCTCGGAGTACCGCGACCCGTGGCACTGGAAACCCACCCGCGCCCGAAAGGAACAGGATCGGCATCACCCGCTCACTCCTCCCGCTCCGAAGGGGCTCCTATGGAGCCGTGCCACAACGCGCCCGCGCGAGGTGGGATTAGGCCCCGCGCGACCAACCGGATGCGAAACAAGCCGGCGTCTGAGCCGTCAGGCGAAGACCCGGGTTCTTTCGGCTTCGGACGCGGATTTCACTCCGAACGAACCCGGGCCTTCGCCTGACGGCTCAGACGCCGGCTTGTTCCGAGTGGTGCGGATTTCCCTCGACCCGGGGCATAAAGCCCGCGCCGTCGCGCACGATTGAAGGAGGGTCCGCATCACTCCTCCGCCGGCAGGGTGCCGCGGTAGAGTTGCCGGTCCCCCTCGGCCTTGAACAGGAACCGCCCGTCGCGCGACGGCGGGCCGACCCACGCGACGGGCGGCAGCTTGGCGATCCCGTCAACCGCCGCGCCGGCGCGGGCGACCACGCCCCAGCCGCGGCCCGGCGCGTAGCACACGATCGCCGTCGCGCCGCCGCCGCCCTGCCCGTCGACCGATGCGACGGCGAGCAGGCGCCCGTCGCGCCCGAGGGCGGTGGCCGGCGGGCCGATCGCGGTGGGGGCCAGCGCGTACCGCACGCCCGGCGGCAGGCCCGCGATCGGCAGAGGCTCGCCCTCGGCCCAGACGCGCTCGAGCTTGCCGCCCGCGAACCGCCACGCCGCCGGCGTCAGCTTGCCGGGCGTTCCGATCTGCCCGTCGAACCACACGCCGCCGGCGTCGTCGACCGCCATCGACCGGCCGTCGATGGAGAACAGCGGCCGCTCGCCCCCCGCCCACGGAACCGGCCGGCGCGTCGCCGCCACTAAAACCACCTTGCCGCCGGTGGCCGCCCAAAGGGCCGTCACCGGCGTCGCGCCGATCTCGGGCGCGGGGTCCGCCGCGACGCCGGGCAGGGCGAGGGTGCCGTCGCGGCCGACGACCGGCCCGGCGCTGCCCGTCACGCCGTCGAGCCGGGCGACCCGCCACCCCGCCGGCAGGCCCGGCGCCGGGTCGCCCCCGGACAGCACGCGCCGCAACGCGCCGGGCCGCCCCGCCCACACGGTGTCGATGCGGGCCACGCCGAACCCGCCCGTCGGGGGCGGTTGCGGCTCGCCGGGCGCGGGGGCATGCGACGCCACCACCGCCACCGCGCCGGCCTCGTTGACCGACGGGGCGGAGGAGACCTCAGCCGGCGGCTTCCCGGCCGGAAGCACCGGCGCGAGCGCGTCCGGCGCCGAGGTAGTAGACTGGGCCGGTCTCGAAGTTCGCCCGCACCAGTAGCGTGCCGCCGGGCGTGAGGTCGATGCCCGTGACGTTCTGCGCCGCCACCGCGCCGCCGGCCAACGGGCCGCCCGCGCGGCCGACGAGCTTCACCCCGCCGGGCGCGCCGTACCAGAGGCCGCCGCCCTGACCCGGCGTCACGCCGTCGCCGCGCACCTCGCCGGAAAAGAGCACGCGCCCGGCGGCGTCGATGCCGGTGAGGGTTTCGATTGAAGACAGCGTCGAACCGGCGTCGGGCCAATCGGGGGCCGCCGCGCCGGTCAGCGCGACCAGCCGCAAATCGCCGGGCGCGCCGGCCCACAGCCCCCGGCGCGGCCGGCCGTCGGGGTCGGGCGTCAGCGCCGCGATCACCGCCGCCGCCCCGCCCTCGCCCAACATCGCCGGGCCGACGACGAGCGAGGTGATCCGCCGTTTCTCCACGCCCGGCGCGGGGTTGCCCACCGCCAGCAGCGGCTCGACGCGAAGCCGCCGGCCGCGGGTCGCCACGTCGGCGGGGCGGGTGGCCGGCGCGGACGTGGGCCGAGGCGATGGGGAAGTCGCGGGTGGAGTCGCCGCCGGCCCCCGCGCCACCTCCAGCGGAACCTCCGCCGCCGGCGCGGCGTCGGCCGGCCGCTCCAGCAGCCCCTCGGCCATCGCCACGCACGCGGTCGGGTACACCACCGGCGAGACCTCCGGCCCCCGCAGCGATTCCACCCACCGCTCCAGCCGCCCGGCACGTCCCGCCCGCGCGAACTCGTATGCCACCGCCCCGTAACGGTCGCGCGGCTCGGTCGGCAGCCGAACCGGCGGGTGGTCGACCGCCCGCAGCGCCCCCGCCACGTCGCCGCAGAGCAGGTGGATGCGGATCACGCGGGCGTAGGTGGTCGGGGCGAGCCGGTCGTCGAGGATGCGGCCGCGGTGCTTGGCGGCGATCAGGTCGAGCATCCGCTTGGCGTCGGCGCGGCGGCCGGTGCGGGCGTAGGTTTCGCCGAGGGTCGCCACCAGATCATCGGGGATGCGGTCTTGGTCGTAGAACTTCTCCTCGCCGTCCTTCTCCGCCCGCTTGGCGAACGCGGCGGCCGGCGCGCGCTCGCCGCGGCGGGCGTGGGCCAGCGCCAGCGACGCCTCCACGCCGGCGCGGTGCCGGCGGTCGTCGACCCGCGCGAGCAACGCGGCGGCCTTGTCCAACTCGCCCTCCACAATGAGCCGGCCGGCCAACTCCGAGGGGCGCGTGTCCTGCACGGCGCGATCGCGCGCGAGCGTCTTCAGCAAGTTCGGCCGGGCGGGGAGTGGGCCGTCGGTCAGGTCCGCCGGCATCGCGTCGGCCAGGGCGTCGGCGGCGTCGACCCAGCCGCAGGCCGTCATCAGCGCCGCCGCCTGCTCCCAATCCGCGTGACGCCCGTCGCTCCCCCCCGCCCCGGGTGGCGGCAGCGTGCGGAGCAGCGCGATGGTGTGGGCCGCGTCGCCCTCAATGGCGCAGACGTCCACCTCCCGGCCGAGCGCCTCCCGGCGCGAGGACGCGCTGCGGTCGCGCCAGGTCAAGAACTCCCTCCGCTGGACCCGCGCCGCCGCGTCGGCCCGCTCCGTGTCGGTCAGCGGCGGGAAGACCCGGTCCAGGTGCGCCGCCCCCTCGTCCGTCCGGCCGAGGCGCACGTACATCGCGGCGATGCGCCCCTGAATCTCCGCCACGTATGCGTTGAAGTGCGGCCCGTCCCCCGGCGCCGACTCGACCGCCCGCGCCAGCCACGCCTCCACCTCCGGCCGCGACGGGGCGGCCGTCGGCCCCGCCGCGACGGACCCGGCGAGGAGGGCGGCCCAGCAGACGGCCAGCGCGAGGGGGCGGGGGGCGTGTTTCATGCCGCGACTCTACCGCGCCGCCGCCGGTCCGTCCCGCCCCGCGTCCGCGCCGGATATGATCCGGCCATGCTCGAGCTCTTCCCCGCGCCCAAACCGCTGATCGGCATGGTCCACCTCCGGCCGCTGCCGGGCAGCCCGCGGTACGGGGGGCGGCTGGCGGACGTGCGCGCCGCCGCCGTCGCCGACGCCGGGGCGCTGCTCGAGGGGGGGTGCGACGGGCTGATGATCGAGAACTTCGGGGACGTGCCGTTCCACCCCGGCCGGGTGCCGCCGCACGTCGTGGCGTGCATGACCACGCTGGCCGCCGCCGTCCGCGCCGCCGCGCCGGGCCGGCCGCTGGGGATCAACGTGCTGCGCAACGACGGCCGCTCGGCGCTGGCGGTCGCGCTGGCGACCGGGGCGAACTTCATCCGCGTCAACGTGCTGTGCGGGGCGCGGGTGACGGACCAGGGCGTGATCGAGGGCGTCGCCGCCGACCTGCTGCGCGACCGGGCGGCGCTGGGCTGCGGGCCGATCAAAATCCTCGCCGACGTGGACGTGAAGCACTCGGCCCCGCTGGCGGCCCGGCCGATGGCCGACGAGGTCGCCGACACGCTGGAGCGCGGCCTGGCGGACGGGCTGATCGTCAGCGGCGCGGGCACCGGCCGGCCGGTCGACCCCGCCCGCCTCGCCGACGTCAAGCGCGCCGCCGGGCCGGCGCTGGTCTTCGTCGGCTCGGGCGTGACGGCCCAGACGATCGGCAAACTGGCCGACCACGCCGACGGCTTCATCGTCGGCACCGCCCTCAAGCCCGAGGCCGACGTGGCGAAACCCGTGGACCCGTCGCGCGTGCGGGCACTGGTCGACGCGCTGCGGCCGGCCCGCGAGGCGGCGCTATAAGTCGTGAAATCGAACCCGTTCGGCGGCGGCCCGTAGGTACTGCGAAGGGCCGGCCGGGGACTAAACGGCCCGCAGCGGCGTTACAGCAAGCAGAGCCGCTACCATCTCCCGCCCGACCCGCCGCCCCCGCCGACCGAACGGACCCCCGCATGACCCTGCTCGACACCCCGCCCCAGACCGCCGCCGCCCCGACGCGCAAGCCGCGGAGGCGGGGCAAGCTCGGCCAGACCCTGTTCCTGTGGGTCGGCCTGCCCGCCGCCGCCGCCGCCGTGTGCGTCGGGGGCTACTTCGCCTACGCCGCCTACGCCGGCGCGGGCGACGCGGCGGCCCCCGGCGGGGGCACCTACGTCGTGCGGCCGATGGACCTCACCATCAACGTCGCCAAGAACGGCGAGCTGCAGGCCGTCGACAGCATCGAAATCTCCAGCCGCGTCGAGGGGGAGAACACCATCACCTACCTCGTGCCCGAGGGCTCGACGGTCAAGAAGGGCGATCTGCTGGCGCAGATCGACTCCTCGAAGATCGACGCCGACGTGGAGGACGCCACGCTGAACCTGCGCGAGCACGTCAACACGCTGTCGAACGACCGCGAACTGCTGGCGATCCAGAAGTCCACCAACGCCGCCGACCTCGACGGCGCGCAGGTCGAGCGCGACCTGGCCGCCCTCGATTTGCGGCAGTACCAGGAGGGCACCTACCCGCAGGCCAAGGCCGACGCCGAGACCGCCTCGCACATGGCCGAGGTCACGCTGAAGAACAAGCAGGGCGACTATGACGACACCCTCGGTTTGCTGAACAAGGGCTTCGTGACGCAGGCGGAACTGAAGAAGCGCGAGCTCGACGTGATCGGCGCCACCAACGATCTGGAGAAGGCCAAGCGCGACCTCGACGTGCTGGTGAATTACACCAACCCGCACGATCTGGCGGAGAAGAAAAATGCCCTCACCCAGGCCGAGCAGAAGCTGCAGCGGGTGAAGCGGCAGAACGCTGCGAACCTCGCGCAGAAGCAGAACGACGTGGACAACGAGGTGCAGACGGTGCAGATCCGCCAGAACCGCCTCGACCACTTCAACGAGCAGAAGGCGTTCACGAAAATGCTGGCCCCGTCCGACGGGCTGGTGGTGTACGAGCAGGGGCGGCGCGACGACCAGCGGATCGGCGAGGGCGTGCAGGTCCGCGAGCGGCAGACGATCCTGCGGCTGCCGGACACCACGAAGATGAAGGCCGTGCTGAACGTCGACGAGACGCAGGTGAGCAAGTTGGCGGTGGGGCAGCGGGCCACCGTGCGGATCGCCAGCATTCCGACGCCGGTGGGGGCAACGGTCACGAAGGTCGCGCCGGTGGCCGACAGCGGCAACGGGTGGTGGAACCCGGATTTGCGGCAGTACCCGATCGACCTGGTGCTCGACAGCGCGCCCGAGGGGGCCAAGCCGGGCCTGTCGTGCAACGCCGACATTCTGGTGGGCCGGCTGGACGACGTGCTGGCGGTGCCGCTGCCGGCGATCTACAGCGCCGGGGGCGACCGGTACGCCTTCGTGCCCGGCGCCGAGGGCGGCGCGGTCAAGCCGCGGAAAATCGAGACCGGGCGGATGAACGACTCGTTCGCGCAGGTCACGGCCGGCCTGAAGCAGGGGGAGACGGTTCAACTGCTGGCGATGGGCCAGGGCCGCGAGTTGCTGGAGGCCGCCGGCATCAAGGTCGCCGAGCCGAAGAAGGGCCGCCCGCCCCAGGCCCCCGACGCCCCCGAGGCCCCCGACGCCGAGGCCGCCGCGGGCAAGTCGGCCAAGTCCGACGCCGCGCCCAGGGCGAAGCGGGCGGGGTAAGGCCCCACCACCAATCCTTCGGGAAAATCGCCCCGGTGGCGAAACTCCCCCTCCGCGAACCGATGATCAATCGTAGACTGTAGCGGAGACACGAAGGAACCCCCCCATGACCCCCCACGCACCCCCCGCCCCGACCCGGCGGCCGGCGAACGCCCGAGAGACCCACGAGACCGCCGCCCGCGCCCCGGACGAGGCCCGACGACCGCCGCTCCGCCCGGCCCCTCGGCCGGCGGCGCGGTACGCCTTCAGTTACGACCACGAGTTGTTCCGCGGCAGCTTCGCCACGCGCGACGCCGCGCTGGCGGCCGCCCGGCGCGGGTTGGGGGGATTGGGCGACCGCCGCCAGCCGCCCGAGGCGTTGTGGGTCGGCCGCCGCCGGGCCGAGTTCTACCCCGGCGCCTTTCACCCTGCCGCCCGGCCCGATCAGTCCGCCCCCGAGTCCGCCGCCGTTCTCGATGCACTGCGCGACCGACTGGCCGCCGACTCGCCCGCCCGCCGTGCCCTCGAGCGCGCCGCCCCGGCCGATCTGGCCGACCTCGGCTCCGCCCTGGACCGCGCCCTGCACGCCTGGCTGGCCGCCCACCCGGTCGCCGCCGCCGACGCCCTGCCCGCCGACGCCGTGGAGGCCATCAGCGAGCACCCGCTGCCGCTGATCCACCACGCCCCGGAGGACCCGACCCGGCCGGACGAGGTTCACATGCTGGGCGTTGAGGGGTGAGGGGAAGGGCGAAGTAAGAGGGGGAGGCCTCGTGATTCTTACTTCGGCCTTCGCACTTCACACTTCGCACTTCTAAACTCGGTCCGTGCCGACGCTTCCGCTGCTGAATCCCCACGCCGCGCCTGACGGGTGGCACGATGTTCGCGCGCCCGGCGGCTACGAGTGGTGGTACTTCGACGCCGAGGACGCCGCGACCGACACCCAGGTGGTCGCCATTTTCCTCGACGGCTTCGTCTTCCACCCCGCCTACCTGCGGCGGCATTTCGCCTACCTGCGCCGGCCGACGCGGGTGCCGCCGGCGGTGGCGGGGGATTTCCCGTGCGCCTACTTCGTCGTCTACCGCGGCGGGCGGGTGCTGCACCAGTTCATGACGCAGTACGCCCCGGCCGAGTTCGCCGCGACGCCCGGCGGGCCAGACGTGCGGGTCGGGCCCAACCGCCTGACCGCCGCCGACGGGTCGCTCCGCCTGGCGATGAGCGGGTCGCCGTGGCATTTGACGTGGCAGGGGCCCAAAACGTCGCGTGACCGAACGCTGTCGGCCGATTTGACCTTCCGCCCGCGCCTGCCCCACGCGCCGGCGGAGCGGCCGTTCTTCAGCCGCGAATTGGCCGGGGCGGACCACCACTGGGTGCTCGCCAACCCGCTGTGCGACGTCGCCGGCACCGTCCGCTGCGGCGGCGAGGCGGGAGGGGAGGTGATCGACTTCGCCGGCCGCGGCTACCACGACCACAACTACGGCACCGGCCCGATCGGCCCCGGTTTGAGGCGGTGGGTCTGGGGCCGGGTGCTGTTCGAGAACCGGGCCGTCACGTTCCACCACGCCACGCCCCGCGACCGGTCGCTGGCGGACGAGACGCACGTCCTTGAGGCGACCGCCGCCGCCGCTCGCGGCTTCGCAACGAAACCGGCCGTCGATTGGTCGATGCGGTCGCTGGCGTCGATGAACCTCGCCTACCCGCGGTCGCTCGAGTTCGGCGAAATCCTCTCGCTCGACAACCCCCGCGTGGTGGACGCCGCCCCGTTCTACCTGCGGCTGATTTACGATGCCGTGAGCCGGGGCGAGCGCGGCCGGGCGTTTTGCGAGGTCGCCCACCCGCACCGGCTCCGCTGGCCGGCGCTGGGGCGGATGATCGAGATGTCGATCGACCGGCGCGGGTGAACTGTGGAACGGGCGTCCCGCCCGGACAGGGCGTGGAACGGGCGTCCCGCCCGGATTCGCCGCGTGCGGCATGGCAGAACGTCCGGGCGGGACGCCCGTTCCACGGGGATTCCGGGCGGGACGCCCGTTCCACGTTTTTAGGGGCGGGTGGTCGGGGACGTGCTCGGGGCGCGGGCGGGCGCGAGGCGGTAGACCTTGCCCGTTTTGCCGACCACGCGGGCGCGGCCGTCGGGGTACTCCAGCCGGCCGGCGTCGAGGATGTAGACCGCGCCGTCCGGGCCGACGCGCACGTCGATCGGCCGCTCCAGCGCCCACTTCTGCCCGACCTCGTGCCCCGGCTTGCGGGCGGTGTTGGCGACGAAGTCCTCGGCCGTGCGGGCGTCCAGATCGACCCGCACCACCTTCCGCCCGACGGTCGCCTTCAGCGGCTGACCCCCGGTGGCGAACGGCGCGCGGTCGCCGGACTGCGCGACCAGCAACTGACCGGCGTAGGGGGCGAATGGGTCGGCATCCGGCGCGAAAACCATCTTGCCCGCCCCGCTCAGCGACGGGAACGCCGCCCGCAGCAGGGTGCCGCGGTCGGGCGGGACCAGCCCGCTGGCGGCGTGATCGATCAGGAAAGACGTTTCGGGATAGCCGAACGGCCGGATCATCTCCGGCGGCGGCTGGAAGCGTTTCTCCCAGACCGGGGCGAGGTCGGCGGAGTAGTCCGGCCAGCCGTACCACGTCGGGCCGCCCAGGGGCACGCGCAGGACGGCGTCGGGGTCGTCCTTGACCGGGCGGGTGCCGCGGAGTTCCATGCCGTCGTTGGCGACGAACAGGTTGCCGAAGTCGTTGAACGCCAGCCCGCGCGGCAGGTGCAGCCCGTGGGCCTCCACCCGCAGATCGCCGCCGGCCGGCGACGCGCTGTAGATCGCGCCGCCGGGCTTTTCGTCGGGGGCGGGGGGGATGCGCTGGTCGCTGGCGCCGAAGGGGTTGAACGGCGCCGTGACGGCCACGTCCGCCCCGCCCAGGATGCCGCCGGTGGGGTTGGCGGTGCTGAAGCGGTAGCCGTACAACTTCAGCGGCGAGAAGGGGTTATCGTGGAAGTCCGGGTGCGGGCGGACCCACCCCTTGGCCCAGTTGTCCAGCCCCACCACGCCGCTGTTGGTCGCGGTGCCCAGGCCGAAGTAGAGCCGGCCGTTGGTCGGGTTGACGGCCAGGTCGGTCACGCCGTAATCCCCCTGCGCCGGCAGGCCGCCGACCACGGTGCGGTGGGTGCCGTCGTACTTGAACGCCGAGATCACGCCGAACCCCGCCGCGTCGCGGTGGGCGATGAAGATCTCCCCGCCCCGCACCACCATCCCGCCGACCGGCCCGCGCAGGCGGAACCCCAGCGGCAGCAGCTTGATCCGCACGCTCGGCACGGGGAAGATCTGGAACGCCTTGCCGTCGCGCCCGAACCCCAGAATCGCCGGCGACCGTTCGCCCGCGCCGTTGACCGCCACGATCAGGTTCCCCGCGTGCGGCCCGTCCGTCGCGGGGTCGAACGCCATCGCGGTCGGGGCGGTCAGGTTCTCGGCGTACGGCGTGAGCTCCAGCCCCGGCGGGTACTCGACGATCGCCCGGTCGATCGCCCCGCGCCGCCCCTCCGGCACCAGCCGCGGCCCGTTGCGGCACCCCGCCAGCGGCGCGAGCGCCACCACCCCGAGCAGCAGCGTGAACAACGTGGACGGACGGGGCATGAAGTCTCCGGGGGGCGAATCGGACGCCGTGGGTTATACCCCATCGACCGCACGGACCGAAAGGGCCGGGGCCCACAGCCCCTTGACGCCGCCCCGCGACGGCGTACCGTCGCCCCCCATGAAACACAAAAAACCATCATCCGCCTTCACCCTCGTCGAGCTCCTCGTCGTCATAGGCATCATCGCGCTGCTGGTCGGCATCCTGCTGCCTAGCCTGGCGCGGGCGCGCGAGTCGGGCAACCGCGCCAAGTGCCTTTCCAACGTCCGCCAACTCGCCGTCGCCTGCGTCATGTACGCGGGGGAAAACGACGGCCGCCTGCCCGACGCGATGTGGGACAACTCCAACGTCTCCAGCGGCTCGCCCTACAGCCCGCGCGGCAGCAAGTACCGCGGCTACGGCGGGCCCTACGCCGTCGGCGACGCCATCACCGACACTACCTTCGGCGTCGGCGCCCACATCCTCCCCTCGGTCGGCGGGGCGCTGCTCCCCTACCTCGGCGACGCCCACAAGGGCGTGTGGACCTGCCCGGACGCCCCGAACTTCGAGGCCGGCCGCGCCGGCGCGA
This sequence comes from Tepidisphaeraceae bacterium, assembly GCA_965260985.1. Lineage (GTDB taxonomy): Bacteria > Planctomycetota > Phycisphaerae > Tepidisphaerales > Tepidisphaeraceae > CBDHCE01. The sequence goes on along the minus strand of CBDHCE010000019.1, from coordinate 36,137 downwards.
TCTACCACGGCGCCGACCCCTACGCCGGCTCGGCGGGGTCGGCGGCGCTCGGCGCCACCGACGGCGACCGCTGGCTCCCCAACTACCACTACATGTGCATGAAGGGGTACTACTGGCACACGAACGGCGGCAACCCCGCGTCGGTCGTCACGCAGTACGGGCTGGACGACTGGATGGTCCGCAACGTCGCCGGCCTGCCGACCTCGCGCTGCCGCAGCGTCACCGGCCAGGGCAGCAGCCAGATCGTCCTGTTCCGCGAGGAGCTCAGCACGAACCACACGCCGTTCACCAAAGATATTTACGACCTCGCCCCCGGCGAGCGCGGCACCTACGCCAGCCCCTTCGGCTACCTCGACGGCCACGCCGAGTTCGTCACCTACCACACCGTCGACGAGTACTTCGCCGCCCACCACGACCCCATCCCCCAGACCTGGTACAACGGCCCCGGCCAGCCCGACTGGCAGGTGCGGTTCGCGGCCCAGTTCGCCAAGCTGTACCGGGCGGGGTGAGCGTCAGTTTCTCGACAATTTGTTAGCCGCGAGCGCAGCGAGCGCTTTTCATCCACTGGGGCGAAAAGCGCTCGCTGCGCTCGCGGCTAACACTCCACCCAAGTCGCCGGGGGCTTCTCCTACGATGTCGGCATGGACATCAACCTGATGGTGCTGAACCTCGGCAACACGCGCCTGGCGGTGGGCGTGTTCGCGGCCGGCGAGCTGAAGTACGTCCGGCGCGTCGGCCTCGATCAGGAGGCGGACTGGCCGGCGGTGCTGGCCGAGGCGTGGGCGGCGCTGCCGGCGGGCGAATCGGACGTGGCCGGCGCGTCGACCAATCCACCCGTCGAGGCGGCGGTGGCGCGGGCGGTGGAAACCGCGACCGGCCGGGCGGTGCGGTGGGTCGGGCGCGACCTCGATTTGCCGATCCCCGTGCGGACGGAGAACCCCGCCGCCACCGGCGTCGACCGCGTGCTGAACGTGGCGGCCGCGTACGAGCAGATGGGCAAGGCGTGCGTGGTGGTCGACGCCGGGTCGGCCGTCACCGTCGACCTCTGCGGCGAGAAGGGGGAACTGCTCGGCGGCGCGATCGCCGCCGGGGCGCAGATGCAGCTCGACGCCCTGCACGCCCACACAGCGAGCCTGCCACAACTCACCTTCGCCGCCCCCGACCCGGCGGTGCTGGTGCCGCGCGGCACCGATCTGGCGATGCAGGCGGGCGTCTACCACGGCCTCCGCGGGCTGGTGAAGGAGCTGGCCGAGAGTTACGCCTTAGACTTGGGCACCTGGCCGGAGATCATCGCCACCGGCGGCGACGCGGCGGCCCTGTTCGGCGGGTGGGAACTGGTCCACGCCGTCTCGCCCGACCTGACGCTGTACGGCGTCGCGCTGGCGTTCGCCGAGCACGAGATCAAGCACGGGAAGTAACGCCTTGTGGCACGGGCGTCCCGCCCGCGTCTGCGCATGAAACAGCAACAAAAACGCGGGCGGGACGCCCGTGCCACGAACCTCGAGCAAGACCTTGTGGCACGGGCGTCCCGCCCGCGTCTGCGCATGAATGAGCAACAAGAACGCGGGCGGGACGCCCGTGCCACGAACCTCGCCCTGCTGCTGACCCCGCCCGGCGTGGCGGGGCTGGCGGTGGTGCGGGCGAGCGGGCCGGGCGTCGAAGATTTCTTGGGCCAACATTTCTCCCGCCCCACCCCGCCCGGCCGGTGCGTCCACGGCGAGTTGGCCGACGCGAACGGCACCATCGACGACCCCGTGGTGGTGCGGGCGGCGGCCGGCGCGTCGGCCGACCTGAACCTGCACGGCGGCGAGTGGATCGTGCAGCGGACGCTCGATTTGCTGGCGCGCGAGGGGTTCGAGATCGTGCAACTGCTGCCCGGCGAACCGCTGCCGCGCGTCGCGGTGGACGCGGCGGACGAGCTCGAGGCGTCGGTCCTCGCGCACCTCCCGCTGGCGACCACGCGGCTGGGAATCGACCTGCTGCTGCGGCAGATCGAGCTGTGGGCGGGTTTTGATCCGACGGCCGCGGAGGCGAAAATCATCGCGGCGGACGCGGGGCTGTGGCACCTGCTGCACCCGCCGCGCGTCGCGCTGGTCGGCCGGCCGAACGTCGGCAAGAGCACGCTGGCGAACCGGCTGTTCGGGCGGCAGCGGTCGATCGTCGCGGACCGGCCCGGCACGACGCGCGACTGGGTGGGCGAGGGGGCGAACCTGGGCGGGTTGCCGGTGGTCCTGATCGACACCCCCGGCCGGCGGGCGAGCGCCGACCCGATCGAGCGGGACGCCATCGCCGCGAGCGAACCGGTGGCGGCGGGGGCCGATTTGGTGATCGTCGTGGTCGACGCCTCAACCCCACCCACGGCGGAGGATCGCGCGTTGATCGACTCGTTCGCGGCGGACCGCTCGCTGGTCTTCCTGAACAAGTGCGACCGCCCCGTGCGCTGGCCGGCGGACGTGCCGGCCGGATACCGCAGCGTCCGCGGGTCGGCGGTGTCGGACGTTCCCGACCTGGTGCGGGCGGTGCTCGGGCATTTCGGGATCGACGGGGTGGACCGGCCGCGCTGGTGGACGGCCGGGCGGCGCGACGAACTTTCCTTAATAGCCGGAGGCGGAAGCCCCGGTTTCGCGGGCGAAAAGTGCCTCTGATTCCGAACGGTTCCCGCGCGATCAACCGGGGCTTCCGCCTCCGGCTATTAAGGAAGCCACTTTTTCATTCGCGCCCCTACCATGCCCCGACCGCCGCGCCCGAAGGAGCTTCGACCCATGACCGACCGCATCCGCGTCGCCTCGCTACAGTATTACATACGGCCCGTCCGCACGTTCCAGGACTTCCGCGAGCAGGTGGTCTCCCTCGTCGAGGCGGCGCGGGACTACAAGGTGAAGCTCCTCGTCTTCCCCGAGTATTTCACGATCCAACTGTTAACCCTAGGCAACGTCCGCCGGCCGATCCGCGACCAGGTGTTCGACCTCTCGCAGCAGGTCGGGCCGTACTGCGACTTGATGAGCGGGCTTGCGAAGGCGAACCACATGCACATCGTCGCCGGCAGCATCCCGACGCGCGGGCAGGAGCCGGCGGACGAGAGCGACGACCGATTGTTCAACGAATCCTACGTCTTCGGCCCGACCGGCGAGTGGGGCATCCAGAGCAAGCTGCACATGACGCGGTGGGAGCGCGAGGAGTGGCGGATCAGCCCCGGCGAGGGGCTGCACATTTTCGAGGCCGAGTGGGGCAAGTTCGCCGTCGCCATCTGCTACGACGTGGAGTTCCCCGAGCTGGCGCGGGCGGCGGCGCGGGAGGGCTGCTACATCCTCGTCGTGCCGTCGTGTACGGACGACCGGCAGGGCTACCTGCGCGTCCGCTACTGCGCCCAGGCGCGGGCGATCGAGAACCAGATGTACGTCATCCACTCGCCGACGGTCGGCTCGCTCCCCGCGGTGCCGGCGGTGTCGCTGAACTACGGGCAGGCGGCGATCTTCACGCCCAGCGACTTCACGTTCGCCCGCGACGGGATTCTGGCCGAGGGGAACATCAACCAGGAGATGATGGTGGTGGGGGAGCTCGATTTGGGCATGATCGCCCGCAGCCGCGAGAGCGGCACGGTGCTGCCGCTGCGGGACAGCCAGACGACGTCGCAGGTGCTGCGGCGGATGGTTCACGAGAAGTTGTGAAGGGGTCCGTTGTCCGTGGTCCGTCGTCAGTTGCAAAGAGATAAGAGAGTGCATGTCCGCGAAGTCGAAGCAAAGCGTCGTTCACAAGTCGAAGCACGTTAAGGGCCACCGGCCGCACATTCCGATTGCGGTGCGGAACACGAAGGTCAAGGATTTCCCGCAGATCATCGAGCTCTGCCGGCGGGTTTATCCGACGACGGCGGCGTGGGACCCGCAGCAGTTGGGCAAGCATTTGGAGCTGTTTCCCGAGGGGCAGTTCGTCGCCACGCAGGAGCACACCGGGCGGGTGGTCGGCATGGCGGCGAGCCTGATCGTCCGCTGGGACGAGTACGAGCACGACGCGAATTGGCGCGAGTTCACCGACCGCGGCTGGTTCACCAACCATGATCCCGACACCGGCCGCACGCTGTACGGCGCGGAGGTGATGGTCGACCCCGCGACGCAGGGGCAGGGGGTTGGCAAGAAAATCTACGCCGCCCGCCGCGAGTTGTGCCGGTCGGCCGGCCTCGCGCGCATCCGCGCCGGCAGCCGGCTGCGCGGCTACGGCCGGCACGCGGACGAGTTCTCGGTCGAGCAGTACGTCATCAGCGTGATCAACGGCGAGTTGCGCGACCCGACGCTGACGTTCCAGCTCCGCCAGGGCTTCCGCGTGATCTCGCTGACCGAAAGCTACCTGATGAACGACCCCGAGAGCCGCGGCGCGGCGGCGGTCATCGAGTGGCTGAACGACGAGGTGGCGACCGAGAGCGACCGCGCCGCCCAAGAGCCGCGCTTCCGCCCGCGGCACGCCTGACTCTTTGTGGCATGGGCGTCCCGCCCGCGTCTTGGCTGTTCTTCCGTGCGCAGACGCGGGCGGGACGCCCGTGCCACGAAAGTCCCGCCCGCGTTCGCGGCTACCATCGCCGCATGAAGGCTTACCGCATCGTGTCCGACGCCGGCCTGCCCGACGCGCTGCAGAAGGTTGACCTGCCCGACCCCGCGCCCGGCCACGGCGAGGTGCTCATCCGCGTGCGGGCCTGCTCGCTGAACTACCGCGACTTGATGATCGCCAAGGGGGGCTACCCGCGGAACAAGAAGTGCCCGGTCGTGCCGCTCAGCGACGGGGCGGGCGAGGTGGCGGCCGTCGGCGAGGGGGTGGCGGGGTTCGCCGTCGGCGACCGGGTGGCGGGGACCTTCATGCGCGACTGGGCCGCCGGGCCGCTGACGGAACGGGCGGCCGCCAGCAGCCTGGGCGGCGGGGTCGACGGGATGCTGCGGCAGCGGGTCGCGCTGCCGGCGTCGGCGGTGGTGAAAACGCCGGCGCACCTGTCCTTCGAGCAGGCCGCCACGCTGCCGTGCGCGGCCGTCACGGCGTGGCACGCGCTGCAGGCCGCCGGCACCACCGCCGGCCAGACCGTCCTGCTCCTGGGCACCGGCGGCGTCAGCACCTTCGGTTTGCAGCTCGCCAAGGCCCGCGGCGCGACGGCGATCCTCACCAGCAGCAGCGACGCGAAATTGGAGCGGGCGAAAGCCCTCGGGGCCGACGTCACGATCAACTACCGCGAGCACGAGGAGTGGCACAAGCCGGTCAGGGCCGCCACCGCCGGCGAGGGCGTGGACAACGTGCTGGAGGTCGGCGGCAACGGCACGCTGGAGCGGTCGATCAAGAGCACCCGCGTCGGCGGCACGGTCTCGCTCATCGGCCTGCTGAGCGAGGGGCAGCCGAGCATCCTGCCCGTGCTGCTCAACGGCCAGACGGTGCGCGGCATTTACGTCGGCAGCACGGCGATGTTCGAGGCGATGAACCGGGCGATCGCAGCCCACAAGATTGAGCCGGTGATCGACCGGGCGTTCGAGTTCGATGAGGCGGCCGAGGCGTATGACTATTTCTCGAAGCAGAGGCACATCGGCAAGGTCGTGATCCGCGTCGATTGAGGGCGCTAGGCGTCCGGCCGTAGTCGCCAGGCGGCGTAGCCGCAGGTGGTCGCCAGGGCGAGGTAGACGAGGCTGCCGAGCAGGGGGGTGGCGGCGGTGTCGCGGGTGCCGAAGCCGATGGCGAGGCCGACCGTGACGAGGACGCCTGTCCCGACGCCGAGCAGGCCGAAGAGGGCGGCTAGGGCGAGGAACAGGAGGCGGAGGGGCCGGCGGCCGCGGGATTTCATGGGGCAAGGATAGCGGCCCGGTTGCGGCGGCGGCGGGGGGTGGGTAGAGTGCGGCGAAACCACAGCGGACCCCGTTCCAGTCGCAGAAGTCGCAGCCGGAGATGACCCGATGAAGCCACGATTCAGACTCGCCGCCCTCGCCCTGACCGCCGCCGCGTCCTGCTGGGCGGGGGGTGCCGCGCCCGCCCTCGCCGCCGGCCCGGCCACCATGCCGTCCAGTATGGCCGCCGCGTCCGCCGAGCACCTGACGGACTTCGCCCTGCCGATGGTCGGCACCGCCCCGACCGGCCACGCCTACCCCGGCGCGACCGTCCCCTTCGGCCTCGTGCAGCTCAGCCCCGACACCCGCGACGGCTCGTGGGAGGGGTGCAGCGGCTACACCACCCTCGACGACTCGATCCTCGGCTTCAGCCACACCCACCTCTCCGGCACCGGCGCCAGCGACCTCGGCGACGTCATGTTCATGCCAACCGTCGGCGCGCTCCAGCTCGAGCCGGGCGACAAGAACGACACCAAAACCGGCTTCCGCTCGAAGTTCAGCCACATCGACGAGTACGCCCGGCCCGGCTATTACCGCGTCTTTCTGGACGACCCGAAGGTCACGGTCGAACTGACCGCCACCGAGCGCGTCGGCGTGCAGCGGTACACCTTCCCCGCGACCAAGGATGCCCACGTCGTCATCGACACCATCCACGGCGTGTCGAACCGGCTGAACTTCAGCGAGATCAACTTCGAGGACTCCACCACCGTCAGCGGCCACCGCAACACCTCCGGCTGGGCGCGCACCAAGGACGTCTACTTCGTCGCCAGGTTCAGCAAGCCCTTCAAGAGTTTCGGCATCCAGAAGAACGGCAAAATCCTCCCCAGCGGCACCCGCAAGGCGGGCGACGGCATGTGCAAGGGCTACGTCGACTTCGACACCGGGCCGGGCGAGCAGGTCGTCATCACCGTCGGCATCTCGCCGACCAGCATCGAGGGGGCGCGCCGGAACCTGTCGGCGGAGGTGAAGGGCTTCGACTTCGACGCCGTCCGCGCCCGGGCCGACGCGACGTGGGAGAGGACATTGGGGGCGATGAAGATCGACACCAAGGATGAGAACATCAAGCGGACGTTCTACACGAACCTCTACCTCTGCCACATCGCCCCGACGCTGTTCAACGATGCCGACGGCACCTACCGCGGGCAGGACCGCAAGAATCACCGCAACGCCGGCTTCAACAAGTACACCACCCTCAGCCTGTGGGACACCTACCGCGCCGAGCACCCGCTGCTGACGATCATCGAGCCCAACCGCGTGGACGACATCGTCCGCACGATGCTGGCCGATTACGCGGAGGCGAACAATCACGAGCTGCCGATCTGGCCGCTGTGGGGCAACGAGACCGGCACGATGATCGGCTACCACTCGATGCCCGTCATCGCCGACGCCTACCTCAAGGGCTTCCGCGGGTTCGACCCGCAAAAGCTGTTCGCGGCGATGAAGGACACCTCGCTGGCCGACCGCCACGGGCAGGACCAGTTCCGCGAGAACGGCTATATTGCAAGCCACGACGGGGCGCAGTCGGTCTCGCGCACGCTCGAGGTGGCGTATGACAACTGGTGCATCGCGCAGATGGCGAAGGCGCTGGGCAAGACCAAGGATTACGACCAATACATGAAGTGGTCGAAGAACTATGAAAACGTGTGGGATCCGAAGACCGGCTTCATGCGCGGCAAGAAGGCCGACGGGTCGTGGCGCGAGCCGCTCGACCCCAAGGCGCTGGTGTGGGATGATTACACCGAGGCCAACGCCTGGCAGTACACCTGGAGCGTGCAGCAGGACGCCCCCGCGCTGGTGAAGTTGATGGGCGGGGACCAGAAGTTCATCGCCAAGCTCGACCAGATGTTCGACGAGCAGGACGACGTCAAGAGCAACATCCCGGACATCACCGGGCTGATCGGGCAGTACGCCCACGGCAACGAGCCGTGCCACCACGTCGCCTACCTCTACAACTATGCCGGCGCCCCGTGGCGGACGGCCGAGCGGGTCCGGCAGATCTGCGATTTGTTCTACCGCGCCACCGCCGACGGGCAGTGCGGCAACATCGACTGCGGGCAGATGAGCGCGTGGTACGTCTTCAGCGCGATCGGCCTCTACCCGGTGAACCCCGCCAGCGGCGTCTACGTCATCGGCAGCCCGCTGGTGGACAAGGTCACGATCCCGCTGGACCCCAAGTTCTACAAGGGCGGGACGTTCACGATCACCGCGGACAACAACTCGGCGTCGAACATGTACGTCCAGTCCGCGACCCTCAACGGCAAGCCGCTGGACCGCACGTGGATCACCCACAAGGAACTGGCCGCCGGCGGCGAGCTGGCGCTCAAGATGGGCCCGACCCCGAACAAGTCGTGGGGCAAGGCGACGGAGACCCGCCCCCCCGCCGGCCTGCCGCCGGCGGAGTGAGGGACGGCCGTGGCACGGGCGTCCCGCCCGGATTCTGCGTAGGATGGCGTGATGCCTTTAGAACTCAATCAAGCCCAGCGCGAGGCGATGTCAGGCGGCGGCCGAGTCCCGCTGGTCATCACGAACCCGGACGACCACCAGGACTACGTCCTCCTCCCCGCAAGCGAGTACGACCGGCTACGCGCAGTAGAAACCTCGGCCACGGCCAGGTTGCGGGCGACCTACGCCGCCCAGAATGCCGTCGCGACCGCCGCCGGCTGGGACGATCCGATCATGGACGAGTACGACGAGTATGACGCCCACCGCGAGGCCCGGCCATGAAGCGGGGCGACGTGGTGCTGGTCAATTACCCATTCAGCTCGGGCATCGGCTCGAAGGTGCGGCCGGCACTGATCGTGCAGCCAGACCTGAACAACGGGAAGTTGAGCAACACGATCGTTGCGATGATCACCGGCACCACGCACCGAACTTCCTTGCCGACGCAGCTTCTGATTGACGTCGGCACGCCCGACGGGCACCAGTCCGGCCTGCTGCGAACGTCGGCCCTGACGTGCGAAAACTTGTTCACCATCGAACAACGGCTTGTGATTCGACGGATCGGTTCGCTGCCTCTTGGCCTGATGTCAAGCGTCGACGATTGCCTGAAGGCTTCATTAGGCGTGGCGTGAATGGTTTGCGCGGCATGTTGGCAAACTCGACCCCGTTTAGCCGCCCCGATTGCGGGGCGTGTCTCGCAGGTTCCGCGCCCCGCGAGCGGGGGCGGCTAAACGGCCGGCCGGTTGCGGTCCGCCGCGCCGCCGATTAAGATTCTGACGGCGATCGACGGAGGATCAACCAATGGACGCGCGCAACATTTTCATGGCGATCTCGCTGGTGCTCAGCGTGCTCATCGGCCTAGTCGTCGGCCGGGGCACCGGCGCGGCGGCGGGGCCGGCGGGGAAGAACGCCGGGCCGCCGATGATCGGGCTCTCGCTCGACACCCTCAAGGAGGCCCGCTGGCAGGGCGACCGCGACTACTTCGTCGCCCAGGCCAAAAAGCGCGGCGCGACCGTCAGCGTCAACGCCGCCAACAGCGACGACTCGCAGCAGGCCCGCGACGTGCAGTCCCTCCTCGCCGCCGGCGTGAACGCGCTGGTCATCGTCCCCCACGACGGCGTGGCGATGGCGAAGGGCGTCGGCCAGGCCAAGCAGGCGGGCGTCCCGGTCATCGCCTACGACCGCATGATCAAGGATTGCGACCTCGACCTCTACGTCAGCTTCGACAACGTCCGCATCGGCCACCAGCAGGCGCAGTTTTTGGTCGACCACCTCCCCACGCCCGGCAAGGGGCGGATCGTCCGCATCTGCGGGGCGAAAACCGATAACAACGCCCACCTCTTCAAGCAGGGGCAGGACGAGGTGCTCGACCCGCTGGTGAAGAGCGGCGCGATCGTGATGGTCCGCGACGACTGGGCCGAGGACTGGAAGCCGGAGAACGCCAAGCGCATCGTCAACGCCGCCATCACCGACGGCGGGTCATTCGCCGGCGTGCTGGCGAGCAACGACGGCACCGCGGGCGGGGCGATTCAGGCGCTGTCCGAGGCCGGCCTGACCGGCAAGGTCGTGGTGACCGGGCAGGACGCCGAGCTCGCCGCCTGCCAGCGCATCGCCGCCGGCACCCAGTCGATGACGATCTTCAAGCCGCTCCGCCAGCTCGCCACGATCGCCGCCGACGACGCCGTCGCGCTCGCCACCGGCAAGAGCGTCGTGGCGACCGCCACCGTCAACAACGGCCAGAAGGACGTGCCCGCCGTCCTGCTCGACACCGTGGTGGTGACCAAGGATAACCTCCTCGACACCGTGGTCAAGGAGGGCTTTCACACCTACGACGACATCTACGCCCCGCTGCCCGAGGCGATGCGCCCGCCCAAGCCCAAGGCCTGAGTCAAACCCGGTCATGCCCGACCCCGCCCCCATCCTCGAGGCGCGCGACATCGTCAAGCGCTTCGGCCCCGTCCTCGCGCTCGACGGCGTGTCGTTCGACCTGCGCCCCGGCGAAATCCACGCCCTCTGCGGCGAGAACGGCGCGGGCAAGTCCACCCTCATCAAAACCCTCTCCGGCATCCACCCCGCCGGCAGCTTTGAGGGCGAACTCCTCGTCGGCGGCGAGCCCGTCCGCTTCACCACCACCTCCGACTCGCAGGACGCGGGACTCGCCGTCATCTACCAGGAGCTCGCCCTCGTCGACGACATGACCGTCGCGGAGAACATCTTCCTCGGCCGCGAACCCACGCGATTCAGCCGGATCGACTGGCCCGCCGTCTACCGCCGGTCGCGCGAGTTGCTCGACCAATTCGGCATCGCCATCGACCCCTCCGCCCCCGTCGGCCGGCTCGGCGTCGGGCAGAAGCAGCTCGTCGAGATCGTCAAGGCCCTGTCCAAAGACTCCCGCGCCCTGATCCTCGACGAGCCCACCGCCGCCCTCAGCAACGCCGAGGTCGACGTGCTGCTCGACATCCTGCGCGACCTCCGCCGCCGCGGCATCGCCTGCGTCTACATCTCCCACAAGCTCGAGGAGGTCTTCGCCGTCAGCGACCGCATCACCGTGCTGCGCGACGGCAAGTCGGTCGCCACGCTCGATGCCGCCGACACCGACCGCGACGCGGTGATCCGCCACATGGTCGGCCGCGAGATCGGCCAGCTCTTCCCGCGCCGCCGGCCCGAGGCGTTCGGCCCCGTGCTGCTGTCGGTCGACCACCTCACCGTCCGCGGCCCCCACGCCGGCCTCGACGCGCTCGACGACATCACCCTCGACGTCCGCGCCGGCGAAGTCCTCGGCATCGGCGGGCTCATGGGCGCGGGGCGGACCGAACTCCTCATGCACCTCTTCGGCGCGTGGGGCACCCGCACCGCCGGCACCGTGACCCTCGCAGGCCGGTCGCTCGACCGCCCCACCCCCGCCCGCGCCGTCGCAGCCGGCCTCGCGCTCGTGAGCGAGGACCGCAAGCGCTACGGCCTAGTGCTCGAGCGGTCGATCAACTTCAACCTCTCGCTCAGCAGCCTCGACCGCCTCACCCGCCTGGGCCTGATCAACGACGCCGCCGAGGTCCACCGCAACCGCCGGGTCTTCGACGATCTGCGCGTCAAGGCGCCCGGCCTCGAATCCATCGTCGGCCGCCTCTCCGGCGGCAATCAGCAGAAGGTCGTCATCGGCAAGGCCCTGCTGACCGACCCGAAGGTCGTCCTGCTCGACGAGCCGACGCGCGGCATCGACGTGGGGGCGAAGATCGAGGTCTACGAGCTCATCAACGGCCTGACCGACGCGGGCCGCGCCGTCATCCTCGTCTCCAGCGAGCTGCCGGAGCTGATGGGCATGAGCGACCGCATCGTGATGCTCTCCGAGGGCCGCGTCGGCGGCACGTTCGCCCGCGAGCAGGCCACGCCCGAGGCCCTCCTCGCCGCCGCCATGAGTTCCCACCAGGAAGCGGTGAAGGAACCCGTTTGAGCCCGTCCACTCGCCCGGAGGACCATGACCGTCGCCCTCGATTACGCCTCGCAGTCCACCCCCAAACCCGCCGCGCCCGCCGGCACGACGCTCGCCGTGCGCGACTTCTCCATGACCATCGCGCTGCTGCTGATCTGGTCCTTCTTCGCCTGGCAGACCGGCCTCACCTTCGTCAGCGCGCGGAACCTGTCGAACCTCGCGGTCGAACTCTCCGTCACCGCGGTCCTCGCCCTCGGGCAGTTGCTGGTGATTGTTGCGGGGCAGATCGACCTCTCCATCGGCTCGGGCGTCGGCCTGTTCGGCGCGGTGGCGGCGGTACTCATCACGCTGCACGGCTGGGGGGCGGCGCCGGCGATGCTCGTGGCGACCGTGCTGGCCGTGCTGGTCTGGCTCGGCATGGGGGCGCTGATCGTCAAGCAGCGCGTGCCGGCGTTCATCATCACCCTCGCGGGCCTGCTGGTCTTCCGCGGGCTGCACTGGATGGTCATCCGCAGCGCGACCGTGCCGGTGGCCGTCGGCGGGCGCGAGAACCTGCTGTCGATCCTCACCACCTGGTACCTCCCGCCGCTGCTGGGCTGGGTTCTCGCCGCGGTTGTGATCGCCGGCCTCGCCCTCGCCACCTGGTCGGCCCGGCGGCGGCGGGCGGCGTTCGGGTTCCCGCTCGAGGCCGCCCCCGTCGCGGTCAGCAAGGTCTTCATCCTCGCCCAGCTCGTCCTGCTCGTCGTGCTCGTCTGCAACCAGCACCGCGGCCTGCCCCTGTCGTTCATCATCCTCGGCGCCACCGCCCTCGCCATCGGCACCCTCACCGGCCACACCCGCTTCGGCCGGCACCTCTACGCCATCGGCGGCAACGAGGAGGCGGCCCTCATCAGCGGCATCCCCGTCGCCCGCGTCACCATCCTCGCCTTCGGCATCATGGGCCTGCTGGTCGCCCTCGGCGGCTTCATGCAGACCGCCTACGCCGGCGCCAGCACCACCACCATCGGCGAGCTGCTCGAGCTCGACGCCATCGCCGCCTGCGTGATCGGCGGCACCAGCCTCAAGGGCGGCCGCGGCACCGTCCTGGGCGTCATCTTCGGCGCCCTCATCATGGCGAGCCTGCTCAACGGCATGACCCTCATGGCCCTCTCCCCCGAAGTCAAATACATCGCCCGCGGCACCGTCCTTGCCCTCGCCGTCTGGCTCGACGTGCGCCTGAACCGCGATCAGGCGGGGTGATCGACCCGCGCCCGAGGTCTACAGGTTATTCGGCGGTCGGTTGACTTGGAGTCCAAACTTTTCTCACCGCTGCCAGATTCTGATCAAGACCAGCAAAGAAGTCTATGAACTCGTCGTGACTGAAGAACGCGTTGACATGATCGGCCTCCGTCAGGATGTAGCCGCCCCACCCGTTCAAGATTGAGAGCTGCAAAAACGACGCGAGGTCTTCGCCCTCGTGGCCCAAGAACAAGTGGCCGGGCGCCTCCCCCAGCAGCCGCTGGTCCCCGTAGCTCTGGCGCAACCTGTAGTACAAGTGCCAGTTCTCACTGCTCGGCCAGATGCCCCATTCCGTGATCTGGAGCAGGACGCTCATCCCATATGGAATCTCGCTTGCGATCCAGTGGGCAAGGAAGCGAATCCGGTGCGGTTCCGGCGGATAGCCTATCCGCACAGACCGGACCTCGGGAGCGGCATCGGGCTGAACGCGGTGCCGGTCGGTCAACCACGCTTCGCATTCGGGCTGCGTGCAAAATCGCACTTTTCTCCCGTCGGATAACACCATTGTCGTGCCGTAAATGCTGGCAGCACAACTCCAAATCCCTGCCCGGCACCCTGCCTACCAAGCAGGGCCTCTTATGAACTCTACCCGGCGCCACACCGGTTCGGAAATGCAACTTCTCCAGACGCCGCTGAGTAAATGACGGAACGCTTTATACACCCGCGCTTCTTTCTCGACGCGATCAATGAACGATGCGCCGTGATAGGCAAGCAAGTCTTCAAGCGGGCCGGCGGCGAGAACGGCGATCTGCTGATCCGTTAGCTGCTGGCGTGACAATGCGACGATCGCAAGCCACGCCACCTCCGGCGACTTGTGTGCTGCGTCGCCGAATCCTATTTCGCCCTCGTGGAACGCTTCGACAAGATGCTCTGGAGTCAGTTGCACAGCGTGGCCCCATGAATGCCGCTCGCCGGGTGCCCGGCCCGGTGATCAAATCGCCTCCCGAAGTAGCCGGGAGCGGAAGCCCCGGTTCTTCGCCTCCGGGTCCAGCCCCCGAGCGAAAAACCGGGGCTTCCGCTCCCGGCTACTTCGGGAGGCGGTCCAAAAAGCCCTCGTACCCACCGTCCACCGGACTTCCGAGCAGGTACTGCTTGTACGCCGCGAAGTGGAAGGCGCACGCCTCGACCAGTTCCGCATACTCCGCCGCCCGGCCGGCAGTCGCGAGCAGCGCGCCGAACGCCGCCAACTCCGCCGTAAGCAGGTCGCACTCGGCGGGCGTCGCGCCGTTGTGCCCGTAAAGAACCCCCGTCGGCAACTCGTGCAGCGCATACTTGAACCCGTCGGCAATCAGTCGAATCAGGCGATCCCGCGCCCGCCCGTCCGCCGGATCGGTCGCCACCGCGAGCCGAAGCAACGCACGTTGGGACGTCCGCCCCGGCCCCAGCCGCTCGCGGCACGCCGGGCAGTGGGCCAAGTGAATGTCCAGCCCCGCCAGCCACCGCGCGCAGCCGGGTGCCCCCTCGTCCAGCCCCTCCGCCAGCGCGGGGAATAACACCCGCTCGAACAGCGCCCGGCGAACCGTGATGTCGGCGCCGCCGTCCACCACCCCCGCCGCGAGGTCCAGCGCCCACGGTCGCCACGCCGCCAGCGGCGATTGCGCCAGTTCTTCCACGAAAGCGTCGAGCAGCCGCAGCTTTTCCGACCGCGTGTCGGACGCCTCCGCCCGGCGATACTCGTCCCAGCGCCGCCGCTGCGAATCAGTGAGTGGAGAGGGCACGAAGTATGGTAGGAACGGCCCCCGCCTCCGAAGCAGTGCCCCGAGGCGGTTGGGCGGCGGGTGAGACGACCGCCGCCGAAGAGCGGCGCCTTGGCGCGAACCGAACCTGCCGGCACCGATCCGGGGTCGCCCCCCACGCCCGCCAATCGGCCGGTCGACGCCGGTTCGACCTGCGGAAAAGAAAAATGCGGCCGGAGATTTTTTCGCTTGCATTTCGCGCGGCGACCGCCATGATGTGTCCAACCAACCCGCAGTGACTGCCGCCATTCATGTCGCCCTCACGGGCATCCACACAGGAGAGTAGAATGTCCTTTATCCGCACTTGCGCCCTTGGCGCCCTCGCGTCCGCCACCCTCGCCACCGCCGCCCAGGCCGTGGTGGTCCCCGCCGTCAGTGCCGTTGCCGTGTCGCGCGACCGGACCACCGGCGCCAGCGGCCCCCAGGTCGTCGGCACGGACTACCCGGCTGCCGAAGGCCCGTTCCAGGCCGTCGACGGCAGCGTCAACACCAAGTACCTCAACTTCAATGGCGCCGGCCTGGATGGTGCGGGCACCTCCGTTGCAAATCCGACTGGCCTCGTCGCCACCTTCGCCAGCCCGGTGGCGATCAACTCGTTCCGGTTCGCCACCGCCAACGACTTCCCCAGCCGCGACCCCGGCTCGGTCCTGATCGAGGGCACGAACTCGACCCCCGACGCCAGCCTCCCCGGCAGCGCGTTCACGCAGGTCTACTCCGGCCCGACCGGCATCGCCAGCGGCCAGGACCGGTTCACCTTCGGCCCGTCGATCAATTTCGCCAACACGACCGCGTACAGCAGCTACCGCGTGATCATCACCGACCTCGTCCGCGTCCCGGGCAACGCGCCGACGAACAGCCAGTTCAGCGAGATCGAGTTCAGCTCGAACGGCGTCGTCCCTGAGCCGGCCAGCCTCGGCCTGCTGGGCCTCGGCGGCCTGACCCTGCTCCGCCGCCGCCGCGCCTAATGGCGTGGTTCGGTGGCCCAGACGGGCCTTAGCCAATCCTGCCGGCCCGCGATGCGTCAAGCATCGCGGGCCGGCGTTTTGCCGCGCCGCGTTCAGCCACACGATCTTCCCGTCGGCCGGCCACTTGATGCGTCTGCTGCGAGGTCAACTGAGGGGGGCCGGTTTACCACCCCGTTGAGCCGCGAGCGCAGCGAGCGCTTTTGCCTTGCCGCGCACCAAATCGCTCGCTGCGCTCGTGGCTCAACCGGTTCGGAAGCGTTTTTAGCGGGCGGCCCGGCGGCGTCGGATCAGGCCGAGGCCGGCGAGGCCGATCAGGCCGAGGCTGGCGGGCTCGGGGACGGTGCCGGTGAAGAGGCGGACCTCGCTGATCTGGAAGTTGTCCGCCAAGCCGTCATTGACGCCGTTCAGGTCGCGGAGTTGGGTGGTGTAGACGCGGTAGGTCTTGAAGGCCGCGCTGGGGGTGAAGTTCACCACGCTGCCGAACTGGAAGCGGGTGATGTCGGTGTAGGAGATTCCGCTGGGGCCGGCGTAAACGGTGGTGTAATTTGCGTCGGTATCAAACGCCACGGCGTTCGCCGAGCTGGTGAAGTCGTTGGTGCCGCCGATGACGATCTGCAGCGGGTCGCGGTTGGGGGCATCGTTGGCGGTGGCGAATTGGATGCCGCTGATGGAGGTCGGCCCGGCGGTGGGGGTGATGATGAAGCCGGGCTGGCTCACTGTCGAGCCGCTGACGAGCAACTTCGTCGCCGTGTTGCCGTCCAGCGCCTGGGGTCCGCGTTCACCGACGGGGGAGGTCAGCCCCTGGCTCGCGTTGGTGCGGGTGTTGTGAAAGATCGAGACGATGTCGTCCGTCGGCGAGGTGAAGACCGCGGCGTAGGACGGGGCACCGAGTGCGCAGAGGATCGCGCCGGCGACGGCCGGGGCGGCGAGTGTTGAAACGGTCATGAGAAGGCCTGTTCGAGTTGGGCGCGGCACGACTTACGCCGCACCGCCGCAGAATGCCAGAGAGCCGGGCCGACAGTGCTGAAACCGAAGACCCGGCTCGTGGCCGTGGGGAATTGGACGCGCGTTTTAGCGGGCGGCGCGGCGGCGGGTGAGGCCGAGGCCGGCGAGGCCGATCAGGCCGAGGCTGGCGGGCTCGGGGACGGTGCCGCCGAACACTTGGACCTCACTGATCTGGAAGTTGTCCGCCAGGCCGGCGTTGACGCCGTTCAGGTCGCGGAGCTGGGGAAAGTAGAAGCGGTAGGACTTGAAGATGCCGGCGGTGGTGGGGGTGAAGTCGACCTCGCTGCCGAACTGGAAGCGGGTGATGTCGGTGTAGGAGATGCCGGTGGGGCCGGTGTAGATGGGGGAGTAATCCGCGTTGGTGTCGGCTTGATAGACTTGCTGCGACGTGCCGGGCAGGTTGGTTCCCTCGATGACGACCTGCAGCGGGTCGCGGTTGGGGGCATCGTTGGCCGTGGCGAAGCGGATGCCGCTGATGGCGGTCGGCCCGCCGGCGAAGGTGATGATGAAGCCGGGCATGCTGGCGCTGCCGCCGCCCACGAGGAACTTGGTCGCCGTGCTGCCGTCGACCGCCTTGGCCGGCCCTTCGGCGGCGTTGGAGGAGGCGAAGAGGCTTCCATTGGGGCCGTGGCGAACCTGGTACAAATCGTCCGCCGGCGAGGTGAGGGTGGCGGCGAAGGACGGGGCGCCGAGGGCGCAAATGATCGCGCCGGCCAAGGCCGGCTTGAGGTGCTGACTGAGAAACATGCGGGATCCCTTTCGAGGTGCTGGGCGGTTGGTGGGCGTACGTTAAGGAAAGTTTCACGCAACGCAAGGGAAAAATATTTTGTTGACGCGGCGGGTCGTTCGGTGACAATCCTGTGGCCGCGCGTTTTCAAGGACTTGCCGATGAAATTGATCCCCCGCCTCTCCGTCGCGCTGTTGCTGGCCGCCGCGTTCGCGCCCCGGGCGCGGGCGGATTTTGACGCCGATCTGGCCGCGGCCGGCCGGGCGATCGAGGCGGCGATGCCCGACGCGGCGCGGCGGATGGCGGCCGGCGAGGTCAAGGCCGCCAACGCCGGGCTGTTGGCGGCGGTGCCCGAGAAGGGTCGGACGCCGGCGGCGTCTTTCCTGCTCGGCAACGTGCTGTTCGAGGTCGACCGCGACCTCTCCTACCAACTCCACAAGGCCGCCGCCCTTGGCGCGCCCGATCGGCCGGAGGTGGGGTGGGAGTGGGCGATGGAGCAGCACCGCGCGGGGGAGTATGCCGGGGCGCTGGCGTCGTACCAGGCGTTTTCCAAGACCCGGCCGGGGTCGGCGTCGCCCCACGCGCTGGCGGCCGACTGCCTGCTGCGGCTGGGCCGGCTCGACGAGGCCAAGGCCGAGTGGCTCAAGAGCGAGGCCGCGCCCGACGGGAGCATCGAGCAGATGGAAAACCTCGTCTGCGCCGTCCACCGCGACCCGGTGCCGTACCAGAGGCGGGCCGACCTGCTGCACAAGGCCGTCGATCAAAAGGACGCCGACGCGGCGGCCGACCTGATCGCCCTCGACTGCGACTTTCCCTTCGACTGGTGGAACGGCGGCCCGAACGAGGACTTTCTGAACCACGACCTGCCGGCGGTCACGGCCGCGCTGGGGCTGGCGGCGGACGATTTGCGGGCCCGCTCCATCGCCGCCGCCGCGGCGTGCGCGACGGCCGATCAGGAATCGCCGGCGGCGGTGAGGGCGATTCTCACCAAGCAGAAACTGCTGATCGACCCCGGCCACACGCTGCCGGTTCACGGCGGCCTGCTGTCGGTCGTGCGGCGGGCCGGGGTCGATTCGGGCGCGGTCGACGCCGCAACGCTGCGCGACGTTCTGGCCCCGAAGCTGCGGGCAATGGCGTTGAAAGGGTCGGACGTCGAACTCTGGAATGCCGCCTTCGCCTCGGCCGCCTTCGCGTCGGCCGGCACCGGTGCGGCGACGGTCGACTTCGCGCGCGCCGGGTGGAAGGCGACCGCCGACCCGCGGTTCGCCGCCGTTACGCTTGCCCTCAAGGCCTCGGCGGACGGGCTGACGCCGGACGACCCGGAGTTGGCCGCCGCCGTCGAGCAGTTCCCCGAGAGCGGCGCGGTGCAGCGGATGCGATTTAATGCGGCGGCGAAGGCGGGGAAGCTGACCGGCCCGATCCTGGCGGCCGCGGCGCGGGCGGAGTTCTCGAACTTCACGTCATCGGTGCCCTTCGCGACGGTGGTGAACCGGCCGCGGTCGGACTTTTTGCGGTTTTACTTCAAGAAGTTGATTGAGATGCCGCCTGCGATGTGAGGGTTCCACAGCTGGAGATTTCCGCTTCGGTGTGATGCACATGTGGGCCGAATCCTTCATCATCGGTGCCGACGCCGTGGTCGATCGCTTCGGCGACTGGCCGACGTTTCACGACATGGAGGTCGTGTCGCTCGGCATGGACCGGCGCGGGCCGGACGGGCCGGTCCTCGAGTTCCTCGTCCACGTGTGGAAGCGCACCGCGCGGGTCACGTCCGACGGGCACTACGAACGCATCCTGCACTCGCTCATCCGCTTCCGCTGCGCGCGGGTCGACGCCAACGAGTTCGAGGGCTTCAACTTCCAGAACGTGCTCGACGGCCTGTCGCTCTCGCAGTTGGAGGGGGGCGGCGTGAGGGTCGAGTTGTCGACCAACTACGGACTCACCGGGGGCTTCACCTGCGGCGAGGTGCGGGTCATCGAGGTCATTCCCGCCACGCCCGAGGGCGAGCCGCTGCCCGCGGCGTAGGCCGCGCCGCATCCGGTGCGGCCTTGTTCCCGAAACCCTGCGCCGGAATGTGCCGAAGCATCCAATAGCATGAGACAGATGACCAAAACCCTCCTGGCGCCGCTCCTGTCGCTGCTCGCCCTCGTCGCCGGGTGCTCGTCGTCGGTGCCCAAGCAGTACCGGCCGCAGGGGCGGCTCGACGCCTTTTCCTACGACGACTGGAACGCGGTGCTCAAGCAGGCCGTCACGCCCGACGGCTACGTCCGCCACGAGCAGATCAAGGCCAACACGAACGGCGTGAAGGAGGCGCTCTACCGCTTCGTCGGCCAGATCGGCCAAACCTCGCCCGACAGCCGGCCGGATCTGTTCCCGACCGACGCCGACAAGCTCGCCTACTGGATCAACGCCTACAACGCCATCTGCATGTACGCCGTCCAGCAGCGCGGGCTGCCGGGCAACGTGCTTTACAGCGGCTTTCCCGGCTCGATCTTCATCCTCGACGGCCACACCGTCGGCGGGAAGTCGATGACGCTCGATTCCATCGAAAAGTCGAAGGTCCGCTCCTTCGGCGACGTGCGCATCCACTTCGCCCTCAACTGCATGAGCGCGAGCTGCCCCCCGCTGCGGGCCGAGGCGTATGAGGGGCCGCGCCTCGACGAGCAGCTTGCGGGGCAGTCGAAGATCGCGCTGGACGACCCGCGGATCGCCAAGAAAAAGGATGCCCAGACCGTCGCGCTCAATGCGATTTTGGCCGACTTCTGGAAGGGCGATTTCGTGAAGTACGCGGAGGACAAGCTCGGCAAGCCCGACGGCACGCCGCTCGACGCCGCCAAGGCGCTGGCCGGGCCGGACTCGCCCGTCCAGCCGGCCACGAAGTACGTCGGCATGAGCTATGACTGGTCGCTCAACCGCCCGCCGGCGGAGTAGATCGGTTGAGGGCGTTGTAGCGGTCCCACGCCCGCGTCGGCCGCACGCCGAGCAGGTCGCAGTTGATCATCCACAAATCCGCGGCGAACTGCCGCAGCACGCCGCGGGCGATGAAGCGGCGGGGGCAGGTTTTCATCGGCGGCGAGAGGATCGCGGTCCGCCCGGCGCGGCGGAGTTTCTGGCAGAACCGCGCGTCCTCGAACAGCGGCACGCGGGGGAAGCCGCCGAGTCGCTCGAAAACGTCGCGGCGGACGAACACGCCCTGGTCGCCGAAGAAGTTGCGGGTGATCCGAAAGCGGAATCGGTTGCAGAAGGCCACGAGTCGGAGCGACTGGCGGTTGAGGCCGTGGTGGCCGGGGTGCGAGCCGAACTGGAAGTCGAACGCCCCGCCGACCACGCCCGGCCGCGCCAAGGCTCGCCCAACTTTGCCGGCGAAGCCGTCGGGCAGGCGCGAGTCGGCGTGGACGAACAGCAGCGCCGCCGCCGTGGCGAGGGCCGCGGCGCGGTTCATCGCGTCGCCCCGGTTCGCCGCCCCCTCGACCACCCGCACGCCGCACGCACGCGCCACCTCGGCGGTGCCGTCGTGGCTGCGGCAGTCGGACACGATGAGCTCCACCGCCCGCCCCCGCGCCGCCGCCCGCGTGTGCGCGATCACCCCCGCAAGGCCGCCGGCCTCATTGAGCGTGGGGATGATGACGGCCAGGGTGGGCGGCTCGGTGGGAGGCACGGCGGGCCGATGGTACAGCGGCGGGCGGTGTTCCTCTAGGGAGGGTCGAGCGCCGTTGGCGTAGCGGCTTTCGTCTAGGTGCTGTTGAGGATTTCGTATGAACGGCGGCGTTTGCGACCGCAGGGCGAACGTGCGACGCGCGCCGAACCGCGACGTTTAGCCGCCTCCGCTTGCGGGGCGCGTCGAGCGATGTCACGCGCCCGACGCGCGCCGCAAGCGGAGGCGGCTAACCGTCGCGCCGGGAGGCAACGCTGCCGGGTGCCACGGGCGAGCGAAAAGAGGGAAATGCGACCTTTGTAATCATAATGAGTCAAGTTGAGTCTTAGAAGTCTTCCTGCAAAATCCTCCGCGGATTGAACAGTTCCAATCCGAGACTTTCCGCGCACCACCGACCCGTTCGACACGGGTTGGCGAGCACGCCAAGCCACGGAGGATTTCGCATCAAGGATCGGGGGCAGCAGCGTAACCAGCCTTGGGTCAGCGGGTTAGATCGCGGTGCTCCCGTTGCGAATTCGCCGCCGCGCCGCAACAAGCCGGCGTCTGAGCCGGAGGCGAAGACCCGGGTCCTCGGCGCGGGGCCGCACCGGAGTTCGGCGAGGTGCTGCGCCCGAAACCCGGGTCTTCGCCTTCGGCTCAGACGCCGGCTTGTTGCGGCGTTCGGGTCGCCTCGAGGTTCTTCATGCGAAATCTACCGTGGCACCCAACCCGAACCGTTCCTACGCCGTTGCCGCGGGTGGGCCGTCGTGCAGGACGAGCATCTGCCCCGCCCGCACCGTCGTGATCTCCAAAGCTCTGCCCTCGGGGTCGGCAAACTCTACCTCAAAAACATCCGGTGCCAACACTTCCACGATGGTGCCGACCTGCCCGGCGCGGAGGCCGCACTCGGGAAGGTCGGACAGGAGCGCGACTACGTCCAGCAGGCGCGGGCGGGAAGTGTTGGCGTCAGGTTTTCCAATCATGATTTCCTTGGGATAGAATAATAAGACGAAGCGGGCCACAAGTCGCGGGACACCGCCGCTTGCGGCTTCGCAAAGAAATCCGAATCGCGTCAGAGCTCAATGGACATTGGTTCGCGTGAGAATCAGTCGCGCCATACGCTACAACCCACGCGAAAGGATCCCCCCCCGTGCCCGACAAATCCACCGTCGACGAAATCCGCCGTCGCTTCGATGCCGACGTCGAGCGGTTCGCCGACCTCGACGCCGGGCAGGTGGCGACGCCGGACGCGCCGCTGGTGCTCGACCTCGTGGCCGGGGCGGCGGCGGCCGTCACGCCGGGGGCGGCCGCCGTGCTCGACGTCGGGTGCGGGGCGGGGAATTACACCCTCAAGCTGCTGCAGCGGCTGCCGGGGCTGTCGTGCGCGCTGCTCGACCTGAGCCGGCCGATGCTCGACCGCGCCGTGGAGCGCGTGACGGCGGCGGGCGGGCGCGCCGTGACCGCCGTGCAGGCCGACGTGCGCGGGGCGGACTTCCCCGACGCCTCGTTCGACGTGATCCTCGCCGCCCAGACGCTGCACCACCTGCGGACCGGCGGGGAGTTCGACGCGGTGTTCGCCGCCTTCTTCCGCTGGCTCCGGCCGGGCGGGTCGGTCTGGATCGCCGACAGCGTCACGCAGGTCCACCCCGCCGTCGAGTCGATGATGTGGCGGCGGTGGGGCGATTACCTCGAGACCGCCGGCGGGGCGGCCTACCGCGACAAGGTGTTCGCCTACGTCGAGAAGGAGGACACGCCCCGCCCGGTGATGGAGCAGATCGACCGCCTCCGGGCCGCCGGATTCGTCGACGCGGATGTGCTGCACAAGTCCACGCGCTTCGCCGCGTTCGGGGCGCGGAAGCCTTGAGCCGCTCGCGGCTTCGCAAAGAAACGCTTGTCTGAAGTCCGCTTTCTTTGCGAAGCCGCAAGCGGCTCAGAGGGCCAGATCCGCGCGCAGCTTTTGGGCCGCGTCGCGGGCCGTGTCCATCCCGTCGGTCACGAGGAAGTAGACCACCCCGCCGGTCCGCCAGGCGTACATCGGGTGGGGCGACTGCGGGCCGTCGACCAGGTAGAGCCGGCCGGCGTCCATCTTGTACTGCCCGGCCCACGCCTGCACGAACAGGCTCAGCGTGTCGGCCGAGTCGGGTTTCGTGGTGCGGTACAGCAGGTGGACGGTGCCCGCCAGCGGCTCGGCGCACGGGCCGGCGCCGACGAAGGCGTAGCCCATCGCCGACAAGTCCGGCCACGCCTGGGTGCCGCCGAAATCCTTCTCCACCGACGCCGCCAGCGCGCCGAGGTCGCGCGGGTAAACCCGCAGCGTGTGCTTGCCGAGAAAGCGCGAGCAGTCGACGTGGACGCGCGTGACCGACCGCGCGTAGGCCGCCGGAATCACCGCCGCCGTCGTCGGTCCCTGGGCGACGGCCGGCACCTTCGGGAGCGCGCTCCGGCCGATCAGCGCGCCGGCGATGCCCCCGCCGATCAGCAGCAGCACCGCCGCCGCCATTGCCCAGCCGGCCCCGATCCGCCACCGCCCGCGCTCGACCTTCGCCGCCGGGCTTTCCGCATCAATCGCGCAGAGCGCCTCGATCCGCGCCCGCAGCGCCGCCGGCACCTCCGGCGTGTCGGCGCGGACCGCCCGCCGCGCCGCGCCCTCCAGCGCGGCGGCCTGCCCCTCGAAACTTTCGCGGTCGGTCCGCTTCGCCATCAGCACACCTTCACTACCGCTTAGAACCTTGCTTTGTTCCCAAAGGCTCGCGCGCCGGCGAGTCGCCCTCCGCCAGCCCGGCCGCCAGTGCCCGCCGCGCCCGGTGCAGCCGGCTCATCACCGTGCCGATCGGCACGCCGGTCACGTCCGCGATCTCGCGGTAGGCCAAATCCTCCACCGCGAACAGCAGGAACGCCACCCGCTGCGCGTCCGGCAGCGCGTCGATCTCCCGCCGCAATCGGCCGTCGATTTGCTCCCAATCGACGTCGGCCAGCGCCACCCACCCCGCCCGCCCGCCCGCCGACCCGTCGGCCGATTCGTCCGCCCGGCCGTCCAATTCGTCGCTCGCCACCGGCGCCCGGCCCTGCCGCGCCAGGCGGGTGTTGCGCACGTTGTGCAGAATCTTGAACAGCCACGGCCGAATCCCCCGCGGCCCCGGCGCGAACCCCCCGGACGACTTGAGCGCGCGGAGATACGTCTCCTGCACCCAATCGTCGGCGTCCTGCGTGCGCGGCGCGAGGTGGTGCGCCAAACGGTGGACCGCCTCCAATTCGGCCAGGGCGAGGGTTCGGAAGGCCTTGTCGTCCAAAACTCCGAGCCTCCGTAGGGAAAACCGTCGCGGGGCATGATACCGGCCGGACCGCCCAGTTCCCACCCCGCAATCCGCCCCGTCCCGCCGCCACGGGCGCCGCGCCGTCTACAGACGATGCCGCGCCGTCTACAGACTGTGCCGCGCCGTCTCCAGACTGTGCCGCGCCGTCTACAGACTGTGCCGCGCCGTCTACAGACTGTGCCGCGCCGTCTCCAGACTATGCCGCGCCGTCTACAGACGATGCCGCGATGTCTACAGACGATGCCGCGATGTCTACAGACGATGCCGCGCCGTCTACAGACTATGCCGCGATGTCTGTAGACCATGCCGCATCCGGTGCAGACCATGCCGCGCCGTCTACGGCCGTCTACGGCCACCGCGGCCTCCGCCGCGCCGGTCCGATTTTCGGGCCGTCGAAAGTTTTGGGGAATAATCCCGCCGCCCCGCCGGTTTTCAGCCCGAATCGCCTCCCCCCTCCCGAAAGGCCCCCGCATGATCCGACGCCCCCTGACCGCCGCCGCCCTTGCCGTGGGGTTGCTCGCCGCGACCGCCCACGCCGCGCCGACGAGCGTGACGGTCACGATCACCAACGCCGCCCCGGCCGGCGGCACCTTCCTCACGCCGCTGTGGGTCGCCTTCCACGACGGCTCGTTCGACACCTACGCCGCCGGCGCGCCGGTCTCGCCGGGGCTCGAGCGGCTGGTGGAGGACGGCTCGACCAACCTCCCGCGCGACCCGCTGCCGTCGATCTCCGAGGAGTTCCGCGCCTCCGCCGGCTCCGTCGCGCCCGGCGGATTGGACGACGCGCTGCCGGCCAACGTCGGCTTCGCCCGGCCGGGCTTCGCGGTCCTCGCGCCGGGGCAGACGCTGACCAAAACCTTCACCCTCGACGGCGCGGACCCCGCGAATCGCTACTTCAGCTACGCCTCGATGGTGATCCCCAGCAACGACTTTTTCGTCGCCAGCGCCAGCCCGATCCCGATCTTCGACGCGGCGGGAAACTTCGTCGGCGCGGACCTGAGCATCGCCGGGTCGGCCGTGCTGGACGCGGGGTCGGAGGTGAACGACGAGATCCCAACCAACACCGCCTTCTTCGGCCAGAGCGCCGATAATGTGGGCGTGCCCGAGGGGGGCGTCGTGACGGCCGCCACCGGCTTCAAGCCCGCCGGCAGCGGCGGGGTTCTGGACGACCCGCGGTTCGCCAACGCCGACTTCACCGCGCCGGGCTACGACGTGGCGCGCATCACCGTGACGTCGGACGGCGGGACCGGCGGCGGCGGCCCGGCCGTGGTGCCCCTGCCGGCGGCGGTGTGGGCGTTCGCGCCGGCCGCGGGCTTGGCGGGATTGGCCTACCGCCGGCGTCGCGTGGCGGGGGAGTGAAAAATTGCGCTCGGGTTTGGCGCGCCGTCGGGTATAGTCCGCCGCGATGCCGACCCGGACGCTCCTGCTTCTCCTGTGCGCGCTGCTCCTGACGGCCCCGCCCGCCCGCGCCGATGAGGTTGCCGGTGGGCAGGCGTCAGTCGATTCCCTCGCCGCGATGTCGCGCGAGGCGGCGGCGTCGGGCCGGCTTGAACCACTCGAGACTTACGCCGAATCGGCGCTGTCGGAACTGCTGCTCGACCCCGCCGCCGACGCGGGGCGGATCGTCCGGCTGCAGACCGCGCGGGAGTTCGCCCGCTACTTCGCCGGCATCCCCGTGCTCGACGAGGGGCAGCGTGAAACCCTGGCATGGCTGGCCGACCGCCCCGCGCTGGCCGCGACGCTAATGGCCGCCGTCACCGACGCCGACAAGCCCGAGCGCGTGCTGGCGGTCCTCTCGCGCCTCCGCCTGGACCACGGCGACCGCGTCGCGGACTGGCCCGACCTGGCGGCCGCGCTCTGCGTGGTGTGGGACGACCCGCCGGCGGGGCGCGACGGCTACGTCGACCCCGCCGGCGCGGTCGAGCGGGCGTCGGGGCTGTTCCACTTTTACAGCCGGGCGAAGGGGCGATTCGACCTTCAGCAACTGCCGTGGGCGCTGGCGGTTTTCGTCGTCGACAACCCGCTGGCCGAGGCGGACGTGGCCTACGCGCGGCGGCGGTACGGCCGGGCGGCGGCCCCCCTCGCCACAATCGCCGCCGACGTGCCGTGGGACCGGGCGCACGACCTCACCGGCGCGCCCAAGCGCGTCGACGCCCTGCCCTACACGCTGGAAAACCTCGCGGCGTGCGGCGGCGATGTGTACGACCGCGCCTACTACGCCGCCGGCGTCGCCAAAAGCGTCGGCGCGCCGGCGGTGGTCTTCTCCGGCGCGGCGGGCATCGGCGGCGAGGCGGGGGCGTGGGTCGGGCGGCTCGAACCGGCGGGCAAGTCGGCACGGTGGGTCTTCGACGGGCGGGCGCTTGAGGCGTCGGGCACTGCGACCGACCCGCAGACGCACGCGGCGGTCGAGGAGTCGGAGGTGGCGGTGCTGGCGTCGCTGCAACGGGCGTCGGCGGCGGACCGGCTGGCGTCGTGGGCGATGGCGAAGGGCACC
Organism: Tepidisphaeraceae bacterium; assembly: GCA_965260985.1. Classification (GTDB taxonomy): domain Bacteria; phylum Planctomycetota; class Phycisphaerae; order Tepidisphaerales; family Tepidisphaeraceae; genus CBDHCE01. The sequence goes on along the minus strand of CBDHCE010000019.1, from coordinate 9,272 downwards.
GACCTCGCCCCGGCGGACGCCGAGGATGCGCTGCTGCGGCGGGCGATCACCCTCTGCCCCGGCAACCGCCTCGCGTGGGAGCGGCTGGCCGATGCGGCGTCCGAAAACGACGGGCGGGCGGCGGCGGCGCTGGCGGCGATCGGCAAGTTCGCCGCGGCGGACTACCCGGAGTTCGCCCTGAATCTGGCGAAACGGCTGACGGCCGGGCAGCCCGATGCCGCCCGGCTGAAGGCGTGGGCGGCGGTGGCGGCGCTGCTGCCGGCGCGGCGGGCGGATTTGCAGGCGCGGGTGAAACTGGAGCGCGCCGACGTGCTGCGGTCGGCCGGGCGCGAGGAGGCGGCGCTGGCCGAGTACGGCGCGGTGCTGACCGGCCCACCGACCGCCGGCCCGGCCGTGCTGCTCGCCGCCGACGCGGTGGACGCCCTGCTGCGCGGCCGGGGCGAGTACCGGCGGCTGGCGAACGTCTACGACTTCCTGCTGCGCCGGCTGCCGCCCCCGCCGCCGGGCGCGTTCACGCGCGGCACGCCCTACGTTTCGGTCGGGAACCGCTACGCCGATCTGCTCGACGCGCTGGGCGAGTCGACAAAAGCCGCCACCGTCCGCCGGCAGTTGAAGGTGTACGACGCGGCGCAGTAGCGACCCCGTGGCACGGGCGCCCCGCCCGCGTCTGCGAATTGCCGCTCGCGGCTTCGCAAAGAACACGGGTCTCGAGGATTGTTTCTTCGCGAAGCCGCAAGCGGCAACCCGCAGGCGCAAACACGGGTTTTAACCCCGTTCTACGGCGCGGCGGCCGGCGGCATCGTCGCGGCGAGTTTGCCGAGGTCGGGGCGGTGGGCAATCTCTTTCCCGTCGCACAGCACGCGAAGCCCCGCGCCGCGGTGGTAGCGCGAGCCGTCGCGGTCCCAGAGGATCGTGACCGACCGGCCGCGGTAGGGGACCGCGTCGAGGCAGAACCACGGCCAGGTGCCGTCGGGCACAAGTGGGTTGACTTCGAGCACGTCGTCGCGGCGCGGGCGGAGGCCGATCAGTCCGGTGATGACCAGGTCGCAGAAGGTCGAGTGGTTGTAATCCTTCCCCCGCTCGCGGCCGCCCTCGCCGGCGGGCCAGCCGCGGCGCTCGAGCATCTCGCGCGACAGCCAGACGCCGGTGAAGGGGTCGGCCACCTCGTCGATCCACGGCACCACGGTGCCGCCGGCCTTGGTGCGGCGGTGCAGCCGGGCGTAGGTCAGCAGGGCGTCGAAGTAGGTGCGTTTCGAGACGGCCGCCTGCGGGTAATCGTTCAGCACGTTCGCCAGCGCCGTGAGCGTGACCGACGTGGCGAACGGCCAGCTCGGCCCGTTCCACTGGCACGGGTGGCCGACGCGGGAGACCAGAAACTCCGGGCACCGCCGCTCGGCCGTGGTCGGCCCAAACGGGGCGGCGAAGCCGGCGGGGTCGGTGAACTGCTTCCACGCCACCTCCCGCCCCGCCCCCGGCGTCGGCAGGTGAAAGTACCACGGCGTGAACCCCAATTCCTCCCGCACCCCCGCGAGTTGCTTCGGCCCGTCCGCGTTCTTCTGCACCACCCGCACCCGCAGCGCGGCGGTGACGACCGGCTCGATCTCCACCTTGTTAAATCGGTCGATCAGCACCCCATACCCGCCCGCCGCCTTCGCCGGCTTCCACGCCCCGCCGTCTTTGTAGAGCAACTCCCACGACGCCGGCACGTCGCAGTCGGCGCGGTCCTTGTACCAGAACACTTCAACGCTGCTGACGCGCACCGGCGCGGCGAAGTCGTACTGCACCCACTCGGCGGTTCCACGATGATCCCAGAACGTCAGGCGCGGCGCATTCTTATCGGAAGATTCGGACGGGGCGATTTCATCATTCAGTGCCTCCAATGATTCATTGGGATTATGGTAAGACGCAGACGCTTTTGCACTTTTGGTAAGAACTGCATCCCCGTTCACGCGCCACTCCAGAAAGCCCACTGCTTTGGCGGCGGGCCGCGGAAGCACTTCATAGAACTCATCCTTCTCATTCCACAGTCGCGCCTCCACCCCGCCGCGCACGCGCCTCGCCTCTTTTGCATACGTCTCCGCAACCTGCTTCTTCCCCGCAAGTGTGGCAATCTCTGAAACAGCTACCGCATCGCCATACTGATACGAATTGATCGTCGGCCGCACCCCGTTGCCGCCGATGGCGACCTCCATGCCGTCGCGCACGTCATATTGCCAGAACAGCCCCGTCTCGGCGTCCGTCCGCTCGCGCCGCCACCCCTCGTAATTCGCCACAAGGTCCGGCAGCAAATCGACGAGCCGCGGCGAATCGGGATGAACCGTCTCGAACGCCAAAATCGCGTCCGCCGCCCAAAAACTGTACGCCCGCGGGCTGCCGCCGCCGCGGAACCAGTAGTGAACGTAGTCCCGCAGGTAAACCGGGTCGCGCAGCCACCGCCCCTCGTAAAAATGGTGGCCGGCGGGGCAGGAGATGCCGTTGAACTTCCCCGCCCACGGCACGTCCGGCAGAAACTCCGTCACGACCCACCCGCCCGGCGTCCGCTTCAGGTGCTTGCGGTACGTCCACCAGCGGAAGTAATACGTCCGCTCCACCTCGCCGTCGGGGCAGTCCAGCAGCGGGATGTTTTGCTTCAGAAAATCCCACGCGCCGGCGTTCGGGATCGCCTGCGGGTGAAGTTCCTCATCGCCGGCGTTGAAGGCGTCGATGTAGTGCTTGTACGAATCGGCCGACAGCACCGCGCCCCTTGCCACGGCGGCGAGCAGTGGGGTTAGAATCAGCATCGGCAGGAGGAGTCGCACGGCCTATCCTACCCCAACCGCCGCCCCCAACCGCCGCCGGCCATGAACTTCAACTTCGACACCAACTCGCTGCTCGTCGCCGTGATCTTCGGCTCCATCGGCACCGGCATGTTCCTCTACGGCAAAAAGCAGGGCCGGCTGGTCCCGCTGCTGGTGGGCGTCGCGCTGATCGTGGTGCCGTTCTTCATCCCCGGCGCGCTGTGGCAGACGGTGATCTGCCTCGCGCTGCTGGGGGCGAGTTACGCGGTGCGCGAGCGGATCTAGCCCGCCAACTGCGGCAGCACGCACCGCACCGTCGTGCCGACGCCCGGCTCGCTGTCGACGCGCACGGTGCCGCCGAGGGCGCTGGTGGCGTGCTTGACGATCGCCAGGCCCAGCCCGGTGCCGCGGGTGGTGGTGCCGCCGGTGCCGGTGCGGGCGGGGTCGACCTGATAGAACCGCTCGAAGACGCGGCCCAAATGCTCGGGCGGGATGCCCACGCCGGTGTCGGCCACCGTCAGCACGACCTCGCGGTACGCCCGCCCGCCGCCGCCGCCGACCTCCTCATCCCCGCCGACGCCCAGCAGGTGCGCGTGGACGGCCGCGGCGTCGGGCGGCAGGGCATGACTCTCCAGCCGCACCGCCACCGACCCGCCGGCGGGCGTGTACTTCACCCCGTTCTCCACCAGGTTCTTGGCGATCAAATCGAACAGCCGCCGGTCGGTCGGGAACTCCAGGTCGCCGGCGTCGGCGAAGGTCAGCGCCACGCCCTTGCGCCGCGCGGGCGGGCCCATCGTCGCCCGCAGCACCGCCAGCGCGTCGGCCGCCCGCACCGCCTCGAGGTGCGGCTTGAGGTCCGCCTGCTCCACCCGCGAGAGGTCCAGCAGGTCGCGCAGCATCTCCTCCAGCCGCCGCAGGTGGCCGTCGATGATCTCCACGCACCGCGCCGCCGGCGCGGGATCCTCGTCGCGGTACACCTCCACCAGCGTCTCGAAGGCGATCTTGATCGCGCTCAGCGGCGTGCGCAACTCGTGGCTGGCGTTGGCGACGAAGTCGGCCTTCATCTGCACCGCGCCGGCGAGTTGGGAGATGTCGCGCAGCACCACCATCACGCCGCCGGCCTCGGTCCGCGTCGCCACCGCCTGGAAGCTCATCCGCTGCCCGCCCCGGCTCAGCCGCAGCGTGCGGTGGATGGCCTCGGGCGGCTCGAACGGCTCGCGCGCGGCGGTCTTCGGCGAGGCGGCGGCGTCGGGCGTGGGCAGCCGGTCCGACGCCTGCTCGAACAGCCCCAGCACCGCCGCGTCCTGCACCACCGCCACCAGCCGCTGCCCCAGCGCGCGGGCCACCGTCACGTCCAGCAGCCGGGCGGCAGGGGCGTTGATGAGGATGATCTTCCCCCGCGTGTCGGCCAGCAGGATCGGGTCGGGCAGGGCGTCGACGAGCGCGCGCAAGTCGCCGCGCTGGCGGTCGAGCGCCGCGATCCGCTTGCCGGTCCGCTCGGCCAGATTGTTGAGCCGGCCGGCGACGGCGGCGAAGGTCGACAGCCGCCCGCCGCCGTCGAGCCGCGCCCGCCAGTCGCCCGCCTCCAGCCGCCGCACCGCCGCGTCGACGCGCCGCAGCCGCCGATCCCCCGCCGCCCGTTCTACTGCCGCCCAAGCGACCGCGGCGATCAGGGCGGCGGCGAGCAGGAGGGGGAGGAGCATGGGGGGCAAACGCTAACTTGTCGGAGACGGTTTCCCTAGTAGCCGGGAGCGGAAGCCCCGGTTTCGTCGCGGTGACCTTCCCGAACTCGAACAGCTTCCGCCGCGAAGACCGGGGCTTCCGCTCCCGGCTATTGGGGAAACCCTCTTCTAATTCGCCACCGCCACCACGCGCGACGGCGCGGTGGTGACGTGGCCGGCGGTGTCGGTCACGCGGGCGGTCAACGCGTAGGTGCCGTTGGCGGCGGCGCGGGTGTTCCAGTCGAGCACCCACCGGTCGCCGTCGCGCGTCGCGTGGCCGATGAAAGCTTCTCCCGACGCCGAGTCGGCGAAGAAGTCGTACTTGGCGACGCCGCGGTCGTCGGTCGCGCCGCCGGTCAAAGTCGACGTGCCGCTCAGCGGGCCGGCGGGCGGCAGGGCGTAGGCGTAGGCGGGAAAGTCGCCGGTGCGCGGCGCGGTTTGCGGCGCGGTGCTCACCGTGCCGCCGTTGCCGAACGTCGGCCAGCCGTCGACGAACTCGATCCGGTCCATCACCTGCACGCGGCCGCCGACGGCGTTCGGGTCGCCGTGGTGGGCGTGGTAGTAGAAGTACTCGGTGCCGTCGGCGTCGGCGAACGGCTGGCCGTGGCCGGGGCCGTTCCACGTCGCGTTGTTCGCCACGATCGGGTTCGCCGGGTTCCGCTCGAACGGGTCGGTCAGGTTGCCCCCGCGCGCCACGCCGACGCGGTACGAGTCATCAATGAACCCGCCGCTGTAGAACAGGTAGTATTGCCCGCCGCGCTTGATCATCTCCGGCGCCTCCACCAGCCCGCGCTCGAACGGCTGGCCCTGGCCGACGTCCGACGCCAGCAGCACGCGCTCGGCCGACCCGTCGGCGAACGCCGTGCCGGCGGCGTTCATCTCGCGGATGCGGATCGACCCGCCCACCCCGCCCCCGCGATCGGCGTCGCGCTTCCACAGCAGGTAGACCCGCCCGTCATCGTCCTGGAAGATCGACGGGTCCAGCACCGACACCCCGTCGCTGACGATCGGCTGGTCCTGATAGGTGTAAGTCCCGTCGATCGCGTCCGACTGCGCGATTGCGATCGTCAGCCGGTTGGTCACGCTGCTCGTCGAGGTCGTCACCAGCACGAACTTCCCGTTGACGCGGTGAATCTCCGGCGCCCAGAACTCGCTGCGCATGAACGCCGGCTTGTTCTCCGGCGTCAGCAGGTTCTTCACGAACGTCCAGTTCGTCAGGTCCTTCGACGAGTAGAGCGGGTTGCCGAAGTCCGGCCCGCCGGTGGTGTGGCTCATGTAAAACGTGTCGCCGACGCGCACGATGGTCGGGTCGGGCCAGTCGGCATCCTGCGTCGGGTTCGTATAACTCTGCGGCTGCGCGAGCGCGCGGTTGACGGCGTTCGGCCCGGCGTTGACGGTGTTCGCGCCGCCGCCGGCGTCGTAGGTGTCGGCCGCGCCGGCCTGCAGGTTCAGCGTGTCGTTCCCATCGCCGCCCTCCAGGTCGTTGGTGCCGGTCCCGCCGTCGAGCAGGTCCGACCCGCTGCCGCCGGCGAGGGAGTCATTCCCCTCCGCGCCGAAGAGCGAATCGGCCCCGCCCTCGCCGAGCAGCACGTCATTGCCCGGCCCGCCGAACAGCACGTTTCGCCCGCCCGACCCCTGCAGCACGTCGTTCCCCGCGCCGCCGTTCACCTTTTCCGTATCGACCGTTACGGTATCCCGCTCGCCGCGCGCGCCGCTCTGGTCGGCCGCGCCGATGGTGACGAACAGGTCGGCCGAGCGGTCGGAATAATTGACCAAATCCTGCGTGCCCGGCCCGCCGGAGATCAGGTCCGCCCCGAGGCCGCCGTACAGCGTGTCGCGCCCCTCGCTACCGCCGAGGGTGTCACTCCCGGCCGCGGCATTCTCAGAATCTGTGTCAAGGATGCCGTCGCCGAACAGCCGGTCATCGCCCGCGCTGCCGACGACCGAATCGTTGCCGGCCTCGCCGATCAGCACGTCCGGCCCGGTGCCGCCGGATAGCACGTCGTTGCCATCGCCGCCGTAGATGACGTCTCGGCCGCGATTTCCCAAGATCGTGTCATTCCCGGCGTCGCCGAAAAGCTGGTCATCGCCGCCGCCGGCGTTGATCGAGTCATTCCCCGGCCCGCCGCGGAGGATCGACCGGCCGCGGAAGTCGGTGGTGATGACGTCATCCCCCGCGCCGCCGTCGATGCTGACGCGCCCGACGCTCGCGGCCGAATAGCCGCCCGCCGACGTGCCGTTGACGGTCACGAGCAGCTCGCTGCGGTCGGCGGAGTAGGCCACGTCGATCCGGTCCGCCGCCGCGTCGCCGACGACCGTGAGGATCCCCCGGTCCAGCGCGACGGTCGCGGCCAGCAGGCGGCGGGATTCGAGGGATTCGATCGTGAAGGACGATGGGGTACGGCTGGACATCTTCCAAATCCTAAACGGAATCAATACGTCACAAAAGCACGGAACAAGCCGGCGTCGGAGCCGAAGGCGAAGACCCGGGTTCTTGGACGCGGCGGGTCAGTCGCGTTCGGGTTTCTTTGCCAAGCCGCAAGCGGCAAAAGCCGCAAGCGGCAGAATCCCCCCTCACCCCCCCGGGTGCCACGGCAAATCCGCCACGCCCGCCGCCGCGTTCGCCGCGCGGGCCTGCACGAACAGCCAGTCGCTCAGGCGGTTGAGGTACTGCTTCACCACCGGCTCGACGTCGTGGCCGGGCGACTCGCGCTCGAACCCCAGCAGCATCCGCTCCGCCCGCCGGCAGACGCACCGCGCCAGGTGCAGCCGCGCCGCCGCATCCGTCCCGCCGGGCAGGATGAAGCTCGTCAGCGGCGAAAGTTCCGCCTCGGCCGCGTCGATCTCGCGCTCCAGCCGCGCCACCATGCCGGCGTCCAGCGGCGGCAGCTTGGCCGACGCCTTCTTGTCCGCCGGCGTCGCCAGGTGCGAGCCGAGGACGAACAAATCCGCCTGCGCCCGCCGCACCGCCTCGACCGGCCCGTGATCGCCCGCCCCCAGCGCGACCGCCGCGAGGCCGAGCGTCGCGTTGAGCTCGTCCACGGTGCCGTAGCAGTCGAGCCGGGCGTCGTCCTTGCCGACCCGCGCCCCGCCGATCAGCCCGGTCGTGCCGTCGTCGCCGGTTTTGGTGTAAATCTTCATGGGGCGATGGTAGGGGCGGCGGGGGGCGGGGCGGTCGCGCCGGAGCCGTGGCGCGGGCGTCCCGCCCACGGGCCTGTCGGGCGTCGTCCCGATTCTTCAAGCCGGACTCGGATTGAACCGCGCCGCCCGCCCGGCGGCGATCCTGCCGCCGCGCCGGCCGACCGCCGCGCCGGCCGACCGCCGCGCCGGCCGAACCGCCGCGCCGGCCGAACCGCGTTCGCAGCCGGCGGAACTGGTGCGGCGGCGCGCCGGCCTGCTCGGCCACGCACCGCCCCCGCCCACTGCCGTGCGGCTCGCGCCGGCGTCGCACCCCGGTCGCCGAGAACCCGCTTCGGAACCCGCAGCCCCGCCCCGGCCCCGGTGAGCGACGGGTCGGACGTGCGACGGCTGTAAAACGACACGGGGCAAGTCGGCCGCGCCGACCCCCGGAGCCGGCCGAGCAACGGCCGGCGCAGCAGGCCCCACGCGGCCGGCCGCCGCGGGGCGTCCGGCCGCCGCTAGGGAGTGCCGACGTTCAGGCGCGGCGCGATTGGTCGCGTTGTGGCAGCATGTCCGCAAGAGATGACGCCACGGGTCGGCCGACGCACAGTGGGGGCGAGTCCGCGACCTGCTGCCGGTCAAGGCCGCCGACCCCGGCCGCGCCGCCGCCGACAACCGCCCATTCGTCGGCGCGGCCCACTACGCGATCAGAACGGGCGTCCACTGGGCGGACCTGCCCGCCCGCTTCGGCAGGCCCGACAGCGTCTGGAAGTGTTGCGACCGATGGTGCGCCTCGGCGCCTGGGAACGCCTGTCGGGTGCCTGTCGGGCGCCTGTCGGGCGGCCGGTCTGGGTGAGCACGGTTGAGGAGGCCGACGCCGAGGGGGAGGTGCAGCTCGACTCCACGAGCGTCAAGGCCCACCCGACGGCCGGCGGGGGCCGGCGGCGGCCGGCGGGGAAAAGCCGACGCCGACGCGCGGCGGTGCCCCGGCCGCTCGCGCGGCGGGCTGACGACCAAGCCCCACGCCGCGGCGGACGGCGACGCGCCACGAGAAGAAGGTCGCCAACTTCGCCGGCCCCGCCCAACTCCCCCTCGCCCGCCGCCGCCCGCCGCCGCCCGCCGCCGGTGGGCCTTTATCCGCGACCACGCCTTCCCGATCGGGTTCGGGTCCGGGCCCTGCGGTGGCAGGTATCACACGCCCGCCCCGGCCGCCCCGGCCGCCCCGACCGCCCCGACCGCCCCGACCGCCCCGACCGCCCCCTCCACCCCTGACACCGTGTGGGCCGAGAGGTTGTCCATCACGACCACGTTGCCGGGCGACAGGGCCGGCACCGGCATCCGCCGCACCCATTCGGGGAACGGCCCGCCGGTCACGGCGCGCCCGGCCGGCGGCGACGCCGGGCGGACCGCACCCGACTCGCGGACCGCACCCGACTCGCGGACCGCGCCCGGCGGGGTGCGGTCCCGGCCTGCCGCCCCCGCCGCCGGACGGTGGTGGGGCGGACGTCGAAGCGTCCGTTCACCACGCCGGCCGACGCGCCGGCCGACGCGCCGCGGCTCGATGCCGCCATCGCCCTGCCATGCAAGTCCATCGAGTGGGCGCGCATCGCCGGCAGGATCGCCGATGGGCGGTGGTCGCGCAAGCCGCTCCGAA
>CBDHCE010000018.1:0-531626 GCA_965260985.1 Tepidisphaeraceae bacterium | reverse complement strand
GCCTCCACCGGCGGCAGGCCCGGCGGCATCGGCGTCTCGTCGGCCAGCAGCTTGATCGCCTCGTCCCGCCCCGCCTCCCCCTTGCGCGACAGCAGGGTCCCCAGCGCGATCCGCGCGATCACGTCATACGGCTTGAGCTTCACCAGCGCGCGGTACATCTTCTCGGCCCGCGGCAGGTCGCCGTCGCGCTCGAACTGCCCGGCGGCGCCGAGCACGATGTTCTCGTACAAGTCGCCGTCCTTGGCCGGGTCGGCGTGGTCGGCCGCGGCGGACAGGCGCTGCTTGATCCGGTCCTGGTACGCCTTCTTCCCCGCCTCGCCGTCCGCAACTCCCGCGAGTTGGCCGTCGATCAGCGCGGCGCGGAAGTTCAGGCCCGCGTCGTCCGGCCGCTCGGCGAGCAGCGGGGCGAACAACCCGTCGACCTCCTTCACCAGCGCCGCGGCGGCGTCGGCCTTGCCGTCGGACCGGAGCTTCGTCGCCCGGTCGAGCTTGGCGAGGGCGATGAAGTACGGCACGTCCGGGTCGGCCACGCCGGCGTCGAGCTGCTTGCGCAGCGAGGCGACGGCGGCGTCGACGGTCTCGGCCGGCAGGTCGACGCCCGGCTGCATCGTCTCCTGAATGGTCGAGCTCGCCACCGCCGTGCGGGCGGCGACGTTGTCCGGCTCGACGGCCGCCACGCGCTCGGCCAAATCGTGAATCGCGCGGTAGGAGGCGGCGTCGGCCCCGAACGAGTCGGCCCACTCCTCCAGCAGGTTGAGCTGCCGCTCCATCGCCGGGGCGTAGGAGGGGTCGACCTGCAGCGCCTGGTCGTAGGCGTAGCGGACCTGATGGAACATCGAGCCGTCCTCGTCCTTGTAGACGACGCGGCCGACGGCGTCGCCGTAGGCCGTCCAGACCTTCGGGTCGGTCTTCACCTTGCCCAGCGCGATGCCGTACTGGCCGATCGCCGCGTCCCAATCCCCCTCGGCCGAGAGCTTTTCGGCCCGCCGCACGTTCTCCGCCGCGCTGGTCCGGCCGAGCACGAGGACCGCCCCGACGGCCGCGCCGGCCAGCAGCAGCAGGCCCAGGCCGCCCAGCAGAAAGGTCGTGTTCAGTCGCTTCTTCGCCATAATTCAGTCTCGTTCGCGTTCGTCCGCCCCTGCCCCTACCCTCGCCCGCCACTAACTTTTGGATTTCGCCTGATTGCCCGGCTCGTACTTCGACCAGTCCGGCAGCACCGCCTCGATCGCCGGCATCGCGTGGACCAGAAAATCGGTCATCGCCGTCGCGGCCACCGCCCGGTCGCGGCCGGAGGTGGCGAGCTCGATTTTGGCGAAGTACCCGTGCCGCACGGTCAAATCCTGCAGCTTCAGCCGCACGCCGCTGATCGGGTCGCTGGCGTAGCCGCCGTTGACCTGGAAAAAGTAGGCCACGTTCTTCGGCTCCGGCGTCGAGCCGATCGCCACGCCCCCCGCCGTCGCCTGCTGCTCGAACTGGATCGACCGCACCCGCATGTCCCGCTGCCCCGCCGGCCGGCTCGGGAAGATCGGCCACACCACCTCCTTCGCCCCGATCGGGTCGAGCCCGCTGGCCGTGTAGCACCGCTCGGGGATGTGCGGCACGGTGTCGACGCTGCCGGTGTAATAGGTCAGGGCGAACCGCACCACCGCGTCGGGGTGCTCGGCCTGGACCTGCCGGGAGAGGCGCTCGCGCTCGGCCTCGCTCAGGTCCTTGAACTTTGCCAGCATCTCGGGCTTGACCTTGGTGCGGTCGACGTAGGTGCGGAAGACGTACTCTTGGGTGCCGAGGGTTTCTTCCGTGGCGTGGTCGATGCGGCGGTCGAGGCTGACCTGGGTCCACGGGCCGAGTTGGCCGGGGACCGACTCGATCGACGCCGCCAGCGGCACGGGGAGTTTCTGGAACTGCACGCGCATGATTCCCACGGCGGCGTTGAGGCCGACGGCGGAGATCGCCAGCAGCCCCGCGACGAGGCCGAACGCCAGCCACCGGCGCGGCGATCGCGGCTCCTGCGGCACTTGGGATTCCTCGGGATTCATGCGGCCTCCGGGGCGATAGGGGCGGGTTGGGCGGCCGAAACGTCGTCGCCGTCGGCCTCCTCCACGAACAGGCGGTCGAGCACCCACATCACGGCCACGAACAGCAGGAACGCCGGCAGCAGCATGATCAGCCCGGCGAACTGGTGGGCGAAGCCCTCGCTGAACTCCTGGCTGACGTAAAAGTCGAGCAGCCCCATGCCGCTGACGCGCAGCACGTTGCAGAAGATGGCGATCGGCACCGCCGCGGCCGTGACGGAGATCTTCTGCCACAGCGGCCGCTCGGACAGGAATCCGACGGCCGCCCCGAGGGTGATGAACGTCATCAGGCTCCGCAGCCCCGCGCATGCCTCCGCCACGTCCAGCGCGCGGCCGGTGGGCATCACGATCTTCGTGCCCGCCACCGTCGCGTCGACCTGAAACACCTGCAGCGTCAGCACCGCCACCCGCGACGCCAGCATCTGCAGCGGCCAGGCGAGCATCTGGTAGACCAGCGGCGGCCAGGGGAGGGCGCAGATCAGGAACACGATGGGGAACCACGCGATCCGCATCACGCGCCAGCCGCAGAGGGTCAGCACGGTGCCGAAGAGCGTGACGACCATGCCGCAGTCCCAGACGTAATCGTTCCGGCCCGGCCAGATGCCGTAGGAGCCGAGGATCAGCCCGCCGATGAGAAACGCGAGGCCCCAGTTGAGGAAAAGGGCCAGCGCCGCGACGGCCCCCACCGCCAGCCCGACGGCCGCGACGACGGCGGGAATTCGCTCGCCCCCGCCGGCGAACTTGGCCGCCAGCGGCGCGATCAACGGCGGGACCGCGAAGTAGAGCAGCGCGGCGGCCACCAGCGTCAGGCCGACCGACACCAGTTGGTTCCGCGTCGGCACCTGCGGCAGCACTTCCCGCACCGGGGCGGCCAGCAGTTCGTCGCGCCGGACGAACAGGTAGTAGAGGCCGACGACCGGCACCACGACGGAGTGGCCCCAGTTCGCCTCGCCGTAAAACGGATTGGTCTTCTGCCACAGCCGCAGCAGGTTGAAGCGGTAGAGGGCGGCGAAGAGGACCGCGATGACGATCATCTTGACCCACGCGGCGGTGGAGAAACCGAGGGGCCCGGCGTCGCCGGTCGGCAGGCCCGGCAGGTCGCGCGGCGGGTTGGGCCGCGGTGCGGCCGACTCGCGCGGGGCGGCGGTCGGGGCGGCGGTCGGGCGGGGGATGGCTTGGATGGTGCTCAGGACCGAATCTCCAAAGTTGCCGTCGGCCGCCAAGCGGGGTCGGCACGGACATGTGGGGCGACCGGCGGGCCTCGCCTCGATTACCGCCCGATCATCTCACCCCGCCGGCCCCGCCGGGTTGCGGGCCCGCCCGACAATCCATCGACCCGACCGGACCGTGGGGTGAGGGGACGTGCCCGCCGCGGACAAACGGTACGCCGCCCCGCCGCCGCCGGTTCGCAACCGCGCGCGACGGCCGCACGCGACGGCCGCACGCGACGCCGCCCCGCGCCGATGCGCAAAACATCGGCCGGGGCGGCATCATACAGTCCGGCGGGCGCGGCCGCTAGAACCGCAGGTTCCTGCTGTCGGAGAAGTTGCGGTCGTACAGGAACCCGAAGCCGTAGGTGATGCGGAAGGCGTTGCGGAAGCTGGCGACGAACGGGGCGAAGAAGTTCGTGCCGACCATCACCTGGTCATTCGGCTTGATGAACAGGTCCGGCTCGGTGCCGGCGAAGATCTTCTTGAGGTCCACGCGGGCGATGACCTCCTGGTTCTGGCCGATGCGGCGGACGATGCGGGTCCGCTGCGGGATGGCGACCGGGTCCAACATGCCCGCCGAGATGATCGCCTGCTTGAGGGTGATGTCGCGGCCGGTAAGGCTGTAGACGCCGGTGCGCGCGACGTGGCCGCCCATGTAGTACTCGCCGATGATCGGCTGCGGCACGACGATGATGTCGCCGGGGCGGATCACGACGTTGTACTTCAGCTCGCCCGCCTTGAGCTTGACCAGCGGGACCTTGATGACGCGCTTGTCGGTCGGCTCGTCGGGGGCGTTGAACTTGAAGTCGGGCTTGCTGGCCGGGGCGGTGGCGAGGGCGTCGGGGTTGTACTCGTCGAGGCCCTTGCCCTCGCGGAGGCCGGGGCCGTAGGCGGGGGCGGTGCTGACCGTGCCGTCCGGAGCGGGCTGGGGCTCGTTCACCACCGGCGACTTGACCGGCTCGTTCTGCCCCGCGGCGCCGGGGTTGGCGTCCGGGGCCATGGCGGGCATGTCGGCGGGGGTGATGATCCGCCCGCCGGTGTCGCCGGGCAGCCGGCCGGCGGGTTGGGCATCGTCCGCCTGGGCCATTTGAAGATTGTTCGTCCCGCCGCCGCCGGACTGGCCGGGGTCCTGGGGGGCGTAGAACGGCTCGCGGTAGGGTTCACGGTAGGGCTCGCGGGCCGGCAGTTTCGGGCCGGCGGCGAGTTCGGTGCCGTCGGACTTGCGGCCGGCGTCGCCGCGCGGGACGAGGGGGTCGAACCCCGGCCCCCCCCCGCCGCCGCCCGGACCGCCCGCGCCCGGCGCGCCGCGGCCGCCGGGCGCCACCCCGCCGCCGGGGGCGCCGAGGATGCCCGACGGCCCTCGGCCCCGATTCCCGCCGTCCAGCCGCTCGGTCGGTGAAGTCGGCGCGCCCTGCTCGGTGTCCGACTGCGCGGTGCTCGCCCCGCGCGGCGGGTCCTGCTTGACGTCGCGGATGATGTAGACGGTGTTGATGCCCACCGGGTAGGTTTCGCCCCGCGCCAGCACCAGCGCGTCGAGCAGGCGGAAGTTGCTGTCCAGCAACTGGTACTGCCCCTGGGCCTGCACCGACCCGAGGATGCTGAACGCCGTGCCCCGCCGCTCGACCACCGTCACGGAGACCTGGGCGGCCTCGCGGCGGATGATGTTCGCGTCGTCGTACGCGCTGATGATCGCCTCCTTCAGCTCGTCCTCGGTCTTCCCGACCGCCTTGATGCTGGGGATCAGCGGCAAGCCGAGGTTGCCGCTGGCCGAGACGCGGCGGACGATCTGGCTCTCCTGCTGCGGCGCCTGCAGGCCGGTGACGCTGACCTGGACGAGGTCGTTGGGCGAGACCTTGTAGTCGGTCTGCTCGGCGACGAGGTCGCGGGGCTCGACGTCGGTCGCCTGGCTGAAGTCGCCGACGTTGCCCTCGATGTTCGAGCCGCTCTCGTCGGTGATGCCGAGGTTGTCGACGATGTTGACCAGCAGCGGCCGCTTGGGGTAGCCGGGCAGCTCCGAGGGGTCGAGGAAGCTGGTGACCTCACACCCCCCGGCAAGGCCGGCGACGGCGGCGAGGGCCAGGACGCCGGCGGTGCGGGCGTGGCGGGCGGTGCGGGGGGCATTGGATCGTTTGCGAGTCGGGAAACGCAAGGCGCTCTCCTTCGGACCGGGTGTCTCTGGTGTCGTGCGGGGCAGTCTGGGTCGGACGATGGATCAGACGTTCAATCGGACGGGCCGCTAATGTATGGCCCCGCCGGCATTTTGCAACCCGGCGGCGCGGGGGGCAACTCGGCGTCGGGCTTTCGGCAGCCGGTCACGGCCTTGGGGGCGTATCGGCAGGCCGGCCGGGGGGCTGGACGGCGAAACCTGATCCGGCCGGTTATCGGGCGTCGGGCCTTCCCGGCGTGGCGGGTGGCGCGGCGGGCGGCGCGGCGGGGCCGCGCGATTTTGCCTTCCGGGGCCGGACCCGATATTCTCCCCCCACGCGGCCGCCCGTCGTGCCGTCATTTTGAGCCTGCTGCAAAAAACAATCTCGCGGGAGGTCACCCTCGCCGGCCGCGGCCTGTTCAGCGGCGAGCCGGCCACCCTCACCTTCGCCCCCGCCGGGCCGGGCGCGGGCATCACCTTCGTCCGCCGACAGGGCGAGCGCGAGGCGACCATTCCCGCCCTCGTCCACAACGTGATGAAGCAGCCCCGCCGCACCTGCCTGCGCAACGGCAGCCTGCGGGTCGAGACCGTCGAGCACTGCATGGCCGCCCTGGCCGGCCTGGGCATCTCCAACGCCGCCGTCACCCTCAACGGCGGCACCAGCGGCGAGTTGCCTGGCGGCGACGGGAGCAGCCGCTTCTTCGTCGAGGCCCTGCACGACGCGGGCATCGCCGAGCAGGAGGCGGAGGTCGAGCCGCTGGTGATCAAGCGGCCGGTGCAGGTGAGCATCGGCGACGCCACGCTGGCCGCCCTGCCGGGGCCGACGGACAAGCTCGAAATCATCTACGAGTTCGAGGCCGAGCCGCCCGTCGGCCGCCAGACCCTCTGCTTCCACCTCGGCTCGGGCGGGTCGACGAACCGGGCGGACGGGTCGGACGACTTCGTCCACGATTTGGCGCCGGCCCGGACGTTCATCTTCGAGCGCGAGGCCGCCGAGCTCCGCCGCCGGGGCATGGGCAAGCACCTGACGGAAAAGGATTTGCTGGTCATCAGCCCCGTCGGCCCGATCGACAACGGCTTCCGCTTCCCCGACGAGTGCGTGCGGCACAAGGTGCTGGACCTGATCGGCGACCTGGCCCTGGTCGGCAGGCCGCTGCGGGGCCGGCTGGTGGCGCACAAGTCGGGCCACGAGTTGAACCACCTGCTCGCCCGCCGGCTGCTGGCCCAGCACGAGGCCGACCAGCGGCAGTCGATGCTGACGCGCAACGTCGCGCTGGACATCCGCCGCATCCAGCGCATCCTGCCGCACCGCTACCCGATGCTGATGGTCGACCGGGTGCTGCACATCGAGGGGGACCAGCGGGCGATCGGCCTCAAGAACGTGACGAACAACGACATCTTTTTTCAGGGCCACTACCCCGGCACGCCGATCATGCCGGGGGTGTTGATCGTAGAAGCGATGGCCCAGCTCGGCGGCATCCTGCTGAGCCAGAAGCTCGAGCACACCGGCAAGCTGGCCGTGCTGCTGAGCATGGACCGCGTCAAGATGCGGCACCCCGTGGTGCCGGGCGACCAGTTGATCCTGGAGGCCAACGCCGTCCGCGTCCGCAGCCGGACCGGGCACATGCGGTGCAAGGCGTTCGTGGGCGAAAAACTGGCGGCGGAGGCGGACATCAAGTTCATGCTGGTCGACGCCGAGCCGGATTGATCAGGAGATTCACCCGAGATTTTTCCGGCCCGGATTTTCAGAAACCGCGCGCCCCTCATCCCCCGCTCAACGTCTGATAACTCGATTGCCGAAGAAGTAATTCAATGTCGAACCTCTTCAACAACCTGTCCGTCGTGCTCAGGCCGTGGTCCCGCGAGTCCGAGGCGTTCGGGGAGGACGTCGCGCTCAAGGAGCCCAAGGAGGGCCGGCGGTTCCGCAGGCCCAACAAGATCAGCCCGCTGGCGAGCGTCGACCCCAAGGCCGAACTTGGCGAGGGCGTGGAGGTCGGGCCGTTCTGCGTCGTCGGGCCGAAAGTCACCCTCGGCGACGGCTGCCGGCTCATCGCCCACGTCACCCTCGTCGGCCGCACCACCGTCGGCGAGGAGAACGTCTTCTACCCCAACTGCGTGATCGGCTGCGACCCGCAGGACAAAAAGTTCGACGGCGAGGTCACGGGCCTGGAGATCGGCGACCGCAACCAGATCCGCGAGGCCGTCACCATCCACGTCGGCACCGAGCAGGGCGGCGGCGTCACCCGCGTCGGCAGCGACAACCTGCTGATGATCAACACCCACCTCGGCCACGACTGCCAGTGGGGGAACCACACCATCGTCAGCAACAACACGATGGTCGCCGGCCACGTCCACTGCGGCGATTACGTTTCGCTCATGGGCGGCGTGGGCGTCCACCACTTCGTCACCATCGGCGAGCGCGCCTACGTCGGCGGCTACGCCCGCATCCACCACGACGTCCCGCCGTTCGTCAAAATCGACGGCGCCGACGAGGTCCGCGGCACCAACGCCATCGGCCTGCAACGCGGCGGCTTCAGCGGCCCCGACGTCGAGGCCATCGACCGCGCGGTCCGCAAACTCTTCTTCCAAAAGGGCGTGCCGATGTCCCGCACGATGAAGGAGCTGAGCGTCACGAACGAGAACCCGTTCGTGAAGCAGATGGTCGACTTCCTCTACCGCCGCGACCTCGGCCGCCACGGCCGCTTCCTCGAGGGCCAGCGGGCGCGGTAGCACCGTGGAACGGGCGTCCCGCCCGGATTTCCACCCTCCGGCCGCTCGCGGCTTCGCAGAGAATAGGGGTCTCAAAACCTTTTCTTTGCGAAGCCGCAAGCGGCATACGATCCGCCATGCCCGAACCGACCGCCCGCCTTCCCGTCGCCGTCGTGGGGTGCGGCCGGATGGGCCGCCTGCACGCCCGCGTCTACTCGCAGATGCCGACCGTCGAGTTGATCGGCGTCTACGACCGCGACCCGCAGGTCGCCGCCGCCGTGGCCGACGAATACGGCACCGCCCCGGTCGCGGCGGTCGATGAGTTGTACGACCGCGTGCGGGCCGTCACGATCGCGGTGCCGACGGTCCACCACGTCGAGATGGCCGCGCCGTTCCTGGCCCAGCGGGTCGCCTGCCTGATTGAAAAGCCGCTGGCCGAGGACGTCGCCCAGGCCCGCCGCCTCGCCGACGCCGCCGCCGAGAGCGGCGCGATCGTGCAGGTCGGCCACATCGAGCGCTTCAACCCCGCCGTGCGCGCCATGCAGCGCCACGCGGTCCGGCCGGGCTTCATCGAGGTCACGCGGATCAGCCCGCTCACCTTCCGCAGCATCGACGTGGGCGTGGTGCTGGACGTGATGATCCACGACATCGACATCGTGCTGAAGCTCGCCGGCTCGCCGGTGGAGCGGATCGAGGCAACCGGCGTCAGCGTCATCGGCATCACCGAGGACATCGCCAACGCCCGCCTGACCTTCGCCAACGGCTGCGTCGCCAACCTCACCGCCAGCCGCCTGGCCCTCAAGACCGAGCGGAAACTGCGGGTCTTCAGCGAGAACGCCTACGTCTCGCTCGACTACCAACAAAAGCGCGGCGTGCTGATCCGACGCGGCGAGAACATCGACGACATCCGCCGGACGGTGGAAAAAATCCGCCTGGGCGAAATCACTGACTTTTCGCAAATTGATTACGCCGAGTTGGTCGACGTCGAGCAGTTGGAGATCGACGATTCTGAGCCGCTGCGCGTTCAACTAGACTCGTTCATCAGCGCCGTGACCAACGGCACGCCGGTGGAAGTCCCCGCCTCCGACGGTTTGGCCGCGGTGGAAACGGCCGAACGCATCGTGGCGGCGATCGGCAAGCGGATGGTGTGAAGTGGAACGGGCGTCCCGCCCGGATTCTTCTGCTTGATGGCGCAAAGGGAAAAAATCCGGGCGGGACGCCCGTTCCACGGTTAGGCATAAGAGTGCAGGCCGACGAGGAAGAAGTTCACGCCGATCCAGTTGAAGAGCATCACGCCGAAGCCGACCACGCTGAGCACCGCCGTCCACCACGCCTTGTGGGGGGTCACGATGCGGACGTGGACGACGATCAGGTAAACGATCCAAGTCACGAGGGCGAAGGTCTCCTTCGGGTCCCACCCCCACGGCCGGCCCCAACTCATGTCGGCCCACACCGCGCCGCAGATGATGCCCAGGCCGAGCACCCAAAACGCCAGTTGCAGCACCACGACATTGCACTGGTCGAGTCGGGCGAGGAAGTCGGCCTTGCCGAGCGATTGGGCGTCGAGCCCGGCCGCGGCGACCGCCGCCGGTCGCCGCGCCGCTGCCGGCGTTGCGTCTGACCCGCCGAGGAAGAAGACCCGCGCCAGCACCGGCAGGATGCCGACGCGCGCGACCGCCCCGCCGCCGACGGCGTAGAAGTCGGGCTCGTCGCGCACCGCGTCGGCGTTCAACTGCCGGGGGTTCAGCACGCCGAAGCCCCGCCCCTCGCCGCCGGGGGCGTAGTAGCGGACCAGCCACCAGACGCTGAGGCAGAAGCCCATGCCGATCAGGGCGTAGCTGGCGGTGACGAGGGTGACGTGGATGTAGAGCCAGTAACTCATCAGCACGCCCGACGCCTGCGAAATGTCGCCGCCGATCTCGCGGCCGAAGACGTAGGGGCTGACGAACAGGGCGATTAGGCTGAGCCACCCGACGAACGAGCCGGCCGCCCCGAACATGCCGCGGCCGCGCCGCATCTCCAAAATCAGCGCCAGCAGCGCGCCGAACCACGCGCTGAACAGCACGCTCTCGAACTGGTTTTTGATCGGGATGGCGTGGAACCAATCGCCCGTATTCTTCTCCACCAGCCACCAGCGGATGGCGATGCCGGCGGTGTGGATCAGCAGCGCGCCGACCATCAGCCGCAGGCCCCAGATCCGCAGCCCCCCGAAGCCGCTGCGGCCGGCCATCAGGAACAGCACGAACGCCGCGAAATAGACGGCGGCGCCGGGGATCGTCAGCTTGCCGAGGCGGTTGTAAATCACCTCCGCCGACCGCTTCAGGGCGGACGGGTAGAGTTGCGTGTTCACCGCCGGCAGCAGCATGCCGAGCGTGGCGGCGGCGGCGTTGACGGCCGGGGCATCGCGCTTCTGCCAGCCGTCGGCGAGCTTGAACAGGGCCGAGTCGAGGGTGCCCATCTCCGCCGCGTCGTAACCGGCGACGGCGGGCGGCACGGTCGCGCCGCGCACCTGGTCGGCCATCGCCACCTGCGGGAGGTTGCCGGCGAGGTCGGCCGTCTGGTGCCACGGCGCGGCCGGGTCACTCCCCGGCGGCGGGGCGACGGCGGCGGCGGGCGGGAAAAAGCCGTTCATCCCCCCGCCCAGCAGCGCGTCGAGCGTGCTGGCGGCCAAGGCGGTCTGCCCGATCGCCTGCGCCTTGAAGACCGCCGTCGCCTGCTGCTTTTCGAGCAAATGCTGCACGTCGGGGCGGACCCAGAAGGCGATGGAGAGGGTGCCGTCGTGGATGATCCGCTTCTTCTCCGCCGGGTCGAGGCCGTCGAGGGCGGCCAAATCCTCGCGCAGCGGCACGTTCTTGACCTTGATGAGGTTGCGGTGGACGTACTCCGCCGGCCGGTAGGCCATGTCCAGCACGGTGTAAACCGGGTCCTGCCCATCAAGAGTGCTGCGGCCGGTGATGGTGTAAAGGACCTGCCGGCTGAAGGTGTCGAGGGTTTTGAGCGTCTGGTCGTGCTGGACGGTGATCGACCGCAGCGGGCCGAGGTCGACTTTGTCCGCGAAGTCGTCGGCACGCGAGGGAGTCGCGGCGGCGAGCAGGGACAGCACGGCGATGAGCAGAATGCTAAGCGGTCGCAAGATCGGCCTCCTGTAATTGATTGGCACCCTTCCCCCGGCCCTGCTTCTTCCCCTCAGTGCCCCCCGGGGCGATCCCCGCCTTCCGCAACGCCCGCTGCTTCATCGCGCGGATGACGTAGGGCTTGGCGTAAAAGGCGTAGAGCAGGCCGACGAGGATCAGCACGCAGCCAGTGACCATCACGCCCATGCCGGGCCGGTTGCCCACGCCGAGGATGGTCCAGCGCTGGCCCTCGGGGTCCCACTGGGCCTGGTAGAAGAGCCAACTGCCGCTGCCGAAGTAGACGGGGCTGTTGAGTTGCGCGACGGCGGGCGTGCCCTTGCCGGTGAAGCGGTCGAACACGGTCAGGTGACTCTTGAAGTCGCGCATCAGGCTGCCCGCCTTCGGCAACCCGCCGGGGTAGGGCACGAGCTCGAAGCGGTCGAGCTTCAGCGCCGCCGGCAGCGGGCGGCGGAAGTTGCCGAGTTGCAGCGTGAGCGGGTCGGGGCTGCCGGGGATTTTGATCTCGCCGTCGTGCCACGCGAACTGGTCGGGGAACTGCGTGAAGGGCACCAGCACGTCGCCCCACCAGTCGCCGACCTTCACGCGGACTCTGACGACCTGCTTGGACCCCTGCTGCGTCACGCCCTGGCCGATCTCCTTGTCGCGCTTTCCCATCGGCGTGATGCGGACGGAGTCGACCCGCTTGACGTGGTCGCGCAGGCGAACGAGCAGCGTCGACGGTCCGTCGGCATGATCGGACGGGCCGGCCGAATCGGCGGAAGCGGCGAGGGCCACATCGCCCATGCCGTTCGCCAGCGCCTCGACCCGCACCGGCCCGTCGAGCGAGGTCCGCACGTGCGTGACGGCCTTCCCGTCGCCGGCGGTGAAGAACAGGTGCCGCTCCGGGGCTGTTTTGGGCATGAGGCCGAGCGGGTCGTTCAGCGCGTAATTCAGGACGAGGTGGGTGTCCAGTGGCGTCTTTTGCCGCTTGCCCATCGGCCCCGTGCCCGGCTCGCCGAGCTTGAAATCCGTTTGCAGCGGCCGGCCGTTGAGCAGCATCCGCTTGAAGGTGCCGGTCGGCCCCTCGACCGTCAGCGTGAGCGTCTGCACGATCTCGCCGGTGCCGAACATCGGGAACGACGGGTCGATCTGCCCAATCGTCAACTTGTAAGGCCCGGCGTTGTAGGTGCCGCCCGGCTCGACGGACAGCGGGATCGGCGCGCCGCCGTCGATCACGGCGTCGATCTTATTCAGCCGCCCCGCCGCCGCCTTGATCGCATTGAGGGCCGCGGCGTCGGGCAGGTCGCGGAACTCGGCCGTCGCGCCGCCAACGGGCACCGGGGCTTCGCCGGGCGAGATGAAGAGGGATTCGGTCGCCCCGTCCTTCGGGTCGACCCGGCTCAGCACCACCCCGCGGTCGGTGGAGGCGGGGTCGGTGGTGAAGGAATGCTCGATCTCGGCGTAGGGCCAGTAGCCGACGATTTGCAGCGAGGCCGGTTGATTCACGCCCAGCGCCTGCCCCAGCGGCATCGAGGTGAGCGTGCCGGTGGCGCGGTCGAGGGACGAGAACTCCGGCGCGATGCCGACCAAGTCCGGCCGGTCGAGCCGGCGGGCGTTGTTGAATTCCGCCCCGTACTCCTCAAAGCGCGGCAGATTCTCGAGCGGGATCGGCACCGCCCGCTTCCCGCCGGCCTGGGCGTAGAGGGCGCGCGTCTGGCTGTCGTAAAACTGCCCGACGGTCTGCCCGACGGGGATCAGCGTCAGGCCCTCCACCTTCCGCGTGTAGTAGTAACTCATCCCCCAAATCAGCGTGATGATGCCGGCGTGGACGCACCACACGCCGTACCGGGGCGGCGTGAAGGGGATGCGGTTGAACGTCACCAGCACCAGGTTGCTCACCAGCAGCCCCAGCAGCAGCAGGAACGGCCACCAGGCGAAGAACTCGAGTTCGTTCTTCTCGACCAATTCCCGCACCGCCGGCACGCCCGACCCGACGGCGACGTAGGCCGCGACCAGGACCATGAGCAGGATGCCGAACTTCACGTTCAGCAGGGTGGCGTTGAAGATTCGGCGAAGGATATTCATGGCGTTTGGCGGCGCGTTGGGCGGCGGAACCCTCGGTGGCCCCTCATCTTACGGGCCGCAACCGGGCGGGTGCGGCCGGGTTGTGCCGAATGCTGCGGCATGTCGTCGCAAGGTGGCGCAAGGGTGCCGTGGGCGGGCGGAAATTGCAAGCCCTAAATTATTCCGAACAGGCCCCTTGACGTGCGGGCGTTGTTCGGGCATGATTCGGCCGTTGTACCCCGTACAACCTCCTACCGGCTGCGGAGCGGCCGGCATTCATCTGAAAGGACTTCGGCCGATGATCACGATCCGTCAAATCGAGCGTTTGTGGGAAGCCAAGCGGTTCCGCCGGCTGATGCGGGATTGCACCGCCGCCCGGCCCGAGGCGTCGCTGCGGCTGGAGACCGACCTCGCCAACCGCCCCGCCGCCGCCGCGATGGCGGTGGTGCGGCTGGCGGAGTTGAACTGCCGGACGGCGCCGATCTTCGACCACCTCGCCGCCTCCGTTCGGGCCGGTCAGGAGGCCGACGGCGGGTGGGGCGACGCGCCGACGACCGCCCTGTGCCTCCGCGCGTTAACCGTGGCCGGCGACCCGGGCGGGGCGGCGGGCCGGGGCGTCACGTTCCTGCGCAACCTCCAGCGGGACGACGGCTTATGGCCCGCCGGCCCGGTCCGGCGGATGTCGGGCGATCCTTACCTGACGGCCTTCACCCTGCTCCACCTGACGGCCGACGCCCGCCTGCGCGACGCCTGCGGCGACGTGCGATTGGACGCCGCCGCGAATTGGCTCGACTTCAACCCCGGCCGGCTGGACGCCGAAACGCGACGCCTGTGGGGCCGGGTCGGCGTTCGGTGCAGGGTCGAAGCGGTTTCAGTCTGAGCCGCTTGCGGCTTCGCAAAGAAACTCTTTTGAGACGGCGTTTCGTTGCGAAGCCGCAAGCGGCGGGGAGAGGAAATGTTGCGAACAATTCTACTTCAGTCGCAGCACGGTGCCGAGTTTGAGCGCGCCGGGATCATCGCCGATCGCGGCGCGGTTGAGGTTGTACAGGGCCTCCCACCGCCGCTCGTCGCCGAGCTCTTTTTTGGCGATGCTGGAGAGTGAATCGTTCGGCCCGACGCGGTACTCATTCGCCCCCACCGCCGGCTCGGCCGACGATCCGGCGGTGGGCTGCGCGGCGGCGGGCGTTCCGCCGTCGGCCGGGACGTTCAGGACGGTGCCGATGCGGAGGCGGCGCGGGTCGACGGTCGGGTTGGCCGCGGCGATCCGGTTCCACTGCGAGCCGCTGCCATACACCTTCTCGGCGATGGTGGTGAGATTATCACCTTCTTGGACCGCGTAAGTCTTGCCGCCCGAGGCCGTTGCGCCATTGCCGGCTTGCGACGATCCGGCCGGCACGGCGATGGGGCCGGTCGGGTTGGTCAATCCGTTCGGGGCGGTGTCGGCCGGGCCGTCGGGGTTGGCGAAGGTGCGGGCGACGCCGGCGGGCGAGGGCGTGCGGCTCACGTCTGGCGGCGGGTTGCCGTCGCTGCTGTAGCGGGCGAGCCAGCCGTTATCCCCCTGCCGCTCGTTATCGCCGGCGGTGCCCTTGACCGGCGGCGGGCTGATTTGGCTGCCGATCAGCGGCGTGAGGACCGGGCGGCCGTCGGACTTCGGGGCCGGCTTCGAGCCCTCGCGGTCGGTGCCGGCGGCGGTCGGGTTCGCGGTGTCGGGAATCACGATCGGCCCGACCAGCCGGTCGGTGCCGGCGGACTTCGACAAATCCGACGGCCGGACCGCCGGCGGGATCGGATCGGTGGCCGTTACAGTCCCCGTCGGGCCGGCGACCGCGACCGTTTTCGGCTGCGTGAACGCGAGGTAGAGGACCAGGAACAGGAGGAAAAACGCGAGGCCGCCGATGGCGAGGCCGATTTTCAGGTCGTTTCGCAAGTCTGTTTGCCTTCCCCGGCGCGTGGCCGGATGGTCTCGGAACGGGCTCTAACGAGGTGATCCGCCGGCGGACTCCGTCCGACCCGGTTGGGGAGAGCACCTCTCCCCTGGCGGCCGTTCCGCCCCCTTGGGACTGACCAATCTGCACTTTTCCGTCAGACTTTCAACTGCCGGAAAAGTTTCCGTCCGAAAAATCCTTCCGCCCCGCCGGACGGGCCTGCGGGGCGGAAGAATCCAGAACTGACTGCGGGCGCGACCGTTACACCCGTTGCAGGGCCGCCCCGGTCTCGCCCCGCCTCGCCTCGGCGGCGTCGGTCGGGCGGTTCCACAGCAGCACCGGGCTGGCGATGGCGATCGACGAGTAGGTGCCGACGAAAATGCCGATCATCATGGCGAACGCGAACCCGTGGATGCCGCTGCCGCCGAAAATGTACATCACCACCACCGTCAGCATGGTGGTGCCGGCCGTCAGCAGGGTGCGGCTGAGGGTTTGGTTGATCGAATCGTTCACCAGCTTGCCGGTGAGGGCGCCGGACTTGCCGCGGTTCTCGCGGATGCGGTCGAAGACCACGACAGTGTCGTTCATCGAGTAGCCGATGACCGTCAGGATCGCCGCCAGCAGGGTGAGGTTCAGGCGGAACGGCTCGACGAGCAAAAAGTCACTCAGGTACGGCACGTAGCTGAGGTAGTGGGCGAAGCCGATGGCCGCGATGGTGAAGAGGGTGTCGTGGATGAGGGCGATGATCGAGCCGGTGCCGTAGGCGAGGTTGCCGAAGCGGACCCAGATGTAGGCGACGATGCCGAAGAGGCTGAGGATCAACGCGATCAGGGCGTTGACCTGCGCCTCGCCGGCGACCTGCGCGCCGAACTTGCTGACGCCCTGCAGGTCGGCCGGCTTGGTGAGGGCTTGGGTGATCGTCTGCCACGCCGGGGCGGCGACGGCGGCGGCCCACTGGTCCTGCTTCTGCGGGTTGGTCGCCGAATACTCCACGTCCGGGTCGTAGAACAGCACCGCCGCGCTGTGGCCGTCGGGGGCGACCGTCACGTCGACCCGGCGGCGCGAGACGTCCTGCCCGCCGCTGGCCGCCAGCCGCTCCTGGTCGATCCGGCCGCGCAACCCCTCGGCGGTGACGGCTGGCTCGATGTCCCGCAGCAGCACCGCCGCCCCGCCGGTGAAGTTGGGCAGGTTCACCGGCGCGAACTCGCCGACGCTGTTGGTGTCCTGGGTGATCGGCAGCACCTCCTCGCCGGCCGCCTTGTCATACGGCTGGGTCGAGCCGGTGAAGGTGCTGGGCCGGGCGATGTCCAGCCGGTCGCCGAGGGCCGCGATGATGGCGGACTTCACCACCTGCGGGTCGGGGTTGGGCGTGACGACCTCGTAACTCTTGCGGTCGGTGCCGACGCTCACCACGCCCGGCGCGGGCAGCTCGCGCGGCGAGGCGGCGGCCTTGGCGTCGATCAACTTGCGGACGGCCTCGATCCGCATCGGCTCCTTGAGCGCGAACTGCGCGCTGGTGCCGCTGGTGAACTCGATGTCCAGCACCCGCCCCTGGTGCAGCCGGATGCCGAACAGCGTGCAGCCGACGCCGATGAAGATCGCGCTGAACACCGCCAGCGGCTTGGTCAGCTTCACCCAGTTGATGTCCGGGTTCAGAAACCGCCCGAATGCGGGGAAGGTCTGCGGCACGCTGCTGAAGTGCTCGAAGCCGAACTTGTCCATCAGCAGCCCGAAGACCGTCTTGGTGACGAACAGCGAGGTCAGCAGGCTGCTCGCCAAACCGATCAGCAGCGTGACGGCGAAGCCGCGGACCTCCTCGGAGCCGAGCCAGAGGAGGAAGAGGCTGGTGATGGCGGTGGTGAGGCTGCCGTCGATGATCGCGCTCCAGGCGCGGTCGTAGGCGTTGCGCATCGCCATGCGCATCGACAGGCCTCGGGCGAGTTCCTCGCGCAAGCGCTCGTAGATCAGCACGTTGGCGTCGACGGCCATGCCGATGGTCAGCACGATGCCGGCGACGGCGGGCAGGGTGAAGGTGGCGTTGAGGGCGGCCATCGCGCCGAAGATCAGCAGCACGTTCATCAGCACCGCGAACATGGCGACGACGCCGAGGACGTAGTAGTAGCCGATCATAAACGCCGCCACCGCGACGAGGCCGAGGAGGCAGGCGATTAGCCCCGCGCGGAGGTTGTCGGCGCCGAGTTGGGGGCCGACGGTGCGCTCGCGGATGGGCTCGTCGGTGAGGCGGGCGGGGAGGCTGCCGGCGTTGAGGGTGTTGACGAGGTAGGCGAGCTCCGAGGGCTTGAAGCCGTTGTCGCCGCCGGAAATCTGCCCGCGGCTGGCGATGCGGCCGTTGAGGTTGGGGGCGCTAATGATCTTGTCGTCGAGCATCATGCCCAGGCGGTAGTGCGCGCCGTCGGGCCGGACCTGATACCGGCCGGTGAGGTCGCCGAAGTACCGGCCGCCTTGGGCGTCGAACAAGAACTCGACCACCTGCTGGTTGTTCGATTGGTCGGTCTGCGACGAGGCGGACTGTAGCGACCACGGCGACTGGTCCGACCGCTCGGTCAGGCTGTGCTGCGGGTCGGCCCAGGCGAGGACGTAGACATCGCCGTTGTAGAGCTCCGCCCCGAGCGCCAGCGGGCCGTCGTTGTTCTTGCCGGCGTGGAACTCCTCGGGCCGGTCGGCCTTGTACCACCGCAGCGCGTCGCCCGGCTTGCTGCGCGGGCCCTGCGTCTTGAGCTGCTTGACCAGGTCCGCGTACTCGTTCTCCGGCACGTCCAGCAGCGGGCCGACGGTGTTGGAACTGAGCGTGGCGAGGATGTGGAACTCCAGCACGCCGCTCCCCTTGAGGTCGCGCTTCAGGGCGGCGGCGGAATCGAGGCTGTCGCGCACGCCGTCATACGCGGCGTAGGCGGATTGGAAGGTGTCGATCGCCGCCAATTCTTCCGGCGAGTCGGCGGCCTTGGCCTTGATCGCCGCCAGCGCCGGCCCCTGCGCGTCGCCCTTCAGGTCCAGCACGCGCTGCAGCTCGTCGGGCGCGATGTTCGTGGCGGCGAGTTGGGTCTGGAGTTTTTCAAGGTCGAGCTCCGCCTGCGCCTGGGCCTCGGCGTCCTTCACCTTTCGGGCCGCGGCGATGCGGTCGGCGGTGTCGGCCATGGTTTGCAAAATCTTCGCCCGGCGCGGCGAGCCGTGGGCGAGCTCCTTCAGCCGGGCGGCGCGACGGGTCGGATCGGCGATCTCCGCCGCGGCGGTCGCCTGGGCGGGGCGGACGCTCAACCCCTCCACCCCCTGCTGGGCCTTGAGGTAGGCGTCGCGGATCGGCTCGGCCTCCTTCGCCCGACCGGAGAGGGGCATCTGGATCTCCAGCCGATTCGCCTGCGGCCGCCAGATCAGGTTCTTCACGCCCTGCGGGTCGACGCGACGCTTCAGCGCGCTCGCCACCTGCTCGGCGATGCCCGCCTTGTAGTCCTGCCCGTCGGCCTGCTCGATCTGGTAGAGCAGGCTCGTGCCCCCCACCATGTCGATGCCCGGCCGGAGGTTCAGCCGCCACGAGATCGGCGCGGTCAGGTTGAACACCCGGAACAGCGACACGGGCGCCTGCGGGTAAATCGCGCTCAGCGACAGCCAGAGCAGGCCCACGATCAGCGTGATCCGGCCGGTGTAATTGGTGGGCATCTTTACCTCGAAGGCGGTGGGCGGTGGGCGGTGGGAAGTCGGCAGTCGGCAGTCGGCAGTCGGCAGTCGATTATTTCTTGGCGTCGGCGGGCTTGCCGTCGATGAGGACTTCGCGGATGGCGGTGCGGGCGAAGCGGATTTTGGTGTTGGTCCCCTCGTCGACCTTGACCAGCACGTCGTTCTCCGCCTCGCGGACGTCGACGACGGTGCCGCGGATGCCGCCGATGGTCTCCACGCGGTCGTTGCGCTTCAGGTTCGCCAGCATCTCCTTGCGGCCCTTGTCCGCCTTGGGCTTCAGCCCGAACAGGACGAAGTAGAGCACCAGCCCCAGCCCCGCGATCGGCACGAAGTTCTTCAGCCCCAGAATCCAGTCCGGCGCGGGCTTCCCGGCCGGATTGATGGCCGGCGCGGTCGTTTGCGCGAGGAACGTGACGGCCGTTGCGGCGTGGAGCGCGGCGCGGGTCAGGGCGGGGGCGAGAAGGTCAAGGCTGCTCAAGAAACGGTCCTCTTACGGGGCGACGGACGGTTCGGATTCTAGCCCCCCCGCCCCCGCCTTGGAAGCCGCCTTGAAAGTCGGGCCGAGCCGCGACCTCGGGTCGCCCCGCCGAAACGCCTCGAAACGGCCGCCCGCGATCGCCCCCCGCACGTCCGCCATCAGCCGCTGGTAGAACCGCAGATTGTGCAGCGTCAGCAGGATCGGCCCGAGCATTTCGCCGCTCATCAGGAAGTGCCGGATTGCCCCGCGCGAGAAGTGCGAGCAGCAGTAGCAGTCGCACCCGATTTCGACCGGCCGGTCGTCCCGCGCGAACCGCGCGTTCTTCAGCCGAATCCGCCCCTCCGCGGCCGTGAAGGCGCAGCCGGTCCGGCCGTCGCGCGCGGGCATGATGCAGTCGAACATATCAATGCCCCGCGCCACCGCCTCCACCAAATCGCGCGGGAACCCCACGCCCATCAGATACCGCGGCTTGCCCGCCGGCAGCAGCGGCGCGGTGAAGTCGAGCGTCCGGCACATCGCCTCGAACCCCTCCCCCACCGCCAACCCGCCGACCGCGTAGCCGGGGAAGTCGAGCTCGATCAACGCCGCGGCGCACCGCTCGCGCAGGTCCGGGAACGTGCCGCCCTGCACGATGCCGAACAGCGCCTGCTCCGCCGGGAGGGCATGATTTTCCCTGCACAACCCCGCCCACCGCAGCGTCCGTTCGACCGACGCCGCGTGCATCTCCCGCGGCGCGTCGCCGGCGGGGAAATGGTCGAACGCCATGATGATGTCTGCCCCCAGATCGTTCTGCACCTTCATCGAGACCGCCGGGGTCATCTCGATCGACCGGCCGTCGACGTGGCTCTTGAAGGTCACGCCGTTTTCGCCGGTGCGGTTCGTCCCGCCGAGGCTGAAGACCTGGAACCCGCCGCTGTCGGTGAGGATCGGCCCGCCCCACGCCATCAGCCGGTGCAGCCCGCCGAGGTCGCGCACGACCTCCGAGCCCGGCCGCAGCATCAGGTGATACGTGTTCGCCAGCACGCACCCCGCCCCGGTGGCGGCGAGGTGGTCGGGCAGCACGCCCTTGACCGTCCCCTGCGTGCCGACGGGCATGAACGCCGGCGTCGGGAAACTGCCGTGCGGCGTGTAAACCCGCCCCAGCCGCGCGAGGCCGTCGACGGCGAGGGGTTCGTAACGGACGGGCGGCACGGGAGGCCATGTTAGCCGCGCGCGATCCGATACCATCGCGCCATGCCCCCGCTGCCGCCCGAACTCCGACTGCTGCACCTGCTCGCGCTCAACGCCGTGGTCGCCGTGGCGGCTTGCCGCTTCGCAAAGAAACGAACGGCCCCAACTCGCCTCGCCGTCGCGGTCGACGCCTTCCTGATCTGGTACGGAATCCAATACCTCGCCGTCGCGCTGCCGGGCCTGCTGGGCATTCTGGGCCCGGCGAGCATGACCCTCGCCGCCGCCGCGATGGCGGGGCTGCTGTGGTGGGCGGCGGGCCGGGGCGACCCGCGGCCGGTGCCCAAGGCAATATCGGGAAGCCAGTTATGGGTATGGCCCGCCGCCCTCGCCCTCGCCGGGGCCCTGCTGATCGTCCTCGTCTGGCGGCAGTGGGTGCTGCCGCCGGTGGCGAACGACCCGCTCACCTACCACCTGCCCGCCGCCGTCGAGTGGCTGCAAACCGGCCGGATCGGGGCGTACCAAACATGGTTCTTCAATCCCGCCAACACCTACTCGCCCCTCTGCGGGTCAACCGTCCTCGCTTGGCTGATCGCGCCACTCGGAAATGACGTGATCGCCCGATTCGCGCAGGTGCCCGCCGCGATCCTGCTGCTGCTGGCGGTCGGGCAACTGGCGCGGCACCTCGGCGGCGGGTCGGCGGCGGCGGTGGTCGGGCTGGCGGCGGTGCTGGGCCGGCCGGCGGTCTCGCAGGCGACGCTGGCGAAGGACGACCTGTTCGTCGCCGCCCTCTTCGCCGTCGCGGCCGCCGGGCTGTCGCGCGACCGGCTGAAGGACGACCTCGCCCCGTGGCGGCTCGGCGCGGCCGTCGGGCTGATGCTCGCCGTCAAGTTCACCGCCCTGCTCGCCCTGCCCCTGCTGCTGCTGGCGATCGACGCCCCGTGGCGCGCCGGCTGGCGCTGGCGACGCTACGGCACCGCCGTCGGCGCCGCGGCGGCGCTGGCGGGGCCGTGGTACCTGCGGAACCTGATCGCGTTCGGGAACCCCGTTTTCCCCGTCTCGGTCCTCGGGCTGCCGGGCCTGTTCACGACCGCGCGGGCGGCGGAGTTGCGGACGGTCGGCGGCGCGTGGGCGACCGTCACCGGCGGCTATGCCGGCACGACGATGCCGCTGGCAATCGGGCTGCTGACCGTGTGGGTCGCGGCCGTCGCATCGGCGGGCCGGGCGGCGTGGGCGGACCCGCTCGCCCGCCTCTGCCTGATCGGCCCGGCGGTCGGGATCGGGCTGTTCCTCGCGCTCAGCCCGTACCCGGAGGCGCGATTTCTGCTGCCGACTCTCGGGCTGCTGGCGGCGTCGGCGGGATTGATCTACTGTCGAAACCACGCCGCCGGCTGGGCGGCGGCAGGCGGATTGGCGGCCGTCGCGGCGGCGACCGGGTTCGTGCCAAGCCAGACCGCGATCAACCTGCCGTCCGCCGCAGTTTTGGCGGCGGTAATGATGGCGATCCATGCGGCGTGGCGGTGGGCGCCGCCGCGCGGGCGGGAGGTCGCCGCGCTCGTCGCCAGCCTGCTCCTTGCGGCGGCGGTTTACGTCGAGTGGACGCCGTCGCTCAACGCCTATCGGCAGACCACAACCGTCTCGTGGGAAAGCAATTACGGCGAACTCGGCGCGGCGTGGGCCGCGGCCCGTGAGGCGACCGGCGCGGGGTCGACCGTCGCCTACGCCGGCACGCACTTCACCTACCCGCTGGCGGGGTTTGAGCTGGACCGGCGGGTGATCTACTGCCCCTCCCGGCCGAACGTGCGGACGGTGGCGGAGTTGGGGTGGCTGGGGCGGGGCTTGAGCGGGCGGGAAATCGACCGTGCCGCGACGGCGGCGGCGGTTCGCGGGGCGGACCGCGAGGTGTGGCTGGAGAATCTGCGGCGGGAGAAGGTCGATTTCCTACTCGTCGCCAAACCCGATGGTCGGGAGGTGCCCGAGTTGGCGTGGGCGCGGCAGATGCCGGGCCGGTTCGAGCGGGTCTTCGAGAACGGGGCGGCGGCGGGGTATCGGGTGCGGTGAGGCGGCGGTTTCCTTGCGAAGCCGCAAGCGGCTGAAGCGGGGTTAGTACGCGCGGACGAGGGTGGACTGCGGGTAGGCCTTGGCGAGGATTTGCTCCCACGGGGCACCCTGCTCGGCGCGGGCCTGGGCGGACCATTGGCACATGCCGACGCCGTGGCCCCAGCCGTGGCCGTCGGTGAAGGCGATCGCGTCGGCCGAGGCCACCGGCGTGCAGAAGCCGCTGCGGAGGGTCGGGCCGCCGTCGGCCGAGGCGTTGACGGCGGTGCGGAAGGCGTCGCTCTTCAGCGGATATGTCTCGCCGGCGGCATCGACGACCACGAAGTTCACCGGCCGGCCGAGGTCGCGCTGCGCGACGTCGATGTGGTCGACCGCCGCCATCTTCCCCATCCCCTTGCCCGAGGCGCGGAGGCGGCGGGTGAGCTCTGCTTTGGAGATCGTGACGGTCGGCCAGTCGTGGACGGGGGAGGCGGCGCAGAGGTCGCCGGTGGCCTGGGCGGAGAGGGGGGGGATGGGCGTTTCGTCGAACACCTCGTCGGCCGCCGCCGTCACGCCGCCGCAGCAGGAGGAGAAGTAGGCCTTGAAGATTTTCTCCCGCCCCGCCGGCCCGTAGGCGAGTACGACGCCGGCGGTGTCGGCGACGGCGGCGCGGCTCTTATCCGACTCGGCCCCCAGCCCGCCGTAAACCTGGCTGCGGGTGTCGTCGTACACGTCCCACGTCCGGGCGGACGGCGGGCGGGACTGGATGTCGTAGAGGGCGTAGGTCCGCGCCGCGACGGCCTGGGCGCGGTAGGCCTGCGGGTCCCAGTCGGCGGGCATCTCCATCGGCACGACGCCGGCGAGGTAGTCCTCGAGGCCGACGTGGTTGACGACGTCGAAGGTTTCGCCGTCAGCCCCCCCGGACGGTTGAAAGACGTAGAAGCCGCGGTAGGGCTTGCCGCCGACGGTGAGGTCGCCTTCGGAGGCGGGGGCGAGGGTCATCGCGCCGGTGCCGACGGGCCGGCCGTTGAGGCGCCACTGGCCGCCGGCGCGGGTGAGGGTCGCCGCGTCTCCCGACAGCACGACGGCGCGCGGGGCGGGGTGGTCGGTCGTGCTCAGCAGCGGCGGCCGGGCGGCGGCGAGTTTGACGGCCGACACGCCCGACAGCAGCCGCACGCGGACGAGCGGCACGCCCGCATTCTCAACAGTCGCAATGGGCGTCGGCGAGGCATTGCATCCGGCGAACAGGAGGGCGAAGGTCAACAGCGGGAGGCAGCGCATTAGCGGAGTTATCGGACCGGCGCGGTCTAAAACTCGGAACTACTTTGTTAGCCGGAGGCGGAAGCCCCGGTTTCCGTCGCGGGAAGGCTCCATGAGTCGAAGGATTCCGCGACGCAGACCGGGGCTTCCGCCTCCGGCTATTAAAGAGGTTGCTCAATCCGCCAGGCGGCGAAGGTGCAGGCCGAGGCTGCCGAGGACCTGCTTGATCTCGTTGAGGCTGGTCATGCCGAAGTTTTTGCACCCGAGCAGTTCATCCTCGGTTTTGACCGCCAGGTCGCCGACGGTGACGAGGTTCAGGCGCTGCAGGGCCTTGCGGCTGCGGACGCTGAGCTCCAGGTCGCCCACCTTGCGGTCGAGCACCTCGGTGGCGATCTCGTCGCCGGGCGCGACGACCTCCTCGGCGGCGGGGGCCTCATCCTCCTCCATCGGGAGGGAGGCGAGGATGGACGCCCCGCCGCCGTCGGCCGCCTGCCCGAGGCGGTAGCCCTTGGCGGCCAGCAGGCTCTTGATCTCGTTCAGGCTCGTCTCGCCGAAGTTCTTGAAGCCCATCAGCTCCTGCTCGCTGACCTTGAGCAAATCGCCGAGGTTGCGGATGTTCATCTTCTTGAGCGCGTTGCGGCTGCGGACGCTGAGCTCGAACTCGGTCACGGGCGTGTCGAGCACGGTCTGGCGGCGGTCGGCGCGGCGCTCCTCCTCCTCCTCGCTCATCTCGCGGGCGCTCTCGACGTCCTTGAGGAACAGCCGGGCGCGGGCGTGGTGCGGGTCGGTGTTGACCACCGCCCGCAGGCAGCGGCGGGCCTCCTCATAGAAGCCGTTGTCCTCGTACAGCACCGCGAGGTTCATCAGCGCGTTGAGGTGAACCGGCTGGCCGGTGCAGAGGCGCTCGTAGAGGTCGATCGCCTTGGCATCGTCGGCGCGGCGGTCGTAGAGGACGGCGAGGTTGAAGGCGGCCTGCTCGTGGTCGGGGTCCTCGTTGAGGGCGCGCTCGTAGAGCTCGACGGTCTTCACCGTGTCGCCGGTCTGCTCGGCCTTGACGGCGCGGTCGAACCACTCCTCGGCGGCGCGCTCATTGATCGTGGAGGCGGATGAATCGGGCATAAGGATCACTGTCGGTTGAAGTTATCGAAACAAGGCCGGCGGCCCCGGCGCGTGGGGCCGCCGGCGTGGAGTATTGAACTCGCCCGCGGAAGTGTCAAGCACGGGGCGGTCCGGCCACTTGAGGCTTCGCAAAGAAACATCCGTCAGAAAAGGTTTCTTTGCGAAGCCGCAAGCGGCCGGCGGTGGTTAAAACGTCGGCGAGAGGGTTTCGGGCGTGCCGGCGCGGTAGGATTCGATGAACCGCCGGGCCTCGTCGCGGGTGTCGAAGCGGCGGGTGGCGACGACGTGGCCCTGCTCGTCCATGAGGGGCACCACGAACGCCCCGCCCACGCCGCCGTCGGGCGAGGCCGGGGCGGCGGGGCCGACGTTGAAGTCGACCGGCGTCGAGAGGCCCGGCAGCGCCCCGGGGCCGGAGGGGGCTGCCCCGCCGTCACGGTAGAGCGCGCCGCCGAAGTAGCCGATCGCCACGCACGCCGCCGCCGCGACGCCGACGCGCAGGGGGCCGAAGCGGTTGAACCACGGCGTTGCGCCGCCGGTGGCGATGCGGCGGGTCTGATCGCGGGACGCCTCACGTCGGATGCTAAACAGCAGCCGGTCGACCGCCGCCCCGTCGGTCGACTGTTCGTTGGCGGCGTAAAACGCGGCGCGGTCGGCCCGCTCAGTGCGCAGCACGGAAATCACGGCCTCCTCGACCGCCGGGCGCGGGGCTTCGCCGTCCAGAAAGGCCTCGGCGGCGAATAGCGAATCGTCGAAATTGAAGTGTTCGGTCGTGTTCATAGAATTGATTGAGGGGTAGTTCATCCGTCGCAAAAAGGCGTCCTACTCCCGCCCCTCCATGTAATCTGATAACAGGTCGGCCATCTTCCGCCTGGCCCGGAAAATCCACGTCTTCACCTGCGGCACGCTCGCGCCGAGGGTTTCGGCGATGTCGGCATAACTCATCCGCTCGTACTCGCACAGCACCAGCGCGCCGCGGAAGTGCTCGGGCAACTGATCTATCGCGGCCCGGACGCGGCGGACGGTCTCGTTCTCCTCCGCCACCTCCGCCGGGTCCTCGTCGGAACGGGGCGAGGGCGCGTCGTCGGACACTTCAGACATGCGCGGGGGCCGCAGAAGTCGCAGCGCCTCGTTGACCACCGCCCGCTTCAGCAGGCCGCCGGGCTTGTGCCAGTCGTAGCGGTGGCGGTGCTTGAAGAGGTTCATCACCGCCTGCTGGACCACGTCCTCGGGGCTGGCGCGGTAGCCGACGATGGACCGCGCGATCGCCAGCAGCCGCCGGCCGTGGTCCTGCACGGCCTGCTCGAACAGGGCGTCGGTGTCGGGGTCGATCTCCGGCGTCGCCTCGGCGTCCGGCGCATCGGCACCATCGAGTGGCGGGTGGGCGGCGGGAATGGGTGCGGTTTGCAGCAGCATGCGATCTGCCGACGCCGCCGCCCCCCCGGCGGCCGGGGGGTCGGCCGCGCGGGGGAACTCGGTTGCCGTCGGGTCTGACCTTGTCACGCGCGCTCTCCCCACGAGTTGCAGTCCGGTGCGCGGGACCGGCCCCGCCTACGACGGAGTGTACGGGCGGGGGGCGGCGCGTGGGAACCGCGCGAAGGGGCCGCTTGCGGCTTGGCAAAAAAAAACCGTTGATCAAACCGTTCCTTTGCGAAGCCGCGAGCGGCCGGGAGGCCTGCGCAACTTCCCCCGGCCGGCTATGATCCGCCGGTCTCACCCAACGTTTCGACGAAAGGTTCCGCCGTGCAACTCAATCGCCCCCTCCGCTCCGCCGCCCTCGCCGCGGCGCTGCTGATCCTCCCGGCCGCCCCGGCGGGTTCCTTCGCCGCCCCGACCACTGCCCCGGTCGCCGACCCAAAGGCCGTCGGCGACGCGCAGCGGCTGATCGACAAGGGGTTGGCCTTCCTCAAGGCGCAGCAGAAGCCCGACGGCTCGTGGCAGGCCGACCGCGAGCCGCCGGCGTTCACCGCCCTGTCGCTGCGGTCCTTCGTCGCCGAGCCGGCCTACACGCCCGACACGCCTTTCGTGAAAAACGGGTTCGACAAGCTCCTCTCCACGCAGTTGAACAACGGCGGCATCTACTCGGATTTGCTGGCGAACTACAACACCGCCATCGCCGTCAGCGCGCTGGCGGCGGCGAACACCGAGGCCGGCGACGGGCGGTTCGACGCGCCGATCGCCAAGGCCGTCGCCTACCTCAAGGGGCTGCAGTGGGATGAGACAATGGTCCTGCAATACAATGATCAGAACAAGGGCAAGCGGCTGGTGAGCGGCCCGGACGACCCGTTCTACGGCGGCTTCGGCTACGGCGGGGCGGCCGAGGGCGAGGGCCGGCCGGATTTGTCGAACCTGAACGTGACGCTCGAGGCGCTGCACGACGCGGGCGTGCCGCCGACCGACCCGGCGTTCAAGCACGCCGTCGCCTTCGTCACGAAATTGCAGAACCGCAGCGAGTCGAACCCGAGCAAGTGGGCGGGGAATGACGGCGGGTTCATCTACTCGCCGGGGCAGGATAAGAACGGCGAGACCAAGGCCGGCGCGTATGTCGACCCCGACGGCGACCGCCGGCTGCGGAGTTACGGCAGCATGACCTACGCCGGCCTGAAGAGCATGATCTACGCCGGCCTCACCCCCGACGACCCCCGCGTGGCCGCCGCGTGGGACTGGGTCAACCGCAACTGGACCCTGACCGAAAACCCCGGCATGAAGCTCGGCGACCCGGCCCAGGCGACGAGCGGATTGTTCTATTACTACCACACCCTCGGCCGCGCCCTGCGCGCCTACGGCCAACCGACCCTGACCGACGCCGACGGCACCACGCACGATTGGCGCGTGGACCTGATCGCCCAACTCCAAAAATCGCAGAACCCCGACGGCAGCTGGACCGGCAGCAGGCGGTGGTTCGAGGGCAACCCGGTGCTGGTGACGAACTACGCGGTGCAGGCCCTGCAGGAGGCGCGGGAGAGCTTGAAGGAGAAGCCGGCGGCGCGGTAGGTTGAAGCATTCCCTTGTTCCGACGGAGTTCCAGATGATTGACGTGAAGCAGGCCGTTGCTCAGGCCATCAGCCACATGCGCAACCTCTACCCCGAGGACCAGTTAAATGACCTTCGGCTTGAAGAGGTGCGCGTCGCCGAGGAGGGAGGGGAAGATCATTGGGATATTACCATTGGGTTTTATCCCAACTCCACGCTGAAGTCTGTTCTGGGCAGCCCCGGCGTGGGCGCGTCGAGGCTGGAGCGGATTTACAAGGTCGTCCGCGTCCGCGGGTCGGACGGGGCGTTTGAGGAAATGTCGATTCGCAAGGTCGGCTGATGGCAATCGATTATGAGATGGTCCGCAAGTATGCCCGCCGCGGCATTCTCGTGGACACCAATATTCTACTGCTCCACGTCGTCGGGAGTTACAGCCCCGCGCTGGTCCCGAAGTTTAAGCGCACGCAAGGCTTTAGCGAGCAGGACTTCGTCCTGCTGGAGATGGTTCTGGGCGAGTTCGACCGCGTCATCACCACGCCGAACGTGCTGACGGAAGTCAGCGATCTGGCGGACGGCGTGCCGGTGGGCGACCGCGAGGGCGTCGGGCGGGCCTTCATCGCCGCCATCGGCACCGCGCTGGAAATCCACACCCCCAGCGTGGACGTCACGGCCGACCCAAACTTTCTCAAGTACGGGCTCGCCGACACGAACATCCTCCTCGTGGCGCGCGGCAATTACCTCGTGCTGACGGATGATTTCCGCTTCTCGGGCGCCCTCGCGGGTGCGGGCGTGGACGTGATCAACTTCAACCACATCCGATTTTGACGCGGATGGTTTACGCCCCGCGAAATGGCCGCTAATCTCTCGGGCATGAACCTCCCCCTCCTCAAAGAACTCTCCGAAGCCCCCGGCGTCCCAGGACGCGAGGAGCGGGTCCGCGCGATCCTCGAGCGCGAGTGCAAGGGCCTGTTCGACGAACTGTCCGTGGACGCGATGGGCACGCTCATCGCCGTCAAGAAGGCCGAGGGCAGGCCCAAGGTGCTGATCGCGGCTCACATGGACGAGATCGGCTTCTACGTCCGCTTCGTCGACGACCGCGGGTTCCTGCGGCTGCAGAACGTCGGCGGGTTCGACACGCGCAACCTCTTCGCCCGCCGCGTCCGCGTGCAGACCGCTGGCGGGGAGATGCTCACCGGCCTGCTCAACCCCGCGGGCCGGCCGATCCACATCGCCAAGGAGGAGGAGAAGAAGAAAATCCCCGAGATCGGCGACTTTTACGTCGACCTCTGCCTGCCGGCCGAGCAGGTCAAGGCGAAGGTGAAGATCGGCGACCCGGTGACTCTGGTTCAGCAGTTCGACGAGATCGGCGACTGCGTCAGCGGCAAGTGCATGGACAACCGCGTGGCCGCGTGGGTCGTGATCGAGGCGGCCAAGAAGGCGACCGACCCGCAGTTCGAGCTCATCCTCGCCGCGACGGTTCAAGAAGAGGTCGGCCTCCGCGGCGCGGCCCCCGCCGCCTACGCCATGCAGCCGGACGCCGCCATCGCCCTCGACACCACCCTCTGCGTCGATTTACCCGGCGTGCCCGACGACGAGCGCGTCACCAAGCAGGGTGACGGCGTGGCGATCAAAATCATGGACTCCGCCAGCATCGCCGACCGGGGGCTGGTCGACGCCTTCGTGGCCGTCGCGGAGAAGCGCGAGATACCGCACCAGCTCAGCGTCCTGCCGCGCGGCGGGACGGATGCGGCCGCCATGCAGCGCGTGCGCGCCGGCGTCCGCGCCGCCACGCTCGCGGTGCCGACGCGGTACATCCACACCGTCACCGAGACGATCCACAAGCGCGATTTGCAGAGCAGCATCGACCTCATCGCCGCCTGGCTGGAAGAGGGCGATCTGGGCAAGAAGCCCGATTGAGGCGCTCCGAAGTAGCCGGGAGCGGAAGCCCCGGTTCTTCATGGGCACCCCCGCGCCCGAAAGACCGGGGCTTCCGCTCCCGGCTACTTGGCGTAGACTTCTTTGATGCGCCACACCTCTCTGCTCGCCACGCTTCTTTTACTGCTTCTGGTCCCAACGGCGCGGGCGGACCTGACGGCCGACCAGCTGCTGCTGGTCGTCAACGGCAACGCCCCCAACGGCCGGCGGCTGGCGGAGGAGTATGCCAAGGCCCGGAACGTCCCGGCCGGTCACATCGTCGCGCTCAAGCTGCCGGTGGCCGAGGAGATGGAGCTCGCCGCCTACGACCAGTGGGCCGCCGAGCCGCTGCGGCAGTGGCTGGCGAAGAACGACCCGCGGCACCGCATCAAGTGCCTCGTCACGTTCCAGGGCGTGCCGCTGAAACTGGCGGCGCGGCGGACCAACCCGGCGGAGCAGGCCGAGCTCGCCGCCCTCAAGCAGAAGGCCACGCCGGTCGCCAACGAACTCTCCGCCGTCGTGCTGCGGATCGAGCGCGCGGCGCAGCGGGTGGACCCGTCCTTCGCCCGCCCGACCCTCGGCGGCGATGTGAACGCCCTCGCCGCCCGCCTCGCCGCCGCCGGCAAAACCCTCGACACCAAACTTCCGACCGTGCCGCCCGCCGACCAGCCCGCGCTAATCGCCAAGTTGCGCGACCTGAAGCGCGACCTCACCGGCCCGGTTGACGCCGACGGCAACCTGCTCGATTCGCCGCCCGCCCAGCCGCCCGTCTCGCCGGAGGAGTTGCGAAAAATGGTCGCCGAGCCCGACGACCCCGCCGCCCGCGCCGGCGTCCGGCAGGCGGCGCAGTTCGCCGGGCTGCTCGCCTACGCCCGCGCGCTCGAGGGGCAGGTCGCCCGGCTCGACGTCGCCGACACTGACGCCTGCTTCGACTCGGAACTTGCCCTGC
The DNA here is from genome assembly GCA_965260985.1 of Tepidisphaeraceae bacterium. GTDB lineage: Bacteria > Planctomycetota > Phycisphaerae > Tepidisphaerales > Tepidisphaeraceae > CBDHCE01. Next base: position 500,799 of record CBDHCE010000018.1, on the reverse strand, counting down.
TGCAGTGGCCCCACTACGACCGCCGGCGGTGGCAGGTGAACCCGCTGTTCTACGAGGTGCCCGCCGCCGCCCGCAAGCAGGTGCCGCCGACGATGATGGTCAGCCGCATCGACGGCCCGACCGAGGCCATCGCCCGCGGTCTGTTCACCACCGCGCTCGCCGTAGAGCCGGTCGGCCTCACCGGCAAGATCGCCATCGACAGCCGCGGCCTCAAGCCAGGCGGCGACGGGTACGGCGTCTACGACCAGACCCTCCGCAACCTCGCCCTCATCGTCCAGTCCAAAACGAAACTCACCCTCGTCCACGACGATTTGCCCACCCTCTTCCGCCCCGACGTGAACCCGCAATCCGACGTCGCCCTCTACTGCGGGTGGTACAGCGTGAACAATTACATCCCCGCCTTCACCTTCGCCCGCGGCGCGGTGGGGTTCCACGTCGCCAGCTTCGAGATGACCACGCTGCGCAACCCCCAGAACCGCGGCTGGGTGCCGGGCCTGCTCCGCGACGGCGTGACCGGCACCCTCGGCCCGGTCAGCGAGCCGTTCCTCACCAGCTTCCCCCGCGCCGACGACTTCTTCCCCCTGCTCCTCACCGGCAAACTCGCCCTCGCCGAGGTCTACTGGTCGAGCGAACCCATGTGCAGCTGGAAGCAGGGCCTCATCGGCGACCCGCTCTACACGCCGTACAAGGTGAACCCCGCCCTGAAGGTCGAGGACGTGCCGGCGCGGCTCAAGGTGGTTTTCGACGGCCAGCCCATCACGCGCCCGTAGGGTGGGCACCGCCCACCTCTTCGCGGCCGGTGGTGGGCGGTGCCCACCCTACGGGTCAGATTACACGTTAAAGCGGAAATGCACGATGTCCCCGTCCCGCATCACGTACTCCTTCCCCTCGCTCCGCATCTTCCCCGCCGCCTTGATCGCGGGCTCGGTCTTGTACGCCTCCAGGTCCGCCAGCCCGTACACCTCCGCCCGGATGAACCCGCGCTCGAAGTCGCTGTGGATCACCCCCGCCGCCTGCGGGCCGGTCGCCCCCACCGGCACCGTCCACGCCCGGATCTCCTTCGGGCCGGCCGTGAAGTAGCTCTGCAATCCCAGCAGCGCGTACGCCGCCCGCCCCAGCGACGCCAGCGCCGGCTCGCTCAGCCCCACCGCCCCGAGCATCTCCGCCCGGTCCTGCTCGTCCAGCTCCGCCAGTTCCGCCTCGATCTTCGCGCACACCGGCACGACCATCCCCCCCTCCGCCGCCGCCCGGTCGCGGACGATTTGCACCGCCGGCGCCGCGCCCGCCACGTCGTCCTCCGCCACGTTCGCCACGTACAGCACCTTCTTGATCGTGATCAGCCCGACCTTTTTCAGCTCCTTCAGCTCGTCCTTGGAGAACTCCACCCGCCGCAGCGGCACCGCGTCGTTCAGCGGGACCTTCGCCTTCTCCAGCACTTCCACGCGCGCCTTCGCCTCCTTGTCGCCACTCCGCGCCTTCCGAATCGCGTTGTCCAGGGAGGAGAGCACCGTCTCCACGTCCGCCAGACACAGTTCCGTATCGATCGTCTCGATGTCCCGCGCCGGGTCGACGCCCCCCTCGACGTGCTGGATGTCCGAATCCTCGAAGCACCGCACGACGTGCAAAATCGCATCCACCTCGCGGATGTGCGACAAAAACTTGTTCCCCAGCCCCTCCCCCGCGCTCGCCCCGCGCACGATGCCGGCGATGTCGACCACGCGCACCTGCGCCGGAATTACCTTCTCCGTCGGCACCAGCGCGTTGATTCGCCCCAGCCGCGAATCCGGCACCGCGACGATGCCGACGTTGGGCTCGATGGTGGCGAACGGGTAATTCGCCGCCAGCGCCCCCGCGGCCGTGAGGGCGTTGAACAGGGTGGACTTGCCGACGTTGGGCAGACCGACGATGCCGACTTCGAGTGCCATAGACCGGCAGTATAGCGGCAGGCCGTGCTAGTGTAAGGCGGTGAACGACCCCCTCCCGGTCCTCGACGTGCTGCTCTGCGCCGCCGGAATCCTCGGCGGCCTCGCGCTGGTCCGCCTGGGCCTTCGCGGTCGGACCGTCGGCGACCACCCGCGCTGCCGCAAGTGCGGGTTCGACCTCTTCGGCCAACCGCCCGGCTTCACGACCTGCCCCGAGTGCGGCGCGACCGTCGCAACGGCGGGCGGGTTGATCGCAAAATCCACGCGGATCGGCCGGCGCAAACGGCGGTGGCGGCCGCTGATGATCGGCCTCGCGCTGGCCGTCCCGTCGGTCGCGTGGCTGGCCGGGGCGTCGAGGTGGACCGACTTAAACCCGAATGCCCTGACCCCCGTCGCCGCGCTGCGGTGGCAGGCGGCCCTCCCCGGCCCGCCCGGCCGGTCGGCGGTGGCGGAACTCGACCGCCGCCTCCTCGCCGGCTCGCTCCCCGACTCCACGGTCGACGCCATCGTCGCCGACGTCCTCGCCGACCAGGCCGACCTCTCGCGGCCGTGGCTGGTGGAGAAGGGCGACTTCATCCAGCACGCCCACGCCGCCGGCCGCGTGTCCGTCGCAGACTGGAACCGCTACGGCGGGCAGGGGATGAAGTTGATCCTGACGAACCGGCCGATCGTGCGGGCGGGGCAACCGATTCCGCTGGTGCTCGCCTCCGCGCCCCACCGGTTCGGGTCGAGCATGACCTACAACCTCCGGTGGTGCCTGACCGACGACGCCGGCTCCACCACCGCCGGGCCGATGGTGGCGGACGCCCACGCACCCGGCATGGGATTTACGAAAGGTCCGCCGACGTATTATGTGACCATGAACCTAAAAGGCCCCGCCCCACCGCCCGCCACCGTCGGGCGGACGCTCACCCTTCGCCTCGATTTCGCCCCCGTCCGCCCCGGCCCCCCCACCCCGCCCGGCCCGCCCGGCAGCCCGCTGCCGCCCGGCGCGTTCGCCCTCGGCACCGTCCGGGTAATCGCGCCCGATCTACCTGCCGCAGGTGCCACCGCCGACCCGACGATGGCCGGCATCGTCCGCCGCACGCTCGCCCTGAAGATCCAAGACCCCTCCGACTACCGCGTCGGCAAATCGCCCGTGCCCGAGCCGGCCATCGCCGTGAAGATGAGTTACCGCTTCGTCGCCGAACCCGACGGCCCCGTCCATCCCTCCAAACCGTTCGAGTCCCTACGCCTCGACTTCGCCCGCGAAACCCCCGCCCCCTGGCCCCTCGCCGGGGCGTGGACCGTCTGGGTCCGCACCGGCGGCCGCGAGTTTGAGGCGGGCGATATAACCTTCCGCCCCGCCGGCACCGCCTTCACCTACGTCTTCCTCGACGCCTCCGGCGAGCCCGGCCACCCCGACTCCCTCGCCGGCGTCGACCACGTCGACGTCCTGCTCCGCCCCGACGCCCGCGCGGCCGAGGGCACCGCCGACCTCCAAACCTACTGGGACGGCACCGTGACGTTCGAGAACGTCCCGCTGCTCCGCAAAACGCCGCGGTAGCCGACCGGCGACCGGCACCACTTGCGCGGTCCATGTGACGTCCTCACCCCGACCCCCGGTAAGCCGCGAGCGAAGCGAGCACTTCGAGGTCGCGGCGGCGAAAAGCGCTCGCTTCGCTCGCGGCTTACCGGCTACCGCTTCGTGCGCGGGCGGCGATTCCCCGTGGCACGGGTGCCCCGCCGTGGTATGCTCCGCGGCCGTGCCGGAGATGCTCCTGCGATGGCTGCCGCTGCTCGCGATGGGCGCGGCGATTTTCGCGTTGCTCGTCGGCGGCTGGCTGACGGTCCTGGGCCTACGCGGGCGGCGGATCGGCGACCACCCGCACTGCCGGCGGTGCGGGTTCGATGTCGTCGCGCTGCCGCCCCGGTCGCGGCGGTGCCCGGAGTGCGGGGCGGACGTGGCGTGGCAGATCGACCTCACCCGGCCCGGCGTGCGCGTCGGCCGGCGCGAGCGGCGGGCGCGAGTGCTGGCCGTCGGATTGACCGTCGGGCTGCCGGGGCTGGCGTGGGTCGTGCTGTTCGCGGGGTCGCGGGTCGCGGGGTGGAACGTCAACCGGCTCACCCCGCCGAACGTGCTGGCGCGGCAGGCGGAGCTCGGGCCGGCGCTGGGGGGGTCGGCGGCGGCGGAGTTGACGCGCCGCCTCGCCGACGGCCGACTGCCGACGGCGGCGGCGCTGCGGATCGCCGGGCGGTTCCTCGACGATCAGGCCGACCCGCAGCGGCCGTGGGTGGCGGAGAAGGGGGACTTCGTCGAGCAACTGCACGCCGGCGGGCTGCTGCCGGCGGGGGTTTGGGACCGGTACGTTCGTCAGGCGGTCGCCCCGGCGGTGCGGGTGCGGCGGACCGTTCGCTTCGACGGCCCGGTGCCGGTCGAGGCCCGGCCCGACCGCCTCCGAATGGGCACGGCGGCGGGCGCGATCTTCGGCGGGCGCGGCGTGGGCTTCGGCGTCACCCTCACCGTCGTCGCGCAGGACACCGGCGGGACCGTCTGGACGCTCGGGCAGGCGCGGATCGACGCCCTCGACCGCAACCCGGCGCACGACGGGCCGGCGGGGGAGGTGGTGTCGGCGGAGATCGGGCTGGAGCGGAATCAATACACCGGCGCGGACGGCGGCGCGGCGCCCGTGCGGTACGCGGTGACGGCGGAGGAGGGGCTGCCCTACCTTCCGGCGAACGTGCGGGTGCTGGCGGCGTGGCCGGAGTCGGTCGCGCCGCTGACGGTCGCCCCGCCCGGCGAGCCGACGGCGGTGGCGCGGGCGGACCCGGCGATGGCGGCGCTGGTCCGCCGGACGCTGCGGCTGCGGCTGCGCGACCCGGCGTGGTTTCAGTTGCACGACATCCCGGTGCCCGAGCCGGCGGTGGAGGTTCCGCCGGGCGCGTCGCCGCCGGTTTTGTCCGTCGAGGTGGACCGTGACGCCGGCGTTTCGTGGCCGTTGGCGACGTCGTGGGCGGTGTGGGTGCGGGACGGGGCGGACGAGTTTTATGTGGGCCGGATCGTGCTGCCCGCTAGCGGTCGCGCCGAGGCGGCGGCGTCGTCGACGTTGGAAACGGCGCTGTGGCGGTTCGAGCGGGCGGGGAAAGTCGACGTGATCCTTCGCCCCGACCCCGAGGCGGCGGAGCGGTCGGTCGGCGTGACGGACTACTGGGACGGCGGAATCGAGTTCAACGGCGCGGCGGTTGTGTGGCAGCGGTGAGCGTGGGGTTGGCGGTTGCCGGCGCGGGTGCGACAATGCCGGGCGGTGATCTACCTCCTCCCCAGCCTCTTCACCCTCGCGGCGGTCGGATTGATCGCGGGCGGCGCGCTCGTGGCGGTCGGGCTGCGCGGGCGGCGGGTGGGGGATCACCCGCACTGCCGGCGGTGCGGGTTCGATCTGCACGGGCTGCCGGTCGGGTTCGGGCGGTGCCCGGAGTGCGGCGCGACGGTCGAGACGGCGGGCGGGCTGATCGGGTCGGCGACGCAGATCGGCCGACGCGAGCGGCGGCGGCGGGCCGAATGGAGGATTTCGCTCCAAAACGCCCACAAACTGAAGTGAACGACTATCTTGCAACGCCTTGAAGTTGCCCTTACCTGTTCCACTTTGGCGCCAGGCATCGTTGCCACCCGGCGCGACATTTAGCCGCCTCCGCTTGCGGGGCGCGTCGGGCGATGCACATCACCCGACGCGCCCCGCAAGCGGAGGCGGCTAAATGTCGCGCTTAGATCTTTATTGGCACGTTCATCCCGCGCCCGCAAAATCCGTCCTTCATGCGCTACCCTCCGTGGCGTGGGAGGGGTGGGTTCGGCACGACAAGGCATAGGTCAAGGTCGACGTGATTACCAAGCCGGCAGGTGAGGGGGAGACGCGATGGGGCGTGACCTGTTGGGTGACGGACGAGACTGACGCGGCACCGGTCGGCGCGCCGGTCGGCGCGCCGGTGTTATGCTCCACCGGCGTGTTGGAGACCCCGCTCAGTTGGCTGCCGCTGGTCGCGCTCGGCGTGGCCGTGGTTGGGCTGATCGCCGGCGGCTGGCTGACCGTTGTGGGCCTGCGCGGGCGGCGGGTCGGCGACCACCCGCACTGCCGGCGGTGCGGGTTCGACCTGCACGGGCTGCCGGCGGAGGGGTTGATCTGCCCGGAGTGCGGGGCGCGCGTCGGCGGGCCGGTGCGGCTGATCGGGCGGCGCGTCCACCTCGGCCGGCGCGAGCGGCGACGGCGGCCGCTGAGGTGGGGCCTCGCACTGGGGCTGCCGGCGATGCTGGGGCTGGGACTGCTCGTGGCGGCGGCGGCCGGGGGGTGGAGTTACTACCGCGCCGCCCCGACCGGGGCGCTGGCGTGGCAGGCGGAACTCGGGCCGTCGACCGCCGGCCCTGCTGCGGCGGAATTGGCCCGACGGGTGGGGACTGGGCAACTGTAGGGCGGGGAGACGGCAAAACTGGTGGCGGCATTCCTGGCGGATCAGGCAGACCGCTCGCGGCGGTGGACGCCGGCGAAGGGGGACTTTATCGAGGCGGTCCGCCGGCGTGGGTCGCTGGTCGACGCCGACTGGCAGCGGTACGGCGAGCAGGCGTTTGGGCCGGCGCTGCGCGTCCGCCCGGTGGTGCGGGCGGGGCGGGGGGTGCCGATCATTTACGAGGCGGCGGCCGTTCGGATCGGCACGGCCGGGACCATTCCCTTCCGCCTGCGCTGGTGCCTCACCGAGGCGGGCGGAATCTCCCCCGTCCCGATGCCGGTGGTTGGCGACATCGTTGACGGCAGCGGCAACTCCGTCGGCCTGTCGATCCCCGGCGCGTGGAATGCGGCCTGGGGGCCGACGCCCCCGCAATCGGCTTCCGGCGACACGCTTACGCTTCGGGTGGACTGCCTCAACGGGACGCCCGGCACCCCGCCGCCGCCCGGTGCGGTCCCGCTGGCGGGGGTTCGGGTCGTGCCGTCGACGCAGCCGACGGTGGCGCTGGTGGCCGACCCGGCGATGCGGGCGTTGGTCGGTCGGTCCCTCTCCATCCATTTCCACCGCGGGACCGAGGTGACGCCCGACCCGGCCCTCTACCCGCGCGGCGCGATCGACGTGGTGCCGGTGAACGGCCCGAACGGCCGGCACGTGGTGCTGAGGTTCGACTTCGTGAGCGACCCCGCGCGGCCGTGGCCGGTGCCGGTGGCTTGGGAGATGTCCGTCCGCATCGCGGGCAGGGCGTATCCGGTGCAGGTGGCGATGCCGCCGTGCACGCATCGCTTTGCCTTATACACGAGTTTCGCAAGTCCCGCCGGCACCTCACTCGACGGCATTGCGACGGTCGACCTGATCCTCCGCCCCGATCCCGAGTCGGCCGAGCGGACGGTGGGCGTGGACCGGATTTGGGACGGCGTGGTGGAGTTGAAGGACGTCCCGCTGGTGCGGCAGCCGGCGGTTGAGTGATGGGGGTGGCGTCTCGCGCGGCCCGCCCTTGCCGGGTGGAAGTCCGGCGCCCCGTCTGTTAGATTTCGCAGTCAATGATCCGCGCCAACTGCCTTTGTGGAAAGCCCGTGGAGCGGCCCGAGTCCGGGCTCGATGGCTCGCCGACGGCGTGCGCGTGCGGGCGGGCGGCGCACTTCGTGGCGGCCGAGGCGGTGCCCGAGGGGTCGGGGGCGGGGGATTTCGATTCGCGCCTGACCGTCATCAACGGACCGCTGGCGGGCGGGGCGGCGGTCGGCACGCAGTTCTTCCTCGGCGGGGTGCCGGATTTGGCGGTGGGGAAGGGGCCGGCGTGCAACGTGCTGTTGCCGGGGCAGCTCGTCAGCCGGGTCCACGCGAAATTGCTGCGGGTTGATTTCGGGCCGAGCCGGTGGTTCGTGGAGAATAACAAGAGCACGAACGGGCTGTACGTCAACGGCGCGCCGTGCGACGCCCACGAGCTGGTCGACGGCGACGTGGTGCGCATCGGCGAGTACCAGTTGCAGTACCACTCCCTCGGGGCGACCCCTGCACCCGCGGCTCCGCCTGCCCCGACCGCCAAGCCGCAGGCGGCGGGTCGCGGCACGGCCGTCAAGAAGCGCGAGGGGAAGCTGATGCCCGCCGCCCGCACGGCCGACGGCGAGCCGTGCCCCAGTTGCCGAAATCGACTGCCGAAGGGGGCGGCGATTTGCACGGACTGCGGCATCTACGTCAAGACGGGCCGGCCGCTGCTCATCAGCCGCGACGTCGACGAGGACACGCTGCAGGTGCGGGCGGAGAACACGGCGATCGTGCTGAGCTGGATCTTCCCGACCGGCTTCTACCCCGTGGCGAGCGAGGCGTACGGGCACCGCAAGCCGTACGCGGTGTGGGCGATCGCGGCGGTCACGATTTTGGCGAGCGTGGCGTTCATCATCGCCGGCTATGCCGCGCCCGACGGCGAGCGGGCGGTGGGGTCGAACCTAATGCTCTGGCCGACGAGCGGGCCGGTTTCGTTCGCCGGGTCAGGGCTGTTGAACAAGCAGTATGACGACCTGACGCCGGACGAGCAGGACCAGGCCGACCGCGAGCTCGACGGGCTGCCCAAGGACCAGCAGTGGGCGTGGGTGCTGCGCCAGTCGGGCGCGGAGGGGGAGTCGTTCCACTACTACCAGCTCCTCACCCACGCCCTGCTGCACGGCGGGTGGCTGCACCTGGCCGGCAATATGCTGTTCCTGATCGTCTTCGGCACCCGCGTCAACGCGTTGATCGGCAACGTGGCGACGGCGATTCTGTACCCCGCGCTGGCGGTGGCGTCGGGCCTGGCGCACCTGGCCTACGGCACGGCGGGATTGCCCGTGCCGATGCTGGGGGCGAGCGGGGCGATCATGGGGCTGGCGGGGATGTACCTGGTGCTCTTCCCGCTGCACCGGGTGTTCATGCTGGTGTGGGCGCGGTGGATCCTGATCTTCCTGCCGCTGTGGTGGGTGCTGCTGCGATCGGTGGGGATTAAGGTGTCGTGGAAAGTGTTCGCGGTGCGGGGGGTGTGGGTGGTGCTGTTCTACGTCTCGTTCGACGTGCTGTTCACGCTGCTCGGCCGGCGCGACGGGACGGCCCACTGGGCGCACCTCGGCGGCTTCGCGGCGGGGGCGGTGATCGCGCTGGTGCTGCTGGTGAGCCGGCTGGTCAACAGCGAGGGGGGCGACCTGCTGTCGGTGACGCTGGGCAAGTGGTCGTGGCCGCTGCTGGGCCGCCCCGCGACCCGGCGGCGCGGCGACTTCACCCCCCTGCCGGCGGCGGTGTCGATGAGCTATCCGGGGCAGTAAGGAAGGGGCCGGGGTAGAATATAACCATGAGCACCGCCGTCGCGCCGCCGCCGAAGCGTAAGAAGCACAAGGGTTCTGCCGGACCGACCGCCGCCGCCCCGGCGGCCGCGCCGTTGCCGGCGCACCCCACCGCCGCCGACTGGCTCCGCGGCCTCGGCAACGTGCCGCTGGACCGCATCCTGTTCGACCCCCCGCCCGGCACGGCGACCGAGGCGGACGTGATCCGGCTGTCACATCACGAGAACCGGGGCGTCGAGCTGGTGAACGGCACCTTGGTGGAGAAGCCGATGGGTCTTGAGGAAAGCGTCGTGTCCGGGAACGTCTTGACGGAGCTCAACAATTGGGCCAAGCCCGATCGACTCGGGTTGGTGTCCGGTGAGCAGGGCATGATCCGAATGCTGGCCGGCAACATCCGAGTGCCCGATGTGGCCCTGTTCCTGCGATCCAGTTTGCCCGGCGGCACGCTGCCCAAAGAGGCCGCCCCACGCATCGCCCCGGCACTGGCCGTCGAGGTTCTCAGCGAGAGCAATACCGACGAGGAGATGCGGATCAAAGTGGCGGAGTATTTCAACAGCGGCGTGAAGGTGGTTTGGATGCTCGACCCGCCGACACTCACGCTCCGCGTCTACGACGCCCCCGAGCGGTTCCGGCAACTGACGCGCGACGACACCCTCGACGGCGGCGGCGTGCTGCCGGGCTTCTCGGTGCGGGTGGGCGAGCTGTTCGACACCTAAGTGCGGCCCGCCCCGCCGCTTGCGGCTTCGCAAAGAAAAACGGAGTGCGGATTCTTTTCTTTGCGAAGCCGCAAGCGGCAATCGCGCTACGCCCCCTCGCGGTACTCCCCCACCACCGGGCGGGGGGCGAGGTGCAGTCGGTCCTCCAGCGTCCGCTCCAGAAATTGCGCCGCGCCGAGGTCCCGGAAGCCGCCGACTAATTTCACCTGCCGGCCCTCGTTTAGGCACGCCATCAGGGTGTACGTCCACGACGGGCCGGCGTTGTTGGAGCGCGACTGCGACCGGCCGCAGTAGAGTTGCGTGATCTCCGCCGCCACCAGCCGGCGGTTGCCGATCCACGGCAGCGGGCGGTGGCGGACGATCACCTCGTACTGCGTCACCAGCAGCGTCGTGCGGTTGAGGAAGCCGCAGAGGGTGTAGTAGGTCATGCCGACGCCGATCGCGACGTGGCCGACGGGGAAAACGACCATGAGCCAGTTGGAGCCGTCGCCGGGCTTGTGCGGTCCCAGCGCCGCCGAGTACCAGGAGATCAGAAAGGCGTCCCACACGACGCAGAACACGGCGAGGCCGATGACCTCCGGCCGGAACCACCGCCACCGCGCCGACCACAGCCGGCCGGTGTCCTGAACGACCATGCCCTCCGGTGGGACGAGCATCTCCTCGCGTCTCGGATCGACCTTCGCCGCCCGCCCCACCGCCGGCCGGCGGTGGCTGCCGGACTCGAAATCCCTCAGGGAACTGCCGAAGCTGAAGACCGAATCGCACGCCCGGCAGCGGGCGACGTAGGTGCTCAGATTCACGTCGTCGGCCGCGACCCGCGTGCCGCAATCGGGGCAGTGGAGCTTCACATTCTCATCTTATAGAAGGCTTCGGGTAGAAGCCAGTGTTCCTTATTAGCCGGGAGCGGAAGCCCCGGTTTCCGGTCAAAACAACTGTTCGCATTAGAATGGTATCTGCGCGATGAACCGGGGCTTCCGCTCCCGGCTACTAGGGAACGCCTTAAGAATCCGACGGGTTCACCACGCGCTCCAGCAGGCAGTGGAACGCCCGCGCCGGCTTGCCCATCGCCTCCCCTGCTCGGCGGAGCAGCAGCAGCGGGCGGGTCAACTCGAAACCCAACAGCGGAGCCACCGCCAAACGGCCGGCGGCGAGTTCCAACTCGATGGAGAGGCGCGGCACGACTGCCACGCCAAGGCCCGCCGCGACGGCCTTTTTCACCGCCTCGGTCCCCTCCAGCGCGAGCGCGGGCGAGGCCGCCAGACCGCACTTTTGCAGTTCGCGCTCGACAAACGAAATCGCCCGTCCTGCCGACCGCTGCGCGACGAAGGGTTCGGCCAGAAACGCCGCCGCCGTCACGTCGCTTCGACCGGCCAGCGAGTGCCCCGTCGGCACGATGGCGGCGAATCGCTCGACCATGAACGTCTCGCCGATCAGGCCGTCGGACCGGTCGGACTCATCGCCCAAGCCCACATCCAATTTCCCCGCCAGCAGCCGATCGCGGACGGCCGACCCCGGCAGCACCTCGGCCCGCGTCCGCACGCGCGGGAACCGTTTCTGGAACCGCACCAGCACGTCCGGCAGCAGGTAGGTGCCGATCGTCGGGCTCGCCCCGACCCGCAGCCGGCCGCGCTCCAGGCCGCGCAGGTCCTCGACCGCCGCCGTGGCCTCGTCGGCGAGGGCGAAGATTTTCGCGGCATACTCGGCCAGCACCTCCCCCGCCGCCGTCAGCCGCACGCCCTTGGGGGTTCGGGTGAACAGTTCGGCCCCCACCGCCCGCTCGAGCAGTTTGAGCTGCCGGCTCGCCGCCGGCTGGCCGATCATCAGCGCCGCCGCCCCGCCGCTGACGCTGCCCGCCCCGGCGACGGCGTGGAAGATGGCGAGGTGATTGAAGTTCATCGCTTTTCGGCATGGCAAACATGCCCATTATGCCTTTGATGCATGGCGGCGGGAAGCCGATTATTTGGCTCTTCAACCAGGAGTATCGAATGGCCTATGTGATCGCCCTGCCGTGCATCGGCGTGAAGGACGCCTCGTGCGTGTCCGTTTGCCCGTGCGACTGCATCCACCCGACGCCCGATGAGGGCGGCTTCGACGCTGCCGAGCAGCTTTACATCGAGGCGGAGGTCTGCATCGACTGCGGGCTGTGCGTCGACGAGTGCCCCGTGGGGGCTATCTTCCCGGAGGAGGATTTGCCGGCGGAGTGGCGGGCGTTCGTGGAGAAGAACGCGGAGCATTACCGGTGAGGGGAGGTTTCGTTTCTTTGCGAAGCCGCAAGCGGCAAAGAACCCGGGTCGTCGCCTTCGGCTCACACGCCAGCTTGTTCCAGCTTCTTCTTATTCTCTCGCATTCGCTCAATGAATTGATCGAACAGGTAGGCCGCGTCGTGCGGGCCGGGGCTGGCCTCGGGGTGGTATTGCACGCTGAAGACGGGCAGCGTCGCGTGGCGGAAGCCGGCGACGGTTTGGTCGTTCAGGTGGAGGTGCGTGACGACGCCGCCGGCCTTTTCCAGGCTGTCGCGGTCGACGGCGAAGCCGTGGTTCTGGCTGGTGATCTCGACCCGGCCGGTGTCGAGGTTCTTCACCGGCTGGTTGCCGCCGCGGTGGCCGAATTTTAGCTTGAAGGTGTCGGCGCCGATGGCCCTCGCCAACAGTTGGTGGCCGAGGCAGATGCCGAAGGTCGGCACGTTCTGGCCGATCACCTCGCGGACGGGGTTGACGACGTAATCGAGCGCGGCCGGGTCGCCGGGGCCGTTGCTGAGGAACAACCCGTCGGGCTTGAGCTTCAGAATCTCGGCCGCGGGCGTGTCGGGCGGCAGGACCGTGACCTCCACGCCGCGGTCGGCGAAGTGGCGGAGGATGTTCAACTTCGCGCCGCAGTCGAGGGCGACGACGCGCAAGCCCTTGCCGTCCAGCGGTTTGCCCGCCGTCCAATCGCCGCGCGTGGTGTCCCAGCCATACGCCTTCTCCGGCTTGACGGCCTGCACCCAATCCGCCCCGGCCATCGACGCGGCGTGGCGGGCCTTTTCGACCAGCGCGGCGGCGTCGGCGGTCGGTTCGGTCGACAGCACGCCGCGCATCGCCCCGGCGGTGCGGATGCGGCGGACGAGGGCGCGGGTGTCGATGCCCACCAGGCCGGGGATGCCGTTTTCCTTCAGGTAAGTGTCCAGCGACTCGCTCGCCCGGTAATTCGAGTAAATCGGCGGCAGCTCCTTGACGACGAAGCCGGCGACGTGGGGCCTCGCGCTCTCGACGTCCTCGGCGTTCACGCCGTAGTTGCCGATCAGCGGGTAGGTCATCACCACGATCTGGCCCTTGTACGACGGGTCGGTGAGCGTCTCCTGATACCCGGTCATGGCCGTGTTGAACACGACCTCGGCCTCGGCGAGTCGGTCGGTCGCGCCGAAGGCGTGGCCGGTGAAGACGGCGCCGTCCTCGAGCGCGAGGACGGCGGGCGGGCGGGGGGCGGTGGGCATAAGCGAATGATAGCGGATCGGCTAAGTTCGTCCCGCGCCGCGGCCGATGAAGAACGGTCAGGCCGTGGACCCCGACCGTCGGCCGGGGCGGCAGGACGCCGGGCCGGTGTTTCGGCGAACACCGGCCCTTTTGCTGCGCGCCCCCAAGTTCCGCTCACTTCACGAACGCCGGCTGGACCCAGTTGAAGCGGTCCTGCACGTCGTAGTTCTCGCCGTAACCGACCTCCAGCGTCAGCCGCTTCGCCCCGTTCAGCGGCACCTCAACGGCCGGGGCGAGCGTTCCGCTGCGCACATCTTTGGCCTCGTGGACCGGCTTGCCGTCGAGCAAGACGCGCACCGTGACGTCGGCGTAGGGCAGACCGTCCACCAGCGCGTACTGCGTGCGGAACTTTTTCGCCCCCTGCGGCACGGCGAAGGTGAGCGTCGAGCGGCTGTGGACGCCCAGGCCGCGCGAGTAGGGCTTGCCGCCGGCCACGATGGGGTCGCCGGTGATGCTGCGGTCGGCCGCGAACGCCGGGCCGGGGGAGGCGGCGGAGGCGGCGGTTTCGAGATACGGCGTCCGTTCGGCGACCTCGGGCGTGAGCGACGACAGCCACGTCACTGGGCCGTTGACCTGCTCGATCGACGTAACGTCCGCCAGCGGCACCTCGGCCGGCCTGCCGCCGGTCGGCGTGAAGTGCAGCGTCTGGCCGTCGGCGGACTCGATGGTGCCGTTGACGCTCGACCCGTCGGTCAGGCCGACGCGAAAGGCCCGCGCTCCGTTCGCCGCCGGCTTGGGCGGGCCGAGGACGGCGAAGTCGACCGCCGCCACCGCGTCGAGCGGCAGCGTCGCGTCCTCCAAGGTAACGTTTTTCGCGTCGAGGCTCTTGAAGATGCCGGCGGTGCGGTCGCCGTTGGTGAGGCGGACCACGTCCTGCGTGGCGTCGGGCGGCAGCAGCGCGACGCCGGGGCGGTGGATCGAGCGGACCCGCGCCACGTCGGCCCCGACGCGGCCGAGGCTCTGGGTGTCGATCTGCAGGCCGGCCGCGTCCGATGCCGCCGGCCGGCCGACGAGGCGCGAGCCGTCGGCGAACTCGACGACGAAGTCGCCGGCAACGGGCTGGTGGGCGTCGGGTTTCGCCCGCTGAAGTTGGAGGAGCCGGTCGAAGCCGACGGTCTCGACGGCCCCGCCGTCGGCCGCGCCGTCAGGGGCGACGCTGACGCCGTCGGGGCCGATCTTCTCCAGCGACACCGGGCGGCTCTCGAAATCGCTGGTGGTGAGCACCCAGTCGGCCCCGGACGCCGCCGACGCCGCCGACGCCGACTGGGGCAGCAGGTAAGCGACTGGGGCGAGGAGGGTGATGAGGAGTTTTTGCGTCAGGTTCATGTCGGTCCAGCCTTCGGGGTCGGATTCTACCCGGTGCGTCCGAATTGGGTGAAGTGGGCATTCGCCAGTGCCCACAGAACGGTCGCCACGGCCGGGTCGGCCATGCGGGAGGGCGTGGTGTAGCCGGCGACGGCCACCGGCCGGCCGGCGGCCTCGATCTTCGGCCAGTGCGGGATCAGGGCCGGCACCGCGCTGCGGATGGTGGCAAGTTCCTCCTCGGACTCGAGCCCGTTGAGCAGCAGGAAGAAGACGTCCGGCTCCGGCGACCCGCTGCGCAGCAGCGCGAGGCCGGCCGTCTGGCAGAGGGAGATCCACTGCAGCCGCACGAGGGGGTAATCGGGGATCGTGATGGAGGCCATCAGGTGGGCGGGCGCGTCGAGCAACTTCTGGTGGAACCCGGCCGAGAGCGACATGAACCGCCCCGCCCCGTGCAACGGGTCGGCGGCGCGAACGCCCTTGAACTCCTTGCCCCCGAGGGCGATGTGGAGCATTTCGACCGACGGCATCTCGCTCCCGTCTGAACGTGCGGCGGCCGACGCGGGCCGCCGGTTGCCCGGCTAGTTGCCCGGCTAGTTGCCCGGCCCCTTGCCGGTGAAGACCGGGAGGTAGCGGTTGGGCATTTGCAGGATGATCAGGGCCATGGCGGTGGAGTACTCGTCGCCGACCTGGCCGGACCACGCGCCGGTCTCGGGGCTTTGGCGCTCGATGAGTTCGTCGCGGATGGCGGGGTACCAGGCGGCCCAGTGCTTGCCGCCGGCGAGGAACATGGCCTGCACGCCGTAGTAGTGGCCGTAGAAGTAGTGGGCGTCGCGGTTGGCGTCGCCGCGCTTGGTGCCGGGGCGGAAGTCCTCGAGGTACTTCAGGCCGCGCTCGACCTCCGGGCCCTTGTAGATGCCGGCGTAGAACAGGCTCGCCACGCCCGCGGCGGACCGGGGGAAGGCGCTGCCCCCGCCGCCGCCGGCGGTGAGCATGTAGCTGAACCCGCCGTCGCGGTTCTGGCAGGCGCGGACGTACTTGATCGCCTTGTCGATCACGCTCTTCTCGACCTTGATGCCCGCGTCGCGCGACGCGCGCAGGGCCATGATCTGGCAGATGGTGACGCTGATGTCGGCGTCGACGGGGGCGGGCTGGTAGCGCCAGCCGCCCTCGTCGTTCTGGCTGCGCTGGATGAGTTGGACGGCGCGGTGGAGTTTTTCCTTGACGGCCTCGTCGCCGGTCATGCCGTAGACCTCGGCGAGGAAGAGGGTGGCGAAGCCGTGGGCGTACATGACGCCGTTGGAGCCGTCGCCGGCGAGCAGGCCGCTCTCCTGGCCGCTGTCGAGGACGAACTGGACGGCCTTGCGGACGTTCTCGCCGTACTGCCCGCGGCCGGGGAGGTTGCCGGCGGACATGAACGCGAGGGCGCCGAGGGCCGTGACCGCGCTGCCGCCGAGGTCGCCGTTGGGCTGCTGGTGGGCCGCCAGATACTTCAGCCCCTTGGCGACGGCGGCCTGCTGCTTGGGCGTGATCTCGTCGCCGCGAATGGCATCGACCTTCACCGCCGGCACGGGCGGCTGGGGGCCGGGCGTGGCGGGTGCCTTGACCTGCCCAAAGGTGGGGGCGGCGAGGAGGGGGGCGAACAGGAGGGGGGCGAGTTTCTTCATGGCACCTCTTCTACTCTCGTGTCGAAGCAAGGGTTTCCCAGCCCGTTCTACGGGAATCACTTCTCGCTCGCCTTTTCCGCGAGTCCGCGCCAGTAATCTTCCGCCAGCTTGCGGTAGGTTTCCACCACGTCCTCCCCCTGGCCCTCGATGATCGCGTCGCGGACGCGGGGGGTGGTCGCGCCCCAGTCGGCGGCGCGGGAGCGGATGTCCTGCCCGAGGTTCGCCTGCTGGCCGGCCGGGCCCTGGCCCGAATCCTGGGCGGCCTGCTTGCCGGGCTCGGGGGCGGGCTGGCCGGGCTTGTTCTGGCCCTCGTTCTGCGGCTTGCCCTTGGCGAGTTGCGGCTTGGGCGGCCCCTGCGGCTTGCCGCTGCCGGGCTTCGACTGCGACTGCTGGGCCTCCTGCTGCTTCGCCTTGGCGATCAGCGCGTCGAGGCCGATGACGATCCGCTCCTGGATCGTCTGCGTGACCTTGCCGGGGTCCCGGTTGAGCGCCAGCCGCTGGCGCGAGCGGGCCATGCGGTCGCCGACCTTGTCGAGCTGCTTTTCGGTTTTGTCGCCCGGCTTGGCGTCGCCGGCATCGCCGAGCAGGTCGTCGACCAACTCGCCCTTGTCGAGCTTTTTGTCGACCGCCGCCGCGTCGGCCTCCTCGGGGAGCAAATCGCGGTTGTCCGGCTCGGGGCCGAGGCCGGACTTGCCCTGGCTCACCTGCTTTAGCAACTGGTCGAGCAGGTCGCGCAGCTCGCCCTGCCGCTTGCCGAGGCGGAGGGTTTCGTCGGCGTCGGCCGGCTGGACCTTCGCCGCCGCGGCGGTTTGGGTATTGAGCTGCTTCTGCAAATCCTGCATCAGTTGGAGCTCGATGGCGGTGGGCATCTTCGGCCCGCCCGCCCCGCCGCCGCCGCTCCCGCCGCCGCCGTTCTTCTCCTCGAAGTCCTTTTTCTTCTCCTCGGCCTTGAGGCGGTCGATCATCACGTTCAACTGCGCCACGACCTCGCGCTGCTCGGCCTGCACGGGCTTGCCGGTCTCGCGTTTGCCGAGCTCCTCCTTGACGGACTTCATTCGGCCCGACAAATCCTTGTTCGCCCAGACGTAGACGACCGACCCGAGGGAGGCGAGGTCGCCGTCCATCGCGGTGATGCGGTCGGCCAGGTCGCCCTGCTCGCCGGGGGTGCGGTTCGCCTGCAGCGCGTCGGCGCGGGCGAGGTTGCCGTCCTTGTCGCGGCGCGAGTCGATGTCGGCGACCTTCTTGTTCAGGGCCTCCTGATCCGTCTTGATCTTGACGTAGCGCTCGCGGATGGCGTCCTTCTGCTGGTCGGCGACCTGCTTGTCGACCTCCGCCTGCTTCTGGTCGACCGCCTTTTGGGCCTGCACGAGGGCGTCGAGGGCCTCCACCTGCGGCGGGTCGTAGGCGCCGGGCAGGTTCTTGGCCCGCAGTTCGACCACGGCCCGCTCCATCCGGCCGGCGGCGCGGGTCAGGCGGCCGGCGGCGTCGGACAGGCCCGGCACCTCCTCGGTCGACTTGCCGATGTCCCGCGCGTTCCGCTCGGTCTGCGCCTGGCCGGTGGTGACGGCGGCGGCGTCGGGCTTGCGGTCGGCGGCGTTCTTGACGTCGGGGTTCTGCCCGCCATTCTCGCCGCGGCGGGCGAGGTCGGTCAGGGTCTTCACGGTGTCGGGGCCGACGGCGGCGACCTTGTCCGGCCCCTGCAACTCGACCGTGTCGAGGTTGTGGCCGGCCTGGCGGCGGATCAGGTTCGCCAACTGCTCCTTCAGGTCGGCGAGCTTCTTCTGGAGCTCGGCCAGCTTCTGCCGCTCGGCCTCGCGGAGGTTGTTCAGCACCATCTCAAGGCCCAACTCGACCTTCTGCTGCTGCTGCTGGGCGTCGGCCTGCTGGTTCTGCTTGGCCGACTCCGCCGCCTTGCGTTGCGCCTGGCTGACCTGCTGGGCCTTCGCCTGCGCCGCCGCCTTCTTCATCGCGTCCGACGAGGCGGGGTCCGACTTTTTCATCTGCTCGGCCGTGTCGTTCATCTTCTCGACGGCCTTGTCGACGTCGTCCGCCAGCTTCTCCTGGGCGGCGGCGGCGTCCTCGAGCTTCTTCTTGTCCTCGGGCGAGAGCTCCTCGGGCTTTTTGCCCAGGTTGCCCTCGCCGGCGTCCTTGGTTTCCTTGCTGACGGCCTGCTGCTCGGCGAGCAGTTTGGCGACCTCGGCAATGGTCGTCTGCAGCGTGCCGATGTTGCTCATCCGGTCCATCGCCTTGGCGAGCTCGGCGACCGCCTCCTTCTGGTTCGCCTGGGCGGACTCGAGTTTTTCCTGGCGGTCGGCCTTTTTCGCGTCGGGCCGGGCGGACTGGTCGAGGTCGCTGTTGGCCGCCTTCATCGGCCCCTCGGCGGCGGCGTCCAACTGCTCGGACACGGCTTGGGACAGGTCCTTCAACTCGGTCGACGGCGACTTGTTCTCCTCCAACCGCTTGCGGGCCTCGGCCGCCTGCTCGGCCAACTGCTTGGCCGTCGACGCGCCCGCCGACTGCTGCCGCACCAGCCGCTCGGCGGCGGTTTTGGCGGCCTCGTCGAAGTCCCCCTTCTTCAGGTCCGACTGCAAATCGGCCGTCTCCTGCCGGGTCCGCTCCTGGCGGTGCAGGGCGGCCTCGGTCTGCTCGCGGACCTGCCGCAGCGCGTCGATCACCTGGGCGTTCAGGTCGTCCTGGCTGATGACCGTGATCCGAAGCTTGCCGCTGGCGGCGGGGGCGTGAAACTTGCCGTTGAGGTTGTAATTGTCCTGCACCTGCAGGAAGTATTCCAGCACGTCGCCGGGCTTCAGGTCGGCCCCGGCGAGGTCGGCCAACTTCCAGTCGTAAGCGAGGCGGTCGCGCACGCGGTCGGCCCCGGCGGAGGGGTCGGCGGTCCACGCCGCGCCGCCGAGGGCGGTTTGGCCCTTCACCAGCGGCACCTCCCACGTCTTGCCCTCCTTGCCCAGCTTGTTGACGATCAACTTGACGGAGGTGAAGCCGTAATCGTCCTCCGCCACGCCGGTCAGCGGCACGGTCGAGTCGGCGGTGCGGTCCTCGTTGCGACGCGGGTTCTCGATCTGTACGGTCGGCTGCTGGTCGGGCCGGACGATCAGTTCATACTCGGCCAGGCCCATGTTGCTGAAGCCGTCGGCGTCGGTGGCGTTGACGCGGAAGCGGGCGGAGTCGGTGGCGGTCCAGCGGGCGACGGCGGCGGTGCCCTGCTGCGACCATTGGGCGGCCGGCAACTTCGGGGCTGTGGCCGCGCCCGATGCCCCCGCGACCGCCCCCGCGACCGCCTCGGCGGCGGCGAACGAGGCGGGCTTGCCGTCGGCGAGCGGCTTGTTGAACGTGACCTTCAGCGCCACCGCCGACCCCTCGCCCACCACGGCGGGCTGGCGGGTCAGGTCGACGGTCTGCTTCGGCCGATTCGCGGCGTAGGGGGGCGGCGAGACCTCCAGCGTCACGGCGGTGGCGGCCAGGCGCGGCACGACGGTGATCGGCTTGAAGTCGGCCCGATCGTCGCCGGCGACCACCCAAACCGCCAGCGGCGCGGCGGCGGCCCCCTGCTCGAGGCGGGCGTCGAGGCTGGCGGCGTAGGTGCCGTCGGCCCCGCGGGTCAGGAACTGCTGCTGGACGGCGCCGTCGGCGGTCTTGTAGTAGACGACCGGCTGGAGGTCGGCCCGGTCGCCCTTCTTGAGGGTCATGGAGACGTTGACCCGGTCGCCGGCGGCCACGCGGGCGGGGGTGCCGCCGTTGAGGGCGATCTGCACGCGCTTCGGCCACGCCGGCGCGTTCCAGGGCGTGAGCAGCCGGCCGGCGATCACCGAGAGGGTGGCGGGGCTGAAGGCGAAGACGGCGAGCAGGACCAGCAGCAGCACGGCCGCCGCCCCGCCGGCGAGGCTCTGGTAGGCGGGCTTGGCGACCACGGCGTCGTAGAGGTTCACGCGGTCGGCCAAGGCGGCGGCCTCGGCCATCACGCGGTGCTTCATCACGGCCGACTCGGGATCGGCCCCGCCGGCGAAGCCGACGGTGCTCCGCAGGCGGTCGTCGAACTGCGGGAAGGCGGTCTCGACGTGGCCGGCGACGTCCGACAGGCTCATCTCGCGGCGCAGCGGGGCGACCACCCACCGCCACAGCGCGTAGCCGGCCGTCCCCAGCGCGGCCAGCACCAGTACCATGCGCGGCCAGTTCGGCAGGTTGAGGGCCCAGTCGACCAGCACGAGCCCGACGAGCAGCCCGACGGCCGCCGCGACGAGCAACCCGACGCCGTACAGGACCGAGAGGGCCTTGGCGCGGCGGCGGATGGACTCGAGGGTGCCGAGGAGCGTGGCGGTGGACATATCGGCGGGTCCGTGGTCAGGGGTCAGTCAGACGTCGGCGGTCCGTGGCTTTGGCAGTTTAGACGATCGTTAGACGCCCGGCGGCGGTCGAATGTTTCGGCGACCTTAAAGCATCCCGAACACCTTACGCGAAATCCACTCGGCGGAGATCAGGAAAATGAAAATCACCATCGCCAGCGGCGCGTCCCACAGCGGGGCGGCGGAGCGGACGGGGATCCGCACCTCGGCCGACGGGATCGCCTCCAGCCTCGCGCGGGCGTCGGCGAGCGGGATGACCTCGCCGTGCGTCTCGGCGGCGAGGCGGGCGAGGGCGGTGGCGTCGACCTGCGGCTGGGCGAGCTCCAGGCGCGGCACCTGCACGTCGATCGGCAAATCGAACGCCTCCACGCCCGACGCCACCGGGGGCAGCTTGGCGGTGAACCGGCCCACGCGGTCGGCGGAGAAGGTGCCGGTGTAGGTGTCGGCCGCGTTCGGCCCGGCCGGGGGCGCGGGGGCATCGACGCCGGTCGCCTGCTTGGCCGGCTGGCGGGTGAGCGAGACGGTGCGGACGGGGGCGCCCTTGTCGTCGACGAGCTTGACGTCGATGCGGGCGGGCAGCTCGCGGAGGAGTTGGGGGTCGAGCACGCGGAGGGTGAGGGTGACCTGCTCGCCGAGCTCGTGGGCGGGGCGGTCGACGGTGAAGGTGAACTTGCGCTGGCCGAGTTTCTTGGAGCGGGTGAGGTAGCGGATCTGCTGGACCCAGTAGGTGTCGAAGACGCCCTCGCCGGTGTAGTAGCGCCAGCGCCAGGAGTCGTCGACGGCGCTGAAGATGGTGCGTCCCGCGCCGTAGCGGCCGGCGACGAGGATGGGGGCGGGCCGGCCGTCGGGGCCGAGGGCCTTGGGGTGGACGGCGAGCGCCTCGCCGACGCCCGGCTTCACCGTCACGCCCTGCTGGAACCAGAACAGCGGCGGCAGGCTCGTCTTCAGATATTCGGCGTTGCGCGCCGGGTCGGGCAGGAAGCGGAAGATGCCGCTCTCGGCGCCGGCGGGCGTGACGACCGGGCGGAACCCCTCGGCGATCGTCCCGCCGGCCGGCTCGTTCTCCGCCTGGCCGATCTGCACCGGCAGCAGCAGCTCGATCGGCGTGTTGCGGTACGCCTGCGGGCTGAACCGCGGCCCGCTGACCATGCACAGCCCGCCCGCCCGCTCGCCCACGAAGTCGGCGATGAGCTGGAGCTGGTTGTCGGTGAACTGCCGCGGGTCGACGTCGCCGAGGATCACCACGTCGTACTCTAGCAATTCCTCGATGCTCTCGGGGAAGCGGGTGATCGGCAGGTTCCCCTCCTGCGGGTAGGCGGGGTCGGCGCTGGTGAGGAGGGTGCTGACGGTAACGGTTTTGTCGCGGATGAGCTCGGTCTTGAGGAAGCGGAAATCCCAGCGCGGGTAGCCGTCGACGAACAGGACTTTGGTCTGGGCGTCGAGGACGCTGATTTGGACGGCGCGGACGTTGTCCTGCTCGTCGAGCTCGGCGGGGAGGGGGTCGGCGACGACCTCGAGGTCGAGCGTGCCGACGGCGGCGGGCTTGAACTGGAGCTCGGCCTCGGTGGGCTGGCCGTCGGCGGTTTCGACCTCCTTGCGGACCACGCCGCCGGAGCCGTCGGGCAGGACCTCGCCGGTGGCCTTGTTCTTGAGGGAGAGGGTGACGGCCCGGCCGTTGCCATAGCCGGTGGCGCGGAGGGTGACTTTGACGTTCACGATGTCGCCGACGAACGCGCCGTCGGGGGCGGCGACGGCCTGGATGGCGACGTTGCGGGGCGGGTTGCCGCTGCCGACGGGGATGGGGTAGACCTTCACGCCGTAGTCGACCACGGCCGCCGACGCCTCGGCACCGGGGGCGGCCGGCACGTCGCGGCCGTCGGTCAGCACGACCACGCCGGCGACGCGCTGGCCCTGCAATTCCTCCATCACGGTGCGGACCGAGCGGCCGAGCTGGGTGGTCTGGCCGGACGGGTCGATCCTGGCGATCGCCGCCGCCCCGCCCCCGACGCCGCCGCCGACGCCGCCGGTCGCCGGCTGCGTCGCGGGGGGGGCGGGCGGGGCGTTCGGGTCGGTCTGGGCAATCTGCGCGAGGGGGGCGGCGTCGGCGTCGAACCGGTAGAGCTTGACGGCGTGGCGGTCGGCGAGCTTGGCGAGCAGGGCCGCCCCGTCGCCGTCGAGCAGCGATTGGACCGCCGCCAGCCGCTGCTCCGGGGCGGCGTCGGGGCCGGCGTCCTTGACGCGCATCGAGACGCTGTCGTCGACGAGGATCGCCAGCACGCTCGGCTCGGTGCGGCTCTGGGTGAGGGTCAGGCTCGGGCGGTTCAGCAGCGCGATCAGGAACGCCAGCAGCAGCGCCCGGAGGATGCCTAAGCCGACGCGGACGCCGCGCGACCGCCCCCCCTCCCGGCGGTAGACGTAGACGACCAGCGCGACGGCCGCCGCGACGAGCAGCACGTTCCAGACGGCGTTGCCGAGGACGTTCGACCAGGGCCACTTGGGGTCGAACGTGAGGGCGAAGTCCCCGCGGCGGGCGAGGAAGCCGCGGTCGAGGCCGAGGAGGATTTCGAGGAGTCGGTTCAACGTGGGGTGGCCCTATTTAAGCGGGCGGGGCGAGCGGGTCAATCAGGCGGAGGCCGGCGATCCAGCGGAAGTCCTTGAGGTTGCGCGTGACGAGGGTGAGGTCGTTCTCGAGGGCGGTGGCGGCGATGATGGCGTCGCCGAGGGACATCTTGCGGCGCTGGCGGAGGGTGATGGCCGTCACCACGGTCGCGCCGTCGAGCGGCAGGATCTCGAGCGAGTCGAAGATGTCCTCAAAGAAGACACGAGCGGTCTCCGTGAGCCGGTGATAGCCGAGAACCTCCACCTGGCTGATAACGGACACGGCCAACTCCTCCGACTGGACATACTTGAGCATCGCCGGATGATCGCCCGACCCGGCGTAAATCATGATGTTGCTGTCGCACAGTTTGTTCGCACGCATTTAGTCCTCGCGTCCGGGCAGCGGACGGTCGCGGCGGATTTCCCGCTGCCACTCCACGGGGTCTTTGATTTCGGCGAACGGCTTGAGCTTTGCCAGCGCTTCCCAAGCGGCCGAGGCTTTCGCGCGGCGTTGGGCTGCTTCGACGTCGGAGACCGGTTGGTCGACGACCACCTCAATCTCGGCCTCGCCGAGGTTTTCAGGGGCGGCGCCGATCCACTCGATGCGGTCGCCGTGAAGTTTGGCACGATACGTTTTTCGCATGATTAGCACCTCGAGTATTGGGCGATTTAAGATCGGAGGAGGCTAAAGGAAGTAGTGCGGACTCAGATGATAGTGGTCGCTCAGCCGCCGCACGTCGGCGGCGGTCAACTCGCGGGTGCCGGCCAGGACGGCGGCGGACGCGCCGCCGAGGAGGCGGTCGAGGTCGGCGGCCGGAATCTCCGACTCCTCCACCAACTCCCGAAGCCGCTCCAGCGGCGGCCGGTCGTCGGGCGGAGTCGGGTGCTCGCGGCTCTCGTACTCATGGATCAACAGCGTCAAGGTGCCGAAGTAGTCGCCCTCACCGTCGGAGAGGCTTTCCTCCGGCCGCATCATCAGCGATTTCAATACGGCAATGGCGGCGTCGAGGTCCGCCTCGTCCTTGAGCCGCCGAAGCGGAAAGCGGAGTAGCAACTCTAGATAATCGTGCGGCACCTCGGCGATGGCGGGCGATTGAATCATGTCCTTCCCTCGGCTCATTAAAATGGATTAGTTGGCCTACATCCCACGATTCTCTCGGAGGTCTACTCTACTTCACCCGCCCGACCGCCGGTAGTGGCCGAAGCGCATCGCCATCACGCACTCGGCGGCGGCGAGGCAGAGGACCGCCAGCAGCAGGCCCCAGCCGAAGTCGTTCACGCCGCCCGCCGTCGCGGCGTCGGCCGGGGGGGGGTTGGCGTCGCGGAAGGTCAACTTCACCCCCTCCAGCAGCCGGCCGATGGCGGCGGGGTCGACCCGCCGGACGTCGGCCTCGACGGCGGACGAGTCGGACGCCGCGCCGGACGACCCGCCGGCGGCGGCCGAAGCGGCCGCGCCCGTCGGCGCGGCCAACTCCGCCGGCGGCGGGTTTACGGCGATGGGGTAACGCTTCTCCCCGGCCCGGAAGGTGTAGAGCCCCGGCCGGGTCAGCGGGGCCGACTTGTACGTCAGCGTGCCGTCGGCGGCCGTCTGCTGGTTCAACTCCACCGGCGCCTGCTCGGCGTCGACCAGCGACGCCAGCCCGCTCGGCCGGACCGACGACGGCACCACCAGCGGCTGGCCGGCGGTCAGGTTCATCCACCGGTCGCCCCCCGTGACCGTGTTGTGCAGCATCTCGTGCATCAGCGCGATGTAGGCGTTGCGGGCCGGCAGCGTCGTCCACGTCGCGTCGGCGGTGGTGCTGAACCAGACGACCCGGCCCTCGCCCACCGACTGCACCGTCAGCGCCGGATCGCCGACGTTCGCCGCCGCCTTCGCATTGGCCGGCGTTGCCGCCGCGCCGCCGGCGGGCAGGTAGTTCAGCACGCGCTCGACGTTCCGCTTCGGGTCGATGTCCACGTCCCAGTACGTCGAAACGACCGCCGTATCCAGACCCGACCGCTGCAGGCCGCGGAAGGACTGGAGCATTCGCGGCAGGTTGCCGTCGGGCTTGAAGTCGAAGTGGAAGCCGTCGGCGGAGGTTTTGCGCTGCGTCAGCGGCCCCGGCAGCAGGCCGCGGGGCAGGAGCAGGGAGTTGTAATTGTCCGCGCTGATCGCGTCGCCGGCGAAGAGGATCAGCGCGCCGCCGCGCTTGACGAACTGCTCGAGCCGGTCGGCGGTCTGGGCGGTCACGCTGCCGACGCCGGCGAGCAGGACGGCGCGATAATCATCAAGGTTCTTGTTGCCCAGCTCGAGGTCGCTGATGCGTTCGGGGTCGACGTAGCTGCGCGACGCCCGGCCCGCGGCGTCGGCCGGGGGGGCGAGCACGAGGTCGAGGAACGCCCCGCTGTTGCCGCCGTTGAGCGGATCGGTGCCGTGGCGGACCTCGACGATCAGCACCTTCAGGTCGGCGGCCACGTTGACCACGCGGTGCCGCACGTCGTCGGTCGGCAGGCGGTCGGGGTCGAGCGCGACGGTGATGACGTGCGGCCCGCCGGTGGTGAAGCGGATGTCGGACCGCACCAGCGGCGCGGTTTGCGGCGAGAGCTCGGCAGTGCCGCCCGCCGTGCCGCCGGCGGCGGGCTGGGGCTGGCCGTCGACGCTCCAGCGCACCGCGCCGTCGCGCGGGGCCTTGCCGAAGCCGCGCGCGACGGCGACGAGCGGGTTGGGGAAGCCGACGCGCACCAGCCCGTCGGCCGGCTCGACCGAGAGGACGGCGGCGTTGAACTCGTCCGGCTGGCCGAGGTCGTGAATCGTCACTGCGCGGAAGGTTTTGGCGATCTGCGGGGCGACGGCCTTGAAGGCGGATTCGGGCGCGCCGCGCCACGCGCCGGCGGTGTCGTCCGTTAGCAGGTAGAGCAGCTTGTCGGGCTGGCGCTGGTCCTCGGCGGCGATTTTGGCGGCGGCGGCGAGGGCGCCGGGCAGGTCGGTGTCGGCGGCGGCGAGCTCGACGCGGCCGATGGCGTCGCGGGCGGCGTCGAGGTCGAACGTGCCGCGCGCGATGACGGCCTTGGCCGGGGCGGCGGCGGTGACGAGGGCGACCGAGTCGCCCCCGCTGCTGAGGCGGTCGAGCAGGGCTCGGGCGAGCCGCTTGGCCTGGTCGAGGTGGGTTTTGGCGTCGGGCCGGTCGGCCTCGTAGCCCATGGAATAACTGTTGTCGAGGACGATGACGTGTAGGGCCGCCCGGCCGCCGGCGAAGCCGGCGAGGGCCGAGCCGTCGCATCCGAACGGCCGGGCGAGCGCCAGGCCGAGCAGCGCGACGCAGGCGCAGCGCGTCAGCAGGAGCAGGAGCGACTCGAACCGCAGCCGCCGGCGGTTCTTCTTCATCGCCGCCAGCAGGAAGTTCATCGCCGCCCACGGCACGGTCTTGTACTTGCGGCGGTTGAGCAGGTGGATGATGACCGGGATGCTCACCAGCCCCAGCCCCGCCAGCGCGAAGGCGGGCGTGACGAAGCCGGCGGCGAGAGTTAGGGGGAGGTTCAGCATAACTTCGTGGCACGGGCGTCCCGCCCGCGTTCTATGAACAGCCAATCTTACTGCGCCCGGTGGGGCTCGAACCCACAACCAACCCCTAATCCGGGGCGTGCCTTGCGGCGACGGGAT
Organism: Tepidisphaeraceae bacterium; assembly: GCA_965260985.1. GTDB lineage: Bacteria > Planctomycetota > Phycisphaerae > Tepidisphaerales > Tepidisphaeraceae > CBDHCE01. The sequence goes on along the minus strand of CBDHCE010000018.1, from coordinate 473,807 downwards.
ATAAATCCGCTGCTCTACCAATTGAGCTACAGGCGCGGCTGAAGCTCACGGTCGTATGAGAAACGGGCGCGGGCGGCGGATGGTTTCCATTTTTAGCATGTTGGTTTGTTGTACCGTATGGTCGTGCAATTTAAGACGCGGGCGGGACGCCCGTGCCACGGGTCACTTCATGCTCGCCAGGCGCTCGGCGAGGAAGGTGCTCAGGGCGGCATCGAGCGGCTCGGCGGTGTTGAAGCGGCGGAAGTCGATGTTCATGCCGCGGCAGAGTTTTTTGGTCGCGTCGGTGAAGTCGTTCAGTTGCTTCAGGTAGCCCTCGCGCAGCGCCCGCGGCTCGGTCAGCAGATCGCCGGCCTGCTCCAGTCCCTTGAAGAGCGTGACGTCCTCGAACGGGAAGTCGACCTCCTGCGGGTCGAGCAGTTGCAGCACGACGATCTCGTGCTTGCGGTAGCGGAGGTGGCGGAGGCCGGACTTCAGCGAGTCTAGGTCGTCGAACAAATCGGAGATGATGACGATCAGGCTGCGGTGGCCGAGCTTGTCGGCCACCTGGTCGAGGACCTTGCCGGTGCCGGTCTTGTCGCCGCGCGGGGTCTGCTGCATCTCCTGGATCAGCGTTTTCCACTGGCCGGCGCGGTTGCTGGGCTTGAGGTATTTGCGGAGGGTGGTGTCGAAGACGGCGAGGCCGACGGTGTCCTGCTGGTTGACTGCCATGTAGGCGAGGGCGGCGGCGATGCTGGTGGCGTGGTCGTACTTCGTCCACGGGTGGCCGTCGAAGTTGAGCGAGCCGAAGCCCATGCTCTCGCTGGCGTCGACGACCAGCAGCAGGGGCAGGTTGGTCTCCTCCTGAAACTGCTTGATGTAGATGCGGTCGGACCGGCCGAAGACCTTCCAGTCGACGCGGCGGGTGTCATCGCCGGGGACGTAGGGGCGGTGCTGGGCGAACTCGACGCTGCTGCCCTGGAACGGCGAGCGGTGCTGGCCCTGCATCATCCCCTCGACGATGAAGCGGGCGCGGAGGTCCAGCGCCGTCACGCGCGCGAGGGTGCTGGGCTGCAGGTAGCGGCGGTAATCGGCGGCGGGGGCGTCGGCCATGGAATCCTCATCGGGTCGGCGGTCACGGCTGGCGGTAGACGGCGTTCGGGTCGATCTTCGTTTGCCGCGGCTTGAAGGTGAAGTCCTGCGCCTTCGGGCGGATGGCGTCGAGGTCGTCGGCGGAGACCTCGGCCGTCTCCTTCACGCGCACGACGGTGGCGGCGTCGCGGTCGCCCTTGCGCCAGACGTCGAAGTCCCACCCGTCGGCGGTCCGCTTGGGCGGCCCGGTGAGCACGCCGTTGGGCGGGATGCCCTCGGAGACGAGGTAATCGCCGACGGTCTGCTGGGCCATGAAGGTCATCTGCTGCTCGACGAACCGCTCCTCGGCGGTGCGGGGGACCGGGGGCTTTTTGGACGCGCACGAGATGGTGGCGAGGGCGAGGGCCGCCCCGAGAAAGGCCACGCCCGCCTGCCGCCGGTTAGGTGTCGGCACGGTCGCCCCCCTGCAACTGCTCGAACTCGCATTTTCCGACAGGCCAGATGCTTGTAACGTAAATCTGCTCATCGGTCAGCACTCTTTGTGCCAAATCCCATGCCATCTTGTATGGCTCACCCTCCTCAAACCCATCGAAATGTTCTGACATCACAGCGAGCGCCCAACCGACGTTGTAGTCCATGGGCTCGGCGTCAAAGATTGCATCGGGGTAAACACGTGCGAACTCGCGCGCGAGCTGCCGGATATGCTCCGGCGTCTCCGCGGGCAAATCTTCGGCGGCCACAATGTCTGGCGTTAGCTGTTGAGCCATCGTTTCAACTCCTTGATCTCGTCGAGAAAGGCCGAAGCGCGCTGCATCGTTTCAGTCTTAGAACTGTAGCGCGCGAAGATTGTCCACTCCTCGCACCGCCGCTTCAATTTCGACAGAAGGTCGGTTCCGCGCACGGTATCGTTGACTGCAATGCGTTGCTGAAGGTCGGGAAGCTCCGTGAGAATTGCACGGAGATCATGCGACCGGTACAGCAGCGACCAAACGTGCCGCTCGGCCGGGTTCGCCATTTCCGGCGACCGCGCGTGTTCGAGCGACGGGTACTTCTCCAGCAGCTTGGCCTTCAGCAGAATCTCCAGCACGATGCCGCCCAGGTAGAACACGCCGTTCGCCCGCGCGTTGTCGCCAGTCTTTCGGAGCGTCTCGGCGTCGCCGAGGCGGCGGTCCGCGACGGTCAACAGCGTCGACGGCGACAGCGGGGTTTTCTTGAAGATGTCGGCCACGGGTCATTTCAACGAACGCTCACTCGAAGCCCGGATCGTCGTCCGCCTTCGCCGGCGCGGCCTCCTCGGTGGGGGCTTTACCGCGGCCGCTGATGCCGGTGATTTGGCGGAGCGTGATGAGCTCGAAGTCGCCGTCGACGGTGAAGAACATGATCGTCGCGCCCCGCCTCGGCGGGACCGCGATGAAGTCCGGGTGGCCGATCCTGAAGCTGCGGCCATCGGACAAGTTAATGGTGAATGGCTCGAACGGCTGCGCTGCCATTACCTTACGGATGCGTTCGACAGTCATTTCGGCTCCTTCGTTGCATCAATGAATCTCACGCCGCCGGCGCGCTCCGCAGCATTTTCGCCGCCGCGGCGTCCTGGTCGTCGTACTGCTGCCGCGGGATGTGCTCGATCAGCCGCCGCACGATCTCGTCGGGCTTCACGCCCTCGGCCTCGGCGTTGAAGTTCGTCACGATCCGGTGCCGCAGCACCGGCACCGCCACGGCCCGGATGTCCTCGGTGCTGACGTGGTACCGCCCCTTCAGCAGCGCGCGGGCCTTGCCGGCGAGGATCAGGTATTGGCTCGCCCGCGGGCCCGCGCCCCAGTGGACGAACTCGTCGATGAAGTCCGGCACGCCGCCCTGGTCGCGGCGCGTCAGCCGGCTGAACTGCAGCGCGTATCGGATGACGTGGTCGGCCACCGGCACCTTGCGGACGATCTCCTGCAGCAGGTTCACCTCGTCGGCACTCAAAACGTGCTTCAGATCGACCTTGGTGCCGGCGGTGGTGCGGCGGACGATCTGGAACTCCTCCTCCTCACTCGGGTAGCCGACGTGGATGTTGAACATGAACCGGTCGAGCTGCGCCTCGGGCAGCGGGTAGGTGCCCTCCTGCTCGATCGGGTTCTGCGTCGCCAGCACGAAGAACGGGTCGGGGAGTTTGTGCAGCTTGCCGCCGGCGGTCACCTGGTGCTCCTGCATCGCCTCCAGCAGGGCGGCCTGGGTTTTGGGCGGGGTGCGGTTGATCTCGTCGGCGAGGATGACGTGGGCGAAGATCGGTCCGCGGATGAAGACCATCTCCCGGCCGCCGGTCTCCTGGTCGCTCTGGATGACCTCGGTGCCGGTGATGTCGCTGGGCATCAGGTCCGGCGTGAACTGGATGCGGCTGAAGCTCAGGCCGAGGGTTTTGGAGAGGGTGGAGATCAGCAGCGTCTTCGCCAGCCCCGGCACGCCGACCAGCAGCGCGTGGCCGCGGCAGAACATGGCGATCATCAGCTCCTCGACGACCTGCTCCTGACCGACGATCACCTTGCCCAACTCGGCGCGGAGGTCGGCATACGCCTTCTGCAACTGCTCGACGGCGGCGAGCTCGTCGCCTTCCAACTGCTGGGTCATCGGGGCGGGGGTCGAATCCATGCGGCACTCCGGCGGAGGGTTTTCGTTGAGTTTACCTGGCGGGCGCGAATGGTAGCAGGTGCCCGGCCTGACACAACCCTAAAGTGGACGATGCCGGAATTGCCCGAGGTTCAGACGGTCGTGGACACCCTGTCGCCGCGCGTGGTGGGCCGGCGGATCGTGGCGGTGCGGGCGGGGGTTCACGACGTGGTGCGGCCGAAGGGCTTCGACCTGGCGGGGGCGTTGGTCGGGCGGCGGATCGCGCGGGTGAGTCGGCGGGCGAAGCGGATCGTGGTGGGGTTGGACGACGGGGGCGAGTTCTTCGTCCATCTGGGCATGACCGGGCGGCTGGGGGTTTTCGCGCCCGATGCCGCCCTGCTTCCACACACGCACGTCGTCTTCGAGTTGGACGACGGGGTTGAGGTGCGATTCGTCGACCCCCGGCGGTTCGGCGGGATCGTGTTTCTTTGCGAAGCCGTGAGCGGCGGGCGGTTTTCCGCGCCAGTCGGGCCCGAGCCCTTGACGCTGCGGCCGGCGGCCTTGCTGAAGCGGCTCCGCGCGACGCGGCGACCGGTGAAGAACGCCCTGCTCGACCAGTCGCTGATCGCCGGCCTCGGCAATATCTACGTCGATGAGTCACTGCACGCGGCGGGCATCCACCCGCTGACGCCGGCGGCCGCGGTTTCCGAGCTCGACGTTCGGCGGCTGAACCGGGCGATCAAAACGACCCTCCGCCGGGCGATCCGCCACCGCGGCAGTACGCTGCGGGATTATGTCGATGCCGACGGCGTGGGCGGCGGGTTCCAGTTGCTGCACAAGGTTTACGCCCGCGCCGGCGAGCCGTGCCGGGCGTGTGGCACGGCGGTGGAGCGCGTCGTGCTGGGCGGGCGGTCGACGCACTTCTGCCCGCGGTGCCAGCCGGCGCGGGCGGGATGACTTCAGCCGCTTGCGGCTTCGCAAAGAAAGGCATCTTAACCGATCCATTTCTTTGCGAAGCCGCAAGCGGCAAGGCGGTGGGCCCCTTGCTCCCCCCGCCGCGCTTCGCTATAGTGATGGGTTCCGACCGGCACGTTGCCGGTCATTTTCGTCTACCCCCTTTTCTCCCCCCAGCGGCAACGGCCGCGACCCCACCCAACATGGTCGATTACAACCTTCTCAGCGACCTCGGCGACATGGATGCGTTCGAGGAAGAGGCCAACGTGGCCGTCATGGACGCCCTCGGCGACGCCGCGGACGACATCTCCCAGCTCGTCAAAACCGAGGAAGTTCAGGACTTCGTCCAGAACTCGATCATCAAGGGCCGCGTCTCCGGCCGGGCCGGCGATGACTTCGTCGTCGAGCTCGGCCTCAAGAGCGAGGGCGTGCTGGAGAAGAACGAGTTCGACGACCCGTCCGCCGTGCAGATCGGCGACGAGGTGCAGGTGCTGCTCGAGGAGGTCGACCACGACTCGGGCACCGTCAAGATCAGCAAGCGCAAGGCCGACCGCATCATCAACTGGGAGCTGATCATGACCTCCAAGACCGAGGGCGACCCGGTCAGCGGATTGGTCAGCAAGAAGATCAAGGGCGGCCTGCTGGTGGACATCGGCGTGCAGGTCTTCCTCCCCGCCAGCCAGGTCGACATCCGCCGCCCCGGCGAGATCGGCGAGTGGATCGGCCGCAACATCGACGCGGTCATCCTCAAGATCGACGAGGAGCGCCGCAACATCGTCATCAGCCGCCGCAAGCTCATCGAGCAGCAGCGCGACGAGATGAAGGACAAGACCCTCAACAGCCTGGAGGTCGGCCAGCTCGTCACCGGCACCGTCAAGAACATCGCCGACTTCGGCGCGTTCATCGACCTCGGCGGCATCGACGGTTTGCTGCACATCACCGACATGAGCTGGGGCCGGATTAACCACCCCTCGGAGATGGTCAAGAACGAGCAGCAGATCGAGGTCAAGGTCCTGTCGATCGACAAGGACAAGGAGAAGATCGCCCTCGGCCTGAAGCAGAAGGACGCCTCGCCCTGGGAGGACATCGAGACCAAGTACCCCATCGGCAGCTCGCACCAGGCGGAGGTGGTCAACATCATGTCCTACGGCGCGTTCTGCAAGCTCGAGCCGGGCGTGGAGGGGCTGGTCCACATCAGCGAGATGTCGTGGACCAAGCGCATCAACCACCCCAGCGAGCTGGTGACGCAGGGCCAGATGGCCGAGGTCAAGATCCTCGAGATCAACAAGGACAAGCAGGAGATCAGCCTTGGCATGAAGCAGGTCGAGGAGAACCCCTGGGACCGCGTGGCCGAGAAGTACCCGCCCGGCAGCCTCATCACCGGCAAGGTGCGGAACATCGCCAACTACGGCGCGTTCGTCGAGATCGAGGAGGGCATCGACGGCCTGCTGCACGTCAGCGACCTGTCGTGGACCAAAAAGGTCGGCCACCCCAGCGAGCTGCTCAAGAAGGGCGAGGAGATCCAGTCCGTCGTCCTCAGCGTCGACCAAGAGAAGCAGCGGATCGCTCTGGGCCTCAAGCAGATGCAGGAGGACCCGTGGCTGAACGTGATTCCGAACAACTACCAGCCGGGCATGGTCGTGCAGGGCACGGTGACGAAAATCGCCAACTTCGGCGTGTTCGTCGAGCTCGAGCCGGGGTTGGAGGGCCTGCTGCACGTCAGCGAGATCGCCGACCAGAAGATCGACAAGCCCGAGGATGTGGTGAAGCCTGGGCAGGAGCTTGAGGTCAAAATCCTGCGGGTCGACACCGATGACCGGAAGATCGGCTTGTCGCTCAAGCGCGCCCAGTGGCAGCAGGCGACCGAGGTCCGCGAGGTCGAGCGGTCGGCCCGTCCGGAGAAGCGCGGCCTCCGCGGTGGTTTGGAGTAAACCCGGACCGTCCAGAACGGCAACGCTATTGAAAAGCCCTCCGGCCCGCGCCGGAGGGCTTTTGCGTGCGCTATACCCCCCGCCCGAACACTGGAAATGCAAGTCTCAAACGTTACCGGACGCTGCGCCAAACTAAGTCGCCTCCCAAGGCCGTCGATGCTGTTCCTAGTCAAGGGTGCTCACACCAGCACTCGCAAGGGAAGCATTACCGGACCGACGCCGGCCCCCGCCGAGAGGGTTGGACGAAGGCCGCAAAGGGAGACACGATCATGGCGACCGCCGTCCACAGCACGTTGCACCTGTACCTCCGCAGCATCCACGAGAGCGCGCTGCTCACGGCCGACGAGGAGAAGCAACTCGCCCGCCGCATCATCCACCACAGCGACGGGGCGGCCCGCGAGCGGATGGTCAAGAGCAACCTCCGCCTGGTCGTCAACATCGCCAAGCACTACGTCAACCGCGGCATGGTGCTGGCGGACCTGATCGAGGAGGGAAACATCGGCCTGCTCAAGGCCGTGGAAGGCTTTGACCCCGAGAACGGCGCCCGCTTCAGCACCTACGCGAGCTGGTGGATCAAGCAGGCGATCAAGCGCGCCCTGATCAACGGCGGCCAGCCGATCCACATTCCCGCCTACATGGTCGAGCTGATGACCCGCCACCGCCGCCTCAGCCGCAAGTTGGAGGATGAGCTCGGCCGCGTGCCGGACAACGAGGAGCTCGCCGCCGCGATGGAGGTGACTGTTAAGAAGCTGAAGATCGTCAAAAAGGCGCTCAAGGCCTTCAACGCCCCGAACCAATTCAACGGCGGCGGGGCGGACAACGAAATCACCATCGGCGACGTCATCCCCGACCACAACCCCCGGCCCGACGAGGCCGTCGTGGGGCAGGACCAACTCCGCCACTTGGAGCACCTGCTGGACACGATCGACCAGCGGTCGGCCACCATCCTCCGCCTGCGTTACGGCTTGGAGGGGGAGGAGCCGATGACCCTCAAGCAGATCGGTTTGCAGATCGGCCTGACCCGCGAGCGCGTCCGCCAGATTGAACACGAGGCCCTCGGCCGCCTGCGGCAGACGATGACGGCGTGAACGCTGCTACTGGCGGCGAGTCTTACCCCTCGCCGCCGGTGGCCCGATCGACTTCCGCCGCACCCCCGCCGGGAAGCTCGACCCGCGCGTAGAGTTCCGCCAGCGGGAGGTCCAGCCCGACGCACCGCACGCGGGCCACGGCATCCAGTCCGCCGGCCGCCACCCAGTTCCAACTCCCGTCCGGCTGCCGCAGGATGCTGTCCACGCGGGTGCGGTCCTGTGCGATCAAGACATACTCCTCCACCGTCGGCGAGTGCTGGTAATGCTCAAATTTCTCGCCGCGGTCGTAGCCTTCGGTCGATTCGCTCAGAACCTCGAAGATGACGCGCGCATTTTTCAACGTCGTTTGGTTTGGATCATCCTCATCAAACTCGACCCGACCGCAGACGATCGATGCGTCGGGGTAGACGTACCGCTTGGTAGCGCGAATGGCGACCCGCATGTTGCTGTCGAAGACTTGGCAAGGCGTTTTCGACAGCATGGGGTTCAGAATGCTCGTGAGATTGGTCGTAATCCGCGAGTGCCGGACGGTGCCGCCGCTCATCACGAGAACTTCACCATCGTGATACTCGTGGCGGTCGGTCGCCTTCGCCTCCCGGCGAAGGTACTCGGACACGCTGACGCGCAAATCGGGTTTGGTCGCGGGGAGTGCCATGACTGAATCATACCGCCTTTCCCGCGCGGCGGAAAACAGGCGGCCGGGGTAAGATGCCGGCATGGACAACCCCGTCGCCCACCTCAAGTCCCTTATCCGCGACATCCCCGACTTCCCGCAGCCGGGCATCCTCTTCCGCGACATCGCCCCGCTGCTGTCGGACCCGGCCGGCCTGGCCCTGTCGGTCGAGCTGCTGGCGAACCCGTTTCGCGGCAAGAACATCGACCTGGTGGTCGGCGCCGAGAGCCGCGGCTTCATCTTCGGCACCGCCGTCGCGTGCTGCCTGTCGGCCGGCTTCGGGCTGGTCCGCAAGCCGGGCAAGCTGCCGTTCGAGCGGGTGTCGATGAGTTACGACCTGGAGTACGGCAGCAACACGCTGGAGATGCACAGGGACGCCATCGTGCCCGGCCAGCGCGTGCTGATCGTCGACGACGTCCTCGCCACCGGCGGCACGATGCGGGCGTGCGTGGACCTCGTCAGACAACTCGGGGGCGAGGTGGCCGGCGTGGCGGTGCTGATCGAACTAGCCGGCCTGGGTGGGCGGGAGAAGGTCGGCGCGGCGGACGCGGTTCACGCGGTGTTGCGGTACGAGTAGTTTCCCGAACAACGTGGCTTACGTAGAGTCCGACCCCGTATAGGGATCGGCACTTACCAGTTCGAGCGACTGCTCGTCATCATGGTAGCGGAAAATGATGATGTGCTACAGGGACAGGTTCAGACGTGACGCTTTAGTTATAAAACACTGTCCAACGTCGGTGTTCCTGGCCGGCCGGCTCAGCATTGTTGGGTGTTCGAGCAGCAGGTCGATCTGGTCCAGCAGGTGCTCGGCGGCTTCAATGTCCAACGAATCAATATACTCCCTAACTTGCGGCGAGAAGGCGGGCACGTAGCCCATCGCGCACCTCCTGCATGGTGAACTTTTCGCCACGCGCCAATTGGGCATCGCCCTCCAGCACGTGGTCGATGTTGATGCATCGGTAAATGTGCGCGTGCTCCAGGGAAGATCGGAAAGTGCCGGCGAGAATCATTTGCGAGCCGTCGTAACTCCACCGCTCGACCTTCGGGGCAAGTAGTCGCGCCGCCTTGAGCCACAACCCGTAAAGGTTGGCGAGGCGGCGGTGACGAAGCCGAATTTCCTCATCCGCGGCCTCGGTTCTCCCGCGGGTGCGAAACGGCACCGCCCCGGCCGCCTCGAGCTCGTGAACCTTGGAGTAAAGGTGGATGCCGAGCTCGACCGCTTTAACCTGATCCCCCGTTTCCATCTCATTCGGGTCGTCCTGCGAAAGCCCCTCGAGGTAGGAGGTCAACTGGTTTTCGAGCATTGCGAGGTAGTCGAACATGGGCACTCCCTTAGTAGGATCATACCACCGATTAGCCTTTGGACAACGTTCGCCTACACCACCCCCACCGGCTCGAACGCCTCGTGCAGCACCGCCGCCGGCTCCACGTTCAGCCAGTTCTTCAGCACCGAGCCGTAGACCCGCCGGAAGTCGGTGGTGAACTTCAGGTCGCCGCTGTCGAGGTCCTCCGGCTTCAGCGACGGCGTGGTCCCGTGCAAACCTGCCTTGACCTTCGAGCCGACCACGAACATCGGGCCGGCCGTGCCGTGGTCGGTGCCGTTGGACTCGTTCTGGCCGACCCGCCGGCCGAACTCGCTGAAGCACATCAGCGTCACCTTGTCCGACAGGCCCTTGGCGTCGAGATCTTTCTGGAACGCGGCGATGGCGTCGGCCATCTCGCGCAACTGCCGCTCGTGGTCGCCCGCCTGATTGCTGTGGGTGTCGAACCCGCCGATCTGGCAGTAGAAGACGCGCGACCCGAAGTGGCCGCTGATGATCTGGGCGACCGTGCGCAACTGCTCGCCCAGCCCGCCCTTATATTCCGCGTCCGGCCGGTAATCGTCGGTCAGCTTGGCGATCTCATCGGCAGAGATCATCGCGTTGGTCGCCTGCCGGGCGAGGAACCGCATGGCGGGCGATTCGTCCTCGCGCGCGGCGTTCAGGTCGGCCATGATCTTTTTCTCCAACTCGTTGTCGGAGTTGTCGTTATCGTTCATCCGAAACCCGAAGTCGCGGACGTTGCGGATCGACGGCACCGGCGGGCCGTCGGTCACGAACGCCTGGGGCAACTGGTCGCCGATGTTCACCGCCAGCAGCGGGTTGTCGTGCGGATGATCGTGCCCGTCCTCGTGACCCGCCTTACCTTGATCGATGTCCTTGCCCACCGTGCCCTGGCGGAGGTGGTCGAGCGTGTGGCCTAGCCAGCCGGTGCCGTCCCGCAAACCGGCGGGGTCGGCGGTCTCCCAGATGCTCATCGACTCGAAGTGGCTGCGGTTCGGCTTCGGGTAGCCGCAGCCCTGCACGACCGCGAGCTTCCCCTCGTCCCACAAGTGCTTGAAGCTCTCGAGGCCGGGGTTCATCGACAAATCATCGTTCAATTTGTGCAGGTTTTCCGTCAGGTGCAGGCGCGGCCGGGCCTTGTGGTAGAGGTCGTCACGGACGGGGATGATGGTGTTCAGCCCGTCGTTGCCGCCGGACATCTGGATGACCACCAGGATGTTGTCATTCGCCACGCCGGTGCCGATGCTGGTGGCGGCGTGGGCGAAGCGCGGCACGAACAGCGGCATCGAGCCGCCGAGGCAGACGACGCCGAGGCCGCTGAGGCCGACCCGAAGAAAATCGCGGCGGGAAGTGTTCATCATGTCTCCAGTGGCACGGGCGTTCCGCCCGCGGCTTCGACTTCGCTGTACCACAACACCCAAGACGCGGGCGGGACGCCCGTGCCACGGTTCAAGCCAACTGATACGCCGGCGACGTGGTCATCAAGTGTACCACGCTCCGCACCTTCGCCTGCGCCCGGCCGTCGTTCAGGTCGAATTTCTCCACCGGCGGCTTGTCGCCGTATTGCGGCATGAAAGTCTGCAACTCCCGCCGCCGCGCCTCGGGGAGCCGGCCGTCGAGTAGCAGGTCGGCGAAGTACTTGACGATCGCCTCGGGCGTCACGTCCCCCTTCTCCCGCATCTGCTGCGGCAGGTCGGCCGTGTCCTCGAAAATGTAATTTTCCGACTTGTACAGGTTCATGGCGAAATTGAACCGCGTGATCACCGTGTTCGCGTTGATCCAGTTCGTGTCCCCGTCCCACCCCTTCACGTTCGGCGGGAACAGCAACTTCTGGCCCATCCGCTCCATCTGATCGCGCAGGTAATTCGCCTTCGCCTTCGACCCCCCGCCGACCGACAGTGCCGCCCCGACACACAGTTCCACCGGGCTCTTCACCCGGCTGCGGTAGGCCCACTCGCTGTAGAAGAGCCGGCTGCCGAGCATCTCGCGCAGCACGGGCTTGATCTCCCATTTCAGGTCGACCAGCCGCTTGGCGTAATGCTCCACCTGCTCGTCGGTCGGCTCCGGGCGGACGAAATCGCGCAACAGTTTGCGGGCCAAATGCTTGGGCGCGGCCGGCCGGGTCAGCAGCAGGTCGACGGCCGACTCGCTGTCGTACTTGCCCTTCTGGCCGAAAATGGTCTTCTCGCCGTCGTCGAAATCATCCTTGCGGAACTCGGCCCGCTTGTGCTTATCATCCCCCTCCAGGCGCCAGCCGGTGAAGGCGCGCGACAGTTCCTTCACGTCCTGCTCGCTATAGTTGCCGACGCCGAGGGTGAAGAGTTCCATCACCTCCCTGCCATAGTTTTCGTTCGGGCCGCCCTTGTTGCTGTTATTGCCGTCGAGCCACCAGAGCATCGCCGGGTTCCAGCCGACCTCGACCAGCAGATCCCGAAAGCTGCCGAGGCCTTTGCGGCGGAACAGCTCGATCTGCGCCGCCATGACGTAGCCGCTGTAGATCTTGCTGCCGCTGGTGGCGAAGTGGTTGTGCCAGTAAACGGCCACCTTCTCCTGCAGCGGCCGGGGCGTGTTCAGCATGCGGAAGATCCACCACTCCGCCGCCTGGTTGTTCTCGCGCAGACTGACGAGGCCCGCCCCCTGGTCGAGCAGGTGGTTAAACGGGTCGTCCTCCGGGTTGAAGTCGAACAGCCGGTCGACCGCCTTGCCCGGCCCGGCCTCGATCGCCTGCTTCATCGCGTCCGGCGACGCCCCGAAGCCGGCGCGGCGCAGCAGGTGGCCCGCCCGGCGGGCATCCCACGGCTCCTGGGCGGTCGGCTCATAAGCGTCGAACGGCCGGTCCGGCGGTGGGACTTGCTTGAACGATTCCGAGGCCATGCTTCCTCCTCAGGGTCGGCGATCAACTTCCCCGGCAGGCACTACAGGCTCCCTAGGAGTCCGATAAACGGCAGCATACCAAGCCGCCCCGGCGAACGCCAGCCCCCGCGCGGATTTTGTCGCAGCCGCCCCGCCTTGACTGCCGACGCGCCGGTTCTACCATTTCCGGCCCGCCCGAAACGGGACCGAAGGGTCGGTAACTCAGTTGGCAGAGTAGCGGCCTTTTAAGCCGCGAGTCGCGGGTTCGAGCCCCGCCCGACCCATTCCCCCCCATTCCCCTCCCTCACCCCGCCGCCACTTCGGCCACGCCCGCCGCCGGGGCGGTTCGCGGCTGGTTCAGCGTCTGGCCCAGCAGCAGCGGCTTGATCTGCCGGATCCGCTCGGCCAGTTGCGTCTGCTGCGCGAAGATTTCGCGGTTCACGCTGTGCATCGCCCGGTCGTCCGCCCGGTAAATGTCGCCGGTAAGGGTCCGCGCGATCGCCCCCTCCACATATTGCGACCGGCAGACCTCCTGCCACTGCGCCCGGACTGTCACGCCCACGCCCCCCTCGCCGAGCGTCAGCAGGCCCCAGCGCGGCGGCAAATCCTTCTTCTGGAGCAAACCGGCCGGGGCGAGGACGTAATGAAGATTCGCCATCGGCCGGACGAGACAGGCCTGAAACTTGCCCAGCTCGCCGCCGTGCCGCTTGGGGAGTTTGCGGAACCGCCGCTTCTCCGGGTGCCGCCGCTGCTGCATGAGGGCGAAGTGGAGTTGGCCGTCGTTCGAGTGGTCGCGCAGGTAGTCGCCCCGGCTCGCCTTGCACTCGATAAAGCACGTCTGGTGGACGTGCCCGCGCGTCTGCAAATAGTTCTGCTGCGGCCCGAAGATGCCCGTGCCCACCGCGTCGATGATGCCCACCGGCTCCAGCCGCACCTCGGCGGCGATGCAGCGGTAGCCCATGCGGAACAGCCACCGGCACCCCTCTTTCTTGAGCGTTTTGTGAAGGTCGGTCTCTCCGGGCACGGGCACTCCTTTGCCGGCGGGGGTCGCTGCGTCCGATAAGTCAACGGCATCATACCCGCCCGAACGGGCCGTGAACACCACCGCGGTCGCGTTGACTCTTCGGAAGACGCGCCTAGACTGTCGGCAGATCGCGGGGTAGAGCAGCCTGGTAGCTCGTCGGGCTCATAACCCGGAGGTCGAAGGTTCGAATCCTTCCCCCGCTACTGCCGAACGCCGCCGCTTCCAACCGGAAGCGGCGGCGTTTTTTGTTTGCCGATCGGCCGGCTGTGGCTTATCTCTGAAGCGGCCGATGCAGAACACCGTCCTCATCCTCAGCCAGGTTTACGTCCCCGACCCCGCCAGCGTCGGCCAGCACATGCACGACGCGGCGGCGGAAATCGCCCGGCGCGGCTACCGCGTAATTGTCTACTGCGCCGACCGCGGCTACGAAAATCCGAAGGTCAAATACCCCCGCCGCGAGGTGCGCGACGGCGTGGAAATCCGCCGGCTGCCGTGGACCAGTTTCGGCAAGAAGAGCATCCCCACCCGGCTGGTCGGAACCTCCAGCTTCCTGCTGCAAACCGTCTACCGCGGCCTGACCGACCCGGACGTCGCCGGCGTGCTGTTCAGCACCAGCCCGCCGATGATCGGCGTCGGCGTCACCCTCGTCCGAATGCTCCGCCGACTCCCCACCGCCTACTGGGCGATGGACCTCAACCCCGACCAACTCATCGCCCTCGGCAAACTCAAGGCCGACGCCCCGCTCACCCGGCTGATCGAAACGGTCAACCGCACGATCCTGAGGAACAGCGATCACGTCATCGCCCTCGACCGCTTCATGGCCGACCGACTGCGGGCGCGGGTGCCGCTGAACGGCAAGCTCGCGGTGATCCCCCCCTGGCCGCACGAGACGTTCGTCGAGCCGGTGCCGCACGCGGTCAACCCCTTCCGCGCCCACCACGACCTCCGCGGCAAGTTCTGCGTGATGTACAGCGGCAACCACTCGCCGTCGAACCCGCTGACGACGCTGCTCCAAGCCGCTTGCCGGCTTCGCAACGAAGCGGATTTACAATTTCTCTTCGTCGGCGGCGGGTTGGGCAAGGAGGAGGTCGAGTCGACCATCCGCCGCGAGGACCTGAAAACCGTCGTCAGCCTCCCCTACCAGCCGCTGGACGCGCTCCGCTACAGCCTCAGCGCCGCCGACGTTCACGTCGTGTCGCTCGGGGAGGCGATGGTCGGCATCATCCACCCGTGCAAGGTCTACGGCGCGATGGCCGTCGGCCGGCCGGTGCTCTACTTCGGACCGCGCCCCAGCCACGTCAGCGATTTGCTGGACAAGCACGCCTTCGGCTGGCACGTCGAGCACGGCGACGTGGAGGGCGCGGTGCGGGCGATCAACGAAATCCGCCACACCCCGCCGGAGCGATTGGCCGAGATGGGCCGGCTCGCCCAGCGCGTGCTGCACGACTCATTAAGTCAGGAACTGCTCTGCGGCCGAATGGTCGACGGCGTGGAGCGCGTGCTGCGAACGGCACCGGCGTAAATCGGGTTCTCAGTGCTTGTCAATGTTCGGGTCCAACCGCTCGACGTGGCCGTCCGCATAGGCGGCGTAGCCGTTGGGGTCGGGCTTGCCGTCCAGCGACTCGTACAGCATCGGCGTCGTGGCGGACCGCCGAACGCCCGTAACTTTCGCGGCCGGCTTGACGTAAACGTAGCCGGGGACCGTGCTGCGGGTCGGGTTTTGCATCGCCGCCTGCAAGCGCCCCGCGCCGCCAAGGTATTGTCCGACTTGGTCGAGCGTATCGGGAAACGCGCCGTGGTGTTCATTCGTGTAGAGAATGATCCCGATGCTGATCTGCCGCATGTTCGAGACCGATTGAACCTCCTTCGCACTCTGGCGGGCCTGCAGGAAGGAGTCGAGCACGAACGGTGCCGCCAGCTTGGTCGTCTCGGCATCGAAGGCCACGGTCAGCCGCGCCCCGTCCTGCGTGGGCTTGAGCTTGCCGAGGAGGATGTCGATCGCGTCCGCCTTCGCCGCTTTGCCGTCCTTTTTCAGTTGCGCCTGCATCGGTGCGACCAGTTCCTTGAGTTGGCCGATGGCGACGTCGATCTGCCCCCGCAACTCGTCGGCGGAGGCGCGGTCGGGCTGCTCGATCGCCAGCACGGCGTCGGGCGTATCGCCCACGTTCAGCCCGAACGAGACCCACTTGCTCTTCCCCAGCGACGCCACCAGCGCCGTTACGAATGGCGGCGGGTTTCCCTCACGCACCGCTTTCTCGAGCACATCGGCGAGACCGGCGTTGGGCACAACGCAGACGACGAAACCCCGATCGCCGGCGGCGGCAAGCGGGGCGGCGAAGCGCGCGGCCCCGCCCGCGTCGGCCGCCAGCAGTGGCTGGTCCGCCGGGTGGACGATGAGTTCATCGCCGACGCGGTCGTAGGCAACGTCGGACGCTGGCTCGGGCGAGAACGTATTGGCGACCATCGCCTTCACCGCCCCGGTGTCGGCACCTGGCTTTAACGAAAGAACCCTCACGTTCGTCGTCGGGCCGCCCTCCGGGATGACACCGATGACCTGCATTCCCGTGACGCCCACCGCGTCGAGCTGGTCGTGAAACGCCTTGAACTCCGCCAGCGGCTCGTTCAATTCCGAGGCCCGCGGACCGACCAGGGCATCTGCGGCGTGCTGTAACGCCGCGGGGTTGAATGCCGCGAAATCATACTTTATGTAGGATGCCCAATTTTGCGCCGTTGGCTTCGTCGCCGGCCCCTCGGCCGACGCCAAGGCCGCGGTGACCGCCAGGGTCGCCAGCACGGCGAGCAATCGGAGCTTGGCGAGCGAACGCACGACATCCTCCACTTGTAGACTGTCCCGAAACGGTGTCTGAACCGCCGACCTCACTGCCCCTTCGGCCGCCGCACCGAGCCGTCGACGTAGCACACCGCGCCGTTCGGATCCTTCTGCCCGTTCCGCGACTCGTAAAAGACCCCGCCGTCGGGCGAGACGCCGGGCTTGACGTAGAGGTAGCCGGGCGAATCGTCGCTGAGCGGGTTGTTGAGCATCTCGGTGCCGAGGTCCGACTGCTTCAGGTACTGGACCAGTTCATCCAGCGTCTCGGGCGACTTGCCGCCGTGGTCGTTCTGGTACAGCAGCAGCGCCTGGCTCAACTGCCGCATGTTCGAGGCGGACCGGACTTGGTTTGCCGCCTCGCGCGCCTTGTTCAGGGCCGGCAGCAGGACGCTCACGAGCAGGCCCGAGGCCTTGGCGTCGAGGTTCATCGTCAGCCGCGACCCGTCCTGCGCGGGCTTCAGCGGGGCGATCACCGAGTCCATCATGTTCGCCTGCTGGGCCTGGCCCTGCTGCCGCATCCGGGCGGTGAACTCCCGGGCCATGCCGAGGCCTTGGTCGATCTGCCCGGCCAGCTTGTCCGCCCCCGCCTTGTCCGGCTGCTCGATGGCGATGCTGATCGCCGGGGCGGGGGTCAGGGCGACGCTCAGCGACACCCACTTGCTCGCCAGCAGCGTCGGCACCATCTGCTTGACCAGCGGCGGCGGCGCCGACTTGGCGAGCGTCTCGGTCGCCATCGTGCGGATCGAATCCGTCGGCACCATGGCGACGACCACCGCCCCGTCCCCGGCCGCCAGCGCGTCGGAAAAGGCCTTGGCCGTCTCCGGCGAGGTGTTGGGCAGCGGCCGGCCCTTCTCGTGGACCACCAGCGAGTCGCCGGCGGGGTCGAAGGCGAGCTTGTCCGTTTCCTTCGGCCCGGCCGCCTCGCCGACGAGTTGCTTCACCGCGGCGGGGTCCGACCCCGGCTTCATCGCCACCATGAACGCCGTCTGCGGCTCCTGGTCCGGCGTCGGCGGCACCGTCATGGCGAGCCGCACCCCCTGCACGCCCGCGGCGGTCGCCTTCTCGTAAAACGCCTGGTACTGCGCCAGCGGCTGCTGCGCCATCGCCGCCATCGGCCCCATCTGCTGCACGGCGGCGCGGATCGGCGCGGGGTCGAGCTTGGCGACGTCGAGCTTGACCATCACCGCCCAATCTTCCGCCCCGCCGGCGGCCGCGGGTTGGGTCGATTGGGCCCACGCCGGGGCCGACGCGGCGGAGGCGGCGAGGAGGGCGGCGGCGGACAGCGTGCGGAAGCGGCTCGGCATGGTTTCTCCGGCGTTTGTTCGGAAGTGGGAAAGGCCCGCCCTGTCGCGGGACGTGCGAACGGTAACGCCGCGCGCCGGCCGCGGCAAGGTCATTTTGCCGCCGATTTTCCGAAGTGGCCGTCGGCGTACAAAACCCAGCCGCCGGGCTTCGGCTTGCCGTCCGCCAGTTCGGTCAGCAGCGGCAAAGTCGAAGCCCGCTGCGGCTCGCGCTCGGCCGGCGGCTTGGCGTAAAGGTATCCGGGCCGTTCGCCGGTGGCGGGATTTTGTAGAAAATCCTCCGCCTGATTCCACTTCCGGTCGCGTTCATACTGCTGGAGGACGTCGAGCGAATCCGGGTACTGCCCGGCGTGGGCGGCGGCGTACTCGGCCAGGCAGTCCGCGATCTCCCGCATCTTGCCCTCCCGCTTCAGGTCGGCCGGCGACTCGCCCGGGTGCCCGAACGCCAGCGCGAGCGCGTCGGTGCCCGATTGCAGCGAGCGCGGCACGAAGTTGAACGTCAGCCGCGCCCCCTGCCGCTCGGGTCGGGCCGTGGCGAGGAAGGCTTCGAGGGCGGCCGCCTCGTCGGGCCAGCCGTGGGCGCGAAGGTCGGCGGCTTGCCGCTTCGCCTCGGCCAGATGCACGTCGACGTTCGCGGCGAACGCGACGGCGGCGGCTTCGGTGGACTGCTCGAGTTGGACGGTGATGGTTGGGGCGTCGCCGAACGTGAAGCCGAGCGCGATCCAGTGACTCTCCAGCGATGGCCGCACGAGGTCGTCGAAGAACGGCGTGGGATGGCCGTGCGTCAACTCCTCCGTGACGTCTCGGCGGGCGGCGTCGGTCAGCACGACCGCCATGGACATCGGCCGGTCGCCCGCGGCTTGGAGCGCGGCGGCGAAGGCGGCGGCCCGCTCGGGCACCGGCGAGACGGCCGGCGCGGCGGCGGCCCGCGTGGCCGGGCCGCCGCCGGGTTCGATTGAGAGGGCCCAGTTGAATACCACCACCAACCCGTCCCCTTTCTCGGCCTCGAAGGGGAGGAGCACGCGATGGTCGCCCTGCGCCAGCCAGTCGTCGCGGGTCCGGGCAACGTAGTCGATGTAGTAATCGAGGTAGGTGCGGTTGGTCGGATCGTTCGGGTCCGGCGGAATCGTCGCGCGAAGGGCGGCCCGCAGCCGCTCGGGCGTCAGGGCGTCGAGGTCGAACGTCGCCACCACCACGGTTTGATCCGTGACGGCCCCGAGGCGAGGGGCCGGCCGGGTCGCGGCAGGGCCGGCGCGGGCGAGTCCGGCCGCGCAGAGGGCGGTCAGGGCACAAAGGATCGCCATCGCTCGCATTTGGCATTCCATAGGACGCTCCCGCCGGCCAGATTATCGGGCGGCCGCCGGGCGTGCAACGGGCGCGCAACGGGCCTGAACTTCACCCCGCCGGATCGGCCGGGGCTAAAATCTTCTCCGCGACGCCTTCAGATTAAAGGATTTTGACATGCCTAATGACACGCATCCCGCCGCCAAGAGCGGCACCTTTTCCATCGGCGGCGACCTGCCCGTCCGCCGCCTCGGCTTCGGGGCGATGCAACTCACTGGCAAGGGCGTGTGGGGCGAGCCCGACGACCGCGACGAGTGCTTGGCCGTGCTGCGGCGGTGCGTCGAGCTCGGGATCACGCTGATCGACACGGCCGACTCCTACGGCCCCTACGTCAGCGAGGAATTGATCCGCGCCGCCCTGCACCCGTACCCCGACGGCGTGGTGGTCGCCACCAAGGCGGGGCTGACGCGCGTCGGCCCGAACAAGTGGCCGCCGGTCGGCCGGCCGGAGTACCTGCGGCAGGAGTGCGAAATGTCCCTCCGCCGGCTGGGGCTGGAGCGGATCGACCTCTTTCAACTCCACCGCATCGACCCGAAGGTGCCGGCCGACGAGCAGTTCGGGCTGCTCAAAGACCTTCAGGACGAGGGCAAGGTGCGCCACGTCGGGCTGAGCGAGGTGAGCGTGGACGAGATCAAGGCCGCCCGGAAGGTCGTGCGGATTGCGACGGTGCAGAACAAGTACAACGTGGCCGACCGGGCGTCGGAGGACGTGCTGGATTACTGCGAGCAGCAAAACATCGGCTTCCTCCCGTGGTTCCCCCTCGCCACCGGCAAACTCGCCAACCCCGGCGGCCCGCTGGACGACGCGGCGAAGCGGCTCGACGCCTCGCCGTCGCAGGTTGCCCTCGCGTGGCTGCTGGCGAAGAGCCCGGTGATGCTGCCGATCCCCGGCACGTCGAAGGTGGATCACCTGGAGCAGAACACGGACGCGGCGCTGCTGGAATTGGACGGGTCGGTGATGGCGGAGCTGGAGTCGGCGGCGGGGTGAGGGGTAGGTGGAGTTTCGTAGCCGCGAATTGCCGAGTAAGATGTGGCTATGCGCCCCTCCTTGGAAGCCAATCTTGCCGAGTACGTCACCGACGTTGAAGCCGGCCGGTCGATCACGCCCGACCAGGCGCGGAGCATTCTCGCGCTCACGTTCGACCCCGATGATGACGAGCGGGTGGAGTACCTGTTTGAGCAGTGCAATGAAGGGCTTCTCACGGGCGAAGAGCGGTCGGAGTACGAGCGGTACAGCCGCGTCGCCTTGATGATGATGCGGATGAAAGCCGTAGCGCGGATGGCGTTGAAGTCGGATCAGCTGGCGCCCGTGGGGCCGCGGGCGTGAGTGTCTCGAAAGCGACCCGCGCGCTGGTGCAGCGGCGGGCCGGCAACGCCTGCGAATACTGCCGGCTGCCGCAAGGTTCATATGACCTGCGGCTTCAGATCGAGCACATTACCGCCCGCCAACACCACGGCTCGGACGCCGATGAGAATCTCGCCCTGGCCTGCTTGAGGTGCAACGGCCACAAGGGGCCGAACCTGTCGGGCATCGACCCGGATACCGGGCGGATCGTCCCCCTGTTTCACCCGAGGCGGGACGATTGGTCGGATCACTTCCGTTGGTTCGGGACTAGGATCATTGGCCTCACGCCGGTCGGAAGGGCAACCGCGGACGTGCTGTCGATGAACGATGAAGCGAGCGTGTCGGCGCGCGACGCCCTCGACGCCGACGGACGATCGTTCTGCTAACGACTTTTTGCAGTCACTGATTGTTGTGGGAATCAGCCGAGCGACGGGAAAAGCCTCTACGCGCGGCTTTCCGCGGCACTCCGAACCTCCTCAAGATGATCAGGCGCTTCGCGCTCCCAAGCGTTGCACACTGCCGCATGGCAGCGCTCGAACTTTCGCCGCCAGTCGTCGGCGGAGGCTGATGCTTCGGACCACTTGATTCCGCGTTGGAGGAAGAAGAGGCAGCAGCGGAGATCCTCGAATGGGCCGGCCCACTCGCCCGAGTTGGACTCATGGCTCAGGATTCTATCCGCGCCTGAGCCGTCAGTTGGATCGCCCAGCCCCCACACCTTCACAGCGTACTCGTAGCCGTCGATGGTGAGCGCATAGCCGCTGGAGTCGTCGAACTCGCCCAAAGTGGCGTTCGGCCGCAGCCACATCCGGTCCCGCCACGTCCGCTCCGAAGCGAATGCAAGCTCCATTCCCTCCGACACGGCCGGCGCGTCCCACGGAGCGGGCAAGGGTCTGTTCGCAGGCGGCTCATTCGCCTTGTCCTGATGTTCATTGGAGAACTGCCACAGCGCCCGGTCGAGAGTCCGAAGCGAAACCCCAGCGGATCGGGCCAGTCCGCGGCAGCAGCAGGCATAGTCGTTCCAAAGTTGAAAGTCATGCTTGGACGACACGACACCAAGCGACCACAATGCCCGGAAGTCCAAAATTGGGTAGCGGTCGGGGAAGGCGAAGTGCAGCAGCACCGAAGACATGGGATACAAGACGCCGCACAGCACCGTCGGAACTTCTATCCTAACGCGCTCATTTGTGGAAAGTAGTGCGAGTCGGGTGATCTCCTGCACGAACTGCGTGCCGTTCTTCTCGATATGATGAACAATGCGGGGCGATTTCCAGTGAGCGAATTGCTCCAAGGCCCGCTTATCATAGTAGCCGCAGTCTTGAACGGCAGGGGAGAGTTCCTCAACCAGTTCTCTCTCCGCCTCCCGCTCCTTCGGACTCTGCTGGTCCATATAGCGGTCTGCCCAATGCCCCACCGCGCCCAGATCAAAGCGAAGGCGGAAGTCGATCATCTTATACCTATAGATGAATCGCCCGCCCCTCCGCCACCCCCGCGGCCTCCATCACGGCCTCGCTCAGCGTCGGGTGCGGGTGCATCAGCTCGATGATCTCGTCCTCGGTCGCCTCCAGCTTCTGGGCCAGCACCAGCTCGCTCAGCAGCTCGGTGACGTTCTCGCCGATCATGTGGACGCCCAAGAGTTCGCCGTACTGCTTGCCGAAGATCAGCTTCACGAAGCCGTCGGTCTCGCCGGCGGCCAGGGCGCGGCCGCTGGCGCTGAAGGGGAACTTGCCGATGCGGATTTCCTTCTTCGCCTCGCGGGCCCTTTTCTCTGTCAAACCGAGACTTGCGACTTGCGGGTGGGTGTAGGTGCAGCCGGGGATTTGGTCGTAATTGATGCGGTGCTCGCCGTTGTTGAACATGCGCTCGATGCACATGACGGCCTCGTGGTGGGCGACGTGCGCCAGCCACGGCGGGCCGATGACGTCGCCGACGGCCCAGACGTTTTCCAGGGTCGTGCGGTAATCGGTGTCCACCTTGACGTGGCCCTTGACGATCTCCGCCTTCGCCCCCTCGCCGAACAGGCCGTCGATATTTCCCGACACGCCGACGGCAAGCAGGCAGAGGTCGGCCTCCACCTTCTGCTCGCCTTTGGGGCCGGTGCAGTGCAGCACGACGCCGGCATCGGTCGTCTCGACTTTGTCAGTCTTCGTCTTCGTCAGCACGGTGATGCCGCGCTTCTTGAAGACGCGCTCCAGCAGGATCGAGCAGTCCTCGTCCTCGTTCGGCAGCAGGTGGTCGAGGAACTCGATCACGGTCACCTCGGTCCCCATCGCGCTGTAAAAGTCCGCGAACTCGCAGCCGATCGCGCCGGCGCCGATGATCGCCAGCCGCTTGGGCTGCTCCTTGAGACTCATTGCCTCGCGGCTGGAGATGATCTTTTTCCCGTCGAACTCGATGCCCGGCAGCGACCGCGGCTTGGCGCCGGTGGCGATCATCACGTGCTCGGCCGTCACTTCCTGCTCGCCGAACTTCACCTTGTGCGGGGCGATGAGCTGCGCGGTGGCGATTTCGTGCTTCACGCCGTACTTGCTGAACAGGTGGGCGATGCCCTTGTTGAGCTTGGCCGCGATGCCCCGGCTGCGGCTGATGCTCTTGCCAAAATCGACCTGCAGATTGTCGAACGACACGCCCCACTCCGCCGCCTCGGTGCGCATCTTGCGGACGAACGCGCCGCTGTCGAGCAAAGCTTTGGTCGGGATGCAACCCCAGTTGAGGCAGGTGCCGCCGAGGTTTTCCTTCTCGATGCAGAGGACGCGCTTCTTGAGCTGCCCGGCGCGGATGGCGGCGGCGTACCCGGCGGGGCCGCCGCCGATGACGATTAGGTCGTAGTTGTAGCTTGGCATGGGGTGCGGAATGATAGGGAAAGGGCGTCTCCCTGTCGCCCGGCTCGGCGGCGGGTTCACCGGCCGCGGAGGGATTGGATGATCTGCTTCGGGTCGCCGACGTGGGTCAGCCGCAGGCCAAAGTTCTCGCCGACCTTCACCGCCTCGCCGGCGGCGATGGGCTTGTTGTTCACCAGCAGCGTCAGCGGCTCGCCGCTCGGTTTGGCGAACTCCAGGATCGACCCGACGCCCAGGTGCAGCACCTCCGACACCGCCAGCCGCCGCTCGGCGAGCTTGACGATCAGCGGCACCTGCAACTTCAGGATGCGGCCGACGTCCGGCTCGGCGGAACTCTTGGGGCCGACCACGGGCATGGGGCTCACACTTTCTTGAGCAGCAGCGACGCGTTGTGGCCGCCGAAGCCGAAACTGTTGCTCATGGCGTAGGTGACCTTCAGATCGCGGGCCTTGTGCGGGACGTAATCCAGGTCGCACTCCTCGTCCGGCTCATCGAGGTTGATCGTCGGGGCCACCAGGTTGTGGTGGATCGACAGCGCCGCCCAGACGCACTCGACCCCGCCGCTGGCGCCGAGGAGGTGGCCGAGTTGGCTTTTGGTGCTGCTGATGGCGAGTTTTTTGGCGTGGGGGCCGAAGGTGTTTTTCAGCGCCCGCGTTTCGGCCACGTCGCCGAGCGGGGTGCTGGTGCCGTGGGCGTTGACGTAATCGACCACGTCGCCGTTCACGCCGGCGTCCTCCAGCGCGAGCTCCATCGCCTTGCTCGCCCCGGCCCCCTCGGGCAGCGGCGCGGTGATGTGGTAGGCGTCGGCGCTCATGCCGTAGCCGACGACCTCGGCGTAAATCCTTGCGCCGCGGGTTTTTGCGTGCTCCAGCTCTTCGAGGATCACCACGCCGGCGCCCTCGCCCATCACGAAGCCGTCGCGGCCCTTGTCCCACGGCCGGCTGGCGGCTTGGGGGTCTTCATTCCGGGTCGACATCGCACGGCTGGCGCAGAACGAGCCGACGCCGAGCCGGCAGAGGGCCGCCTCGCTGCCGCCGGCGATCATCACGTCCGCCTGGTCGTGGCGGATGAACGTCACGGCGTCGCCGATGGCGTTGCTGCCGGTGGCGCACGCGGTGGCGACGGCGGTGTTCGGGCCGCGCAGGCCGAAGAGGATGCTCACGTTGCCGCTGGCGGCGTTGACCATCAATCGCGGCACGGTGAAGGGGCTGATGCGCCCCGGCCCGCGGGCGATGAGGATGGCGGTCTGCTCCTCGAGCGTCTCGATCCCGCCGATGCCGCTGCCGATCAGCACGCCGCAGCGGAACGGATTTTCGGACGAAAAGTCGATGCCCGCGTCCCGCACGGCCGACACGCTGGCGGCCATGCCGAACTGCCCGAAGCGGTCGAGCCGCTTGGCCTCCCGGCCGTCGACGCCGTACTTGGTCACGTCGAAGTCGGTGCATTCCCCGCCGAACCGCGTCGTCATGTCGTGCATGTCGTAGCGCGTGACGTTCTTGATGCCGCTCTCGCCGGCGCAGAGCTTGTCCCACACCCCGTCGGCGCTCTCGCCGAGGGACGTGACGACCCCGAGACCCGTGATGACAACGCGGCGTGGCATGATGGCGTAAGGATGAAGGGAGAGGGACGAAGGATGAATGAAGAAGAAGGCGAAGGCCGTGATCCGGCGCTTCATCCTTCATCCTTCCGCCTTCATCCCTACTTGTTCGAGTGTTCCTTGATGTAGTCGATCGCCTGTCCGACGGTTTGGATCTTCTCCGCCTCTTCGTCGGGGATGCTGAGCTCGAACTCGTCCTCGAACTCCATGACGAGCTCGACGGTGTCGAGCGAGTCGGCGTTGAGGTCGTTGATGAAGTGGGTCTCGCGGGTGATCTCGCTCTTGTCCACGCCCATCTGCTCGCTGACGATTTCGATCACCTTGGTTTCAATGTCGTCCATGCTTCCACCTGCCCTAATCGGTCCTGGGTCAAACTGTAAAACCGGGCCGGGTGGCCCGAATCGCCGCCGACTATAGCCCGGCGCGTCGGCTTTGCAACCGCCACGCGGGGCGATCGCGCCGCAATGGCATGGCAATCACATCGCGGTGCCGCCGTCCACGCAAATCACCTGCCCGGTGACGTACCCCGCGGCCTCAGAGGCGAGGAACGCCACCACGGCGGCGACCTCCTCGGGTCGCCCGAAGCGCCGCATCGGGATCATCGCCTTGGCCCCCTCCTTGATCTTGTCGTTCAGCACGTCGGTCATGTCCGTCTCGACGAAGCCGGGGGCGACCACGTTGGCCGTCACGCCCTTGCCCGCCAGCTCGCGGGCGACGCTTTTGGTCAGCCCGGTCATGCCCGCCTTGCTGGCCGCGTAGTTCGCCTGCCCGACGTTGCCGGCCACGCCGCTGATGCTGCCGATGTTGATGATCCGGCCGTGCTTGGCCCGCATGACGTGCCGCGCCGCGGCCTTGGTCAGCACGAACACGCCCCGCAGGTTCGTGTTGATCACCGCGTCGAAATCCGCCTCGTCCATCCGCAAAAACAGCCCGTCGCGCGTGATGCCGGCGTTGTTCACCAGCACGTCCAGCCGGCCGTGCTTGTCCGTCACTTGGTCGACCATCTCCACCAGCGCGGCGGAGTCGGAGACGTCGCACACGAACGGCTCGGCCGACAGCCCCGCATCCTCCAGCTCGCGGCAGAGCATCGCCAGCCGGTCGGCGTTGCGGGCGACGGCGATGACGTGCAAGCCGTCGGCGGCGAGCTGGCGGACGATCGCCTCGCCGATGCCCCGGCTGCCGCCGGTTACGAGGGCGACTCTTTTATCGGAATGGTCGGTCACGTTTCCCTCTTCGCCGGCGCGGCCGACAGATTTTCGATGGGTCGGCGGCGGTCGAGTTTTTTCGCCAGACCGGTCAACACGCGGCCGGGGGCGAGCTCGATAAAGGCCGCGTCGGCGTCGGCCATGAGGTGCCGCATCGTCTGCTCCCAGCGGACGGGCCTGACGATCTGCTCGACGAGGAGTTTTTTAATCGACGACGAATCACCATGCGGGGCGGCCGTCACGTTCGCCCAGACGGGGTGAACCGGGGCGTGAAAGTGAACCTTCTCCAGTTCCGCCGCCATGCGGTCGGCCGCCGGCTGCATCAGCGGGCTGTGGAAGGCCCCGGCGACGTTCAGCGGCACCGCCCGGTACCCCGCCGCCGCCGCGGCCTCGGCCAATCGCCCGCAGGCGTCGATGGCCCCGCTGGCGACGATCTGGCCGGGCGCGTTGTAATTCGCCGGCACCAGCACCTCGCCCTTCGCGCTCTCCTCGCACAGCCGCGACACCGCCGCCTCGTCCGCCCCGATGATGCTGACCATCCCCGACGGCACGGCCGTGGCGGCCTCCTGCATGAACCGGCCTCGCGCCGCGACTAACTTCAGCCCTTCCTCGAACGTGAAGACGCCGGCGAGGTGCAGGGCCGTGTATTCTCCAAGACTCAACCCTGCGAAGCCGCAAGCGGCCGGGTCGGGCAGCAGCCCCAACTCGCGGGCGGCGGCGTGGCTCGCCAAACTCGTGACGTAAATCGCGGGTTGGGCGACGTCTGTTTGGCCCAGCACCTCCTCCGGCCCGTCGAAGCAGACCGACGCCAAGTCCCGCCCCAGCACCCCGTTGGCGGTTTCGTAAAGCTCCCGCGCCTTCGGGTGCGCGTCGAAATAATCGCGCCCCATCCCGACGTGCTGCGCCCCCTGGCCGGGGCAGAGGATGTAAGTGGTCGGTTGCATAGTCGTCAGTCGTCAGTCGTTAGTCGTTAGTCTCCAGTCACTGAAGACTGGAGACTAACGACTGACGACTTTCTTCCCTCACATCCTCACCAGAGCGCTCGCCCACGTCAGCCCCGCGCCGACGGCGAGGAACAGCACCAGATCGCCCTCGGCCAACTGCCCGTTCCGAACGGCCTCGTCGAGGGCGATCGGGATGCTCGCCGCGCTCGTGTTGCCGTAGCGGTCGATGTTGATGACGGCCTTGTCGGTCGGGAAATCCAGCCGCTGCAGGGCACTCTCGATGATCCGGCGGTTCGACTGGTGCGGGATGATGAGTTTCAGGTCGTCGGCCGTGTAGCCGGTTTTCGTTAGGGCTTCGTCGATCAGCTCGTCGAGCCGGCTGACGGCGAACTTGAAGACGTCGCGGCCTCGCATTTTCAGGTATTGCTGGCCGGAGGCGACGGTCTTCTCGTTCACGGGGTGGCGGCTGCCGACGGCGCAGTGAAGCATTTCCCACCCGCCGCCGTCGGCGTGGAGGCTGCTGAACAGCAGGCCGCGCTCGGGGGCGTCGGACGCCTGTAGGATCACCGCGCCCGCCCCGTCGCCGAAGAGGATGCAACTGCCGCGGTCGGTCCAGTCGGTGATGCGCGAGAGGGTTTCGGCCCCGATCAGCAGGACGTTTTTGTAGCGGCCCGTGGCGATCATCGCGGCGGCGGTCTCCAGGCCGTAGACGAAGCCGCTGCACGCGGCATTCAAGTCCATCGCGGGCGTGCTGTGCAGCCCCAGCGAGTGGGCGACGAAGCAGGCGGTGGCGGGCGTGGTCATCTCCGGCGTGATCGTGGCGACCAGCACCAAATCCAAATCTTTCGGCTCTAAGTGGGCCGCCCGCAAGGCTTTGGTGGCCGCCTGACTCGCCAGCGACGCGGTGGTTTCGTCCGGCGCGGCGATGCGGCGCTCGGAGATGCCGGTGCGCTGCACGATCCACTCGTCGTTCGTCTGCACCGTCTTGGAGAGCTCGGCGTTGGTCAGCCGCCGCTCGGGCAGGTGGCTGCCGGTGGCGGCGATGATGGCGGAGGGGATCGGCATGATCGACGGTAGGGGGTCGCGGACGGGGGTGACTGGACAGTGGCGCGCTTCTACATCTGCGGCGCGCTCGACCCGTCCTCACTCGGGATGCTGCTGGCAATGCGCTCGACAATTTTTTCATTTAAGCCACTGTCGGCCAACTGCTTAGCCACACGAACGGCGTTCATAATCGCCCGCGCCTCGCTGCGGCCGTGACTGATCAAAAAGTGGCCGCCGACGCCCAGCAGCGGCGCGCCGCCGGTCTCCTGCCAGTCCAGACTCGTTTTGATCGACTTCATCACCCCGCCGAACTCCGCCATCAGGTGCGGGGCGTTTTGCTTGACGGCGGCGGCCATCGTCTTGAACAGCCCCTCGCTCAACCCCTCGGTCATTTTGAGGATCGTGTTGCCGACGAAGCCGTCGCAGACCACTACGTCGGTCACGCCGGCGAACAGATCGCGGCCCTCGACGTTGCCGATGAAATTGATCTGCGGCTCGTCGCGCAGCAGCTTGTGGGTGGTCTTGACGAGGGTGGTGCCCTTGGCCTCCTCCTCGCCGACGCTCAGCAGGCCGACGCGGGGGTTGGCGATGCCGCAGACGGCCGTCGCGTACTCGGCGGCCATGATCGCATATTGCTGCAAATGGCGCGGTTGGGGGGCGATGTTCGCGCCGACGTCGCAGACCACAACGGGGCCGTGAAAGGTCGGCAGGATCACCGCGATGCCCGGCCGGCTGACGCCCGGCAGCGTCCGCATTCGCAGTTGCGCCGCCGCCACGCACGCGCCGGTGTTGCCGGCGGAGATGCAGACGTCGGCCCCGCCCTGGGACGCCATTTTCGCCATCACCGCGATCGTGCTGTTCGGCTTGCCGCGGACCGCCTCGACCGGCGACTCGTCCATGCCGATCACGTCCTCGGCCCAGATGCCCCGGTAGCGGCCGCGCTTGTCATCGGGCAAATCGGCCTTTTCCAGCGCCTCGGTCACGAGCGATTCGGGGCCGACCAGCAGCACCTGATCGTCCGGCCCCAGCAGCGGCGCGGCGTCCCAGCAGCCGCGGAGGATCTCCGCGGGCGCGTGGTCCCCCCCCATCACGTCGACCGCTGCTCGCACGGGGCTCCTTCCCGATCCATCCGACTGCAAAGGATTACCAGTCAACCGCTTACGCTTGGTCCGCGTTCGACCCAATGGCGAGGGCGAGCTTGGGGTTGACGTACCCGCAATCGCCGCAGGCGGCGTGGGGCAGCTTGGCGTTGCCGCACGAGGGGCAGCGGACGAAGTGCGTCGGCGTGAGCGCGTGGTGGCTGCGACGCTTGCGCTTGCGGGACTTACTGATCTTCTGAACCGGGAGCATGGCAAACCTCGGAGGGCGGGATGAAGAGACGACCCCGCCGCGGGCAATTCCCGCCGCCGGATCAGGGCCGCACGATATGAATGGGGGCGGGGCGTGTCAAGTCTCTTCCGGTGTCCGTGGTTCGCTGTCCGTGGTCCGTTGTCAGTTGCAAGCAAGCTCGCCCCGCCACAGCAACTGACCACTGACAACGGACAACGGACCAAGACCGACGGACGCCTACCATCCCGCCATGCCCTCCCCGGGACGCGAGATGCCGTTCTACCTCCGCGCGCTGCGGCACCGCAATTACCGCCTGTTCTTCGCCGGGCAGGGGCTGTCGCTCGTCGGAACGTGGGTCAGCCGGCTGGCGACGGGCTACCTCGTCTACGACCTCACGAAATCCGCGTGGCTGCTCGGCCTCGTCGGCTTCGCGGCGCAGTTCCCCACCTTCGTCTTCACCCCCTTCGGCGGCGTGCTGACCGACCGCGTCGACCGCCACCGCGTGATGCTCATCACGCAGCTCGTCTCGATGCTCCAGAGCTTCGCGCTGGCCGGCCTCGCCCTCAGCGGCACGATCACCGTGCTCGACATTCTCCTGCTCAGCGTCCTGCAGGGGTTGACCAACGCCTTCGACATCCCCGCCCGGCAGGCGTTCGTGGTCGAGATGATCGAGGACCGCGCGGACCTCTCCAACGCCATCGCGCTGAACTCGTCGATGTTCAACGGCGCCCGCCTGATCGGCCCGACGCTGGCGGCGGGGATGATCTGGCTGACGGGGCCGGGGTGGTGC
Source organism: Tepidisphaeraceae bacterium (assembly GCA_965260985.1). GTDB lineage: Bacteria > Planctomycetota > Phycisphaerae > Tepidisphaerales > Tepidisphaeraceae > CBDHCE01. The sequence continues at coordinate 443,743 of CBDHCE010000018.1, read as the reverse complement.
TTTCTCATCGACGGCGTCAGCTACCTGGCCGTGATCGCCGCGCTGCTGGCGATGCGGGTGCCGGCGTTCAAGCCGCGGGCGGCGCGGCCGGTGATCGCGGAGTTGCGCGAGGGGTTCGCCTACGCCTTCGGCTTCCCGCCGATCCGCTCGATCCTGCTGCTGGTGGCGGCGATGAGCTTCGCCGGCGGGCCGTACCTGGTGCTGATGCCCGCCTTCGCGGAAAAGGTCTACCACGGCGGCGCGCCGACCCTGGGGCTGCTGACGGCGGCGGGCGGGCTGGGGGCGCTCGGCGGCGGGGCCTACCTGGCGAGCCGGCGGAGCGTGCTGGGCCTGGGGCGGGTGATTGCCGGCGCGGGCGTCGGCTTCGGCGCGGTGCTGGCGGGATTCGGGATGAGCTCGACCCTGTGGCTCTCGCTGATCCTGCTGACCGCGGCCGGGGCGGCGATGATCGTGGTGATGGCGGCGTCGAACACGATCCTGCAGACGGTGGTGGACGAGGAGAAGCGCGGCCGGGTGATGAGCTTATTTGCGATGGCGGTGATCGGGATGATGCCGATCGGCAGCCTGCTGGCCGGGGCGATGAGCCGGCGGTTCGGGGAGCAGGCGACCGTGGCGGCGGGCGGGATGTTCTGCGCGCTGGCGGCGGCGGGGTTCGCCCGCGCGCTGCCGGGGCTGAGGCCGCACGTCCGGCCGATCTACCTGGCGCGCGGCATCCTGCCCGGCGTGCTGCCGGAGGTGGCCGAGGGCTTGCGGGCCGCCCAGCCGCTGTCGGTCGCGGGCGAGCGGTGAGGGTTGACGGGCCGGCCGGCTTGCACGATCATTCGCCGTTCATGCGGGGTGGCGGGGTTTCGACGGCGGAGGAAAACGATGGTTTCGATCAAGCAGACGTGGCGGCGGGTCGGGGTGGGGTTGGCGGTGACGGGCGGGGTGCTGTTCGGCAGCGCGGCCGGCGCGGCGGCGGCCGAGGCGTCGCCCTCTGCCGGCAAGCTCGTCGTCCACGTCGACCGGCCCGGCCCGAAGATCGGCCCGCTGTTCGACGGCCTGATGACCGAGGAGATCAACTACTGCTTCGACGGCGGCCTCTACGCCGAGCTGATCCGCAACCGCGCGCTCAAAAACGCCGACGGCCCCGAGTTCTGGTCGGCCGCCCCCGGCACCGACGCCGGCGCGGTCAAGCTCACCGTCGACGCCGACCACCCCGTGCCCGACACCGCCCTGACGCGCTGCCTGAAGGTCGAAATTTCGCCCGCCACCGCGTCCGCAGGCGTGGCGAACCCCGGCTACTGGGGCATCCCCGTCAAGCCCGCGACGACCTACCGGCTGTCGTTCTACGCCCGCGCCGAGGGGGCCGTGGCGGGCAAGCCGCTGACCGCCGCGATCGTCAGCCCCGACGGCAAGACGACCTACGCCACCGCGGCCGTGGAGGGCATCGGCGGGGAGTGGGAAAAGTTCGAGGCGACCCTCACCACCGCCGCCGACGTGAAGCCGTCGGCCGACAACCGATTTGCCCTCACCACCGCCGGCTCGGGCACCCTCTACCTCACGCAGGTCTCGCTCTTCCCGCCGACCTACAACGACCGGCCGAACGGCTTACGCGTCGACCTGATGGAGCGGCTCAAGGCCCTGCACCCCAGCTTCCTCCGCTTCCCCGGCGGCAACTATCTGGAGGGCGTGACCATCGCCACCCGCTTCGACTGGAAGAAAACCCTCGGCCCCATCGAGCAGCGGCCAGGCCACATGGGCACCTGGGGCTACCGCTCCACCGACGGCATGGGCCTGATGGAGTTTCTGTTTTGGTGCGAGGATCTGAACATGCAGCCGGTGCTGGGCCTTTACGCCGGCTACTCCCTCAACGGCGAGCATGTCGTAGCGGGGCCGGACCTGAAGAAGTATGTGGACGAGGCGCTGGAGGAGATCGAGTTCGTCACCGGCGACCCGAAGACCACCCGGTGGGGCAAGCGGCGGGCGGAGCTCGGCCACCCCGAGCCGTTCGAGCTCACCCACGTCGAGGTCGGCAACGAGGACTGGTTCGACCGCTCGGGCAGCTACCCCGGCCGGTACAAGCAGTTCCACGACGCGATCAAGGCGAAGTACCCCAAGCTACAGATCATCTCCACCGTCGGCGGCCTGAAGAACGTCAAGCCGGACGTGGTGGACGACCACTACTACGAGTCGGCGGCCGGCCTCGCGGGGCGGTCGACGATCTACCACGGCTACGACCGCTCGGGGCCCAAAATCTTCGTCGGCGAGTGGGCGGCCCGCGAGGGCAAGCCGACGCCGACCATGAACGCCGCCCTCGGCGACGCCGCCTTCCTGACCGGGTTGCAGAAAGATGCCGACGTGGTCGTCATGCAGGCCTACGCGCCCCTGATGGTCAACGTCAACACCAACGGCGACCAGTGGCCGACGAACCTGATCGGCTACGACTCGCTGAGCAGCTTCAGCTCGCCGTCGGCCTACGTTCAAGGCCTGTTTTCCGCCAACCGCGGCGACGTGGTGCTGCCCGTCGAGGTCACGCCCGCCGCGTCGCCGGGCGAGGTCCAGAGCACGCCGCACGGCAACGTCGGCGTCGGCACCTGGGACACGCAGGCCGAGTTCAAGGACCCCCGCGTGACCGGCCCCGACGGCAAAAAACTCGATCTGCCCGCCCTCTCCTACTGGCCGCAGGGGAACGTGGTCGGCACGTGGGAGCCGCGCGGCACCGGCATCGCCCAGACCAGCAATGTCGAAGGCACCTGGCGCGTCGGCGGCAGCCCCGCGTGGACCGACTACACCTACGAGGTCAAGGCCCGCAAGACCGGCGGCAGCGAGGGGTTCGTCATCCCCTTCCACCACCTCAGCGGCCTCAACACCGTCTGGTGGAACGTCGGCGGCTGGCGGAACTCGTACACCGCCTTCGAGAAGGTCGAGGACGGCAACAAGCGCCAGCTCGGCGGCCGGTCGGACTTCACCGTTAAGCCCGACCAGTGGTACGACCTGAAAATCGTCCTCAGCGGCAAGTCGATCAAGGGCTACGTCGACGGCAAGCTCGTCAGCGAAACCACCGATCAGTCGCAAAATCCCGACCCCGTTTACGCCGCCGCCAGCCGCGACGCGGGGACCGGCGACGTGATCCTGAAGGTCGTGAACTTCACCGCCGGCCCGCAGCCGCTGACCGTCGATTTGCGGGGCGTCTCCGACGTCCGGCCCGACGCCGCCGCGACGGTGGTGCAGGGCGAGCCGGGCGTAATGAACAGCATCGCGGAGCCGGAGAAGATCGCGCCGCAGACGGTGAAGATCTCCGACGCCGCCGCGAGCTTTGAGCACACCTTCCCGCCGCACTCGGTGACGGTGCTGCGGCTGAAGACCAAGTGACCGAAGTTCGCCCGCCCCGTGGTCAAGCGACGGGGCGGGGGCTTTAATGGGCCATGCAACTGACCGACAACACGATCCTCATTACCGGCGGCGGCTCGGGCATCGGCCGGGGCTTGGCCGAGGCGTTCCACCGGCTGGGCAACCGGGTCATCATCTGCGGCCGGGGCCGCGAGAAGCTCGACGAGACGGTCGCGGCGAACCCCGGCATGGAGGCAATGACGCTGGACGTGGCCGACCCGGCCGACGTCAAGGGCTTCGCCGCCAAGATCGCCGAGTCCTTCCCGGCCCTGAACGTGCTGATCAACAACGCCGGCATCATGAAGGCCGAGGACGTGACCGACGGCGCCGCCGAGGTCGCCGAAGCCACCGTCGCCATCAACCTGCTCGGCCCGATCCGCCTCACCGCCGCCCTGCTGCCGCACCTGCTCGGCCGGCCCGGCGCGACGGTGATGACCGTCACCTCCGGCCTGGCGTTCGTGCCGATCTTCCCGAACCCCACCTACTGCGCCACCAAGGCCGCGATCCACTCCTACAGCCAGACGCTGCGCCGCCAGCTCGCGGGCAAGGGCGTCGGCAAGGGCGTCGGCGTGATCGAGATCGTGCCGCCCTACGTCCAGACCCACCTGACGGGCCCGCAGCAGGCCGCCGACCCGAACGCGATGCCGCTGGACGCCTACATCGCCGAGACGATGGCCCTTCTCAAGGCCGACCCCGACGCCGAGGAGGTGATCGTCGACCGCGTGAAGATGCAGCGCAACGCCGAGCGCGAGAACAGATACGGCGCGACGTTCGAGAAACTCAACGAGATGGCCGAGCAGCGCATGGCCGCGCGGGCGAAGGGCGATGGCGGCGCCGAATAACTTCCCGCGGCGTTTAGCCGGCCCCGGCTGCGGGGCGCGTCTGGCGACGTGACACCACCCAACGCGCCCCGCAAGCTGAGGCGGCTAAATGGTGCGCCAATTGGCGATTATGCTCCGTATTACCGCACCTTCAGCGTCTCGCCCTCGTAAACCAGCCCCAGCGGCGGCACCTCCACGGCCTTGCGGTCGCCCTGCTTGAGCACGGTGCCGGCGCGCCAGGCGTCGTAGCCGGCGAGGGCGGCAACCTTCAGGCAGCGGTCGGCCTCCTGCGGCGCGACGTAGACGGCGAAGCCGACGCCCATGTTGAACGTCGCATAGCCCTCTTCCGGGGAGACCGGGCCGCGGTCGGTCAAGAACTTGAAAATCGCCGGCGGCTCGCGCACTTCGTCGATGCGGTAGACGAACGGCGCGTCGGGGCGCATCAGTTTCCGCCAGCCGTGGCCGGTGACGTGGACGGCGTACTTCGGCCGCACGCCCGCGTGGCGGCAGGCGTCGACGAAGCGGACGTAGATCACCGACGGGTCGAGCAGCGCTTCGCCGAAGGTCCGGCCGTCGGGCAGCGGCGTGAGGTAGCCGTCGGGCAGGCGGTCGGCGAGGGCGCGGCAGAGGGTCAGGCCGTTGGTCTGCACGCCGCCGCTGGCGAGGAAAATGATCGCGTCGCCGTCGGCCACGTCGCCGGCGATCCGGCCGTCCTTCGGCACGATCCGGCCGACGGCGGAGCCGGCCAAGACGCACGCGCCGGGCTCGACGAGGCCGCGCAACGCGGGCGTCTCGCCGCCGCCCCAAGTCGCGCCGCTCAGCCGGCAGCCGGCGGCGAACCCGGCGGCGAGCTCGCCCGCCCGCTCGGCGTCGGCGAACCACTCGGCATCCCCCACCGCCGCGTGCATGGCGACGCTGACCGGCAGCGCGCCGGTCGTGATGAGGTCGTTGGCGATGGTGGCGACGGTGTCGATGCCGATCGCGCGGTAAAAGCACCGGCCGGTCAGCGTCTTCATCGCGTCGGCGACGAGGTTTTTGGTGCCCAACCCCTCCTCGACGTGGGCGAGGTAGCCGTCGGGCGTTTCGATGAGGTACGCGCTCTCGCCGCGCGTGCCGGGCACCTCGGCGAGGCCGTGGCGTTCGAGCAGGTCGGTCGTGCCGGCGGCGGCGGCCTGGCAGGCGCGCTTGAAGGCGTCGAGCCGGTCGTAGTCCACGCCGGCGGCGTCGTAGGTGAGGGCCATGCGGACGTTCTAGCACGCCGGCGCGGACCGTCAACGGGTCTCGGCCCGATCAGCCCGGTCAGCCCGCCGCGCTCGGGTGCGTCGACGGCTGATGCTGGCGGACCCGCTCGGCGGCGAGGCGGGCGGCGATGATCGGCCGGGCGTCCACCCTCCACCCCCCGCCGGACCGCTCCACGAACAGCGGCACCGGGGCCACCCGCCCCTCGACGGTTTGCACCAGCAGTCGGCGGTCGGGGCCGATCATCCGGTCGGTCACGGTGAGGGTGCGGTTGCCGGGGATGGCAACGGCGTCGCCCACCTTCGCCTCCCGCAGCGTCATGCCGTCGAACGCCTTCTTGACCATCGCCATCTCCTCGGGGGGAAAATGCTCGCCCGTCCACAGCACCTCGGCGTGGAACGCGGGCAGGATGGCGGCAGTCACGGCGGCCTGATCGTGGGCGAGCGCGCCGAGGAACAGTTGCCGCACCGCCTGCTCGGGGCTCTGCGGCACCGCCGGCGCGGTGGCCGGTTGGGTCGCCGGCGAGGGCTGCGCGACGGCCGGGCGCGGGGCGAAGGGCGCAGCCGTTAGGGCTGCGAGGGCGATGAGCGGGGCGACGTTTCGGTTCAAGTGACCTCCTTGAAAGCGGCACGATAGGCACTACCGTCCGTTCGACTCAACCGAAAAACTGCCGGGAGGTTTGCCCATGATCCGACTCGCCTTCAGCACCAACGCTTTCAAGAAGAACACGCTGCCCGAGGCGGTGGACGCCATCGCGGCCGTCGGGTATCGGGGCGTGGAGGTGATGGCCGACGTGCCGCACGCCGACCCGTTCACGTTCGACGAGGCCCGACGCGCCGCGCTGGTGCGGCAGGTGGATTCGCTGGGGTTGACCGTCAGCAACGTCAACGCCTTCACCGGCTTCGCGTGCGGCGACACCTACCACCCGACGTGGATCGAGCGCGACCCGGCCCGGCGGCAGTGGCGCGTCGACCACGCGACGGCGGCGGTCGATCTCGCCTTCCGCCTCGGGTGCGGGACGGTGAGTCTGCAGCCGGGGGGGCCGTTGATCGGCACGGGACTGTCGCGCGAGGAGGCGTCGGAGCGGTTCGCGGCCGGGCTGCGGCAGGTGCTGCCGGCGGCGCGGAAGGTCGGCGTGACGCTGGCGGTCGAGCCGGAGCCGGGCCTGCTGATCCAAACGGCGGCGGAGTACCTGGCGTTCAAGCGCGCGTTCTTCGCCGGCGAGCCGCTGGTGAAGATGAACTGCGACGTCGGACACCTGTTCTGCGTCGGCGACGACCCGGCGGCGGCGATCCGGGCGATGCCGGAGGAAATCGCCCACGTCCATTTGGAGGACATCGGCAAGAACCGCGTCCACCAGCATTTGACGCCCGGCCGCGGGGCGATTGACTTCCCGCCGATCTTCGCCGCGCTGGAGGCGGTGGGGTACGCCGGCTGGGCGACGGTGGAACTCTATCCCTACGAGTCCGACGCCGCCGGCGTCGCGCGGGCGGCGTGGGCGGTGCTGGGGCCGATGGTGTAGACTGTTTGGGTTGAGCAGAAGGAGTTTGCCATGACGGTCATTGACGCCCCCGCCCGGATCACGCCCGAAGACCTGCTGACCATCCCGGACAACTCGTCCATGGAGTTGGTGGACGGCAGAATTGTGGAGAAGAACGTGAGCATCGAATCGAGCAGAATTGAGTTCACCGTGAGTCTTCGCTTCGGGACGTACCTTGAGGCCCACCCTGTTGCGGCGGCGTTTCCGGCGAGCCTCGGGTACCAGTGCTTTTCCGGTGACCCCGGCAAGGTCCGCAAGCCGGACACGACGATCGTCCGCATCGAGCGCCTCGGGGAATTGGAGGATCCCAATGCCGGCCACATGCCGATCCCGCCCGATTTGGCGGTCGAGGTGGTCTCGCCGAACGACTTGGTGTACGACGTGGCGGAGAAGGTGCGCGAGTATTTGGAGGCGGACTTTCCGCTGGTCTGGGTGATGTACCCCGAAGATCGGACGCTCATCGTCCACCCCAACGGCGGCCGGCCGAGCATTTTGACGGCCGAGGACGAGATCACCGCCGAGGCCGCCCTGCCCGGCTTCCGGTGCAGGGTGGCGGACCTCTTCCCCAAGCCCGGCCCGTCGGCTAAAAGGGGCCGATGAACCCGCTCGACCCCCTGCTCGACCAGAACCGCGATTGGGCGGCCCGCGTCCGCGACGCCGACCCGACGTTCTTCGAGAACCTCTCCGCCCAGCAGGCGCCGCAGTACCTCTGGATCGGCTGCGCCGATAGCCGGGTGCCGGCGAACCAGATCCTCGGGCTGGCGCCGGGGGAGATTTTCGTCCACCGCAACGTCGCCAACGTCGTGGTCCACAGCGACCTCAACTGTTTGTCAGTCCTGCAGTTCGCGGTCGACGTGCTGAAGGTGCGGCACGTGATCGTCTGCGGCCACTACGGCTGCGGCGGCGTGCGGGCGGCGCTCGGCGGGGCGCGGCTGGGGCTGATCGACAACTGGCTCCGCCACGTGCAGGACGTCCGCCACAAGCACGCGGCGGAGATCGACGCCATCGCCGACCCGGACGCGCAACTGTCGCGGATGTGCGAGTTGAACGTCGCCGAGCAGGTGCTGAACGTCAGCCAGACGACCGTCGTGCAGGACGCCTGGGCCCGCGGGCAGGAACTGGCCGTCCACGGCTGGATTTACAGCCTCGCCGACGGCCTGCTGCGCGACCTGGGCGTGCGGGCGGACGGCGGGTGATGAGTGGGTAACGGCGGCGGGTTGCGGCTATACTGACGGCATGAGCGACCTCCTCTCACGCATCACGGTCGACCCCGACATCTGCCACGGCAAGCCGGTGGTGCGGGGGCTGCGCTACCCAGTCGAAGTCCTGCTGGAACTTCTGAGTTCGGGCATGACGTTCGAGGAAGTTCTGGAGGATTATCAAGACCTGGAGCGGGACGATTTGTTGGCCGTCTTGGCCTTTGCGGCGCGGGTGGTCCACACGAAGCGGATTGAAGTATTCAGCTCATGAAGTTTCTATTCGATGCCCATCTTCCGCCGGTGTTAGCCGACCTTCTGACGGCCGCCGGACATGACGCCATCCACACACTCAACCTTCCGAATCAGAACTTTACGAAGGATCGCCAGATCTGCGCCGTCGCGGACGCCGAGGGTCGTATTGTCGTTTCTAAAGATGCCGACTTCGTTACATCGTTCTACGCGGTCGGCAGTCCGAAGAAACTTTTGCTCGTTAGCACCGGGAACATTTCCAACAAAAGTCTTCGGACCCTTTTCTTCAGTCGCCTGGGCAACATTGTGGCAGCCTTCGTTTCTCACCAGTATGTAGAGCTTTCGCGCGTGGCACTCATCATCCACGCCTGAGGCCAATTTGCATTGCATTTATGGACTTCTTCACCTTCAAGAACGGCGAGCTCCACTGCGAGGGCGTCCCCGCCTCGCGCATCGCGGACGAGGTCGGCACGCCCTGCTTCGTCTACTCCAAGGCCACCCTGCTGCGGCACTACCGGCAGGTGGCCGAGGCCTTTGCGCCGGTCGATCCGACGATCTGCTACTCGATCAAAAGCAACGGCAATTTGGCCGTCTGCAAGTTGCTGGCCGAGGCCGGGTGCGGGTTCGACGTCACCAGCGGCGGCGAGCTCTACCGCGCGCTGGCGGCGGGCGGGGAGCCGTCGAAGATCATCTACGCCGGCGTCGGCAAAACGGACGTTGAAATCAGGGAGGCCATCACCGCCGGCATCGCGGCGTTCAACATCGAGTCCGAGGCGGAGATCGAGAATATCGACAAGCTCGCCGGCGAGATGGGCAAGCAAGTCATCGCGGCCCTGCGGATCAATCCCGACGTCGACCCGAAGACCCACCGCCACACCACCACCGGCAAGAAGGAGACGAAGTTCGGCGTCGACCTCGAGCGCGCCGAGCGCGTCTTCGAGCAATACCGCAACCTCAAGCACCTGCGGCTGGCGGGCGTTCACATGCACCTCGGGTCGCCGATTTACACGGTCGACCCCTACGTCGACGCGGTGCAGAAGATCAACGCGCTGATCGACCGGCTGACCGAGCGCGGCCACACGATTGAGTGGTTCGACCTCGGCGGCGGGTTCGGCGTGGATTACGAGCGGCCGGGGCAGGCGCTGCCGGTCGAGGCGTTCGCCGAGGCGATGCTGCCGCACCTGGTCGGCCGGCCGTACAAGGTCGCGCTCGAGCCGGGCCGGTACATCGCCGGCAACGCGGGGGTGATGCTCACGCGCGTGCTCTACCGCAAGACCGGCGGGGAGAAGAAGTTCGTGATCGTCGACGCGGCGATGAACGACCTGATCCGGCCGATGCTGTACGACGCCTTCCACTTCATCTGGCCGACTCACCTCGACCCCGGCGGCCGGGCGATGGGCCAGCAGCCGACCGGCGGCGAGATCGTCGACGTCGTCGGCCCGATCTGCGAGAGCGGCGACTACCTCGCCAAGGACCGCCCGCTGCCGCCGACGGCGCGCGGCGACCTACTGGCGGTCTACACGGCCGGGGCGTATGGGTTTGCGATGAGCAGCAATTACAACAACCGGCCCCGCGCCCCGGAGGTGCTGGTGGACGGCGAGTCGTTCAAGGTCGTGCGGCGGCGCGAGACGTATGAGGATCTGGTGGCGGCGGAGCGGGAGATTTAGAGGAAGCGTTCCCATAGTAGCCGGGAGCGGAAGCCCCGGTTTTCATAGTAAGTCCCCGCGCCCGAAGACCGGGGCTTCCGCTCCCGGCTACCATGGAATCTCTCCTTTCAATCAATGGCCTCCGCGCCTCCTACGGAAGCCGCGAAGTGTTGAAGGGCGTCTCCCTCACCCTCGCCGCCGGCGAAATCGTCGCGCTCATCGGCCCCAACGGCTGCGGGAAGACGACGCTGCTGAAGGCGGCACTGGGCCAACTGCCGTTCGCCGGCACCGCCGCGTGGGACGGCCGCGACGTGCGGCAGTGGCCGCCGCGCGAGCTGGCCCGCCGCGTCGCCTACCTGCCGCAATCGCCCACGGTCGAGCCGGGCCGGCGGGTGGACGAGGTGCTGCGGCTCGGGCGCTCGCCCTACCTCGGCGCGTTCGGCGTCGAGTCGAAACGCGACGGAGAAGTGGTCGACGCGGTAGCCAAACGCCTCGGCCTCACCGACCTGCTGGACCGGCCGATCGACGCCCTCTCCGGCGGACAGCGGCAGCGCGTGTTCCTCGGCCGGTGCCTCGCCCAGGAGCCGGCGGCGGTGCTGCTGGACGAGCCGGACACTTACCTCGATTTGCGGCACCAGGCCGACCTCGCGGCGATGCTGCGGCGGCTGGCGGATGCCGAAGGGCTGGGTGTCCTTATGGCGAGCCACGACCTCAACCTCGCCGCGAGCGTCGCCGACCGGCTGGTGCTGCTGCACGACGGGACCGTCGCGGCGACCGGCCCGCCGGAGGCGGTGCTGACGCCGGCCGTGCTGGAGCCGGCGTATGGCGTCCGCGTCGGCCTCGCCCACACGCCCGCCGGCACGCCGGTGGTTTTTCCGATCTCGTGAGCGGCTTTCATGTGGCACGGGCGTCCCGCCCGCGTCTGAACTGGCCGCTAAACGGGGGCGTCCCACGGTTCCGGGAAAGCGCTGCTGAAGACGCGGGCGGGACGCCCGTGCCACTGGACTATGCTTGCACATGGTAAAGCCCTGCGGCATCTGCGACGCCCTCGACACGATCCGCGCCGGCGGCCACTCCCGCCTCGTCACGGAACTCGAGACCGGCTACGTCGTCCTCGGCGACGACCAGTCCCGCCGCGGCTGGACGCTGCTGATGTGCAAGCGGCACGCGACGGAACTCCACGAACTCGACGCGGCGTACCGCACGCAATTCCTCGCCGACCTCGCCCTCACGGCCGAGGCGGTGTGGCGGGCGTTTTCACCGGTCAAGTTGAATTACGAACTGCTGGGCAACGCCGAGCCGCACCTGCACTGGCACGTCTTCCCGCGGTTCGTCGATGACCCGGACCCGACGGCCCCGATCTGGCTGCGCGACCCGTCGGCCGCCCCGCCGGCCGTTTCCGCCGGCGAGGCCGACACTATGCGGGTGACGCTTCGGCGGGAGATCCAGCGGCTTTCCGACGGCCGCGAAGGGAGATGCGATTGATTCTGCGAGTCGTCTTTCTTTCAACCAAATCCGCAACGAGGTGCAGCAGTCTTCAAGGCCGGCTGGCAAGACTTTTTCAGGCGGGCACGACCTGCGGCGGTTCGGCACTCACGCGGCGATGCAAGCAGAAGCACGCCCTCGGAGGAGGGAAGGGCGCTGGTGCAAGGAAAACCGGCAGGCGACCAAATCGCGCGGGCACTTGCATTGTGAATAGGCAATGTTAAACTCCGTGTCAGTTCCACATCCGCCATAGCCGGCAGCACACGTTTCAGGTTCCCACATCGTCTGGAGGTTTGCCATGCGAAGGAGTCACGGTTTCACGCTCGTCGAGTTGTTGGTGGTCATCGGCATCATCGCGCTGCTGATCTCGATCCTCCTGCCGGCGCTGAACAAGGCCCGGTCCTCGGCCCAAAACATCAAGTGCATGAGCAACTTGCGGTCGATCGGTCAAGGCTTGCACATCTACGCCTCGGAGCACGACGGCCGGCTGCCGCCGATGATGATCTCGTTTAAGCCGGACTACTTGCGGACCAAGGGCAGCAATGACTACCGCTTCATTGACCCCACCGCCCCGGTGGATGGGGACGTGCGCCCGGTGCTGCGGGGCTACGTGGATTATCAGGGCCTGCAGTGCCCGCTCCCGGAACACATGAACTTGGACTACACGGACACAAATCCTGGGGCCGACCGGATCGAGACGTCTTACGTCTTCTACGCCGACTGGAAGTTCGACCCCGCCCCCGCCCCCGCCCTCGATAACAAGCGGTTCTCCGAGATTAACGGCTACTTCAATTACCACCGGGCCGACGGCACGGTCTACCAGTTCGACGTGCTTGCCGGCGATCTGGACACCGACGCCTCGGAGTTGTTCGGCGGAAACTACTGGGAAACCTCACACCCCACCGCCAACTCCGGGCCTGAATCGTACTCGGATTCCAACATCACCCTCTCGCGGTTCGTCCACTCGGGCAACCAGCCGCGGGCGAAGATGACCCGCAACCTGCTCTTCAACGACGGGTCGGTCATCAGCTACCCCAACGTGACGTACAATTACGGCGGTGATGAGACGTGGGTGCGGGTGCCCCTCGCTTCCTTCACCGGCAATCTCTGGACCTACCTCCCGAAAAAGGGCCTGCGCTGATCCGTTGGCGAAACGACGCTTGCGCCCTCCGAGGGCGCCTCCTTTCGCCAGCCTTTTGATCTTTTTGCCGACCCGCGGGTGTTCGGGGGGCACCCCACACTTCTTTGCAACGGTCCGACCACGTCGGCCGGGCTCGCAAGCGACTCGACCTTCGGCATGCCGGGCGCGGCGGCATGGCGGATGGCGCGGTCATGGAGACGCTGCCGATTCGGCCCCCAGCCGCGGTTGCCACCGAGCGGGCGAGTAGATACCCTGCACGCCCATGAAAATCCACGAATACCAGGCCCGCCAGATCCTCGCCGAGCACGGCGTTCCCGTCCCGCCCGCGGAGGTCTGCCGGACCCCGGCCGAGGCGGCGGATGCGTTTCGGAAGTTCGACTCGCCCATGTGCGTCGTCAAGGCCCAGGTCTACGCCGGCGGGCGGGGCAAGGCGGGGTTTGTCAAGCTCGTCAACAGCGCCGCCGAGGCGGAGGAGGCCGCGACGTTCATGCTCGGCAACCGCATGGTGAGCAACCAGACGGGGCCGGGGGGCGTGCCGGTGAGCGTGCTGCTGGTCGCGCCCGGCGTCGAGATCGCCAAGGAGTATTACGTCGGCCTGACGGTCGACCGGGCGCGCAAGACCGTGACGATGATCGCCAGCCGCGAGGGGGGCGTGGAGATCGAGGAGGTGGCCGCCAAGTCGCCGGAGAAGGTGCTCAAGGAGCCGCTGCACCCGCTGCTGGGGCTTCAGGGGTTTCAGGCCCGCGAACTGGCGTTCAAGCTCGGCTTCGAGGGCAAGCGCGTCAACGAGGCGGCCAAGCTGATGACCAATCTGGCGAAGGCATTTCTGGCAACGGATGCGTCGCTCGCCGAGGTCAACCCGCTGGTCGTGACCACCGACGACCAACTGCTGGCGATCGACGCGAAGTTCAACTTCGACGACAACGCGATGTACCGCCGGCCGGCCATCGCGGCGATGGAGGACGAGACGCAGGAGAACGATCTCGACGTGCGGGCGAAAAAGGCGGGGCTGAATTACATCGCCCTCGACGGCACCATCGGCTGCCTGGTCAACGGCGCGGGCCTGGCGATGGCGACCATGGACGTCGTGAACCTCCACGGCGGCAGCCCGGCGAACTTCCTGGACGTCGGCGGCAGCGTGACGAGCGAGGGGGCCATCGAGGCGTTCAAGATCATCCTCTCCGACGCGAAGGTGAAGGGCATCCTGGTCAACATCTTCGGCGGCATCGCGCGGTGCGACCTGATCGCCGACGCGCTGGTGGCCGCCGGCGAGGAGATCGGCTTCGCCGTGCCGGTGGTCGTGCGGCTGGAGGGGACCAACGTCGAGCGGGCGCGGGAGATCCTCGCCGCCGCCAAGGGCAAGCTGCCGACGCTGCAAACGGCGGATGACCTGACCAACGCGGCGGAGAAGGTCGTCAAGGCGACGGCGGCGTGAGCGGCACGCTGGTTCTTGATCGTAAAGCTCACTAAACCAACCACCACCCCGTTTAGCCGCCCCGCTTGCGGGGCGCGGGACCGGCAAAACGCGCCCCGCAAGCGGGGCGGCTAAACGGCTATTTCACCAAAGGCGAGATTCATCAATGCGAACATTCCCAACAATTCTACTGGCGGCGGGCGCAATTTCTCTGGTCGGGTGCCAGGCGCAGCAGCCGGACATTACCGACGCGCCGGTGCGGCCGGTGTATCGGTCCGACTCGTTCGCAAAGCCGGACGCGAAGGCGGGGGCGACGGCGGGCGCGACGCCCGCCGCTGTTTCGCTGCCGAACCCCGCCCGGCCGGCCGTCGCGGCAACGCCGCCGGTGCCCGCGGGGCCCTCGAATAGCGGGCCGATGACCATCAGCCAGATGACCGTCGGCCGCCTCGTGCTGCCGCAGTCGATGCAGCCGACCGCCGCGCCGGGCACCGCCGCGCCGCCATCGCCAATCCAGACGGGGCAGACGGTCGTGGTGCAGATGCGGCGCGACGCCCTGGGCCTCGCCTCGCCCGCGCCGCTGGACCCGCTGTTCGAGGGCGTGCGGTTCCCGGTGTCGCTGGAGGGCCGGCTGGAGTCGATGGACGAGCGGTGGGTGGTGCTGGTGGCCGACGGCCGGCGGCTGTGCATCAACCGCGACGCGGTGCTGCTGGTCTACCCCCGCAACGAGGCGGGCCGGCGGGAGGGGGCGTCGTCGAACGCGCCGGTGGCCGCGCCGTCGGACGGGTCGGGCGACGGCGTCAACGCGGCGAAGGTCGATCCCGCCGGCCGGCCCGCGTTGCGCGGGGGGCCGGAGGGGGCGGGGGCGAACTAGCGGCGGCCGCTTTGCTTTACTTGCGAAGCCGCAAGCGGCTTAAAGCCGCTTCAGTTGCTTGTTGCCCCGCGCCTCGTCGGAGTAAAACGTGACGAAGACGATCGGGAGGGCGAAGAACAGGACGGCGACGAAGGTGGTCCAGAAGGAGCGTTCGGACATGGGGGCTTTCCTTTCGTGCGGGTTATCGGTTGCCAACAAGTGAGTTACAGGCCGTGCGGGCCGACCGGGTCCCAGCGGTCCGACAGGATCAGCAGGCCCAGCGGCAGCGCGAGGCAGCAGATCAGGAGCAGAATCACAAGGTTGGGGTGCTTGTTCATGGTCCGACCGTATCGCGCCGCGGCGGGCGAATGCTAGGGCGAAAAATCCGGCGGCGGCACTCCCGGTGGCCCCAGCATCTTTTGGAGGTAGATCACGTCCAGCCACCGGCCGAACTTGGCGCCGGCCTCGGGCAGGCGGCCTACCTCAACGAAGCCGTATGCGGCGTGCAGGTGCAGGCTGACGGCCGCCCGCGCGTCGATCAGCGCGATGACCGAGTGGTGCCCCGCCGCCGCCGCCCGGTCGAGCGAATCGGCGAGCAGCAGCCGGCCCAACCCGCGGCCGAGGTGGTTGGGGTGGACGTAGAGGCTGTTTTCGACGGTGAAGCGGTAGCCCGTCCGGCCGCTGAAGGCCGAGAGGCTGGCCCAGCCGACGATTTCGCCGGCCGGGTCGGTCGCCACCGTCACGGGGTGCCGCGGGCCGTGGGCGGCGAACCAGTCGGCCCGCTCGCCCGGCGTCCACGGGGCGTCCTGGTAGAGCGCGTCGGAGTGGGCGACGTAGTGGTTGTAGATCGCGTTGATCGCCGGCAAATCGGCCGGCGTGGCGAGGCGCGGGGCGTGGATTTGGGCTGAGTCTGCCATGCTTCTTGCCGCGGTTCTTGCCGCCGCCCGATTTTAGCCGTCGCGGGCGCGGGCGAAAGCCGTATCATGCGCGGAACAAGGAGTACTCCCATGCGATTTCTGAAAATCCTGCTGTTGATCGGCGCCGGCTACGGCCTCTACGAACTGCTCAAGCGGCTCAGCACCGTCGACGGGGCACTCGAGGCCGTCGGGCTGTCGAAGGCCTCGTCCAAGCCGGCCGTGAAGCACTCGCCGACCCACCACACGCGGGCCGACGCCAAGCCGTTCGGCAAGCCCGGTTTGCCCGTGACGGGCGGCAATGCCGGCGGCGGCACCGGCACCACCGTCGTCACCGAAGACCCCACCGGCCAGAGCGTCAGCGAGCGCGTCGGCCGCGGCGTCGTCCACCGCGGCGAGTGAACATCGGCTACCCAGCGGCACCAACCGACGCAGCACCGAGGACCGGCCCATGCCCTCCACCACCCCCTGCACCCTCGTCATCTTCGGCGCCAGCGGCGACCTTGCCAAGCTCAAGCTCATCCCCGCCGTCTACGAGCTCGCCCGCCAGAACCTGCTGCCCGAGCAGTTCGCCATCGTCGGCTACAGCCGCACGGAGATGAGCGACGGCGACTTCCGCGACCGCTGCCTCGACGCCATCAAAACCAACGCCCGCAGCAAAAAGGACGGCGTCGACGAGGCGGCGTGGGGGAAGCTCAAAAAAGCCATCTACTACCACCCCGGCCAGTACGATAAGGCCGAGGACTTCGACGGCCTCAAAACCTTCCTGAAGAAAATCGACAAGGACCACGGCACCGCCGGCAACCGGCTGTTCTACCTCTCCACCCCGCCTGAAACGTTCAAGCCCGTCATCACCAACCTGGGGGACCGGGGGCTGATGCAAAAGGGGACCGGCGACGCCGACACCTGGCAGCGGCTGGTGATCGAAAAGCCCTTCGGCCACGACCTCAAAAGTGCCGAGGAGCTCAACGCCCTGCTGCACGAAAAGTTTACCGAGCGGCAGGTGTTCCGCATCGACCACTACCTGGGCAAGGAGACGGTGCAAAACCTCATGGTTTTGCGGTTCGCCAACAGCGTGTTCGAGCCGATCTGGAACCACCGCTACATCGACCACGTGCAGATCACGGTGGCCGAGAGTGTGTCGGCGGACGACCGGGCGGGGTATTACGACCAGAGCGGCGCGCTGCGGGACATGGTGCAAAATCACCTGTTCCAGTTGATGAGCCTGATCGCCATGGAGCCGCCGGCCGCGATCGACGCGCGGCACGTTCGGGACGAGAAGGTGAAGGTCTACCAGTCGCTCCGGCCGATCCCGGCGGACAAGGTCCACGAGTTCGCCGTGCGCGGGCAGTACGGGGCGGGCGAGTTCGGCGAGGGGAAGAAGACCGACGGCTACCTGAAGGCCAAGGGCGTGGCCGAGGGGTCGACGACTGAAACTTTCGCGGCGGTCAAGGTTTTCTGTGACAACTGGCGGTGGAGCGGCATGCCGTTCTACCTCCGCACCGGCAAGTGCATGCCGGAGAAGCTCAGCGAGATCGTGATCCGCTTCCGCTCGCCGCCGATGACCCTGTTCCAGACCCAGTGCGAGACGCCGGTGATCCCGAACGATCTGATCGTGCGGGTCAGCCCCGAGGAGGGCATCCGGTGGCGGCTGAACGGCAAGGTGCCGGGCGGCAGCATGAACATCAAGCAGGTCGCACTCGATTTCCTCTACAGCGAGACGTTCCAGAAGCAGCCGCCCGAGGCGTATGAGCGGCTGATCGCCGACGCGATCGCCGGCGAGCAGACGCTGTTCATCCGCGGCGACGAGGCGGAGGCGGCGTGGGCGGTGATCGACCCGATCGTCGAGGCGTGGGAGGCCGGCGACCAGAAGCCCGAGCAGTACGTCCCCGGCACCTGGGGCCCGGACGCGGCGGACCGGCTGATCCGCGCCGACGGCCACGAGTGGCTGAACAACGACGGCGGCGAGCCGGGGCCGGTCGTCGCCTGCGCGACGTGAGGCGGTCCGAAGTGATCGGGCCGCGCCGGTTTCCGCATCCCGTTGCCGGGTTCTTGGCGTAGGATACGCCGTGCCCAATGCGTCGCCCCGCCCAGCCGCGCCAAAGCGGTTAAAGGGCCGGGCGCGACCGTCCGATGCCACAAGGTCGGGCGGTTGCTTGTTGGCCCGCCCGCCGGGCCGCCCGACCAATTGCCCGTCCGACACCGAAACCGAGAGGCCGATTGTGACGACCTTTGCCCGCCTGTTGATTCCGTTCGCCGCCGCCGCCGTCTGCCTCCCGCTCGCCGGCGGGTCGGCCGCCCTTGCCCAAGATGCCGGGGGAACCGGAGCGGTCGCGCCGCAGCGGTCGACCACCGGCATCACCGCGCCGAGCGAGGAGCGGAAGCTGCTGTTCCCCAATCCCGGCGTGATCGCCGAGGCGATGGTGAAGGAGGGGGACAAGGTGAAGGCGGGCCAGCCGGTGATGAAGCAGGACGACCGCGAGGAGGCCAAGCGGCTGGAGGCGTCGAAGATCGCCGCCGACGTCGAGCGGCTGAAGATCAAGGCGAACGAGGCCGACCGCGACCAGAAGCAGGTGGAGCTGACCCGCAAAAAGGAGCTTTTCACCAAAAAGGCGGTGGGGCTTCAGGAACTGCAGGAGGCGGAGTTGGCGGTCGCGCTGGCGCAAGCGAACGTCGAGGTCGCCAAGGGCCAGGCGTTGCAGGCCGACGCCCAGGCGGCGGTGCAGCAGGTGCGGGTCGACCAGATGACGCTCAAGAGCCCGATCAACGGCATCGTGAGCCAGGTCGGGCCGGGGGTGGGGGAGTTCTCCAACCCGCAGCAGTTCGACAAGCCGACGCTGACGGTGGTGAACAACGATCCGCTGTGGATCGAGGTGAAGAACCTTCGGACGTCGGAGGTGGCGCGGCTGAAGGTGGGCCAGACCGTGCCCGTTCGGTACGCCGGCGAGACGCGGCAGGGCCCGGCGAAGGTGATCTTCATCTCTCCGGTGGCCGACGCCCGGAGCGACACGCAGGCGGTGCGGCTGGAGATGCCGAACCCCGACGGCCGATCCACCGGGCTGAAGGTGGACGTGCTGCTGGGGGCCGACACGACGGCCTCGGCCCGCTAATGTTGCGGCTAAGCCCCCCGCCGGCATCGTCTTAACTGATCCGACCGATTCGACAGACTTGCACCCAGAGGTAGACCGTGGCCCTCGTTCAAACGACCAACGAGCAGAAGCAGGAGAAGGAGGAGCAGGACCGCGACCGGCAGAACCTGTCGCGCTCCAGCATGGTCCGCCGCCTGCTGAACGCCGCCAGCGATCTGCCGGCATTCATGGACGACCTGCTGACGACCCAGGCCGTCGTGGTGGCCGGCACCGAGGCGGCTGGATTCCTCGTCGAGCGCGGGCCGAAGCGCGAGGCGTCGGGGGAGTCGGGGGAGGGCAACGAGGATCAGGACAGCCACGCCCTGGCCGCCGGGCCGGGGCTGAAGCTGATGAAGCACATCCGGCCGGACAATTCGACGCAGGAGATGCGCGAGCAGGCCGTCGACGCCTTCCGCGAGCTCGTCGGCCCGTGCGTGCGGGGGGGCGACGACCAAGCGATCAAGGTCAGCCCCGACGGCGAGCCGCAGCCGCAGTATTGCCTCGTCACCCTGCTCCGCAACGAGGGGGAGGTGGTGGCCGCCAGCGCCGTCATCACCCGCTGCGCCGACGACCAAAAGGCCCGCCAGCGGCTGGAGGGGATGCAACTGGTCGCGGGGTATTTCGACCTGTTCATGCTCCGCCGCCACGGCGAGCAGCACCGGACGGTCGCCCAGAGCCACCAGGACGTGCTGCAACTCGCCGGCGCCGTCTCGACCGCCGAGGGCTTCGCGTCGGCCGGGGCGAACCTGTGCAACGAGCTGGCGAGCCGGCTGGGGGCCAGCCGCGTGAGTTTGGGGTGGGTCAAGGGCCGCAACATCAAACTGCAGGCGATCAGCCACACCGAGGAGTTCGACAAAAAGCAGGCCCTGTCGCTGGCGATGGTCAAGGCGATGGAGGAGTGCATGGACCAGGCGGAGGTCGTGCAGTTCGACCCCGACGGCGAGCACGGCACCCACAACGTGACGCGCGACGCCGGCGCCCTCAGCCGCGACGAGGGCAACACCCGCGTGGTCAGCCTGCCGCTGCGCCGGCGCGACGAGATCATCGGCGTGCTGCTGCTGGAGTTCCCCCGCCAGAAGACCGCCACGGTGCAGGAGACCACCGCCCTGGCCGTCGCCGCCGATTTGCTCGCGCCGCAGTTGTACGACCGGTATCAGAACGATCGGTACCTGGTCACGAAGGCGGGCCTGAGCGTCCGCGACACCGCCGCGCTGGCGGTCGGGCCCAAGCACATGCTCGCCAAGGCGATCATCGTGGGCGCGGCGCTGCTGCTGGCATTCGTGACGTTCTATAAGCCGATGTACCAGATCAAGGCGCCGTTCGCCTTCCAGCCGGTGAAGCAGCGGGTGATCAGCGCGCCGTTCGAGGGCGTGATCAAGCAGGTCTACGCCAAGCCCGGCGACCCGGTCGAGGCGGGGGCGGCGCTGTTGGAGTTCAAGACTGACGACCTGATTTTGCAAAAGAACAAGGCGATGGCGCAGGTGAACAGCGCCACCCAGCGGGCCACGCAGTTGATGGCCGACGACAAGATCGCCGAGGCCAACGTCGCCACCAGCGAGGCCGAGGAGGCCCAGGCCCAGGTCGATTTGCTGGGCAGCCAGATCGCCCGCTCGGTCGTGACGGCCCCCATCGCCGGCGTGGTGCTCAAGGGCGATTTGGAGGAAAAGGAGGGGGCGACCGTGCAGCAGGGCCAGGAGCTCTTCCAGGTGGCCCCGAAGCAGAACCTGATGGCGGTGCTGTACGTCGGCGAGCGCGACGTGCAGAGCCTCCGCGACGGCCGCAAGGGCGGCCAGCCGAGCAAGGGCGAGTTGGCGACCCAGTCGATGCCGGGCGAGAAGCACCCGTTCGTGGTCGACCGCGTGATCCCCGCCGCCGAGCCGCGCAACGGCGGAAACGTCTTCCCCGTCCACGTCACGCTCGAAGACCCCAGCCCCAGTTGGCGGCCGGGACTCGAGGGCGAGGCGCGCGTGGACGTCGAGCCCAAGCCCCTCATCTGGCAGTGGACCCACCGGGCCGTCGAGTGGGTGCGGCTCAAGCTTTGGGTTTGAGGTCCCCTCGTCTTCCGTGGAACGGGCGTCCCGCCCGGATTTAATTTTCTGGGATGCCCAGAAATCCGGGCGGGACGCCCGTTCCACGGAAGACTCGGCCGCAGTGGCTTTGTTAAACTAAGCAATCGAGCGAGATGACCCTACAGCTACGCCCCACCTTCTCAGAATCCTGGTACCGGGTCAAAGACCTCGCGCCCCGCCTGCGCCCGACCGCCCAGATCACCCGCCAGCACTTTCGCGGCGAGCGCTGGTACGTCGTCCGCGACGCGGCCGGCAACCAGTTCCACCGGCTGTCCGACGCCGCCTACCGCTTCGTCGGGCTGCTCGACGGGTCGCGCACCGTCGGCGAGGCGTGGGAGCTCGTCGGCGGGCAGTTGGCGGACGAGGCGCCGACGCAGCCGGAGGTGATCCAGATCCTCAGCCAGCTCTACGCCGCCAACCTGATCCAAACCGACGTCAGCCCCGACGCCCAGGTGCTGCTCCGCCGCCACAAGAAGCAGCAGCAGAAGAAGATGCAGGGGCGGCTGATGAACATCCTCTTCCCGCGGGTGCCGATCTGGGACCCCGACCGCTTCCTGCAGCGGTGGATGCCGCTGGTCCGCCCGCTGCTCAGCCCGATCGGCGGGATCATCTGGGTCATCCTGGTCGCCGCCGCCATCGTCGCGGTCATCCCCGAGGGCGGCCGGCTGGCGGAGGCGGCCTCCAACGCCATCAATCTTAAAGCCAACCCCGAGAACGCCTTCTGGCTCTACCTCGTCTTCGTCCTCGTCAAGCTCATCCACGAATTGGGCCACGGCTTCTTCTGCCGGCGCTTCGGCGGCGAGTGCCACGAGCTCGGCCTGATGCTCCTGGTCCTCATCCCCTGCCCCTACGTCGACGCCTCCACCTCCTGGGGCTTCCAGAGCAAGTGGCACCGCGCCCTCGTCAGCAGCGGCGGCATGATCTTCGAACTCTTCGTCGCGGCGATCTGCGCCTTCGTCTGGCTCAACACCAACCCCGCCACGCTGGTCAACCAGCTCGCCTACAACGTGATGCTCGTCGCGTCGGTCAGCACCGTGCTGTTCAACGCCAACCCCCTGCTGCGGTACGACGGGTACTACATCCTGTCGGACCTGTGGGAAATCCCCAACCTGCAGCACAAGAGCACGGAATACAGCCTGGGCCTGATCAAGCGGCACGTCTTCCGCGTCAAGAGCCAGCAACCCCTCCCGCCGGCCGGCCAGCGGGTGCGGCTGTTTGTCTACGCCGTCACCAGCAGCATCTACCGCGTATTCATCAGCATCGCCATCATGCTGATGGTCCTGTTCCACCTGCCCGAGGAGGTCCGCGTGCTGGGCCTGCTGATGGGGGCCGGGGCGGTGGCGACGTTCTTCATCGTGCCGATGTACAAGCTGTTCAAGTACCTGGCGATCGAGCCGGAACTGCACCGCAAGCGCGGCCGGGCGTGGGCATTCACGCTGGCGGTTGGGGCGGCGGTCGTGGTGCTGATCGGCATCATCCGCTGGCCGCAGCGGGTGCGGGCCGAGGGCGTGATCGAGCCGCAGCAGCGCGCCTACGTCCGCGTCGGCCGCTCGTCCGGCTTCGTCGAGACGGTGCTGGCGAAGGACGGTGCCGACGTCCGCAAGGGCCAGCCGATCCTGCGGCTGTCGGACCCGAGGCTCGACGCCGAGGTCGCCGGCCTGCAGGCCCAACTCCGCGGCGCGGACCTGCGGCTTCAGGCCTCCACCGCCAGCGACCCGGCCCAGCGGCTGCTGGACCTCTCCACCCGCGGCGTCTACGCCCAGGCCCTCGCCGACGCCCGGGCGCGCAAGGCCGCCCTCACCCTCCGCAGCCCCATCGACGGCCGGCTCATCGCCCCGATGATCGACAACACCCCCGGCCAGTACCTCAAGACCGGCCAGGAGGTCGCCACCGTCGACCAGCGCGGCAACCTGATCGCCTACGCCGTCATCGACCAGGCCGACGCCCAACTGCTGATGAGCCAAGGCCTTAGCCAGCACGCGATGGACACCGAGGTCCGCCTCGCCAGCGCGCCGGCCGCCGACCCGATGTACGCCCTCTCGACCCAACTCAGCCCCGCCGCCACCGACAAGGTCCGCAAGCCCGCCCAGCTCTCGATCGGCGGCGGACAACTCGCCGCGGCCCCCGACGCCAAGGCCGGCGAGCGGTCGGCCACCCAGCAGTACGAGCTCAAGGTCGTCTTCGCCAACGCCGACGGACAGTTCCTCCCCGACCAGCACGCCTACGTCCGCGTGACCCTCGACAAAAAACCCCTGATCCAGCAGTGGACCCGCAAGCTGCTGCAGTTGATCCAAAGCACCAGCACGAACACCGGCGGCGCGCAGGGGATGGGGCCGCTTTAGGGCCGTCTCCAGTCCTCAGTCTCCAGTCGCCAGTGAAGAATCCCCTGCGACTGCCGACTGCCGACTGCCGACTGCCGATGGCCGACCGCCGACTGACGACTGACGACTAACGACTTGCCATGACCCAAGCCGCCTCCACAGAACTCTTCGGCGTGTTCGACGCCCGGCGCGTCAAAGCCCCCGAACTCAAGGGGCTCGACGCCTCGGCCAACGCCGCCGTCGGGTGGGTGAAGAACCGCCGGCCGGTGTTGCGGCGGCTGAAGGCGCTCGCCCGCCGCGTCGACGCCCTGGAGCCGACGGTCAAGGATTTGGGGGCGCAGAAGTTCGCCGAGGAAGTGGCCGAGTTGCGCGACACCGCCCGCCTGGGCCGGCTGGACGCGGCGGGCTTCGACCGCGCCTTTGCCTTCGTCCGCGAGGCCGCCCGCCGCACCCTCGGCAAGCGGCCCTACCCGGTGCAGGTCATGGGTGCCGCCGCCATGCACGAGGGCCTGGTCGCGGAGATGGCGACCGGCGAGGGCAAAACCCTCACCGCCGCCCTGGCCGCCAGCGTCATGGCGTGGTCGGGCAAGCCGGTCCACGTCATCACCGTCAACGATTACCTGGTGGCCCGCGACGAGGAACTCAACCGCCCGCTCTACAAGTTGATGGGCCTGACCAGCGGCCACATCGTCCACGACGTCGAGCCGGGCGAGCGGCCGGGCATCTACCGCCGCAACGTCTGCTACACCACCAGCAAGGAACTGGTCGCCGACTTTTTGCGCGACCAAATCATGCTCGGCAACCTCCGCACCAGCACGCAGACGGCCGTCGGCATGCTGGTCGGCGGCCGGCTGCGGCAGGAGTTGATGGTGCCGGGCCTGTTCCGCGCGATCGTCGACGAGGCCGACGCCCTGCTTGTCGACGAGGCCGTCACGCCGCTGATCATCTCCAACAGCCCCGACGACGAGGCGAACGTCGAGATTTACCGCGAGGCCGACGAATTGGCGTCCGCGCTGGAGAAGAACCGCGACTTCACCGTCGACATCCCCGTCCGCAGCGTCGACCTGACCGCCCGCGGCCAGGCGCGGCTGGACAGTTTGACGCACAACAACGGGTTTTGGGGCGGCAAGCGGCGGCGCGAGGAGCTGGTCACGCAGTCGCTGGTTGCGCGGCACTGCTTCCACCTCGACGAGCATTATTTGATCACCGAGGACGACAAGATTGCGATCATCGACGAGTTCACCGGCCGCGTGATGGCCGACCGCAGTTGGCGTGGCGGGCTGCACCAGGCCGTCGAGATCAAGCACGGCGTGCCGGTGACGGCGGACAAGGAGAACCTCGCCCGCCTGAGCTTCCAGCGCTTCTTCCGGCAATATCACCAGATGGCCGGCATGACCGGCACCGCGTGGGAGAGCCGCCAGGAACTGTGGCAGATCTACCAGCGGCCGATCGTGCGCATCCCGACGAACAAGCCGTGCATCCGCACGCAGTTGCCGACGCGGTTTTTCGACACCGCCGACCAGAAGTGGGACGCGGTGGTGGCCCGCGTGTGCGAGTTGAACGACCGGGGCGTGCCGGTGCTGGTGGGCACGCGGTCGGTCTGGTCATCGGAAGAGGTGAGCAAGCGGCTGATCGCCGCGGGTCGGCCGCACCGCACGCTGAACGCCCGGCAGGACGAGCAGGAGGCGAACATCGTGGGCGAGGCGGGCGGGGTCGGGCGGATCACGGTGGCGACGAACATGGCCGGCCGCGGCACGGACATCGGCCTCGGCCGGGGCGTGGCGGAGATGGGCGGGCTGCACGTGATCGCCACCGAGCCGCACGGCAGCGCGCGGGTCGACCGCCAACTCTTCGGCCGCGCCGCCAGGCAGGGCGACCCCGGCTGCGCCCAGATGTTCGCCAGCGCCGAGGACGATTTGCTGGTCCGCCACGCCCCGCAGGTCCGCAAGACGTGGCGGGCGTTCGGTGCCGACCGCGTGATCCGCCTCGCCCAGGCCAAGGCCGAGCGGATGGCGCGGTTCAACCGCAAGCAGGTGCTGAAGGCGGACGACTGGATGGACCAGAGCCTGCCGTTCTGAGCGGGCAATTTCGGGCGGCGGAAAAGTTTCCGCCTTTTTCGCTTGCCCCGGCGAAAAGATTGGTATAATGCCCCCGGTAAGTTCGACGATCGACCGCAGACGACGCTTTTGGCTCCATTTGCCCCGCGGCACCTTCCGGCTCCGTATCGCCCCTACTTCCTTCCCGGCCGGAACGTCGGCCAGTTTTTCATCGGCCCGAAACTGATCGGGGGCCGAACCAGCCCACACGCCCCAGTAGGGGGCGATACAGGAGATACGACATGGGCAGCAAATTGTACTGCGGCAACCTGAGCTACGACGTCGACAGCTCGGAACTGCAAGAGATGTTCGGCCAATACGGCAGCGTCACCAGCGCCGAGGTCATTGCCGACCGCGACACCGGCCGGAGCAAGGGCTTCGGCTTCGTCCAGATGGGCTCCGAGGAGGAGGCGCAAGCCGCCATCGAGGGCCTCAACGGCAAGGAGCACGGCGGCCGCGCGCTGACCGTCAATGAGGCCAAGCCCAAGGAGCCCCGCTCCGGTGGCGGCGGCGGCGGGGGTCGCGGCGGCTACGGCGGCGGCGGCAGTGGTGGGGGCGGCGGCTACGGTGGCGGTGGCGGCGGTGGCCGTCGCGGCGGCGGTGGCGGCGGCTACTCCTCCGGCGGCGGTGGCGGCAGCGGTGGTGGCGGCGGCGGCCGTGGCGGTCGCTACTAAACCGTCCGACGCCGCTCGGGCTTGAGCTCGAGCCGAGCGAACTCAGACACGAAAGAAGGCCGCCCCGGCAACGGGACGGCCCTTCTCTTGCGCTGTGGACGGCACGTTGGTGCGTTATTGGCGACTCTTCCTTCACGAGCGATTCAGCGGGCGGCGAATCTGTCGGGGCGACCTGATTGGGTGCTACGGATTAGAGCACCTTGCACGATCATCGCTCGCCGTACCCGCAGGCGACCGCGTGGTTGCGGCAGTGCTCCGGCGTCACGGCATCCAGGGCGGCGGCGACGGCCTCGTCCAGCCCCTCGTCGCCCGCCTCCGCCCGGCGGAGGTGGGCCTTGACCTGCGACCACACCTTCTCGATCGGGTTCAGGTCCGGGCTGTAGGGCGGCAGGTGCCACACGCTCGCCCCGGCCGACGCGACCGCCCCCTCGACGCCCGCGACCTTGTGGGCCGAGAGGTTGTCCATCACCACCACGTCGCCGGGCGAGAGGGCGGGCACGAGCATCCGCCTCACCCACTCGAGGAACGGCCCGCCGGTCATCGCCCCCTCGATCAGGAGCGACGCCGGGCGGACCACGCCCGACTCGCGGACGACCCCCAGCAGCGTGCGGGCCCGCCAGTGGCCGGCCGGCTCGTGGCCGACGCACCGCGACCCGCCCCGGCTGCGGCCGTACCGGCGGGCCATGTGCGTGCGCACGCCCGTCTCGTCGAGCCACAGGAGCTTGCCCCGCGGGACGAAGCGGCGGGCGAGGGCGAAGTTGCGGCGGCGGTCGCGGACGTCGGGCCTCAGCTGCTCGCGGGCCGCCACCGACTTTTTTTGTGCCGGTACCCCGGCCGCCGCAGGGCGCGGCAGACGGTGCTCTCGGCGACCCGCGACCCGAGCCGGGCCGCCAGCTCGCGCAGGGTCACGCCGGGCCGGGCGTCGACCGCCGACGCGAGCAGGGCGAGGTCGGCGGGGGTGAGCTTCGTCGGCACGCGGCGCGCCCCCGGCCTGGCCGGGGCGTGCCGCCCGGCGGCCGCGTCGCGCCGCCACCGCCGCACCGTCGTGGGGTGGACGTCGAAGCGGGCGGCCGCCCCCGCCGCCGACGCCCCACGTCCCACCGCCGCCATCACCCTGCCCCGCAGGTCCATCGAGTAGACGCTCATGCGCGGCAGGATGCCACGCGAGCAGTGATCGCGCAAGCTGCTCTAGCGTGCTCGACGACCCGTGCCGTGGGTTTTCAACAAACGCTGGCACGGGTTTTGGATTACCCCACTCCGTAGTGCCCATGATGCTGCCGCTCGACTCACTTGAGACGCCGATTCCTCGCCGCTTGCGGCTTAGCAGAGAACCTGGGCCATCGCCCGACGGCTCGAACTCCTGATTGAAAACTCACCCCGCCGCACCGTAGACTACCGGCCGTGCCGCACCGCGACAGGAAGATCAATTACGTCGAGTTCACCGTGCCCGACGTCGCCGCCGCCAAGGCATTTTACGCCGCCGCCTTCGGGTGGAGTTTCACCGATTACGGCCCGGATTACGCCAGCTTTAGCGCCGCCGCCGCTGGCCTCGACGGCGGCTTCGCCACCGGCACCCCCACCCCAGGCGGCCCGCTGCTCGTCCTCTACACCGCCGATCTGGAGGCGATCCAGCAGCGCATAGCATCCGCCGGCGGCCGCGTCACCAAGCCGATCTTCCCCTTCCCCGGCGGCCGGCGGTTCCACTTCGCCGACGTGGGCGGCAATGAACTCGCGGCGTGGGGGGAGTAATTGCTACGCTCTGGACATGGCGCCCCAGGAGATTCGCAAACACCACGTCCACAGGCCGTTCATTCCCTTCCGCATCGTGATGCAGGACGGCAGCGACTTCCTCATCGAGGACCCGTCGCTGATGGGCGTCGAGATGCTGACCGTCTGGGTCGGCATCGACCCGGACGACAGCGGCCTGCCGCGGCGGTCGGTCTGGCTCTCGCCGTCGCACGTCTGGCGGATCGAGCCCCTGCCCGAGCGGGCCGAGGCCGGCGGCTGGCGCGTCTGACGCCCTTGGCGGGGTTGAGCCGCGGGTACGCGGGTACGCTGGTGGTGCAGGCGGCGTCAGGTAGAACCCGTCGCATGGGTCTATTTCTCGTCAATGTCCAGGTCCGCACCGCATCAAGTGACGACTTGCCCGCGGCGGCCAAGGCCGTCTGCCGCGGTCAGTCGCGCGTCGCGCCGACCGGCTACGGCTGGGCCGGCGTCTACAACGAGCGGCTCGACGCGCAGGACGAGCGCGAGATCGCCCGCGTCGGCAAGGGCCTGAGCAGGCGGCTGCACGCGCGGGCGATCGCGTTTCTCGTCCACGACAGCGACGCCCTGGCCTGCTGGACGTTCGATTGCGCGAAAGTTGTCGACGCCTACACCGTCTCGCCTCAAGATTTCGCCGCGCCGCCGAATCCCGACGCGACCGCCACGGCGTTCGCCGCGACGGCCCCGGCCGACCGTCGCGCGGTGCGCGAGGCACTCGCCGGACCCTTCGCCTTTGCCGAGCAGCGGCTGCAAGCGATCGCGGCGTGCTTGGGAATCGACGCCGAGGCGGCCTGCAACTTTGCCGAGGCGGCCTCCCTGCCGGGCGTTGTCGAGGTCGGCGGCCGGCGGCGCACGCGGCGGCCGCGGGCGGCCGAGTTTGCGATGCTCGTGCGGGGGATCGCCCTGAGCCACCTCCCGTGCGAGTCGGCCGACGCCGACCCGACCGAGCAATCGCGGGCGGAGGCCGTGCGACTTGCCCGCCATATGGCGGAGATCGAATCGTGGGAAAACCACGTCCCGCCGGACGCCGATGCGCTGCTCGCCGCCGCGGCACGGGTTCTCCTCGACCGAGGGGCGAGCGAGGGCCGACCTCAGCCGCCGTAGGCCGGGTCCAGCGCCGGGATGTGCGTGAAGGCGATGCGGGCCGGGGCGGTGTCGCGGGCGCCCATCATCGCGGCGAAGTAGACCGCGTGCGGGCCGAACCGCGTGTTGGCCTCGTCCAGAACCCGGTCGCACGCCGCGTCGCGCCACTCCTCGGCGAACAGCGGCAGCGTCGCGCAGCCGCGCGGCACCAGGCCGTGCAGCGTGACGGCCACCTGCGTCGGCGTCCCCAGCGGCCGGCGACGCCACAGGTCGGCGAACGCCAAGACCATCAGCCGCGTGCTCTGCGTCAGCCCCAAGTCCACGTCGCAGCTCCACCCCTGCTCGCGGTAGGTGAACGAGACGTAGACGGTCATGCGCCGGGCGTAGTACCCGATGAACCGCAGCCGGGCGGCGGCCTTGTGGACCAGGCGGACCATTACCGCCCGCGCCCCCTCCTCGCTGCGGAACGCCGGCGGCAGCACGTGCGAGTGCCCCACCGACGCCCGCCGCGTCGGCGGGCGGTGCCACTCCAGCCCGCGCAGCCAGTGCCACCACATCCGCCCCACCACGCCCCCCCACGCCCCGTGCAGCGACGCCTCGCTCTGGGCGCAGAGTTGCTCGACGGTCCTGATGCCGCGCGCGTGCAGCCGCGCCTCCATGCGGCGGGCGATGCCGGGCAGATCGGTCAGTTCCAGCCGGTGCAGCACGCCCGGCAGGTCGCCGGGGCGGATCACGACCAGGCCGTCGGGCTTTTGCATGTTCGTGCCGATTTTCGCCAGGAAGCGGTTGGGGGCGAGGCCGACCGAGCAGGTGAGGCACTCGCCGACCTGCTCGCGGACGGCCCGCTTGACGTTTCGGGCGATCTCCACCGCCCGCGACTCGGTCTGCTCGGCTCCGATCAGCCGGCCGTACATCTCGTCGATGCTCTCGACCGCCGCGACGGGCAGGCACGACCCGACGGCCTTGACCAGGGCGTGGTGGAAGCGGATGTAGACCGGCGGGCGGGCCACCAGGATGGTGATCGACGGGCACAGCCGCCGCGCCTCGCCGACGGGCGTGCCGGTCTTGACGCCGCACCGCTTGGCCTCATAACTGGCGGCGATGCAGGCGGTGTGGGCCGCCTCGACGGCCGCCACGGCGACGGGCCGCCCGCGCAGTTCCGGGCGGAGCTGCTGTTCGACGCCGGCGAAGTAGGCGTTGAAGTCGACCATCAACACCCTCAGCCCGCCGCCGTCACGCCCGGTCGGCGGCGCGGCGGCGGGGGCGAGGGGCCGGGCGGGCGGATCAGTTGCGGGCGGCACGCCGGGTTCCATTTCCGAACAGATACCTAACCTGCGTGTGCGGTGCAACCTCCGCCCGCGCCCGAAACAGGCGGCGGGCGATGGGTGGATTGGGCCCCGCCGGAACCGCCGTGCGGCCGGCCGTTTCACTCCGTTGACGTGGCGAGGAGTGAGTTGGCGGTGTAGGCAGACGGGGGTAGACTCCGCACATGGAGCCGCACTCAATCCACAAACACTTGACCCGCAAGCCGTTCGTGCCGTTCCGCCTGCACGTTGATGGCGGAAAGACTTACGACATCGGCAACCCGCGGGAGATGCACCTCGACACGCTGCGCGTCCGGGTCGGCACCGACCCGGATGAAAATGGCACGGTTTGGGGATCGGTCCTGCTCTCGCCGATCCACGTCCGCAGCATCGAGCCGCTTTCATAGCCGGAGGCGGAAGCCCCGGTTCTTCGGCGAAAACCGGGGCTTCCGCCTCCGGCTAATAGGCGTTTTGCAAATTCAACCTTCACGGGCGCAGCGTCATCACGAGGCAGCCATCTCATGTGGGGGAAGCGCGGATTTTGCGTCGAACCGAAAAGCCGACAAGTCTGACTTCGTTTAGGATCGCGGTGAAGACAGAGCGGTCAAAGTAGCCCTCGCAATATTCCTCGAATGCTTCGTGCAAAATCGGGCGGAAATCCCTCTTCGCCAGCACCGCGTGCACGGTGTCTTTCGGTTTCCATATACACGGCTTTGCGGCGCATAGGACGACCTCGTCATCATCTTCCGAGTCGCAGACCCAGAAGTCGACGATGTCGTTTTCCATCAACTGTTCCCACCATTTGTCCGCACGCTCCTTCGCCGGAAGCTTGATCCGCGTCCAGCCCCTCGGCGGCCTCTCCCCAGGCGCGGTGCGAACCCATTTAAGCAGCTTTAGGTGGGTGCCCCAGATAGACCCATAGATGCAATGGTCTCTGTTGGGAATTTCCCGCAGCCACTTCAGAAACTGCTTCTTCCGCATGTAAGGTGTTTCATCGTTCATGGGTTAGCCCATTCTGCGAATCACTACACCCCCGCCCGCAGGGCGGCCGTGTCGCCGCCGGCGACTTGGGCCTGTTCTTCTAGGCCCGGCGCGAAGCCGCGGCGCATCGTGTTTTCGGTCACGCAGCGGGGCTCGACGAACTGCAGCAAATACTCCCGGCCGCCGGCCTTGCTGCCGAGGCCGGACGTGCCGAAGCCGCCGAAGGGTTGGCGGCCGACCTGGGCGCCGGTGATGCCGCGGTTGAGGTAGAGGTTGCCGACGCGGAAGGCGCGGCGGGCGGCGGCGAGGTGGGCGGGCTTGCGGCTGTAGACGCCGCCGGTCAGCCGGTAGGGGCTGGAGAGGGCGATTTGCAGGGCGTGATCAAAGTCTCTGGCGCGGATGACGGCGAGGACGGGGCCGAAGATTTCCTCAGCGGCGATCTTCGCGTTGGGCGGCACGTCGTGGAAAATGTGCGGGGGGATCAGGGGCTTTTGCGTCCGCCCGACTGCGACTCGTTGAGTCGCATCTACCCCTGCAAGTGGTGTGGGCGGGTAGGCGAGTGTGGCTTCGCCGGTGCCAACTCGGATGTAAGTCACGATCCGCTCCGCCGCCTCGTCGTCGATGACCGGGCCGACGTCGGTGGCGGGGTCGGCGGGGTCGCCCAGCACCAGGCTGCGCGTCGACTCGACCAGGCGGGCGAGGAAGGCGTCGTAGGCCGAGTCGACCACGATCACCCGGCTGGCGGCACTGCACTTCTGGCCGGCGAAGCCGAAGGCACTGTCGCGGACGCCGACGACGGCCTCATCAAGGTCGGCCGAGGCGTCAACAAGGATCGCGTTCTTCCCGCCGGTTTCGCAGACGACGTGCTTGGCGAGTTTTCCGGCCGGCGGGTGTTCGACGGCGGCCCGCAGAATCTCGCGGCCGACGGCGGCGCTGCCGGTGAAGGCGACCATGTCGACGCCGGGGTGGCGGGTGAGGTGCGCCCCGACCGTCTCGCCGACGCCGGGCAGGAAGTGCAGCACGCCCCTCGGCACGCCGGCCTCCCACAGGATTTCGCATAGGAGTTTGGCGACGCCCGGCGTCTGCTCGGCGGGCTTGAGGACGGCGCAGTTGCCCGTCACCAGCGCGGCCGACACCATGCCGGCGGCGATGGCGAGGGGGAAGTTCCACGGGCTGATGACGGCGCAGACGCCGCGCGGCTCGTGCCAGGTTTCGTTGAGTTCGCCGACGAATCTCCCGAGCCGCGCCGGCGCGAACAGGCCCGGCGCCTCGCGGGCGTAGAACTCGAGGAAGTCGATCGCCTCGCAGACGTCGGCGTCGGCGTTGCGCCAGTCCTTTCCGTTCTCCTTCAGCACCACGGCGGAGAGTTCATCCCGCCGGCGGCGCATCAACCCGGCGGCCCGCGTCAGGCAGCGCGAGCGGTTGAGCGCGTCGGCGTCGCGCCACGCGGCGAAGGCGTCGCGGGCGGCGGCGACGGCGCGGGCGGCGTCCTCGACGGTCGAATCGTTCGCCACGACCGGCACGGTCGCGGCACCGACGGCGGACGCGAACGCCCCGCGCTGGGCCGCGTCGGCGAAGTCGCGCATCGGCTCGGAGAAGAACGGCAGTCCGTCGCCGACGCCCTCCACGGCGTCGGATAAGCGGTGGCGGCGGGCGAGGTCTTCCGTGGAACGGGCGTCCCGCCCGGATTTTTCCTGCGCCCCCGACCCATCTAATCCGGGCGGGACGCCCGTGCCACGGTTGGGGTTCGCCAGCAGTTCTTCCGGCGTGGCGTTGTCGAGGAAGCCCGCCTTCAGCCACGACTCATTGCTGGTGTTTTCCAGCAACCGGCGGACCAAATAGGCCATGCCCGGCACCATCTCGCCGACGGGGACGTACTCGCGCACGCGCAAGCCGCGCGCGGTGGCGGCGGCCTTCAGCGGGTCGCCCATGCCGTGCAGCATTTGCAGCTCGATCGCGCTCGGCGGCAGGCCGCGCCGCTCGATTTCCGCTAGCCCCACCGCGATGCTGCGGACGTTGTGGCTGCCCAGCGCGAGCGTCACGCCCCCCTCGCCCGCCCGCGACGGCGTGCTGTCGATGAACGCCCGCTCCATCCGCTCGAAGCACGCATCGGTCTCGGTTTTCCGCCCCCACACCGGCACCGGCCAGCCCATCTGCTCGGCGTGGATCGTCTCGTAATCCCAGTACGCCCCCTTCACCAGTCGCACGGTGATGACCCGGCCCTCGCCCTTCGCCCAATCGATCACCTTCTTCGCGTCTGCATCGCCGCTGCGCAAGTAGGCCTGCATCGCCAGGCCGGCGTCGAACTCGACCGCGGCGCAGCACCGCTTGAAGAGTTCGATGGTCAGCTCCTTCGTCGCGTGCGACTCGACGTCGAAGTTGATGAACACGCCGCCGGATTTGGCGGCTTCGAGGATCGGCACGATCCGCTCCATGCTGGCGGCGATGGTCTTCTCGAACGCGATGGCGTCGGTGCGGGGGCAGAGGGAGCTGACCTTAATGCTGACGTTCGTGCGCGGGATCGGCCCGAGGTGGTCGCGCTCCAGCCGCTCGTCGGCGGGAAAGTCGTTCACCCACTTCGGCAGGTTCTGCACGAGGTCAAGGTACTTGCGCTGGTACGCGTCGGCCTCGGCGTCGCTGATGCACGCCTCGCCGAGCAAATCGACGCTGAAGCAGAGGCCGTCCTTCCAGAGTTTGCGCAGCTTCGGCACGGCCGACTCGGCGTCGGTGCCGGCGATGAACTTTTCCGCCATGCCGGTGATCTGGGCGGCCATCGTTTTGGCGACGGTGCCCTTCATCGCCCCGCCGGCCTTGAGGCCCAGGGCCATGCCGGGCGGGGGTTTGACGCCGGGCTGGCTCAGGTAATCGGTCAGGTGCTCGTAGATCGCCTCGGGCGTGGTGAGGGTGGGGAAGGCGTCGACGAAGCGGAAGAGCTGGACCTTGAAGGCCTCGTCCTTCATGGACCAGTCCATGAGTCTGTCGTTCCAGAACTTGCCGGAGAGGAGGCCGGACTGGTGGGAGCGGGCCTCGTCGAGGAACGCGCGGCCGAGGGATTGGACGCGGCGCTCGAAGGGGTCGTCCGGGGCGGCGTGGCCGTTCGCTTCGACGGCGGGTGGGCGAGAACTGAACAGGCGGGTGAGGAGGGACATGGTTTTTGTGGCACGGGCGTCCCGCCCGGGTTCGGTTTGGAGTTGCGGTCGAAACGGGGAAAAATTCGGGAGCGAAGAAGTCCGGGCGGGACGCCCGTTCCACCTAATACTGCACGCCGCCGGGCTCGATGTCCTGGTTCCAGACCAGCACGCCGCCGGCCATGCTCCAGGAGTCCTTAATGCCGTGGCGACGCAGGACTTCGGCGAATTGCAAAGAGCGCGGGCCGACGCGGCAGTAGACGATCACCTTCCGGTCCGGCCTTTCCTCCAAATCATCCAGGTGCCGGTCGAGCTGCTGCAGCGGGATCAGCTCCGACCCGTCGATGGCGGTGATTTGCCGCTCGCTCTTGGTGCGGCAGTCGATGAACAAAAAGTCCTCGCCGGCGTCAATTAGCCGCTTCACGTCGCGCGGCGTGACCTCCAGCTTCGGGTCGAAGTGGTAGCCGACGGGCAACCCGCGCTCGTCCAGCCCGCTGCCGGGGTCTTCGTCGATCACGCCGAGGTCGGCCCTGGTTTTGCGAACCTCCGCCTGCGTCTCGGCGACGCTGGTGGGGTCGAGGATCGGCACGCCGCAGAACTGCTCGTAGTCGATGGGGGCGGTGATGGTCGGGTGCTTGCCGCAGACGGGGCAGTCGGGGTCGGCGCGGGTCTTGAAGGTGCGGAACTCGAGCTCGGTGGCGTTGAACGTCAGCAGCCGGCCGATGGCGGGCTTGCCGAAGCCGAGGATGAGTTTGATGACCTCGTTCGCCTGCATCGTGCCGATCACGCCCGGCAGCACGCCCAGCACGCCCCCTTCGGCGCAGCTTGGCACCGTGCCCGGCTCCGGCGGCTCGGGGTAAAGGCAGCGGTAGCACGGACCTTTTTCCTCGGGCCGCTCGGGGTTTTGCAGGTGTGGGGCGAAGACGCTGACCATGCCCTCGAACCGGAAGATGCTGCCGTAGACGTTCGGCTTGCCCGACAGCACGCAGGCGTCGTTCACGCAGTAGCGGGTGGGGAAATTGTCGGTGCCGTCGATCACCACGTCATACCCCGCGACGAGGTCCATCACGTTCGACGAATCGACCACCGTCTTGTGGTGGATGATGTTCACGTCCGGGTTCAGGTCGCTCAGCCGCTCGCCGGCGGCCGACACTTTATCTTGCCCAATCTGGCTGGTGCCAAAGAGAACCTGCCGCTGAAGGTTCGACGGCGAGACGACGTCGACATCCGCCAGCCCGATCGTCCCCACGCCGGCGGCGGCGAGGTAGAGGGCGATCGGGCACCCCAGCCCGCCCGCGCCGATGCACAGCACCTTGGCGGCGAGGAGTTTCCGCTGCCCGGCCATGCCGACCTCGGGGAGGAGCAGGTGGCGCTTGTAGCGGTTGATCTGGTCGGGCGTGAGTTTTGGTAGGTCGGTCATGGTCGCCTCGGGTCGGGAGGATGGGGGAAATCGGCCCGTGGCTTGGTCAGGGGCGGATCGCCCCCGGCCGCGCTTTAGCAGGTTTGTGGCGGAAGAAGTCTCCTCGCCACGGGCCGCAATCTGCGGAGCAAATCGCCCGTATTCGGTTGTCGGGTGAACGGTAGAACTCTACCCGCGTCGGGTCAAATCTCCGGGTGCCACTGGTTGGGTACGCCCAACCAGTGCGCTTACGACGGGATGAAGACACTGGTTGAGGAGTACCTCAACCAGTGGCACCCGCGCCTTTTTCAGTCGTGTAATCCTGCAACGGCCTGACGCTCCAATCCCCCTTTTGCAGCGCCTGGATCGCCTGCACCGCCGCCCGCGCGCCGGTGATCGTGGTGACGATCGGCACGCGGTGCGTCAGGGCGTAGGAGCGGATCTTCGCCTCGTCCGTGGTCGGGCCCTTGCGCGTCGGCGTGTTGATGAGGAGTTGAATCTGGTGGTTCGTGATGTGGTCGCGCACGTTCGGCCGGCCCTCGGAGAGTTTGGGGACGCTGGTCGCGTCGATGCCCGCCTCCTTCAGCGCGGCGTGGGTGCCAGAGGTCGCCATCAGCGCGAAGCCGCAGGCGGCTAGGTCGCGGGCGATTTGCACGATGTCCGCCTTGTCCTCCTCGCGCACGGAGAGGAAGACCTGCCCCTTGACGGGAAGGGCCGAGCCGGCGGCGATCTGGCTCTTGGCGTAAGCGAGCGGGAAGTCGGCGTCGATGCCCATGACCTCGCCGGTGCTGCGCATCTCCGGGCCGAGGATGATGTCCACGCCGGGGAACTTGGCGAAGGGGAAGACCGCCTCCTTCACCGCGACGTGCCCAATCGGCGGCGGGTCGTAAACGCCCAATTCGTCGAGCGTCGCCCCGGCCATCACCTTCGCCGCGAGCTTCGCCCACGGGATGCCGGTGGCCTTGCCGACGAACGGCACGGTGCGGCTGGCGCGGGGGTTGACTTCGATGACGAAGATTTCGCCCGCCTTCACGGCGTACTGGACGTTCATCAGCCCGTTGACTCGGAGGGCTTGGGCGAGTTTTCTTGTCTGATCTTTTAACGCTTCGACGACTTCGTTGGAGAGTGAGTATGGCGGGATGGAGCAGGCGGAATCGCCGGAGTGGATGCCGGCTTCTTCGATGTGTTCCATGACGCCGCAGATCACGGCGCGCCCGCCGCTTGCGGCTTCGCAAAGTAATTCTTCAGACGAGGAAGAATTACTTTGCGAAGCCGCAAGCGGCGGGAAGTCGGCGAGGCAATCGACGTCCACCTCGATTGCGCCGTCGAGAAACTTGTCAACGAGGATCGGCGCGTCGGGGCTTGCGGAGGCTTCCACCGCGTATTGCATGTAGTGATTCAACTGGCCTTCGTCCGAGACGATCTCCATCGCCCGCCCGCCCAGGACGAAACTGGGGCGCACCAGAACCGGGTAGCCGATGCGCTTCGCCACGTCTCGCGCCTCCGACACACTGCGGGCGATGCCGTTCTCGGGTTGTTTGAGTCCGATCTCTTTCAGCAAGTCGCGGAAGCGCTCGCGGTCGCCGGCGCGGTCGATGGCGTCGACGGAGGTGCCGAGGATGGGGACGCCTGCGTCTTGTAAACCCTTTGCCAGGTTGAGGGGGGTTTGGCCGCCGAATTGGACGATCACGCCTTTTACCAATCCAGACCGGGGCTTCCGCTCCCGGCTACTAGGGGTGGCGTCACTGTTGAACGGTTCGCCGTTGAGCCGCTCGCAGACGTTCAGCACGTCCTCGTGGGTGAGGGGCTCGAAGAAGAGCAGGTCGCTGGTGTCGTAGTCGGTGCTGACGGTCTCGGGGTTGGAGTTGACCATGACCGACTCCAGCCCCATCTCCCGCGCCGCGAAGGCCGCCTGCACGCAGCAGTAGTCGAACTCGATCCCCTGCCCGATCCGGTTCGGCCCGCCGCCGATGATGATGACTTTGGGGGTGTCGGTGAGGCGGATTTCGTCTTCTGATATTGTCCGTGGTCCTTTGTCCGTGGTCAGTTGCTGGTAAGGCTTTTCGTAAGTAGAGTAGTAGTACGGTGTTTTCGCTTCGAACTCTGCGGCGCAGGTGTCTACAAGCTTATAGGTCGGGAAGATCCCAAATCCTCTTCTAAAGCGTCTTACGTCAGCGGGCAACACATCAGTCGACGCGGCAAGCTGAATGTCGCTATACCCCATTCGCTTTGCCAACTCGAGCCCGGGCCAATCGTCGAGGACATCACCGGGATCACCGATGAGGTCATCCTCGAACTCCACCAACTCCGCCATCTGCGCCAGGAACCAAGGGTCGATGTTCGTCAGCTCATGCACCTGCTCGACCGTCCACCCCATCTTCAGGGCGTAGCGGATGTAGTACAGCCGCCCCTGGCTCGGCACCGCCAGCTTGCGGCGGAGCTTTTCCTCGGGGATCGGCCACTCCGCCGTGGCACGGGCGTCCCGCCCGCGTTCTTCGTTTTCATTTTCGTGCGCAGACGCGGGCGGGACGCCCGTGCCACGGTTGTTCTTCTGTGCCGCCAACCACTTGTCCTGACCGTCTAATCCGAAGCCGTGGCGCTTGACCTCCATGCTGCGGAGGCCCTTCTGCAGGGCTTCCTTGAACGTCCGGCCGATCGCCATCGCCTCGCCGACGCTCTTCATCTGCGTCGTCAGCGTTTCGTCCGCGTCGGGGAACTTCTCGAACGTCCACCGCGGGATTTTGATCACGACGTAATCAATACTCGGCTCGAAGCAGGCCGACGTGGTACCGGTGATGTCGTTCGGCAGCTCGTCCAGCGTGTACCCCACCGCCAGCTTCGCGGCGATCTTGGCGATCGGGTACCCCGTCGCCTTGCTCGCCAGCGCGCTGCTGCGGCTGACGCGCGGGTTCATCTCGATGACGACCATCTCCCCGTCGGCCGGGTTCACGCCGAACTGGATGTTGCTGCCGCCGGTCTCCACGCCGACCGCGCGGATGATCGCCAGCGCCGCGTCGCGCATGCGCTGGTACTCCTTGTCGCTCAGCGTCTGGATCGGCGCGACGGTGATGCTGTCGCCGGTGTGAACGCCCATCGGGTCGATGTTTTCGATCCCGCACACCACAATCGCGTTGTCCGCCCGGTCGCGGATGACCTCCAATTCAAACTCCTTCCAGCCGATCACGCTCTGCTCGACCAGCACCTCCCCCACCGGCGAGGCGTCGATGCCCCCCTCGACGATCCGCTCGAACTCCTCGAGGTTGTAGGCGATCCCCCCGCCCGTGCCCCCCAGCGTGAAGGCGGGGCGGATGATCGCCGGCAGACCGACCTCGCCCAGCGCCTCGCGCGCCTCGGCCAGCGTGTGGACGACGCGGCTGAGGGGCACCTTCAGGCCGATCTCGACCATCAAATCCTTGAAGACCTGCCGGTCCTCGCCGCGGAAGATCGCGTCGCGGTCGGCGCCGATCATCTCCACGCCGTGCCGCGTGAAGATGCCCGCGTCGAAGCACGCCATCGCCACGTTCAGCCCCGTCTGCCCGCCGAGCGTCGGCAGCACGGCGTCGACGGGCGTGCCCCGCTCCTTTTCGCGGGTCAGAATCTTCTCGACGGTCTCGGGCGTGATCGGCTCGACGTAGGTGGCATCGGCGAATTCCGGGTCGGTCATGATCGTCGCGGGGTTGCTGTTGACCAGCACGATGCGGTACCCCTCGCCGCGCAGCGCCCGGCACGCCTGCACGCCGGAGTAGTCGAACTCGCACCCCTGCCCGATGACGATGGGGCCGGAGCCGATGATCAAAATGCTTGCGATGTCCGTCCGTCTGGGCATGTCTGGGGTGTCCTTAGTCCGTTGTCCGTGGTCAGTTGTAAGAGGCCCGGGGCGTTTCGGCTAGTATCATTGCCCACACAAATGACCACGGACCATGGACAACGGACGCCAATCGTCCTCCAGCACGGCTTCATGGGCGTCGGCGACGTCGGCGTGGGGCCGGTGCGGATCAGCTACTTCCACAAAATCGACCGCGCCATCGCCGCGCGGGGCCACCCGCTGATCGTCCCGCGCGTCCACCCGACCGGCAGCATCGCCAAACGCGCCAGCCAACTCAAGCGCGCGATCCTCGATGGGCTGACCATGATCGGCCGGCCGAGGGAAAAGGTCGTCATCATCGCCCACTCGATGGGGGGGCTGGACAGTCGGTACATGCTCGCCAAGCTCGGCATGGCCGACCGCGTGAGGGCGCTCGTCACCGTCGCCACCCCCCACCGCGGCAGCCCGTTCGCGGATTTCTGCCTGACGCACACCAAGCGCCTCGGCGCGATCGCGCTGCTCAAGGCGATGGGGCTCGACGTGCAGGCGTCGGTCGACCTGACCGTGCCGGCCGCGACGAGGTTCGACTGCGGCACGCCCGACGCGCCGGGCGTGGCCTACTACAGCGTCTCCACCGCCCGCCCGTTTCACCGCATCACCCCGCTGTTGATGCCGTCGCACAAGATCATTTACGATGCCGAGGGGGAGAACGACGGGCTGGTGTCGGTCGCCAGCGCGACCCGCGGCACTCACCTGGGCACCTGGCCGTGCGACCACCTGCACTCGATCAACAAGCGGTGGGTGCTGGAGATCGCCGACCGGACGGGGGACATCACGCCCTACTACCTGGGCGTGCTCGACCGGCTGGCGGCGGACGGTCTGCTGGAGGGGAGCGAGACGATCTGCGGGGGCTCGGCGAGGGGGTCGGGCGTGGCGGCGAGGCGCGCCCGCCACTCCGCCTTGTGAGCCGCCACGCCGCGGACGAAGCCGGGGATGTTCAGGAACACCAGCGTGTGGGTCCACTCCTGGTAGTGGTGCAGCTCGGCCATTGCGCGGTCGGCGGACCAGTCGTCGATCACGATGCGGTAGAGGGCGACGGCCATGCCCGTGCGGTCCATCCCGTCGCGGCAGTGGACGTAAACCGGGCCGCTGGTGCCGGCGCTCTGGGCGACCTTCAGGAACGCGAGGAACTTGTACGGCTCGGGTTTAAATGGATTGCTCGGCACGGCCAGATAATTCAGCCCCAGCGCGTCGGCATTCGCCGCCTCCTCGACGGCGGTGGTGTCGTTGAAGTTCACGACGGTGGCGAGGTTGAAGGTGCGCTTGAGGACGAAGAGCCCCATCGCGTCGGTCTGCCCGCCGCGGACGAGCAGGGTGCCGGCGACGGGGTGGACGTTCTTGACGTACACGTCCGTCGCCGGCGCGCAGCCGCCGGTGGGGCCGCCGGCGAGGGTCGCCCAGAGGAAAATCCACAGCACTTTTGATCGCATCGCCCGGAGTGTAGCCGGGCCGTTGACAATGCCGGCGGGGGCGGTAAAACATCCGTCATGCTCAACATCGCCATCGTCGGGTGCGGGGGAATGGCAAGCGGCCACGCGGAGAAACTCCGGGCGGCCGACGGCGCGGAGGTCGTCGCCCTCTGCGACACCGTGCCGGCCAACACCGCCAAGTTCCGCGACAAGTATTTCCCCGACGCGAAGGAGTATTCGGACTTCGACGAGTTGCTGAAGAGCCCACCGAAGCCGCTGGACGGGGTGGTGATCGTCACGCCCCACACGCTGCACGGCGCGCAGTGCATCGCCGCGCTGGAGGCGGGCGTGAACGTGCTGGTCGAGAAGCCGATGGTTACGAGCTTGCCCGACGCCTACGCCCTGTGGAAGACGGTGAAGGCGACCGGCAAGAAGCTGGCGATCGGCTACCAATCGCCCTACTCCGCCGAGTTCCAGTACCTCGCCAAGGCGCGCGACGCGGGCGAGCTCGGCAAGTTTCAGCTCATCACCGGCTACCTCAGCCAAAGCTGGCTCCGCGGCACCACCGGCAGTTGGCGGCAGGACCCGAAGCTCTCCGGCGGCGGGCAGATGTACGACAGCGGCGCGCACCTGCTGAACGCGATGATGTTCCTGGCGAACGAGCCGGTCGTCGAGGTCGCCTGCTTCTACGACACCTGCGGCAGCC
The DNA here is from genome assembly GCA_965260985.1 of Tepidisphaeraceae bacterium. GTDB lineage: Bacteria > Planctomycetota > Phycisphaerae > Tepidisphaerales > Tepidisphaeraceae > CBDHCE01. The sequence continues at coordinate 401,946 of CBDHCE010000018.1, read as the reverse complement.
CGGTCGACATCAACGGCGTCGCCATCGCCAAGTTCGCCAGCGGGCTGATGGGCAACATCTGCATCGGCGGCAACTGCCCGGATTTTTATAACGATTTGCAGATCCAGACCGACACGATGCGCATCGCCACCGACATCTACGGCCAGGGGCTGGAAATGCGCGGCCCGCGCAGCCGGCGAATCTACCCCGCCGTCGAGATGCCGGCGGACCCGAACCAATCGACCCCCATCGGCAACTTCCTCTCCGCCCTCCGCGGCGAGGCGGAACTGCTCGCCCCCGTCCGCTACGGCGTGCTGCTGAGCGCGCTGATGGACGCGATGTACCTGTCCGCGGAACAGGGCAAACCCGTCGCGGTCGAGCCGGTGCCGGCGGAATTGAACTAACCTGCCGCTTGCGGCTTCGCAAAGAAACGCTTCTCCGATTCCGTTTTCTTTGCGAAGCCGCAAGCGGCGGGGGGCGTAGACTCCCTCGATGCCCCCCCAAGCCGACCGCCGCTTCGCCCTCACCGCCGCCGCCCTCTCGGCCGATTTGCGCGTCGCCGCGCCCCAATCCCGCCGCCTCGGCTTCGGCGGCCTTTTCCTCGACGCCGACCGACTCGCCGACCTCTCCGCCACCGGGCAGCGCGAGGTGCGGCACGTCCTCTCGTCGAACGACCAACACCTCGTCGGTTTGTGCTGCGACCTCACCGGCCGCGGTTTCCTGGCCGGGGCCGACGTCGACCGCCAACTCTCGCGCCTCGACCGCGCGATGGACGCGGCGCGGAAACTGGTCGCCCCGGTCGTCTGCGTCGACCTCGGCCCCCTGCCCAACCCGCCGCCCGGCCCTCCCGCGCCGCCGAAAGCGAAGCCCGACCCCCTCGCCGGCGGCATGTTGATCCTGCCGACCGCCGCCGAAATCGCCCAACTCGCCGGCCCGCCGCCGGAGGAGATTTCGCCGCCCGACCCGTCCGACGTCGATTCCGTTTACGCCGCCCTCGCCGAACTCGCCGCCCGCAGCGACCGCTACGGGATGCCCCTCGCCTTCTCCGCCACCCTCGCCCCGCTCGCCGCCCTGGGCCACGCGCTGGCGGCCGTCGACGCCCCCACCTTCGGCGTCGACCTCGACCCGATCTCGCTGCTGGAGGACCGCCTGACGCCCCCGGAGGCGTTCGATTTGCTCGGCCCGCTGGTCCTGCACGTCCGCGCCCGCGACGCCGTGAAGGGCACCGCCGGCCGCACCCGCCCCGCTGCCGTCGGCGCGGGCGACACGAACTGGCCGGCCCTGCTCGGGTTGCTCGACGAGGCGGGCTACCACGGCCCGGTCACGCTCGACCCGATGCAACTCCCCGACCGCCCCGCCGCCGCCCGCCGCGGCCTGACCCACCTCCGCGCCGCGCGGCCGTGACCGGCACGCGGGAGTATCGCGCGCCGGCAAAATCCGGTAAGGTCGCCAGTTCGCAAAAGGAGGAGGGTGGCAATGGTGCCGGATTTGATCTACGACGTCGGGTTCAACAAGGGAAATGACACGCGGTACTACCTGTCGAAGGGGTATCGCGTGGTGGCGGTGGAGGCCGACCCGACGCTGGCGGAGGCGGGCCGGCGGGCGTTCGCCGACGCCATCGCCGCGGGCCGGCTGACGCTGCTGAACGTGGGCGTGGCCGACGCCGACGGGGTGCTGCCGTTCTACGTCAACGACACCCACAGCGAGTGGAGCTCGTTCGTGGAGTCCATCGCCTCGCGCGGCGGGAAATATCACGCCGTCGACGTGTTGTGCCGGCGGTTCGGCGGGCTGCTGGCCGAGCACGGCGTGCCCTTCTACCTGAAGATCGACATCGAAGGGCACGACACGATGTGCCTCCGCGCGATCGACCCCGCCGACGCGCCGCGGTACGTCTCCTACGAGGCGGGCGAGGTGGAGAACCTGGGGCTGCTGGTGTCGCTGGGGTACGACCGGTTCAAGTGCATCGACCAGATCGACCACCGCCGGCCGGTGGAGGTGGGGGTCGACGATAGCCTGGCCGGCTACGCCAAGCGTCGGCTGAGGCGGCACCCGAAGCTGCGGAGCGCCGCTGACGTGATGGGCCTGCCCGCCGCCGCCCGCGCTGCCGGCCGGTTGCTGCGCCCGACCCCGCCCGCCCCCGCCGAGCCGCCTTCCGATGGCGAGGCCCCGTGGGGCGACAGCGGCCCGTTCGGCGAGGAGACGCCCGGCCCGTGGGTGTCGGCCGAGGAAGCCGCCCACCAGTGGCTCCACGCCGCCGCGGGCAAGGAGGATCCGCACTCGCCCTACTACGCCGTGTGGCACGACATCCACGCGGCGCGGCCGGCGTCAGATCATTGAATGACCTCGCGGACTTCCCCCTTGCCGTCGTCCGGTTGCACCCAAATCGGGAGAGTCACGTTCGCGTAAAAATCCGCCATCGGGATGTCGATGTGCACGCTTTCGAGGGGAATGTTGTTTTAGATTCCCACAACAGCCCTGAACCGCCACGACCCGTCCGCTTGGCGAAAGTAGGTGTCCACCCGCGGTGCGTCGTGCGCGGCCAGCACATACTCCTGAAGCCCGCTCAGCCGCAGATATTGCTGGAACTTCTCGCCGCGGTCGGCGGCTTCGGTGTCCGCCGAAAGCACCTCAATCACCAGCCGCGGGTTCGCCACCGTTTTCCCGTCCGCGTCGTCTGAATCCAACTGCGCCGGCCCAACGATAACGGCCGCATCGGGATGAACGAAAGGCGGAGTGCCCGAAACCTTAAGCCGAATACTGCTGTCGCAGACCTGGCAGGCCTTGCCCTGTAGACGATCGCGTAACAAGCCGATGAAGTTGGCCGTGATCAGATCGTGTGATTTCGGATCACCGGCCGTCGCCATCACCGGGCCGCCATTGAACTCGTGCTTTTCGAGGGATTGCTCCTCGAAGTGGAAATACTCCTCCAGCGTCATGAGCGGGCGAATTAATTTCTTGGTTGCGTCGGACACGACATCCCCCTTGCAGCGTGGGCACCACAGAGGCCTTATGAATCGGTCGTGAATTCAACAACACAGCCACGGCAAGCAGCAAAAGCATGGCGGCGGTCCCCGCGGCCGGCAACAGCACGAGCAGCGCATCCTTCCGCGAGCGACGCCGGCCGCCCACGTCGTGGAGAGGGTACCCAAAACAACGACGATCAATAGCCCCGGCATCCCATAAACGGCCGCCGCTAGGTGGCACCACTTTGAGGTGGTCGTACACCCAAAAGTGTGTATCGCCAGCGGCAGGATAAAATCCCCTGCGGCGATGCAGGACGATAGGTTCAGCGACGCCAGAATGACCTTGGCCGTGCCGCCGCCACCGTTGGTGTCGCGTCCTTCGTCGCGCTGCTGATAGTCGAGCGTCGTCATATTTACTCACGCCACCTTGTGGGCCGGCTCCGGCAGGCTCGCGTGGATCGGCTGCTGCTTGACCTGCCCGCCGTCGAAGCTGAACAAGATCATCTCCTCGTCGATCTGCGCCTGCAAATGCACCGGCCGCCGCCAGACGGCGTGCAGGTTCTTCAGCGTCTCGGCGGCGAACTTGATCTCGATGTCCAGCCCGTTGTGCTTCTGCGCCAGGTAGAGCTCGCCGCGGTTGTTATAGTTGCCGTCGACGACGTAGATGAACGGCCGGCCCATGTTGGTCAGGCGGTAGAGCATCGTCTGCTTGATCCGCCGCGGGTCGCGGCTGATGATCCGCAACTGCCCGGTGTGCGGGTCCTTCCCGTACTGGTAGAACTTATGCTTCTCGATGAACTCGTCCGTCATGAACTCGTCGATGAAATTGACGTCGTTATAGACCCGGCGGACCTCGAAAATCTTGTCCCGCCCGAGGCCCAACCCCTTATCCCACGCCTTCCGCTCGCCGAGGCGATCGGCCTCCTCATACGACTTGCCGAACTTCCCCTTGTCCCAACGGTCCTCAATGTCGCGGAACAACTCCAGCCCAATCTTGTAAGGATTAAACCCGCCCGGCGGCATGTAGACCGTGCCGCTGTGGTGGTCGGCGTAGTCGATGACCTCCTTCGCCTCCAGGAAATGCTTGGTCATCAGCGTGGAGTGCCAGTAGCTGGCCCACCCCTCGTTCATCACCTTCGTCATGCCCTGCGGGGCGTAGTAATACGCCTCCTCGCGGATCATGCTGAGACAATCCGCCTGCCAATCTTCAAGTGTGGCGTGCTCGATCAAGTATTGCAGCACGTCGCGCGTCGGGCGCGACGGCGTGGCGTGGCGGCGGGACTTCCTCTCGCTCGCCGCCTTCTTGTTCTCCGCCGCCAACGCCTCGGGCGGATTGATCCAGCGGTCCATGTAGTCCTTGGCCTTGAACTTGCCCGTCGGCTCCTCGCGCCTGGTGTCCTCGATTTTCTCCTCCGTCGGGCCGCGGTTCAGGAACATGCTGTGCGGGTCGATCAAATCCTCGAGCGTCAGGCAGACGTCCATCCACCGCTCGACCACGTCGTAGCCGTGTTTTTCGACGTGCCGGCGGACGCGGGTGGCGTGGTTCGCCATCTCGTCCATCATCTTGCGATTTGTCTGGCCGAACCAAAGGTTATTCTTGAAAAAGTCGGCGTGGCCGTAGACGTGGGCGATCACCAGCTTCTGGTCCACCAACGGGTTGCTCTCCTGCAAGTAGGCATAGCAGGGGTCATTGTTGATGACCATTTCATAAATGCGGCCCAGCCCGTAGTGGTGCTGTTTGCTCATCCGCTCGTATTCCATGCCCCACTTCCAGTGCGGGTAGCGCTGCGGGAAGCCGCCGTAGCTGGCGAGTTGGTTCATTTGCTCGTAGTCGCACATCTCGAAGATGACGGGGAAGAAGTCGAGGCCGTAGGAGCGGGCGCGTTCGCGGATCTGCTTCTTCGCCTGGAGCAGTTCGTCGGGGAACGGGGCGAGGGTGGATTTGGGCATGGAAAGTCTCGCGGGGGAATTAGCCGGCGAGACCCACGGCCTCGCCGGCGGGGGGAGCGTGTTTGGCCGCGTGGACCTCGGCCGTCCAGCGGGCGCGGCGGGCGTACCACTTCTCCGCCGTGTGGTCGGTCGCGGCGGCGGCGGCGGCTCGCATCAGGCCCGACAGGCGGCGGCGGTCGCGGTGCAACTCGCCGATCAACTCGGACAGCGCCGCCGCGTCGTTCAGCGGCACCGGCGGGGGCTGGCCGACGGTCGGCAGCAACTGCCGGGTGTACGGCACATCATACGCCGCAATCGCGCAGCCGCCCGCCAAGGCGTCGAACACGGCCCGCGGGGTATCTTCGCCCAGCGGGGTGAAGAGGAACAGCGGGTAGGCCGCCACCTCGCGCAGCAAGTCCGGCCCGTACTGCCGGCCGCCGAGGAAGCGGACCGCCCCGCCGCCGGGCAGGCTTGCCGTCAGCGCCTTCAACTCCGCCTCCTGCGGGCCGGTGCCGATGACGTCGAGCGTGACCGGCACGCCCTCCGCCGCCGCGGATGCCACGGCGCGGATCGAGTGGTCGACGCCCTTCCGCGGCGCGAGCCGGCCGAGGGAGAGGGCGCGGATGGGCCCGCCGGCTTCGACGTCGCGGCATTTGGTGTCGAGCCGGGCCGCGTCGATCACGTCGGAGGCGGCGAAGGAGGTGTCGTAAAAGTCCTCCGCCCGCGTGGCGAATCGCCCGTACCGCGCCCGCACGGCCGAGCCCTTGAGCAGCGCCAGATCGGCCGCCGCCACCGCCCGGCGGGCCATCGTCGCATAGGCCCGGCAGTAGACGGCGGCCTTGATCTTCCGGGGGAGCGAGACGTTTGCGTCGAGCTGCTGGATCTGCGTCACGATGTCGGTGTCGATGACGAAGAGGGTGGTTTTGCCCGCCGCCGACGCCGCGAAGTGGCCGGTGAGGCTCCAGGGCATAAGGACGTCGTTCATGCCGCAGTGCGTGACGTCGGCCCGTCCGGCGATGTCGCGCGCGCGTCGACGGACGGCCGGGTAGTGGCGCCAGAACTGCCGCAGCCGCCAGCCGGCGGGGCCGAGGGGCTCGAAGTCGATGTGGTCGATGTCGGCATCGAGGGCGACGGGCACCTGCAGGGGCTTGAGGTCCGCCGCCGTCGCCGCCTCCGGCGCCGCGACGGTGATCGGCCCGTACCGCCCGCCGAGCGCGTCGCGCAGCAGCCGCAGCGCCGCCGCCCACTCGCCGGACACCTCCGCCCGGCCGGGAGCGAGGCGTCGGAAGGGGATGTCGACGAAGACGGCGTACATGCGGGTGTTATCGGGCGGACCGCCGCGGCCGGTTGATGATCGACCTTATTGGTGCAGTCCCGATGGGAACGGCGGCATCGTCGGGTTCGAGTCAAACCCTCTTCCCACCTTGCACGACATCGGCAGGAACACCCCGAACAGAACGATCAGGAAAACGATCACCCCGACCACCGACATCACCATTTGCAGCGAAACGTAGCGGTTGGCGGCCTCCCCCAAGCCGCGCGACTCGAAATCATCTGGGTTTCCCGCGCCGCCGATCAGCCGCCGCTTGGCGGCGGCGAACTCGGCGTCGGTCAGCGCGCCATTCTGGCGAAGTACGCTGAGCCGCTCAATTTCGTCGGCGATTGACATGCAGACTCCTGTTGGGCTTGTTACTCTGACGAAGTGCCGCCGTTCTGCACCGGCGGCTTCAGGAGCCTCATTTCGGCCCGCTCGACCTCGGACATGAATCTCGACAATTCTGCCTTAAACTGCGCTCGATCCGCATCCCGCGCCGCCTCGAGGCGGGTCAAACGTTCGCGCAGATCGTTTATCTCCACCGCCTGCATCCCGCTCGCCGCCCTCAATTCCTTTAGCGACTCGCGGAGGCGGGCCACTTCCGAGCTGAGCGTGAAGACTTCCCGCGCCAGTTTCGCCAAGTCGGCCAGCAAGCCCATGTCGGTCCTCCCGCCGCTGGCGCACCTCGTCCCGCCACTCCTCTGCCTCGTCGGCGGCGGCGCGCACGTTTTGCACCAGTTCCTCAAACGCCGTCACCAGGTTGCTCATCGCTGCCTCGACGGCCGGATCATCCAATGATGCCGTCTCGTCGGTCAACTTCACAAACTGCCCGCGGCGCGGCCCCGTGATAATCACGGCTTCGGCCGTCACGGCTTCTCCATCCAAAATCGCATTCATTGTGCCTCCTGCTGGTTCTAGACAACTTCAGGCCAGTCGCAGTTCATGTGCCGCCCGGACGCCACAAGTCCCTGTTGAAACCGTTTGGGGCAGCATCAGATCTTTCGCTCGTACATGTCTCCGCCGATGACGGCCATCACGCGGCGTTCGGCATCGGCCGCGACGGCGATCGGCACGAACCACTCCTTGAGGTAAAGGTAATCCTCGCCCTCCTCATCCATCACGCGAAGGCGCCCGGCGGGGTCATCAGAGAGTGGCTCAATGACCCTGTAGGCCTTGCCGAGTTGGAGCGATCCCTCATTGCCGACATTCTCCACGCAGATGGCGAGATACGGGTAGGAAGCCGTGTCACTGGGCCGGCTTCTTGATTTTCCATTGGACCCGGCCAACTCCGTGGGCTTCAAACCAGTGGATTTCGGCTTCATAAACGGCTCCCTTACTTTCCTTGCTGTCGCCGTGCCCTTCATCTTACGCCACCGCCGGCCCCCGTATCGGCCCCCGTAGAAACTCGCGGATGATGACACCTTGGCCGGCGGCGATGATTTCAACGTCTCGAATCGTGCCGATGATCTCGAACGACTCCGGCTCCATCGCTCAATGTCCCTTCCCGAAGAACGTCTTGATCGAATCGTAGATATCGTCCTTGCTGTTCACCCGGCTCGTCAGCACTTTTTCATCATTTCGCAGATGCTCGTGCAGCACGTTGATGAAGTTCCCGCTGCCATACGCGCTGGCGACCTGGCAGTAGCCGAACAGATTGCTGTTCGGCAGCAAATGCTCGCGCAGGAGCTTCACGCAATCACGGCTGTCGGCCTCGCTGCTGTTGTCGCCGTCGGAAAAGTGAAATAAATAGGTGTTCCACTCCGTCGGCGGGTAGTGGGCGTCGAGCAGCGATTTGGCAGCCCGGTAGGCGCTGCTGATCTTCGTGCCGCCGTCCTCGCGGAGGTGGTAGAAGGTCTGCTTGTCCACCTCCTTTGCGTGGACGTCGTGGACGATGTACCGCGTCTCCACGCCCTCGTAATTCTTGCGCAGCCAGGTGTCGATCCAGAAGCTTTCCAGCCGAACCAGTTCCTTCTGCTCCTCGCCCATGCTGCCGGACACATCCATCATGAAGACGATGACGGCGTTGGACTGTGGGCTCTTGATTTCCTTCCAACTGCGGTAGCGGATGTCCTTCTTCTGCGGGATGATCGTCGGCCGCTTGGGGTCGTAATCGCCGACCATGATCTGCCGTTTCAAGGCTTCTTTGTAGGACCGCTTGAAGTGGCGCAGCCCCTCGGGGCCGACCTTTCGGATGCCGCTGTATTTGTCGCGTTGGGTGGTGATGCGGTGCTTGCCTTTGGGCTCGATGCGGGGCAGTTGGAGCTCCTCGGCGAGCATTTCGGCGAGCTCGTCGAGGGTGAGGTCGACCTCCATGATGTGCCGGCCCTCCTGGGTGCCGCCCTCGCTGCCGGCGCCCTTGCCGAGGCCGTCCCCCTCGTCGCCGTCGCCCATGCCGACGCCCTGGCTGTTGTCGCCGTAGCGGAAGTGCGGCAGCTCGATGCTGCGGACGGGGATGCTGATGAGGTGCTTGCCCTCCTTGCCGATGAGCTCGCCCTTACTGAGGAATTTCCGCAAATCGCCGCGGATGCGGCCCTTTACGATTTGCCGGAAGCGTTGGTGGTCTTTTTCGATTTTGAGGACCATAGTTTCACCACTTCTCGGGAGTACGAATCAGGCGGCTCTGCGAGTCATCAGCCACAATCCGATGAGCAGCACCGCCGCGCTGCCGGCGAGGCCGATGAAGGTGCCGGGGGCGGCCTGGTTGACGGCGTCGACCACGTCGTGGCGCGAGAGCGTCCGACCGACCGGGCCGAGGCGCGGGTCGGTCAGGTAGAAGAATCCCCCGGCCAGCAGGCCGGCGAGGATCAACAGGAACGCGGATCGGCGGGTGCGGCTCATGGGTCTACGATAGCGGATGAAAACGCTGGTCGTCGGAGTCTCGCCGGGCAAGGACCGCTACGCCAACCAGGCCGTCCGCGCCCTCCGCGCCGCCGGCCACGAAGTCGTGGCAATCGGCCCCCGCGAGGGTCAGAGCGGCGGCGTCCCAATCCTCGTCGGCACCCCGCCGCTCGACGGCATCGACACCATCACACTCTACGTCAACCCCCAGCGGCAGGGGGCGATGGTCGACTACCTCCTCTCCCTCTCGCCGCGGCGGATCGTCTTCAACCCCGGCACGGAGAACCCGGACTTTCAGCAGCGGGCGGAGGCGGCGGGCGTGGAGGCCGTGGTCGGCTGTACGCTGGTCATGCTGTCGCTGGGTCAATTCTGAGTCTCGTGGTCGGCCGTATTACCGGCGAGTTGCAGTTCGCACCGCTCTACAAGAAACCGCCAGCCGTCCGCATATTCGTCTGTCAGCTGGACCCAACCCCGCTCCGTCTCAACTCGATACTCGCGCTTCTTCCGCCGATACCCAATGACCTGCCCGAACCGGAGGATCTCTTCGGCGCGAAACGGTCGGCGGATGGTCGCCGCATCCGCATCAAAGGTGACGCGGTAGTAAAACGCCTTCGCCACGAACCAGACCGCTCCGGCAATGAACGGCAGCGCGAGAATTAGCAACGTGATGCGGGCACGGGTCGTTGTGGAACGGACGGCATCGGCCGAACACGCGGTCGCCACCGCTAGTAAGACAAGAGCGAGGGCGATGGCAAACCCCCGCATTCTCGGCCCATATCGTGAGACGAATCGCACGCCATGCTGCTCGGCCCGGTACTCGGTTCCGGACCGAAGCCACTGCATGAGGACCAATATAATGGAATAATGCACATTGCCTCCTGTGCCGCCACTCGTGTCCCCGATCCGGCACCACCTAATCGTCGAACAACTCGGCTACTCTGCATCGGAATGCCGGCAGTAGTGGGCCGGCCTTGATCTCATCCTCCGCGCTCAGGTCAGCAGCGTACCCATCTGCCCGCCACAGGTGGACGCCCTTTAGTTCCGGGTAGACCAGCCAGGCCTGCCCGAAGCCGGCGGCGCGGTACTCGTCAAATTTGCGGCGCAAGGCATTGGCAGAATCACGCGGTGAAACCACCTCCACCGCCAAATCCGGAGGGATGGGCATCGTCGGCACATCGCCGACGATGCCCGCCTCCCGAAGCCGGCTCACCCGCATCACCGACACGTTCGGCTTGCGGTACAGGTGCGGCCGATTGCTGAAGCAATTGTACGCCAGGCCGCCGGTGTAAATCTTCACGCCCTTGGTCTGGCTCGCGGCCGTGCTTAGCAAATAGCAGATGTGCCCGGCCGTGGAACAGGCCCGCGCCGAATTCTCCCGTTCCACAAGCTGTCCGTCGGCAAACTCAATGCCGGCCTCGTCCTCAATGCGCCACATCTCCAGCGGCGTCGGCACGCGCTCCGAATGTTGAGGATGGTGGCGATCCATGGCAAATCCGAGCGAGTCAAAACGCCAGATATTGGCGCACCGTCCAAACGAACATTAGAACTATAGTGAAAATCACTCCCGCCAACCCCACGGCGGCGAGAAGACCGACCGAAGTCGTCTTCCGCCGAGGCCGTGGCGGCGGCACCACATAATCAAGGGTCTGCGGCTTGTTCATGGCTTCTAATCATCCTGCTTGCTATCCCCCCGCGCGAAGATCGACGCCACATAATTCAGCACGTCCGTCGCGCTCGCCTCGTTGTAGCCGAAGTACTTGATCAGCCGCTGCTTCACGATGTCGATCTTCTGCTGCGTCTCCTCGTCCACCACGCTGCTCACCAGATTCTTCAATTTGATCGTGTCGCGCTGGTCCTCGAACAGCTTCAGCTCCAGCGCCTTCAGCAATCGCGCGTTCGTGTTGTACTCGAACCGTCGGCCGTCCAGGGCGAGGGCGCCGATGTAGTTCATGATCTCCTGCCGGAAGTCGTCCTTGCGGCTTTCGGGGATGTCGATCTTGTCCTCGATCGACCGCATCAGCCGCTCGTCCGGCTCCTCGTCGCGGCCGGTGTAGCGGTTTCGCACGCGCTCGTGCTGCGTGTAAGCGCGGAGGTTCTCGATGTAATTCGCCGCCAGCCGCTTGATCGCGTCCTCGTCGGCGCTGATCGCCCGCTGCACCTCGCCCTTGATGACGTCCTCATATTCCTCGCGCACCACGGCCAGAATCTCGCGGTATTCCTTCTTGAGTTCCTCGTCGGTGATGAGCGAGTGGTGGCTCATCCCCTCCTCCAGCTCGTTCATCACCATGAACGGGTTGATGGTTTTTTCCGCCTGCGCCTGGTGGCTGACCAGCGCGTTGCTGATCTTGTCCTGAATGTAGCGTGGGCTGATGCCCAGCATCCCCTCGCGCGGCGCCTCCTCCTTCAACTCTTTAATGCTGTCCTCGGTGAAGCCGGGGATGCTCTTGCCGTTGTACAGCTTGAGCTTTTGCATCTTGGTGATGCCCGCCTTCTTCGGCTCGCTCAGCCGCGTCAGCACGGCCCACATGGCGGCGACCTCGATCGTGTGCGGGGCGATGTGGATGCCCTTGATCCGCTCGGGGCCGAAATCTTTGAGGTAGATGCGGACCTCGTCGTCGAGCTTAATGTTGTAGGGCATGTCGATCTTGATGGTGCGGTCGCGGAACGCCTCCATCATCTCGTTGCCCTGCAAACGCTTATATTCCGGCTCATTGGTGTGCCCGAGGATGACTTCATCAATGAAGGTTTGCGCGAACTTCTTCGGCTTGATCACGCGCTCCTGGCTCGCGCCGAGCAAATCATACAAAAAGGCGACGTCCAGCTTCAGCACCTCGATGAACTCGACGATGCCGCGGTTGGCGACGTTCAGCTCGCCGTCGAAGTTGAAGGCGCGGGGGTCGGAATCGCTGCCGTACTCGGCGATTTTGCGGTAGTTGATGTCGCCGGTCAGCTCGGTGCTGTCCTGGTTCTTCTCGTCCTTCGGCTGGAACGTGCCGATGCCCTTGCGGTCCTTTTCGCTCAGGATCAGGCGCTTGACGATGACGTGCTCGGCGACCTTCGACCAGTCGCCGTCGTAGGCGTCGAGCAGGTCGGCCATCACCTTGCGGCAGAAGGGGCAGACCTCGCCGTTGAGGCGGATGCGGCGGTCCTCGGGCAGGCCGTCGTTGATGGCCGACAGCACCTCCTTGCGGGCGTCGGGCGGGATCAGCAGCAGCGGCTCCTCGTGCATCGGGCAGTCGGCGACCGTCTCGCCCTCGGCCGACTCGCCGCCCATCGACTTGGGCAGCCGCCAGGCGAAGGTGTAGACGCGGCCGGCGTCGGTTTTGCTGTAGGCCTCCAGCCCCTTTTTCATCAGGCGGGCGATGGTCGACTTGCTGCTGCCGACCGGGCCGTGCAGCAGCAGGATGCGGCGCTCGGTGCCGTAGCCCTGAGAGGCGGAGCGAAAGAAGTCGACGAGCTGCATCAGCGGCCGCTCCAGGCCGTAGATGGCGTCGGCGCCGTGGTCGGACGGGTCGGAGAAGAACTTGTACTTGATCACCTCCTGCTTAAATTGCGTGACCCGCTCGCTGCCGTAGGAGAGGATCATGTCGTAGACGCGCTGGAAGGCGTTGCGCGCCACGGCGGGCTCGGCGGCGACGATCCCGAGGTAGTCGGCGAAGGTGCCGTCCCAATGCTGCTCGCGGAAGCGGTCGGCGTCGAGGCGGCGGTCGATGATCGACTTCAGGGCCGCCGCGGTGGGGGCGGACGCGGGGGCGGACCTCGCGCCGGCCCCGGTGGGGCCGTTGGCGCGGGCTGGGCTGTCGGACGGCTTCGGGTCGGCTTTCATCACGTCTTGCGTCATGGGGAGAAACCTCCGGGCGGTGCGCAGCGGCCCACAACAAACCCCTGCGGGCGGGGGGCCGGCGCGTCGTCCTGAATGAATGGGTCAAAGAGCGGTCGGGGGCGCGGGCCGGCGGCAAGGGGTTGGTACGTCTGCCGACGGCGAGTGCCCGTGAGGCACCCGTGGGTCCCGCGACCCGGTGCGGATTATGCGCGACTTGCCCGCGTGCGTCCACACCTTATTCGGAGAAAGTTCGGACCCGGAAGTTTTGCCGCTCACGGCTTCGCCAAGAAATCTTCGTCCGAAACGGTTTCATTGCGAAGCCGCGAGCGGCAGAAGCGTTACGCCTTCAGCACTTGCAGCGGCTTGAACGCCTGGCCGAGGATGGGGGCACTGGGGGTTTCGAGCCAGCGCTCGAGGACGGTGCTGTAGACGCTTCGGAAGTCGATGCCGTACTTGAGGTCGCCGCCGTCGAGGTCGGTGAGCGAGGGGTGCTTGCCGACCACGCCGCTGGCGACCTGGTGGCCGATGAGGAACATCGGGGCGGCGGTGCCGTGGTCGGTGCCGCCGCTGGCGTTGGCCTTCACCCGGCGGCCGAACTCGCTGAAGGTCATCATCAGCACGCGGTCGTCGTTCTCCTGGCTCTTGAGGTCGTCCCAGAAGGCCGCGATGCCGTCGCCGAGTTCCTTCATCAGGTTATCGTGCCGGTTGAGCTGGTTCGCGTGGGTGTCGAACCCGCCGAGCTCGACGTAGTAGACGCGGCTGGGCAGCCCGCCGGCGATCATGGCGGCGATGGTTTTCAGCCCCTCGCCGAAGCCGCTGCGGGGGTAAGGCTTGGGCTCCTTGTGGTTCCGCACGGCCTTCAGAATCTTGTCGCTGCTGAGCTGCGCGTCCATCGCCGTGCGGGTGAGGAAGTCGAGCTGGCTGTCCATCGTGATCGTCGGCGCGCCGGTCGAAATCAGCCGGCCCTTCGGCTCGTCGTGGTGCGGGTCCCGATGGTCGGCGTCGTTCGGGTGGTCGTTGAGCTCGAGATAGTGCTTGGAATCCGTGCCGCGGTAGCGGTAGGCGTCGGGCGACTCGAACGACACGGGCAGGACTTTTTCCCCCTGCATCGCCAGCGGGACGTGGTCGCCGATGGCGACGGCGGGCACGGGATTTTCCGCCGGCGTGGCCCCTTTGGTGGGGTCGGGCCGGCCGCCGTTGCGGTTTTTCGGGTCGCTGCCGGCGCACTGGTTGTCGAAGTATCGGCCGAGCCAGCCGCTGACGAGGCGCTCGTCCTTGGGGTCGCCGGCCTGCCAGATGTCCATGCTGCGGAAGTGCGAGCGGTTGGGGTTGGGGTAGCCGACGCCCTGGATGACGCTCATCCGGCCGTCGTCGTACAACCCCTTGAGGCCGGTGAGGTTGCCGTTGAGGCCGATGTAATCGTTGAGCTTCAGCACGTCCGCCGCCTTGTGGGCGATGCCGCCGCGGGCGTTTTGGTAGGCGTCGTCGGCGTAGGGCACGACCATGCTCAGCCCGTCGTTTCCGCCGGACATCTGCACGACGACGAGGATTTTGCCGTCCGTGCCGCTCGCCCCTTGGGTGCGCAGCACGTCGTGCGGATTCGCCAGCGCCATCACCGTCGAGTCGAGGAAGCTGGGGATGGTCGGCGCGACCGTCAGCAGGCAAAGCCCCTTCTGCAAAAACGCGCGGCGGGTGGAGAGAGTTTTCATGGTTCGGTCCTTTGTCCTTTGTCCGTTGTCACTTGTCATCTGCCGTTCGGGCCTTATCACCCAAAGCAAATGACCAAGAACAAGTGACAAATGACCCTCAGCACAACTGATATTCCGGCATCGACACGATTAACTGCACGAGCTTGAACACCCCGTAGCCGTTCGGCGGGCTGCCGACGGCGTCGATCAGCACCTTTTTCCTCGCCGCCGGCACGGGCCGCTGGATGAGCTTGTCGAGCCAGCGGTCGACGATCGGGCCCGGCTCGCTGAACTTCGGCGGGGCGAGCTCGATCGCGCTGAGGTCCGACGCGATTTTGACGGCCGTGTTGTAGCGGGCGAAGAGCGTGCTGGTGTTGATCCACCGCCGCCCGCCGGGCCAGCCCTTGACGTTCGGGGGCATCAGCGGGATCTGCCCCATCGCCTTGAGGTTGCCGCGCAGCCGGCGGAAGTCGCGGTTCTCCGCCGACTCCACGCCGAGCATCCGCTGCGTGCCGATGACCAACTGGATCGGGCTCTTGATCTGCGTGCCGACCGCATACGAACTGTAGAACGCCCTGCTGTTGAACAGCAGCCGCAGCAGCGGGCGGAGCTCGTGATTATTCTCGGCGAAAAACGCGCCGAGCGATTTGATCAAATCGTCCGACGGCTCCTCATACGCGAAGAAGCGAAAGAGTTTTCCGGCGATGTACGGCGCGTTGGCGGGGTGCAACATCAGCACCTTGATCACGTCATCTCCGTTGAGGTCGTAGGGCCGGCTGCCGAAAACGCGCTTCATGCCGTCGTCGTGCTGGCTCTCGCGGAAAACATACTCGTCGCCGTCGTTGTGCCAGCCGGTGAAGCACCGGGCGATCTCCTGGATGTCCTTCTGGGTGTATTGGTCGAGGCCGAGGGTGAAGAGCTCCATGAGCTCGCGGGCGAAGTTCTCGTTCGGGGCGTACTTGGTGTTCTGCTGGTTGTTGAGGTAATCGATCATCGCCGGGTCGCGGGCGATGGCGAGGGTGAAGGCGGCGAAGTTGCCGGCGGCGAAGGTGCGGAGCGTCTCGTTCTGGGCCCAGATCAAGTTGGCGGCGCGGGCGTCGGCGGCGCTGGTGGTGAAGTGGCCGTGCCAGAACAGGGTGAGCTTCTCCTGCAGCGGGTAGGGGCCGTAGGCCATGCGCTTCAGCCACCACTCGGCGACCTCCAGGTCGGCCTTCTCGTGGGCCTGCCGCCACGACCGGCCCAGGTCGCGGCGGGCGTCGGGGTCGGCGGCGGCGCGCATCGCCTCGTCGCGCTTGGCGAACGTCAGCGGCACGCCGGCGAGGCTGGAGAGGTCGGGCAGATCGGTGCGGCTCTGCTCGGCGGCGGGGGCGTCGGGGAAGTCCATCAACTCGTCCACCGCCCGGCCGGGGCCGAGGTAGAGGACGCGCGAGATTTCATCCTCCGTGCCGCCGAAGCCCGCGCGGCCGAGCAGGTGGGCCGCCTTGGCGCGGTCGAAGGGGTCGGCCTCGTTCGGCTCGAACGGTTGTAAATCCGGGTGCAGCCGTGCCATGGGGCAGCGCTCCCTCAGCTAAAGAACCCCCGTCAGATCGGTCAAGACTACCACAGAACGCCGGGGGGTGGGGGATATTGTTTTGGCCGATGACTTTCAGAATCCGGTGAAAGCAAGCCCCGCCCTTCGGGCGGCCGCTAGACTGTTCCGTTCATCGACCGAATGGAGCGATCACCTATGGACCAACTCACCCTCCGCCTCGGCCACAGCCCCGACCCGGACGACGCCTTCATGTTCTACGGCCTGGCGCGCGACAAGTTTGACACCGGCCGCTACAAGTTCGAGCACGTCTTGCAGGACATTCAGACGCTCAGCCGGCGGGCGATCGAGGGCGACCTGGAGATCACCGCCATCTCCATGCACGCCTACCCCTACGTCGCCGACAAGTACGCCCTGACGAGCTGCGGCGCGAGCATGGGCGACGGCTACGGCCCGATGGTCGTCACCCCGCAACCGATGACGCTGCAAGACCTTAAAGGCAAGCGCATCGCCATTCCCGGCGAGCTCACCAGCGCGTTCCTGACCCTGCAACTCTGCCTCGGCAAGGCCGGCGAGGCGTTCGAGCCGGTCGTCGTGCCGTTCGACCAGATCCCCGACTTCGTGCTCGACGGCGAGGCCGACGCCGGCCTGCTGATCCACGAGGGGCAGTTGACCTACGAAAAGGCGGGCCTGCATCTGGTGGTCGACCTCGGCATCTGGTGGCAGGACCGCACCGGCCTGCCGCTGCCGCTGGGGGGGAATTGCATTCGCAAGGATCTGGGGCAGCCGGCGATGCAGGAGGTCACGGACATTCTCAAGCGGAGCATCCAGTACAGCCTCGACCACCGCGCCGAGGCCGTCGATTACGCCCTGCCGTTCGGCCGCGACCTGAACCGCGAGTTGGCGGACGAGTTCGTGGGCATGTACGTCAACCACTGGACGCTGGACTACGGCGACCGCGGCCGGGCCGCCATCGAGCGTCTGCTGAAGGAGGGTGCCGACGCGGGCCTGGTGCCGGCGGCGAAGGGGCTGGAATTCGTCACGGCTCAATAGAAACGCCCGTTGCGGCCCGCCGCGGTCCGGTCGTAAACTTCCGACATGAAAGGCCCTTTCGCCCTCCTCGCGTCGGTCGTGATCGCCCTCTCCCTCGCCGCCGGCCCCGCCACGCGGCCGGCGCGGACCTATACCGACAAGGCGAGCGGCCTGTCGGTCGAGGTGGCCCCGGCGTGGCACCGGGCGAAGGCGTCTGACCGCTACGCCCTCGCCTTCACGCCGCCGGAGAGCGCGGTGACGCGGAACGAGCCGGTCGCGCCGATTTTGGCGTTGATTGTCAAGCCCGGCGCGGCGAATGCCGACGCCGCCCGGATGGCCGACGCGACGGTGAAGGCGCTCAAAGCCCACGGCACCGATTCGGTCGAAGTCACCGACCTGACGGTCGACGGCCGACCGGCGAAGGAGTTGGTCTTCGAGAAAAAGGCCGGCACCCACCCGCTGAAGGTGATGAACGTGATCGCCCCCGTCGGCGAGAAGCTGCTGATCGCCTCGTTCGCCTGCGCGCCCGGCACCTTCGACCGCTTCCGCGCCGACGCCGAGGCGGCGGTGGAGAGCGTGACCTTCAAGCCGAACTAACGTGGCACGGGCGTCCCGCCCGCGTCTGGGATTGCTTTGCGAAGCCGCGAGCGGCCAGGCGCAGACGCGGGCGGGACGCCCGTGCCACGTTTTCAGCCGACGCCGCGCTCGGGCTTCGGTTCGCGGGTCATCAGGTCGTGCAGCGCGTCCGGCACCGGTTTGGCCTCGAACAGGATCGCGTAGACCGACTCCATGATCGGCATCTCCACCCCGTGCCGGCGGGCCAACTCGCGCAGCGCGCGGGTGGTCGGCACGCCCTCGGCCACGCTCGCCATGCCGGCCAGCACCTCGTCGAGCGACCGGCCCTTGCCGATCTCCTCGCCGACGTGGCGGTTGCGGCCCTCGGGGCTGACGCAGGTGGTGAACAGATCGCCCAGGCCCGCCAGCCCCGCGAACGTGGCCGTCTTGGCCCCCATCGCCACGCCCAGCCGAGAGATTTCCACCAGCCCGCGCGTGACCAGGCTGGCCTTGGCGTTGTTGCCTGCCTTCAGCCCGTCGAGGATGCCGGCGGCGAGGGCGATCACGTTCTTCACCGCGCCGGCGAGCTCGACGCCCAGCACGTCGTCGGAGGTGTAGAGGCGGAACCAGCGGGTGCCGAACGCCCGCTGCACCCGCGCCGCCAGGGCCGCGTCGTGCGACGCCGTCACGGCGGTGGCGGGCAGCCGGCGGGCGAGTTCGGCGGCGATGTTCGGGCCGCTCATCACCGCCAGCGGGTGGGCGTCGCCGATCACCTGCCCGATCACCTCCGTCGGCCGCAGCAGCGTGTCGACCTCCACCCCCTTCGCGCACGAGATCACCGCCGCCCCGGCCGGCAGGTGCGGGGCGAGGGCGGCGAACGCCTCGCGCGTCCGCTGCGTCGGCACGCAGTTGACGACCATCGCGCAGCCGCCGAATGCCTCCGCCGGGTCGGCCGTCAGCGCGACCTCGGCCGGGAGCGTGATGCCCGGCAGCAGCCGCGGGTTCTCGCGGCCGGCGCGCAGCGCGTCGATGCTCGGCCCGGCGTGCCCCAGCACCGTGACGGCGTGGCCGTTCTGCCGCAGCAGCACCGCGCAGGTGATGCCCATCGCCCCCGCGCCGACGACCGTGATTCGGGAGGAACTCATCGCGGGGAAAGATAGCCGCCCGGCGCGGCGGAAGGAAGGAGGGTTTCTTTAATAGCCGGAGGCGGAAGCCCCGGTTCTTCGATGGCCCAACCCGCGCCCGAAGAACCGGGGCTTCCGCCTCCGGCTGTTAAGGAAAGCCCCTTCTGCTAGGATGATCCCCCATGTGCGGAATCTGCGGCGAAATCTCGTTCGACGCCTCCAACTCACACGGCGCCGCAACGGTCGAGGCCATGGCCGACACCATGACCTGCCGCGGCCCCGACGGCGGCGGGTTGCTGAAGCGCGGCCCCCTCACCCTCGGCCACCGCCGGCTGCGGATCATCGACCTCTCCGAGACCGCCGCCCAACCGATGGCCGACCCGTTCCTCGGCCTCGCCCTCGTCTTCAACGGGTGCATTTACAATTACCCGGAATTGCGGCGCGACCTCGAGCAGCGCGGCCACCGCTTCTTCTCGCACAACAGCGATACGGAGGTGATCCTCAAGGCCTATGCCGAGTGGGGGCCGGCGTGCGTCGAGAAGTTCAACGGCATGTTCGCCTTCGCCATCAGCGAGCGCGACTCGGGGCGGCTGTTCATCGCGCGGGACCGGCTGGGGATCAAGCCGCTTTATTATTGCGAAACCGCGAGCGGTTTACGGTTCGCCTCCACCCTCCCCGCCCTCCTCGCCGCCGGCGGGGTGGACACCTCGATTGATCGCGTCGGTCTGCACCACTACATGAGCTGGCACGCGGTGGTGCCGGCGCCCTTCACGATCCTCAAGGGCGTGAGAAAACTCCCGCCCGCCAGCACCCTGATGATCGAGCCGGACGGCCGGCGGGTGGAGAAAGTCTACTGGCGGCCGACGTTCAACCCCGACCCGGAGGAGCGGACCTACTCGTTCGAGGACTGGAAGCGCAAGCTGCTCGACGAGCTCGGCAAGGCGATCAACCGCCGGATGATCGCCGACGTGCCGGTGGGCTGCCTGCTGTCCGGCGGCCTCGATTCATCGCTCGTGGTCGGGATGCTCTCCGACGCGGGGCAAAAAGACCTGAAAACTTTCTCCATCGGCTTCGAGAGCGTCGGCGGCGAGGAGGGGAACGAGTTCAAGTATTCCGACGTGATCGCCCAGCACTACGGCACCGACCACCACAAGATTCAGGTCGATTCGGGCCGCGCCCTGCCGAACCTTGAAAAGTGCGTGAAGGCGATGAGCGAGCCGATGGTCAGCCACGACTGCATCGGCTTTTACCTGCTGTCCGAGGAAGTGAGCAAGCACGTCAAGGTCGTGCAGAGCGGCCAGGGGGCGGACGAGGTGTTCGCCGGCTACCACTGGTATCCGCCGATGATGAGCAGCGCGGCGCCCGTAGAAGATTACGCCAAAGTCTTCTTCGACCGCGACCATGCGGAGTACGCCACGGCCATAAATGCGGGGCTGGTGGATGAGGATTATTCGCGGGCGTTCGTCACCAGACACTTCGCCGAATCGGGCGCGGATGCCGCCATCGACAAGGCGCTGCGGCTGGACACCACGATCATGCTCGTGGACGACCCGGTGAAGCGCGTGGACAACATGACGATGGCCTTCGGCCTCGAGGCGCGCGTGCCGTTCCTCGACCATGAACTGGTCGACTTTGCCGGCCGGATTCCGGCCGAGCACAAGGTGAAGGGGGATGGCAAGCACATCCTCAAGGAGGCCGCGCGGGAGGTCATTCCCGCCGCCGTCATCGACCGGCCGAAGGGTTATTTCCCGGTGCCGGCGCTGAAGTACCTGCGCGGCGATTATCTGGAGATGGTAAAGGACGCCCTCAACGCCCCCGCGGCGCGCGGGCGGCAGTTGTTCAACCGCGACTACCTCGACACGCTCCTCGCCGCGCCCGAGGAGCACATCACGCCGCTGCGGGGGTCGAAGCTGTGGCAGGTGGCGCTGCTGGAAAAGTGGCTGCAGGCGCACGGGATTTGACGGGGTTTCTTTGCGAAGCCGCGAGCGGCAAGACTTCGCCGCTTGCGGCTTCGCAAAGAAAAACGTGCTACGATCCACGCGGAAGAGGAAAAATCACCCCACGCCAACGGAGGAGCATCCGACCCCCGCGGTCGGGACGGGACGACCGTGACCACCACCGCCGACACCGCCGACACCACCGACACCACCGCCGAGCAAGCCAACCCCAAGGCCCGGCTGGCGCGCCGCAGCGGGCCGTCCGTCCGCAACTGGCAGCCGCCGACCGAGCGTGACGCCCGGAAGATGCGCCCCGACACCGCCATTGAGATGGGCTGGGGCCGCATCCTCTTCGGGCACACCTTCTCGTCGAGCCAAACCCTCGTCGACACGCTGATCGACCAGGACCCCGACCGCCGCGACATCGCCCTTTACCTGCGCGACCCGCACGTGGTGCTCTCCCTCGCGCCGCACCGGCTGTTCCTCGACCCCTCGCACACCTACCGCCTCTGGGCCGACCGTTACAAGCCGTCCGACCGCCACCATCCCGGCGTCGCCATCCGCCGGGTCGGGAGCGCGGAAGACGCCGAGGCCGCCAACCTCATCTACGCCGCCCGCAAGATGGTGACGGCCACGCCCGCCTTCATGCTCGACGAGCACGCCTCCAAGCTCCGCAGCTACTTCATCGCCGAGGTTGACGGCGACCCGGCCGAGGGCGAGCCCCCGAGAAAAATCGTCGGCACCGTCACCGGCGTCGACCACGTCGAGGCGTTCGCCGACCCCGAGAACGGCGCCTCCCTCTGGTGCCTCGCCGTCGACCCGCAGTGCCAAACCCCCGGCGTCGGCGAATCCCTCGTCCGCCAGGTCATCGAGTACCACCTGGCGCGCGGCCGGGCCTACATCGACCTCTCGGTGATGCACGACAGCGCCGCCGCCATCAAGCTGTACGAAAAGCTCGGGTTCAAGCGCGTCCCCGCGTTCTGCGTCAAGCAGAAGAACCCGGTGAACGAAAAGCTCTTCACCGCCCCCGCCCCGGACATGGGCGGCGGACTCAACCCCTACGCGAAGATCATCGTCGACGAAGCGTTGCGCCGCGGCCTGCGCGTCGAGGTGATCGACGCCGAGGAGGGGTATTTTTCCCTCACCCACGGCGCCCGAACCGTCGTCTGCCGCGAGTCGCTCACCGAGCTCACCAGCGCCGTGGCGATGAGCCGGTGCGACAACAAGGTCGTCACGCGCCGCCTGCTCGAATCCGCCGGGCTGCGCGTGCCGGCGCAGATCACCGCGACCGACCCGGCCACCAACGATGCGTTTCTGGCCGAGCACGGGAAGATCGTGGTGAAGCCCGCGCGCGGCGAGCAGGGCCACGGCATCGCCGTCGGCCTCACCACGCCCGACGCCGTGCGCCACGCGATTGAAGAGGCCACCAAAGTCTCCGACCGTGTTTTATTGGAGCAAATGGTGGAGGGGGAGGATTTGCGCGTGATCGTGATCGACGGCGAAGTGGTCGCCGCCGCCGTGCGTCGCCCGCCGGTGCTGACGGGGACGGGCGAGCACTCCATCCGCGATTTGATCGCCAAGTACAGCCGCCGCCGGGCCGCGGCGACGGGGGGCGAGTCGCGCGTGCCGATGGACGCCGAGACCGAGCGGTGCGTGTCCGAGGCGGGGTATTCCCTCGACGACGTCCTGCCCGCCGGCGAGCACCTCCGCGTCCGCCACGCCGCCAACCTGCACACCGGCGGGACCATCCACGACGTGACCGCGAAACTTCACCCGACGCTCCGCGACGCCTGCATCGCCGGCGCCAAAGCCCTCGACATCCCCGTCACCGGCCTTGACCTGATCGTGCCGGACGTGGAAAACGATGTCTACTGGTTCATCGAGGCCAACGAGCGCCCCGGCCTGGCGAACCACGAGCCCCAGCCGACCGCCGAGCGGTTCGTCGACTTCCTCTTCCCGCAGACCGCCGCGCAACTCTGAACCCCCCGAAAGGTAGCAGCCCCCTTGACCCCGCCGCCCGCCCTCTCCCCCACCCTCTCCGCCAACGGCCGACTCGCGCCCCTCGCCCACACGCCCGACGGCAAGTGGCTCGACGTCGACGTCGACTACCTCCTCGCCACCCTCCAATCCCTGCTGAAAATCCCCAGCCCCACCGGCTACACCGACAACATCTCCCGCTGGGTCGGCAAGGAGCTCGGCCGCCTCGGCATCGACTTCACCCTCACCCGCCGCGGCGCGATCGACGCCCACCTGCCCGGCACCCCCCGCACCCCCCGCACCCCCCGAGCGCCCCACCGCGCCGTCGTCGGCCACCTCGACACCCTCGGCGCGATGGTCACGGAACTCAAGGAAAACGGCCGTTTATCGTGTACGCCCATCGGCACCTGGAGCAGCCGCTTCGCCGAGGGCGCGCGCGTCACCGTCTTCACCGACACCGGCCACCAGCGCGGCACCCTCATGCCGTTGAAGGCCTCCGGCCACGTCTACAACGAGGAGATCGACACCCAGCCGATCAGTTGGGAGAACGTGGAGATCCGCATCGACGACCGCTCGCGCGACGTGAGCGAGCTGATGGCCGCCGGCTTCCGCGTGGGCGACTTCGTGGCAATCGACCCCCAGCCGGAGTTTCTGGACAACGGCTACGTCGTCAGCCGGCACCTGGACAACAAGGCCGGCGTCGCCTGCATGTTGGCCGCCGCCAAGCTCGTGGTCGACCGGCAGCTCACCCCGCCGATGGACACGCACCTGGTCTTCACCCTCTTCGAGGAGGTCGGCACCGGCGCCAGCGGGGTGCTGCACGAGGAGATTTCCGAGCTCATCGGCGTCGACAACGCCACCAACGCCCCGCGCCAGAACAGCAGCGAGTACGGCGCGACGGTCGCCATCAAGGATTCGTCCGGCCCGTTCGACTACCACCTGACGCGCAAGCTGCTGTCGCTGGCGCGCGACGGCGCGCTGCCGCACGGGCGCGACGTCTTCAAGCATTACCGGTCGGACGCGGCGAGCGCCGTCGAGGCCGGGGCCGACATCCGCACCGCCCTGCTCTGCTTCGGGGTCGACGGGTCGCACGGGTACGAGCGGACGCACGTCGAAAGTCTGCGGGCGGTGAGCGCGCTCATTGCTTTATATATGCAGTCCGACCCCGCCGTGGCGCGCGACGTGAAGCCGCAGGCGACCGGGCTGGAGGGGTTCCCGACGCAGCACTCGGCGGCGTTTCCGATTACGAAGAAGCGCAGCCCCGACGCCGCCGGCGAGCACCAGAAGCGGCCGTGAGAAACGTGGAACGGGCGTCCCGCCCGGATTGCTTCGCCGGCGTCCCGAGCGGAATCCGGGCGGGACGCCCGTGCCACGGCGCGCGACTTGTTTGCCGCAGTAAACGGCTCGTTCGTGATGACGAAAACCGCACCCCTCCGGGTGCCACGGCCTATTAAGTGGAACGGGCGTCCCGCCCGGATTCCGCATGCGCCGCCGGCGAAGAAATCCGGGCGGGACGCCCGTGCCACGGTGTTGCACCGCTCTTTTAGCCATGAGACAGACCGCTTTGATCCATTCGCACCTGCCCATTTTCCTAAGCATTATCGGGCTCTTCACGCTCGCCTCCTGCGACGCCCGCGACGCGGCGCCGCCGCCGGACACCCTCGTGGTCGCGGTGCAGGGGGACGCGCAGTCGCTCGACCCGCACGCGGTGACGGACGCGGGGTCGATGCGGATGATCGAAAACCTGTACTCAACCCTGCTGCGCTACGGGCCGACGTATGGGGAGGTGGGGCCGGATTTGGCGGAATCCGTCACGGCGTCGGCGGACGGGCGGACGTACACGGTGAAGCTCGTGCCCAACGCCCACTTCCACTCGGGCCGGACGGTGACGGCGGCGGACGTGAAGTACTCGATCGAGCGGATCCGAAAGGGCGGCGCGCGGGCGGAAAACTTTTCCGCGGTGGAGTCCATCGAGACGCCCGACACGCGGACGGCGATCCTGCACCTGAGCGAGCCGGTCGCGCCCTTTCGGACGTACCTGGCCTACCCGATGAACGCGATCGTCGACCGCGAGGTGGTCGAGCAGCACAACGGCGATCTGCGGAACGCCGACGCGGGGAGCGGGCCGTGGAAGCTGGCGTCGTGGACGCCGAACAAGGCGCTGGTGCTGACCCGGCACGAGGGGTATCACGTCGCGGGGCTGCCCAAGACGTCGCACCTCGAATACTGGCCGATTGCGGACGAGACCGCGCGCAGCACCGCGCTGCGGCGCGGCGAGGTGAGCATGGTCCACGAGGTGCCGGAGAAGGACGTGTCGATCCTGGACGCGGCCGAGGGCGTGCGGGTCGAGAGCGTGCCGGGGACGTTCTGGGAGTACGTGGGGATCAACACGAGGCACCCGCCGTTCGACGACGCGCGCGTGCGACGGGCGGTGGCCTGGGCGGTGGACCGCGACGCGCTGAACCGGGCTATAAAATTCGGCAGGGCCGTGCCGCTGACGGGCGGAAATCTGCCGCCGAACCACTGGTGCTATCCCGATCTGCAGATTTATCCGAAGCGCGACGTGGCGCGGGCGAAGGCGCTGCTGAAGGCGGCGGGAAAGGGCGGCGGCTTCACGGCGGTGATGAAGGTCAATTCGTCCGTCAGCTATCAGGTCCGCGCCGCGGAGATGGTGAAGCAGCAGTTGGCGGACGTCGGCATCGCGGTGCAGTTGCAGGGGCTGGAGTCGGGCGTCTTCTTCCAGCAGCTCGGGGCGGGCGACTTCGATTTGACGCTGGTCGGCTGGCTGGGGTTCGTGGACCCGGACGAATACACCTACAACCTGTTCCACACCGGCGGGAAGTTCAATCAGCAGGGGTATTCGAATCCGAAGGCGGATCAACTGCTCGAGCGCGGGCGGCGGGAGTTGGACCGCGACAAGCGGAAGGTCATTTACGCCGAGGCGGAAAAGTTGATTGCGGCCGACGCGCCGATGGTCTTCCTCTACGTCAACCCGCAGGTGACGGCGATGCGGTCGGGCGTGAGCGGCTACGTCGTCCACCCGACGGGCACGACGATCTTTTTGCGGGATGCCACGATCCGGTAAAGTGGAACGGGCGTCCCGCCCGGATTTCTTCGCCGCGACCCTAGCAGAATCCGGGCGGGACGCCCGTTCCACGGTTTGCCATGCTCTCCCACCTCCTCCACCGCCTGGGCACGTCGCTGGTCGTGCTGTTCGGGCTCTCGCTGCTGGCGTTCTTCGTCGTGCGCCTCGTCCCCGGCGACACGGTGACGGCCATGCTGGGGCTGAATTACGACCCGGCGCGGGCGGCGGCGCTGCGGGAGGAGTACGGGCTGGATAAAGCCGTGGTCGCGCAGTACGGCATCTGGCTGGCGAACCTGGCGCGGGGCGACTTCGGCACGACGTCGAACGGCCGGCCCGTGACCTCAGCGCTCGGCGAGGCGCTGCCGGTCACGCTCGAACTGGCGACGCTCGCCCTGTGCTTCGCGGTGGTCGTCGGCGTGCCGCTCGGGCTGCTCGCTGCGGTGCGCCACAACCGCCCGACGGACTACGGCGTGGCGGTCGTCAGTTTACTGGGATTGAGCGTCCCCGGCTTCTGGCTCGGCACGCTGCTGATCCTGTTCGTCTCGTTAAAACTCGGCTGGCTGCCCAGCGGGCGGTTCGTCTCGCTCACCGATGATCCCATCAGAAACCTCCGCAGCATGGCCCTCCCCGCCGTCGCCCTCGGGGCGGCGGTGATGGCGGTGCTCACGCGGATGACGCGATCCTCGGTGCTTGAAGTCGCGGACGCCGATCACGTCCGCACCGCGCGCGCGAAGGGGCTGCCGCGCCCGAAGGTGCTGCTCAAGCACGTCCTGCGCAACGGGCTCGCGCCGGTCCTCACCATCGCCGGCATCCAACTGGGCTACCTGCTCGGCGGGTCGGTGGTGATCGAGGAAGTCTTCAGTCTGAACGGCCTGGGTCGGCTGATCCTCGGCGCGGTGCGCGGGCGGGATTACGCGCTGGTGCAGGCGTCGATCCTGCTGATCGGCGTGGCGTTTTTGCTCATCAACCTCGCGGTCGATCTGCTGTACGTCGTCATCGACCCGCGCCTGCGCACCGGCGGAACGGGGGCGACGTAGATGCGCCTGCTCCGCTCGCTCTGGACGCCCCTGTCCGCCAACCGCCTCGCGCTGGCGGCGCTGGGCGTGGTGCTGCTCTACCTCGCCGTCGCCCTGCTCGCGCCGTGGGTCGCGCCGTACAAGCCGCTGGCAAACCAGCCCGATTACCTCGCGCCGCCGAGTTTTAATTACTGGTTCGGGACGGACCAGACCGGGCGCGACATCTTCAGCCGGGTGCTGTACGGGGCGCGGATTTCGCTGCGCGTGGCGGGATTATCCGTGGGATTCGCGCTGGTGGTCGGCACGCTCGTCGGGCTGGTCGCGGGGTACTTCGGCGGGTGGGTCGATTCGGTCCTGAGCCGCGCGACGGACGTGATGTTCGCGCTGCCGGAGATTCTGCTCGCGCTGGTGGTGATGGCGGTGCTGGGGCCGGGGCTGGGGAAGATCACGCTGGCGATCGGGATCGTCTACGCGCCGATTTTCGCGCGCGTCTGCCGGGGCTCGGTCCTGAGCGTCAAGCGGCAGCCGTACGTGGAGGCGGCGCGGGCGCTGGGGCTGGGGCGGGCGCGGATTTTATTGCGCCACATCCTGCCGAACGTGCTGGGGCCGCTGATCGTGCAGACGACGCTGTCGCTCGCCTTTGCGATCCTCGCCGAAGCGGCTCTCTCGTTTCTCGGCCTCAGCGGCCAGACCGACGCCCCCTCGTGGGGGCTGATGCTGCGTCAGGGGAAGGATTTGATGGAGGTCGCCTGGTGGGTGGCGGTCTTCCCCGGCTTGGCGATCACGCTGGCGGTCTTCGCGCTCAACGTCTTCGGCGACGGCCTGCGGGACGCGCTCGACCCGCGGGCCGCCCGGCGGTAGCATCCGGCCGATGCGCCTGCCCGGCCGACAGGTCCACCTCGACTTCCACACCAGCCCCGACATCCGCGGCGTCGGCGCGGCATTCGACCCCGACGAGTTCGCCGACACCCTCCGCCGCGCCCGCGTCAACGGCGTCACCTGCTTCGCCCGCTGCCACCACGGGATGCTCTACTACCCCAGCCGGGCGCACCCCGAGCGCATCCACCCGCACCTGGAGCGGCCGAACTTGCTGGGCGAGCAGATCGTCGCGTGCCGGGCGCGGGGCATCCGCGCGGCGGTCTACACGACGGTGCAGTGGGACGATTTCACCGCCGCCGCCCACCGCGATTGGCTGTGCGTCGGGCGCGACGGCAAGGTGAGCGGCACCCCGCCGCTGGAGGCGGGGTTTTACCGGAACCTCGACGTGTTCCACCCCGGCTACCGCGAGTTCTTGCGCGACCATTTGGCCGATTTGTTTGACGTGCTGGGCGAGGTGGACGGCGTGTTCCTGGACATCGTCAAGCCCACGCCGAGCTACGCGCCGCACTGGCTGGCGGCGATGGACGCGGCGGGCGTGGACCCCGAAAACGCGGCGGCCGTCGCGCGCTTCGCCGCGATAAGAGTCGACGACTGGAAGCGTGAGACGACCGCCCACATCCGCCGGTTCAGCGCCGACTGCACGATCTTCTACAACGCCGGCCACGTCGGCCCGCGGGCGCGGGCGGCGCTGGGGGCGTACACGCACCTGGAGCTCGAGTCGCTGCCAAGCGGCGGGTGGGGCTACCTGCACTTCCCGCAGACCGCCCGCTACGCCCGCACGCTGGGCGTGCCGGTCGTCGGCCAGACCGGCAAGTTCCACACGAGCTGGGGCGACTTCCACTCCTACAAGAACCCCGCCGCCCTGCAGTTCGAGTGCTTCGACATGCTCGCCCTGGGCGCGGGGTGCAGCATCGGCGACCAACTCCACCCGTCGGGCAAGATCGACGCCGCGACCTACGACCTGATCGGCGGCGTTTACGAATCTGTCGAGGCGAAGGAACCGTGGTGCGAGGGGGCGGAGGCGGTGGTGGAGATCGGCGTGCTGACGCCCGAGGCGTTCGCCGACGCGGGTGAGGGGGAGCGGCGGGTGCCGGCCGTCCTCGGCGCGGTGCGGATGCTGCAGGAGCTGCGGCTGCAGTTCGACGTGATCGACCCGGCGTCGGACATTTCCGCCTACGCCCTGATCGTGCTGCCCGACGCGGTGCCGGTGGACGAGGCGCTGGCGGCGAAGTTGGAAGCATACGTCGGCGGCGGCGGCAAATTGTTGGCATCCGGGCGGAGCGGGTTGACGCCCGACGGCTCGCGGTTCGCGCTGCCGTCGCTGGGGGTGAAGTATGTCGGCGATGCGCCGTTCAGCCCCGACTTTCTCGTGCCGACCGATCACGTCGGCCGCGATTTGCCGCGGGTCGGGCACGTCATGTACGAGCGGGGGGTGGAGGTCGAGCCGGCGGGCGGGGCGGAGGTGCTGGCGTGGGTGGAGGTGCCCTACTTCAACCGGACCTGGCGGCACTTCTGCTCGCACGCGCACGCGCCGTCCAGCGGCGAGGTCGGCTACCCCGGCGTGGTCGCCACCGGGGCGGCGGTCTACTTCGCGCACCCGGTTTTCGGCCAGTACCACGCGAACGCGCCGCGGTGGGTGAAGCGGCTGGTGGCCGACGCGGTCGACCGCCTGCTGCCCGCCGGCCGGCTGGTGGGGGCGGACGGGCCGTCGAGTTTGATCGCCACACTCCAGCGGCAGCCGGCGGAGGGGCGGCACGTTTTGCACCTGCTGCACTACGTCCCGGAGCGGCGCGGGGCGTTCGACATTATTGAAGACGTGATTCCGCTGCACGACGTGCGGGTCAGCGTGCGGCTTCCGGGGCGGCCCGCGTCGGTTCGGCAGGTGCCGGAGGGGCGGGCGTTAGAGTTCGATTATGAAGGCGGCCGGCTGCACGTCGCGGTGCCGGTGGTCGAGGGGCACGCGATGGTGGAGGTGGTGCAAACGTCATGATTCTCGCGGGACTAGATGAGGTCGGTTACGGCCCGCTGCTGGGGCCGCTGGTGGTGGCGTGCTGCGCGGTGGAGGTGCCGGGCGATGGGCTTGGCGACGCGCCGCCGGACCTGTGGGAGGTGTGGGGGCGGGCCGTCAGCAAGTCGCGGTCGAAGAACGGGCGGAAGCTGCATTTTAATGACAGTAAGGCCGTCTACTCGCCGTCGGCGGGGTTGAAGGAACTGGAGAAATCGGTCCTGTCGCTGGTCGCCACGAACGGCTGGTGCGAGAACTTCGACGCCCTGCTCGCCCGTGTTGCCCCGGAAGCGGCGGCGGAGTTGGCGGCGCATCCATGGTACGGCCGGTTCGACGGCGAGCCGTTTCCCGCCGCGAGCGATGCCGCGTCGGTGCGGGTGCTGGCGAACGGGCTGCGGGTGGAGGTCGAGCGGGCCGGCTGCGCCGTCCGGCACCTGCGCGCGGCCGTCGTGGGCGAGCGGCGGCTGAACCGGATGTTCGACGCGACGCGGAACAAGGCGGGCGCCCTCTTCTCCATTGTCGCGGTGCTGCTGGACGATCTGATGGTGCGGTTCGGCGACCAGAACTTGCTGATCGTCTGCGACCGCCAGGGCGGCCGGTCGCGGTACGGCCCGCTGCTGCGGCAGATGTGGCCGGACCGGGATTTGACGATCGAGTCGGAGACCGAGTCGTTCGCGTCCTACACCCTCGGCGGCAGCGCGGTGCCGGTGCGGCTGACGTTCGGGGAGAAGGCGGAGCAGTCGTCGCTCCCGACCGCGGCGGCGTCGATGCTGGGGAAGTATCTGCGGGAGATGCTGATGCACCGCTTCAACGCCTGGTGGTCGCAGCAGGTGCCGGGCGTGAAGCCGACGGCGGGGTATTGGACGGACGGGCAGCGGTTCTTGTTGGACGTGGATGCGAAGCGGCGGGGGTTGGGGATTCGGGATGAGGAGATGGTTCGGAAGCGTTGAGACTGCTGCGTTTTGCCGCTTGCGGCTTCGCAAATAAAACGGGTTGAGACAGAGTTTCTTTGCGAAGCCGCAAGCGGCCGGACGCGGGCGGGACGCCCGTGCCACGTTGCGCCGTTGCCCTCGGGCGCGCCGGGCGGTAGGCTGGCGGGGTCATGGCTATTGAACAATGGAGTGAGGACGTCGCGCTGGTCCACCTGGCCGACGAGCCGCTGTGTACGGACGATCTGGAGCAGATCGAGCGGCAGGCGAAGGCCAAGCCGACCGACGCGGTGCTCGACTTCTCGGCCGTGCATTACCTCGCCAGCTCCAACCTCGCGCGGCTGCTGCGCATCCGCCGGCACGTCGCGGCGGCCGGCCGGCGGCTGATCCTCTGCGGCGTCAGCACGCCGGTGTGGGGCACCTTCATGGTCACGGGCATCGACAAGATGTTCACGCGGGCCGACAACGTGCCGCTGGCGCTGGCGATGCTGTCAATGGGGGATGAGGGGTGAGGGAAGAAGTGGTGAGCGGGCGAGGGATGAGCGGGCGAGTTTCGGAAAAAACGCCGAATTCACCCGCTCATCCCACACCCGCTCGTCACTAACCTGCTCACCTGCTCATCCCTCACCCGCTCCTCCCTGATTATTTCGCCACCGCCACCTGCGGGGTGCCGGCCAGATCGAGGTGCAGCAGCAGGAGCGCGGCGGCGAGTTGGGGGTCGTTGTCGAGCAGCTTCTTCTCCGCCGCGGCGTCGCCGGCGGCGTTGCCCTCCTTGCTGCGGAGCAGCACGTCGAGCTCCTGGCGGGCCTTGATGGTCTCGCGCATCTGCTCGGGCGTCAGCTCGATCTTCACGTCCGGCTCGACGCCCCAGGTTTTGCTGTCGTCCTCGCGGTGGATCTTCTCGCCGCCGGCCAGGAAGTAGTGGCTGGTGGTGAGCTTGAGGTAGGCCTGTCGGCGGTCGAGGGGGAAGAGCATCTGCACGCTCCCCTTGCCGAAGCTGCGCTCGCCGACGATCAGGGCGCGGTGCAAATCTTTGAGCGTGCCGCTGACGATCTCGCTGGCGCTGGCGCTGAAGGGGTTGACGAGCACGACGACCGGCACGTCGACGTCGGCGCGGCTCTTGGTGGCGAAGATGGGCGGGCCCTGCTCGACGCCCTTGTCGGTTTTGGTCTCGACGATCAGGCCGCCGGGCAGGAAGTCGTCGGCGATCTCGGTGGCGGCGGTGAGCAGGCCGCCGGGATTGTTGCGGAGGTCGAAGACGATCGCCCGCGCCCCGTCGGCCTTGAGCTTTTTGAGCTCCGCCGCCATCTCGTCGCCGCTCTCCTTGGTGAAGCTGCTGAGGCGCAGGTAGGCGATCTTCTGGTCGGGGTCGATGTAGTACTCCCAGCCGCCGCCGGGCTGGTGGGCCCAGCCGCGCAAACTGTCGACGTGGATCGTCTGGCGGGTCAATTCATAGTCCGACGACGTGGTGTCCGGGTGGCGGATGGTGAGGGTGACTTTCGTGCCGGTCGGCCCGGTGATCTTCTTCACCGCCTGGTTGATGTTGATGCCCTTGGCGCTCTTGCCATTGATGCCGGTGATGACGTCGCCGGCGGCGATGCCCGCGTCGTAGGCGGGGCTGTCCTCCAGCGGGCTGACGACGAGCAGCTCGCCCGCCTCGGAGCGGATGCTGATGCCCACGCCGCTGAACTCGCCCTGGGTGCTCTTGTTGAACTCCGCCACGTCGGCGGGCCAGATCATGGTCGAGAAGGCGTCCAGCGTGCCGTAGGCGCCGTCGGCGAACTCGCTGACCAGCACGCCCTCGGGCAGCCGCAGCGTCCGGCCGTTGAGCAGCACCAACTGGTCGAGCGTGGCCCCCGTCGCGTCGCCGGCGGCCGGGGCCGCGGGGTCTTGGGCGGCCTTTTTCAACTCGTCCAGCCCGGCGATGAAGGTTTGGGTCCGGCCGGCGTCCTTGAGGTCGGCGAAGGTCGCGTCCAGCCCGCCGGTGGTGGCGAGGGCGCGCAGCGCGTCCAGCCCGCCGGCGATCAGCTTGCCGTGGTCGACCGGGCGGTACCAGTTCTGCTCCGTCTCGCGCAGCGCCTCGCGGAGCATGCCCATGTTCACGCCCTCCACCGCCTCCTTCCAGTCGATGCGGAAGATGTCGGCGTCATCGTCGGTTTTGTCGGTTTTATCCTCGGCGGGCTTGGTGGCGGGCGAGGCGTCGGCCGGGGCGTTGGGCGGTTCGTTGGGGACGGTCCCCTTCACCGCGTCGAGCTTTTTGGCGGCCGGCCCCTGCCCCGTGCCCGGCGCGGGCGCGACCTCCGGCGTCTTGAGCGGTGAGGCGGGATTCGTGGCCGGCTTGGTCGTCGGGTACTTCTCCTCCAGCAATTTCGAGGCGGCCTCCAAATCCTTCGCGTCGGCCTCGCGGATCGTCTTCAGCCGGTCCGGCGTGTACAGGGCCAGCAGCCGCACCCGGCGGGCGGAGTCGGTCAAATCCTTCTTCCACGCGGCGTTGGTCGGGTCGAGCTGGCGGAGGTTGCGGTAGACGCGCAGCGCCTTCAGCCACTGCTCGGCCCGCTCGTAGCCGGCGCCCTGCTTCAGGCTGCGGGCGATCAACTCCTGCACCCACGCCTCGGCCTCGAACTTGGGCTTGTCGGCGGCGCGGGCGTAGGCCTCGGCCACGAACGACAGGGCGAACGGGTCCTGCCCGTCCTCGATCAGCGTGTGGGCCTTGTCCACCTGCTCCTGGAAGCTCTTGAGCTTCTCCTCCGCCAGCGTTTTCTTCTGCGCCGCGAAGCGGTCGAGGCTGGCGAGGATCTGCTGGTACGACGGGTCCTGGCTCATCGACGCGGCCTGGTCGACCAGCGTGCGCGACCGCCCGACCTCGCCGGCCTTGAGCGCGTCGATCGCCTGCGTTTTGAGCGCCTGTTCGGCCTCGGCGGACGAGGCGCCGGGCATCAGCGCGGGCACGGCCGGCGCGGCGCTCCGGGCGGCGGCGGAAACGGGGGGTTCGGCATGGGATTGCGCGGCGCAGCCCAACAGCAGCGCGGCGGACAGGATGGCGGGGGTGAGGATGGGCTTCATAAGCGGCGGGGTCCGTTGGAGTCCATGGGGGCCGGGGCGGCGGGTCGCGGCACGGGGCAGGCACGACGGGCACCACACCTTATCCGACCACACGCGCCGCCGACAAGCGGCGTTGCACCGATCACGCATTTTGGCGCGACCGGGCTAGACTGCCCCATGCCCACGCCCCTCGACCACCTGACCGCCGCCTTCGGCCGGGCCATCGCCGCCGCCACCGGGTTGCAGGCCGACCCGCTCGTCGCCCCGTCGCAAAATCCCGACTTCGGCGACTACCAGTCCAACGCCGCGATGGGCCTCGCCAAGCGCGTCTCGGCCGAGACCGGCGAGAGGGCCAACCCCCGCGCCCTGGCCGAGAAGATCAAGGCCGCCCTGGACCTGGGCGGCATGGCCGAGGAGGTGAGCATCGCCGGCCCCGGCTTCCTGAACGTCCGCCTCGCGCCGGCGTGGGTCGAGGCCCGACTCGCCGACATGGCCGCCGACCCGAAACTCGGCGTCCCCACCGCCGCGGCGCCGCAGACGGTGGTGGTCGAATACTCCAGCCCCAACGTCGCCAAGCAGATGCACGTCGGCCACATCCGCAGCACGATCCTAGGCGACGCGGCGGCGCGGATTCTGGGGTTTCTGGGCCACACGGTGATCCGCCAAAATCACATCGGCGACTGGGGCACGCAGTTCGGCATGTTGATCGCCCACCTGGCCGACCAAATTTCCGAGACGAGCGAGGATCTGGCCGACATCGAAACGCATTATCAGGAGGCCAAGCGGCGGTTCGACGCCGAGCCCGCCTTCGCCGAGCGGGCGCGGCAGACCGTCGTGCGGCTCCAGGCGGGCGGGGCGGACGAGTTGGCGGCGTGGGGCCGGCTGGTCGACGCCACCCGCCGGCACACCGAGACAATTTACGGCCGGCTGGGCGTGCTGCTGGAGCGGGCCGACGAGCGGGGCGAGTCGTTCTACAACCCGCGGCTGGGCCCGCTGGTGGCCGCCCTTCAGGCCGCGGGCGTGGCGGAATTGAGCGACGGCGCGACGGTGATCTTCGCCCCCGGCGAGAAGACGCCGCTGATGGTCCGCAAGTCCGACGGCGGCTTCGGCTACGGCACGACCGACCTCGCCGCCCTCGCCTACCGCGCCGCCGAACTGCGGGCCGACCGCGTGGTTTACCTCGTCGACGCCCGGCAGGCGCAGCACTTCCGGCAGGTCTTCGCCGCGGCGCGCAAGGCCGGGCTGGCGACGCCGGAGGTGATGCTCGAGCACGCCAGTTTCGGCAGCGTGCTGGGGGAGGATAACCGGCCGTTCAAGACCCGCACCGGCGGGACGGTGAAGTTGATCGACCTTCTGGCCGAGGCCGAATCGAGGGCCTACGCGATCGTCTCGGAGAAGGACGACGCCCGCAAGGGCGGCCCGGACCTGCCCGACCCGCAGCGCCGCGAGATCGGCCGGGCCGTCGGCATCGGCGCGCTGAAGTACGCCGACTTGAGCAAGGACCGAACGAGCGATTACGTCTTCAGCTTCGACCAGATGCTGAGCTTCGAGGGCAACACCGGCCCGTACCTGCAGTACGCCCACGCCCGCGTGCGGTCGATTTTCCGCCACGCCGACGCCGCGGATACCGTGCCGGCGGCCGAGTCGTTCGCGCTGCGCGAGCCGCAGGAGGTGGCGCTGGCGAAGCATTTGCTGCGGTTCGGCGAGGTGCTCGAACTGGTCGGCCGCGAGTTGAGGCCACACCATTTGTGCGCCTACCTCTACGACCTCGCCACGCGGTTCAGCGGCTTTTACGAGAACTGCCCGGTGCTGACCGCCGCCCCGCCGGTCCGCGCCGCCCGCCTCGCGCTGTGCGAGCTGGTCGGAAGGACGCTGGCGAAGGGGCTGGACCTGCTGGGCATCGAGCACCCCGAGCAGATGTAGAACGCTCCCCTAATAGCCGGAGGCGGAAGCCCCGGTCTTCGGCGAACGCGCCGGATCGCGGGAACCGCAAATCGCCGGACGGTCGGATGGGTGGACCACCGAACCATTTAGCCGCCTCCGCTTGCGGGGCGCGTCGGGTGGCGTCATGTCGCTCGACGCGCCCCGCAAGCGGAGGCGGCTAAATGGCACGCCGAGTGGCCCGTGCTTTGATAGCCGGAGGCGGAAGCCCCGGTCTTCGGCGCAGGAGCGTTCGGACTCAACGAAACATTCCGCGCCGAGGACCGGGGCTTCCGCCTCCGGCTGTTAAGGAGGTCCGAAACGCGCCTCACCCGACCGGGGCGTTCGGGCCGGTCAGGTAGGACAGCCACGCGGGCTCGTCGTAGCGGAAGTCCTGGCCGAGCATCTGCTTGAGGCTGCGGCGGGCCTGCCACGCGACGCCGAAGTCGCGGCCGTTGAGTTGGGCGACCAGGGCGCGGGCGACGTCCAACGTCTCGTAGTGCCCCAGCGCCTCGGCGGACGCGATGCGCACGTCGGCGGGCTGGTTCGGGTCGGACAGCAATTTGATCAACGGGGCGGCGGCGTCCTTAGTCGGCATGCGGTTCAGGGCCTTGACGGCCTCCAGCCGCACGTCCGCCTCCGGGTCGGCCAGGGCGGCCACGAACGTCGGGTCGCTCTCGGCGTGGCGGGCGCGGTTCAGGGCGCGGATCGCGGTGGCGCGCACCAGCGGGTCGGGGTCGCGGCGGGCAATTTCGTCGTAGCGGGTGGTGTAGGGGGCGGACTTGCCGAAGTCCCAGTTGACCAGGGTGGCGATGCCCTTGCGGCGCTCGTCGGGGAACTGCTTGTCCTCCATTTCGCCGGCCGCGGCGGCGGGGGTGATGGCGGGCCGGCCGCGGAGGAAGTTCCACAGCCGCCTGGGGCCGCCGAGGAGCGCGCCGATCACGCCGCCGCCGTTGGTCCGGGTGCCGGCGGCGAGGAGGCCGGGGCCGTTTTTGTCGAGGCCGATGATGGAGTCGGTCGAGTCGGTTGAATCGCTCGCCGGCGCGGTGGCCGACGCGAGGGTGGCCTGATCGGTCGACGGGGCGACTTCCGGCGCATCGTCGGCCACGGCCGCATTGACCGGGCGGAGGCGGCGCGACGCCTCGTCGCGCGGGGCGGCGGCGCACCCGACCACCGGCGCGGCGGCCAGGGCCAGCACCAGCAGGCGGGCGGATTTCGACGGGAGGGGGTTGAACTTCATGGCGAGGTCAAAAATATGAATTGGAACGGTGGCCCCGGCGGCTCAGGCCCTTTCAGGCCGTCGCCCGCAGCGGCACGGCGGGCTCGGCGTCGTACAGGCGGTCGACCTCGACCAGCGTCGGCGGGTCGACCGGCGTCTCCAGGAACATCGACGCCAGCCGGGCGAACCGGGGCGTGTTGTCCGTCACCAGACATTCAAGGCCGCCGACCGCGCCCGCGGCGGCGGCAGGGGCGAGTCGGCCGGAGGCGGCGAGGCGGCGGGCGACGTCGTCGGCGCAGCAGGCGGCGGAGTCGATCACCGCCACGCGCGGCCCGGCGGCGCGGCGGACGGCGGCGGCGATCATCGGGTAGTGCGTGCAGCCCAGCAGCAGCACGTGCAGCCGCCGCTCGAGCAGCGGGGCGAGGTACTGCCGCAGGGCGAGGTCGACCAGCGGGTCGCCGTCGGGCCGGCCCTCCTCGACCATCGGGGCCAGCAGCGGGGTGGCGCGCGAGAGCAGGCGGGCGTGGTTGCGGCGCCGCTTGACGGCGTGGTCGTAGGCGCGGGAGCGGATGGTGGCCTCGGTGGCGATCACGCCGATGGTCGGCTTCTCGCGGCTGCCGGCGGCGCGGACGGCGGCGCGGGCGCCGGGGTCGATCACGCCGGTCACGGGCAGGTCGGGCATCTCGCGGCGCAGGCCGTTGAGGGCCAGGGCGCTGGCGGTGTTGCAGGCGAGCACGACGTGCTTGGGGTCGAACGGGCGGCAGTGTCGGACGATCTGGCGGACGAAGCCGGTGACGGTCTCGGGGGTCTTCGAGCCGTAGGGCAGGCGGGCGGTGTCGCCGAAGTAGACCACGCGCTCGGCGGGGAGGGCGCGGCGGAGCTCCTTGACGACGGTGAGGCCGCCGAGGCCCGAGTCGATGACGAGGATCGGCCGGCCGTCGCCGCCGCGCCGCGGGCCGACGGTGGGGCCGGCGGCGGTGAGGGTCGGTCGCGCGTGGGGGTCGTCGGCGGTCATGGCTTCCTTATCGGACGGCGGCCGGCGGCGGCTTGACCCGCAACGGCCCGGCTAGCCGGTGGGGGGCGATGCTAGCGGATTCCCGTGCCGCGCGACAGTGGGCGTGGTAGAATTGACGCACCGGCGCGTCCCGCCGGCCTTCATCCCCAAACACCGACGGAGGTTCCCATGCCCGACACCCTTACTGATGACGCCCTTGACGCCGCCACCACGAGCGTTCTCGACGGAAAGCACCTGCTGCTGGTCGACGACGACCAGGACATTCTCACCAGCCTCGAGGCGCTGTTCGAGCCGACCGGGGCGGTGATCGAAACCGCGTCCAACGGCAACAAGGCGGTGGAGCTGGCGGAGAAGAGCCCGCCAGATTTGATCGTGCTGGACATGATGCTGCCGGGCCGGAGCGGCTTTCTGGTGCTGGAGAAGCTCAAGGCGAAGAAGCCGCCCAAGAGCAAGCCGTTCGTGATCATGATCACCGGCAACCAGGGCGGGCGGCACAAGATGTTCGCCGAGTCGCTGGGGGTGAATGAATACTTCAACAAGCCGGTGAAGCTCGACCGCCTGCTGACGGCGGCGGAGAAGTTGCTGGCGAACGGGTAAATCGTGGAACGGGCGAAGTGGAACGGGCGTCCCGCCCGGATTTCTTCTTTTAAAGCTAAGAAATCCGGGCGGGACGCCCGTTCCACTTCACTTCACCTCCTGCCAGTTCTTCCCCCACCCCGCCTCGACGCGCAGGGGCACCTTCAGCGACATCGCGCCGGTCATCTCCTCGCGGATGACCGCCGCCTCGCGCTCGACCACGGCCTCGGGCGTCTCGAACACTAATTCGTCGTGGACCTGCAACAGCAGTTTGCTCGGCGAGTTCTCGCGCTTCATCCGGCGGTGCAGGTTGACCATCGCCACCTTGATCAAATCCGCCGCGCTGCCCTGGATGACGCTGTTGATGGCGGTGCGTTCGGCGTACTGCCGCATGGAGGCGATGCGGCTCTCGATCTCCGGGATCGGCCGGCGGCGGCCGAGGATCGTTTCGACGAAGCCCTGCCGCTTGGCGTCGGCGATGCACTGCTCGAAAAAGTCGAAGATGCCGGGGAAGCGCTTTTTGTAGGTGTCGATCAGCTCGCGCGCCGCGGTCTGGCTCATCCCCTCGTTCCGCCGGGCCAAACCGAAGGCGGTGACGCCGTAGATGATGGCGAAGTTGATCGTCTTCGCCCGGTCGCGCTGCTCGCGCGTCACCTCATTGAGCGGCGTGGCGAACACCTCCGACGCGACGGCCTTGTGAATGTCCTGCTCCTCGGCGAACGCCTTCATCAGGGCCGGCTCCTCGCAGTAGTGCGCGAGCATTCTCAATTCGATTTGACTGTAGTCCGCCGTCAGCAGCACCTGCGTCTTCGGGTCGCCCGGAACGAAGGCGAGGCGGATGCGCCGGCCCTCGTCGGTGCGGATCGGGATGTTCTGTAGGTTCGGGTCGCTGCTGCTCAGCCGGCCGGTGCTGGCGCCGGTTTGATTAAAGCTGGTGTGGATCCGCCCGTCGGCCAGAATGTCATTTTGCAGGTTGTCGAGGTAGGTGTTCTTCAGCTTCTGCAAACTGCGGTATTCGAGGATCAGGGCGGGCACCGGGTGGTCGGACGACAACTGTTCAAGCACGGCCAGGTCGGTGCTGTAGCCGGTCTTAGTTTTGCGGACGGGCTTGAGCTTTAATTTCTCGAACAGCACTTCCTGAAGTTGCTTGTTGGAATCGGGATTAAAGTCCGTCCCGGCCGCCTCCATGATTTGCTTGTGAAGGGCTTCGATCCGGCCGCCGAGCACTTCGGACTGCTCCTTGAGCACGGCGGGGTCGACGGCGATGCCGTTGGCCTCCATCTCCACCAGCACGTCGATCAGCGGCACCTCGACGTCGTCGTTCAACTTCCGAAGGGCGGGAATCTCGTCCAGTTTCGGCCCCAGCAGGCCGGCGAGGCGGAGGGTGACGTCGGTGTCCTCCGCCGCGTAGTCCGTGACGATCTTCAGGTCGACGCGGTCCATCGTGATCTGCTTTTTCCCCTTGCCGATCAAGTCGCTGATCGGCGTTGTCTGATAATTCAGCAGGTCCGCCGCCAGTTTGTCCATGCCGTAGGTGTTGCGCGAGGCGTCGATGAGGAACGCGGCGAGCATGGTGTCGGTCTCAACGCCCTTGAGGTCGATGCCGACGCCGCGCATGACGAGTTGGTCATATTTGATGTTGTGGCCGATCTTGCCGATGTTGGGATTTTCCAGAATCGGCTTGACGGCTTTAATCACTTGGTCGAGCGGCAGCAAGGTTGATCCCGCCGGCCCCATCACCGGCAGGTAGCGGCCGGTGCCCTCGGCCCAGGTGAAACTCATGCCGACGAGCTTCGAGCCGACCGCGCCCAAACCGTCGGTCTCGGTGTCGAAGGCGAAGCGCGGCTGCTTTTTCAGGTCGGCCGCGAGCGTCGCAAGGTCGGTTTCGGTCGCCACGAGGGCGTAGGTGCCGTCGCCCTTTTCGCCGCCATCCGCCGGCGCCTCGGCGTCGAACAAACCGCCGGCCAGCGGCTGATACTTCGGCGGCGCGGGCTTGTCGGCGGTGAAGCCGGTCGGCTTCGGGTCGGACGTGCCGCCCAGGCGGGCCAGCAGGCCCTTGAAGCCCAGTTCGGTCAGGTGGTTCCGCAGCGCGTCGGTGTCGAGGCCGGCGTACTCGCAGTCGGCGGCGTCGAAGTCGAACTTCACGTCGGTGTCGAGCGTCACCAGCCGGCGCGTGCGGTCCATCTCGGGGGCGAACGCCAGCACGTTCTCTTTGAGCTTGGGCGTGAGCTTGTCGGCGTTCTCGACCACGGCGGCGGCGGAGCCGTACTCGTTGATGAGCTTGGCGGCGGTCTTCTCGCCGACGCCGTTGACGCCGCGCACGTTGTCCGTCGCGTCGCCGACGAGGGTTTGCACGTCGACCGCCTGCTCGGGGCCGTAGCCGAGCTTGGCCCGCAGCGCGGCGGCGTCGAACGACTCGTCGGCCACCACGTCGTACATCACCACGCCGTCGGCCACGCACTGGCGCAAGTCCTTGTCCTTGCTGACCATGAAGACGTCGAACTCGCCGCCGAGCCGCTTGGCGAGCGTGGCGATCAGGTCGTCGGCCTCGAAGCCCGGCTTGGCGTAGATCGGGATGCCCGCGTCGCGGACGATCTGCAGGATGCGCTCCTCCTGCGGCCCGAAGTCGTCGGGCCGCTTGGCGCGGTTGGCCTTGTACTCGGGGTAGATCTCCTTGCGGAAAACGGTTTCATCGCCGCTGTCGATGATCATGGCGAGGTAGTCGGGCTTGCGGAGGTCGACGAGGTTGAGCAGGACCTGGGTGAAGACGAACGTGGCCTTGGTCGGCTCGCCGGTGGGGCTGGTGAGGTCGCGGAACGGGGCGTGGTAGGCGCGGTAGATCTGCGCGTGGCCGTCGATGAGGTAGAAGGTCTTTTTCGGCATGGGGCCGATCTTACGGCGCGGCGTGCGGCGCGGTAAGATGCGGGCATGACGCTCGCCCCGCCCAAACCGAAGAAGTCCATTAGGCCCGCCGCCGCCTCGCCGGGCGGTCCGCCGACTTACCGCTGGACGCTGGACGAATATCACGCGCTGGACGAGACCGACATTTTTCGAGACAAGCGAACCGAGTTGGTCGCGGGTAAGATTTACGTCATGGGCCAACCCGACGAAATCCACACGGTGCCCGTCATGCTGGCCGCGAAGCGCCTGGAGTTGGCGTTTCCTGTCGGGCACGTCGTGCGGCAGGAGAAGCCGTTCATCATCCTTCCGGACACGGACGTCGGCCCCGATCTGGCGGTGGTGGCGGGCGACATCCGCCAAACCCTCGCCACCGGCCGACCCACGGCGGCGGTCCTTATCGTCGAGGTCGCCAACACGAGCCTCGCCTACGACACCGGCGAAAAGGCCGAACTCTACGCCAAGGCCGGGGTTGAGGACTATTGGGTGCTCGACGTGAACCGCCGCCGGCTGTTCGTGTTCCGCTCGCCGATCGTCGACGCCGACCGCGAGCACGGGCACTGGTACGCGTCGGTGCAGATCTTCGACGAGACCCAATCCGTCGCCCCGCTCGCCGCCCCGTCCGGCCCCGCGTCCGGCCCCGCGTCCGGCCCCGCGTCCGGCCCCGTCGCGGTGGCCGACCTGCTGCCCTAGCCGGGCCGGCTTGACCGCGCCCGGCCGCGGTGGGTAGCATTGGCGTTCGCACCCGCACCGCGCGACCCCGGCGGACGTCCCGACCGGTTGGCGCGGCTCCTCGTAGAAGGTCGTTGTATGGCTGCCAACCAAAGTTCCCGCGGCGCGCTGATCGGCTGGACCGTCGTCACCAGCATCCTCGCCGTCACCATGATGGTGCTGGCGATCGTCTTCTACGTCGGCCAGAAGAATGCCGAGGAGCGCGAGACCACGCTCAAGAGCCAGAACGCGGAGGTGTACGACGCCTCGGCGATTAACGGCCCGCAGGTGGCGGCAATCCGGTCGGCCAAGCGCGGCAGCGAGAACCTGCTCGCCACCGCCATCCGCGTCGCCGGCGCGGAGGCGGGGGTGATCAACGGGTCGACCTCGCCGGCGCAGGCGACCACCGACGCCGACAACGCCACTAAAGCCGCCCAGGCCGCCGTCGCCGACGCCAACAAGCAGGCCAAGGCCCAGAACCGCGCCGAGGTCGGCACCCTCAAGACCGATAACCTCGTCGGCACCGTCCGCAGCCTCACCGGCCTGATGACCGGCGTCGACGCCCAGGTCGGCCAGCTCACCACCCAGGCCGCCGACGCCCAGGCCGAGAAGCAGGCGATGATGAAGGCCCAGCAGGACCAGCTCGCCGCCAAGGACAAGGAAATCGCCGCCTCCAACGCCCGCGCCGACGCCGCGGTCGCCAAAACCGACGACCTCCAGAAGGCCTACGTCCAGAACGTCAGCGACGTCAACAGCAGCGCCGGCCAGCAGCTCACCCAGGCCAACGAGGCCGCCAAGCAGAGCGCGAACCAAGTCCGCGACTTGCAGAACCAGATCGCCCAGCTCGGCGACCTCAACCGCGTCCTGGAGAACCGCTTGGCGAAGTTCCGCCT
Organism: Tepidisphaeraceae bacterium; assembly: GCA_965260985.1. GTDB lineage: Bacteria > Planctomycetota > Phycisphaerae > Tepidisphaerales > Tepidisphaeraceae > CBDHCE01. The sequence goes on along the minus strand of CBDHCE010000018.1, from coordinate 359,070 downwards.
GCCGGTCGACCAGATCATCGAGGCGTCCGACACTAAGGTCGTGCAGACGCCGACGCAGGACGACGTCTACATCAGCCTCGGCTCGGGCGACCAGATCAGCCCCGGCATGACCTTCGAGATCTTCGACCAGAGCCGCCCCATCCCCAACCCCGCCCTCAAGCCCGGCGCGAAGAATGCCCCGGACAGCGACTTCAAGGGCAAGGCCGCCATCGAGATCACCCGCGTGCTGCCCGGCAGCAGCGAGGGCCGCGTGATCCGCAAGGACCCCGGCGCGGTCATCAACGTCGGCGACGCGGTGGTCAACCTCGTCTACAGCAAGGACACGAAGATGAACTTCGTGGTCTTCGGCCAGTTCGACCTGAACCACGACGGCCGGCCCAGCGACGCCGACGCCGACGTGATCCGACGCCTCGTCACCCAGTGGGGCGGCGCCACCGGCACCGAGGTCAAGGTCGCCACCGACTTCGTCGTGCTCGGCAGCGAGCCCACCGTGCCCAACTACAGCCAGCAGGAGCTCGACGGCGACCCGCTGCTCCGCTTCCAGCGCGACCAGGCCCAGAAGCAGCTCGACGATTACAACGCCGTCCGCGACAAGGCCGTGAGCCTGTCCATCCCCGTGCTGAACCAGGACCGCTTCCTCTACTTCGTCGGCTACTACGACCTCGCCGGCCGGTGAACCGCCCCGCTGTATGACAAGCCGGCGTCTGAGCCGAAGGCGAAGACCCGGGTTCTTGAGCCGCTTGCGGCTTCGCAAAGAATCCGGGTCTTCGCCTTCGGCTCAGACGCCGGCTTGTTCCGGGCCAGGTTGAGTTTCCGTCAGATCAGACTCCAGCAGCGACGGGCACAGCAGTGGCAGCAGCGGGTCGGACCAGCCCCCCGCGCGGGCAAGCCGCAGCAACCGCCGCATTTCCGAGCGACTGATTCCCAGCGCCTTGCGAACCTCGGCCCTCAGGGCACGCGGCGAACCGCCCGCCTTACCCACCGACCGGCCTGCGGACCGAACCACCGCCGCGGTCGGGTTGCTGCCGCCCCGCCGGCTTCGGTAGAGGGCGATGCCCAGCAGCCCGGCCACCCCCGCCCCGGCCGCGATCAGCGGGCCGGTGCCGTCCTTCTGACTCATCGACTCGTTCACCCCCCGCGCCACGTCCGACGCCGTCGTGTCGGCACGGGCCGCGGCGGCGAGGGCGAGGAGGATCAACAGGGCGAAAATGGCATCCTTAATAGCCGGAGGCGGAAGCCCCGGTCTTCGGCGCGGAAGCGTTCCATTTCGACGATGCATTCCGCGCCGAAAACCGGGGCTTCCGCCTCCGGCTGTCAAAGAATATGAAAGTGAATCACGCGACATGCTTCCCCTTCTCCGCCGCCACGTCGCGCAGCAGGCGGGCGGCGTGGCGGCGGGTGGGCGGGTTCGAATCGTCGCGGGCCATCGCCGCGACGCGGTCGAGCAGCCGCCAGTAGCCGAGGTGCCGCAGCGCGTCCATCGCCGCGATGCGGTGGGCCGGCCGGTGGTCGGCGAGCATCGCGGCGAGGAGGGCCGCGGCGTCGGGCACCTTGCTCCGGCCGAGGAACAGGATCGCGGCCGACCGCACGCCGGCGTCGGCGTCGCGGCAGAGGACCGGGGCGGCCGCGACCACCGGGCCGGGCAGCCCCAGCACGTCGGCCAGCCCGATCGCCTTCACGCGCCCCGCCGCCGTCCCGGTCAGCAGCCGGCGGCGGAGGCGTGACGGCACGTCCGGCAGCAGTTTGACGAGGGCGGCGCCGGCGGCGCGGCGGGCGGGGTCGGGCAGGCCGTCGCACCGGTCCCAAAAGGCGTCGAACGCCGCCCCGCCGGCGATCCGCGCGATCAGCCGTCGGACGGCGAGGTGGGCCGACGGCAGGTGCCGCAGCAGCGTCGCCTCCAGGCCGGCGGGCCGGCGGCGGATCAGGCCCAGGGCCGCCGACCGCGCGACGCGCGGGGCGGGGTCGTCGATCAGACCTTCGAGCACATCCGTCGGCACGTCGGCCCGGCCGGCCAAAACGTGGGCGACCCGCCGCCGCGCCGCGACGGCCGGGGCGTCGGTGCCGGTGGCGTGCTCGAGCAGGCGGCGCAGGAGTTGGACGAGGGTGTTCGGGTCAGTTTTGCCCGCGCCGATCCACCGCGCGACGTTTGGCAAGTCCTCACAGGCCCAGCCCTTGAGGGCCGTGGTTAGGCGTTCGAGTTCCCAGAAAACACCCGTGCCGACGGTCGACAGAATCGCCGCCAGCGCGGGGTCGTCCAGGCGGTGGGTGCGGTCGAGCAGGGCCGAAATCGCGGCGGGGTCGGTGGTGCGGGCGAGGGTGGCGGCGAAGGTCGGGCGGAGGTGGCCCCCGCCGGCGGCGGTGAGGAACGCGCCGGCCGTCGCGGCGTCGGGCGGGTCGGCCAGCCGCCGCAGCAGCCGCTCCTTGCCGGCGTGGCGGACGGCGGACAGGACCGCCAGCACCGGCCCGTCGGCCGGCTCGCCCAGCCGCAACGCCGCGTCGGCGAGGGCGCCGGCGTGCGGGCCGTCGTGCGTCCCGAGGGCGCGGACGACGGCGGCGTTCAACGCCCGGCGGCCCTCCGGTTCGTAGTCTGAACGCCGCGACAGGTCCACCAGCGCCCCGGCGGCGGCGGCGGCCACGGGGGGGTCGGCGTGCGTCACATTCTCCGCCGCCAGCCCCGCCAGCCGGGCCGCGCCGGCGCGGGCGATCAGGGCCAGCGCCGCGGCGCGCGAGTCGGGCTCGCCGTCGCGGGCCGCGTCGCGGAGGGCGGTGTCGAGCGGGCGGAGGTCGGCCAGCAGGCGGTCGCGGACGGGGGCGGGCAGGTCGCCGAAGTGCCGCAGCAGGCCGGCGGTGCCGCGTCGGGTGGCGCGGAAGAGCAGCACGTCCGCCGCCCGTTCGCGCTCCGCCGGGCTTCCGCGGCGGAGGGCTTCGAGCAGCAGGTCGTCCGCCGCGGGGTTGGGCGTGCGGGCGAGCAGGTCGTGGAGGGGGTCGGTCACGCTACGGGTTTATCGGACGGCGGGGCGGGGCCGCACGAAAAATGGGTCGGAACAAGCCGGTGCCTGAGCCGTCAGGCGAAGGCCCGGGTTCTTCGGACTTGGAAAATCCGACGGGTTCGATTTCTTTGCGAAGCCGCAAGCGGCGATAGCCGCTTGCGGCGAAGAACCCGGGTCTTCGCCTTCGGCTCAGACGCCGGCTTGTTCCGGCCCATTGAAGCAAACTCAAATCCTCACGCACCACGCACCACGCATCACGCATCACGCATCACGCACCACGCACCACGCACCACGCACCGCTCACCACTTTCCGCCCCGCCCCCGCTACACTGCCGGCGATGGACCTCGATACCTTTTTCGGCTGGCTCGTGCCCGACGTGTCCGACGCCCGCGCGGCGGCGGAGCAACTCAGGCGGGACTACCCCGACGTGAAGCCCGAGCGGCTGGCGGAAAAGGCGGTCGCCCGCGCCCGCAAGCAGGCGGCCACCGCCGGGGCGACCACCGGGCTGTTCAGCAACCCCCTCACCGCCATTCCCGCCGCCCTGGCCGACATCACGGCGGTGCTGAAGATCGAGGGCACCATGGTCGGCACCGTCGCCGCCCTGCTCGACCCCGGCGTGCTGATGGACGAGCAGAAGTTCCGCGCCGACGTGCTGGGCATCTGCTTCCCCGGCGTCGCCAGCCAAACCCTGCGCGCCCTCGGCGTGCGCGGGGCGCGGGAGTTCACCAAGGACGTGATCCGCAAGAACGTCGGCCGAGAGGCGCTGGGCGAGGGCTTCCGCCTGTCGCTGAAGTACCTCGGTTTGCGCGTCACGCGCGACGCGCTGCTGGAGAAGATGGTGCCGGTGATCGGCGCGGGCATCGGCGGCGGGTGGAACTGGCTGGAGGTCTACGGCATGGGCAAGCGGGCGATCAACTACTACCAGGGCCGGCCGATCGGCCCGACCGGCACCGTCGGGCGGGCCAAGGCGGTCTTCAGCCGCGTCCGCGACGCGCTGCACCTGCCGGGGTCGAACCAGCCGGACGACGGGCCGGCCCCGGTGGTGGCGGAGTGAGCGGCCTGTCGTGGCTCGGGCGTCCCGCCCGAATTTTTATTCTTAAGACGCGGGCGGGACGTGCGAGCCACCTTTGGCTCGCCCTGCCGCTGCTACTGGGGCTGGCGTGGGTGATGCCCGACGTCTGGTCGATGCTCCGCACCCGCCTCGACGCGGCCTACCCGCTGAGCCCGTGGGAGTCGATGACCGTGGTCGACGCCTGGCGCGTCAACCGCGGCGAGACGGTCTACCAGATGCCCGCCGACGGGCCGGCGGCGTTCATGTACGGGCCGCTGTCGATTTGGGCGAACGCGGCGGCGTTCGCGCTGGTCGGGCCGAACCTGCAAACGCCGCGGCTGATCTCGGCGGCGGCGGCGGTGCTGACGGCCGGGCTGCTGGGATTCGCGTTCATGCGGCGGAGCGGGATCGCGGTCGGGGCGGTCGCCTTCCTGCTGGTGGCGGTGCAATTTTACCGGGCGCGTGAGGCCTTCGCCGAGAGCCGGCCGGACGCGGCGTCGATCCTCTTCGAGACCGCCGCCCTGCTGCTGCTGTACGCGGGGCACCGGCGGGCGGGCGGGGAAGCGGCGTGGCGGGGGTGGGCCTATACCGCGGCGGGGTCGGCGGCGTGCGTGGTGGGGTTCTTCTTCAAGCAGCCCGCGGCGGCCGCGGCGGCGGTGCCGGCGGTCGCCCTGCTCGTCGGCGGGGGGAGGGTGCCGCGGCGCGAGTGGCTGCGGGCGGGGGTGCCGCTGATGGCGGTGGCGGCGGCGCTGTTAATGGTCTACGTCCTCTGGCCGGTCGGCTGGTTTTACATGGTCTCGGTGCCGGCAATGTACGGCTATGACGGCGGGCGGGCGTGGGGGGCGGCGCTGGGGCTGGCGCGGTGGAACACGCTGTTTTTGCTGATCTTCGGCGCGTTCGTGGCGGAGCGGGTCCGGGGGGTCGGGCGGAAAGATCAGGCGGTGGTCTGGTCGCTGGCGGCGGTGGCGGCGCTGGCGGCGGCGGGGGTGCCGGCGTATGCCAAGGCGGGCGGGACGGTGAACTCGCTCCTGCCGTCGTTCGTGGCGATGAGCGCCTTTACCTGCGCGGCCCTGCCGGCGGTGGCGGCGCGGCTGGCGAGGCGGCGGTGGGCCCTGCGGGTGGCGGCGGCGGCGGTGCTGGGCGTCGCGGTCGTCTCCGACGCCACCACCGTCGACGGCAGCGGCATGAAATACGCCGAGCGGCGGCGCGACGGCGACGCGGGCTGGGCGGACCTCGTCGGCTACGTCGCCGCCACGCCCGGCCAGACGGTCTGCCCCGACGACCCGACGATCCCGCTGTTCGCCAACGGCTACGCGGGCCGGACGCTGATGGTCGAGCGCGACGCCCGCGGCTGGCCCGACGCCCTGCCGGCGGCGGTGGTGGCCGAAATCGGGTCCGCCGACCGCGTGATCCGCGTCGCCGGGCCGTGGACGGCGGTGAGCCGCGAGCAGATGCGGCGCCTGGGCTTCCGCCTGCTCCGCACGCCCGCCACGCGGTCGGACACCTACGACTTCTTTCGGAAAGAGCGCCCCCGATAAGTCGTTTCTTTGCGAAGCGGCGGGCCGCAGGACATCGCGCGGGCGCGGCGCATATCGTCGCGTCCCATGCCCACCACCCCCCTAGCCGACCGCGTTTCGCAAGTCGCCGACTCGATCACCCTCGCCGTCACGGCGAAGGCCAAGGCGCTGAAGGCGGCGGGGGTGGACGTGGTGGGGTTCGGGGCGGGGGAGCCGGACTTCGACACGCCGGACTTCATCAAAAATGCCGCCAAGGCCGCCCTCGACGCGGGGATGACCAAGTACACGCCCTCGCCGTGCGTCCCGGAGCTCAAGCAGGCGATCGCCGCCAAGTTCCAGCGCGACAACGGGTTGCCGTACACGGCCGAGCAGATCACCACCGGCGCGGGCGGGAAGTTCTGCCTCTACCTGGCGATGATGGCGATCCTCAACCCCGGCGACGAGGTGCTGATCCCCGAGCCGTACTGGGTGAGCTACCCTGAGCAGGTGAAGCTGGCCGGCGGCGTGCCGGTCTTCATCCGCGGCGAGGAGGCGGGCGGCTTCCGCATCACGCCGGCGCAGCTCGAAAGTGCCATCACCGACAAGACGAAGGTGCTGATCCTGAACAGCCCGTCGAACCCCGCGGGGCACGGATATGACCCGGTCCAGATGGCCGCGCTGGCGGAGGTGGTCGGGCGGCACCCGAACGTGACGGTTTTCGCCGACGAGATTTATGAGAAGCTGATCTACGACGGCTTCGAGGCGGTGAGTTTCGCCACGCTCGGGCCGACGCTGTTCGACCGGACGCTGACGTTCAACTGCCACAGCAAGAGTTACGCGATGACCGGCTGGCGCGTCGGCTACGTCGGCGGGCCGATCCAAGTCATCAAGGCGATGAACAAGCTGCAGAGCCAGATGACCAGCCACATCACGAGTTTCACCCAGCCGGCGGCGGCCGAGGCGCTGAACAACCCGCTCGGGGCGGAGAAGATCGAGGCGATGCGGCAGGAGTTCGAGCGGCGGATGCACCACATGCACCGGCGGCTGAACGACCTGCCCGGCGTGACGTGCGTGAAGCCGCAGGGGGCGTTCTACTGCTTCCCGAACGTCTCGGCCCACTACGGCAAGACCGGCCCCGGCGGCGAGGTGATCACCGGCGCCGTCGGCTTCTCCGCCGCGTTGCTCGAGCACGGCCACGTCGCGGTGGTGCCCGGCACCGACAGCGGCTTCGACACGCACGTGCGGCTGTCGTTCGCCACGTCGATGGGGCAGATCGACAAGGGGCTCGACCGGATCGGGGCGTTCCTCGAAAAACTAGGGTAGCGCCGTGGAACGGGCGTCCCGCCCGGATTATGTGGAACGGGCGTCCCGCCCGGATTCTCCTCCGCTTGCGGCTTCACGAAGGATTGTGAAGCTTGCAATCGTTTCCTTGCCAAGCCGCAAGCGGCGAATTCGGGCGGGACGCCCGTTCCACATAATCCGGGCGGGACGCCCGTTCCACATAATCCGGGCGGGACGCCCGTGCCACGCAATCCGGGCGGGACGCCCGTTCCACATAATTCGGGCGGGACGGCCGTTCCACATAGTCCGGGCGGGACGCCCGTGCCACTTCAGGTCAATTCGCCGACGCCGGGGTTGATCGACCAGTCGTCCGGCGAGGGGGTGCCGGCGGTCGGCAGGTCGATCTCGAAGATGGGGTTCGGCCACAGCTCGGCGCGCTCGACGGCGGGCGAATCGGGCAGCGGGAGGTCGGCCGCCGGGCGGTCGCGGTGAAGGATTCGCAGCACCCGGCCGGAGCGGACGTGCGGGCCGTGCCACATCCCGAGCTCGTCCCGCCGCGCGAAGCAGATCAGCGCCCGCCGCCCGCCGGCGACGGGCATCGGGGCGTAGCGGCGGTCGAAGAGGCGGGCGCCGGCGAAGGTGTACGAGTCGTCCGGGACGTGGACGCGGAACTCGTGGCCGGGCGCGGCGCCGGTCTCCAGCAGCGCCATCACCCGCCGCGCCGCCCACGACGCCAGGAGCGAGCGGACCGGCCCGGTCAGCAGCCCGAACTTCAGCCCGCCCCACCGCCGGACCATCGACCCCACGCGGTCGGCGAGGTGTTCGATGCCGCGCCGCACGTCGGCCTCGATCGTCTCGAGCTCCGCGGGCGACACCGTCGGCAGGGGCCGCAGCGCGGGGTCGGGCGGCACGTCGGTCAGGCCGCAGGCGTAGAGGAAATCCTGGGCGCACGCCTTGCCGTGCGCCACCGCCACGTGCGCCGCCGACGCCGACATGAAGCCCGCCAACCCCCCGAAGGTCGCGCCCGGCAGATCGACCCCCGTGACGCGCGGCAGGTCCGGCCGGCCGACGCACTCGCCCCGCAGCGCCCCGACGCCGGCATACGGGGCGATGGCGATCAACTTCGCCGACTCGAACTTCCCCGCCAGCCCCAGCATCCCGTCGGCCGCCACCAGCGACAGCGCCCGCAGCCACAGCCCCGCCTCGGGCGACGCGGGCGAGAGGTCGGCGTCGTAAACCTGCCCCGCCAGCGCGGCCAGATCGTCGGGGTTCTCCTCCACCACCCGCCGCAGTTCGGCGTCGAGGTGCAGGCACGTCGGGAACAGCGGGTCGGTCGCGCCGCGGGCCAGCAGGCGCCCGCAGACGTCGGCCACCTGCCGCACGGCGTCGGGCGCGGGGTCGGCGGCGAGCGACGCCAGCAGGGCCGGCCGCAGCGTCCGCCGCAGCGCGAAGCGTTCGCGGGCCGCGTGGACCTTCTCGGCCTCGCACACCTCCGCCTCGTCGTGCAGGGCCGACGCGAACCCGCGGGCAATCGGCAGGGCGCGGTCAAGCGTGGTGCTCCGCAGCACCGCGCCGGCGGCGGCGTCGGACGGGGCGAACTGCCGGTAGGAGCCGACCGTCAGCGCCGGGTTCAGCGCCGTCGCCCCGCCGCCGGGCGTGGGGTCGACGTAGATCACCCGCCGGTCGAACGGCATTTCGCCCGCCAGCGGAGGCCGGCTGTCGAGGTGCGCCGCCAGCCGAAACGCCTCGCGCACCGGCTCGCTGCTCAGGTCGCCGGCGTGGTAGTAGGTGAACGGGTAGCGGTCCAGCCCCGCCAGCGCCGCCGGCCAGATCCCCTCGGCGAACTCGTACCGGTACCGCACCAGCGACACCGGCTCGAGCGCGAACGGCACCGCCCCGCACGCCACGGCGGTGTCGGCGAGTTCGTCCCACGTCCGGCCGTCGCGCAAATCCTTGTCGCGGTCCGCGCGGGCGTCGAACCCGTCGAAGCAGCGGACCCAGTGCCGCTCGGGCGGGTCGAGGCCCTCGGCGGTGTCGACCCGGCCGTCGGGCGGCGGGTCGAACCGCAAATCGAACACCCGCAGCTCGCTGTGGATGCGGGTCCGCAGGCCCGACCCCAGGCCGATCAGCCCCGTCTCGTCCGGCGGCATTGGCGGGCGGTCGCGGTGCAGCACCGGCGTGTAATTCGTCAGCGTGCAGCCCAGCAGCACCCGCCGGCCGAGCAGGCGGCGGCCGGCGAAGTCGGCGCGCTGGTCCCCGAAGCCGAGGGTGCGGCGGGCGAGCTCCGTGACGGCGTGGCGGTCGAGCAGACCGCCGGCGTGCGTCAGGTCGCGCGACCAGCCGTTCACCCCGCCGAGCAGCTTCCGCCAGCTCAACCCCCCGGCGGGGTCGTGATCGTCCGGCGGGGTCCAGAGGTCGATCTGGGCATCCTGGGCGAGTTGGGCGGCGGCGAGGTCGCGGCGGGCGCGGGGGCTCAGCACGTCGTACCGGCCGCCGAACTCCAGCTCCGTCCGCCGCGAGGCCGACTCCACCGCCGCCTCGTCGGCATCGGGGGCCGCCAGCGCGCGGAGGATCGCGGCGAGGGCGAGGGTGCCCAGCCCCGCGCCGCTCATCACGTCGACGGTCACGCGGTCGTACGCCCTGCGACCGCCCGGCGGCCCGTAGACGGCGTCGGCGACGGCCAGCTTGACCGCCTGCGTGGCCGCCGCCCCGCCGAACGCGCCGTGCGAGCCGGTGCCGCCGAGGGCCAGGGCGAGGCGGAGTTCGCGGTACATCGACGGCATCGGACCTCACCATACGCGCCGCCGGCCCCGCCGGGAACGTCGGATCGGGCGGTGTCGGCGGCGCGAGTTTGGGGTAGAATCAACCTGCCACATTCGGCCCGGCCCGGCCGAGGGAGGATTCGCCATGCTCACCGACGCCCTGTTCCACCACGCCGCCGCCCGGCCCGACGCCCCGGCCGTTGCCGACGAGCGGTCGCAAAAGTCGTACCGCGCCCTCGCCGCCGACGCTCTGGGCGTCGCGGCGATGGTCAAGGCCGCCACCGACAAGTCGCGCGTCGGCCTGCTGCTGCCGAGCTCGACCGCCTTCGCCGCCGCCTTCTACGGCATCCTGGCGGCCGGCAAGGCGGCGGTGCCGATCAACTTCCTCCTCGGCGAGCGCGAGGTCGGCCACGTCATCACCGACAGCGGCATCGACCTGGCCCTCTCCGCCCCGCCGCTGATCGACAAGCTCCGCGGCATCAACGGCTTAACGCTGATCGACCTGACCGACCCGCCCGCCGCCCAGCCGCCCGCCGCCCCGCCCACGCCGGCCGAGAACAAGCCCGACGACCTGGCCGTGCTCCTTTACACCAGCGGCACCAGCGGGCTGCCCAAGGGCGTTTGCCTCACCCACGGCAACCTCGATTCGGACGTGCGGGCCGCGATCGAGCATTACGTACTGGAGCGCAAGCACCACTTTTTGGGCGTGATCCCGCTGTTCCACTCGACCGGCCTGCTGGCGTGCCTGATCGCGCCCGTAACCCTCGGGGCCGACGCGGTTTACACCGGCCGGTTCAGCCCCGTGGCGACGGCCAAGGCGATCAAGGAGCACCAGATTTCCGTGATGGCGGCGGTGCCGAGCATGTACGGCGCGATGCTGCGGCTGAAAGACTTTTCCGCCGACGACTTCTCGAGCCTCTACGCCCCGCTGAGCGGCGGCGAGCCGCTGGCGCCGGCGATCCGCGAGGGGTTCCTGCAAAAGTTCGGCGTGCCGCTGATGGAGGGGTACGGCCTGACCGAGACGTGCGGGCCGATCGCCGTCAACACCCCGCAGCACCACCGACCCGGCAGCGTCGGCCGGCTGCTGCCGGGGGCGGAGGTCCAAATCATCGACGACAACGGCGCGGCGGTGCCCGGCGACGGGCGGGGCGAAATCTGCTTCCGCGGGCCGATGGTGTTCGCAAAATACCACAACTGCCCCGACGCCACGGCCGACGCCTTCACGCCGGACGGGTTTTTCAAGACCGGCGATCTGGGCAATCTGGCGGAGGGGGGCTACCTGCACGTCACGGGGCGGAAAAAGGAGCTGATCATCGTCGCGGGCGAGAAGGTGCCGCCGCGCGAGATCGAGGACGTGGTGGCCCGCTTCCCCGGCGTGGCCGACGTGGCGGTGGTCGGCAAGCCCGACCCCGCCCGCGGCGAAACCGTCGCGGCCTTCGTGGTGCCGACCGAGGGCAACTCCATCGACGCCAACGCCTTGCGCGACTTCTGCCGGTCGGAGGGAATGGTGAACTGGAAGGTGCCGCGCGACGTGGTGGTGGTCGACGAGTTGCCGCGCTCGCCGACCGGCAAGGTGCTGAAGCGCGAGTTGATCGACCGGCTGGCGTCGGATTAACGTGGTCCAACCGTGGCACGGGCGTCCCGCCCGCGTCTTCTATTCGCTTCAAAGTCGCAGACGCGGGCGGGACGCCCGTGCCACAATTGACCGTTGACGGCCGGCGGTTCTTGCGCGATAGTGTCGAAAGTCCCACCGCCCGAGAGGTTCTGTCGGGCACCGTTCAGCGGAGGAAAAACCCATGCCGACCCCCACCCTCGCCCGGCCACTGCCGGTTTGCGCCGTCGCCGCCCTCGCCCTGCTGACCGCCGGGCGGGCGTTCGCGTTCGAGTACGCCTTCGCCACCGACGCCCAGCCGGCCCGCGTGGTTCACCCGATCGGCTACGCCGGCGCCGGCGGGCCGCTGACGCTCACCGTCGGCGTCGACCCGACCAGCGCCTTCGCCGGGCAGATGCTCGTGTCGACCCAGAACGTCGTCAACACCTACAACGGCCTGCTGCCGACCAACGGCAACCTTCAGCCCTTCGGCATCTCCGCCCAGCAGTACGACTTCGAGTCGGTCCTGCTGCACGAGATGGGCCACGCCCTGGGCCTCGACCACCCGAACTTCGGTGCCGCCCTGCCGGCGAACGACCGCTACACCCGCTCGGGCCTCGGCGGCAATGGCGTGAACGACCTCGGCCCCGGCCCCGACGGCGTAATCGGCACCGCCGACGACGCGCGCGGCGACGACACCAACCTCAACTGGTTCCGCACCGCCACCAATAACCCCTTCGCCATCGCCCCGGTGGTCGACTCCACCACCTACTCCCGCGACCTGACGGCCCTGCCCGCCGGCGACCGCTACTCCGCCCAAAGCAGCCGCGAGAATGCCGCGGCCAAAGGGTTGGCGAACACCGAGGCCGTCATGGTGCAGGGCACCTTCAACGGCGAGGTCCAGCGGTCGCTCGGCTTCGACGACGTGGCCGGGATCAAGTACGCCGAGAGCGGTTTGGACGAACTGGCCGGCACGGCGGACGATTACACGGTCCTGCTGCGGTTCACCGGCCTCGACGGCGCGGCCGACATTACGGTGGACTTCGACGATTCGCAAACCGGCTTCGCCGTGACCGGTTTGCAGGCGATCGCCCTCGGCGGCGGGTCGTTCGATTCCAACGCTCACGTCGCGCTGACGGGCCAGGCGAAAATCTATTTCAACAGCACCCCCGGCCTACAAGGCTTTTTCTTCAACCAGCAGCCGAACCAAGCCGTGCCCGAGCCCGCCGCGATGGCCGCCCTCGCCGGCGCGGGCCTGCTGCTGATCCGCCGGCGTCGGGCGGTGTAGCGGTTCGGCGAAGGGGTGCCACGGCTTGACGGACTCGTCAATCCGTGGCATCCGAAGTTTGGCGGTAATCCGTCACCACGAACGGCCGGTCGCGCGGGCCGGGCACCGATGGCGAGAGCGGCGGGACGTGGCGGTAGGTGGCGTGCAGGCGGGCGACCTCCGGCGGGTCGATCACGAGGATCGGATCCTTCAACGCGGGGTCACTCCACGCCGTTACCGCGTCCGGGGCGTCGGCGGGCAGGTCGAACACCGTGCGGTAGTGCAGCCGGCTCAAGGGGAGTTGGTAGAGGAACGCCCGCGCGTCGCCGACGAGGGCGACCGGGCGCGACGGGTCGGCCGCCGCCGCGGCGGCGGCCAGGCCCGGCGGGGGGATGAACGAGAGGTCGGTGACGCCGAAGAACCCGGCCCGGCCGAGGGCGGCGAAGGTTTCGAGTTGGGGCCCGACGAACAGCACGCCGGTCAGGATCGCCGCCGCCGCGCCGGCCGTCGTCAGGCCTCGCGCCAACCGCCCCCGCGCCCCGCCGATCAGCAGGGCCGCGACCGGGATCGCCGGCGTGAAGAACCGGCCCTGCAGGTGCGTGAAGCCGACCCAGACGACCGCCATCGTCCCCAGCAGCGTCACCAGCAGCACCGCCCCCGGCCGCGAGCGTTTAGCCGCCAGCCCGACCGCGGCCGCAATCAGCGCGAGGGGCCAGATCACCCGGCCGTACTGCGGGTCGAGCAGCACGATATTCCCGAATGCCGCCGCCCGCGCCGCGGCCGACGCCTCGGCCGCCGGCGGCGCGTGGGCGACGTCCCACCGTTCGACCTGCCCGTCGGACAGGCCGTTCGACCCGAACTGCCGCACGGCGAGCGGGTAGACGGGGTTGCCGGCCCAGGCGAGGTTCCGCACCCCCCACGGCGAGAGGAGCGCGACCGCCGCCAGCCCGTAAACCGCCAGCGGCACGACCTTTAGCCGCCACTTCCCCCGCCCCGGCGCGGCGGCATACGCGACGGCCACGCCGATCAGCACCATCGGCACGGCGGTGTATTTGACGCCGCACGCGAACCCCGCCGCCGCGCCGGCGACCGCCATGCACCGCGCCGCCCGGCCCCGCAGCGCCCGCACCGCCCACGCCGCGGCGAGCGTCGCGTAGAGCAAAAAGGCCGACTCGTTGTACGCCACGCCCGCGAGCATCACCGCCCACGGCACCGCCGCCGCCATTACGCCGGCGGCGGGCGAGCGGGTCGCGCCGCACACCGCCATCACCGTGAGAATCGCGTAGATGAGGCTCAGATATTGCGCCTGATACATCCCCGCCCACGGCCCGCCGCGGAGTTCCATGGCGGCGAGGGATTGCACCTCGGCGACGGCGGGGAAGTAGCCGTAGATGTTGTTCGTCGGCCGGCGCATCCGCCCCGCCTCGTACCACTCGCGCGGCAGTTCGAGGTGGTACTCGACGACGTCGTAGGGGTGGGGGTCGGCGGGCTTCCAGAGCACGCCAGGCAGGATGCCGCCGGCGGTGGCGGCCATGCCGGCGGGGATCGCCGCGAGCAGCAGCACCCACGCCCCGCCGGCCGGGCGCGACAGCCCTAGGTCGATCCGCCCCGTCGCCAGCCACGCCGGCCGGCGGCGGAGGGTTTCGACGGTGTAAACGCCGGCCGACAGCGCGGGCAGGGCGAGGGTCGTCCAGACCGTCAGCCACCCGGCGAGGGCCAGGCCGAGCAGCAGCAGGGAGTAGATTCCCAGCCCCAGCCCGCAGGCGGTGGCGGCGAACAGGGCCGGGGCGCAGCGGGCCTTGAGTCGCCGCAGCAGCACCGCCCCGCCGAGCCCCGCCGACGCCGCCCAGATCGCCGCCCCGCCGCCGTCGGCGATCAGCCCGAGGAGCACCACCGGCAGCGACCCGCGGGCGTAGACCGCGATTGTGGCGAGGAAGAGGCCCCCCCAAACCGCCGCGACCGCCCCGGCGGTGTTCCAAACGGCGGCGGGTCGGGCGGCGGGCATCGACGCGACCGTACCAACTGCGGCGCGGCCGGACAACCGTGGCATGGGCGTCCCGCCCATAAAATGTGGCAGGGGCATCTTGCCCCTGCTCCGCGTATTTTTCAGCCGACCACTTATCACCTGACAAGGGCGGGACGCCCTTGGGACGGCTCATGGGCGGGACGCCCATTCCACGGGGGCCGCCCGCTCTATACTCCGCCATGGCAGACCTTCCCCAGCGACCCCTCGGCAGCACCGGCCTCACCGTCAGCGCGCTCGGCTTCGGCTGCGCGCCGACCGCCTACCTCAAGAGCGAGCGCGACGCGGCCGCCAAGGTCATCAACGCCCTGCTCGACGCCGGCGTGAACCTCCTCGACACCGCCCTGACCTACCCCGGCAGCGAGGCGTTTCTGGGCGAGTATTTCTCGGGCCGGCGGGATGATTTCGTCCTCGTCAGCAAGTGCGGCCAGAAGCACAAGGATCTGGAGGGCGAGGCGTGGACGCCGCAGGTGATCCACGGCGCCGTCGACCGCGCGCTGCGGCTGCTGAAAACCGACCACCTCGACGTGATGCTGCTGCACTCGTGCGATTTGGACGTGCTGGAGGCGGATGAGGCGCTGGGCGCGCTGGTGGAGGCGCGGGACGCGGGCAAGATCCTGCACGCCGGCTACAGCGGCGACAACGAGGCCGCCGCCTTCGCCGCCCGCCTGCCGGACGTGGCGGTGATCGAGACATCGGTCAGCATCGCGGACCAGGCGAACATCGAAACCGTGCTGCCGCTGGCGGCCCGGCACGGCAAGGGGGTGATCGTCAAGCGGCCGATCGCCAACGCGGCGTGGAAGGATCTGGCCGACCAGAAGGGGCTTTACAAGAATTACGCCAAAAGTTACACCGAGCGATTGGCGGCGATGGCGTTGGACCCCGCCGCCCTGGGGTTCACGGCGGAGGAGTGGCCGGAGCTCGCGCTGCGGTTCACGCTGGCGCAGGAGGGGGTGAGCGTGGCGATCGTCGGCACGACCAACCCGGACAACGCCGCGGCGAACCTGAAGGCGGCGGAGAAGGGCCCGATGTCGGCCGAGGCGGTGGGTCGGATCAGGGCCGCCTTCGCCGCCGCGGCCGGGCCGAACGGGTGGGAGGGGCTGACGTAGTCCCGTGGCTCGGGCGTCCCGCCCGAGTCTTCACCGCAAAAGGCGCAGACTCGGGCGGGACGCCCAAGCCACAAAGGAGGGTGGACGTTTCGCCGCCGTTCCGCTAAGGTGGACCTGTCGATTAGACTCAGGACGAGACGAAAGGAGAACGCATGGCAAAGCCGCGTCGCCGCCGCAAGGTCGGCAGCAAGAAGCGCAAGGCCCGCCGCGACCGCCGCAAGAAGTAGGCGAGTCGTGACGAGTCGATCTTGAGGGGGAATCACCACAGCACAAGCCCCGGCCCGGACCCGACGCATCTTTGATGTGCGGGGCGGGCCGGTTTCGTAACATGGCCTATCGTGGCACGGGCGTCCCGCCCGCGTTTTGAGAATCAGTTTGAGAATCAGAAGGCGCAGACGCGGGCGGGACGCCCGTGCCACCTACTTCCCATGACCGCCCCCGAGCCCATGCCCGCCGCCGAGGCCGACCCGGCGATGTTCTTCAACCGCGAGTTGTCGTGGCTGGACTTCAACCGCCGGGTGCTGGAACTGGCGCAGGACGAGGCGGTGCCGCTGCTGGAGCGCGTGAAGTACCTCGCCATCTTCAGCAGCAACCTCGACGAGTTCTTCATGAAGCGCGTCGGCGGGCTGCAGCGGCAGCGGGCGGCGCACGTCACCGAGCGGTCCCTTGACGGCCAGACGCCGAATGAGCAGCTCCACGCGATTCACCGCTACGTCAAGCCGATGCTGGAGGCCCACACCGCCTGCTGGTATCACGATCTGCACCCCGGCCTTAAGCGCGAGGGCGTCGCCATCCGGCGGTACAAGGATTTAAGCGATGAGCACCGCCGGGCGGCGGACGCCTTCTTCGCCCGGCAGGTCTTCCCGATCCTCACCCCGCTGGCGGTCGACCCCGGCCACCCGTTCCCGTTCATCAGCAATTTGTCGAAGAGCATCGGCGTGATGCTGCGCCACCCCGGCACGGGCGAGGAAAGTTTCGTCCGCATCAAGATGCCCGAGAACCTGCCGCGGTGGGTGCCCCTGCCGCCGGAGCCCGGCGCGGGGCCGGGCGGGGCGGCGATGCTCAGCTTCGTGCCGTTGGAGGGGGTGATCGGCGGCAACCTGCCGCTGCTGTTTCCGGGAATGGCGGTGCTGGAGCACCACCTGTTCCGCGTGACCCGCAACGCCGACGTGGAGATGGACGAGGAGGACGCCGACGACCTGCTGGCAATGGTCGAGCAGGAGCTCCGCCGCCGGCGATTGGCCCGCGTGGTGCGGCTGGAATTGCCCGAGGCGATGGGGCCGCTGATGAAAAGCCTGATCGTCGACGGGCTGGACGTGGACGCCGAGGACGTCTACACGCTGCCGGGGCCGATCGACATGGACGATTTGTTCAGCCTGTCGGACGTCGACCGGCCGGACCTGAAATACAAGCCGTGGAAGCCCCTCACCCCGCCGCGGCTGAGCGACCCGGAGACGGACATTTTCACCGTCATTAGGGCAGGTGATTTACTAGTTCACCACCCCTATGAGGACTTCGCCGCCAGCGTCGAGCGGTTCATTGAGGCCGCCGCGCTCGACCCGAAGGTGCTGGCGATCAAGATGACCCTCTACCGCACGAGCAGCGACTCGCCGTTCGTGCCCGCCCTGATCCGCGCCGCGGAGATGGGCAAGCAGGTGGCGGTGCTGGTGGAGCTCAAGGCGCGGTTCGACGAGCAGCGGAACGTCGATTTGGCGCAAAAGTTGGAGAAGGCCGGCGTCCACGTCGTCTACGGCATGGTGGGGCTGAAGACGCACACGAAGATCGCGATGGTCGTCCGCGACGAGCCGGAGGGGCTGCGGACGTACTGCCACATCGGCACGGGGAATTACAACAGCCGCACCGCCCAACTCTACACGGATTTGGGTTTGTTCACCGCCGACGCGCGGCTGACGGACGAGGTGATCGAGCTGTTCCACTACCTCACCGGGCGGAGCATGAAGCGGGATTACGCGAACCTGCTGGTGGCGCCAGTGAACATGCGCGAGCGGTTTCTGAGCAAGATCCGCCGGGAGATCGACCACGCGAAGGCGGGGCGCGAGGGGCGGATCGTGGCGAAGATGAACGCGCTGCAGGACGCGAAAATTATCAAGGCGCTGTACGAGGCGAGCGGCGCGGGGGTGAAGGTCGACCTGATCGTGCGCGGCTTCTGCTGCCTGCGGCCGGGCGTGGCGGGCATGAGCGAGAACATCCGCGTGGTGGCGATCCTCGGGCGGTTTTTGGAGCACAGCCGCATCTTCCACTTCGCCAACGACGACCCCGGCGACGGCAGTAAAGAGGAGTTCTACATCGGCTCGGCCGACTGGATGTACCGCAACCTGCAGCACCGCGTGGAGGCGATCACCCCGATCTGGGACCCGGCGGCGCGGGGCGTGCTGCGGGACATCCTCGACACGATGCTCGCCGACACCGGCCACGCCTGGGAATTGCAGCCCGACGGCACCTGGCCCCGCCGCCCCACCCCCGCCGGCCGGGCCGCGAGCGACACGCAGGAACTGATGATGTCGCGCGCCGCGCGGCAGGCGAAGAAGCTGGCGCGGTAGCAACGTGGCACGGGCGTCCCTCCCGCGTCTGCGCTTTCTCTTACCCCAAGACGCGGGCGGGACGCCCGTGCCACAACATCATGCCCCACTTCGCCGACCAACTGCTTGACGCCATCGCGGCGAAAAAGGCGCCGGTGTGCGTCGGAATTGATCCCGTCTACGCCCGCCTGCCCGACGCGGTGGCCGGGCCGGCGGACTCGCGCGACGCCGCCGACGTCGGCCGAGTCATCGAGTCGTTCGCGGCGTTCATCGACGGCGTGCTGGCGGCCGTCGCGGCGGTGGTGCCGTGCGTGAAGTTTCAGTCCGCCTACTTCGAGCGCCTCGGCCCCGCCGGCGTCGCGCTCTACTTCGAGAAGATTGCGGCGGCGAAGGAACTCGGTTTGCTGACCATCGGCGACGTGAAGCGCGGCGACATCGGCCCCACCAGCGTCGCCTACGCCGACGCCCACCTGCTCGGGCCGTCCTGCCCCGACGCCATCACGGTCAACCCGATGCTCGGCGTCGATACGGTCGAGCCGTTCCTGGAAGCCGCCGCCGGCGCGGGAAAGAGTTTGTTCGTTTTGGTCCGAACCAGCAACCCCGGAAGTGCCGACCTTCAGGACGCGCGATTGGAGGACGGCCGCACCTGGTGCGAACTGCTCGCCGACTCCCTCCGACCGCTTGCGGCTTCGCAAAGAAACATGGGCACCAATGGCTACAGCGCCCTAGGCGCCGTCGTCGGTGCAACCCAGCCCCACACGATGCAAAGCCTGCGAAAACGCCTGCCCACCTCGATCTTCCTCCTCCCCGGCTACGGCACGCAGGGCGCGACCGCAGAGATGACCCGCGCCGCCTTCGACGCCGACGGCCGCGGCGCGATCGTTTCGGCCAGCCGCAGCGTGCTGTATCCCGAGTCGAACTCCGCCGACTGGCGCGAGGACGTGGAGCGCGCCGCGCTGGACATGAAGTACGACCTGGCCGAAAGTCTGCGGCGATGAGCAAGCCCCCCGATCTTCGCGGCAAGCGCGTGACCGTCGCCGGCCTCGGCCACTTCGGCGGCGGGGCGGCGGCGGCGCGCTGGCTGGCGGCGCAGGGGGCCGACGTCCTCGTGACCGACACCGCCCCCGCCGACGCGCTCGCCGAGTCCGTCGCGGCCCTCGCCGGCGTGCCGCTGCGCTACGCCCTGGGCGGCCACCGCGTTGAGGACTTCACGCAAGCCGATCTGGTCGTCGCCTCCCCCGCGATCCCGCCGTCGAGCGAATTTCTAGCCGCCGCCCGCGCCGCAGGGGTGCCGGTGACGACGGAGATCCGCCTGTTCGTCCAGCGTTGCCGGGCGAAGCGGATCGTCGGCGTGACGGGCACGAAAGGGAAAAGCACCACCACCGCCCTGCTGGGCAGAATGCTCGGCGTCCTCTCGTGGCACGGGCGTCCCGCCCGCGTCTTGGTCAGCAAGAAAAACGCGGAAAGACGCGGGCGGGACGCCCGTGCCACGGTTCCGCCCGTCAACGTCTACGTCGGCGGAAACCTTGGCGTTTCGCTGCTCGACCAGCTCGACCAAATTCATTCCGAAGACGTGGTCGTGCTTGAATTGTCGAGCTACATGCTCCACTACCTCGGCGAGATCAGTTGGTCGCCGCACGTCGCGGTCGTCACGATGGTCGGCGCCGACCACCTCGCCTGGCACGGCTCGGCCGACGCCTACCTGGAGGCGAAGCGGAACATCGTTCGCTTCCAAACCGAGAAGGATTTCGCGGTGGTGGCCGCCAGTGATAAGCAGTCCCGCGCGTTCGGCAAGTTCACGCGCGGCACCGTCATCCCCTACGGCAAGCGGGCGAACCTGCCGGAGATGTTCGCCCCGCTGCTGCCGGGCCGGCACAACCGCGACAACGAGCGGGCGGCGTACGCGGTCGCCAAACTGTTCGGCGTCTACCCCGACGAGGCCGCCAAGGCCGTCGCCGACTTCGCCGGCTTGCCGCACCGGCTCCAACTGGTCCACGAGGCCGGCGGCGTGCGCTACTACGACGATTCCATCGCCACTGTGCCCGAGGCGGCGGTGGTGGCCCTCAAGGCGTTCGACGCCCACACCGTCCACCAGATCGTCGGCGGGTTCGACAAGGGGCTGGACCTGACGCCGATGATCGACGCGCTGCGCGAGCGGGCGAAGTCGGTACTGTGCATCGGCGCGCTGGGGCCGTCGATTGCGGGGCGGGTGGGGGAGAAGGCGTCGGTATTCGAGACGTTGGAGGAAGCGGTTTTCTTTGCGAAGCGGCAAGCCGCGGCGGGCGAGGTGGTGCTGCTGAGTCCGGGGTGCGCCAGCTACGACCAGTTCGCCAATTTCGTTGAGCGTGGGGAGTTGTTCGGCGAGTTGGCAAAGCGGGATTAACCACGGAGGGCACGAAGAACACGGAGGAAGTCACAGAGAAAAATGCTTTGCCAAACTCTTTCTCCGTGACTTCCTCCGTGTCCTCCGTGTCCTCCGTGCCCTCTGTGGTTAACCTCCCCGCATGTCGAAGGACAAGTCCGTCCGCTACCACAACCGCGTCGCCAAGCAGTACGACGCGATTTACGACGATCCCTACTGGCAGTTCCACGACGAGCTGACGTGGCGGGCAATCAAGCCGCACCTGCCGCGGGATGCGAACGCGCGGTGCCTCGACCTCGGCTGCGGCACCGGCAAGTGGGGGCTGCGGCTGCTCAAGAGCGGCTACCCCACCGCGTTCCTCGACCACGCGCCGGCCATGATCGGCGCGGTGCGCGAGAAGCTCGACGCCCTCGGCCGCTCGGCACCGGCGGAAACTGTGGTCGGCGATTTGGTCGACCTCTCGCCGCTGCCGGACGCGGCGTTTTCGCTCACGCTGGCGATGGGCGATCCGCTGTCGATCTGCACCAACCCCGCCCGGGCGGCGCGGGAAATGTTCCGCGTCTGCGCCCCCGGCGGCGCGGTGATCGCCACGGCCGACAATCAACTGGCCGCGCTGGATCACTTCATCGAGCGCGGCGACGTGGCCGCCCTCGAAGCCTTCGTCCGCACCGGCAAAACCCACTGGCTGACGCCCGACGCGCGCGAGCAGTTCGAGACCACCACCTTCACGCCTAAGACGCTGAGAAAACTGTTCGAGCGGGCCGGCTTCGAGGTGATCTCGGTGCTGGGCAAAACCGTCCTTCCCGTCCGCCTGAACCGCCCGATGCTGGCCGACCCCGCCACCCTGCGCCGGCTGGTGAAACTGGAGGCGAAACTCGCCGCCGACGAGTCGGCCGCGGCGAAGGCGGGCCACTTGCAGGTGACGGCGAGGAGGGTAGCGGGTAGTGAGTAGCGGGGGGAAGTAAGAAAGGATCGCCCGCTTCTCTTCCTCCCGCTACCCGCTACTCACTACCCGCCCGCCCGCCCACTCACTTCCGATACGCATCCATCTTGTCATCGCCCGGCGGCCTCGGCACGCGCGCCTGCTGCACGGTGAAGCTCTGCAAGTAACTGATCCACATCATCGACAGCCCGTTGGCGTAGGCCCCCTGCACCACGAGGTCCATGTAATTCTGCGTCGGCGGGATGTGGTACTTCTCGACGTTCACGCCGAGGTAGGTGACGGCCTTGAGCGGCTTGGTCTCGCCGCTGGGCACGACCTCGACCTCCTGCACGGCATAGGTGCCGACCTCGCGGCCGTTGGGGTCGAGGCGGCGGTCGACCTTGGCGTCGAGGGTCGCCAAATCCTGCTCGGGGAGGTCGAAGAGGACGCCGCTGACGTACTTGCCGGGGTCGTAGACCACGTCGCCGATGCCCCCGCCCCAGTACTCGCTGAAGATCGGGAAGCAGAGGCGGTAATTCGTCAGGGTGGCGGGCCGGCCGTGCTTGAGGTTGGGGGGCTTGTGGCCGTAGTGCCGGCACCAGTCGGCGACGGCCTTGGCGTTGAGGTTGGAGCCGTAGGCGAAATACAGCATGGCGTGCCGCCGATCATCCGGCGGTATCATTAGAAGGATATAATTGCTTCACGAGGGCGGGCGCGATGTTTCACCCCCGCCTCGGCCGCATCCTAGGCCGCACCCGGCGCAGCGGCCGAAAAACCGCGTTTCCCCGTCGTTCGTCTACCGACCGCTCAATTCATCGGGAATCGCCCCACCGCCCACGGGTTCGGCTCCGGCGGGTACGCCGCCGCCAGCGCCCGAACCACCCGGTCCACCCGCGCCAGCACGTCCGCCTCCTCCAGCAGCGACTGCTTCAGCGGCACGTCCTCCAGCACGTGGAACGCCAGCACGTCCGCCAAATCCCCCGTCGGGATCGGCCCGGCGATCAGCTTGCCCAACTGCTCGCCCACCGGCGTTTTTGACAATTCCCCGCTCGTGCAGACGTGCCGCAGCTTCCGCCGCTGCTCCTCCAAGTCGATCTCCAGCACCTTGCTCGTCGGCCTCAGCAGTTCCAACTCGGCGACTCGGTACGACTGCCCGCCGTGCTCTTTGACGATCCGCGCCCGCTCGGCCCCCTCCAGCAGCAGGTTGTAGCGGCCGTCGGGCAGGCGCTCGTAGCGGCGGATGGTGCCGGTGCAAACCGTGTCGAAAATGTCCGGCCGCTCGTCGGCGAACTCCCAGCCGGGCTTGAGCAGCGCCATGGCGATGGTGCCGTCGGACTCCAGCGCGGCGGCGGTCATCGCGCGGTAGCGCTCCTCGAAGATGTGCAGCGGCAGCACCGCCCGCGGGAAGAGGACCACGTTCGGCAGCGGAAAGATCGGCATCCTCATCGGGCCGCCCCTTGCCTCCCCCGACTGGTCGCTCGGCTGCTCGCCCGACTGATCGCTTGCGACGCCGTGTTGGTTTGTCATGCCGCACCCATTCTAGTCGGCAGGACCGGCGGGCGAATGGGCGGGGGCGGCGAATCGACCGGCGAATCTTTTGCGTCGCCCGAACCGCTTCAGCCGCCGTTTTTAAGGTAGGCCAGCACCTCGGCATCGTGCCCCTCGGGCTTGACCTTCTCGAAGACTTTTTGGATCGTGCCGTCCGCGCCGATGATGAAGGTGGTGCGGGCCACGCCCATGTAGGTTTTGCCGTACATGCGCTTTTCGCGCCAGACGCCGTAGGCCTCGCAGACGGCGTGGTCGGCGTCGGCGAGGAGGGGGAAGGTGAGGCCGAGCTTTTTGGCGAACTTCGCCACGGCCTTGATCGGGTCGGGGCTGACGCCGAAGACCGCCACCCCCTCGGCGGTGAAGCCCCCCGCCGCGTCGCGGAAGCCGCAGGCCTCGGTCGTGCAGCCGGGCGTGTCGGCCTTGGGGTAAAAGTAGAGCACCGCCCGCGACCCGCCCAACCCGGCGAGGGAAACGTCCGACCCGTCGCTCGACGGCAGCGTGAAGGCCGGGGCGGCGGTGCCGGGGGCGGGGCAGGACGGAGAATCGGTGGAACTGAGGTCGTCGGGCATCGGGGGCATCTCCGATAGGGGTCGATCGGGGTCGATCGGGCCGGGGCTGATTTTGTCGGGCCGCCCCTTTGTCTGGCGGCGGGGTTGCCTCTACAATACGCACGTTCCGCGGCCGCCCGCCGTCCGGCCGGGACGTAATTAGGACGTTGAGCGAGGCGTCCGACTCCGGGGGGAGCCGGGCCGGGGGATGGGGTTTACGGCAGTCCGAATCACGTTTCCAGCGGCGGCGACCCGCCGCGCCCCTTCGCCGCCACCGGCCCCACGCGCCGCCGGCGACCCCCGCGCCGCAGCCGCTCCGGCGGCCGGCCCGCATGGCTTCGACAGTTTCACCCAAAGGTCTCGGCATGGCCGACTCTTCCGGGGATCGCTCCCCAGTGAATGGCAACACCCTGAACCCCACGCCCACCGCCACCAAGGCGCGCGGCGGCGGGGGCGGCGGCCCCCGGCGCGGCCGTCGCAACAAGCGCCGCGGCGCCCGCAAGGACGGCCGGCAGGACGGCCGGCAGGACGGCCGGCAGGACGGCCGACCGTCCAACGACTCGACCCGCGGCCCGAACGGCTCGCACCGCAACGGGCAGGCCAACGGGCAGGCGAATGGTCAGTCAAACGGCCACCCGGACGGCACCTCCAACGGCTCGGCGAACGGTGCCGCCGGTGCCGCCGCCGCGGCTTTCGAGGGCATCCTCTACACCAAAACCGAGCGCGGCGACGGCGAGCTCCGCGACCCGGCCAACCTCCTCCGCCCCGCCCCCGGCAACTGGATCGTCCCGCGCAACCGCATGACCGAGCTGCACTTGCGCCCCGGCGTGCTGATCGCCGGCCACGCCAAGGGCCGCAGCGTCAACCGCATCGAGACCGTCGAGGGTGGGCCGGCCGACGCCTTCGTCGCCTCCACCGCCATCTACGACGGCACCGCCCTCGACCCCGAGCCCCAACTCCGCCTCGAGCACGACCCCACCGAGCTCACCACCCGCGTGATCGACCTGCTCGCCCCGATCGGCTTCGGCCAGCGCGGCCTGATCGTCGCCCCGCCCCGCGTCGGCAAAACCATCCTCCTCCAGAACATCGCCCGCGGCATCCACGCCAACCACCCCGACGTCGAGCTCGTCCTGCTCCTCATCGACGAGCGGCCCGAGGAGGTCACCGACATGCGCCGCAACGTGCCCGGCACCGTCTACGCCAGCAGCAACGACAACACCGTCCAGCAGCATTTGGAGCTCAGCCAACTCGTCATCGAGCGCAGCAAGCGGCGGGTGGAGATGGGCGCCAACGTCGTGATCCTGCTCGACAGCCTCACCCGCCTCGGCCGGGCCTTCAACACCGGCGGCAAGCAGGGCGGGCGGACGATGACCGGCGGTTTGGACAACCGCGCGCTCGAAATCCCCAAGAAACTCTTCGGCGCCGCCCGCAAACTCGAGCGCGGCGGCAGCCTGACGATCCTCGCCACCTGCCTGATCGACACCGGCAGCGCGATGGACAAGGTGATCTTCGAGGAGTTCAAGGGCACCGGCAACATGGAGCTCACCCTCGACCGCAAGCTCAGCGACCAGCGCATCTTCCCCGCCATCGACATCGCCGCCAGCGGCACGCGGAAGGAGGAGAAATTGCTCTCCCCCCAAAGCCTCGCCGCCAGTTCCAGAATCCGCCGGCACCTGATGAACATGCCGCCGAACCAGGCGCTCAAGTCGCTGCTGGAGACCCTCAAAAAGCACCCGACGAACCAGAGCCTCTACGACACCGTCCGCTAACGCCGCCCGCCAACGCCGCTCGCGGCTTCGCAAAGAAATGAACGCCCCGCTCCGCTACGTCGTCCTGCACCACACGGGCGTCGCGGACCCGCACTTCGACCTGATGTTGGAACGCGAGTCAGGCTCACTCCTGCAAACGTGGCGCAGCCCGACGTGGCCGATCAAGAATGCGGGCACGCTTGCCCCCCTGCCCGATCACCGCCCGATTTATCTGGAGTACGAGGGGAAAGTCTCCGGCAACCGCGGCACGGTAAGGCGTGTGTCAACCGGCACTTGCGCCGTCGATGAAGCCGGCAAGTTGCGGCTCACGGACGAAGCGGGGGCGGTTTACGAGGTTGCGGTGCCGCGCGCGGCACGGTAGGTTTGTGGCGCATCAAAAAGGTGGCGTGGACCTCTCGGAATCCACGCCACCCAGGGAAGGAGGATCGTCGCCGGGCGGTCTTCACTTCCACGCCCGGCACCCTTGTAATACGCCGGGGTCAAAATAGGGTTCGGGACCGACCCGGAAAATTATCGGACGTTCCGTCAATGCCCGCGTGTTTGCCGCAAGCACTTCACCCACCACCACTTACCGCACTTTCACAAGGCGACGATATGCCCACCCTCCGCCCCTCGGTTCAACTCTACACCCTCCGCGACGACGTGGCGGCGGACCTGCCCGGCACGCTCAAGAAAGTCGCCGACATCGGCTACGCCGGCGTCGAGTTGGCCGGCTACGGGTCGGCCGGGTCCGCCCAGGCCGCCAAGCGGGCGGCGGACGACGCGGGGCTGGTCATCAGCGGCATGCACGTCGGGCTGGAGGCGATGGAGAAGGATTTGGACGCCGCCCTCGCCGACGCCGAGGTGTGCGACACCAAGCTGCTGATCTGCCCCTACCTCGCCGACGCCCGGCGGGTCGGCGGGTCGGATTATATCCAACTGGCCGAGTATTTCGACCGCCTCGGGGCCGCCTGTGCGGACGTCGGCCTGACGTTCTGCTACCACAACCACGACTTCGAGTTCCAGACCTTCGCCGCCAAGCCCGGCGACCCGTTCGAGGGGGAGCAGACCGGCATGGACCTGCTGTTCCGCTTCACCGACCCGAAACTGGTCAAGAGTGAATTGGACGTCTATTGGGTGAAGCGCGCCGGCCACGACCCGGCCTACTACCTGAAGAAACTGGCCGACCGCGTGGCGGGGGTCCACCTCAAGGACATGGCCGACGGCCCCGAACACCCCTTCGCGCCCGTCGGCGAGGGCGTGCTGGACTTCTCGTCCATCATCGCCGCCGCGGCCGAGGCGGGCGTGGAGTGGGGCGTGGTCGAGCAGGACAACTGCTACGGCACCCCCCCGATCGAGGCGGTGCGGACGAGCTTCGAGAACCTCAAGCGGATGAACCTGATCGGGTGAAGCGGGTCCAGCATCCCGCCTTCTGCCGCTTGCGGCTTCGCAAAGAAACGCTTTCCCCAACCCCTTTTCTTTGCGAAGCCGCAAGCGGCAAGGCCGGCCATAGGAAGACTGGTGACGAATGCTGCGGCAATTCTCGGACTGCTGGGCGTAGCAGTCTCCGGTGACCAGGGAAGCACGATCATGGCGAGACCGCACCCGTTGGTCGCGCTGCGGTTGCTGCGGTGGCTCGCCCTCGCGGTCTTCCTCGCGTCGGCGGCGACGGCGGTGGCGGTGCGCAGCAGTGGGTGGACCGACGCCACAAGCGAGGGCGGGCACTACTACCTTTCTTTCCGGTCCACCCGCGTCGAAGTCCCGGCCGACCTCTACGAGAGAACCCGGCGCAGGGATCGTATTGCGTGGGTTGCGACGGTGGCGATGATGAGTTCGCTGCTCGCCTATGGCGGCATCCGCTCGCTGCCGCTACTTGAGGAAAACGCCAGCAACCGCTGAGGACGGATGCCATGTGGCGCGCGCCCTCTCCCGTGACATGGGCGTCCCGCCCATGATCCGTCCCAAGGGCGTCCCGCCCTTGCGAGACCAAGATTGCGATACGCGGAAAAGCGCAGAGCTGGGGCAAGATGCCCCTGCCACGGATATGGGCGGGACGCCCATGCCACAGGGGCCGGCATCGACGCGGGGCGGCACGCGCGATACCGTGTTCACGCCATGCTCACCTACGACACCCTGCTCGCCGCCCGCGACGCGATCCGCGCCAAGGACATCTCCGCCCACGCCCTCACGCGGCAGGCGATCGCGCGCATCGAGGACGCGGATTTGGAGATCCACGCCTTCAACAGCCACGACGCCGCCCGCGCCCTCGAGGTGGCGCGCGACGTCGACGAGGGCCGCCGATCCGGGCCGCTCGCCGGCGTGCCGATCGCGGTGAAGGACAACCTCTGCACGTCGTGGGGCACCACCACCTGCTCGTCGAAAATGCTCGAAAACTTCCACGCGCCGTACGACGCCACGGTGATCCAGAAGCTGGAGGCGGCCGGGGCGGTGATTCTCGGCAAGACCAACCTCGACGAGTTCGCCATGGGCAGCTCGACGGAGAACAGCGCCTTCCACGTCACCCGCAACCCGTGGGATTTTTCGCGTGTGCCCGGCGGCAGCAGCGGCGGCAGCGCGGCGGCCGTCGCGGCGGGCATGGCGTGCGCGGCGCTCGGGTCCGACACCGGCGGCAGCATCCGGCAGCCGGCATCGCTGTGCGGATTGGTCGGGCTGAAGCCGACCTACGGGCGCGTCAGCCGGTACGGACTGGTGGCGTTCGCCAGTTCGCTCGACCAGATCGGCCCGCTCACGTGGACGGTGCCCGACGCCGCCCTGCTGCTGTCGGTCATCGCCGGGCACGACCCGAAGGATTCGACCAGCGTGAACCGCCCGGTGCCGGACTATCTGGACGGGCTGGACGAGCCGATCGCCGGCCTGCGGATCGGGCTGCCCAAGGAGTTCAACCTGACCGCCGGCATCGACAAGGCCGTCAAGCACGCCGTCGACCGGGCGGTGCGGCAGTACGAGAAGCTGGGGGCGGAGATCGTCGAGGTCAGCCTGCCGCACACCGAGTACGGCATCGCCGCCTACTACGTCATCGCGCCGTGCGAGGCGAGCAGCAACCTCGCCCGCTACGACGGCGTCCACTTCGGCCACCGCACGGCGGAGAAGGTGAGGGACATCATCGAGCTGTTCAGCAAGAGCCGGGCCGAGGGCTTCGGCGACGAGGTGAAGCGCCGCATCATGATCGGCACCTACGCGCTCTCCAGCGGCTATTACGACGCCTACTACAACCGCGCCCTGCAGGTGCGGACGAAGATCACCCAGGACTTCGCCGCCGCGTTCGGGCGGTGCGACGTGATCCTCTCGCCGACGAGCCCGACGCCCGCCTTCGGCATCGGCGAGAAGACCGCCGACCCGCTGAGCATGTACCTGTGCGACGTCTTCACGGTCACGAGCAACATCGCCGGCAACGCGAGCCTGAGCCTGCCGTGCGGCTTCACGAGCGGCCGCGCCGGCAGCGACGACCCGGACGAGCCGCCGCGCCCGCTGCCGATCGGTTTGCACCTGATCGCCCCGCCCTTCGAGGAGCAGCGGCTGCTGCGGGCGGCGCGGATGTTCGAGCTGGCGACGGACTACCACAAGCGCCGGCCGGGGGTGGAGTGAGTGGGGTGCGGGCGGGGTATACTTCGGGCATGGAACCCGTTGATTACCGAAAGATCATTACGCTCGAGCCGGGCAAGCGCGGCGGCAAGCCGTGCATCCGGGGGCTGCGGATCACCGTGTATGACGTGATGGATAGCCTCGCGTCGGGCATGACCCAGCAGGAGGTTTTAGGCGAGTTTCCCGATTTGACGCGCGAGGACTTGCTCGCCTGCTTCGCCTTCGCCGCCGACGCCGACCGACGGATCGCGCGGGTGGTGGATTACGCCCGCGACCGCGCCGAAACGCAGGCCGCTCCCGACGCGACGATGGAACTGATCCCGTCGTGAAACTGCTCGTCGACAAAAACCTCTCCCCCAAGATCATCCAGGTTCTGGCAGGCGAGTTCCCGGCCTCCATCCACGTGGATGACACGGGCCTGATCGACCCGGATGACAGGGTGCTGTGGCAAATAGCACTCGACGGGGGCTACGCGGTGCTATCGAAGGACAACGACTTTTTCTTCCTGAGCCAGACGCTCGGGCACCCGCCGAAGGTGCTGTTGCTGACGGTCGGGAACTGCTCCACGCGCGATTGCATCACCTTGCTCAGACGGCACCTACAGGCCATCTACGAGTTTGACGCAGACCCGAAGGCGGCACTTCTGATGCTGCCGTGAGCGGATGGCGGGCGTTATCAGGGTGCCCCACTGAACTCCGCCACAACCTCGATTAAACCGACGATCGCGTCGTTCAGCGCCGCCAACTCCTCCGCCGGCACCCACAATTCCTTAGCGGTGCGGTCGCCGACGGTTTGCACGGGGTAGCGGGCGGCGTGGGCCGTGGGGAGGTGGAACCGCAGGACGTAGCCGGCGTGCCCGCACGCGGGGTTGGGGGCGTTCCAGTCGCGGGCGATCTGCTCGGCGTAGGCGCGGTCGAGCACCGGGTAGAAGATCGGCTGCTCCGGCAGGCGCGGCGGGAAGCGGCGGAAGCGGCGGAAGCCGGCGTCGCGGACCAGGTGATACTCGGCTTGGCCGACCGGGCGAAAAAGCGTTGTGAGCGGTTCACCCATGCGGCCGAATCATAGTCAATTTCAACCGCGCACTACAAAACCCCGACTGCGGCGTTTCAACACCGTTCGGATGCTTCAACACGACGAACCGGGGCACCGTTTTAATCACTCTCGAAACCCCCGGGCGAGCGTGCCGTTCGACCGACCATCGGTCGAACGGCACTGCCCGTGGGAACCAACCGCGCTCCATTTTCGAGAAGCCTTCAGACTTCCCACCGTCACCAACACGGCGACGACGGAATCACTAGAACAAACCGGGTGCCACGGCGCGGCGGGCCGTCGGGATTTGAGCGGAAAGGACTAAAACGGCCATTTTCTTCAGCAAACCCGCCTGTGGGCCGACACGTATTTTCGCGCCGGCGGAGACCGGGGCCGGCGGCGGCGGCGGGACACATGCACGAAAACTAATCAACGCCTCCCCGCCTGCGCCTCCCGTTGGCATCGCGTCAAGGCGTTCCTAAGATTCTTCAGTACCGGCCGCCGCGCGGCCGAATCCCGACCGCCCGAACCCGAAGAACGGAGCCCTCCCATGCCCGACGCCACCGCCCCCGACCTCGACGCCCGCCGCAAGGCCCTCACGCCCGAGCAGTTCCGCGTCACGCAGGAGAAGGGCACCGAGCGCGCCTTCACCGGCGAGTACGTCGACGAAACCTCCCCCGGCACCTACGCCTGCGTCGTCTGCGGCGCGGAACTCTTCAGCAGCGACACGAAGTACCACAGCGGCTGCGGCTGGCCCTCGTTCTACGAGTCGCTCGGCGAGGCGAAGGTCAACCTCCACGACGACCGCAGCCACGGCATGGCCCGCACCGAAGTCACCTGCGCCAACTGCGGCGCCCACCTCGGCCACGTCTTCCCCGACGGCCCCAAGCCCACCGGCCAACGCTACTGCATCAACTCCGCCTCGCTCGACCTCAAGCGTTCGGGGAATGACGAATGACCAAACCCGAATGACCAAGGAATGACCACGTCTCAATGTCCGACGGCCTCCTTCCGTTTGGACATTGGATGTTGGACATTTTTTGGTCATTCGGGCTTGATCATTCGTCATTCCCTTTAAGCACCTCGTCGACCGTCGTCGTGACGGTCCGCAGCGTGCTGGCCGAGACCTCGGGCTTTTGCAGGGTGCCGCGGACGTGGATCTTCAGCAGTTCGCGCTTGGCCCCGGCGATCAGGTCGCCGATCACCGGCATGGTCGGCCACTCGGGGTTGTCGGTCGTGAACGTCAGGCGGACCTGGCTCGTGTCGAAGTTCAGCCACCCGCTGCCCTGCATCACCATCCCCTTCGCCCGCAGCTCGATCGACTCGAAGGCCACCTTTTTGCCGTCGACGCTGTAGCGGCTGGTCGCCTCGCTGAAGGGCGTGTTGATCGGCAGCGAGAGGTTGGCGATCTGCGTCAGGCCGAGCAGGAACGGGATTTTGTAGAGGCTCTTGCCCTCCACCAGCACGTCGCCGCGGCCGCGGCGGGCGGCGGGGTCGGACCATTTTCCTTCAAGGTTGAGGCTGGCGGTGAGTTTGCCGTCGATGGGCGTGCCGCCGGCGGGGGCGATCTCGCCGGTGACGGTTTTCACGTCCGCGTCGCGCACGACCAGGGCGGCGGCGTAGCGGGCGGAGGCGTCGGTTGGGCCGGCGGGCAGGGTGAAGTCGACCTGCCCCGCCGCCGTCCCGCCCGCGACGTGGCCGCGCAGGTCGCCCACGCGGATCACCGGGCTGTCGGCGGACTTGCGCAGCACCGCCTTGAGGTCCGTCGTGGCGAGGCCCGCCAGCGTCAGCGACGCCACGTCGGCCGTGCCCGACAATTCGCGCAGCGACCCGGCCCTCCACGACGCGGCGAGGTCGATCTTGCCGTGAACGTCCGTCGCCGACGGGCCAAGGTCCAGCGACGCGCCGTCGGCGGCGAGGGAGACGTCGAGGTCCACGTCCGGGTCGGCGGCCGGCTTGCCCGACTCCTCACGCGCCGGCGGCAGGGCGACGCGGAGTTTGGCGAAGTCGGCGGAAATCTTGCCCTTGACCGCCAGGGACTTGAGGAAGCCGCCTACCGCGGGGGGCATGGCGGCGCGGACGGTTTCGGTCATGTCCACGTTTTTCGCCGAGAGTTTTAAGGCCCACACGGCTGAAGCCGTGGGCGTGGGGGCGAGGGTGCCGGTGCCGGAGAGGGCGAGGGGGGAGTCGAGGTAGCGGGCGGCCAGGTCGGTGAGGTCGACGTGGCCGGGCGTGATCTCGACCCGGCCGGTGGCGGCGGTCAGGGGCAGGGGCAGGAAGGCGGGCGTCGCGCCCATCTGCTTCGGCTCGATCATCACGGCATACGTCGGCGCGCCGGCCAGGCCGTCGCGCGGCCGGTCGCCGACGGCGGCGGTCAGGCGGAAGCCGACGTCGGCCCGGCCGGTCGGCGACACCGCGTCCCACCCGGCCTGAGCCGCCGCCGGCAGGATGCCGCGCAGCGGGGCGTCGAAGGCGAGGTTCTTGGCGGCGCCGACGAGGTCGAGCACCGGGTGATCGCCCTTCTCCGCCGGCGTGGTGATGCGGCCGTCGAGCGTCAGGCTCGCCCCGTCGCGGGTGCCGGTGAGGTCGCTCATCACGACGCGCTGCGGGGTCAGCCGCAGGTGGCCGCCGACGCTTTTGACCTCGAACGGGCCGCCGTCGGGCTTGATGCGGCCGTCCTTCATCGCCACGTCGAGGTCGAAGTTGACGGCCGAGTTTGCGTCGCCGGTGGTGACGGTGCCGGCCGCGTCGAGCAGGCCCTTCACGCCGAGTTTATCGAGCCAGACCCGCCGCCCCGCCGGCAGGGCGGCCAGCAGGTCGTCGTCGATCGGCACGCCGGTGGCGGCGATCGTCAGGTCCGGCCGCACGTCCTTCAGGCCCGGCGGCATCTCGTAGAGGCCGACCGGCGGCCCCCACTCGACCTTGCCGCCGATCGCCACGGTCGCCCCGCCGTGCCGGCCGCTGACGTTGAGCAGGCGGACGGTCCGGCCGCGGATTTCCAGCCGCCCGGTGACGTCCTCCAGCGGGTAGGGGAAGCCGGCGAACTTGCCCGCCGCCCGCCGCAGGTCCAGGTCGGTGTCGAACGTCCAGTGCTGGTCCGGCCCCGGCGGGCGGACGACGTTGCAGCGGAAGCCGCCGGCGAAGGTCGGCATCAGCCCCTTACCGTCGGCGTCGAAGCGGGCGAGCACCTCCCGCACCGGCGCCGGCAGCGAGGCCAGCACCGCGGGCGTGCCGGTCACGTCGTTGCCGCTGATGGTCACGTCGAAGCCGGCGTAGCGGTCCAGCGGCGCGATCAGGCCGTTGACGTTGATCGTGGCGTCCGCGTTCGGCCCGCCGGCGATGCCCCGCCCGCGCAGGCCCTTGATGCTCAACTCGTCCCGCTTCAATTTCTCGTTGTAGCCGAACACCAGCGCCCCCGTCGCGCGCCGGAGCGGGTAGGGGAACTCGTCGAACGCGAACGACCCGTCGATGATGTCCAGCCGCCCGCTCGCCACCGGCCGCTTGCCGGGCTCGCGGCTCAGGCTCACCTGCACCTGCCCGTAGCCGGTGGGGCTGAAGCGGTGGAAGATCTCCCGCACCTGCTTCGGCAGCGACTCCACATAGCGCGGGTTCGGCGGGATGTATACCTTCGTGCCCGGCGGGCTTGCGACCGAGACCCGCACCGGCGAGTCGGCCGAGTAGCCCCCGAGGTGGCCGGTGACGCGCAGCGGCATGTTCTCCACCTTGCCGTCGAGAGTTTGCACCGTTACGTCGTCCTCGGTGAAGACGAGGGTGCCGTCGACGTCGTCGAGGCGGACGGGGTGGAGCTCGCCGTCGGCGGCCAGGGAGCGGGCCTCGTCATCGGTCAGCCAAGTCTCGGCGGGCACGGCGAGGGTCACGTCGTTCAGCGCGACCTCGACGCGGAAGCCCGGCCGGCCGTCGGGCCGCTGGTAGAGGCTGAAGGCCGGCACGTCGAGCCGGCCGGTGACGCCCAGCCGCGCCAGCAGGCCCCGCACCTTCGCCGGCAGCACCGCCGCCACGTCGCCCCCGAACTGCAGGTCGTGCAGGGCCGCGATCACCTTGCGGTCGTCGAGGGAGACCGACCCCTGCAGCGTCGGCCCGACATCACCCAGCACGTCGCCGGCCCCCGCCTCCGCGCGCGTCTGGAGGTTGAAGACGTAGCGGTCGCGCCCGATCGCCGGCACCAACTGACCCTCGACCGACACCGCCCCCGCATCGGACAGTGCCCCGCCGTCCAGCCGCGCGTAATCGACCCGCGCGTTGCGGACCAGCACCTCCGGCAGCGGCGGGGGCTTGCCCGAAAGGGTCTTGCCGCCGCCGACGTTCACCTTCGGCCGCAGCCGCTGGAAGTTCCAGGTCCCGCCCGCCACGTCCTCCACCAGCCGGGCGTGCGGGTCGACCACCACGATCCGCGTGGCCCGAATCTTCCCCGTCAGCAGCGCCGCCGGGTCGATGCTCAGCAGGAACGAGCGGGCCTGGAACAGCACCGAGTCGGGCCGATTTTCGTTGTCGACCCGCACCTCCACGTCGTCCAGCCGCAGCCCGTCGAAGATGCCCAGCGACGCGTGGCCGACGTGCACCGGGCCGCCGAGGAACTCGCTCAGGTAATTCTGCGCCATCCGCCGCACGCGCGCCGGCTGGGTCAGCAAGGCATAGCCGGCGATCAGCGCGAGGAAGACCACCAGCAGCCCCGCCGCCACCAGTTGCCGCGCGACGAACCCCCGCGACCACCGGCGTTTGGGCCGGGCGTCGGGCGATTGGAGAGGCTCGCCGGACTCACGCAGCATCGACCTCCGCCTCCTCCTCCTCAATGTGCGACACGCGGGCGCGGCGGTCCCACGCGGCCCCGGCCGCGCCCGCCGCCACCACCGCCATCGGCACTTCGGCCGGAATCCGATAACGCAGCGACCCCACGCTCAGCGCGTGAACGACCGTGAAATACACCGCCGGCAGCAGCAGAAACGCCACCCCCGCCCGCCCGAAGCCGCCGCTGAACAGCCCCACCACCGTCAGCCCGAACAGCGGGATCGCGTACGCCGCCGCCACCGCGACGTAAATCCACCGGCCCCCGAACGAATCGCTCAACGGCACCGGGCTCCACGTCCGCAAGATTTTCATCGCCGTCAACCGCGGCAGGGCGGCCGGGTGATTGGCAACATATGACTTAGCCATCCCCGACAGGTACGCCGACCGCTGCACCTCGTTCATCGAGTCCAACTGCGGCAGGAAGCGCGTGAAGGACTGGTCGCTCGACCCGTCCGCCTCGGGGTTGAAGCCGTCGTAGAGCGTGATGCCACTGTTAGTCGTCGTCCAAACCCACGCGCCGACCGCCAGCTTGTTGCGGACGGCCCACGGCAGCAGCGCCAGCGCGGTCAGCAGCACCAGCGTCGCGCCCGCCGGCACCGGCCACCCGCGCCGCGGCAGCACCCAGTCGGGCCGCACGAACAGGCTGGCGACCCCCAGCATCAGCGGCAGCCCCAGCGCGGACGGCCGCACGAGGATCGACATCGCCAGCACCGCCGCCCCCGCCAGCCACCCCCCCACGCCCCGGCCGCGCACCAGCAGCACCATCCCCCACGCCAGCATCGCAATAAAGAGCGTTTCGCTGAGAATCAGCCCGCAGAAGTAGACCAGAAACGGGTTCGCCGCCACCGCCACCCCCGCCAGCAGCGCCACCCCCGGCCGCAGCCACCGCCCCGCCAGCAGCACCGCCGCCAGCACCGTCGAGGTGTCGAGAAACGCCTGCGCGAGTCGGATGATCGTCAATCGCCCCCCGCACGCCGCGACGAACGCCGGGTAGCCGGGCGTGCGGTACGCCTTCACCAGCCCCCCCTCGCCGAACCGCAAATCGACGAACTGCAACCCCCGGCCGCCGAGCAGGTTCCGCCCGAGGTCCAGATACTCCGCCTGGTCCGGCAGCGCCGCCAACGAGGCATCCGACGCCGGCAGGTGCAGCGCCCACCCCAACCGCACGACCAGCGCGACCAGCAGCAGCGCCGCCAGCCACCCCCGAGACGGCACCTCCAGCGGCGGGTTGGGCATGAACACGCGAACAACAATACCGAGAGCGCGACGCAAACGCGATCCACCTCGCGGCTTGGGCGTCCCGCCCATGTTCGTCCCAAGGGCATCTTGCCCTTGTCCTCGCTACCTCACCTCATCAACTCAAGCACCTCGCACGATCATCGCCCGAACGCCCACAGCCGGGCGCGCGGCGACGCCGCGCCGGCCCTCGAAGGACCGGCGCGGGCGCGTCGCGTCAAGGCTTCCACCCCCTCACGCCGCCCCCTCACGCCACCCCCTCACGCCGCAACGGCCTGCCCGCCGGGGAGGTTGGCCGACACGGCGTCGGCGGCGGGGCCGTTCTCCGCCCTGCGGTTGTACCAGCAGGCGGTGATCCACACCGTCGACCCCGACGGCACCTCGTCCCCGAACGTCACGTCCGCCGTCCCCCGCGTCGTCTGCATCATGAACCGCCACTGCTCGCTCGCCGCCGGCACCGCCGGGCCGACGTGCGCGAAGATCGACGCCCCCATCGCCCCCGCCGCCCGGCCGCGCGTCCCCAGGTCGTTGAACACCCGCACCTTCACCGTCCGCCGCGACGCCGACACCACCGCCACCCCCGGCCGCGCCGTCGGCTGCGGCACCGGCGTCGGCCGCGGGTCGCGCACCGTGATCCCCAGCGCCCGACGCTTGCCGTCGGTCATCTGCGGCCACGCCTGCAGCACGTTCACCAGCATCCGCGTGGCGTTCACCAGCGTCCGCTTCGCCTCGTCCTTCAGCTCCAGATTCGCCGGCGAGCGCGTCACCCGGTCCTGCACCACGGCGAACGCGGCGGCGAACCGCCCCTGCGTCGTGCGGTAGTCGTCGACCGTCTGGACCGTCAGCCCGAACCCCGCCGGGTCGGCCGCGAGCTGCCCGAGGAACGCGATGGTCCAGGCGAGAAAATCGGCCTCACGGGAGGGGAGGTAGGAGGTTGCCACGGTGATCCTTTCTGCTGCGCCTCTGTCGTGCCGTCCCGGCCCGCGTCGCGTGACCACCACGCCCCGCCGCCGTTCCACCCCCAGCATCGGCCACCCGCCCCGCCGGCCTGAATCGCCACGGCAAAAAAATTTCCGCCCCCCGACCCGCATTCCGACCCCGCCCGACCCCCCTCTCGCCCCGCCCGATAATCCCGCCCCGCCCAGCACAGCCCCCCGCCCCTCCCTCCTGCGTCCCCGCATGCGCCCCCCACGCAACCGGCCCGCGCCCCGGCCCGCCCCGCCCGATCCGCGCCGAAAAGCGCGCGATTCCCCGCGCAACTCGCGCGAATTGCGCCGCAAAGCGCGCGAGCAAGTGGAGAAAACGCGCGAGTAACGGCGCAACTCGCGCGCTTCCCTGCGCAACTCGCGCGTTTCCCGGCGCAACTCGCGCGAGTTGCGCGAAGAAGCGCGCGAGTTGCGCGAGAAAACGCGCGAGCAAGCGAAAGAATCGCGCGCGTTGCGCCGGGAATCCGCCGCACTCGCGGGGCGACCCGACCCCCGTGGCACGGGCGTCCCGCCCGGATTCGCTTGCCCCGCCGCCTCCCCCGCCCAAATCCGGGCGGGACGCCCGTTCCACGAAGCCCCCGCCATTGCCCGAACGGACGCCGCACACTATCCTGCCGTCATGGCCCACCCGTCCGGCAAACCCTCCGCCCTGCTCGACACCCGCGTGGTCTACTGCGGCGACAACCTCGAACAGCTCCAGAAGCTGCCGGACGCCTGCGTCGACCTGGTCTACATCGACCCGCCGTTCAACAGCAACCGGAACTACGAGGTCTTCTGGGGCGAGACCAAGGAGAAGCGCAGCTTCGAGGACCGCCACGCCAGCACGCAGGCTTACATCGACTACATGCGGCCGCGCTGCGTCGAGATGGCGCGGGTGCTGAAGAAGACCGGCAGTTTTTATTACCACTGCGACTGGCACGCCTCGCATTATGTGAAGGTGATGCTGGACCAGATTTTCGGGGAGGGCAACTTTCAGAACGAGATCGTGTGGAAGCGGACGAGCGCGCACAGCAGCGCGGGACGCTACGGTGCGGTCCACGACGTGGTTTTCTTCTACACGGGGGGCGACAAGCACACTTGGAACCAGCAGTTTCAACCGTTTAGCGAAACCTATCTTGAAGCGTTCTACACGCACCGCGACAAGGACGGGCGACGTTGGCGACGCTCAGACCTGACGGGAGACGGAATCAGAACGGGAGACAGTGGCAACCCGTGGCGAGAAATAGACGTGACGTCGAAGGGCAGACATTGGGCAGTGCCGACCGATCCAAAGCCAGTCCGGGACTTGGTTGACGCCACGTCGCAGGAAAAGCTGGATGCCTTAGACGCGGCGGGAATGATCCATTGGCCCAAAAAGCCGGGTGGAGTGCCGCAATACAAGCGGTACGCGGACCAGCAACCGGGCGTGCCGCTGCAATCGGTCTGGGACGACATTTCACCACTCCACAATCTCTCGCAGGAGCGCCTCGGGTATCCGACACAGAAACCGACCGCCCTTTTGGAGCGGATCATCAAGGCATCCAGCAACCCCAACGACATCGTGCTCGACGCCTTCTGCGGCTGCGGCACCGCGTTGGTGGCGGCGCAGGAGTCGGGGCGGCAGTGGATCGGCATCGACATCTCCCCCACAGCTTGCCGGGTGATGGCCAAGCGGCTGCGCGACGTCTGCAAGCTGCCCGAGAACGAGAAGCTGTGGCAGGTCGGCCGCGGCTTCGTCGTCCGCGACCTGCCGTGGACGGCCGAGAAGCTGCGGAAGATCCCCGCCTTCGAGTTCGAGAACTGGGCGGTGATCGCCCTCGGCGGCGTGCCGAACAAGGTGCAGGTCGGCGACATGGGCATCGACGGCCGCATCTTCCCCGTCGGCACCAAGCCCCTCGACCAGGACAGCATGTTCGCCGGCGACTGGTTCCCCGTGCAGGTCAAGCAGGTCGACAAGACCGGCCGCCCCGACGTCGACGCCTTCGAGGCCGTCATGTCGCGCGAGAACCGCCAGCGCGGTTTTTTCGTGTCATTCGCGTATAGTCAGGACGCCGTAGACGAATGTGTCGCGTTTTTCAAGCGGACGGGCAAAATGATCAAGCTGCTCACCGTGCAGGAGATTCTGGATGAGGAGCACGTGCAGAAGATGTAGGGGTGGGGCAAAGTAGAATATCCTGCTCTGTCCGGACCCTCTCCCGGCGTGGCTACAGGGCCACGTTGTGGGTCAGGACCTTGAGCATCATCTCACGCTCCCGCCGCGGGGCCGTTGCCGCGCGGAGGCTGCTGCCGTAGTTGCGCTTCATCCTGCTGTTGGCCGTCCCCACCTGCCAACGCCGGCCGCACGCGCCGGGCGATGCCTCGGCGGCAAACAGTTCGGCCATCCCCGCGCGGTACGGCGTGGGCGGGGCCTTGCCCGTCGGCCGCCCCGCCCGCGGCGGGATCAGGCAGTCGAGGCCCATGTCCTGCCGCGCGGGCCGGTGCGCCCTCTCCGAGTCGTGCCCCGCGTCGGCCACGACCGCCCGCACGTCGGCCCGCCGCCGGGCGTCGAAGACGACCGTTTCGAAGTGCGGGTGGTCGGCCCCCAGGCCCGTCGTCGCCCACGCCGGGAGGATCGGGTGGCGGCCGCACGCCACGCCGATCGCGAGCTTGGGAAGCGACCGCACCGTCGCGCTCCTCCTCGCTTTCGCCGCCCTTTCCGAGGAAGATCGCTCCTTGCGCTTCTCGAAGTGCCGGCTGACGTGCCGGCCCTCGAAGGCCGTCGAGTCCACGGCCGGCGGCTTGTCGTCCAGGCCGAGCAGCCCGGCCTCGCCGAAGGCCCGCGCCGTCCCGTCGAGCATCGCCCGGACCGCCGGCCCGCGGGTCGGCAGGCCGAAGGCGTCGCAGAGCGTGTTGTGGTCCGGCGTGCGCTTGAGGCCGATGGCCCGCCGCCACGAGGGGCTGTCGGCCGGCATCGCCTCGGCCCGGCGGCAGCTGAGGTTGTAGAACTGGCGGAGGACCGGGCAGGCGAAGAGCTGGGGCAGGGTGAAGTCCCTGCGGCTGAAGCGGCTGGCGTACTCGGGCAGGCTCGCCTTGCCCAGGCGGTGTGCCGTGACGAGCACCTTGCGTGGCGACTGGCAGGAGGTCATGCTGCATGAGGTACCCGAACCGACCGGATCGCGCTACCCGTTCACACGCCGAACATCGGCAGGGTCCGGACAGAGCAGGAGGCGCCCATTTCCTGAGTCTCCCCATGCCTTACCCCCCACCGGCAGTCGATCCGGCCCTACTCCACCGGCTCGACGTTCATCACTTATCGAAGCCGTCGTGCCACGCCCGCACGCCGCTCCAACGCTTCCACGGCGGCCACGCCCTCGACCGGCCGACCCGTGCCGCACCCCACCGCTACGGTGACCCCGCAGCCGGCAGCCAGAGGGTGCCCCGGTTCCACAGCGGCACGGCGCGGGCCCCACGCTCCCGCGCGAGGCGGGCGAGCGCGTCCTCAATGTCGGCGTAGACGCTTGAGGTCAACACCGGCAGTTGCGGGTTGGCCCGGTACAGGTCGAGCACGCCCCGGCGGTCGATCATCTTCCGCCGTTGCAGCTCCCCCGGCGACAGGTACGGGGCGGCGCGGATCACGAAGCGCGACGCCACGAGCGACTCGAACACCGGCAGCTTTCCTTCCAACGGGTAGATCAACTCCAGCGTCAGCACCCGACGGCCGCCGGTCAGGGCCGCGACCCGCACGCCGGTGTCGTGGACCCACACCGGCACCCAACGGCGGTAGTGCGGCAGCATCGCCACGCCCCGGTAGCCCACCGCCCCTGCCGCGACGGTCAGGATCACGCACGCGGCGAACGCACGCCGCAGGCCCGGCCGGTCCAGCAGGTGCGGCGCCATCGACAGCCCGCGCGCGATGCCCAGAATCACGAAAGGCACCGGCCCGTAAAGGTACTGCTCGAACATCGGCGAGGGGGCGAAGCTCGACGCGCCCATCAGCCCCGCGAGCAGCGCGATCGCCGCGAGCTCGCAGGCCCGCGCGTCCCGCCACGGCGCGCGGCCCCGCAGGCCGGCGGCCAGCGCGACGCCGAAGATTGCCAGGCCGATCGCGTAGCCCGGCCGGGCAAAGACGTGAACGATGACGTAGACGGCCCGCGCCCCGACGGTGAACGACTTCTTGTGGTGGTAATCGTGCGTGAGGTGGTAGCGCGTGCTGAGGGCGGGATAGTCGAAGTTGCCGAACCAGGCGTTGGCCGGCGATTGGCTCCAGACCCAGGCGGTCGGCGCCGCCGCGAGGAGAACTCCGGCCGCGAGCCAGGCGAGCAGCCACAGCCGCCGCTTCGCCGTCAGGCCGGGGTAGAGCGCGACGAACGCGACGAACGCCGGCGGCACAACGGCGTAGGTCAGCCGCGACGTGACCGCCAGCCCCACGCCGACGCCGCACGCCAGCGCCCACCGCCCCGCCGCCGGCCGGCCGATCCCGCGCATCAGGCACAGCAGCGCCAGCAGGCAGCAGAGCGTGGGGAAGTCGTGGTTCCACGCCTGCCCGGAGGTGTAGGTGTAGCCGGGGTCGAAGAGGTAGAGCAACCCGACCCCCAGCGCCGCCCACCGCCCGCGCCGGCCGAGGGGCGCGAGCCACCGCCGCGCCACCCAGTAGACGGCCGTGACCGCCGCCGCCCCGCACGCGGCGTTGAACGCCCGCGCGGCCAGCAACAGGTGGCCGGTCAACGCGAACAGGCCGGCGTAGACGAACACCAGCGTCGGCATGTGGTAGTAGAGGTAATCGCGGTACGGCAGCGCGCCGGTCCGCAGCAGCAGGGCGGCGCTGGCGACGAACGGGTCCTCGTCGGTGATGACCTTCCGCCGGATGCTCAGCGTGAAGGTCAGCAGCAGCGCCACGGCCGCGAACGCCGCCACCTCCCGCGCGGTCGTCAAACGCTCGCCGGCTAAAAGTGGGCGGCCGTTAGTTTTGACCCGCGGCGACCGGAGCAAGTCGGGGGCGGCGTTGAGGAGGGGCATCGGCGTCAGTGTGCGACCCGCGCATGACGCCCCG
Source organism: Tepidisphaeraceae bacterium (assembly GCA_965260985.1). Classification (GTDB taxonomy): domain Bacteria; phylum Planctomycetota; class Phycisphaerae; order Tepidisphaerales; family Tepidisphaeraceae; genus CBDHCE01. The sequence goes on along the minus strand of CBDHCE010000018.1, from coordinate 317,163 downwards.
GTGACTCGAGATCGGCCCGCCGACGGAGCCGCTTGCCGCACTGCTTCAGACCTGAACCGGCGGCCCCAGCACCACCGCTACGGGACGGAGGGACGGCCGGTCCGACTCGCGGGCGGCGGCCTCCGCCTCGTCCCGGCCGTCGTACAGCGTGAACAGCGTGCTGCCGCTGCCGCTCATGCGGACGGGGCGGTTCAGGCGGTCCTCGGCGGCGCGGCGGAGGTCGGCCAACGCCGGGGCGAGGGCGAAGGCGGGGGGTTCGAGGTCGTTCTCCAGCGCGGCCAGCAGGTCGCGGGCCGGGAGGGTCGACCATTCGGACATCGGCCGGTCGCGCAGGTGGCGCGGCGCGGCGGGCGAACCGGCCGGTTGATTGAGGTCGTCGAACCGGCGGTAGGCGGCGGCGGTGGAGACCGACAGGTCCGGCAGCAGCAGCACGGCCCAGCGGGCGGACGGCGGCGGGAGGGGCGTGATCCGCTCGCCGCGGCCCTCGCAGAAGTAGCTGCCCGACCCCGCGCCGTGCAGGGCGTGGACGAACACCGGCACGTCGCTGCCGACGGCGGCGGCGAGATCGGCGAGGGCGGCGGTCGAGAGGCCGAGGTGCCACAGGCGGTCGAGGCCGACGAGGGTGGCGGCGGCGTCCGCGCTGCCGCCGCCGAGGCCCCCACCGCTTGGGATTCGCTTTTGTAGGTCAATCGACAGCCCGCCGCCGAGTCGCTCGGCCGCTAACAGGCTTGCGGCGACCAAGGCGGCGACGGCCTTGGCGATGAGGTTCCGGCCGTCGGCGGGCACCGCCGGGTCGTCGCAGCGCAGCGAAACGCCGGCGGGCAGCGGATTGAACGCCGCACCAGCCAGCCGTTCGCCCCCGCTCGATGCCCCCGGTGGTTCCCCCCCGAGTCCCCGGCCGCCCGCGACCCCACCCGGCCCCTCCGGCCGGGCGGGCATCGGGACGCCCCCTGCGGGTCCGGCCCCTCTGCCGGACTCAGACTCATCTCGGCCGACCGTCAGTCGCAGCCGGTCGAACAAGCCGACCGTGACCATCCACGACGCCAGCGGGTGGTAGCCGTCGGCCGACCTCGGGCCCACCTTCAGGAACAGGTTGATCTTCGCCGGCACCGCGAGGTCCAGCGACCGGCTTTCCGCGTGCTCCATCTCGGTCAGGCCCTCTCATCACGGCGGCCGCCATGCCGCAAGGTTCGGATGCTAACGGAACGAGACCCATGCCGTCAAGGGCATACGTCCAATAATTCCGGTCATTCCAATAGTGGGGGTCGGCAGCAGAAAAACACCCGCCGGGGGGTGAACCCCGGCGGGCGGCACCGAACAGGAAGGAAGCATCGGCCCCGCAGGATCGTCCCGCAGGGCCGTCGGGTCAGGGATTCACCCGACGCCAAGGATGTACGATTCGCCCCGGCGGCGGGCAAATGGGCGGGGAATTTGGCGGCTACTCGTCGAATTCGCGGCGCGGCCGGCGGACGGGCAGCGGCACGATCCGCATGTTGCCGAACACCACGTCCACCACCCCGCCGATCAGGCCGAGCAGCAGCGTGAAGCCCACCGTCACGATGATGATGCCGCAGAAGATGGTCCAGAGGGGGTGCATGTTGACGTTCATGGGGTGCTCCGTGAAAGGGTGGTGGCGGCCGACATTGTGGCGATTCTGGACCGGCGGTCCAGGTGGACGGCGAGGAGGGTCACGTCGGCGGGCGTCACGCCGGCGAGTCGAAGGGCTTGGCCGAGGCTGTGGGGCGTGAAGGTGCCGAGGGTTTGGCGGGTCTCGTTCCGCAGGCCCGCGACGGCGGAATAGTCGAGGTCGGCGGGGATCGGCTTGGTCTCCAGCCGGGCGAACTCGGCCACTTGGCGGTCCTGGCGGTCGAGGTAGCCGGCGTACTTGCAGCGGATCTCGACCAACCGGCCGACGGCGGGGCCGATGGGCCGGGCGGCGGGCAGGGCCGATTCGACGCCGGCCCAGTCGCTGCCGGGCTTGCGGAGCCAGTCGGCGACGGGGGTGCCGGCGATCCGGGTCGCGCGGGCGAAGGCCATGCCCGCCTCGACGGCGGCGCGGCGGGCGGCGAACTGGATCCACTGGGCGTCGCCGACGGTGCCGAGGTCGCGGCCGAGGGGGGTGAGGCGCTCGTCGGCATTGTCGGCGCGAAGGTGAAGGCGGTGCTCGGCCCGGCTGGTAAACATGCGGTAGGGCTCGGTCGGGTGCTTGGTCACGAGGTCGTCGATCAGCACGCCGAGGTAGGCCCGGTCGCGGCCCAGAATAAAGTTTGCGACGCCGCGAGCGGCATGTTGGGCGGCATTGATGCCCGCGACGATGCCCTGCGCCGCGGCCTCCTCGTAGCCGCTGGTGCCGTTGATCTGGCCGGCGAGGAACAGGCCGGCGACGCGCTTCGTCTCGAGGGTCGCGCGGATCTGGTGCGGCCAGACCACGTCATACTCGACCGCGTAGCCGGGCCGGATCATTTCGGCGGTTTCGAGGCCGGGGATGAGGGCGACCATCCGCCGCTGCACGTCGGCGGGCAGGCTGGTGGAGAGGCCGTTGCAGTAGATTTCGTCGGTGTCCAGGCCCTCGGGCTCGAGGAAGATCGGGTGGCTCTGCTTGTCGGCGAAGCGGTGGATTTTGTCCTCGACGCTCGGGCAGTAGCGCGGGCCGGTGGATTCGATCTGGCCGGAAAACATCGGGGCGCGGTGCAGGTTCGCGCGGATCAGGTCGTGGACGGCCGGCGTGGTTTGGCCGAGGTGGCACGGCACCTGGGGCAGGGGCGGGGCCCAGTTTTCGGCGTACTCGTTCAGGTGCGAGAACGGCGTCGGCGCGTCGTCGCCGGGCTGGAGCTCGAAGCGGGAGAAGTCGATGGAGCCGGCGCGGAGGCGCGGCGGGGTGCCGGTCTTGAGGCGGCCGAGGTCGAAGCCGAGGCGGCGGAGGGCGGGCGAGAGGCCGGTGGCGGCCGCCTCGCCGACGCGGCCGCCGGGGGTCTGGGTCTCGCCGGTGTGCATCAGGCCGCGGAGGAAGGTGCCGGTGGTGAGCACAAGGGCGCGGCAGGCGATTCGGGTGCCGTCGGCGAGGCGGATGCCGCGCACCGTGGAACGGGCGTCCCGCCCGGATTCCGTGGAACGGGCGTCCCGCCCGGATTCCGTGGAACGGGCGTCCCGCCCGGATTCCGTGGAACGGGCGTCCCGCCCGGATTCCGTGGAACGGGCGTCCCGCCCGGATTCCGTGGAACGGGCGTCCCGCCCGGATTCCGCTTCGGAAGAGAATCCGGGCGGGACGCCCGTTCCACAAAGCAAGTCCGCCACTTCACCTTTCAAGATCGTCAGGTTCGGGCAGCCGGCGAGCAGGCCCTGCACCGCGGCGGCGTAGCGGTATTTATCGGCCTGCGCCCGCGGCCCCCAGACGGCGGGGCCCTTCGAGCGGTTGAGGACGCGGAACTGGAGGCCGGCGGCGTCGATGGCGCGGCCCATCAGGCCGCCGAGGGCGTCGACCTCGCGGACCATCTGCCCCTTCGCCAAGCCGCCGACGGCCGGGTTGCAGCTCATCTGGCCGACGCGGGCGGGGTCGAGCGTGACGAGGCCGACGCGGGCGCCAAGGTGCGCCGCCGCCCACGCCGCCTCCGCCCCGGCGTGGCCGCCGCCGATCACGAGGATGTCGAAGTCCGCCGCCACGGCCGAACTATAGCCGCCGCGCGTGGCGGACCTTGAAGCCGTAAATGCTGACGCCGAACAGCACCGCCGCCCCGGCCACGCACGCCGCCGGCACCCACCACTTCGCCGGCGCAACCTTGTACTGCTGCGCCCCGACGTAGACGAGGTAGCCCGCGAGGATCAGCGCGGTGAACGGGATGCGCATCGCCACGCGGTCGTACCACGCCGGCCGGGCGGGCAGGTAGTCCGGGGGGTCCGGGAGGTGCAAGTCGTCGCGGCGTGCCATGCCGACACCTTACCCGCCCCCCGCCCCGCCTACCATTCGCCCGATGCCCGCCACGGCCCCGCGCAGGTCGACCGACACCGCCCCGGCGAACGCCCCGGCGGCCCGGCCGTTCGACCCGGACGACTTCCGCATGGGCCTCGGCGACCACCTCGAGGAGCTCCGCGTCCGGCTGATCCTCGCCCTGATCGGCTTCGGCCTCGCCCTGGCGGTCTGCCTCTTCTTCGGCACCACGATCATCAGCATCTTCTGCGCGCCGCTGGTCAACACGCTGCGCGACTTCAACGTCAACCCGCAACTGGTCGACCGCGAGGTCGGCGGGGCGTTCACCGTTTACGTCAAGATCAGCATGGTCTGCGCGGGGGCGATCGCCTCGCCGTGGATCGTCTACCAACTGTGGCAATTCGTCGCGGCGGGGCTTTACCCGCACGAGCGGCGGTACATCACCAAATACCTGCCGCTGAGTCTGTCGCTGCTGGTCGGCGGCGAGATTTTCGTCTTCCTGCTGGTGCTGCCGTGGACGCTGCAGTTTTTCATCGGCTTCAGCATTGGCGTGCCGCTGACGTGGGAGTCGCGGACCGCCCCGCCGACGCCGGCCATCACCGCGCCGCTGGTCACGGGCAATTCGCCGCAGGTGGTGGCCCCCGCGCCGCCGCTGGTCGCGCCGCTGCTCGACGGCGACCCGGCCAAGCCGGTCGAGCGGCAGATCTGGTACGACTCGTTCCAGAAGCGGCTGAAGGTCTACATCGACGGCAAGATCCGCGTGCTGCAGTTCGGGCCGGACAACCTGATCGCCCCGCAGTACACGCTGGACGATTACATTGATCTGGTGATGGCGATGCTGCTGACGTTCGGCCTCTGCTTCCAGACGCCGCTGGTGGTGCTGGCGCTGGTGCGGGTGGGCATTCTGGAACCGGAGACGCTCAAGGGCTACCGGCGGCACGTCTACCTCGCCCTCACCGTGCTGGCCGCCGCCATCACGCCCGGCGACGTCATCACGGCCACCGTCGCGCTGATCATCCCGCTGGTGCTGCTCTACGAGCTGGGCATTTGGCTGGCGAAGCGCGGCGTGCCGGCAGTATGAAATGCCGAAGTTGGAAGGTCGAAGGTCGAAGTGCCGAAAGAGATTTGGTAACTTCTTATTTCGGCCTTCGCAGTTCGGACCTCTAACTTCTCCATCGGACCCCACATGATCCACCCCTGGCACGACGTCACCCCCGGCCAAGACATTCCCGACGAGTACAAGGTCGTCATCGAGATCCCCTACGGATCGAGCGTCAAGTACGAGCTCGACAAGGAGTCGGGCCTCATCAAGCTCGACCGCATCCTCTTCTCCGCCGTCTACTACCCGGCCAATTACGGCTTCGTGCCGCAAACGCTGGCCGAGGATGATGACCCGCTCGACGTGCTGGTGCTGTGCAACCAGAAGGTCGTGCCGCTGACCCTGATCAACGCCCGCACGATCGGGCTGATGACCATGATCGACCAGGGGAAGAAGGACCACAAGATCATCAGCGTGGCGACCGAGGATCCGGAGTTCAACCACTACCGCGAGGCGTCGGAGCTGCCCCCGCACCGGATCAACCAGCTCCGCCGTTTTTTCCAGGATTACAAGACGCTGGAGGGCAAGGCGGTGGAGGTGGACGAGCTGCAGCCCGCCGAGGCCGCCAAGCCGGTGATCGAGGACGCCCTGAGCCGCTACAGCCGCCAGCGCCGCCGGGGGTTCAACAAGTAAGTTGTGGCACGGGCGTCTAAGTTGTGGCACGGGCGTCCCGCCCGCGTCTGCGCCTTTGCCTTCGGAAGAGAAGGCGGAAGAGAATCCGGGCGGGACGCCCGTTCCACTTCCTACCGCCGCAGCCCCACCGCGTAGATGCGGCCGCCCGAGTCGCCGCGCAGCACCGCCGGCCACGGGTCGGCCCAGCCGCGGCGGCTCTTGGGCTCGTGGCGGTCGGGGGCGGGCATCACGTCCGAGACCGTCCACGCCGCCACGCGCTCGGTCCGAAATTGCTTCGGGTCGGCGAACGCCGCGAACCACTTCGGCAGCGCCGGCGACCGCCAGTCCCGCGCCGCCGCGGCGTAGGTCCGGGCCGTGAGCGTGTTGACGAAGTAGACCGGCCTGCCGGCGCGCAGCGCGTCTGCGATGATCTGCCGCGCCCGCGCGCCCAGCCGCTTCTGATCCCACCCGCCCAGCCGCCCGACCGCCGCCGCCCGGCGGAGCGGGTCGTCGGCCTGCGGGGCGTCGGCGTATTTCCGCAACTCCTTCGCATAGCCGTCGTACGTCCGCGCGTCGAACGCCTCCAGCCCGTACAGCGTGAAGTCGCCGGCGAACTGCAGGTGCTGCAGCAGCGACCGCTCGTCGCAGAACACCACGGCTCCGCGCGGCACCGTGTTCAGAACGACCTCGCTCGCCTCGGCCTTCGCCAGCCGCTCGGCCTGATCCGGCCGCAGCGCCTCGGTGCCGCCCTGCGCCCCGACGGCGACGGCGAGGAACGCCGCGCCGCCGCCGACGAGCACCGCCGCCGCCCCGCGTCGCGCGAACGCCGCCGCCCCCACCGCCGCCGCCGCCGCGCCCGCCGTCAGCACCGCCGCCCCGAACGTCAACAGCGCCGGCCACTGCCGCAGCGGGCGGGCGAGGGCGAGCTTGGCGTCGTGGACGAAGTGGATCGCCGAGTAGCCGTCGGGGCTCAACTTCTGGTCGCGCCCGTACCGCAGCACGAGGACCGTGAACAGCACGCCCGCCGCCACCGCGATTAGCCCCACCCACCGCGACTCGCCCGGTTCCAGCCTCCGCCCCGGCCCGCCGGCCCACTCCCGGCCGCGCCGCACCCACCAAAATCCGGCCGCCGAGATCGCCGGCAGCGTGCCGAGGAAGAACCGCAGGTAGCGCACGTCGTCGAACGCGCCGACCGGTGCCCAGTAATAACTGGCATACGTCAGCAGGCACGGCACCAGCGCCAAGGCGAGCGCGCCGGCGGTTCGCCAGTCCCACCAGAACATCGCCCCCAGCCCCGCCAGGCCGATGGGGAAAACCAGGAACAGCCCGCCGACGGAGAGTTGCCGCAGCACCACGTCCCAGTTGCTGGCGAAGAACGTGAGGCGGAAGTCGGCCGACTCGCCGCCGTTGGCGTAGCCGGTGAGGTGGCCCATCGTGGCGAGGTTGAACGCCGCGAGCGCCGCGACCGGAATCGCCCAGCCGAGCAGGGCGAACAGCGCCGACTGCCACCCCCGTGGAACGGGCGTCCCGCCCGGATTCCCTTCCGCCACCGGACCCGAAGGCGAAGCCGCAGACGCGGGCGGGACGCCCGTGCCACGGGGCCGCCCGTCCCGTGGAACGGGCGTCCCGCCCGGATTCCCTTCCGCCACCGGACCCGAAGGCGAAGCCGAAGACGTGGGCGGGACGCCCGTGCCACGGGGCCGCCCGTCCCGTGGAACGGGCGTCCCGCCCGGATTCTCCCCCGCCTCCGGACCCGAAGGCGAAGCCGCAGACGCGGGCGGGACGCCCGTGCCACGGGGCCGCCCTTCCCGTGGAGCGGGCGTCCCGCCCGGATTCCCTTCCGCCACCGGACCCGAAGGCAAAGCCGCAGACGCGGGCGGGACGCCCGTGCCACGGGGCCGCCCTTCCCGTGGAGCGGGCGTCCCGCCCGGATTCCCCTCCGCCACCGGACCCGAAGGCAAAGCCGCAGACGCGGGCGGGACGCCCGTGCCACCGGGCCGCCCTTCCCGTGGAGCGGGCGTCCCGCCCGGATTCCCCTCCGCCACCGGACCCGAAGGCAAAGCCGCAGACGCGGGCGGGACGCCCGTGCCACCGGGCCGCCCTTCCCGTGGAGCGGGCGTCCCGCCCGGATTCCCCTCCGCCACCGGACCCGAAGGCAAAGCCGCAGACGCGGGCGGGACGCCCGTGCCACCGGGCCGCCCTTCCCGTGGAGCGGGCGTCCCGCCCGGATTCCCCTCCGCCACCGGACCCGAAGGCGAAGCCGCAGACGCGGGCGGGACGCCCGTGCCACGGGGCCGCCCGTCCCGTGGAACGGGCGTCCCGCCCGGATTCCCTTCCGCCTCCGGACCCGAAGGCGAAGCCGCAGACGCGGGCGGGACGCCCGTGCCACGAAAGGCTCCGCCGCGCACCACCGCCACCCACAGCAGCGGGAGGATCAGCAGGCCTTCGGTGTAACGAATTGTCGCCGCATAGCCGAATGCCAGGCCCGCGGCGAAGGCCACGGCCGTCCCGCCGCCGCGGAGCCAGAGGAGCAGCCAGTAGAGGCCCCAGACGCCGCAGCACGCCGCCGTCGCGTGGCTGTTGGGGTCGGTCGCGCACTGGATCGTCGTGAGGCTCGTGGCGAAGCAAACCGCCGCCAGCAGGCCCGGCAGGGTGCCGCCGAGGTGCCGGCCGAGGAAGAACGTGCCGAGCACCGCCAGCGCCGCCGCGACCGGGTTCACCAGGTAGACGGCCCCCGCGCCGCCGAGTTTCAGGGCCGCCGCGACCAGCAGGGGAAAGCCGGCGGGGTATTTGGGGTAGTACGTTTCGCGGTCGGTGCCGGCGTCGGCGGCGACCCACATCCGGCCGACGAACTGGAAGGGGTCGAAGTCGCCGTCAGGGCCGGCCGGTCGGAAGGCCATCGTGCCGTGGCGGGCGAGGAGTTTGCCGCCGGTGAGGTAGCCGTTCTCGTCGACCCCACCGTGCGCGGGCGGGTCGAAGGCGACGGCGGCGAGGAGGAACCCGCCGGCGAGGGCCAGGGCCAGCAGCAGGCCGAGCAGCCGGGTCCTACGAGGCTCGGGCGGGGGCATCGCAATCGAAGTGGGGGCGGGGTCTGTCATCGCGTGGGGCGGCACGATACCCGAAGCCGGCCGGCGGCGCGGTTTACTCCACCACCGGCCCGAACGCCGGCTTTTCGGCCGGGCGGGTGAACCGCAGGTGCTTGCGCCACGCGGCATCCAGCCGCTCGGGGAAGTCGACGCGGTAGTGCGCCCCGCGCGACTCCTCCCGCGCCAGCGCCGACGACGCCACGACCCACCCGACCGCCAGCAGGTTCTGCAGCGCCCACCCGGCCGCGGCGGCGTCGGGGCCGACGGCGGCGGGGTCGAACACCTTGTCCATCACGTACCGGCCCCAGAAGGCGATGATCTCCCGCGTCTCGCGCAGCCGCGGGCCGTCACGCTCGATGCCGGCGTTGCGCCACATCACGCTCCGCAGCGAGTGCCGCACGTCCGCGACGTCCAGTTCCGTCCGCTCGCTCGGCGGCACGTCGTGGCGGAGGTCCAGCGGGAACCGGCGCGATTCCGTGACGGCCTCGGCGCCTGCGAGCCGGCCGGCCCGCGCCCCGAACGTCAGCCCCTCCAGCAGCGAGTTGCTCGCCAGCCGGTTCGCCCCGTGCAGGCCGCTGCAGCTCGCCTCGCCGACGGTGAACAGGCCCGGCAGGTTCGTGCGGCCGTCGGCGTCGATGTCCACCCCGCCGATCATGTAGTGCGTGGCCGGGTGGATCGGGATCGGGTCGGTCGCGGGGTCGATCTCGAACTGCTTGAGCAGCCGCGCCAGTTGCGGGAACCGCTCGGCGAACGGCCCGGCCGGCAGGTGGCGGACGTCGAGGAAGACGTGCGTGAAGTTCGTCTTGCGGATCTGCTCGACGATGGCGCGGCTGACCACGTCGCGCGGCGCGAGCTCGCCGCCGGGGTGGTAGTCGGCCATGAAGCGGTAGCCGGTGCGGTCGATGAGGTGCGCCCCCTCGCCGCGGACGGCCTCGGTGATGAGGGCGCGACTGCTACCGGCGACGTAGAGGGTGGTGGGGTGGAACTGCACCATCTCCATGTCGCGCAGGGTCGCGCCCGCGCGGTAGGCCATCGCGTGGCCGTCGGCGGTGGCGATGGCGGGGTTGGAGGTCTCGCGCCACAGCACGCCCGCCCCGCCGGTCGCCAGGACCGTGCGTTTGGCGGCAATGACGAACACCTCGCCGTCGAGCATCGCCAGCGCCCCGACGCACCGATTGCCATCGGCTGGGTCGGTCAGCAGGTCGATGCAAAAGGTGTTTTCCGAGAGGTGGATCGACTCGCGGCCCTTGGCGGTGCGGATGAGGGTTTGGGCGAGTTCCTTGCCGGTCGCGTCGCCGTAGGCGTGGAGGATGCGGGCGTGGGAGTGGCCGCCCTCCAGCCCGTAGGCGAGGCCGTGGGGGTTGCCGGCCTGCTTGTCGAAGTTCGCGCCCCAGTCGAGCAGTTCGAGCACGCGCTCGGGCCCCTCGGTGATGACGTTTCGGACGATGGCCGGGTCGCAGAGTCCGACGCCGACGGTGAGGGTGTCGTCGATGTGGCTCTCGACGGAATCGAGCGGCTGGAGGACCGCCGCGATGCCGCCCTGGGCGTACCAGGTGTTCGACTCGTCGATGGTGTCCTTGGTGAGCAGCAGGACGTCCGCCCCGGCGTCGGCGGCGGCGAGGGCGGCGCGCAGGCCCGCCACCCCGCCGCCGATGACCAGCACGTCCGCCGTCCGCTGCGGCAGGCGGGAGGCCTTGAACGGCACGAGGTAGCGGCGGTGGGTGATGGCGTCGAACATGAGGGAGTTTAGCGCGGGCGGCGAGGGTTCCCATAGGTTCGGCATCGGTTGGAAAGGGTGAATGCCCCTACGCCGAATTGCCCCTTTCAGCCCATGCTGCTTCTGCGCCATCGAGCCACTTCGCGACCCCCGCCGACATTTCCAGCACCGGTACGCGACGAAGCTCTTTCCACGGCTTGACCGAATCGTCATATTCAATCAGTTGGTAACGCCGGCCGCACGTCCGCCAAGAGGAGCAAGGGGCGCGATTCGGCTCCTCGTCCCACGGCAGGGTTGAGCGACTATTTAACTCGGCAAGTGCGTCGGAAAACGTCTCGAAGCGCCCGCACCATTCGCAGTGGATTTCGTCGTCAATGAGAATCATGCCTTTACTGTTGCCTCTTCGGATTCCTCGGATGTGATCGGATCATCCCAATCGTCCGGCAGCGGTAGCTCCAGCGCCTGCACCGACTCGCCAGCCTCGCGCTTCCGACGCCACTCGTTGAAGGATGCCTCCGGCTCATCCGACGGGCCGCCCGCAAGCATTCCGGCAATCGAAATGCACTCGTTTAGGACTGGGAAGTTGAGTCCGATGGTGTCCAGTTCGATCTGGTTCCGCTCCTCCGGCGTGCCGTGAGCCAAACGCGGGTAGAACGAGACCGGTACGATGATCGTCCGCCCGTCAATCAGGTCCACGCGGAGCCGATCACCCTCCACAATCGCGAAGATCGGTTCGGGACCATCCATATCGTTAAGGATGAACGGCATTCCAAGCCTCCAGTAAAATCGCGTGATTGTCGATCACAAACTGCCGAATCCGCGTCAGCTCGTGCGGGGCAAAACCCGTATTGCTTGCGAAGCGAACTGGGTTCAGCCAAAACTTTGCCATGCACCGGCCTCGCGCCGCGTGAATGTGGGCCGGCTCAGTTCCCTCCCTCGCGTAGAAGCGATAGAAGATCGAGCCGTCCTGCAAGACGTTAGGCATGTTTTCGTCCCCGAGGTTTGCTACGCCGTCTCGCGCGTGACGATCTGATAATCCTCCCGCTCCCCGACCCCGCGCAGCGGGTAGTCCTTCCGCAGCGCGTGGCTGCCGAAGTTGTTCCACGTCAGCAGGCGGCGCAGGTCGGGGTGGCCGGTGAAGATCATGCCCATCAGGTCGTAGGCCTCGCGCTCCATCCACTCCGCGCCGGGCCAGACGTTGGTGACGGTGTCGAGCATCAGGCCGGGGTCGCCCTTCTCCTGCACGTCCTCGTCGCGCAGGGCGGTGCCGGGGGCGGTGTCGCGCTCGGGGTCGAGGAAGACCTTCAGAAACAGCCGGTTGTTGTGCGGAATGCTCGTCAGAATGTAATTCACCCCGAAGCGGTGGCGGGCGCCGGGGTAGTTCAGGTAATCGACCGCGTTGAGCTCCGCCAGCATGTCGTAGCGAAGGTTCGGGTCGTCGCGCAGGAACTGGCAGACTTTCTGGATCGCCTCCCGCGGCACCACGACCGTCACCTGGCCGCGAAACTCGGCGACGAGGAACTTCGTCTCGGGGAACTGACTTTTGAGCGGGGCGAGGGCGGGGTGTTCGATGGTGCGGGGCATAAACCCATCGTAGCGGTTTCCGCGCCGGCGGGAAGATTCGGCGTATCGCCCGCCGCGCCGCGTGCGAATAATGCGGCGGCATGGGCCGGTGCATCATTTACAACCCCATCGCCGGCTCGGCGGACCAGATGGACGCGCTGCACGAGCGCGTCCGCGCCGAGCCCGACCTCGCCCTGTGCGTCACCAACGCCAAGGGCGATGCGAAGCGAATGGCGGCCGAGGCGGCGGGGCGCGGCGACGCGCTGGTGATCGCCGCCGGCGGCGACGGCACCGTCAATGAGGTCGTCAACGGCTTGATGGCCGCCGGCACCTCCGCCGCCGACCGCCCGACGCTCGCCATCCTCCCCCTGGGCACCGGCAACGACCTGCCGCGAACCCTGGGCATCCCGCTCGACCCCGCCGAGGCCGTCGACCTGATTCGCGGCGGCCGGCGGGTGGTAATTGACGTGATCCGCGTCCACGCCGGCGGGGGCGAAACCTTCTGCGCCAACGTCGCCGCCGGCGGCTTCACCGGCCAACTCAACGAGGTCCTCACCGACGAGATGAAATCCACCTGGGGCCCGCTCGCCTACCTCCGCGGCGCGGTCACGGTCTTCCCCGACCTCAAGGACTACCACACCCGCGTGCGGTTCGACGACGAGACGTGGCAGAAGCTCGACGCCTTCAACGTCGTTTGCGCCAACGGCCGGTACACCGGCGGCGGCTCGCCGGTCGCGCCCGCCGCCGACCCGACCGACGGCCTGATTGACGTGGTGATCGTCCGCCGCGGCACCCCCCTGGAGATCGCCCGCCTCGCCGCCAAATACGCCGCCGGCCTCGACTACCTCGACGACGAGCGCATCCTGCACCGCAAGGTACGGCGCGTGGAGGTCGAATCCACCCCCGGCATGTGGTTCAACGTCGACGGCGAACTCATGAGCCATGAGCCGGCGGTCTTCACCATCGTGCCCGCGGCCGTCGGCGTCCTGGTCGGGCCCGGGTACGGGAATGACCCGTGACCAATGACGAATGACCAAACCAGAATGACCAAGGAATGACCAAGGACCAAACCTCAATTCGGGATTTGGACATTGGGATTTCCTTGGTCATTCTGGTTTGGTCATTCGTCATTTCCACCCTACCCGTAGCCGGCCGCCTCCAGATCGTCCTCGTCCATGCCGAAGTGGTGGCCGATCTCGTGCAGCACCGTGGTCCGCACCTGCTCGACCAGCTCCGCCCGGCTGCGGCAGATTTGCTCGATGTCGTCCTGAAACAGGTAGATCACGTCCGGCGACGCCGGCCCCTCCAGCACGCTCCGCTCGGTCAGCGGCCGGCCGACGTACAGGCCCAGCAGCAGGTGGTCCGGCTCCAACCCCACCTCCTCCAACTGCTGCGCCGTCGGCCGGTCCCGCACCTGGATCGGCACGTCGGCGAGGAACTCGGCGAACTGCGGCGGCATCTCCGCCAGCGCCTCCTCCACCAACTCGCCGAAGCTCTCCTCGTCAACGCGGTACGGCATGGTCGGTCCGGTAAAAAATGCGGGTCGCGCCGCTGGCGGCCGGCGTCGGAGTGAGTATCCTTCGGCCATGCCGATCCGTCGACGGACAATCCTCGCCTTCTGTCTCGCCTGCGTTCCCCTCCTCGCCGGCTGCTCGCTGCCGACGTTCCTGGTCCGGCCGGTCTCCAGCAGCGACAAATTGGACGAGATCACCATCGCCGGCGCAAGCGGCGCCAAGGTCGCCCTCATTCCCGTCGAGGGGTTGCTCGCCAACGTCAAGACCGGCGGCGGCCTGCTGTCGGCGGAGGAGAACCCCGTCAGCCTCTTCGTCCAGCAGCTCGACCGCGCCGCCGCCGACGACTCGGTCAAGGCCGTCGTGCTGCGCGTCAACAGCCCCGGCGGCACCGTCACGGGGTCGGACACAATGTACCAAGCCCTGCTCCGCTTCAAGGCCAAGACGCACAAGCCGGTCATCGCCAGCTTCCAGGAGATCGCCGCCAGCGGCGCCTATTACGTCGCGTGCGGGGCCGACCAAATCGTCACCCAGCCGACCAGCCTCGTCGGCAGCATCGGCGTGATCTTCCAGACCTTCCAGATCGACGGCACCCTCGCCAAACTCGGCGTGACCGCCACCGCCATCAAGAGCGGCCCCAACAAGGACCTCGCCAGCCCCTTCAAGCCCATCACCCCGCAAGATAAAGTGCTGATGCAGCAACTGGTCGACGAGTTCTACGCCCGCTTCAAGTCGATCGTGGTCGAGAACCGCCACCTCGGCGACAGCCCCGACCTCGCCACCCTGACCGACGGCCGCGTCTTCAGCGGCGCCGACGCGGCGAAACTCGGCCTCGCCGACCGGGTCGGGCTGCTGGAGGACGCCATCGACCTCGCCCGCTCCCAGGCCAAGGCGCCGGGCGCGAAGGTGATCGCCTACAAGCGTCCCTACGGCTACAAGGGCTCGATTTACGCCGACGCATCGACCCCGGTGCCGCGGGCGAACGTAACAAAACTGGAGCTCCCCGAGATCGCCCCGCTGCTGCCCAAAGGCTTCTACTACCTCTGGCAATAAATCTTTCCGCCCCCCCGCTACCCGCTACCCCTCCCCCACTTGATCCTCCTCACCTGCACCAATTGCCACCAGACGCTGGAGATCGACGACGCCTTCGCCGGCGGCGTCTGTCGGTGCAGCCACTGCGGGGCGATCCAAACGGTGCCAAGCCACCTGAAGGGCACCGGCGCGGCGGCGGGCGGGGCGGTGGCGGCGTCGCAGGTCGTGGGGTCCGCCGCCGACCGCCGCACGCTGTACGCCAAGCCGACCGGGGCGGAAACGTCCGGGCTGGAGCAGTTGGGCGAGGTGATCTCCGGCAGCGGGCTGGGCAGCAGCGGGTTATCGGGCCGGCGCGGCGGCACGGCGACCCGCGCGCCGCGAGCGTCCGCCCGCAAAGCCGGCGACCCGGCGGGCACGCGGATGCTCGCCCTGGCCGTCGCCGCCCTCGCGGTGGTGCTGGCCGGGGGCTTGATCCTGTACGTCGTGAACGGCCGGTCCGCCGCGACCAAGGGCGCCGTGCCGCAGGGGGTGGCGTCGGCGAACCCCGCCAACTCCGCCTTGAATCCGCCGGTCGCGCCGCCGCAGACTGTGGGCCGGTCCGCCGACCCGTCGAATGAGCCGTCGGCCGACCCGGCGGCCAACCCCGCCGCGCCCGCCGGCCCCGCCTTCGCCGGGGTGCCGCTCGGGGCCGATTCCGTCGCGTTCGTGCTGGACCGCGGCGACTCGGCCCGGCAGACCTTCGGCTTCGTCGCCCGCCTGACCGAGGACGCCATCGCCCAACTCGGCCCGCGGCGGAAGTTCCAGGTGCTGTTCTGGGACCCGGTGGGCACGCCCGACCCCGGCAATTTGGACACGCCCGACCAGCTCCGCCTCGCCGACGCCGACGCCGCCGAACGAGCCGCCAAGGTGCTCGACGACCTGACCGCCGGCGGCCAGACCGACGCCGATGCCGCCTTCGCCCGCGCCGTTGAGCAGAACCCCGCCGCCATCGTCCTCGTGACGGCCAAGGGGTGGCAGCTCGACGCGGACTTCGCCCGGCGGATGCTCGCGGTCATCGGCGGGAAGAAGATCCGCGTCCACACCTTCGCCCTCGGCGGCGGCGAGAGCGACGGCCTCCGCCAACTCGCCGACCGCACCGGCGGCACCTTCGCCCCGCTCGACCTCAACCGCCTGCGCGAACTCATCAACTGACCAATTGGTTGACGCCGCGCCGGCCCGCGCGGGACTTCCGGCGGCGGTTCCGATAATCTGGCCGGCGGCGCGGTCGCGGGCCGATGAACAGTCGGGCCCGCGTCCGGGTCGCGCAGTAACCCGTTCGTCACACGTCGAAGTCACGGAGGACCGACTTGCCGAAGCAGACCGCCACGAAAACCGCCCCACGCCCCGCCGTCAAGCCCAGAACGCCCGTCAGGAAGTCGATCAAGGCGACCGCCAAATCCGCTGCCGTTGCCCAAGCCGCCCCACTTGCCGCCGTTGCCCCGCCCGCCGGCGTGCCGCGGAAGGTGGTGGTGCTGGGAAGCCTCGTCGGCATGGTGACGCTGACGTGCGGGGTGCTGCTGGTGCTCGCGCCCGCCCCGCTCGCCCCGGCCGCCGGCCTGTTCGCCGAGGGGCCGAGCGACCCGCTGGACCCGGTGTACGACGCGGTCGACGGCGGCGTGAATGGCGGGGTCAACGGCGGCGAGGGGCTGCGGCCGTGGCAGCACATTTACGTCCGCCAGTCGGGGGCGAAGGGCACGACCGGCGCGGGCGATCACTTTTTGATCGGCGACGGCCGCGACGGGCCGGACGGGGAGATCCGCATCACCGACCGCTGGCAGCGGCAGCGGCCCGCCCTGCCGCCGCCGGGCGCCACCGGCATCGACCCGTCGTGCGTCAGCATCTGCCTCGCCGGCGATCTGGACCGCCGCCCGCCGACCGAGGCGCAGGTCCGCAGCCTCACGCAGTTGGTGCGGTCGCTGGACCGGCGGCTGAACCTGCCGGCGGACCGCGTGGTGATGCTGACCGACGCCGCCGGCAGCCCCGCGGGCGGCCCCGCGGGCGCGGGCCGGCAGTTCCCGGTGGCGGCGTTCACGGCCGCTGTGGCGCGGTGAGCACCCGGTGGGAACATGGGGAGAGGGCAGGCTTGATCGGCCGGCGCGGTTGCCCTAGGTTATCGGCCCGCCCCACCGCCCGCGCCGCGGCCGGACACGGGGTATAATACGTCTGTCGCCCGATGGTTAAGACCGGGTTTGACCGACCGGTGCCGGCCGGGGAAGATCGGACGGGTCGCCGGGCCGAAATATGCCCCGCGCCCCGGCGTTGAAACTGGCGTCGCGGCTTCCGCCGGTTAATATGGCTCCGCCCCCCGCCGATCATGGGAGGGGGCGGTTGGGACGAACGGGATTCAGCGGGTTACGATCCACAGCCCATGGGAGCCCCTAGGGCCGGTGCGGGCGTTGTGGGATTTACTTCATGCCACAGAAACTCCTCCACTACGACGTTCAGGAGCGGCTGGGCGTGGGCGCCCGCAGCACGATCTACCGCGTCACCGACTCGGAGACGGGCCGGCCGTTCGCGCTCAAGCACGTCGTCCGCTCGGACCCCAAGGACATCCGCTTCATCGAGCAGATGGAGCGCGAGTACGAGATCAGCAGCAAGTTCAGCCACCCCTACCTCCGCCGCTCCTACAAGCTCAAGATCGTCAAGACGATGCTGCTGAAGGTCAGCGAGGCGTTCCTGGTGATGGAGCTCGTCGAGGGCAAGCCGCTGGAGCAGAGCCTGCCGCGCGACATGGGGATGCTGCTGGACGTGTTCGCCAACGCCGCCGAGGCGCTGAAGGCGATGCACCAGATGGGCTTCGTCCACGCCGACCTGAAGCCGAACAACATCATGCGGACGACCGACGGGGGCATCAAAATCATCGACTTCGGCCAGTCGTGCAAGATCGGCGAGGTGAAGGAGCGCATCCAGGGCACGCCGGACTTCATCGCCCCCGAGCAGGTCAGCCGCCAGCCGATCACGATCCAGACCGACGTTTTCAACCTCGGCGCGACCCTCTACTGGGCCCTGTGCGGCAAGCACATCCCGACCGCCTACACGGTGAAAAAGGCGGGCGAGAACAGCCTGCTCAGCAGCGACCTGATCGCCACGCCGCAGAGCATCAACCCGATGGTGCCGTCGCTGGTGAGCAAGTTGGTAATGGAGTGCATCGCCAGCCGCCCGAGCAAGCGGCCGAACGACATGGACGTGCTGGCCCAGCGGCTGGAGATCGGCAAGCACATCCTGCACCGCGACGGGCAGGCGAAGCCCAATCCCCCCTCCCCCGAAACCGCCCCCGCCGAGCGGTAGCGGGCGGGCCGCCGGTAAATCGGACCCAATGTGGGTAGCTGCGAACCAACGGTTCGCAGTCTTCGCCTGTGAGGGCGCGTCGCCAATGCCGGACGCCGCTTATACTGCCCCCATGCCCACTGAAAAGCCCGACCCGAAAAAGATCGTCCTCGCCTACTCCGGCGGCCTCGACACCAGCGTGATCCTGCCGTGGCTCAAGGGCCGCTACCCCGGCGTCAAACTCGTCGCCTTCGCCGCCGAACTCGGTCAAGGCAGCGAGCTCAAGGGCGTCGAGGACAAGGCCTACAAGAGCGGCGCGGACGAGGTCGTCGTGGCCGACCTGCGGCAGGAGTTCGCCGAAGACTACTGCTTCCCGATGCTCCGCGCCCACGCGGTGTACGAGCAGGATTACCTGCTGGGCACCAGCATCGCCCGCCCGCTGATCGCCGCCAAGCAGGTCGAGGCCGCCCGCCAGACCGGCGCCGACGCCGTCGGCCACGGCGCGACCGGCAAGGGGAACGACCAGGTCCGCTTCGAGCTGACCTACATGGCCCTCGCCCCGGACCTGAAGATCGTCGCCCCGTGGAAGGACCCGACCTTCGAGCTGCGCGACCGCGAGAGCGCCATCGAGTACGCCGACGCCCACGGCGTGCCGATCCCCGTCAGCAAGGAAAAGATTTACAGCCAGGACCGCAACCTCTGGCACATCAGCCACGAGGGGGCCGAGATCGAGCACCCCGACCAGGAGCCCAACTGGCGCAAGTGCCTGACGATGACCACCTTCCCGCCCGACGCCCCGGACAGCCCGCAGGAGGTGAGGATCGACTTCCAGAACGGCACCCCCGTCGCGGTGGACGGCTCGAAAATGCCGGGCCACGAGCTGATCGCCCACCTGAACGAAATCGGCGGCAAGCACGGCGTCGGCCTGGCGCTGCTGGTCGAGAACCGCCTGGTCGGCATGAAGAGCCGCGGCGTCTACGAGACGCCCGGCGGCACGATTTTGTACGAGGCCCACAAGGCGCTCGAGCAGATCACCCTCGAGCGCGACCTCGCCCACTACAAGCAGCAGCTCGCCCTGCGCTACGCCGAGCTGGTCTACAACGGCCAGTGGTTCCACCCGCTGCGCGAGTCGATGCAGGCGTTCGTCGACCACGCCAGCCGCGTCGTGAACGGCACGGTGACGGTGCAGCTCTACAAGGGCCGCGCGATGGCGGTGGCCGCCAGCAGCCCGAACACGCTGTACGACCCGCAACTGGCGAGCTTCAGCATGGAGGGGTACGACGTGACGGCCGCCCGCGGCTTCATCGACCTGTACGGCCTGCCGATGAAGGTCGCCGGCGAGGCGGCACGGCGCGTCGGGAAATAGGGGGGACTGATGGGCCGGAACAAGCCGGCGTCTGAGCCGAAGGCGAAGACCCGGGTTCCTGCCGCTCGCGGCTTCGCAAATCACCCGGGTCTTCGCCTGAAGGCTCAGACGCCGGCTTGTTCCGGTCATCGGGCGCGGCTCGAATCCGAATCGGTTCCGCTTGAGGTCGCATCATGGCCGCACCCGACCGTGCCGACCGCTTCGCCGGCTCCCTGCTGGGCGTGGCCCTCGGCGATGCGCTGGGCGCACCCTACGAGGGCGGCCCGGCCGAGCGGGCGGCGTGGTGGCTCCTCGGCCTCGGCCGGCCGGGCGTGCTGCGGTGGACCGACGACACGCAGATGACCCTCGGCTGCGCCCGCTCGCTGATCGAGTGCCCCGAGTTCGACGCACAGCACTTGGCAGTTGTTTGGGCAAACACCGCCCGGTGGTCGCGCGGCTACGGCCCGGCGGCGCTGAAGACGCTGCGCGCGATCCGCCGCGGGATGCCGCCGGACCAGGCCGCCCGGTTGGTCTACGCCGACGGCTCGCTCGGCAACGGGGCGGCGATGCGCGTCGCGCCGCTCGCCCTGCACTTCGCCGATCAACCGGATCGGCTCGATCAAGCCGTCCGCGTCGCGTCGGCCGTCACGCACATTCACCCGCTGGCGATCAACGGGGCCCGAATCGTCGCCCGCGCGACCGTGGCGGCGTTCGACGGCGTGGACGATCCGGCCGCGCTGCTGGACCGCTGCGGCAGTGCCGACCTTCGCCCGGAGTTGCGCGACAAGCTGGCCGCGGCGCGGGAGTTGGTCGGCACCGACCCCGCCCCGAAGGCCGTCGCACGCCGCCTCGGCCGAGGCGTGAAGGCGGCGGACTCGACCGTGACGGCCGTGCTGATCGCCGCCCTGCACCTCCACCGCGACTTCGCCGACCTCATCGCCTTCACGCGAAAAGTCGGCGGCGATGTGGACACCCTCGGCGCGATGGCCGGCGGCATCTGGGGCGCCCTCCGCGGCCCCGCCGACCTCCCCGCCGACCCGCTGGCGCGGCTGGAGGCGCGGGCGGAAATCGAACATCTGGCGCGGCAGTTGGCGGACTTGAAGCCGCCGTCGAACGGAGAATCGCATGGAAGAGGATGAGTATCAGCAATGGTGGGAGCGCGTCTGGTCCGAGCGTGAGGACGCGCTCGACGCCGCGTTCGGCCGGTCGCACCCGCCGGGGTCGGCCGAGGGGAATGTGCTGGCGTTCACCGGCTGCGGCGCGGGCGACTTCAGGATGCTCATCCCCGGCGCGTGCGCCCACGTCTACCCGCCGGTGCCCGACGGCGGCGAGGGGCTGATCGCGCCTCGGGCCGACTGGCTCTACGCCACCGTCGGCCTCTCGCAGCCGCGCGGGCCGGAGGACGAGCCGTGGGACGACCCAGAACGCGGCAGAAACCTCTCCGGCACCGGCGTCGAGTTCGCCTTGCGCGTCGCCGAGCCGTGCGACTGGGCACCCGACCTGCTGCGCGTGCTGATGGGCTACCACGTCGGCCAAACCCGCCTCTACCCCGGCCACCGCATCGCCGGTGGGCTGCGCCGCACGGAGACGGGCGGGATGAGCTGGTTCCTCGGAAAGCCCGAGCCCGGCGTGATCGAGCCGACCGACGCCACGCGGGCGTGGTTCCTCTGGCCGGCGCTGGGCGCGCCGCGGTGGTTCACCACCTCCACCGGCAACTTCGAACTGCTGGGCATCGTCAACATTACCGCCGACGAGTGGGCCTACGTCCGGCGGACCAGCGGCGCGCACCTGCAACTGCTGCTCTGCCGCGCCGGCGTCGGCCAACGCTGCGAGGTCGGCCGGCCGTCGGTGCTGGACGACCCCGCCACCGCCGCCGAGGCGGCTCGGATGGCGAAGGTCGACGAGGCCGAGGCGATGGGGCTGCTGAAGGCGTTCGACTCACCCCCCGGCGGCGTTCGAGAGTAGCCGAGAGCGATGCGCGGATGGATGCCGTCCGGCACGGGTTGAGACTACCCAACCCGCGGCGGTCTTCGCACGAAGGAAAAGGACGGTCCCGCGCCGGGCCAACGGGCAAGATGCCCTTGAGACGGCTCATGGGCGGGACGCCCATGCCACGCCACCCGCCCGCGGCCTGCCTTTCCCATCCCTGAGATACGACCTCGTGGGCGGCTAGCGGCGACTTGACTTCCGGCGACTTCTGTTTAACTTGGCGATTGGCGTCCAAATGGCAGGTAGTCGAAGTCCCGCTATCGGGGGCACTCGGCACTACAATAGTATCTGTGCGGCGAGGGGAGCGTGAATGGGCATTTCATACTTCGACTGCGACACTTGCGGCGTCGAGATGAACGATTGCTTCTGCGACCTCCTTTGGTGGCAGTGCAACAATTGCGACGCGACTTTTTGCGATGCCTGTGTCAAAGGCAAATGGTCGACTTGCGAGTGCTGCGGCTTTGAATATTGTCAGGATTGCACGGCGGCAGGTCAGGGCTGCTCGTGCGGCCAGTTCGGTTGTTTGGCTTGTCAAGACTCGAGTGGCAACGAGAACCACACGCCGGGTTGCCCGGCCCGGCCTGCCGCATAAGCAGCCGCTGCAGTAGACCGGCCCAGGCGTCGGGGTCGCTCGGGCCGTGCGGCCAGTTGTGTCCGCCGGCCGGCTTCGGCCACTGAACGGCGTCGCAATATTTACCCTCGGCGATGAGAGTTAGACGCAATGGGGAGGACGAGCACCATGCCCATCGCGCGTGGGAAGCATTGAAGTGCGCACACGCCGAACTGCTCGCCCGCTCCGGATTGCCGGCCGAAATACTCCGAACGCAACGGGACTGGGATTACTTGATTCGGTACGGCTACTGGTGCAAGGATGCTTATGGCGAACACATAAACAAGATCGACTTCAGCCTGGACGATTTGACACCAGAACAACTGACCGTTTACGAGCAGATGCGAAGCGAGGCATCTAGCGCGGGTACCACGGGTTGAGGTACGCCTCAATCCGTGCCGAACGGTTTCCCGATTTCGGTCGCCCCGTTCGCCACGAACGCCGCCCGGCACGGTTGGCGGGTACGCCAACCCGTGGAAGGTTTCGCATGAAGGAATAGGACGGTCCCGCGCCGGGCGGTTAGGCGTGGCGCAAGACGTTGTTCGGCAGTCGCTTGTGATTCCGAAACGGAACCTTCATGCGAAATCGTCCGTAAGACCCGAAAGGAGCCCACAAGCATACGTACCGGTACGCCCTCGCAGGACCGAACCCGGGCTTCCGCTCCCGGCTACTTCGGGGGCATCTCCTGCGTCGTGCCTTCGCCGGCTTGGCCGAGTTGCTTGATCCGCAGCAGGGTCGGGATCGTCACGGTCCGGCTCAGGCGCGGGCCGTCCTGTTCGAGATTCGCCAGCGAGAGTTGGGCGCGGACGTACTCGGCGTACCGCGGGTCGTCGGTGTTCGCCAGGCTCAATCCCGCCAGTGCGGTCGCGGCGTCGATCGCCTGCTTCATCCGCGCCGCCGACGCGGCGTCGGGCAGGCGGAGGGCGGCGGTCCACTGCGGCTTTGCGCCGACGGTCATGCCGACGGTGGCGTGGTCCATCGTGCGCAAACCGTCGATTGCGCCGCGGAAGGGCGCGGCCGACGGGTCTTGGGCGGCGTCGGTGAGCTGCTGCCGGGCGGCGGCGGACGGCACCACCGCCAGCCGCAGCGCGGGGCCGTCCGACGCGTCGGCGAGCGCGTCGGCGAGCGCGGCGGCGAACCGGCCGGTAGTGGCGGCATCGCCGTCGGGGGGCATTGCGGACGGGTTCGGCAGGACGTCGAGCCAGCGGGTGCCGCGCGGGCGGAAGCGGACCTTCTCCGGGTCCGGCGCCCGCTCGGCGTCACCGGCCACCGCCGCGAGTCGGCGGAACGAGCCGCGGCAGGCGGCCTCGACGGCCGCGCGGTCCGCGCCCGGCCGCAGGCGCAGGAAGTAGACCGCCGCGACGCCCGCCGGCCCCGTCGCGGGCCGGGCGGCGGGCGCGTCGCGCCCGGCCGGCTCCACCGCCTCGCCCATCACCAGGGACTGGTCGAGCGGCACCACCACGACCTCGACGCCCGCGCCGCGGAGCGACCCGGCCACGTCGGCAAGCGCGTTCCAAAATTGAAGGTACTGGTCATCTTCGCCGCCGGCGAGGGGCGCGAGGGCGTCGGTCGTGGCCGCGATTGTCGGCCCGTCCATCGGCCGCAAATCGAGCCAGGAGACGCCGATCGCATCGGCCGGCACCGATGCCGGCGGCAGCAGGTCGGCGTCGGGCGAACCGGGCGGGGCTGCGGCGCTGGCGGCTTGGGAGAGCAGCACCACCGCCGCGGCCACGGCGAGCAGGCGGCGGGCGAATAATCGGGACTGCCCCATTTCAAGTCCTTCCTGTTTTCGTCGAGCGTTTCGCGCAATGCGTCGTCGGCCGCGAGCATATCGGCAGCGTGATGCTCCGGCAAACCGCCGGTGGCCGCGGCGGACTTGAAGGCGCGCCGCCGGCGGGTAGTCTGCGGCGATGGGCAATTTCTACGGCTCGATCCACCTGCGGACCGGCGACGCCTCCCAGGTAAAATCCGCCGCCGCGGCGGTGGCCCGGCGGCGGCGGGCGAAGTTCTACCTCGCCCCGCCGCGTCGCGGGTGGGTCACGCTCTACCCGTCGGACGGCGGGCAGGACGATCGCGTGGCCGCGTCGGTCGCCAAGGCGGTCGGCGGCTGGGCGGTGTGGGTGAGCCTGCACGATGATGATGTGTTTTCCTACGCCGTCTGGCGGGACGGGCGAATCGTCGACCGCTTTAACTCGTGCCCGGACTACTTCGGGGCGGAGGGGTCGGCCGCAGCCCGGCGGCGGGTCGCGGGCGAGCCGTCGACGTTCGCCGACCTACTGCCGCCGGGCGTGGGGCCGGGGGAGGTCAAGGCAGGCCTGTCGGACGACGGCTCGGCCTTCGCGGCCGCGTCTCAGTTCGCCGGCTTCGCCCGCGCCCTGGGTCTGCCGAATGCCGAGACGAGCTACGACTACCTGGCCGCCGGCGAGACCGAGGGCGTCGAGGGATGGCTCGAGTTCACCCACGTCCCCGACCAATCGCGCGAGCAGGCGCGGCGTCGAAAGGGGGCCGACGCCGCACTTGATCGCCGGCGTCAGTGGCGCGATGCGGGGGTGCTGCTAACCGAGGCGTCGCGGCGGTCGGCCGGGCGGTTCCAGCCGGCTCCGATCACCTGCCCCGACCCGACGGGCGGGGGGTTCCTCGCCGCCTGGTCGGAGCACGGGATGTCCGCCCCGGCCGCCACCGCGCCGGAGCGATTTTCGCCGCCATGGTCGGCCGGCCCGGTGGCGGCGGGGATTGAGTTGACGACGCAGGCACACGCGCTGGCGGCGAGTCCGTGCGGGCGGTTCCTGGCCGTCGGGTACGCCGCGGGTCGATGGGGGGCGGAATTGTGGGCGTGGCCCGAGCGACGGCGGATCGGGGGCATTGCGGTCGGCCGGGCGGTGGAGTCGATGGCCTTCTCGCCCGACGGCGGGCGGCTCTACCTGCTGTCGCAGGGGGAGGTGACGGCCGCCGACGCGGCGGTGCGGTGGCGAACGGAGGTGGGTCGGACCGTCCGCTCGATGGCGGCCCACCCGGCCGAGCCGCTGCTGGCGTGCGACCTTGGCATGGGCGGACTGACAATCCTCGATGCCGCGATCGGAACGGTCGTCCGCCGGCTCGCGCCGGGGGGAGATGCCTACCGCCGTCATGCCGAATCGCGGATGCGACTGATGCTGCAAGCTGGCGGCGACTCCGACGAGCCACTGCCGGCGTGGCAGGCGGCACTCGAGTCCACGGCAGCCGTGGCGCATCAGGGCGAGTCGACCTTCGGCCTCCGCTTCACCGCCGACGGCCGGTTCCTCCTTGCGGCATCGGCCGGCGGCATGCGGGCGTTCGACTGGCCGGCCGTCCGCGATGCCGCCGAGGAGATTCCGCCGCCGCGGTGGTCGGCCGACGCGCTGGCGTTCACCGCGACCTTCCGGGGCCACGCGATGCCCTGCATCGGCCCGACCTACTGCGTGGCAGAGTCGCCGGCGGACGGGCGAATCCTGTTCGGCGAGGCGTGCGGCGCGCTGCGGTCGCTCGACCCGCGCACCGGCGAGGTGCGGACGCTGGTGCAACTGCCCGAGAGGGGGCCGATCTGGAACCTGGCGGAACTCGCCGCCGGCGCGGCGTCGGCAAAGGAGGGTTGATCCTCGGCGCACTCAAGGCGTCGCGTCGGCGGGCGGGCGGCTGGCGAGGTTGACGGTCAGCTCGCCGCCGTTCATGATCGTGTCGTAACTGATCCTCTCGTCGGCGAAGGGCTTGCCGTTCAGCGTGCGGGACTGGACGTAGGGGTGGAACGTCGCGTTGTTTTTCGCGGTGATCCTGAACGCCTTGCCGCCGGGGCGGCGGAGGGTGAGCTCGTCGAAGAGCGGGGCGCTGAGGTCATAATCCGGCCGGCCGACGCAGAAGGGGTAGAGGCCCATCGCGTTCAGGACGTACCAAGACGCCTGCTCGCCGTTGTCCTCGTCGCCGGGGAAGCCGTCGGGGCCGCTGTTGTACAAATCCTGCAGCGCGCGGCGGGTCCAGTACTGCGTTTTCCACGGCTGGCCGAGCTCGGCGAAGAAGTAGAGGACGTGATGAACGGGCTGGTTGCCCTGGCTAAGTTGGCCGAAGCGGATGTTCGCCATCTCGGTCATCTCGTGGATTTCGCCCTTGTAATCGCCGACGTGGTACGCCGGGGGCATCCCGAGCATCTGGTCGAGCCGGTCGAGCATCGCCTGCTTTCCGCCGAGGAGTTCGGCGAGCCCTTCCGGGTCGTGCTGCACGGCCCACGAGCACTGCCACGGGCCGCCCTCGACGTACGCGCCGCCCCAGGCGAGCGGGTCGAACGGCTCGACGAAGTGTCCCGCCTCATCTCGGGCGCGGAAGAAGCGGGTCTTCGGGTCGAACAGCTTTCTATAGTTCTGGCTGCGCTTCATCAGGATGTCATAATCCTCGGTTTTGCCGAGTTTTTTGGCGACCTGCGCGACGCACCAGTCGTCGTAGGCGTAGTCGAGACTCGCCGAGACGCTGTAGCCGGTTTTGCCTGCGGGGACGTAGCCGAGCTTGTCGTACCACTCGAAGCCGGCGCGGCCGTCATTCTTGCCCGAGGCGTCGCCGAAGGCATTTTTGCGGATGCCGGCGTAGGCGGTGTCATAGTCGAAGCCCTTGATCCCCTTCACGATCGCGTCGGCCATCACGGCGTCGATGTGCGAGCCGATCATCCCGCCGCGCGGGCCGGGGCTGGGCCACTGCGGGTACCACCCGCCCTCGCGGTAGGCGTTGTTGAAGCCCTCGAGAATCTCGCCGAGTTGGTCGGGATAAACCATCGCCCAGAGCGAGAAATTTGTGCGGTAGACGTCCCAGAAGCCGACGTCGCCGTACAGCACGCCGGGCACCTGCGACTTTGCGTTGTAGAAGCCGAAGTGGACGGGCTTGCCGGCCTCGTCGATCTCGTGCAGGCGGTGCGGGAAGGTTTGGGCGCGGTAGAGGCAGGAGTAGAACGTGCGGCGCTGCGCCTCGGTGCCGCCCTTGACGGTCAGGCGGCCCAGCGACTTTTCCCACTCGTCGGCCACGCGATGCCGCACGGCGTCGAAGCCGCCGGTCGCCTCCTGCTGCAGGTTCCGCTCGGCTTGCGCATAATTGATGAACGAGTTGGCGACGCGCACGTCCACGGTGCGGCCCTCGCCCACGGCGAACTCGACGAACGCGCCGACGTTCTTGCCGGTCACGTTCTTCGCGTCGCGCTTCACGTCCGACCCGTCGAACGTGCCGACGGCGGCGGGGTCGCGGTCGAGTTCGATCACGAAGTAACTCTTGAAGTTTTCGGGCGCGCCGCGGCCGGCGCCGTAAGTCGTGTAGCCGCGGACGGTCCGGCCGTCGATTTCGACGTGGCCGCCGAGGGCGGGGTCGATGAGGAGCCGGCCGCTCTCGCCCTCGCGGTAGGTCAGCCGCAGCAGGGCGCAGTGCGACGTGGCGGTGAGCTCACCGGTGACGGCGTAGCGGGTCAGGTCGAGCTTCATGTAATCCGGCCGGAAGACGGCGGATTTTTCGTCATACGGCGACTTGCGCTCGTCCGGCCCGACGACCAGATTGCCGGTCTGCGGCATCAGCACGAACTGGCCCCAGTCGCCCATCCACGGGCTCGGCTGGTGCGTGGCGCGGAAGCCGACGAGGGCCTTGTCGTTCGGGTTGAAGTACCAGCCGTCGCCGTGCTCCCAACTCCCCTTGTTGCTCATCGCGGCCCAGTGGGTCATCGGCCAGGGCGTGCCGACCAGCGGCAGCGTGCCGCCGTGGCTGTAGCCGATGGTCGAGTTGGTGCCCTGCAGGATGTTGACGAGATCGATCGGTTCCTCGGCGCGGGCGGCGCCGGCGAGCAGCGCGATCAGCAGTACCACGGCGACGAACGGGCGGCGGAGGGCGGCGGCGGTTGGGCGAGTCACGGGTTGCTCCTTCTCGATTGCGCGGGGCCGGGCGGTTGGCGGAGGTGAGTGAGCATGATGCGCCGTCCGCGTTCGTGCGGCAAACGGGGGCGTTGCGCCGTAGAGTTTGGCATGGCACAGCCGACCCTGCCGCTGCCGGTCGAGACACTCGCGGCGGAGCGGTCGCGGCGGGGGTGGATTATTACCGCTGCGGTGGCGGGGGCGGCG
This sequence comes from Tepidisphaeraceae bacterium, assembly GCA_965260985.1. GTDB lineage: Bacteria > Planctomycetota > Phycisphaerae > Tepidisphaerales > Tepidisphaeraceae > CBDHCE01. The sequence continues at coordinate 289,276 of CBDHCE010000018.1, read as the reverse complement.
AACGTGGTGAGCGGCGCGGTCGTCCTGTCGGCGGTGAACGTGATGCGGGCGGGGGCGAGGAATGCCGACCCGCCGTTCCTGTTTGGGACCGCGGATTTGGCGCTCGCGCTGCTGTGGCTCGCCACGGCGGGCGTGCTGATCGGGGCGGCCGTGCGATCGCGCGGGGCGGTCCGACACTGGGCGTTCGCATCGCTGCTGCTGTGCGCGACAGCCGCGTGCGTCGGCGTAAGAACCCGCGCGCTGCCGGGCGAGCGGTACGCGGCGGGCTTCTCCGAGTGGGCGGCGACGGCGGTGGACGCCGGCGCGATCCGTCAATGGCAAGCGGGCCTCCCGCCGGTGGCGGCCGCCACGGCGGTGCCGGCGTCGGCGTGGCCGGAGTCGGTCCGGTCGCTGGGCCCCGCGTCGGTCGAGCAACTGCCCGGCGGCCGGGGCGTGGTGCTGCGCTGGGGCGTGCTGGCGACGTGGGGCACCGCCCGGCGGGTGTACGTCGCATCCACGCCGGCCGACGCTCCGCCTGTAGACGATCACTCCCATTGGGTGCAAGTTGGCGACCGCCTGTGGGCGGCGGCGAGCGACCGGGGTTAGGCGGCGCTGCTCAACACAAGTCGGTCGCTGCGGCTCAACGGGTCGCGGTTCAGAGACCTTCCCCCCGGTAAGCCGCGAGCGCAGCGAGCGCTTTTCGCCGCCGCGTCGAAAAGCGCTCGCTGCGCTCGCGGCTTACCGGGTACAGTTCTTTCCGCGCCGAAGACTGCGAACCGTTGGTTCGCAGCTACCGGGGAGTCGGGAGAAGCCTCACTTTACCGGGGCCGTGGTCGGGTGGTCTTTCGACGCCAGTAGGTCGGGGGTCATCGTGAAGGTGAGCCGGTTCGTGAGGGTCGGGAGGGTGAGGGCGTCCGGGTAGGACCTCTGTGCCATCAACGCCATCTCCGGTCCGGGCGACTCCAACCCGCTCGGGCAGTAGAGGAGTTGCACGGCCACCTCGTCGCCGGGCTTGAGCGGGCCGAGGTGGTCGGGCAGGCCGAAGCCGATGGCGGCCTTGTTTCGTGAGGTGACCTGCCTGCTCTGCTGCAGCGGCCGTTGCGGCGCGATGAGGATCGCGTCGCGGCGGACCGGCCGGCCGTTCACCCACCAGCGGGCCAGCAGTTGCTCGGGGGCGTTGAAGTCCCAAAGCGGCCGGGTCGAGGTGAGGATGAATTGCCCGTCGGTGAGGGCGAGCGTGAGGGGCGAGTCCTTCGCGTCGGCCGCGTCGAGCGGCGGCAGCAGGCCGGCCCAGCGGGTCGCGTCCTTCGGATCGCCGGCGAGGATGGGGAACGTGCCGTCGATTTTCGGCACGGCGGTGTAGAACTCGTCGGCCACCACGCCATCGGATTCGGTCGGCGACGTGGGTCGCGCGAAGACGCCCCACGCCGGCCGCGGCGACTCGCTCACGACGAGCGTGGCGGCCCAGAGGGGCGGGGCGTCGGCCTCGCGGTCCGAGCGGTTTTCGCACAGGTCGACCCGGCACTGCCCGCTCGCGCGGAGCGGGATTGTGGTGGCAAACAGCGATCGCCTGCCCTTGTGGCCCGACGCCTGCTGAAGTCTCTTTTGCACTTCAACGGCCCGCTTTTCCCACCGCCACCGCGCCGCCAACGGCCCCAGCGGGTGCGGGCCATTCTCGCTGATCGGCGTCGGCGGCCCCTCGCCCGCCCAGTCGGCCAGGGCGTAGAGCACCGCCGCAGGCCCCAGGGTGTCGCCGGGGTCGGCCACGTCGACGCGCACGTCCCAGCCGCCGACCCGCTCGGGCGGCTGCTTCAGGAGGTCGGCGAAGGTGGCGACGGTTGGGATGGGCGCGGCCTTCACGTCGCCCCGTGCCTCGACGGCGAAGGCGGGCCGCGTGGCCGGCACGGTCGCGGGGGCGGCGGCAAGGGCCGGCGCGATCACCAGGAAAAGCGAGAGCGTTAGCAGGTGACTTTTCATGGATTGCTTTCCGAAGAGTCCAAACAGCGCTGTTGGACAATCCTCCCACCGTTTAGCCGCCCCGCTTGCGGGGCGCGTTTCGCCATTCCCGCGCCCCGCAAGCGGGGCGGCTAAATGGCGGACGCTCCGTCCGAGTCTGCGTCATCGGTTCTCAGCGTCCGCGCCCACGCCGCGTCCGTCGGCGACAGCGGCGGGACGGGCGGGCGCGAGTAGTCGAAATCGAGGTCGTAGCTGCCGCGCTCGACGACGGCGTCCAGCACGGTTTGCAGGTCGAGTGGCACGTCGGGGTCGCCGCCACGCAGGGGGACGCCGATGATCGGCAGGCGGCTGCGCAGCGGCATGGGCCAGACGAAGTTCTTGCGGAACTCGTCGGCGGAAACTGCGGCGCGGGAGAGGTAGGCGCGGTAGGCCGTCCGCGGCACGCCGCGCGGCCGGGTGGTCGGCTTGCCGCGGCGCAGCAGGTCGATCTCCAGCCAGTGGGCGGGCGAGGCGAACACTTCTTTGCGCTTCTGTAGGAAGCTCTTGCGGCCGTAGGAGTTCGCCTTCTTGTTCGTCGGGCTGAGTAATTCAATGACGGTGACAATGCTGCGGTCGTTCAGGTCCGCAATCTCGATGAATCGGTCATGTATGAAGATGCCGGGGCCCGCCGGCGAAATTCGCTCGTTGAGGCGGGTCATGTACCGTCCGCGGAGGCGGCGGAACAGTTGCTCGATGATCGCCGACAGCAACGGCAGGCGAAGCCCCGGCCAAATCGCCGGGTCCTCCAAATAGGGGTCCATGCCGGGGAAGGGGGAGGCCATTAGTTGCTCCGGGTGAAGCGCCCAATATGCTACGCACAGTGACCCGTCTCTCGACGAGGACCGGGGCTTCCGCTCCCGGCCACTTTCTGATCAAATGCCGGCCAGGAACTCCAGAGAGCGCTCCAGCCCCAGCTTCTCGCCGGCCTCGGGGCCATTGAAGTGTTCGTCCTCGAGCTCGACGCTCAGCGCCCCCGCGTAGCCGCCGTCGGCGAGGAGTTTGGCGATGGCGGGCCAGTCGATCACGCCGTGGCCGGGGATCGTGTAGCGCCAGACGTGCTCGCCAAAGCCGCGGGGGTCGGCGAAGGCGGCGGGCTGGTAGAGGCCGTACTCGTACAGCGCGTCGGGCATCAGGGCGGTGTCCTTCGCGTGGACGTGGCCGACGTGGGGCAAAAACTCGCGCAGGAACCGCAGCGGGTCGACGCCCAGGCGGACCAGGTGCGAGGGGTCGTAGTTGAGCGCCATCCCGCCGCCGACGTCGCGCAGCATCGCGCGGACCGTTTCCGGGGTGCAGCAGAGGGCCGGGTAGTGCGGCGCGGGGCCGGGCCACCCCTCGACGACGATTTTCACGCCGGCCGCGCTCGCGGCGTCGGCCACGGGCTGAAGGTTCTCCACCAGCCGGGCGTAGCGGGCCGACTGCTTCTCGTCGCGGTCGTCGGACAGGAAGACGGTGAAGAGATTTTTGACGCCCAGGTCGGCGGCGTCGCGGATGCTTTCGAGCGAGGCGTCGGTGGCGGCCTTGAGCTTCTCCGGGTCGGTCGAGAGCAGCCGCGGGCCCTGCCGCAGGTCGGCCGAGCCGATCTGCAGGCCGGCGTCGCGGACCTGCTTCACCGACTCGGCGTCGAAGCCCGTGAGGTCGATCGCCTCGAAGCCGGTGGCCTTGGCCCACTCGAGCAGGGCGGGCAAGTCCTTCTGCCAGCCGCCGCCGCGGCGGAAGCCGATGGGAAACGATCCGGTGCGGGTCTTCATCTCAAATCTCCTTCGTGTTATCGTGGTGCGACCGAACGATTATACCGGAGGATTGACATGGCCGACACCATCACCGACGCCCAATGGGCCGATTACGGGCGCGACGGCTTCCTGCACCTGGGCCCGCTGCTCGACGCCGAGGACTTGGCCGCCCTGCGGGAGCGGATCGACGCGATCATGCTCGGCACGGCCGACGTCGATTACTCGAAGCTGATGATGCAGCTCGACAGCACCACCGGCAAGTACGGCGACGCCGGCGAGCAGTCGATGGGGCATAAGGGGCCGTCGTTGGATTACCGCAAAATCCAGGAGCTCGAGCACGACGACCTGTTCCTCTCGTTCATGCAGCGGCCGATCTTCCGCGACATCTGCGGGCGGGTGTACGGCGAGGGCGAACCCGTCTCGGCGTTCCGCGCGATGTTCATGAACAAGCCGGCCCGCAAGGGAACCTTCCTGCCGTTCCACCAGGACCGCTGGGAGGCGCTGGACATCGACCCGCTGGTGACGACGTGGACCGCCCTCGACCCGGCCACCGAGGCCAACGGCTGCGTGCAGGTCGTGCGCGGCAGCCACAAGCTCGGCCTGGTCAACCCCGGCCACGGCTCGGGCTTCCTCACCGACGCGCAGGCGGCGGAGTTCTGCCCGCCGGAGAAACTCGAATATCTGGAGCTGAACCCCGGCGAGTGCGTGCTGCTGCACAACTGGCTGCTGCACGGGTCGGACGTGAACAAGACGGACGCGCCCCGCCGCGCCTTCAGCGTCTGCTACATGGACGGACGGACCACGGCGCGCACCGGCGAGCAGTTCACCACGATTTTCGGCGGAGACCGCTAATCGTGATGCGAACGTGGTCCCCAAGGGCGGACCCAAGAACGTTCGACCACCGGTGCGAAACCCGATAGAATGAAGCAATGCGACGGACAGCGGCCCCAGTCTCGCTTCGGTCCGGCGGCGATCTTGCCGCCGCGCAGGACTGCGGAACCCGCTTGCGGAGTGCTTAGAGCGTTCCAGTGATCGGCGGACGAACCTCGATGCCCATGCGCCTACGGGCGGACGCGGGGGTTCGCGGGGCCGGGGGGGCGGTGGTTCACCGACGACGACGCCCCGTGCGCCGGTCGGCTGGGGGGGACGGCCTCGGGGGAGGGGCCGGGCGGGTCGGCGGTGCCGCTGTGCCCGTTCCTGTACGCCGGGCGGCGGTACGACGCCGAGACGGGGCTGTACTACGTGCGGGCGCGGTACTACGACCCGGACCTGGGGCGGTTCCTGTCGCGCGACCCGCTGGGGTACGCCGCGGGGGCGAACCTGTACCTCTACGCCGGGGGGAACCCGGCGGCCTACACCGACCCGGACGGGGAGTTCGCGTTCCTCATCCTCGCGGGCATCATCATCGCTGGGGCGCTGATCGCCGGGGCGTTCGACGCCGCACGGCAGGGCGTGCAGATCTGGGAGGGGTCGCGGACGGACTTCGATTGGGGGGAGCTCGGGACGTCGATGCTGTTGGGCGGGGCGTTGGCCCCGGCGTTCGCCCTCGCCCCCGAGGTGATGGTGCCGCTGATGACCACCTTCGGTCTCGCCAGCGCGGGCAACCAGTACGTGCAGGGCAACACCGCCACCGCCGCGTTCGACCTGGGGACGAGCCTGCTGCCGTTCGCCTTCAAGGGCGTTCGGTCGAGCGTGTTCGGCGAGCGCTCGTTCTGGGCCCCGAGGCCGGCGGGGACGGGTCGCCTCGCGTTCGCCGGGTCGGTCGTCGGGGAACGGTACCAAGCGATCAACGCCCAAGAAGCCTTAGTCCGCGAGCTTGGCAGCAGGGCATGGGCGGTCGGAAAACAAATCGAATGGAGCGGAATCCCCCGAGCAACATATGAGGGTTGGGCAAGGGAATCGAGGCGAAGAACTGGATCTGGACTTATCCGACTTTTCTTTGGGCTGGAGATTGAGATTCCGCTCCGAGACTTGACATATACGACCCGTTCAGGAAATGTTCTCTCAAGGCCGCAGCAGAATATTCGATTTGCTCCCGTTGGGAACAGAACAGGTAATCCTTATGGTCGTTACCCACACTATCATTACGCGCGGCCGTGGTCGGCATCGTTGAGAACAGCGATAGAACAGAACAAAAATGATAATAATCAGGGCCTTCGCTGGCACAGGCCCATCGAGAAAAATGATCCATCGGGGTCATGGATCGATCGATTCTTCTAGGAACAATAATTCCATGAAAAACATCACGCCTCCACTGGTCGTAGGCCCACCCGATGATATACAGGTATTTTCAACAAAAGACGGTCTTGAGACTTATATAGAATACTGGTTCCTAGATCTCTACGATCCTCCGGTATATGACGCGGAAGGGCGGCTTCTGAAGCTGACGCGTAATAGGGGTGGACCAACGGATGTAATTGTCGTTCCCCTAGAGTCCATCGGGACACATGTCGAGCAGGCCCGGCAGACACTGATCGCATTCTGCAAAATTCACAACGTGCGGTCGCCGCGCCCACCCCACGAACTGTCGTTAATCGAACTATTCAACCTAGCTCTGCCTTTCGCTAGGTGTTAGCTGCGGGGGGGGGGGGGGCTAACGGGACTAATGACTAGATAATCCTACGGGTTTTCTGAACTATATCTCAACCGCAGTGTCTTACATTATTAATCCGCTCAATCTGGTAAAACACTATGCGAGTTGCCCAAATGTGATGCCGACATACGTCCGTTATAACGATCTGTGTGACTTGTCCGGGTTTTACTTCCTTGATGATTTCGCACAGGCTGATCTATACGCCAATGTTGACCCCGACTCTAAAGAGGAAGTTCAATCGGCTATAGAAAGGTATATTATTCCTCAGCTTTCCCTCATCAACAAAAAGTTTCCTGATTATATCGGGAGGCTAAAAGATAGCATGAGATATTACCTGAATACCTTGGATTTTCCAATCGAAGCGGTTTACGAGGCAAACGAACCCGTCTTCGATCTTCCAAAGGATCCTTTAGATTATTATCGCTGGGCATGGGAAGTTATTTTCCCCCACGAGGATTACCAGTTGAAGGATTTGGATGATTATGTCGATATCAGTCGCTATCCTCCGTGATTTGGACTGCGCTCCTGCTACACAACGATCCAGACTGCGGGCAGCTGGCGGGGTTCGACCCGGCGTCGAACAAGCGCTACGAGCGGCAGCTGCACGCGGGGTGCCGGGGGGTGGTCTACGGGTCGGGGCCGTCGGGGTCGGGGGCGGGGTACGACTCGCTGGACCGCCTGGTGGCGTGGCGGCGCGGGCTGCCGGCGCCCGGCGGCGGGCGCGTGGCGTCGCCGCTGGGGCTGGCGTCGGGGGACGCGGTAATGTCGGTGCGGGTCGGGCGGTGAGACGTCCGGCATCTCATTGCGGCAGGCGGGGCCGGCCAACATGCTGAACCACAACGGGAGGGAGAGCGAGTTGCCCCGGCCTTGACGACCCACACTACAATTCAGTCATGCCTGCCGACCGACCGCCGCGCGACCGTTACGACGCCCTGTTCGCCGGCGACTTGGCGGCCGAGATTCGCGGCGAGTTCGACGAGCGGGTCGCCTTCGGCCTGCCCGTCGCCGACGCCTCCGCCGCCGTCATTGAGCAGTTCGGCGGGCTGCTGCGCGACCCCGAGGACGGGCCGATCGTGCTGATCGCCCTGGCCGCGCTGCAACTGCTGAACCGCGGCCTTCAGCCGGCCGTCCGCGACGCGGCGCTGGAGTTGCTGGAGGGCGGCATCACCCTCGGCGGCGACCCGACGCGCGCCGCCGACCGCCGCCGGCTGCTCGACGACCTTGAGGACGAGCTCGCCGCCCACCGCCCGCCGGTCAACGGGTAATGCCGCGTCGCGGGCGGCCCGACAATCGCAATTTTTTCCTTGACCGGCCCCGCGCCGCCGGTCATGGTCGCTTGTTCGCGCCCGGAACCCGCCGCCGCCCATGTGACGACCCAATCGGACCGATGCAAGAGTGTGAGCGACATGCACGATTTCCTCAACGAATCCGCGCCCCTGCCCGCCCCGGACGCCTCGGCGGACGGGTCGGCCGCGACCCTGACCGCCCCGCCGCCGTGGGGGCCGCCCTGGGACGTCGACCCGGTTGAAACCACCTATTTGCCCGAACGATCCGCGCCGTTTGCCCGCCCCGCCGGCCCTGCCCAGACGGCCTCAAAGCCCCCGTTTTCCCGCCCGCTGCCCCTCGCCCCCGACGCGCGGCTCCGGCTCGACCCGCGCACCTACGACCGCGGCCTCGCCTGCGTGCAGTGCGACGCCTGCCTGCCCGCCTGCCCCACCTTCGCCGAGACCGGGCTGGAGGCCGACAACCCCCGCGGCCGCATCGCCGCCATGCTCGCCCTCTCCGACGGCCGGCTGGACCCGACGCCCGAGGTCGTCGGCCACCTCGACGGCTGCCTCGACTGCCGCGCCTGCGAGACCGCCTGCCCCAGCGGCGTGGTCTTCCACGAACTCATCGAGGAGACCCGCGACAACCTCCGCAAGGTGGGCAAACCGACCCTCGGCGACCGGCTGCTGCGGGCGGTGCTGCACGGCGTGGTCGCCCGGCCGCGCCGCCTCCGCGTGGCGCTCGTGCCGGTGCGGGCGTTGAAAAAGGTCGGGCTGGTCCAACTCTTCCGCAAGCTCGGGGGGATGGCCCTGCTGCCCGAGGCGGTCGGGCGGATGGAGCGGATGGTGCCGCCGGGCCGCTTTTGGCCGCTCGCCCTGCCGCCGCACAGCCGGGCGGGCGGGTTCCACACGATCCTCAACCTGCTGCACCCCGCGGGGCTGGCCGACAGCCTGAAGCCGAAGCAGACCGTCGGGCTGCACGCGGGGTGCGTGGGGTCGGTGCTGTTCGACGGGGTGAACGTCAAGGCCGCCGAGTTGGTCGCCGCCGCCGGCGCGGACGTGCTGGCCCCGCCGAAGCAATCGTGCTGCGGCGCGATCCACCACCACGGCGGCGATGCGGCGGCGGCGCGCGACCTGGCTCGCCGCAACATCGACCTCTTCGCCGAGTGCGACACGATCACCACCGCCTCCGCCGGCTGCGGGGCGATGCTGCGGACCTACGGCCACCTGCTGCGGGACGACCCGACCTACGCCGTTCGCGCCAACGCCTTCGCCCGCCGGGTCCGCGACGTGACCGAGGTGCTGCACGACCTGAACCTCCCGCGGATGCGGCACGCGGTGGAGCGGACGGCGGCGTACCACGAGCCGTGCCACCTCGCCCACGGGCAGGGCGTGCGGCGCGAGCCGCGGGCGCTGCTGGAGCGGATTCCGGGCCTGACGCTGGTGCCGCTGGCCGAGGCCGACACCTGCTGCGGCGGGCCGGGCCGGTACCCGCTGACCGAGCCGGAGATGGCCGGGCGGCTGGGGACTCGCAAGCTCGACCACCTGGCCGCGAGCGGGGCGGAGGTCTGCGTGACGGGCAACGCCGCCTGCGTGATGCACCTGCGGGCCGAGGCGGCGGGCCGTGGCCGGGCGGTGACTTTCGCCCACCCGGTCGAGCTGCTGCACGACGCGGTGTTCGGCCCACCGGCGCGGCTGCCGTTGGCCGAGCGCATCGACGGCTTCGTCCGCGACCACCTCGTGCCGGTCAAGGAGCGGTTCATCGGCGGCTGAGGGGGCTATAGTGTGCCGTCGCGGCCGGAGTGGCGGCCGCGGCGCCGGGCGAAGGTCCGGCGCCGAGGAAAGTCCGAACTGCGCAGGGCGCGGTGCTTGGTAACGCCAAGGCGGAGCGATCCGACGGAAAGTGCAACAGAAAGATACCGCTCAGATTAGTGGTGAGGGATGAAGGACGAGCAGGTGAGTTTCATCACGTCGCTCGTGCCTCATCCCTCACCACTAATCTGAGTAAGGGTGAAATGGTGCGGTAAGAGCGCACCGCGCCCGCGGCGACGCGGGCGGCACGGCAAACCCCACCGGCAGCAAGACCGAACAGCGGGAAGGTTTTTCGTTCAACCTGCGCCTCGGCCCGAGGCGTCCCCACCCGCGGGTAGGTCGCTACGTCCGGTCTTCGGACCGGAGACGAGGCGCGTGGCGACGCGCGCCCCAGAGAAATGGCCGCCCTTGCCGCTCGCGGGGTCGCAAAGAAATGCGACCGGGAACGACAAGAACAGAACTCGGCTTACACCCGACCGCGACGCAAACGAGCGGCGGCGGACCCCTCCGGGTCCGCCGCCTTTTCGTTACCAACCGACGCCCGATTGCGAGGGCGTCAGCCGGTCACGTCCAAGTTTCCACCCAATCCCGTGGCGGCGGCCGACAGGGCGTTGGCGGATTTGCCGAAGCCGGAGGTGGCGGCGTCGATGAGCTTCACCGCCGCGTCGCCCTGCTGCTGCTGATTGTCGAGCACCTTGCGGGCGACGGCGATCTGCACCTTCGAGATCGTCTCCGCCTGCTTGATGCCGCTGATGCTTGAGGCCATGTCCATAGCCCTCTCATCGGCGGAAAAATGGGCCTTCTGAAGTGCCCCTTGACGCCGATTTCCTGTTAGGATAATGTTGCCCCAACAGCGTCCGAAAACATCCGCAACCGGGAGAACCGCCATGAATCTGACCCCCCGCCAGCTCGACGTGCTGGTCGCCATCCGCAACTACCGCCACCTCAACGGCTACTCGCCGACCATGCAGGAGTTGGCCGACCAACTCGGCACGAGCAAGGTGACGATCTTCGAGCACGTCGGCGCGCTGGAGAAAAAGCACATCCTCAAGCGCGACAAGCACAAGGCGCGGTCGCTGTCGATCACCCACGAGGGCAAGCTGCCCGACGAGGAGCGGGCGACCAAGCTGCCCCTGCTCGGCAACATCGCCGCCGGCAGCCCCATCGAGGCGGTGGAGGACCGCGAGGACCTGGACCTGGAGCAACTGTTCCACAGCAAGAACGGCGTGTTCGTGCTGCGCGTGCGGGGCGACAGCATGATCGAGGACCACCTGTGCGACGGCGACTACGTCGTCATCGAGCGCCGCGAGTCGGCCCGCAACGGCGAGCAAGTGGTGGCCCTGCTCGACAGCGGCGAGGCGACCCTCAAGCGCTTCTACCGCGAGGGCAGCCAGATCCGCCTGCAGCCGGCGAACAGCACGATGCACGCCCGGATCGTCCGGGCCGACCAGATTCGCGTGCAGGGCGTGGTGATCGGGGTGCTGCGGACGTACATGAATTGAGGGGCGTCAAGGGGAGCAACTTACCGCACCGACTTACCTAGCACAAGGGGCGAGGTGTGGGTCCACGCCACGCCCGCGCTGACCTTGGGATAAGGAACCTCAATGCACCCGGCAAACCCTTCCAAACTGCTGGCTAAAATTCGGGCAAAGGGCGAGTTCTGGTTTTCCAGAAGCATTTCCGCTTCGCTTCCGGGTGAAATTGAAGAAAGATACATTGCCATCGCCTGCGACGGGAGTGGCTATGTGTTGGCCGACTCGTTGAGCGCGGCCATTGATGCGGCACGGGTTCAGTTCCCCGGCAAAGATGCTTGGGTGAGGCAGGTTGGATCGGGATCAGATGGTACAGCGAGCATTGCTGATTACCGGGTTCCGACTGCCGAGATTACTTCGGCCGCTGGCGTGCAGCAACTCGGATAGGATTCTGCCGGATGCGATCTGGCGATCAGGATGAAAATGATCCGGGGAAGCGTTACCTTCATTCTCGAGCCCACGGTCGAATTGCTGGTGCGAAAGCCGGGAGGTGGGGGCACCCTCATTTCGTTCGTCGCTGACACCGGCTACACGGGGACTCTGACGCTGCGACCCGATATGATCCGCCTTCTTGATCTGAAGGCGGTCGGTGGCGGCACTGCAACCGTCGCCGACGGCAGCCGGATTCGGCACGGCATTTACGAAGTCGAGGTGGAGTGGGACGGTCACGCGCGTCTGGTCTTAGCCGATGAGGCCGACACGGACCCTGTGATTGGCTGCTTGATGATGGCCGACCACCGCCTTGTGGCGGAGTTGACATACGGTGGGAATGTATCCATTGAGCCTCTGTGACAGTCTTGAGCATTGAAACATGGCCACTGCAAGCAACGACCTTCACCTCCTCTCCCCCGCCGGCTTCCGCGCGGCCGGCGTGGCGGCGGGCATCAAGCGCAGCGGGAAGCCGGACCTCGGGCTGCTCGTCTGCGACGGCCCGGCGACGGCGGCGGCGGTGTTCACGCAGAATCGAGTCGTTTCTCCTGCCGTGGTTGTCGGGCGGCGGCACGTCGCGGGCGGGCGGCTGAGGGCGGTGGCGGTCAATAGCGGCAACGCCAACGCCTGCACCGGCGCTCAGGGGCTGGCCGACGCGGAGCGGATGGCGGCCCTCACCGGCGAGCTCGTCGGCTGCCCCGCCGGCGAGGTGCTCCCGTCGTCCACCGGCGTGATCGGCCACCTGCTGCCGATGCCGAAAGTCGAGGCGGGCCTCCGCGCCGCCGCCGGCCGACTCGGCGACACCGCCGACCACGCCGCCGCCTTCGCCGACGCGATCCTCACCACCGATTTGGTCCGCAAAACCGCCGCCACTTCCTTTGCCCTCGGCGGCGCGACCGTCACGATCGCCGGCGTCTGCAAGGGCAGCGGCATGATCGGGCCGAACCTCGCCTCGGACGCCCCGCCGCACGCCCCGCCGCACGCGACGATGCTGGCCTACCTCACCACCGACGCCGACGTGCCCGCCCCGGTCCTCCGCCAACTCCTCCAAACCGCCGCCGACGGCAGCTTTAACAGCGTGACGGTCGACGGCCACAACAGCACGAACGACACCGCCGCGATCCTCGCCTCCGGCCGAAGCGGCGCGATGGTCGACGGCAATTCGGCCTTGGAAACCTTCGCCGCAGCGCTCGACGAGGTCTGCCAATCGCTCGCCTACCAGATCGCCGCCGACGGGGAGGGGGCGACGAAGGTGGTCGTCATCAAAGTGACCGGCGCCGCCTCCGACGCCGACGCCCGGCGAATGGCCCGCGCCATCGCCGACTCGCCGCTGGTCAAGTGCGCGATGCACGGCAACGACCCGAACTGGGGCCGGATCGTGTCGGCCGCGGGCATGGCGGGCGTGACGTTCGACGCCGACCGGTGCGAGTTGACGCTGGGGGGCACCGCCGTCTTCCGCCGGGGCGTGCCGCTGCCGTTCGACGCCGCCGCCGCGAGCAAGTCGCTGGACGCCAAGGAGGTGACGGCCCACCTCGCCTGCGGCCTCGGGCCGGGGTCGGCGACCGTCTGGACGTGCGATCTGTCGCGCGAGTACGTCACGATCAACGCGGACTACCACACCTGATCCCGCGCCGTTTATCCGGATGGAAGGATGGATCGTCCCGACCGATGGCGGTAGTATGATGGTTTGCAAAGGAGTGTCCGTGCCCGCAACCACCGCTTTTCCAGAGTCCGCCGCCAGATCCCGCTTCTCGAAGGAGCCGTTCCTCGACCTCGCCCGCCGGCGGGTGGTGGTGCTCGACGGGGCGATGGGGTCGGCGCTGCAGGAGATCGACCTCGACCTGGAAAAGGACTGGCGGGGGCAGGAGAACATCAGTGAAGTGCTGAACTTCTCGCGGCCGGACGTGATCCAGCGGATTCACGAGGAGTTTCTGGCCGTCGGGTGTGATGCCGTGGAGACCAACACGTTTGGGGCGAACAAGATCGTGCTGGCCGAGTCGGATATGGTTGAGCAGTGCCGCGAGCTCAACCGCGTCGCTGCCGAGATCGCGCGGGCGGCGTGCGACAAGTTCGAGACGCCGGACCGGCCGCGGTATGTGATCGGCTCGATTGGGCCGGGCACCAAACTTATCTCGCTGCAGCAGACGGACTGGGACACGATGCTCGACAGCTACGCCGAGCAGGTGCGCGGCCTGCTGGACGGGGGTGTGGACGCGCTGCTAATCGAGACTTCGCAGGATTTGTTGCAGGTGAAGTGCGCGCTGGCGGCGTGCCGGTTGGTGATGGGGGAGTTCGACCGAAAGCTGCCGGTGATGGTGCAGGCGAGCTTCGACCTGAACGCCGGGGCGAACATGCTCACGGGGTCGGATGCCGAGACGCTCGTCACTGCGATTCTGCCGTTCGATGAGGTGGAGGTGTTGGGGTTAAACTGCGCCTTCGGGCCGAACGAGCTCGCGGAAAACGTCAAATATATAGGCGAAAACTGGCCGCGGCTGGTCAGCGCGCTGCCGAATGCGGGGATGCCGGTGATGGTGGACGGCAAGAGCCATTTTCCGCTGGGGCCGGCCGATTTCACGAAGGGGGTGATGCGGTTCGTGACGGACTTCGGCGCGACCGTGGTGGGCGGGTGCTGCGGGACGAAGACGCCGCACCTGCGGGCGCTGGTGGAGGCGCTGGGAGAGCGGGGGCCGCTGGGGGATGAGAGTGGTGACTTTGCGAAGCCGCAAGCGGCGGAGGGGCGGCACGTTCAGACGACGCCGCGCATCTCGTCGCTCACGCAGAGCGCGGACGTGGAGCAGGAGAATTCGTACCTGATCGTCGCGGAGCGGACGAACACCAACGGCAGCCGGCAGTTCAAGCGGCTGTTGCAGGAAGAGGACTGGGACGGCCTGGTCAGCATGGCCCGCGACGAGGTGCGCGGCGGGTGCCACATGCTCGACGTCTGCGTCGACTTCGTCGGCCGCGACGGCAAGCGCGACATGGAGGAGGTCATCAAGCGCTACAGCCGGGTGGTGCCGGTGCCGCTGATGATCGACTCGACCGACCCGGAAGTGATGGAGGTCGCCCTCAAACTGGCCGGCGGGCGGTGCGCCCTTAACAGCACGAACCTGGAGGAGGGGGAGGAGAAGCTCGGCCGCATCTGCAAGCTGGCGAAGGATTACGGGGCCGCCGTCGTCGCGGGGTGCATCGACGAGGATCCGGAGAACGCGATGGCCCGCACGGCTGAGCGGAAGATTTCCATCGCCACGCGCATCCGCGATTTGGCGGTGAACCGCTTCGGCCTGCGCGACGAGGATTTGCTGTTCGACCCGCTGGTGCTGCCGATCAGCACGGGCATCGAGGCCGACCGGCGGAACGGGCTGGAGACGGTCGAGGGCATCCGGCGGATCAAAACCGAACTCCCCAAGTGCTTCACCGTCATCGGGTTGAGCAACATCAGCTTCGGCCTGCTGCCGGCGGCGCGGCAGGTGCTGAACAGCGTCTTCCTGCACGAGTGCATGGCCGCGGGGCTGACCGGGGCGATCGTCCACCACTCGAAGATTCTGCCGAAGACGAAGATCGACGACGAGAAGTGGGCCGCGGCGATGGACCTGATCTACGACCGCCGGCGCGAGGGCTTCGACCCGCTGACGCACTTCATCGGCCTGTTCCCCGACGGTCAGGTCGCGGCGGGGGATGAGGAGGCGGCGGAGGATTTAACCATCGAGGAGACGCTGAAAAAGCACATCATCGACGGCGAGAAGCGGGATTTGACCGACCACCTGAACGCCGCAATGGACGAGCACGGCCTGACGCCGCTGGAACTCATCAACGACCACCTGCTCGGCGGAATGAAGGTCGTCGGCGACCTCTTCGGCAGTGGGCAGATGCAGTTGCCGTTCGTGCTGCAAAGTGCCGAGACGATGAAGGCGGCCGTCGCCCACCTCGAGCCGTTCATGGAGAAGGTGGAGGGCCAGAGCAAGGGGAAGATCGTGCTCGCCACGGTGAAGGGCGACGTTCACGATATCGGGAAGAACCTCGTCGACATCATCCTGACGAACAACGGCTACACCGTCTTCAACCTCGGCATCAAGCAGACGGTCGACCAGATCCTGGCCGCCGCGAAGGAGCGCGACGCGGACGCGGTCGGCATGAGCGGTTTGCTGGTCAAAAGCGTGGCGGTGATGAAGGACAACCTCGTCGAGATGAACAATGTTGGCGTGAATATCCCCGTCCTCCTGGGGGGCGCGGCCCTCACGCGAGACTATGCCGAAGATGACCTCGCCAACCTCTACGGCGGCCCGCTGCTATATTGCAAAGATGCCTTCGACGGCCTGAAGGTAATGGATGATATTTCCGGCGGCAAGCTGGAGGCGACGCTGACGCAGCAGCGCGAGCGGAACGTGAAGCGCAAGGAGATGCGCGCCAACGCCGTCAAGCCGCAGAGCACCGCCGCCGCCGACGTGGAGCCGGTGGCGGCCGACAACCCCGTGCCGACCCCGCCGTTCTGGGGCCGGCGGGTCGTCACCGGCATCCCGCTGCACCAGGTGTTCGGGTACATCAACGAGGTCGCGCTGTTCACCGGCCAGTGGGGCTACAAGCGGAAGGGGGCGAGCGTTGAAGACTATGAAAAGCTCTTGGACGACAAGGCCCGCCCGGTGTTCGAGGACCTTAAGACCCGCGCGATGACCGAGAAGTTTCTGGACCCGAAGGTCGTCTACGGCTACTTCCCCGTCCAATCCGACGGCGACACCCTGGTCGTTTACAACCCCGAGGGCTTTGACAGCACGCGCGCGACGGACGCGCTGACCACGTTCGATTTGCCCCGCCAGGAGGGCCGGCGGCGGCTGTGCATCACCGATTTCTTCCGGTCGAAAAAGTCGGGCCAGTTTGATGTCCTCGGGTTACAGCTCGTCACCGTCGGCGACCGCGCGTCGGAATTGGCGGAGGAGTTGCGGAAGGAAAACCGTTACCAGGATTACCTCTACCTGCACGGCTTCGGCGTCGAGAGCGCCGAGGCGCTGGCGGAGTTCTGGCACAAGCGGATGCGCGCCGAACTCGGCTTCGCCAGCGAGGACGCGACCGACACCCGCAAAATCTTCCAGCAAAACTACCGCGGCAGCCGCTACAGTTTTGGGTATCCGGCGTGCCCGAACCTGGAGGACCGCGTGAAGATCGTGGAACTGCTCAAGCCCGAGGAAATCGGTGTGGAGCTGAGCGAGAACTACATGCTCGTCCCTGAGCAAAGCACTGATGCGCTGGTGGTGCATCACCCGCAGGCGAAGTATTTCGACGTCTAAACGAGGCGCGGCAACGAGTCGGCCGCTCGTCTTAGCTGCTTATTATCGATCTGGCCGGTAAACACGGATCAGTTTTCCCGCCAATGGGTCGTTCTCGGCCATTGCCACCACGATCCGTTCGGCCAGCTCCTGGTGGTTTCGGTTGTCCGTGCAGATAATAATTCCCGAGTGGTTGGTGTTTTCGCTGTGGAGGTTTCTAAAATCACGGCGATTTAATGTCACTACAACCCGGCCCTGCGAATCCGCATAATTGAGCACGCCGAGGTCCGAGATACTCCGGTTCGCCTGTTCCGCCTCCAACGCCGTCAATACGTCAACACCCATGTTGCGAAGTTCTAAAACTACTGGCTGGGGAAAGTTCTCGTCAGCATACAGTTCCCATAGTTCTTTCATTTAATCTCCAAAATAACTATTCTATCAACCGGCTCATCTCGTTTTCCACGAGACTCGCATCAATCTCATCACTATGGCGTCGGGCGTAAATCCAGGCGTTCGTCAAATCCTCCGCCCGCAGCGACGGGTAATCCGCCAGGAGTTCTGCCTCGGTGGCCCCTTTACGCCGCGCCTCCTCCAGCATCCACACCGCCAGTCGCAGGTTGCGGATGCACGCCGCCCCGCCGCAGACGCCGGGCGTCTTTTGGATGGCCGGCTCGGCGGGGTTCTCCAGCTCGCGCGAGAGGTCCTCCAGTAGTTCCAGCTTGTCCGCGCGGGACAGCGATGACACCCTTGTTCGAAGCTCGTGTAGCGTGCTCATATCCATCCATTCTATCGGTGTTCATCGGCGTCAGCCGCCCAGCGCCCGCCGCGCGGCCAGCACCGACTGCCGTGCGGCCAACGGCGTGGCAGCGGCGGCGACCAGATGGCCCATTTTGCGGCCGGGCGAAGGGTGCGTCTTTCCGTAGAGGTGCAGCTTGACCGACGGGTGCGCCAGCGCCGCCGCCCAGTTCGGCTCCCCTTCGGTCCACAGGTCGCCCAGCAGGTTCGCCATCGCCGCCGCCGGCCGGAGCATCGACGGGTCGCCCAGCGGCAGGCCGCAGACTGCGCGCAACTGCTGCTCGAACTGGCTCGTGACGGCACCGTCGAATGTCCAGTGCCCGCTGTTGTGCGGCCGCGGGGCGAGCTCGTTGACGACCAGATTTTCTCCGGCGGCGAACAGCTCGACCGCCAGCAAGCCCACCACGTCCAGCGCCTCGGCGATGCCCACCGCGATCTGCTCCGCCTGCCGCGCCATCCCCGGCGGCAGGTCGGCCGGCACAGTCGTGACGTCCAGGATGCCGCCGACGTGCTCGTTCCGCCCCGGCGCGTAGCACCGCGTCTCGCCGCCAGCCGTCCGGGCGACAATCACGCTGAGCTCAAAATCGAACGGCACCACCCGCTCCAAGACCGCCGTCGAAACGCCCACCGCCGCCCACGCGGCCTCGGCATCATCCGGCGACTCCAGCCGCGCCTGCCCCTTGCCGTCGTAGCCGAACTCGGCCGACTTCAGGATGCACCGCCCGCCCAACTCGCCCGCCGCCGCCCGCACCTCGGCCGCGCTGTGGCACGCGCGGTAGGTCGCCACGGGGAAGCCGTGATTGATCAAAAACGCCTTCTCCCGCAGCCGGTGGCGGCAGGTGTCCAGCACGAACGGCGAGGGGTGGACCGGCGTGATCCCCTCGATCGCCGCCAGCGTTTCGGCCGGCACGTTCTCGAACTCGAACGTCACCACGTCCACCCGGTTGGCGAAGTTGCGCGCCGCGTCGATGTCGTCGTAGGGGCGGTTGATTTCGACGTCGGCGATCTGGCCGGCGGGGCAGTCCATCGTCGGGTCGAGGGTGTGGACGTGGTAGCCCATCCGCCGGGCGGCGATGCCGAACATGCGGCCGAGTTGCCCGCCGCCGAGCAGGCCGATGGTTTGGCCGGGCAGGATCACTCCGCCTCCAGTTTGGTGAGGTCCGTGTCGAGCACCTTTTGCGTCTGCTCCTCGCGAAACCGCCGGACATTATCTCGGATTGTGTCGTCGGACAGGGCAAGAATTTGCGCCGCCAGCAACCCGGCGTTCTTCGCCCCCGCGACGCCGATCGCAAGGGTGGCGACGGCGACGCCGCCGGGCATCTGCGCGATGCTCAGCAGCGAGTCGAGGCCGTTGAGGGCGCGGCTCTGCACCGGCACGCCCAGCACCGGCAGCGCGGTTTTGGCCGCGCACATGCCGGGCAGGTGGGCCGCCCCGCCCGCGCCGGCGATGATCACCTTCAGCCCCCGCCCCTCGGCCGACGCGGCGTAGTCGAACAGCAGGTCGGGCGTGCGGTGCGCGCTGACGACGCGCACCTCGTGCGGCACCCCCAGCAGCGCGAGCACCTCCGCCGCGTGGCGCATGGTGTCCAGGTCCGACGCGCTGCCCATGATGACGCCGACGCGCGGCGGGTCAATCGTCGGTTCCATGTCCGGCCCTCCGGCGGGTAGACTAACCGACTCGGCGGCGGCGGGAAAATCCGCGAAGTCCCGGCCGCAATAAGCGGCAGGCGGTGCCGTTCTTTCAGCAGTTCTAACCTTAGGAGACCCGATGAATCGCACGCTCGCCACCCTCGCCCTCGCCGCCGCCCTCGCGGCCCCCACCGCCGCCTTCGCCCAGGCCGCCCCGCCCAAGCCCGATAAGGCGGACAAGACCGCCACCCCCGCCGCTCCCGGTGCCCGGCCCGGCCGCCAGCAGGGCGACCCGCAGGTCAACCGCCTCCGCACCATCACCGACCAGCTCGCCCTCTCGGCCGACCAGAAGGACAAGATCAAGGTCCTGCTCGACAAGGCCACCCGCGAGGTCGAGGAGACCAGGCTCGATTACGAGGGCGCCAGCCGCCAGGAGCTCGCCGGCGCCCTCCGCGGCGTCTACGACGACCTCCGCACGAACATCCACGACGTGCTCACCGAGGACCAGCAGAAGAAGTTCGACACCCTCTCCAACCAGCGCGGCAACGGCGGCCAACGCGGCGGCGGCGGGCAGTTGCAGGCCGTCATGGGGCAGCTCGACCTCAAGGACGACCAGAAGGCGAAGATCCAGACCATCATGCAGGAGTCGCAGGACAAGATGCAGGAGGTCCGCGACGCGTGGCGCAACGGCGACCGCCAGGCCGCCCGTGAGAAGGGCCAGGCGCTCCGCACCGAGATGACCACCAAGATCACCGCCGTGCTCACGCCCGAGCAGCAGGCGAAGCTGAAGGAACTGATGCCGAACGGCATCGGCGGCCGCGGCCAGGGTGGCCGTCGCGGGGGGAATTAGCCGATAAGGTGCGGGGGCGGAGGCCGGCCGGTCCGACGAAGGTCGGCCGCTTCCGCCCCCGGCGGCGTCGGGCGAGCGGGTGGACACCATGGCCGACGGAACGAATAAGCCCGCCGCCAAGCGTCCGCCGCGCGTCGGCGATGCCGCGCCGGACTTCGAGGTCGACAAGCTCGGCGGCCGAAAGGTCGGCCTCGCGTCGTTCAAGAATCGGCCGTTCGTGCTGATCTTCGGCTCGCTCACCGCCCCCACCTTCCGCGAGAACGCCGCGGCCCTCAATGATCTAAAAAAGGTCGCCGGCACCCGCTGCGGCCTGCTGGTGATCTACACACGCGAGGCTTACCCCAAGGGCGTGTGGGACATTGATCGCAACAAAACGGACGGCATCGCCGTGCCGCCGCACCGAGACGCCGCCGCCCGCGAGGCCGCGGCGCGGGCGGCCGTGGACAAGCTCAACCTCCGCCTCGACGTCGCCCTCGACGGCATGGACGACGCCACCGCCACCACCTACGGCGGCCTGCCGAACGGGGCCGTCGTCGTCGACCGCGAGGGCAAGGTCGCGCTCCGCCAACGCTGGGTCGACCCGTCGGGCCTGAAGCAGAAAATCGAGGAACTCCTGGGGAGATAATCGTGGCACGGGCGTCCCGCCCAACCCGTGGCACGGGTCACTCGAACAGCGACATCTGCTTCTCCGGCCGGGCGAGGGTCGCGTCGATGCCACGCTTCCGCAGTTCGTCCACAAAGCCAGCAAAGCCGTGGTGGGCGAACACCTTTCGCGGCCCGACGCGCTCAACAGTCTCGAGCAATTCGTCGAAATCCGCGTGGTCGCTCAGCGGCAGGCAGCGGTCGACTTGGTAGCGGTAAACGGCCCCCGGCTGCAACGCCCAGCCGGTCATCATCACGCGCAGCGGGTTGTCGAACTTGGTCGTGAACGCCCCCTTGGCCGCCTGCGGGGGCGCGACGATCACGCCGCGCTCGGCAAGGTCGAGGGCGGCCGGGCCGTGGAAGTCGGCGGCGTCGTAGCGTCGCAGTTGGTCGGGCCGGCCGAGGGGCACGCCGAAGGATTGGTAGATTTGGCTCATGTTGGCGACCGCCCCGTGCTGCGTGACGGGGAAGCCCGCGTCGGTCAGAATCCGCACGATCTCCTGCGCCTTGCCGAGGCTGTAGCCGTACACCAGCGGCTGGCGGCTTTCGCGGATCGCATTGCCGACGATTTCGCACAGTTCGTCGGCCACGCTCCGCCACGGCGGGAAGCGGAACGGCGGCAGGCCGTAGGTGCTTTCCATCAGCAGGTAATCCGCCCGCGGCAGGTCGGCCGGCTCGACGGTCAGGCTCGGCCGCAGCTTGAAGTCGCCGGTGTAGAGCAGCGACCCCTCCGGCCGCTCGACCAGCGCCATCGCGCTGCCCAAAACGTGCCCCGCCGGCGAGAGCGTGACGGCGGTGTCGGCGTCGAACGGGTGCCGCTCGCCGAAGGCCAGCACGACCGGGTCGGCCAGCCCGACGCGCCACTTCCCGATGGCCGCCGTGGGGGCGGTGCAGATGGCGCGGCTATGCGCTGCGAGGTGGTCGGCGTGCCCGTGCGAAACCAGCGAGTCCGCCCGCGGGATGCGGCTGTCGAGGTAGAGGTCCGTGCCGCGAACCCTCAGGGCGTCGTCCCAGTCGATCATTGATGATGATAAGCCGCAACCGGCAAGGGCGCGGAACGTGTCGCTTCGTTTAGCCGCCCCGCTTGCGGGGCGCTTCGTCGCGCCCGTCGCGCCCCGCAAGCGGGGCGGCTAAACGGGAGAGTTCTAACTGTGCTGCGTCGCAAAGAAGCTTTGCTTGATAAGAAGTTTCATGGCGAAGCCGCAAGCGGCAGGACGCCGAAGCGTTAGACTCGACAGATGCCCGACCCGCTCCCCCACGCTGCGTCACCGATGCTCGACCCGCGCGTGCCGAAGCGGAGCCGGTGGTGGCCGCTGTCCAGGTCGGCGTTGGCCGGAGGCGTTTGTGTAGTGGCGGTCCTGATAATCCTCCTGATAATGATCCCGTGGCCAAGTTTGGAAAAGGCAAGTGAGCCGGTCAACCCGCAGGCGTGCGCCTCTAACCTCCGCCAGATCGGCCAGGCGATGCTCCTTTACTCAAACGAAAACGCCGGCCAATACCCCGACGACTTCGGCCCGCTGCTGCTGACGCAAGACATCGAGCCGAAAAACTTCGTGTGCCCCGGCAGCCCCGACACCCCCGCCGGCGGTGAGTCGCGGGCGCAGTGGGCGGCGAATCTGCGCGCCGGCGGGCACCTCTCCTACGTCTACTGCGGCCGGGGCCAGTCGCCGACAAGCCCGGCGGCGGCCATCCTCGCCTACGAGGCCGACGGCAATCACGGCCCGAGTTCCAACGCCACCGTCCACGGCCGGACCTTCCTCTACGCCGACGGACACGTCGCCTACCTCTCCGCCGCCGCCGCGAACCACGCGGTCAACGAGCTCGCCGCAGGCCACAACCCGCCGCGGCCGTAACCCGCCGTTTAGCCGCCCCGCTTGCGGGGCGCGGCGGCCGCGATCAAGCGCCCCGCAAGCGGGGCGGCTAAACGGCGAACTGACTGAATCGGCGAAACGCAGGTCATTCCCGGGACCTCACACGAAAACCGAAAATACCCAGCGAAATTGCACCCTCTGCCGCTTGCGGCCTCGCAAAGAATCAAGGACCGCAAGGGCTTTACTTTGCGAAGCCGCAAGCGGCCGGACGCCACAGTGGTAGGATCAGCCGATGCCCGACCCCCTCCCCTACGCCACGCCGCCGCGGCTCGACCCGCGCGTGCCGAAGCCCTCGCGGCGGGGTGCCTGGCGGTGGGGGGCCGGCCTGACCCTCATCGGCCTGCTCCTGCTGGGGCAACTCCTGCCGACGCGCAGCGGGCGTCGGGCGACCGCCAACCGCATCAAGTCCGCCGTCAAACTTCGGAACATCGGCCGGGAGATGGCGGTGCTGGCGCGCAATCACGGCGATCGCTACCCGGCGGACCTCGACCTCTTGCTGCTCGCCGAGTCCCGGCCGCCGGCCGCGTTGGTCTACCCCGACGGGCCCGACACCCCCGCGCCCGGCCCCACGCCCGCGCGTCGCGCCGCGGCCTACCGGGCGGGCGGCCACGGCTCCTACGTCTGGTGCGGCGGCGGCCTTCACCTGTCCGCCCCGCCCGAGGTCATCCTCGCCTTCGAGGCCGACGCCCAAGGCTCCGCCGGCCGAAACTTCCTCTTCGCCGACGGCCACGTAGAAGGCCTCTCCGCCGCCGACACGAACCACGCGATCAACGAACTGGCGTCCGGCCACAACCCCCCGCGGCCGTGAGGGTCGATCTTCCCGCGCCACCATTCATAACTAAACCACGCTGCCATGTAGCCGCCCCGCTTGCGGGGCGGCTACATGGTGAGGCGGTACAACCATGTGATGCCCGACCCGCTCCCATACCCCACGCCGCCGGGCCTTGACCGTGACGGGACGAGGAAGCGTCGTCGCAGCCTTTGGCCGAAGGTTTTGGCCGGCCTGTTCGCCGTAGGGCTGCTGGTGGCGGGCTTGGCAGTCTTGGCAGTTCAAGCGGTCAAGATCACGACCGTCAGGATCAACTCGGCCTCCAACCTCCGGTTGATCGGCCAAGCGTTGAAGTTGTACGCCGACAAGTGGGGCGTCTATCCGCCGAGTTTTGACGAGCTGCTGATGACGCAGGACATCACCTCCGCCTCCTTCATCAATCCCGGCGGGCCCGACACGCGGGCGCGGGGGCCGACCACCCGCCACGTCATCGCCGACCTTCACGCCGGCGGGCACCTCTCCTACGTCTACTGCGCCGCCCCCCGCGCCCCCGGCGGCCCGGCCGGCACGGTTCTGGCGTTCGAGGCCACGAGCGAACTGCACGACGGCGGACGGAACTTCCTCCACGCCGACGGCCACGTGGAGTACTTGTATGCCACGGCCGCGAACCACGCGATCAACGAGTTGGCGTCCGGCCACAACCCCCCGCGGCCGTGATCTTGCCGAAGGAGTTGCGATGCCCACCGATGATCAACCCGCCCCCGCCAAGCCGCTTCCCTACGCCACGCCGCCGGAGCTCGACCCGCGCGTGCCGAAGCGGTCGCGCCTGTCGCGGGGGGCTTGGCTGCGGGTCGCCGGGGCATCGGCGCTGCTGCTTCTGCTGGTGGCGGCGTACCTGTTCATGTCGGCGCGCAGCGCGCGGTCCAGGGCAAACGGCATCGCGTCGGCAACCAACCTGATGAGGATTGGGTCCGCGATTCAACTCTACGCGAACTCCAACGGCGGCCGGTACCCGCCGAGTTTCGACGCGCTGCTGCTGAACGGCAGCCTCGCGCCGGCGGCGCTGGTCGCGCCAGGTTCGGGCGATACGCCCGCCGCCGGCCCCACCCCCGCCGCGCTGCTCGCGAACCTCCGCGCCGGCGGGCACCTCTCCTACGTCTACTGCGGCCAGGGCCGAACGACCTCGGCCCCGCCCGACGTGGTCATCGTTCACGAGGCGGGCCACTACGCCCTCGACGGCGGGCGGTCCTTCCTCTACGCCGACGGCCATGTCGAAATGATCTGGGCCAACCTGTCGGATCGGATGGTGAAGGACATCAAGTCCGGCGTGAACCCGCCGCAACGATAAGGCGCGGCTCAAGGCTTAAGGTAGCTGCGAACCAACGGTTCGCAGTGGATCGCGCGGGAAGCTCCCGAACCGTCGCGCACCTCCAAATTGAAGACTGCGGACTGTTGGTCCGCAGCTACCTTGAGCAACGCGCGACGGAACGGCGTGATATAGTTTCAAGATGCCGCCCGACGATCCCGCCCCGGCCGAGCCGCTGCCCTACGCCACGCCGCCGGACCTCGACCCGCGCGTGCCCAAGCGGCGGCGGAAGACCTCGGCCGTGACGTGGACCGTCGCCGGCCTCTTGATCGCTCTCGTGCTGGCGGTCGCGCTTGCCCTGCCCGCCATCGGACGTCCCCGGCCGTCGGCGAACGTGATCAAGTGCGCCTCCAACCTCCGCCAGATCGGCCAGGCGATGCTGCTATATGCCAATGATAATGGCGGCGCCTACCCCGACGAGGTCGACGCGCTGATCGAGACGCAGGACATCACCCCCGCGGCTTTCGTCTGCCCCGCGTGCACCGACACCAAGGCTACCGGGGCCACCACGCGGCAGGTCCTGACCAACCTCCACGCCGGCGGGCACCTCTCCTACGTCTACTGCGGCAAGGGGCTGACCGCCGCCGCCCCGGCCGCCGCAATCCTCGCCTTCGACGCCAGCACCTGGCACGACCCGAACGGCAAAGTCGACGGCTTCCCCGGCGACGGCGGGCGGAACTTCCTCTACGCCGACGGCCACGTCGCCTACCTCCCCGCCGCCGCAGCCAATCACACGATCAACGAATTGGCCGCCGGGTTTAACCCGCCGCGGCCCTGACCCGTGGCACGGGGTTCCGTGGAACGGGCGTCCCGCCCGGATTTCTTGCCTTGGCTTTGATCGTCCCAAAGCGCAGACGCGGGCGGGACGCCCGTGCCACGGGGTTTCGTGGAACGGGCGTCCCGCCCGGATTTCTTGCCTTGGCTTTGATCGTCCCAAAGCGCGGACGCGGGCGGGACGCCCGTGCCACGGGGGATTTGTGGAACGGGCGTCCCGCCCGGATTTTTTGCCTTGGCTTTGGACGGGAGAAGTCGCAGACGCGGGCGGGACGCCCGTGCCACGGGGTGTCCCGGCGCGGTATCATCCCTTGATGCCCGACACAGTTCACTCCCTCCCGACACGCCGCCGCACCGGGTTCGGCATCGATTTGCCGGCGAGTTCGACCGAGTGGCTCGCGCTGCTGATCGTGCTGGGCGCGGTGGCGTTCGGGCTGCACGCCGCGTGGCGGTGGGTCGGCGATACGTCGCGGCGCAGCCGGGAGTCGGCGAACGTCTTGGTCTGCGCCTCGCACCTCCGCCAGATCGGCCAGGCGGTGGCGGCCTACGCGGCGGCCGACCCCGGCGGGCAGTTTCCGCCCGACCTCGCCACCCTTGCGCTGGCGCAGGGCGTGCCGCCGGGCGCATTGCTCTGCCCCTCCGGCGATGACACGCCCGCCGCCGCGGCCGCCGGTGTTACCGCGCCCGCCCACCACAGCTACGTCTACTGCGGCGCGGGGTTGACCACCGGTGCCCCTGGGTCGGCCGTTGTCGCGTTCGACGACGCGCGGGTTCACGACGCCGACGGCCGAAACGTCCTGTTCGCCGACGGCCACGTCACGTTTCTGACCGGCCCGGCCGCGGATCACGTTCTCAACGAGCTCGCCGCCGGCCACAACCCGCCGCGGCCGTAATCGAGAATCGGAGCAAGCCGTGCCGTGGGATACCGCAGAATCTAATCCCCGCCGACGGTGGTGGCGGTCGCCATGGATGTGGGGCGCGGCGGCGGTCGGCCTGATGCTCGCGGTGCTCCTGATCGCCCGCCCCGCCCACCGGCTGACTCCGACGCAGGCGCGGATCGTTTGCGCCGCCCACCTCCGGCAGGTCGGCGACGCGCTGCGGACCTACGCCGACGCCAACGGCGGCGCGTTCCCGCCGGACCTGCCCACGCTGCTGCGAACGCGGCCGCTCGATCCTTCACTGCTAAAATGCCCGGCCGACGGCGGCGCCTACGTCTACCTCGGCCGCGGCCTCACCACCGCCTCCCCGGCGACCGCCGCCCTGATGGCCGACGGGGGCGGCCGGCCTTCGACGGACCGCTCGCGGGGCGGCCGGAACGTGCTGTACGCCGACGGCCACGTTGAGGCGGATTCGGAGTTCAAGCGGTAGCTGCGGACCAACGGTCCGTAATCCGCGTTTGTGGCTTCGATGCAATTGGAGATTCATCAAGTTGCCATAGTTGTCGAGCGGAGAACCGGGGCTTCCGCCTCCGGCTATTAACGCGCTTCGCATGATCCGTACTCGCCCAACCGGCACCGATAAGCAGCGAGCGCTTTTGCGTTCGTCGGCGTATTGAGCCGCTTGCGGCTTCGCAACGAAACCTTGTCAGACGAGTTGTCTTTGCGAAGCCGCAAGCGGCCGGGCGCTACGGCAATTCGATCCTTCGCGTCGAGCGGCCGGTGGCGGTCAGGCGGACGGTTTTCGCGCCCGCCGGCAGCAGGTCGGCCACGCGGTCGGCCCACTCGACGATGACCACGCCGCCCTGCGTCAATAATTCCGAGAAGCCGATGGCCTCCAAATCGTCCGGCCCGCCGACGCGGTAGGCGTCGAGGTGGTAGACGGGCAGGCGTTGCGCCGGCGACTCGTAGATCTGCAGCAGGACGTAGGTGGGGCTGCTGACGGCCCGGCGGTCGCCCCCGAGGCCGGCGACCAGGCCGCGGGTGAAGTTCGTCTTGCCCGCCCCGAGGTCGCCGACGAGCGCG
The DNA here is from genome assembly GCA_965260985.1 of Tepidisphaeraceae bacterium. Lineage (GTDB taxonomy): Bacteria > Planctomycetota > Phycisphaerae > Tepidisphaerales > Tepidisphaeraceae > CBDHCE01. The sequence goes on along the minus strand of CBDHCE010000018.1, from coordinate 262,026 downwards.
ACGCAATCGCCCGCCGTCAACGTCGCGGCGAAGCACGCGGCGAGCGCTTCGGTCGCGGCGGGGGTTGTCGAGGTGTGGGTGGGCATGGGAGGGCGGAAGATGTTCCAAAGTAGCCGGGAGCGGAAGCCCCGGTCGGTCGGGAGGAAAGGCTTTCGGAATGCTGAAGGCGTCTGCGCAAAAAATCCGGGGCTTCCGCTCCCGGCTACTTTGGAACCCCTTTAGGACAGTGCGTGGCTCCACCCTTTCGCTTCGAGCGGAGCGTAGGCGCCGGGGCGGCCTATGCGGACGCCATCGGTTGCGACGACTCGGCCGATGCGCGTGACCTCCGGTATCGCGTCAAGACCCGCCAACGGCGGCGCGGTGAGGAGCAATTCGTAATCCTCCCCATTGTGCAGCGCGTGCTCCAGCGGCGGGCGGCCGGAGTCGCGGGACAGCGCGATGGCGTCGGAATGGATCGGGATTCGGTCGTCATCGACTTCGGCCCCCACGCCGCCGGCCCGGCAGAGGCGCGGCAGGTCGGTCGAGAGGCCGTCGGAGAGGTCCATCATCGCCGTCGCGCCGGCGAGGGCGAGGGTGCGGGCGAGGGCGATCCGCGGCACAAACGTGAGGTGCCGGGGCGGGTGGTCGGGCGTTTCGTAAAGGCTCCCGCCGAGGTGGCCGGTGACGTAGATGAAATCGCCGACGGTCGCCCCGCGGCGGGTCAGTGGCCGGACGCCGGCGGGACGGCCAAGGACCGTGACGGAGACCGACAGCGGGCCGGGCCAGGTCCCGGTGTCGCCGCCGACGAGGGGGCAGCCGAACGCCGCGCCGGCGTCGGTCAGGCCCGCGTGCAGCGCCTTGAGGTCGTCGAGCGTCGCCGACCGCGGCAGCGCGGCCGACGCGACCACGGCGACCGGCAGGCAGGCCATCGCGGCGCAGTCGGAGAGGTTGCGGTTCACCGCCTTTCGCCCCGCCGCGAAGTAGCCGTGGCGGGCGAGGTCGAGGTGGACGCCGTCGAGCACCTGATCGACGCCGACGAGGAGCAGGTCGTCGGGAAAGTTGATCGCCGCGAGGTCGTCGCCGACGGGGATGGGGATGTCGAGCGGCGCGCGGGCGTTGAGCCAGTCGAGAAAGTCGGCTTCGGAGGGCACGCCAATACTATCGTGGAACGGGCGTCCCGCCCGGATTTCTTCCGCAACGCAGCCAAACGACGAATCCGGGCGGGACGCCCGTTCCACGGGTTAATCAACCCCAGTCTCCTTCGGCGTGTCGGACCGGTTGCCGTATTCGCCCCAACTCGCGTCGTAGAACGCGACTTTTTTGTAGCCCAAATCCTTCAGCACCAAGTACGGCAGGCTCACCCGCGTGGCGGACTGGCAGTAGAGCACCACCGTCTTGTCCGGCGTGATGCCGCGGGCGGCCAGCATCGCCAGGATGCGGTCGCGCGGCACCAGCGTGCGGCGGGCGGTCAGCAGGTCGGCGTAGGGCAAATCGACCGCGCCGGGGAGGTGGCCGCCGAAGCGGTTGCCGCGGTTGTCGGGCTGGCCGGCGAACTCGGCGGCGGTGCGGGCGTCGAGGAAGACCACGCCGGGACGGTGCAAATCGGCCAGCACCGCCGGCAGGGCCAGCACGGTGTCGGGCCGGGGCTTAGCGCGGTAGACGGCCGGCGGGCGGACGGTCGGCACGACGGTGAGCGCGCGGCCGGCGGCGAGCCACTCGCTGGGGCCCACGCCGTCGAGGAAGGCCACGTCGCGCTGCCCGAGCCAGTCGAGCAGCATCGCCGGCACGCTGCCGTCGGCCTTGCCGGCGTGGTTGCCGTAGACGACCACCGCATCCTCGCGCCGCAGCCCCGCCGCGCCCAGCAGTTTCTCGTACCGGCCGACGTCCGGCGAGCCGTCGGCGTGGTGGAATACGTTCTGGTCGTCCAGCGGGGCGGCGGGCGTCCTCACCGTCCGCAGCGACCGGCCCGGCAGGCTGATCGCCCCCGGCAGGTGCCCGTCGGCATATTCCGCGGGCGAACGGGCGTCGACCAGCACCAGGTTCGGCTCCGCCCGCAGCCGCGCGATCAGGCGGTCGACGGTGAGGAAGGAGTGCCACGCCGGCGTGTCCAACGCGACTGCCGGAACCTCGGCGCGAACCGGTCGGAAGTGGGCCGCCGCCCCAATCAGGACCGGGACGGCGACGGACACGGCGAGGTATTTGGCGAGTCGGGACATGCCGCTCCCGTCTTTAGTTCTTCTGCCCCATCCGGTCGGACGCCTCGGACAACTGCTGCTGGGCGGCCTTCTGCCGCTCGGTCTCGGCCGGCGCGACGCAACTCGGAAAAGCGGCCAGCAGCGTTTGGGCCTTTTGCAGGGACTTGTCGTCCGGCGTCGATTTCGCCAGCCGCGCCGCCTCCTGCTGGTAATTGCGGAACTGCTGCGGCGTGGCGATGTCCGGCCGGCGGAGCTTCGACGCGTCCGGTGGCAGCTCGTTGACGTAGCCCTGGACCGACTCCACGCGGTTGGAGAGTTTCGGGTGGTCGCTGAGGTACTCGGGCGTGGTGTCGTAGCCCTTGGCGATCATGGTCTTGAAGAAGTTGGCGAACTTGGCGGGGTCCCAGCCGGCCTGGACGTAGAAGTGGAAGCCCATGCGGTCGGCGGCCGATTCGTCGCCGCGGGTAAAGCCCATGCCGACGAACTTCCCGCCGGTGGCCGCCGCGCCCGAGGCGAGGGCGCCGTACTCCTGCCCCTTGCCGTCGGGCGCGAGGGCCGACGCCCCGAGGCCCGCGCCGGCGGCGAGGGCCATCAGCGTGACCTGCCGCTTCATCCCGCTGGCGACGTGCCGGCCGTAGATGTGGCCGAACTCGTGGGCCACCACCGCCGCGAACGCATCCTCGCCGTCGACGTCCTGGAAGAGTTGCGAGTAGAGGTAAACGTGCTCGCCGCCGGTGGTGAAGGCGTTGAGGGTTTCGCTGTTGACGAGGTGGAACTTGATGTCCTTGAACATCCACGCGCTGTTCTGCACGTCGAGGTTCTCGTACCCCTCCTTGGCCGACTGCCGGGCGGCGGCCACCACGCGGTCGCCGACGGCCTGCACGTAGCCGGCGAGGTCCGGCGCGGTGATGAACGCCGGCTTGAGCGTGCCGTTGACGTCGTTCGCCTGGGCGATGACCTGCTGGTCGGTCACGCACCCGCCGAGCAGGCCGATCATCGGCGCGGTAGTCAGCAGGAGCAGGAGCGGTCTGAAGCGGATGGGCATGGCGCGATGATAAACCAATCCGGCCGTTCGGGGCAACCGGCACGTTTCTGCCACATGCTGAACGAGCCCGATCCCTTAGCGTTGGTCGACGCCCGCCGGAGTTGCCGGCGGGCGCCTACGTTCGGCCGTCGCGGGCTGGATTATGCCTTCGCCTTCTCCAGCGACTCCGCCGAGCGGGTCAACTGGTGGCCGAGGGTCGTCAGCGCCTTGCCGACGACGCCGCCCTGGTCGTCGGCGAGCTTGCCGACCTTCTCGCCGAGGCCGGTGAGGCACGTGGCGATCTTCGCCCCGTCCGGCGACTTGTCGGCCACGAGGCCCTTCAGCTTGCCGAGGTCGCCGGCGATGCCCTTGGTCTCCGAGCCCATGCCCTCGAGCTTGGTCTGCCAGTGGCTGATGACCTTGTCGGCCTTGGTGCCGGCCAGCTTGGTGAGGTCGCCGCGGAGCGCCTCGGTGACCTCGTGTACCTCGTCGGCCACCTCGCCCTTCTTGGGCTCGTGCTCGCCCGCGTCGTGATCTGCCTTTGCCATCGTCTGCTCCTGATCTGATTCCGCCCCCGCCGCACGCGCCCCGGCAAGGGGCGACCGCCGGCGTGGGCTGGACTGTTACTATCCAAGATCGCGGCCGGGCGTGACGGCCGATTCGGCGTTTCAATTCTTCCGCCGACCTCGAAAAGGGGAGGACCTCGAAAAGGGGAGGCGTACATTATTCGCGCGCCGCCCCTTGCCACCCCGCCGCCGCTTGCGGTATCGTGCGGCGGTGCCCCGCACCGCCCGCCTCGCCCCCGCCGGCTGGACATTCCACGCCCTCAACCGCGGCAACGGGCGCATGACCTTGTTCGAGACCGACGCCGACTACGCCGCCTTCGCCGCCGTCCTGGCCGGGGCGTTGCGAGCCGTGCCCGTGGACCTGCTCGCCTGGTGCCTCACGCCCAACCACTGGCACCTGATCCTCCGCCCCCGCGGCCGCCCGCGGAAGGAGGCCGGGGCGGCGGAATAATGTACGCCTCCCCTTTTCTTCGCCTCTTTTCTTCGCCTCCGTACCGGGCCTCGGTCGCGCACCGCTAGTTTAGCGGCGGGAGGAGGCTGGGGGAAATACCGCTCGTGCGTTTCAGCCTTTGGAGAAGCATTGATCTGTTTCAAGCGGCCCAACTTCTTGAACTGGGCTAGCACCTTTGGCATCGGCTTGGATGCGCGTTACGAGGCGCCACAGGCTCTGGTATTCACCGGCGCCCACGAGCGGAGCGCCTCGCATTTTGATCAATCCTTCCGCGGTGTGCAGGAGTTCACCGACGTTGTGTTCGGCGAAGAACTTGGTGGCAAATCTTTCTACCTTCTTCGCAGGGGAGAAGTGGTCGGGGACGAATCGGAAGTCCTTGTTGCGTCCAAGAACTCAAAACGGAGTGTTCTCAAACGCCTCATTCAGTTGGAGGGGTGGCGCGACACGACCGACGCACTTTGCTTTGACTCGGGCGAATTGGCGTCCGCGGTCCTGCTGGCCTACTCCCACTCACTTTTCGGCCAAACGACCAGGGATGATCTGTTCGTCGTGCCGGCGGACGGGGCGTTTATCAGTTGGGTGAGCTACTACGGGAGCATCTATAACTCCTTCCGCCGCGGCCCGCATTGAGCCGCGAGCACACATCGAACAGAATCACCGCATCAGCAACAGCGTTGCGTAGGCCATCAGCAACCCGCGGGCGGACCAGGCGGCGGTGCGGAACCAGTTCGTCAGGACCAGCCGGCGGATCGTCGGCGGGTCGAAGCGGGCGGCGAGGCGATTGTGGGCGGGGATTTGCACCAGGGCAGTCGAGAGCCACAGGGCCGCGACGAGGGCGAGGGCGGTCCAGACGAGCCACGACGGGGCCGCGCCGGGCGGGCGCCAGAGGACGAGGGCGATCGCGGTGAGCACCTCGATCAGCATGGGCGGACCCACGGCGTAGGTCGTCAGGCGGAGGTGGGTCTTGTGGTAGCCCGGCCAGGCGGTTTCGCCCACGTCGGCGAACTGGGGGTAGTGCTCGATCTGCACGAACCAGATGAGGCCGATCATGTACCACGTCGCGGCGAGGTTCGTCAGCAGCAGCAGCGGGTAGGCGGGCACGGGGGATGGTAGTGTTTTTAATAGCCGGAGGCGGAAGCCCCGGTCTTCGGGCGAAAACGTTTCATCCGTAGAAGACCGTTCGGCGCGAGGAACCGGGGCTTCCGCCTCCGGCTATCAAAGAGTCTCCGGCGTCCGCGAACTCCGAACCTCCACGCGCTCGACCGACAGCGCCTTGCCGGTCGTTTCGTCGATTTCCGCCAGCACGCCGCACAGGCGAACGTCGCCGGAGGCGACGTCGAAGGGGTGGGGCATGGCGGTGGTCATGTGGGCGAGCACGCGGTCCTTGCGGCGGCCGAGGACCGAGTCGTAGGGGCCGGTCATGCCCAGGTCGGTGATGTAGGCGGTTCCGCCGGGCAGGATCGTGGCGTCGGCGGTGGGGATGTGCGTGTGGGTGCCGAAGACGAGGCTGACGCGGCCGTCCAGATAGTGGCCCATCGCCACCTTCTCGCTGGTCGCCTCGGCGTGGATTTCGACGACGCTGATCTTCACCGACTCCGGCAGCCCCGCCAGCAGGCGGTCGACGGCGGCGAACGGGTCGTCGGCGGGGAGGGCGACGAAGATCCGCCCCAGCACGCAGGCGACGCCGACGGAGATGCCCCCCCGCGTCGCCGCGACCGTGCTGCCGCGGCCGGCCGCTTTTTCCGACAAATTGCCGGGGCGGATCAGGCGGTCGTTCGCCAGCAGCATCGGGACGATCTCGGACTTGCGGAAGGCGTGGTCGCCGAGGGTGACGACGTCGACGCCGTAGGAGAGGAGCTTGCGGAACTGGTTCGGTTGAAGTCCGCTGCCGTTGCAGGCGTTCTCGCCGTTGCAGAGGACCAGATCGACGCGGAGGCGGTCGATCAGGCCGGGGAGTTCGTCGGCAACGACCATCTGGCCGGGCCGGCCGACCACGTCACCTATCGCCAGGATTCGCACGGGCATGAACGCCACCCTACCCGCCGGCGCGGGCGGAACAAATCGGCGGCGGCGGGGGTAGTATTCAGCATGAAGAACTTACTCCTGATCGTCCCGCTCGCCGCCGTCGCCCTGCTGCTGGTTTTCCTGGTCAACCGCACCGCCCGCACCGCCGCCGCCGCGGTGGACGTGCAGGCGAACATCGGCCGCCCCGCCACCCGGCCCGCCACCGAAAACCTCCCGCCGGTCGGCAAAATTGAGAAGACCGACGCCGAGTGGAAGAAGGAGCTGACCGACAAGCAGTTCTACATCCTGCGCCAGTCGGGCACGGAAAAGCCGTTCAGCAGCGAGTTGCTGAAAGTTCACCAGCCGGGCACGTTCGTCTGCGCCGCGTGCGGCAATCCGCTGTACGCCGAGTCGACGAAGTTCGAGAGCGGCACCGGCTGGCCGAGCTTTTACGAGCCGCTGCCGGGCGGGCGGGTCGGCGTGGCGCAGGACAATTCGCTGGGCATGAGCCGCGACGAGGTCTTCTGCGCCCGCTGCGGCGGCCACCTCGGCCACGTCTTCCGCGACGGCCCGGCGCCGACCGGCCTCCGCTACTGCATGGACGGCGACGCGATGAAGTTCGTGCCGGCGAAGGACCAGCCCAGCACGAAACCCGCCCGGTAGGGTGGGCACTGCCCACCGCTGGCGGTGGCGAAGAGGCGGAAAAGGCGGAAAAAGGTGGGCAGTGCCCACCCTACTGCATCTTCCTCCGCCGCCTACCGAGCAGCACCAGCCCGCCGAGGCCGATGAGCGAGAGGCTCGCCGGTTCCGGCACGAGGGCGTCGTAAAAGACGCCGGCCTGGCGGACGGGGCCGTTGTTCAGGAAATTCGCCTGTCCGCCGAGGACGCCGTAGATCCAGCCGCGGAACGGGCCGACGCGGGTGTCGCCGAAGTAGTCGCCGTAGCTGCTGTTCGTGTTGCCGTCGAAGCTCGACCCGAAGCTGTTCACGCCGGCGAGGCGGTCACCATAGGGCGTCGGGATGAACAGTGCCCCGCCGCTGTCGCCGGGGGCGATGCTGTACTCGAGGTTCACCGGGCTGCTCGACCCGATCACGTTGCCGCGGCGGTTGGGGTTGTCGAAGTCGCTGTAAAGGACGTTGTTCTGGATCAGGTCGATGGCGTTCTGGCCGGCCCGCTTCTTGAAGTCGAGCTTGGTCGCGCCGGTGGTGCCGACGCCGGTCTTGCCGTAGCCGACGAAGGTGCCGAGCCGCGACGTCTCGCTGACGCCGTTGTAGAGCTTGGCGGGGGCGATGCCTTTGACCGGCGTGCTGAGGTGAACCAGGCCGAGGTCGTAGCCCGCGCCGGGGTCGCCGTCCCACTTGGGGTAGTAGCCCCAGAGGTTCCCGGCGTAGCTCTTGCCGCCGACGGAGAACTTCAGGCCGGTGGTGCCGTCGACGACGTGGGCGGCGGTGAGGACCCACGACGGGTCGACAAGCGTGCCGGAGGCGAGGAAGTTGCCCTCGGTGCTCGACCCGTCGAACCGCCCAACGGCGGCGTAGGGCTTCTGGTTCGCCAGCGACAGGTACTGCGAGTCCGACCGGTCGTTGCGGATCACGCCCGCCTCGGCCACGCCGGCCATTCCGATGGCGACGGCGGACATCGCGAGCGACGCGCGGCGGGTGGACTTTTTCATACGGCAACTCCACACGAAATCCACACGACACATCTTACTCGGAACTGCGGACCGGCCGCACCACCGTCACAACCGGCATCATCATTGTCTTCTTCATCTTCCCATACCATCCTGAAGCCACGGTGAAGATTTGCCGCGTCAATTTGGCGCAGCCGGCCATCCCTTCAGAATCCCCATCCCCCCGCTAGCCGCGAGCGAAGCGAGCGACTTTCGCCTTATTGGGCAAAAAGCGCTCGCTGCGCTCGCGGCTAACGATCCGGTTGGTCACTTTCGCAATTCTACAGACGGCTCCACCTCTGCCCACGCAAGCGCATGGTCAGACAACCCTTCGTCAATCAAGCCCGCATCCCGCACGTCCAGCCCGCGCACGAGCACCCACATCACGCGGTCCGCCCCCCCCGCCCCAATCCGACCAGCGGCGGCGTCGGCAACGCCCTTTTCCTTCAGCAGTTGCAGAAGCTCCGGGTCGTTCGGGTGGGCGTTGAGATCGCCCATGAGGATCGCCGGTGCCCTGAGCGAAAGGAAGAGTCGGCTCACCGCCCGGAACGTCGCGGCGTGGTCGGGGCCACGCGCGAGGTGGGCGATGAGGACGTTCACGGTCGTGCCGCCAACCTCGACCTCGGCGAACATCACATTGCGGGCCGCGTCGGTGTTTTCGACCGCCAGCGGCATCCGCCACCAGAACGGCACCGGCCGGCGGGTCAGCAGGCCGTTGCCGAAGTCGTCGTGCCACCAGCGGTGCTGCGTCGGGGCGAACAGGGCGGCGGCATTGGTGAGCCGGCCGAGCTCGCCGATTTGATCGACGCCGGCGACCTCGTTCAGCGCGGCCAAGTCATAGCCGGCCAGCGCTCTGGCGGTGGCGTCGAGGGCGTAGACGCCGGCCGCGTTCTTGCCCGACTGAATGTTGAGCGCCGCGACCCGAAGCGTCGGCCCGTTCGTCTGAGCCGCCGCCGGCACGTCGAGCGACCCCTGCGCCGGGCCGGTCGGCGCGCGGTGGTTGCCCCACGCGCCGATCGCGCCGACGAGCAGGAGCGGGGGAAGAATCCATCGCCAGCGTCGCATCGGCCGAATGCTACCGTTTCGTGGAACGGGCGTCCCGCCCGGATTCTTATTGAAGAAAGAGAATCCGGGCGGGACGCCCGTTCCACGAAAGCACCGCCCGCTATCATTCGCCACCGATGCAGACCCTCCCCCTCACCGTGCTGCCCGACGCCGTGACCTCCCCCGTCGCGCGCGGCAAGCCCGCGTGGCTCAAGATGAAAATGCCCGCCGGCGAGGGGTACGCCCGGCTCAAAAAGCTCGTCCGCGAGCAGAACCTGCACACCGTCTGCGAGTCGGCCAAGTGCCCGAACATGGGCGAGTGCTGGTCGGCCGGCACCGCGACGCTGATGATCCTCGGCGACGTCTGCACGCGCTCGTGCGGCTTCTGCCACATCGCCACCGGCCGCCCGCCGACCCTCGACCTCGACGAGCCCCGCCGCGTCGGCGAGGCCGTCGCCACCATGAAGCTCGGCCACGTCGTCATCACCAGCGTCAACCGCGACGAGCTGCCCGACGGCGGCGCGGCGGTCTGGGCCGAAACCCTCCGCCGCATCCGCGCCGACTCGCCCGGCACCAGCGTCGAAGTCCTCATCCCCGACTTTTGCGGCGACTGGGACGCCCTGCAACTGGTGCTCGACGAGCGGCCGGAGATCCTGAACCACAACATCGAGAGCGTCCCCAGCCGCTACCGCCAAGTCCGCCCGCAGGCGAAGTACCACCGCTCGCTCAAACTGCTGCAAATCGCCAAGGAGCAGGGGCTTACGACCAAAACCGGCATGATGCTCGGCATCGGCGAGACCGACGACGAGGTCGACCGGGTGCTGGACGACCTGGTCGCCATCGGCTGCGACATCCTGACGCTCGGCCAGTACCTCCAGCCGACGCCGAAGCACCTCCCGGTCGATCGCTGGGTCACGCCCGACGAGTTCGACGCCTGGAAAATCCGCGGCGAATCCAGAGGGTTGCGCCACGTCGAGAGCGGCCCGCTGGTGAGAAGCAGCTACCATGCCGAGCGGCAGGTGGCGGCGCACGCGGAAGCGTGAGGCCGAAGGGTGCATTTGCTTTCGCAAAACTTCCTGACAATTCGCAATCGTCGCGTTACACCCGCGCCGCCGTTTAGCCGCCCCGCTTGCGGGGCGCGGGACACTCAGACGCGCCCCGCAAGCGGGGCGGCTAAACGGCGGATGGATTTCTCAGTGGGTGGAACTCGAGATAGTATGATAAATGTATGATCTAGTGCCGGGGTGGATACCTTCATCCCGGTCTCCTCGGCCACCGAGAGCCATCCCGCAATCGCGTCCTGCACGTTCTCCAATGCCTCGGCACGGGTCGTGCCCTCGCTCACGCAGCCGGGCAGGCTCGGCACCTCGGCGATCCAGCCGCCGTCCTCGGGGTCGGGGTAGAGAATGACTTGGCGCATGGCGGGATCGTACCTCGTGCTGCCCGCGGCGTCATTCCGCGATGAAATCCACTACGGCCGCCCGTTCGCCGACCTGCCGGGGGGGGGTGGACGGGGTGGACGCCGAGTTGGTGTGACCCGGCATCCCGCCGCGCCGGGTCTCAGCGGCCGGCGCGGAGGACGTCCAGCATCTCCGCCGCCGCCGCCGGGCCGGAGGCGAGGAAGGGCACCTTGCCGCCGTCGTAGCCGGTGAGGTCGAAGGGAAAAATCGGCTCGCCTTCAAGCGTCGTGACGACCCCGCCGGCGGCCAAGATGATCGCGGCGGGGGCGGCGGCGTCCCACAGCTTGCCGTTGACCGTCACCGCCGCGTGCGCCACCCCCGCCGCCACCGCCACCGCCTCCAGCGCGGCCGACCCCAGAATCCGCACCTTCCACGTCGTCTGCCGCAGCAGGTTGCACGGCCACTCCGGCACGTGGCCGTCCTTGCCCGTCAGGTTGCTGGTGATCATCAGCACGCTCGAGGGGTTCAGCGGCGTGTCGGGCGCGGCCGAGGGCTCGCCGTTGACCGTCGCGCCCAACCCCGCCGCGCCGGCGTAGCAAAGGTCTCGGGTCACGTCGTACACCACGCCCAGCACCGGCATTCCCTCGTCCAGCAACCCGATGCAGACGGCGAACGCCCCGAAGCCGGCGATGAAGTTGTTCGTGCCGTCGATGGGGTCGATCACCCAATTCCGGCCGTTGACATCGGCCACGTCGGAGGTGATGGACTCGCCGGTGTCGCTCTCCTCGCCGATCAGGCCGTCGGACGGGAAGCGGTCGCGCAGGCCCGCGACGATGTGACGCTGCGCCGCGCGGTCGGCCTCGGTCACGGGCTCCTCGGTGGTGGTGGCGTGCGTTTTGGTCAGCCGCTCGACGCGGCCGTAATTGGCCCGGACCAGCTCGCCGGCCGAGCGGGCGAGGGCGACGGCGTAGGCGAGGTCGTCGGACAACTTTTTCGGCTGGGTAGGCATGTCGTTCGGCGGGGTTAAATGTGCGAGAATGATAGCCGAACCACGGCTGGCAAGGCGGGGGGGGTCCGATTGGACCTGTCGTGGCCTGTGCCGCAAGTTACAACCCCGGTGATTTGCCCAGCCTGCCAAAAGGAAAGATGTTACGCCCGCAACCGCACCGCAGGAGGAGATTGGTGCATCCGCACCGGCTGATTGCATGTACAATGGTGTGAAAGCGACCTCAGTAACGGTCGCCGACCGTTACGGAGATGATGGGCCCTCGCCCGAAGACATCACTGTTAAACCCTTCGCAATTCTCGCCGCCGCGCGACGGCCTGAAGCTGTCGGCGGCGATCTCGGTTATCACTCCGGACTGACTACAGTCAAAAGTTCCCGACATGACAGGTCGGGGCACCTTTTTATTTAGAGGCACGCTGATTGCGATGCCTCCATAGACTTCGTAACGACCCGGGTCGCGCTTCGGCGGAACCCTTTCGATCTATCTCAAGGAGACAGCTACAATGACCAGATTCTCGATCCCCTCGATCCCCTCGCTTTTGCTCGGTGTTTCCGGCACCCTCCTGCTCGTGCCCGCCGCGGCGCTGGCGGGGCCGGCCTACTTCGTGGACATCGTGCCGGTGAACGACCAGAACGTCACCGGCCGCGTCGACTTCACCTTCAACGACGCTTTGACGGAGCTCACGGTCAATGTGACCGCCAGTGGGCTGGTGGCGAACCAGGCGCACGCGCAGCACATTCACGGGTTCCCGATGAACGAGGCGAAAAACGCCGTCCTGCCGCCGCCGAGCGCGGCGGGGAATGATGGGTTGATCCAGGTGTCCGAGGGCGCGCCGTTCTATGGCGAGATCATTCTGCCGCTGGCCCCCTTCCCGATGGCCTCGGCGACCGGCGCGGTGTCGTTCAGCCACACCTACGATGACGCCGCGATCGCCGCCCTCACGAACTACGAGACCATCAACACCGTGGCGAAGCTGATGCCGCTTGAGAACAAGGTGTACGTGATTCACGGGGTGATGGTGGACGGCCTCTACAACCCGCAGCTCCCCGCCGCCGGCGGGCAGATCGAGCCGGTCCCAGGCACCGGCGCGGGCACGGGCGGCGGCACCGGGACCGGCGGCCCGGCCGTCGTGCCGCTGCCGAACTCCGCCTTCGCCGGCCTCGCCACGCTGGGCCTGATCGGCGGCGTCGGCTTCGCCCGCCGCCGACGCGCGACGGCTTAGAACGCTCCGCCGCATCCGCCACCACCCCCGCACGCCCCGGCCGACACTTCGGCCGGGGCGTTGCCTTTTGTTGCGCGACTTTCCCGACATCCCCTCCCCTCGTAAGCCGCGAGCGAAGCGAGCGCTTTTCCATGACGGGTGAAAAAGCGCTCGCTGCGCTCGCGGCTTGCGGAGGTCCGAAGTCCGCCCGCGCCCTACCGTCCGTTATGCCCACCGACGCCCTGCCGTTCGCCACGCCCGACGCGCCCGGCATCGGCGGCACGCTCAAGCAGCGGCCGGAGGACTTTTTCGTCCAGGAACTGCCGCTTTATGAACCGTCCGGCGAGGGCGAACACGTGCTGTTCGAAGTGCAGAAAATCGGCCTCGGCACGTTCGAGGCGATCGAGCGGATGGCGAGGGCCTTCGGCGTCCGGCCGCGCGAGTTCGGGTATGCCGGCATGAAGGACAAGCACGCCGTCACGCGGCAACTCTTCAGCGTCGCGGGCGTGGGTGAGGAGGCGGTGATGACCACGCCGGTGCCCGGCCTCACGCCGCAGTGGGCCGGCCGGCACGGCAACAAACTGAAGCTCGGCCACCTGTCCGGCAACCGGTTCGCGGTGAAGGTGCGCGACGTCAACCCCGCCGCCGTCGTGCGGGTCCGGCCGATCCTCAGCCGGCTGGAGGCGGCGGGGCTGCCGAACTATTTCGGCGAGCAGCGGTTCGGCCGGCGGGACGATAACGACCGCGTCGGCGCGGCCCTGCTGCGGCAGGACGCGGCGGCGGTGGTGGCGCAACTTCTCGGAAATCCGACCGCCTCGGATGAGTACGACGAGGCGCGGGCGCGGATGGCGGTCGACGAAGGCAACTATCGGGAGGCCTTGGACTTATGGCCGCACCGGGGGGCGGAAATGCGGGTGCTGGAGCGGCTGGCCCACTCCGGCGACCCGGCGGCGGCGGTCGGCGGCATCGAGAAGAAAATGCGGCGGCTCTACGTCTCGGCCCTGCAGAGCCGGCTGTTCAATCAGACCGTCGCAGCCCGATTGGTGGAGGGCACCCTTGGCACGCTGAAGGTCGGCGATCTGGCGTGGAAGCACGGGAACGGCGCCTGCTTCCGCGTGCTCGACCCGGCCGTGGAGCAGCCGCGGGCGGAGGCGTTCGACGTCTCGCCGACCGGCCCGCTGTTCGGCCGCAAGATGACCGAGCCGACCGGCGAGCCGGCCGACGCGGAGGCGGCGGCGCTGGCAGAGTATCAGTTGACGCGGGACGACTTCCGCCACTCGCCCGACCGCCCCGACGGTGCCCGCCGCCCGCTGCGCGTCCGCCCGACCGACACCACCCTGGCCGCCGGCGTCGACGAGTTCGGCCCGCACGTCACGGTCGCCTTCACCCTCCCGCCGGGGGCGTACGCGACCACGCTGATGCGGGAGGTGATGAAGGTGGGGTGAGCGGGTGGATTTAAGTCTTCGCCGCTTGCGGCTTCGCAAAGAAACAGAAACCGCTAGATCTTCGCGCCACCGGATTGCCGCTATGGACCGGAGTTTCTTTGCGAAGCCGCAAGCGGCGAAGAGTCCGCCTCGCGGGCCTTGCGGGTGGCGCGGAAGTGCAGGATGCAGACGAGGACGAAGCCGCCGCTGAGCAGGATCATCAGCGTCAGCGAGGCGATCACGAGCGGGTCGTGCAGCGTGCCCTGGATCAGCTTGGGCACCATCCGCCCCGCGGCGGCGAGGAAGCCGAGCAGGCCGATCACCGCCGCGGCGTGCATGGCGTGCTTCAGGAAGGCGGGCTTCATCGCCAGCAGGCCGCAGATCAGCAGCAGCACGCCCTCGAAGGCGGGGATGAGGGCGGTCGGCGCGGTCTTGCCGTTGGAGAGGGCGATGGCGAACGCCACGGCCCCGACGGCGATGAGGGCGGCGGCGAAGAGGTTCGTTTTGGCGGGCATGGACATCGTGGGCAAGTCTACGCGGCCGACCCGCGCCGGGTCGATGAAGGCGGCGCGCCGACTGGACGCGGCGTGCGGCGAATCGTACCTCCTGCCTGACGTTCAACTTCACGGAGGCCCGATGTCCACGCCACGGTTCACGACCCGCAAGCCGCTCGCCGCCCTGCTCTTCGCCGCCGCCTGCCTCGCCGCGCCGGCGGGGGCCGAGACGGGATTTTGGCAGCAGCAGCCCGACGCGCCGGCCGATCAACCCGCGCCCGACGCGCCCGTCGACGCCCCGGCGTTCGCCGGCGAGTGGGTGGTGTCGGTCGAGCCGACCGGCGGCGGGCAGGAGGGGGCGACGCCGTTCGCCGACGCCCTGCTGTTCCGCGGCGGCCACCTGACCGCCGCCGCCGTCGCCATGTACGGCTTCGCGCCCGCGGCGTACACCGTCGACTCCGCCGGCGGCGTGGAGGCGTTCGAGGCCGAGATGAAAAGCGACGCCCACGGCACGATGGTCTGGACCGGCCGGCGCGGCGGCAACGGGCTGATCGGCGAGCTCGCCTGGACCAAGGAGGACGGCCGGACCTGCCGCTACACCTTCGCCGCCGACCGCCCCGCCGGCGAGCAGATCGCCTCGGCCGACGCCCCGGACGAGGAATGAGCCGCCTACGATCCGGCCACGCGCGGGAGGCGATGGTGGAGCCGTTCTGGACCTTTTCGATGCAGCAGTACCACTGGGGCAAGCGGCCCCTGCTGCTGTTCGCCGTCTCCGCCGACGACCCGGATTATCGGGAGCAGAAGGCCGACCTCGACGCCCACGCCGCCGGCTTGGCGGAGCGCGACGTGGTGCTGATCGAGTGCCTCGGCACGCGCAACGGCCACGTCTACGAGCCGGGCGGGCCGCCGCAGATGCTGCAGGTGGAGGACGTCGAGGAGCTGCGGCTTCACTTCGATGTGGACCTGAACGCCTTCGCGGCGGTGCTGATCGGCAAGGACGGGACCGAGAAGCGGCGGGAGGCCGAACCGGTGGCGGTCGACGCGCTGTTCGAGCAGATCGACGCGATGCCGATGCGGCAAGAAGAGATGGGTCAAGATGTCGAGTGAGCGGCAATTCCGCGTCGGCATCGCCGGCGTGAGCGGCTACGGCGGCGGCGAGGCGCTGCGGCTGTGCGTGGGGCACCCGCGGTTTGACGTGGCCTACGCCGCCGGCGAATCGAGCGCGGGGAAGCGGGTCGGCGAGCTCTATCCGGGGCTGCCGGCGGACCGGGCGGCGGTGTCGGACCTGGAGATCCAGTCATTCGACCCGGCCGCTTTGCCGGCGTTGGACGTGCTGTTCGCGTCGCTGCCGACCGGGGCGTCGCGCGGGCCGTTGGCGTCGGTGCCGGCGTCGGTGCGGGTGGTCGACATCGGCGGCGACCACCGGTTCGTCGAGCCGTGGGTCTACGGGTTGGCCGACGTGTGGCCCGAGAGGGTGCGGGGGGCGACCCGCGTGGCGAACCCCGGCTGCTTCCCGGCCGCGACGCTGGCGGCCGTCGCGCCGCTGCTGGCGAACGGGCTGGCCGACCCGGCGGCGGGGGTGATCGTCAACGCGCTGACCGGCGCGAGCGGCGCGGGCCGGGGCGGGGCGGCGTCGGGGGCGTTCGGGTACTCGGAAGTCAATGAGTCGGCGTTTGCGTATGGGCTGTTCAAGCACGCGCACCTGGCGGAGATGGAAACGTCGATGTCGGCGATGGTGGGCGGCGGGACGGTGCCGCTGACGTTCGTGCCGCACGTGGTGCCGATGACGCGGGGGATTCTGGCGACGTGCCATTTGACGGCTTCGGCCGCCGCCCTGAAGGGCGGGGCTTTATCGGAGGTGGCGCGGGCGTTTTATGCCGGGCGACCGTTCGTGCGGGTGGTGGACCGTGCGCCGCCGACGAAGTGGGCGCTGGGGTCGAACCTGGTGTTTTTGCACTACGCGCTCGACCCGGAGCGGGGGCGGATCATCGTGGTCGCGGCGATCGACAATCTCGGCAAAGGGGCGGCCGGTCAGGCGGTGCAGAACGCGAACCTGATGCTGGGGCTGGACGAGGCGTCGGGGCTGGGCGGGCCGCCGGTCTGGCCTTGAGTGCGGGGCGAAGATTGAACCACAGAGACACAGAGGGCACAGAGAAAGCCACAGAGAAGAAAGAAAAAAACATGCTCTGTGGCTTCCTCTGTGTCTCTGTGGTTCAATTCTTCACGATCACCAGAAGTACCACTCATTCCGCCCGAAGCCGTACCACGCGACCAGGACGTACGCCGCCAGCAGGAAGTTCGTGACGGCGTGGGCCACGATGCACGCGCCCAGGCTTTTGGTGCGGACCAGCAGCCACGCGATCAGCAGGCCCCAGACGACCGCGAGCAGCCACTGCGGGTGGACGGCGGCGAAGGCGATCGGCACCAGCCAGAACGCGGCGCGGTCGTACTCGCCGACGTTCGCCAGCTTGTAATCGTTCGGGGCGGCGATCGTCCGCCAGAGCCAGTCGCGCCAGAAGAGCTCCTCCATGAACGGCACGACGACGGCCGCGCCGAGGAGGCGGACGGCGATGAAGCCCCACGCCGCCCACGCCGGGCCGAGGTCGGCTCCGAGGTCGGTGGCGATGTTGAAGCCCTTGGCCGGGTCGGCGAAACTGGTCCACGCCGTCCACTTGCCGCCGGCGAGCAGGAGTTTGTCCATGCCGATCCACTGAACGACGCCGACGACGCCGACGAGCGCGCCGAGGCCGAGGTGGGTCCATTGCACGTCGCGCCGCACGCGCGGCCAGAGCCAGATCAGCAGCCCGCCGACGATCGCGGCGCGGGCGGCGTAGCTGGCGATGTACAGGCCTTGCCACGTCGCGCCGATCTGCACGAAGGCTAGAAAGACGGCCATCGGCAGGAGGTATTCCCAGCCGTAGGGGGCGAACCGGGCGAGCGTATCGGGCTCGCGTTCGAGCGGCGGCGGTCGGGTCATCGCGTTGCCTCCCTCTCCGGCCGCTTGCGGCTTCGCAAGGAATACTACTGGGAGCCGGTTTCTTTGCGAAGCCGCAAGCGGCAATTCACCGCGCGTACTCCACCGTTCGCACCTCGCGGAGGACGGTGATTTTGATCTCGCCGGGGTAGGTGAGCTGCTCCTGCACGCGCTTGGCGATGGCGCGGGCGAGGGTGGTGCTGGCGCGGTCGTCGAGCCGCTTGGCGTCGGCGATGACGCGGATTTCGCGGCCGGCCTGGATGGCGTAGACCTGCCGCACGCCGTCGAAGGCGGCGGCGAGCTCCTCCAAATCGTGCAGGCGGCGGACGTACTTTTCGTAACTCTCGCGGCGGGCGCCGGGGCGGGCGGCGCTGATGGCGTCGGCGGCCATGACCAGCGGCGTGTAGGGGGTGGTGGCCGGCACGTCGCCGTGGTGGGCGGCGGCGGCGTTGACGACGGCCTCGGCCTCGCCGTGCTTTTTCAGGAACGCCGACCCGAGCTCGGGGTGGCCCCCCTCCTGGTCGTGGTCCATCGCCTTGCCGAGGTCGTGCAGCAGGCCCGCCCGGCGGGCGGTCGCGCCGTCCAGCCCCAATTCGTCGGCCATCACCTGGCAGAGGTAGGCGACCTCCAGCGAGTGCCGCAGCACGTTCTGGCCGTAACTGGTGCGGTAGCTCAGCCGCCCCAGCAGCGGCAGGACGGCCTTGGGCAGGTTCGGCAGGTTCGCCTCGGCCGACGCCTTCTGCCCCAACTCGACGAGCTGCTCGTCCATCTCGCCGGTCGCCTCGGCCACCACCTCCTCGATCCGGCCGGGGTGGATCCGCCCGTCCAGCACCAGCCGCTCCATGGTCATGCGGGCGATCTCGCGGCGGACCGGGTCGAAGCAGCTCACCACCACCACGCCGGGCGTGTCGTCGATGATCACGTCCACGCCGGTCGACTTCTCGAACGCCCGGATGTTCCGCCCCTCCTTGCCGATCACCCGGCCCTTCATCGCGTCGTCCGGCAGCGGCACGCTGCTGACGGTGTGGTCGGCGGTCTGGCCGGCGGCGTAGCGCTGGATCGCCTGCAGGATGATCTGCCGGCTCTTGGTCTTGGCCTCGTCGGTCGCGCGGTCGATGGCCGTTTGCACGATGGCGGCGGCGTCGGCGGCGACCTCGTCCTCCACCCGCTTCAGCAGGATTTCCCGCGCCTGGTCGATCGACAGGCCAGACACCTCCAGCAGCCGCCGACGCTGCTCCTCCAGCACGCCGGCGGTCTCCTTGTCGCGGGCGGCGGCGGCATTTTCGCGGCGGGTGAGGGTGACGGTCTGCTGGTCGAGGTTTTTCTCCTTGATCGACAGCGTGTCGAGCTTGCGGTCGAGCGTGTCCTCACGCTTGGCGAGGCGGGCCTCCTGCTCGTCGAGCTTTTTGGCCGCCGCCGCACTCTCGGCCTCGGCGGACTTTTTGAGTTTTAACCGTTCCCCCTCGGCGGCGAGCTCGATTTCCTTGGCGCGGCTCTGGGCGTCGCGCAGGGCGGTGTCGCACTGCTGGCGACTCTCCTCGCGGGCGCGGCTCATGGCGTTGCGGGTGGTGAAGTGGTCGTAGAAGAAGACGGCCAGCCCGCCGGCGATCACGCCGAGGGCGGCTCCAAGGAAAAAGGTCATCGGTCCTCGCAGTGCCGCCCGGTGCCGGCCGCAAGTGGCCCCCGGACGGGGGCGGCGGTCGGGCCGGCGGCGCGCGTCGGGCGCGGCGCCGGTGGGGGCGGCGGGTTGGGCGGTCCAGTCGGACGCGAGGCCCCGGCGGGTTCGTGCCGGGGGATGAACGGCGGCTAACGCATCAGTCGCGCAGAAACTGCGCCACCGTCGGCGGGCGCAGCGTGGGCGGGGGAGGGGTCGGGTGCGTCATCGGAGTCTCATCTACAACAAATCGTTTTGGGGCCGCCGGGGCTCGGATCGCATTTGATGCAACATCAAGCCGTCGGCGGGTTTAAGCATTCATCGGCCTCGTCGCTACGGCACGGGCCCCGGCCGACCGCATCGGCCGGGGACCGCCGCCAATCTGTCGCGGCCGCGTGTCGCGGTGCGTCAGGCGGGCGGTGGTAGCGATCCAAGTATAAGCCATTCGCGGGCCGGCGTCACGTCGGGCGGTTGCATTGCACTATCCCTTGCGTTCCAGCCAATCCTCGGCCGACGCCCGCCGCTCGATCTCCTCGCGGGCGTGGAGTTCCCCGCCGCCCATGCCGGGGCAGGTGCGTTTGGAGGCCTCCCAGGCGTCGCGGTCCTGTAGCAGCCCGTCCCAGAACGGCCAGGTGCGACACTGCAGCGGGCGGACGGGGTAGATCGTGCAGGTCCGCCGGCCGGGCTGTTTCGACCGTTTGCCGCCGGCCGGCGGGTCTTCTTTCAGAAAAATGCAGTCATGCTCGCCCCGGTGATTCCGCCGCTCGGACAAACTGACGCGGCCGTTGATCGTCCGGCAGTACCGCCGCAGCACCTGGGCCTCGGTCATCTTCAGGTGAGTCGCCAGCCGGCCGACCTCGACGTCCGAAATCCACACATACCCCGGCGGCCCGGTGCAGCAGTTGCCGCACTGCGTGCATGAAAACCGCAGCCCCTCGGCATACCACGGCCGGCCGTCGGGAAGGTGCTCGAGGACGGGGAGGTGCATGTTGAAGGGTAGCGGGCAGCGGGTGGCGGGGGAAGCCGAAGCCCATCTTTCTTCCCCCCGCTACCCGCTTCCCTGCCCCCGTTAGAAGAACTCCGCCCCCACGACCCACTTTCGGCCGCCCTCGAGTTTTCGGACGTTGACTAGGCGGACGCGGGTGCTGAGGCGGAGGGTGGCGCCGGCGATGACGATCCAGCAGGCGTCGCCCTTGGTCACGGCGCGGTCGGATTGGAAGCCGACGCCGTGGAGGCTCAGGTCGGTCACGAGGACGTGCTGGCCGGCGGTCTGGGGGCTGCCGCTGGGGCCGCTGAGCCAGGCGGGCGTGTGGCGGGCCTCGCGCTCGCTGCGGCGGCGGTCGTCAACGGGGGCCGGGGCGTCGCGGTCGACGTCCAGGTCCGGCAAGTCCGCGAAGCCCGGCGGGGCGAGGGTGGCAAAATCGGCGGCGGGGGCGGAAGGGGTCATGCCGTTTGCATCGACCACTCCGGCCCCGCGGGTGAGCGGCGGCCCGGCGAATGCCCGCATTTCGCCGCTACTTCACCACTACTTCACCGCCTCCAGCGGCAGACCGATCTGCCCGGCCTTCAGAACGGGGTGGATGATCGTCACGCGGCCCGCCCGGTCGGCGGAGTAGATCGTGCCGTCGGCGGTGTTGGTCGCGTACAGGCGGTTGAACGGCAGGCGGGCCGAAAACTTCACCTGCCCGCTCGCCCGGTCGAGCGCGAGCAGGGTGCCGTCGGGCTTGCGGGCGTAGACGTTCTGGGCGTCCTCGCTCAGGAACTGCGACACGCCGCGGGCCATCCAGACCGGCTTGCGGTAGATCTCGCCCTTCACCTTGTCGATCTTCACCATGCCGACCTTCGCCACGACCTGGTACACCGCGTCGGCCGTCACGACCGGGGCGTCGGTCAGCGGCGCCTGGGCGAAGTAGTACCACCGCACCTTGCCGGTCGGGCGGTCCAGCGCGTACAGCTTCTTGTCGGTGCTGGCGACGTAGACGGCGAACTCGTCGGCGTACAGGTCGGCGACGATCTCGGCGTCGGTCTGGAAACTGCGGTCCGGCAGGCCCGCCCACGGCGTGCTCTGGTCGGGCGAGACGCTGTAGACCCGGCCGTCGACGGTGCCGAAGTAGACCACCCGCCCGAAGAACGCCGGCCCCGCCCGCACCGCCCCCTGCTGCACGCTCCACCGCAGGTTGGCGAACTCGCGGTCCGGGTCGAACGCCCCCACCCGGCCCCCCAGCGGCGTGTCGATCCCGCCGTAGATCAGCCCCAGCCCCGACGCCACGTGCGAGCGAATCGAGAACCCCGTGGTCACGCTGCGGACCGGCGTGCCGTCGGGCTTGTAAACGTCCAGCGCGGTGGCGGTCGGGAAGACGAGTTCCGCGTCGGGCGCGGGGGCGTTGGGCAGGGTGGGGGTGTCCTGGGTCATCACCGGCGGGTAGACGGTCTCCCCCTCCTCGGCGAGGCGGCGGACGAACGTCGGCGTGCCGCCGGGCGTCAGGCCGAACGCCAGGTTGCCCCGCGACACCGCGTACATCCGCCCGCCGGCGAGGTAAACCGCCGCGAGCGAATCCCCCTCGGGCAGCTTCAGGTCGATCGGCACCTGCGTCGAAAACGAGCCGGCGGGCAACTCGGCGGGCTTGAGGTTCACCGGCCGGGTCGCGGGCATCTCCGGCTTCGACGCGCAGCCGCCGAGGGCTGACGCGCCAAGGGCTGACGCGCCGACGGCCGCGGCGAGCAGCAGCGGGCGGAGCGGGGCGAGATATCGGCTGGGGCGGGTGTGCGGTGAGATCAAGACGGCTCCTCCGGGGTTGCGGGTCGTTGGACGCCGAAGATACCCGTGCGGACCGGCGCGGGTCAAATCGCCGCGCACCTCATCGCGCACCTCGTCGCGCGCCTGATGCGGCGGCCGACGCCGTTGACGGCTACGATGCGGCCATGCTCGGGTCGCTCCCCCGCTCGCTGTCGGTCCGGCTGCTGACGGTGCTGCAACTGACGCGGATGGCGTTGGTCTACACCGCCGTCAGCGACGGGTGGTGCGCGCTGCTGCTGCGGGCGAGGTGGACGGCCGGGCCGGGCGGGGACGTGGCGGCGGCATTTTCCTACGCGGCGGCCGTCGCGGTGGCGGCGGTGGCGGTGGGGCTCTACGGCTTCGGGATGAGCCTCAACGACATCATCGACCGCCGCCGCGACGCCCTGACCGCCGCCGGCCGACCGCTGCCCAGCGGGCGGATCGGCGTACGGTCGGCCCACCTGATCTGCGCCGCCCTCGCCGCCGTCGCCCTCGCCGGCGGCCTCTACCTCGCCCTGGCCGTGCCCGACGGGGCGGCCTCGCTGCTGGTGCTCGGCGGGACGATGGGCCTGATCACGTTCTACGACTCGGCGGGGAAGTACCTGGTCGCGCCCGGCCTGATCACGCTGGGGCTGATCCGCTTCTTCCACGCCGCCGTCGCCGCCCCGATGCTGCCGGTCGTCTGGCACCCGCTGCTGCTGCTGAACCACGTCGTGCTGCTCAGCGCGGTCGCCTACGCCTGGGAGGCCAAGCGGCCGACGCTGACGGTGAGGCACTGGCTTGGCGTGGTCGGCGGGTTGCTGGCGGTCGACACCGCCCTGCTGGGGCTGGTGACGTACCGAAGGGCCGCCTACTTGTTTGACCATCCCACCGGGCCGTTCGACTGGTCGGCGTGGGCGTCGGCGCTGGCGGTGCGGCCGGGGCTGGCGGTGGCGGGCGGGCTGGCGGCGGGGTTCGTGGGGGTCGCGTGGCTGGTCCGCCGACACTTCGCCGACGCCCGCGCCGCCGGCCGGCAGTTGATGCTCGTGGGGCTGCTGTGGCTGATCCTGTACGACGCGGCGTTCGCGCTGGTCTACGTCGGCCCCCGCCCCGCCGCCGTGCTGCTGGGCCTGCTGCCGGCGGCCTACCTGTCGGTCCGGCTGATGCGGGCGTGGTCGGCGGTGCTGGATTTGTCGCAAAAGCCGCAGTACCAGCGGGCGCGGTGAGGGATCGAAAGCTACCGCCGCCGGGCGAGCGAGGCGAGGCCGAGGCAGACGGCCAGGTACGGCGCGGCCAGCGCGAAGCCGTGGACGCCGGCGATCAGCGTGAGGGGCAGGAACCGCAGCGACCGCAAACCGGCGCGGCGCAGCGGGATGGCGAGCGTGGCGTGCATCGCCCCACCCTACCCCGCGGCGGCCGGCGTGGGGCGGAACTTGAGGGCGGCGCGACAGCAACTCGCCGCCGCGGGTGCCGGTCGCAGCGGTTGCGCCAAAAGTGACGGCTCTTGCGGACGGTCGCGGCAATTCGTGGACAAACTCGGCCCCGGCGGTAGGATTGACCCATGCCCTCCGCCGCGCCCCCCGTTCTGCTTGCCGGCCTGAAGGTCGAGCCGACGGCCGGCCCCAAGGCCGACACCGCGTCCAACGGCTACTTCAACCAGCCCTTCGTGGCGGTCGAGGCCGAGGGCGAGGGCAACCCCTACGGCGACCACGGGCTGGAATACATCATCGAGATGATGCGCGAGGTCTCGCGCCAAAACACCCCCGAGGAGCTCGTCCGCGTCTACAGCGAGCGGATGGGCAAGATGGTGCCGGTCGACCGCCTGCTCAGCCTCAGCCGCCGCGACATGCCCGCGGGCACCTTCCGCATCACCCGCGACTCGCGCTGGGGCGAGCGGATCGACGCCTGGCGCGAGGTCGACCGCCACCCCGTGCTGCGCGGCGGGCTGCTGGGCGAGTTGATCTACGGCAACCGGCCGGTGGTGATCGACGACCTCGCCGGCCGCTTCCCGCCGGACGACCCGGCCCTGCCCGTTTACGAGGGCCAGCGGTCGCTGCTGGCGCTGCCGATGTACGACGGCGGCGAGGCGATGAACATGGTGATCCTGCTGCGCGAGCGGGCCGGCGCCTTTCCCCCGAGCCTGGTGCCCCAGCAGGTGCTGACCAGCAACCTCTTCGGCCGGACCACCAACACGCTGGTGCTCAGCGAGAACCTCAAGGAGCAGACCGAGAAGGTGAAGGCGGCCTATGACGCGATCGATCAGGAGCTGGCCGTGGTGGCCGACATCCAGCGGTCGCTGCTGCCGAAAAAGTTGCCCGACTGCCACTCGCCCCACCTGGCGGCGCACTACGAGACGGCCGAGCGCGCCGGCGGCGATTACTACGACTTCTTCCCGCTGCCCGACGGCGAGATGGGCATCCTGGTCGCCGACGTCAGCGGCCACGGCACGGCGGCGGCGGTCATCATGGCCGTCTGCCACAGCATCGCCCACACCCTGGCCGACCTCGACCCGCCCCGCCGGCCCGGCACCCTCCTCGCCGCCATCAACCGCGCCCTGTGCGCCCGCTACACCGGCGAGACCGGCACCTTCGTGACGGCGTTCTACTGCGTTTACAACCAAGCCGCCCACCGCCTCACCTGGTGCAGCGCGGGCCACAACCCCCCGCGCGTCAAGCCCGGCTGCGGCAATGCCCCCTTCGCCCTCACCGGGCCGATCCACCTGCCCCTGGGCATCGACCCCGACGAGCAGTACGAGGACGCCGCCATCGACCTGAACCCCGGCGATTTGCTGGTCCTCTACACCGACGGCATCACCGAGGCCCGCAACCCCGCCGGCGAGCCGGGCGACCTTTTCGGCACCACCCGCCTCGACGCCGCCATCGACGAGTGCGGCCTGGACGCCCGGCAGATCGTCGACCGCATCGTCGCGGCCGTGAACGACTTCTCCGGCCACTCCCCACCAACGGACGACCGCACCCTCCTGGTGGCGAAGGTGCTGTGAGTCTGGGTGCCACGGATTGGCCGGGTGCCACGGAGCTTTTCGCGCGAAGGAACTGACCGCTTGCGCTAAGTCCAGCCCCCGCCCATACTTGCCGCCCTTGAGGCGCCAACCACAAGGGAGCGAGCATGGACCGACAGACCTGGGATCAGGTCCGCCGCGCCGTGGACGCCGCCGACCGGCGGGTCCCCCGGCGGGGCCGACGCACCCTCTACGCCGACCGCCTGATCGTCAAGCTCTACCTCTGGGCCGCCCGCCGCGACCGGCCGATGAGCTGGGCGTTCGACCCCCCTGCACCTCGGGCCGCTCTTCCGGCCCGAGCTGCTTCCGAGCCACTCGCAGTTCTGCCGGCGGGCGCGGTCGGCGCGGGTCAACGAGGTGCCCGCCGCGGCCGACCGCCTGCCGGCGCGCGTCGCCGACGCGCCCGGGGGGCTCGGCTTCCTCGGCGGCAAGGCGCCGGAGGTCGGCGAGAACGCCCGCGACCCCGACGCGCGGGCCGGGCGCGGCAACGGGCGGTTCGCGCGCGGGCACAAGCTGCACGCCCCGGTCACGCAAAGCCTTCGGGTGGCGGCCTTTGCGGTCACCGCGCCGAACGCGGGGGAGACGACGGTCGCCCGCGAGGCGCTCGCGCCGCGCCCCGCTGACGCCGCTGAAGGGGGGTCCGAAGGGGTCGGCGGCCTCGCGGCGCCGGGTCGCGGGCATGTCGCCCCAGCGGCTCGCGGCGGTGGACCGGTGGCGGCGCGAGCCCGAGGCGTGCGCCGCGCTGATGCGGGCGCAGGGCGGGGCCGCGTGACGCGGTGGGTGACGGCGAAGCTGGTCATCTGCCGCGCCCGCATGAACGCCCGCGAGCCGCCGGCCGCCGGCCGCGGACCTCCGTGGCGTGGGCATCCTGCCCACGGGTCGCGTGGGCGTCCCGCCCGCGGTGCTCGTCGGGCCCGGGCGGAGGCGCGGGCGGGACGCCCGCGGGACTCGTGGGCGGGACGCCCACGCCACGGGGCGACGCGCATCGGCACGGGCGGATGCCGACGCAACTTCAACCGAGTCAAAGACTTGCGTCCGCCATCGCCGTCCTTGATGCGAAATCCTCCGTGGCACCCGGAAACCCCTTCACCCGCCATACTTTGACAGGGCTTCCTGGTAGATGCCCTTCAACTTCTGGGCCTGCAGACTCAGCCCGCCGTCGGCCTCCAGCGTCAGGGTGTAGAGGCGGCCGGGCTTGAACATGCCCCACACGCTCTGGGCGTTGGCGACCCGCACGCCCTGGCTCGCGGCGTAATCGGGGTCGTCCGCCAGCTTCCAGAAGTTCGCCCACAACTCGCGCTCGAAGGCCGTCACCACCGGGTCGGCCCCGCGGTAGGCGGCGGGAACCTCGCCCGGCGAATCGATCGGGAAGGCGTCCGCCGGCGGCTGGTGATCGCCATAAAGGCGGGTGAACAGCGCGATCGACCGGCCGCGCAACTCATCCCCCTCCTTCACGTAACTGCGGTCGAACTTGATGACCAGGGCGCCGACGTGGACCACCTCCCCCTCGACCGTAAAGCGTTTTGGCGGCAGCTCCTCGCCCGCCTTGTCGTACTCGACGAACAGCAGGTCCGTGCGGAGCACGCCGCCGACGGTCGCCTGGTTGGTCACGAGCACGTCGGCCACCCGGCGCTCGGCGGAGAGGCGGGCGACCACCTGCTGCAGCACGTCCTTGTCGGCCTGGAGCCGCGAGATCTGCCGGGCGTCGGCGAACCCGTGGCGGCTCAGCACCGCCGCCGCGGCGAGCACCACGGTCAGGAAGGCGAGGCCGGCGAGTTTCAGCAGCGCGGTCAACATCTCTTGCCTTACGTCGGCGGAACGGCGGGCGGGGCTTGAGTCCTTCTTCGCCCGATCGCGGCCGGCTCACTTCACCGCGCCGGGGCGGGTGAGGTCCGCGTCGCCCCACCGCTTTTCCAGCGTCGCCCGGTCGGTGGGGAGGATCTGGATGTTGCTGTCGGGGTTGATGCTGCCGAGGTATTTCCCGTCGCGCGAGACGTAGTGGGTCGTGACGGAGCCGTCGAGGCCGATGCGGTCCTCGACGGGGATGGCGCGGAAGGTTTTGCCGTCAAGGGTGACCTCGCGCTCGGGCTTGACGTCGACGTAGCGGGTCATCACCTCGCCGTTGTCGGTCACGAAGGAGGCGAAGAGGTAGGTCTGCTCGCGGCCGCCGGCGGAGGTGCCGCCGGCGGGCCCGGCGACCAGGCGCGGCAAGAGGCTGCCGTAAACCTGCGGCAGGTAGAACGGCGGGAGTTGGCGCTCGATGGGCGGGCTGGTGGTGGAGGCCGCGAACCGCCGGACGGTCAGCGTGTGGTCGTCGACCATCTGCATCTGCCCCTGTCGGCCCCCCTCGAGCAGCGGGACGGCGACGGGCTTGTCGCGCCACAGGACGGTGCCGATCTCGCTGGTGGTGGTCGGCCTGGGCTTGGGGCCGCCCTTCTCGGCGGCGCGGGTGATGAACGCGACGTTGCTCCAGAGGGCGCGCTTGCGGTCGTAGGTGGCCCACTGCCACGTTTCGGCGTCGACCTGAAGGCCCGCCTCGGGCCGGGTGCGGCTGCGGATGCCGACCCGCACGCCCTCATCCTGGGGCGCGCCGGCCTCGTCGCGGTCCCCCTTGCGCGGCAGGCCGTAGGCGACCTCCTCCACGACGTAGGTGTAGCCGATGTCCTTGCCGTCCTTCACCAGCCGCATCCACGCCTGGGGCACCAGCGCGTCGCGCAGCCGCTGGGGCGTGAGGTTCACGAACAGCGTGCGGGTGCGGTAGAGCCGCGCGTCCTGGTCGAGCCGCAGCGTGGTGCCGTCGAGCAGGTGGACGGAGTCCGTGACGGCGGCGAAGGTCGCCACGTCGGCCCGCACCGCCGGGTCGGCCGACAGCGCCGCGGCATCGGCCGGGGCGGGGCTGGTGAGGTTCATCACGTAGTACAGCGTGTCCGCCGCCCGCACGACCGCCACCTGGGTGAGCAGCGTCTTGGTGCCCGCGGCGTGGAGGATCGCCAGCAGGCCCGCGTCGGCACCGTTGAGGTTCACCACGTCCTGCCGCAGGTTCTGGTAGCCCTCGTCGCGCCCCAGTTCGCCGGCGACGGTTTCGAGCATCCCGACGCTCACCTTCCCGTCGGCGCGGTCGGTGGTCAGCGGCGCGGGCTGGTTCAGCGTGAGTTTGCGGACGCTGAAGACGCGCTGCTGGTCGGCCGAGAGGTAGCGGCCGACCTCGTCGGTGCTGGCCGGGATGGCCTTCTGGAAGCCCGCCGGCACGCGGAAGGCGATGCCCGCGGCGTCGCTGGAGAACGTCGCGCCCAGCAATCGGGCCGCGTCATCGTCGGGCGTCGCGGAGGTCTCGGGCTGAACGGCCGGCACCGACACCTTGCCCGGCGGCGGCGGGACGTCGTGGAGGAGCTGCCCGAACGCCGGCCCGGCCAGAACAGCGCAGGCGGTCAGGGCGAGGGCCACGGGGCGGCGGGAAGTCGGAAGCATCATCTCATCCTCAATCAGTTCAACACAAAACGCTCCGCCGCTCGCGGCTTCGCAAGGAAATCCGGGCGTCGCTATTCCCCGCTACTCCGCCACCCGCACGCTCTCGACCACGCGGAGCAGCAGCGCCGGGTCGGCCTCGGCAGCCCCGCCGGTCGCGCCGCCGGGGGTCATCAGGTTCACCTCCACCAATCGCCCCCCGCGCGTCGCGGTCGCGGCCGACCAGCCGGCGAGCACCTGCACCGGCGCGCCCCCGGCCGACCGCAGTTGATACGCCGGGTAGACCGTCCACTCCAGCCCGTTGGCCGTGACGGTCGCCACGGTGTCCGACGCCATCGCCGCCAGCGCCCGCCCCGCCGCCTCGGCCGTGGCGAAGCGACGAACCGCGACGTCCAGCGACCGGCCGTTGAGCGGCCGAATGCCCGTTCGCGCCCCGCCCGATTCCTCGCGCACCTTCACCAACACCTCGCGCCCGCCGGAGGGTCCGCCGGAGGGTCCGACGATCGGCAATCTTACCGGCTCCCACCCGCCCGGCAGCCGCACGGTGATCGGGCCGACCGTCCGCGTCGGGCCCAGCTCGCCGCGGCCGTCGACCAGCGCGGCGGTCGCCACGGCGGCGGCGAGGATCACCCACATCACGCCCTGCATGGCGATGCGGCGGACCGGGCTGACGGGCGGGCGGGGCACGGGCCGGATCATACCACCGCGCCGCCGGCCGCGACAGGGCTACCCTTGCCCATGCCGCCCGCCCCCGCCGACGATGCCCCCGCCGCCCCCGCCCCGCTCGCCGCCTTCGCCGCCGCCAACGACCTCGCCGCCGGCACGCCGAAGCGGCTGGAGAAGCAGGCCCACCTCGCCGCCTACCTCCGCGAGATTCGGTCCGACGCCGACCTCCGCCGCGCCGTCCACTACGCCGGCGGCCACCCGTTCGCCGCCACCGACGAGCGGACCACCGGCGTCAGCGGCGCGACCTTCGCCGCCGCCGTCACCGCCCGATTCGCCCTCGACCCCGCCGACTGGCGCGCCCGCTCCGTCAAGCACGGCGAGGCGGGCGAGGCGCTGGCCGACCTCTTCGCCGAAAAGCAACCCGACCCGGCCGGCGAACCGCTGGCCCTGGCGGACTTGGCCGACGTGTTCGACGCCCTGGCGGAGACCGGCAACTTCGAGGCGAAGCGGTCGATCCTGCGCGCCGCGCTCGACCGCCTGCGGACGCCGCGCGAGGCGGCCTACCTCGCCAAAATCCTCTTCGGCGACCTCCGCACCGGCGTCCGCGAAGGCGCCCTGCAGGCCGCCGTCGCCGACGCCTTCGGCCGCGACCTGGCCGCCGTGCAGCGCGCCCACCTCCTCGTCGGCGACCTCGGCGAGGTCGCCCAACTCGCCCGCCACGACCGCCTCGCCGCCGCCACCTTCACCCTCTTCCACCCCGTCCAATTCATGCTGGCGATCCCGGTGGAAGACGCGGCGGAGGCGGCTTCGAGAGTAGGTAGTAGGTCGAAGGGAGTAGGTGGAGAAGACGCAAGCGCCGATCCTTCTACCCACAACCTACTCCCTACCACCTTCTCCGCAGAAGACAAACTCGACGGCATCCGCGCCCAAATCCACAAGTCCGGCGGCCGGCTGGCAATCTACACCCGCACGATGGACCGGGCCGATGAGAGTTTCCCCGACGTGCTGGCGGCGGTCGCGCGGCTGCCGGGCGAGTTCCTGCTCGACGGCGAGATCGTCCCCTGCCGCGACGGCGTGGTGCTGCCGTTCAACCACATCCAAAAGCGGCTCGGGCGGAAGGTGCTGACGCCCAAGATGCTGGCGGACAACCCGTGCGTGTTCATCGCGTTCGACTGCCTCTACCTGGACGGCGAACTGCTGATGGACGGGCCGCTTACCGGCCGGCGCGAGAAGTTAAATAAGCTTGTAAGCCGCGAGCGCAGCGAGCGCTTTTCGCCCGACGAATCAAAAAGCGCTCGCTCCGCTCGCGGCTCAACGGAAACCATCTTAATTAGCGAGCCAACCCCAGTCTCCACCGAATCCGACATCGCCGCCGCGTTCGACCGGGCTCGGGCGAATCGCAATGAAGGCCTGGTGCTGAAGGACCCGCGCAGCGCCTACACCCCCGGCCGGCGCGGCGGGGCGTGGCTGAAGCTCAAGGGCCACCTGCCGACGCTCGACTGCGTCGTCACCGCCGCGGAGACCGGCCACGGCAAACGCCGCAACTCCCTGTCCGACTACACCTTCGCCGTCTGGACCGCCGACCCGGAAACCGACGGCGCGACACTCGTCAACGTCGGCAAGGCGTTCAGCGGCGTGACCGACGCGGAGATCGCGCGACTGACCGACCTGTTCCGCGGGATCACGCTGCAAACCCGCGGCCGCGTCCACGCCGTCCGGCCGCAGGTGGTGCTGGAGATCGCGTGCGACTCGGTCCAGGCGTCGAAGCGCCACGCCAGCGGCTACGCGCTGCGGTTCCCGCGGATCAAGCGCATCCGCTGGGACAAGAAGCCCGCCGACGCCGACCGCCTCGCCCGCGTGGTCGAGCTCTACGAGCACGACAGCAACTTCGGCCGCGCGGCGGCGGCGGCGAAGGCCCAGACGCCGGCGGAGCCGACGCTGTTCGACGGATTTTAATAAGCACTCCAAAGTGGCCGGGAGCGGAAGCCCCGGTCCCGCCGACCGGAGCGTATTCAATACCGAATTGAACTCGCCGTTTAGCCGCCCCGCTTGCGGGGCGCGACTCGCCGTTCCCGCGCCCCGCGAGCGGGCCGGCTAAACGGCGGGTCGGTTCGCGGGTTGGGACGTCGGCTCAGCCGGCGTTGAAACGGCGCAGTATCTCGGCGTCGATCTGCCTCCGCCGGGTCGGGTCGAACTCGACCTCCACCGTCGGCACGCGGCCGAGATGTGAGACGGCCCGTGGGGGCAATCCGACCCACGAGCCGCACAGATCAGCGGGCGGCATGAGCGGCAGCCGGTAGACCTCGAAGTGGTCCGGGTAACCATCTAACTCCTCGCTGAAAGACCCGTCGAAGAGGTACGGATTCCCCGCGACCACCACGATGAACAGTCGCGGGAAGTCGTAAAACTCGCGGTAGAGGATGTCGGTCGGTTCGATCAACGCCGCGGCCTCCTTCCACTCATCCTAACACTTCACGACCCCGCCGTTTAGCCGCCCCGCTTGCGGGGCGCGTGTCGTCGTCCAAGCGCCCCGCAAGCGGGGCGGCTAAACGGCGGGTCAAGAAGCGTCGATTCCAATTTTACACATTTGCCTGAGAAACACCGGGGCTTCCGCTCCCGGCTACTCTGGAACGCCCGTTTGCGGTATCGTCCCGCCCGTGCCCGACGCCCTCGACGCCCCCGACGCCCCCGCCATCGACCTCGCCCGCGTGGAGAAGACCTACAAGGGCAGGGTCCGCGCCCTCCAGGGCATCGCCCTCCGCGTCGAGCGCGGCGAGATCTTCGGCCTGCTCGGGCCCAACGGGGCGGGCAAGTCCACCCTCGTCAAAATCCTCATGACCGTCGTCCGGCCCACCCGCGCCGACGGCACCCTCCTCGGCCGGCCCGTCGGGCACAAGCCCACCCTCGCCCGCGTCGGCTACCTGCCGGAAAACCACCGCTTCCCCCGCTACCTCACCGGCCGGCAGGTGGTCGACTTCTTCGGCGCGCTCGCCAAAACCCCCCGCGCCGCCCGCCGCCGACGCACCGGTGAGCTCCTCGACACCGTCGGCATGGCCGCCTGGGCCGACCGCCCAATCGCCACCTACTCCAAGGGCATGGCCCAGCGCATCGGCCTGGCGCAGGTGATGGTCAACGACCCCGACCTCGTCGTCCTCGACGAGCCGACCGACGGCGTCGACCCCGCCGCCCGCAAGCAGATCCGCGAGGTCCTCACCCGCCTCCGCGACCGCGGCAAAACCGTCTTCGTCAACAGCCACCTCCTCTCCGACCTCGAGCTCGTCTGCGACCGCGTCGCCATCATGGTCGGCGGCAAGATCGTCACGCGCGGCACCCTCGACGAGCTCGCCCTCGACCAGCAACGCTACGAGATCGACCTCGCCCCCTCGCCCGGCACCGACGCCCTGCCCGACGCCGCGACCCTCGGCGACGCGATCCAGGCCACCTTCGCCGAGCGGCTCGCCCCGCCCACGCACTGGGCCACCGCCGTGCCCGACGACCGCGACCCGGCCCCGTTCGACCGCGGCCGCCTCTGGCGGCCCGGCGGCGGCGAGGAGACCTGGGTCGAGTGGCAGCCCCCCACCCTCCGCATCGGCACGGTCGACCCCCTGGTCGTCCAGCCCCTGCTCGACCGCCTGCGCCGCGCCGACTACACCGTCAAGCGCCTCCAGCCCGTCCGCCCGAGCCTCGAAGACCTGTTCCTGAAAGCCGTCAACGCCACCGCCGACGGCGCGCGGGCGGGGGCGGCCCTGCCATGACCCAGATGCCCACCGACCCCACCATCCCAGACTACGGCCAACCGGCCGAGCGCGGCTCCTGGCTCACCCAGACCGCCGCCCTCGCCGTCGACGCCTACCGGCAGGTCAACGCCCAGCGGCTGTTCTGGATCACGATGGTCCTGAACGTGATGGCCGTCCTCACCTTCGCCATTCCGGGCATCGACGCGCAGGGCGTCTACTTCCCCTTCGGCCTCCGCCTCGACTTCGGCCTGAGCACCGCCATCATGGCGCCCGGCACGTTCTACAAGTACCTCTACACCGCCTGGGCCATCCCCATCTGGCTGACGTGGGTCGCCGTCGTGCTCGCCCTCATCAGCACCGCCAACATTTTCCCCGACCTCATCAACGCCGGGGCGATCGACCTCTACCTCTCCAAGCCCCTCGGCCGGCTGCGGCTGTTCCTCACGAAGTACCTCTTCGGCCTCACCTTCGCCGCCCTGCAGGTGGCGGTCTTCAGCCTCGCCGGCTTCCTCGCCATCGGCCTCCGCGGCGGCGTCTGGGCGCCGGGGCTGTTCTGGGCGATCCCCGTCGTCACCCTCTTCTTCAGCTACCTCTTCTGCGTCAGCGCGCTGCTGGGCGTGCTGTTCCGCAGCACGCTGGCGGCCATGCTGCTGACGCTGCTGCTGTGGTTCTCGCTGTTCGTGGTCAACGCCGCCGAGACCTCGCTGCTGACCTTCCGCGCCATCGGCCACCAGGAGCGCACGGTGGACGAGCGGCTGGTGGCGTCGAACGAAAAGCTCATGGCCTCGAACGACAAGGCCCAGGCGGCCGACGGCGTCGACCGCTCGACGATGACCGAGACGATCCGCCTGACCACGAAGCGGCAGAAGGAAGCCATGGCCGACCGTGCGGCGAACCTGCGGCGGGTGGAGGTCGCCTACGCCTTCGTCTCGCGCCTGCGCCTGCCGCTGCCGAAAACCACCGAGACGGCCGATCTGATGCGGCGGTGGCTGGTCGGCTCGGCCGACTTGCCCAACGCCGACCCGGACGACCCCAACGCGGAAGTCCGCACGTCGCGCCGCAACCCCAACGGCCCGCCGCTGGCCCACCTGGAGCCCGGCAGCCCGAGCGTGCAGGCCGAGGTCCGCGACGTCCGCGACGCCCGCGGCATCGGCTGGGTGCTGGGCACGAGCCTGGCCTTCGAGGCCGCCGTCCTCGCCCTGGCCGCCTGGATCTTCGCCCGCCGCGACTATTAACGCCACGATCAACCGGAACCCGCCCGCCGCGACTTGACACCGCCGCCCGGCCGGCGAATCATGCTCTCCACCGATTGGCACCCTTAGCTCAATTGGATAGAGCGGCGGTCTACGGAACCGCAGGTTGGGGGTTCGAGCCCCTCAGGGTGCACTGGCTCATTTCCCGCGTCGCGCGCCATAACTACTGTGCCAGATTTGGCATACGTCACTTCCCCGTCTGGCGGGTTCGTGTCAAGACGGGTCGCGTCGGGTCCGTGCGTGGCCGCAGAGTGCAGCACAGGTGCAGCACGATTCACGGCGGCGCGTCGCCCGGAATCATTGGAATGGCTGTACCGGCCGATGGTCAGGCGCGGGTCGGAGTGCCGGGCGAGGGTTTGGACGTCCTTCACCGGCACGTTTGCACCGGCGAGGCGACTGATGAAGGTGTGCCGAAGGGCGTGGCAGTCGACGTACTCCCCGGCGGAGTCGATGTACGGCACCTCGGCGGCCTCAAGGTCGGGGCGGAGCAACTCGGTCGGCTTCCAGAACCGCGAAAACACCGGCACGTCGGCGGGACGGTCGGCCAGCCAGTCGAGCAGGAGCCGGGCGTAGTGCCGGGGCACGGGCTGATCGGCGGCGCGGCCGTTCTTGGTCGCGGAGGCGGGCAGGTGGATCGTCGGGTCATCGACGTCTAAACGCCGGAACGAGGACGGGGTGAGCGTCCGCAGCTCCCCGACACGAAGGCCGGTGCAGAGCGCGACGAGGTAGAACGCCCGGCGGTCGGGGGCGGGCACGCGCCGCACGGGCGGGGCCGCGTCGAGGTGGGCGAGCAGGCGGGCGATCTCCCCGTCGGTCAACTCGCGGCGGGGGCGGCGGCGGTCGCGCTCGGGGTTGAACCCGACGAGCCGGAAATCGGCCAGCGGGTTGGCGGCGATGCGGCCGTCGCGCTTCGCCCAGATGGTGAACTGGGTCACGGCCCGGACGTGGTGGCGACAGGTCAGCAACGCCCTGCCGTTGCGGCGCATGGCGTCGGCGGCGGCGCGGATGGAGGACTCGGTGACGTCGGACAGGCGGGCCACCTTCGCCAGCACCAGCACGCGGCGGAGCCGGGCGAGGACCGACCGGGCGTGCTTCGGGGTGGTGTCGCGGGCCAACTGGTCACGCTCGAAGGCCGCGACGTGCTCGCGGAGGGGCCGGGCCGCGTGCAGGGCGAGCGCGTCGGCGTTGGGGTCGGCGGTGCCGAGCCGGACGGACTGGGCGTCGCGCTCCAGCTTCAACCCGGCGTTCAGGGCGTCGCGCTTGGAGCCGATGATGGAGACCTGCCGGCGTCGGCCGGAGGCGTCGGAGTATTGGACGGGGT
Organism: Tepidisphaeraceae bacterium; assembly: GCA_965260985.1. GTDB lineage: Bacteria > Planctomycetota > Phycisphaerae > Tepidisphaerales > Tepidisphaeraceae > CBDHCE01. The sequence continues at coordinate 226,724 of CBDHCE010000018.1, read as the reverse complement.
ACTTGCCCCCGCGCTTGTTCAGGACGGACGGCATGAGACCTCCACGGTGGTGCGTTTGACGCGGCTGATGCGGCCGTCTAAACGCAGCAGGTAGGCGGCGAGGGCCGAAGGGTAAACGAGGGTGCAGCGGCAGCCACGGCGGACCACGGGCAGCAGGCCATCGCGCACGTCGCGCTGGACGGTCGAGAGCGACACGCCGAGCAGGGCGGCGACCTCGGGCTGCCTCATCGCCCGGTCCGGCAGGGTAATCGAGGACTTGGGTTCGGTCATGCCTTCTCCGGCTGGCCTGCGGTGCCGCGAGGTTCCTCTTTGGAAAATGCGTCCATCAGGCGGCGGATGGGGACACTGACGGTGTTGACCAGCCACTCATTGTCCCGCGCCGCCGTGGTGAGCAGGAGAGAGGCCATTTGCGACTGACTGTGGCCGAGCTTCTCCGCCATGCGGTCGATCCGGTCGATCACGTCTTGGTCGAGGGGCACGAAGATCCGCTTGCGTCGCTTTTCGGTTGCCATGCACGGATCATAGCGTGTGTTACCGACGGTTACAAGGGGATCACGTTGTCATCTCTGTCTTGAAGATTGGCGGCGGCTTCGCCGCCGCCCACCCGCCCTCCGCTACCGGGTCGCTCCGGTCGGGCGGGCGGCGGCGAAGCCGGTCATCGGGGGTGAACGTGCGGGGAATGAACGGGAACCGGCCCGACGCGGCCGTTTAGACGCCGGGGCAGAAGACCCCCCGCCCCCGACATGATGATGGGTAGCTCCGGGCCGGGCGGCCTCAAGAACAAAATCGACAATCCGCCCGGCACGGCCCCGCGCCGAGTCGGCCGGGACGGGGGGCGGATTCTCGATTTTCTTCTTGACCCCGCCCGCCCCGGAGCAGAGGGACGGCCATGTCGGCGGCGGGGGGAAGATGCGGCCGATCAGCGGGTCGGGTCGCACCACGCGGCAATGGCCGCGTCCTCGATGGCGCGGCGGGCGGCGGCGACCTCGGCGGCGTGCCGCGCCTCGACGTGGGGCATCACCCGGCGGACCGCCGCGCCGATGAAGCCGGCACCCGGACCGTCGGCGAACCACGCGGAGCGGGTCCGGGTCGAGCCGTCCCGGCGCTGGCGCGTCAGAGCAGGGTCATCGCGGAGTCGGACGCGCTGGGGGACGGAGACGGGCATGGGCGGCAGGCCGTGCCGCTGGGGTTCGGACCCGGCGAGCGAGAGGCCGAACAGGTCCAGCGGGGAGACGGGGATGGAGCAGCGGAACACCCGCCGCTCCTCGCCGGTGAGCGCGTCCACGGTGACTGCGAAAACGTCGGTACTCTTCCCGCACTCCGCCATGCGGTCGAACAGCGGCCGGAACGGGCGCGGCGGAGGGTCTTCGGCCCCCTCCTGGCCGCGGCCCGGCGGGGAGGCGATCGCGCCGACGGCGCGGCTGGAACTGACGAACCGAATGGCCTTGGTGCGGTTCCCGACCCACTGGGGATAGGGCTTGTCGGGCGCACGGAGCATGTAGTAGGTGATGTAACTGATGAACGTGGCGGCAACCTCCCCGGCGGACTCGTCCCAGTCGGGTTCCCAAGCGTTGAGCTTGAACTCACCGATGCCCCACTCGTGCCGCCAAAAGCGCCGGAGCCGGTCGATGAGCTTCCCGAACGCCCTCTTGCGCTGCCACTTGCCACACGGCAGGTGGGAGAGGTCGATGAGCAGGTGGTAGTGCGGCCAGCCCTCTCCAGTCTTGCCCTGCAACTGCATCACGCAGGCCCAGCGGGTGATGCCGCAGAGGCGCATGAGCCGGGCGACGTACTTCCCGTCGGCGATGAAGTCGTGGGCGGCCTCGGGGTCGGGGAAGCCCTTGCCGGTGTTGGTGCCGTGGCGGTCCACCGTGAGGGGAAGGTGGGCCGGGGAGGGGAACAGGTCGCGCTTACCGAGCAAGTTGTGGTAGACCCGCCCGCCGAGGATCGGGGAGCAGGTCGGGCAGGTGCGGCAGCCGCAGCGGTGGGGGCGGAGCAGCAGCGCGTCGGGCGGCAGCGGGGACACGGGGTCGGCCGGCGGAGTGGCGGCGGAGGTGGCGGCACCGTTTAGACGCCGGGCCGACTCGGTGGCGGCGGCGGAGTGTGGGTTAGTCAGGACGTTCACCGGTCCCCCCCTTCGGCGTGGGCCGCGACGAGCGCGAGGACGGCGGCGCGGAGCGGCGGGGTGAGGTTCGGCCACGCGGCGATGACGCGGGCCAACTCGGGGTCGGCGGGGGCCGGGTGCAGCACGGGTGCAGCGGGCGGGGGCGGGGGTGGCGGCAAGTCGTGGCCGGCGGGCGACTTACGGTCGGGCGTGCGGGTGTCTACGGAACCGCAGGTTGGGGGTTCGAGCCCCTCAGGGTGCATTGGCTCACGTCCGGCCGGATCGGCCGCAAGTCCTTGGACACTTTGAGATTGCGAACGGACGGCATCGCCGGTCGGGCGAGGCGTTGCGCAGCCGTTATTGCACCGCCTCCCGCGCCGTGCGGCGGCGCAGGAGGATCAGGAACACGGCCGGGGTGGCGAGGCGGAAGAGGGTCACGCCGATCAGGCCGGCGTAGTAGCCGATGCGTTGGGCGGTGAGTTGGGCGGGGGTCGCGCCGGCGGCGGGCAGGAAGGTCGGGGTGACGAGGGCGAGGAACAGGCCGGCGAACAGCAGCAGCAGCGGAATGCTGGCGGCGGCCCAGATCGTCGTGAGCGCCAGGCCCCAGCGGCGGCGGGCGATCAGGCCGATCGAGCCGGCGATCAGCAGCAGGCCGAGCGCGAGGAAGGTGCCGTTCATCGCCAAGTCGAGGGCGTGGAGCGTGGGCGTGTAAAACGACTCCCCGCGCGAGTGGACCGAGAGGGCCAGCGAAAGGCTGAGCACCCGGACGATTAGGCCGAGGGCACCGTAGACGACGCCGAGGATGCCGAGCACGCGCGGGATCGCGCTGCGGGGCGCGGCGTAGCCGGCATACCCGGCGTAATCGAGCGGCGGGGGCGGGGCGTTCTGGAGGTCGGGGTCGGGCATGGCCGGTTCATATCACAACGGCCGCCGCGCCGCACGTTATGATGCGAGGCATGGCCGACCCGACGCCGATTTCCCCGCCCGCCGACGCCGACGTTCGGCCCTACCCGCCGCGGTATAGGTGGCTGAAGGTCGGGGCGGCGGGGGTCGCGCTGCTCGCCCTGTCGCTGCTGGCGCTGCGGCTGGTCGCGGGGTGGTCGGCCGACCGGCGGATCGGCGAGGCGGTTGCGCGGCTGCGGGCGGAGGGGCGGCCGGTGGTGCCGGCGGACCTCAATTCGACGCCGCCGCCGGACGCGGAGAACGCGGCGGTTTTCCTCGCCCGCGCGGCCGCTTTTGTTATGCTGACGAAGGCGCAGGATGCGGCGGCGGACAAGATCGGCGGCCCCGGCTTCACCGCGGCCGACCTGGCGCTGGTCCGCGCCGCGGTGGCCGCCAACGCCGGCGCGCTCGCCGACGCCCACGCGGCGCGGGGCGTGGCGAAGGTCGATTGGCGCGTTCACTTCCGCCGGCCGGTGATCACTGTCGGCCAGCCGAACCTCAACCCGCAGCGCGAGTTGGCGAACCTGATGCGCGACGCGATTGTCGTACAGTCGGCCGATGGCGATTCCGCCGCGGCGGTCGACACCGCGCTCGACCTGCTCCGCGCCGCGAAGGCCGAAATCGCCGGCAAGACGGTCGTGGCGAACCTTGTGGGGCTCGGCATGTCGGGCGTGGCCGTGCGGCAACTGGAACTGGCCCTTCCAAAGCTGACCTTCGCGGGCGAAGCCGGCCCCCGACCCGCCCCCCGAGCGCAGGCGACGGCGCTGATCGCCGCGTTGCTCGACGACTCCTTTATCCGCGGCATGGCCGACGCGGTGGACGTTGACCGGGTGGGCAGTTCGGATTTTCTCGACCAATTCGCCACGGGCTGGACGCTGCGGCCGTTCTTCCGGTCGACCGACGCCGACCGATTCCCGCACGCGGAGGCGGTGCGGGCCGCGGCCCTCGCGGGCACCCTCAAGGCGGCGGAGTCGCTGCCGGCGCAGTCGGCGTCGCTGGACGGGCCCAAAGGGTTTGCGACGGTGCTTGACTCGGACCAGACGAAGCTGCTCATCACCACCCTCCGCGCCACCGCCAACCGCCGCTTGGCCGCCGTGGCGGTGGCGGTGCGCCTTTACCGGATCGACCACGCCGGCCGGCTGCCGGGGGCGCTGGCCGACCTCGTGCCGCAGTACCTGCCCGTCGTGCCGGTCGACCCGATGCGCGGCGACGGCGGGCCGCTCGGCTACGCCCCGACCTACGCCCCGCCCGGCGGCGGGCCGCCGTCGCCGCGCGTCTACAGCGTCGGGCGGGACGGCGCGGACGACGGCGGCGCGGGCGGCATCCTCGAACGGTGGAAGGCCCGCCCAACGCCGAAGACCCGTTCCCGCTCGCCCCGCCGCCGGCCGGTGCCCCTTGAGGCAAACTTCAGGGGCCACGGTGGATTTCGCATGACTGACTCTGTGCTGCCCCGCTCGCCGGAACAAGCCGGCGTCTGAGCCGAAGGCGAAGACCCGGGTCTTCGGCGCGGCGGCGTGAACCGACGAAGCACGCGCCCGCGCCCGAGAACCCGGGTCTTCGCCTGACGGCTCAGACGCCGGCTTGTTCCGGCGATCAGGGCGGGTTGAAAGGTCGGGAGCGCCCTCGAATGCCACCGAGGATTTCGCATGAACCATCCGACCTTCGGACGTGATCGCCACCCGGCGCACCATTAAGCCGCCTCCGCTTGCGGGGCGCGTGGGGCGACGCGCAACCCGACGCGCCCCGCAAGCGGAGGCGGCTAAATGGTGCGCCGGTTCACCCATCCGCGCGCCCTGCGGTCGTGAAAACGGTCGTTCATGTGCAATCCTGCGTGGCACCCAGCGTTGGCCCGTCCGCTCAGCCCGGCCGCAGACTGGCGACCATCAGGCGGGCGAAGCCGGCGGCCCAGGGCAGGCCGACGATCGGCGCGGTGATCGACGCCGCCCACAGCAGGAGGATCGCGGCGGCCGACGCCGCCTGCCGGCCGGTGCCGTTCAGGGTCGTCCGGCGGAGCAGGCGGAGCGTCGCAAAGGCGAGGGCGGCGAGGATCAGCAGCGTGCCGAGGGTGATGGTCACGCCGATCACGAGTTGCACGCCGAACGGCGGAAGCTCGCCCTTCTCGCCGATCAGGCCGCGGTCGTAGAGGAGCGCGACGAGGACCGCCGCCGTCGGGATCGGCAGCAGCGCGAGCGGGGCGCAGGCGAAGTAGCTGACGGCGACGGCCCGGTTCTGCCGCCCGACGGGGAGGCGGCGCGGGTGGAAGAAGTAGCTCGGCACGCCCGTCACCAGCACGAGCGCGAGCAGGATCGCCGCCGGGAGGAGGCCGGGCGTGGCGAGGCCGACGGCGTACGGCACGATCAGCCCCAGCGGCACGCCGTCGGCGCCGTTGATGGCGTTGAAGACCACGCCGGCGATGTGGCCGTTCACCATCGGCGCGAACCCGTTGTTCGACGGGACGGTCGCCCCGGCCCACGCGGTCAGCCCCGCCAGCGGCAGCCAGGCGATCAGCATGGTGATCCGGCGGAAGGTTTGGCCGTCGCGCAAGTCCACCGGCCGCTGGACCTCGGCGGCGAGGGCGGCGGTGCGGGCCGTCGCCATCCACGCGGTCCGGCAGTAGGCGCGGACGCGGCCGATCCTCGCGCGGTTCACCCACGGGATGCGGCTGACGGCGGCGCGGTCGATGGGCAGGCCGCACTCGGGGCAGCGGTCGCTGTCGATGCCGCGCAGGTCGTAGCCGCAGGCGGGGCAGACGGGCAGGAGGTCGGGGGCGGTCATGCGAGTGCGCTCGGAGTTGTTGCGAAGCCGCGAGCGGCGGGGACCGGGGCTTCCGCCTCCGGCTATTAAAGAAATCTAGTTCTTCACCGCGCCCGCGGTCATGCCGCTGATGAAGGAGCGTTGGAACAGCAGGAAGGCGGCGATGAGCGGGATCGTCGCCAGCAGGCCGCCGGCCATCAACATGCCGTAGGGGGTCTCGCGCTCGCCCTGCAGGTAGTAGATCAGCAGCGGCAGGGTTTGCATGTTCGGGGTGCGCAGGACGATGAAGGCCCACATCAGGTTGTTCCAGTTGCCGATGAGGATCAGCACGCCCAGCGCCCCCAGGGCAGGGCGGATCACCGGCAGGACGATCCGCCAGTAGAGGCCGAACTCGCCGCAGCCGTCGATGCGGGCGGCGGCGAGGAGGTCGTCGGGCACGTTCGTGGCGATGTACTGGCGCATCCAGAAGATGCCGAAGGCGGTGGCGGCGCCGGGCAGGATCATGCCCCAGTAGGTGTTCGCCAGGTGAAGTTTTTCGAGCAGGACGTAGACGGGGATGAGCGTGACCGCACCGGGAATCGTCATCGTGCCGAGGACCAGGGCGAAGAGGATTTTGTTGCCCGCCGCCTTGCGGTAGACGGCGAAGGCGAAGCCGGCGAGGGAGCTAAGGAAAAGGGCGAGCGAGACGTGGACGACGGCGATGAGGGTGGTGTTGAAGAACGCCCGGCCGATCCGCGTGTACCGGCCGATGTCGCCGAAGTTCGTCAGGATCGGGTGCGTCGGGATGAGCTGCGGCGTCTCGTTGAAGATCTCGCCCTGCGTCTTGAACGCCGCCGTGGCGAGCCAGTAGAAGGGGAAGAGGAACAGGACCAGCGCGACGGCGAGCAGCGCGTAGATCAGCGTCCTCTCGACGGGGCCTCGCTGGACGGTTGCGGCGGAGTCGGGCATTGGAAATCTGGTGCGTGGTGCGTGGTGCGTGGTGCGTGAGGGTCAGGTGGCCGACTTGCCGCCGCGGAGGGTGAGCAGCGACAGGATGAAGACGAAGAAGGCGACCACATAGGCCGCGGCGCTGGCGTAGCCGAAGCGGAAGTCGCTGAAGCCCTGGCTGAAGAGGTACATGCCGAAGGTGTTGGTCGCGGTGCCGGGGCCGCCGCCGCGCGTCAGCACGAAGACTTCATCGAACATGAAGGCGGTGCCGATCAGACTCATGATCGCGCAGAAGGTGAACGTCGGCCGCATCAGCGGCACGGTGACGTGCCACAGCCGCTGGTAGCGGTTGGCCCCGTCGAGCGTGGCGGCCTCGTACAAGTCGCCGTTGATGCCCTGCAGCCCGGCGAGCATCAGCACCATGTTGTAACCCGTCCACCGCCAGACGAGCAGGATCGAGACGCTGATCTTCGCCCACAGCGCCCCCTCCAGCCACGGGATCGGGTGGGCACCGAGCCAGCCGAAGCCGTGCGTCCAGAGGTAATTCAGCAGCCCGAACTTCGTGTTGTAGAGGATCTCGAACACGAACGCGATGGCGACCATCGGCGTGATGCACGGGATGAACACGCCCGCCCGGATGAACCCGCGCAGCCGGATCGCCTGGTCGTTCAGCAGCACCGCGAAGCCGAAGGCGAGGATGAACATTGGCGGGATGTACATCAGCCCGATCACCAGCGTCACCCACAGCGAATTGTAAAACTGCCCGTCGAACAGCAGCGTGCGGAAGTTCGCCAGCCCGACGAAGTGGATCGGCCCGATGCTGTCCCACTGCGTGAAGCTGAGGTACAGCGAGAAGACCAGCGGGTAGAGCCCCAGCACCGCGAAGAGCAGGAAGAACGGCGAGATGAACAGGTAGAACCACCGCTCCTGCCACAGCCGCCGGCCGAAACTGGGGGCGACGTGCCGCAGCGCGGCCTCGCCCTCGGGCAGGCGGTTGATCGCCTGGGTGAGTTTCGCCGGCACCTCGTTTTCATACTGCACGCTCACGCGGCACCCCCCTTCGCCATGCCGTCGGCCAAATCCGGCGGGGCGACCTTGCGGTTGAGTTTCCGGCCCATCGCGTCGGCCAAATCCTGCAGGAACTGGTTGTCATACGCCGCCTTGTCCGACGCCGACGGCCGGCCGTCGATCCAGCCGCTGAGGGATTGGCCCAGCATCCGCTCGGCCTCGTTCCAGTCGCGCGTGCGGTTCAGGGGCGGAATCTTCTCGATGTCTTTGGCGAAGAGTTGGCCGACCTTCTGGCCGCCGAAGAACTCCACCGGCTGGTCGAAATACTTGTCCTTCAGCGCGGGCAGGTAGGCGGGGAAGAGGCCGTAGCGGCGGTACTGATCCACCTGCGCGTCGACGGTGCAGAGGGCGTACTGCACGAACTCCCACGCGGCCCGGTCGCGGCCGGCATCCGGCCGGCTGGGGTGTTTCGGCAGGACCAGCACCGACCCGCCCATGTTGCTGGTCCGCAGGCCGCCGGGGTGGAAGGCGGGCAGGCGGAACACGCCCCACTTGCCCTTGTCGGCCGGGTCGGAATTGTCGGTGATCGGCTGGGTGATCCAGACCGCGCCGGGGTAGCTCGCCACGCCGTCGCCCTTGAGCGTCGCCAGCCACGCCGCGCCGTAGGGCGTGACGGGGGCGGCAATGCCGCCGTCGAACATGCGGCCGAGCAGGGCGAGCACCTCGCGGTTCTGCGGGCTGTTGATCCAAACCCGGCCCTGGGCGTCGAAGAGGCCGCCGCCGTTCTGCTGCATCAGGATTTGGAAGAAGTCGGTGAAGTCCGCCACCGACAGCGGCAGGATTTGCGTCCGCCCGCCGCTCTTTTCGAGCAGCACCTTGCCGGCGGCGATGTAGTCATCCCACGTCTCGATCTTCGACGGGTCCACGCCGTACTTCTCGAAGACCCACCGCTTGTAGAAGACCGCGCACGGCCCCATGTCCCACGGGATGGCGTAGGGCTGGCCGTCGACCAGGCAGTCCTGCCAGAAGGCGGGTGCGAAATCCTTCTGATACTTCCCGGCGACTTGCGAAAGGTTCCGCAGCCCGCCGGTGTTGGTGAACTTCGACGCCTCGCGCTCCTGCAACTGCGAGACGTCCGGCGCCCCCACGCCGGCCGACAGCGACAGCAGCAGGCGGCTCTGCAAGTTCTGCCCGGTCATCTGCACGTCGACGTCGGCGGTCGGGGCGGCCTTGTCATACGGCGGCACGACGGCGTGCTGCAAGCTGAGGGCGGCGGCGCCCCAACTCCAGACCTCCACGCGCTCTGTCGCGCCCGGCTTGGGCGTCGGCCGGCCCCACGACGGCAGCCAACTCACGGCGATCACCACCGCCGCCAGACCCGCCGCGATTGCCACTTGGGGAACCCACCGCATCCAAACCTCCTCGAACTGCCCCGCCCCCGCCCGCGGCGCGTAATGTACCGAATCCCCCCGCCGCCGCAAAATGAGCCGCAAAGGGTCCGCCGCCATGCTCCTGACGATCACCACCACCCGCGCCCCCGCGACCGACCTCGGCTACCTGCTGCACAAGAACCCCGACCGCCCGCAGGCGAAGCAGCTCGCCTTTGGCACCGCCCACGTCTTCTACCCCGAGGCGACCGACGCCCGCTGCACCGCCGCCCTGCTGCTGGAGGTCGACCCCGTCGCGCTGGTCCGCGGCAGGGGCGGGGCCCAGTCCTCGCCGTCGTTCTCGCTCGGGCAGTACGTCAACGACCGGCCCTACGCCGCCAGCAGCCTGATGAGCGTGGCGATCGCGCAGGTCTTCGGCTCCGCCCTGGCCGGCACCAGCCGCGAGCGGGCGGAGGTGGCCGCCGCGCCGCTGCCGCTGACCGCCACCGTCGCCCCCCTGCCCTGCCGCGGTGGCGAGGGGTTTTTGCGCCGCCTGTTCGAGCCGCTGGGCTACGCGGTGACTGCCGAGCATCACCCGCTCGACCCCGCGTTTCCTGACTGGGGCGAGGGGCCGTACTTCACCGTGACCCTCACCGCCACCGTGCGGCTGGCGGATTTGCTGGGCCACCTCTACGTGCTGATCCCCGTGCTGGACGACCAGAAGCACTACTTCGTCGGCCCCGACGAGGTCTCCAAACTGCTTCGCCACGGCGAGCGCTGGCTGGCGGCCCACCCCGAGCGCGACGCCATCGCCGACCGCTATCTGAAGCGCCGCCGCGCCCTGGTGCGCGACGCGCTCGAGCGGCTCTCCCCCGACGACCCCGCGGCGGACGAAGCCGACGAAAAAGCGTCGGAGGAGCAGGCCGTCGAAAAGCCGATCCGCCTCAACCGCCAGCGGATGGAAGCGGTCATGGCGGAGTTGAAGGCGAGCGGCGCGGCCAGCGTGCTCGACCTCGGCTGCAACACCGGCACGCTGCTGCGCGATTTGCTGGCCGACCGGCAGTTCACGCGGATCGTCGGCGTGGACGTCTCGACCGGCGCGCTGGAGGTGGCCGAGTCGCGCCTGAACCTCGACCGCCTGCCGCCGGCGCAGCGGGGGCGGATCGAGCTGTGGCAGGGCAGCCTGACCTACCGCGACGCGCGGCTGGGGGGCTTCGACGCCGCCGCGGTGGTGGAGGTGATCGAGCACCTCGACCCGCCGCGGCTGGGGGCGTTCGAGCGGAGCATTTTCGGGTCCGCCCGGCCGCGCGTGGTGGTGGTGACGACGCCGAACGCGGAGTACAATGTGAGGTTCGAGACCCTGCCCGCCGGCCAGTTCCGCCACCGCGACCACCGCTTCGAGTGGCCGCGCGCGGAGTTCCAATCGTGGGCGTTGGGCGTGGCGGAACGGCACGGCTACGCGGTGCGGTTCGAGCCGATCGGCCCGGTGGACGAGCGGCTCGGCCCGCCGACGCAGATGGGGGTGTTCGCGCGGGAGTGAGGGGTCAGATCTTGGGCCACAGCTCGGAGGGGACGAACAGTGAGAGGTGGCGGAGGTTGGAGGTTGCCACAATGAAGTCGGTGGCGGGCAAGCCGCTAGTGAGAGCTTGGGCGGCGAGGATCACGTCAACGTCCAGTGCCTTATCACTGGCGGTTGCATAGCCGCCCAGCCTAGCATCCGCCCATAGCTGCGCCGCAAGTTTGAGCGCGGCAGAGGTCAGCGGCAGATAACGGTCTGGTTCGGCAGTTCCAAAAAGATCGAGATCGCGGAGAGAGCGGTCATTCTTCAGCCGAAGCAGTTCCCGCCGGTTTTCGTAATCAATGATCTCCGGCAGCACGAGCCGCCGTCCCTCGGTGAGCTTGTCCCGTAGCCACTCGCGGCACGCCTCAGCCAGCGGCAGGTTCTTCCGCTGCAGGATCAACCCGATCGGCGTGGAGTCCAGGATGATATATTTGGGTGTTACGGCCATATTCTTCGCGCGTGGGGGCCTTCCATGTCGATCCGATTCTGCGCGAGGTTGCGCATGAACTGTTCCGCCGCCGTGCGGCGTTTGGCGAGTTCTACCGGGTCATCTGTAGCGTCCTTGGCATCCTCCGCGTCCCACTGCTTGAAGAGGTCCAGCGTTGCCTGGTTCGAGTGCTCATTGCTGCCGGCCAGCGGCCCGTCCAAGTCGAAACCGCTGCGGGTCATCAGCTCTTTGAACTCGCGCCAATCATCCTCACGGCGCGCGATTTCCTTCGGGTCGTCCTCGCACTCTTCTAACGCCCATCGGGCGAAGACCTCCCTCAACTTCGCCGCCCTCTCCGCCGGCGACATCGACGGCGGCGGCAGATGCTCGGCGATCAGCCGCGAGGCATATTCGTCGGTCCCCATCCCGCGCGTGGCGGCGGCCTCCCGCAGGCGGGCTTCGACGGGGGGGTCCAGTTGAATCGTCATGCGGCCTCCGGTTGGTGACGGGCCGATTCTATCCTACCCTCTCCACGAAATGCCCCTCACCCTCCCCGCCCTCTCGCTGGTCGTGCTGGTCGGCCCCTCCGGGTCGGGCAAGAGCACCTTTGCGCGGCGGCACTTCCTGCCTACCGAAATCGTCTCGTCCGACTTCTGCCGGGGGGCGGTCAGCGACGACGAGAACGACCAATCCGCCACCGCCGACGCCTTTGACGTGCTGCGATACGTCGCGGGCAAACGGCTGGCGGCCGGGCGGCTGACGGTGGTGGACGCGACCAACGTGCGGCGCGAGGACCGCGCGGCGCTGGTCGACCTGGCGCGCGAGCACGACGTGCTGCCGACGGCGATCGTCTTCGACCTGCCCGACGCGGTGTGCCACGAGCGGAACGCGGCGCGGGCGGACCGGAACCTCGGGCCGCACGTCGTCCGCAACCAGGCGCTGGCGATGCGGCGTTCGCTGCGCGGGATGCGGCGTGAGGGGTTCCGGCAGTACCACGTATTGCGCAGCGTTGCGGAGGTGGAGGCGGCGGAAATCGAGCGCCAGCCGCTGTGGACCGACCGCCGCGGCGAGGCGGGGCCGTTCGACATCATCGGCGACGTCCACGGCTGCTACGGCGAACTCGTCGCGCTGCTGGAAAAGTTGGGCTACGCGGTCGACCGTGGCACGGGCGTCCCGCCCGCGTCTTCATCTTCTGAAAGCGCAGATCGCGGGCGGGACGCCCGTGCCACGGTCACGCCGCCATCGGGGCGGACGGCGATTTTCCTGGGTGATCTGGTCGACCGCGGCCCGGACTCGCCGGCGGTGCTGCGGCTGGTGATGTCGATGGTCGCCGCCGGGACCGCCCTCTGCGTGCCGGGGAATCACGACGTCAAGCTGATGCGGAAACTTCGCGGGAAGGACGTGCAGGTCAATCGCGGCTTGGCCGAGACGCTCGAGCAGATGGCCGGCGAGCCGGAGGCGTTCGGGCGCGAGGCGGCCGACTTCATCGACTCCCTCGTCAGCCACTACGTCCTCGACGGCGGCCGGCTGGTGGTGGCGCACGCGGGGATGAAGCAGCGCTACGTCGGCCGGGCCAGCGGGCGCGTGCGCGACTTCGCCCTCTACGGCGAGACCACCGGCGAGACCGATTCATTCGGCCTGCCCGAGCGACTCGACTGGGCGGCGGAGTACCGCGGCCCCGCGGCGGTCGTCTACGGCCACACGCCGGTGCCGGCGGCGCAGTGGCTCAACGGCACGATCAACCTCGACACCGGGTGCGCGTTCGGCGGCCGGCTGACCGCGCTGCGGTGGCCGGAGCGGGAGTTGGTGTCGGTCGGGGCGAAGCGTGAATATGCCGCGCCCGCCAAACCTTTTCTTTGCGAAGCCGCGAGCGGCGGGCCGTCGGCGCAGCAGGCGCACGACGACCTGCTCGACTTGTCGGACGTGACCGGCAAGCGGCGGATCGAGACGCGGCTGCGGCGGGGCATTACCGTGCGCGCCGAGAACGCCGCCGCCGCGCTGGAGGTGATGAGCCGCTTCGCCGCCGACCCGCGGTGGCTGATCTACCTGCCGCCGACGATGTCGCCGTGCGTTACGTCGCGCCTGCCGGACCTGCTCGAACACCCGGCCGAGGCGTTCGGCTACTTCCGCGAAAACGGCGTGTCAAACGTCGTGTGCCAGGAGAAGCACATGGGCAGCCGGGCGGTGCTGACGGTCTGCCGCGACGCCGCGTCGGCCGCCGGTCGGTTCGGCGTGGAGGACGCCAAGGCGGGCGTGGTGGTGGCGACGAGTTGCAAAATGATTGACCTGTCCGACCCCACGGCTGAAGCCGAGGGCGTGGCGTGGTGGGAGGAACTCACCGGGCGCGGGGGCGAGGGGACGGTCGTCAAGCCGCTGGATTTCATCGTCACGAACGAGCGCGGCCTGGTGCAGCCGGCGGTGAAGTGCCGGGGGCGGGAGTATCTGCGGATCATCTACGGGCCCGAGTATACCGCGCCGGCGAACCTCGAGCGCCTGCGGTCGCGCGGGGTGTCGCGCAAGCGCGGGCTCGCCGTCAGCGAGTTTGCGCTCGGCGTCGAAGCCCTCGAGCGTTTCGTGCGGCGCGAGCCGTTGCGGCGGGTCCACGAGTGCGTCTTCGCGGTGCTGGCGATGGAGAGCGAACCGGTCGACCCGCGGCTGTGATTTTCGTCGCGGCTAAGAACCCGGGTCTTCGCCTTCGGCTCAGACGCCGGCTTGTTCCGGCCCATCAAACCAACTCTCATTCTCACGCACCACGCACCCCTCACCACTTCCTCAAACCAGCCGCGCGATCGCGTCGCGCAGCTTGTCGAGGCTGACCGGCTTGGTGAGGTGTTCGGCGAAGCCCGCGTCGCGGCTGCGCTGGACGTCGGCGTCGGTGCCGAAGCCGCTGAGGGCGATGCCGCGGACGGGGCGGGATTCGCACAACTGCCGCATCAGGTCCAGGCCGCTGCCGTCGGGCAAACCGATGTCGCTGAGCAGCAGATCGAACGGCCCGTCGGCGGAGTCGCGGGCGGCGGCGTCGGCGGCGAGGGCGTCGGCGACGCTCGCGGCGGTCGTCACGGCGTAGCCGAGGCGGCCCAGCACGCGCTTCATCGCCCGGTTCGTGTCCTCGTGGTCGTCCACCAGCAGCAGCCGCGTTCGGCCGACCGGCGGGGCGGACTCCGCCGCGGCCGGCCGGGCGGCCGATGGGGCGGCGGGCAGGGCGGGGGCCGGGCGCGGCGCGGCATCGGGGGCTTCGGCGGTCGCCGCGACGCACTCCAGCTCGGCGGTGAAGGTCGAGCCCCGCCCCGCCCCGCCGCTCCGCACGCGCAGCCGGCCGCCGTGCATGTCCACCAGGCTCTTGCTGATCGTCAGCCCCAGCCCCAAACCCCCGCCGGCCCGCCGCCGGACCGCGCGGTCCTGCGACTCGATCTGCTCGAAGGCGAAGAAGATCCGCGGCAGCGCCTCGGGGTCGATCCCGATGCCCGTGTCCGACACCTCCACCCGCAGCCACGGCTGGGGGCCCGGCCCGTCCGCGCCGTCCGGGTCGTAATCCACGCTGCCGGCGTTGCTGGTGCGGACGACAATCGACCCGTCGGCCGGCGTGAACTTCAGCGCGTTCTTCACCAGGTTCCACAGCACCTGCTGCAGCCGGGCCGGGTCGGCGTCCACCACCGCCCGCCGGGCCGACAAATCGACCGTGATCGGCGCGGCAGCCCTCGCGCCGTCGGCCTCCTCGGGCGACTCGGCCCGGCACATCTCGACCACCGCGCGGACCAGCGCGTGGACGTCCGTCGGCCGCCGCTCCAGGCGGAGCTTGCCGCGGGCGATTTTCGTCAGGTCCAGCAGGTCGTCGATCAGCCGGGCCTCGAGCTCGACGTTGCGCTGCACCATGTCGAGGGTCGCCAAATCGTCGGCCGCGGCGCCGGGCCGGGCCGCGAGGTCGCTCCGCAAATCCGAGACGGCGGCGAGCACGGGCGTGAGGGGCGTGCGGAGCTCGTGGCTGAGCATGGCGAGGAACTGGTCCTTGGCGCGGCTGGCGGCCTCGACGGCCTCCCTGGCGGCCTCGGCGGCGGCGCGGCTCTGCTCGGCCCGCACCTTCGCCCGCCGGGCCTCGGCCTCCTCCGCCTTGCGGCCGGTGATGTCCAGGTAAATCCCCACCGCCCCGCGCGGCCGCCCGTCGACCCCCAGCAGCGGCGAGGCGAACCCCAGCAGCTCCACCACCCGCCCGTCGGCCCGAACCACCGTGATCTCCTGGTCCCGCACCTCGCGGCCGGTCAGTTCCGCCCGCCGCGTGGGCATCTGCTCGACCGGCAGCATCGGGCCGTCCGGCCCGCCGCGGCGGATCGTGAACGGCAGCGGCGGCGCGGCCGGCGGACCGGCCCCGTCGGCCGCGCCGTTGCGGGGCGGCGGCGGGGCGAGGTTGCCGCCGGGCGGCACGCCGACCATCCGCGCCAGCGCGGGGTTGGGCCGGCACGTCCGGGCGACCGCGTCGGGCGTGCCGTCGCTGATCTCGATGCCCGCCGGCACCACGTCGAGCAGCGCCTGCATCTCGCCGAGGCGGTCGGAGAGGGCGGCGTTGGCGCGGCTCAGGTCGGCGTTGAGCCGCGAGATTTCCGCCGCCGACGCCGCGGCGCGGCGCTCGGCCTCGCGGTGCTCGTGGACGTCGGCGGCGGTGCCGATCCACCGCGCCACCGCGCCGCCCGCGCCGATCACCGGCGCGAGCGACCAGACGTGCCACCGCCACGCCCCGTCGGCCGCGCGGCGGAGGCGGCACTCGGTCCGCGCCGCCCCGCCCGACCGCCGCGCCGCCTCCCACTCGCCGGCCAGCGCGGGCAGGTCGTCGGGGTGAAACGCCGCCGCCCAGCCGTCGCCGGCGGTCTGGGTGAGGGAGAGGCCGGTGTAGGCCCGCCACCGCGCGTTGACGAACTCCACCGCCCCCTCCGGCGTGGACGTCCAGACCATGTTCGGCAGCGCGTCGAGCGTCCGCCGCGGCACCGGCGGGCCGGGGGCGGGCGGGGCGGCGGAGTCCGGCGTCGGGGGGGCATCGGTCACTTCCCGCCGTTGTCTGCCGATTTTGGCCCCGTGTCAAGCCTTGCGTTGCTTTCATTTCGCCGGCCATCAAACGCCCGCAACTTTGCCCGGCTTTACATTCGGCGAAAGTTGATTATCACTAGCGGCAGCCATGAACCACCTCCACGCCCCGCTGCTGGCCCTCGCCCTCGGTTCGACCCTCGGCCTCGCCACGCCCGCCCTGCACGCGCAGGAGGCCGACCCGCCGCCGACGACCGAATCGGCCACCGAATCGTCAACCGAATCGGCCCCCAAAGCCGAGCCGCCGCAGTACCTCGGCACGGTCGACGCCAACGCCGTCTACGTCCGCGCCTCGGCCGGCGAGACCGGCACGCCGCTGCTCAAGCTCGACCGCGGCGACAACGTGGTGACGGTCGACCTCGTCGGCGACTGGCTGAAAATCCTGCCGCCGGAGAAGACCTACCTCACCTTCCCCAAGGCGTCGCTGGAGCTCGGCGGGAGGGAAGGCACCGGCCGCGTGGTGCAGGCCGGCTACGCCCGCTACGGCAGCGCGCTGACCAAGCAGGCGTACGAGCCGGCGGCGCGGCTGACGGTCGGGGCGGACGTGAAGGTCGTCGGGTCCGACGCCGAGTCGTGGTACCTCGCCCCGCCGCCGGGCGTGTACGCCTACATCCGCCGGCAGGACGTGGTGCCCGGCGGGCGGGTGCGGGTGGTGGCCGGGCCGGGCGGGACGCTGAAGATCGTGCCGTTCGACGCGGGGTCGGACGGGTCGGGCGGAACGCCGCCGACCAAGCCGGCGGACGATTCGGCATCGGCCTTCCACCCCGGCGCGCGGCCGACGCCGTCAGGCTCGACCCCCGCCAGCAGGCCCGCCGCGCCGCCGGTCGACGCGGCGGTCGCGCAGCGGCTGAAGGGGGCGGAGGCGGCGTTCGAGTCCGCCAGCACGCGGCCGGTGGGGGAGCAGCCGATCGACCGGATGCTGGCGGAATATCAGGCCGTCGCCGACGCCTCGCCGGCGAAGGGGCCGACGCGGCAGATCGCCGAGTACCGGATCCAGGTGCTGCAGAGCCGCCGGGCCGCCCAGGCCGAGCTGCAGGCCGCGATGGCCGCCCAGCGGCAGGGGGCGAGCACCCGGCAGTCGCTGACGGCGGAGAACCAGGAACTGGCCGGCCGGGTGGAGGCGAGCGCGGTCAAGGTCTACGCCGCCGTCGGCACGCTGCGGCCGAGCAGTTTGCAGATGGGCGGCCGGCCTCTCTACCGCCTGACCGACCCGGCGAACGGCCGGACCGTGGTCTACGTCCGCAGCGACGACCCGCAGTTCGCCGCGTTGAGCGGGCAGTTCGTCGGCGTGACCGGGGAGGTGGTCGACGACGCGGGCATGAGCCTGAAGTACGTCACGCCGACCGCCGTCGAGGCGGTCGACCCCGCCCGCGTCGGCTCGTCGGTCGCGGCGCAGCTCGCGCCGCAGAGCGTGATCGGGCGGTGAGGCTGGATTGGCGCGTGGTGCGTGGTGCGTGGTGCGTGGTGCGTGAGGAGTTGATCAATGCGGACGAGTTGGCAGGGCGTTTTTCCGGCGGCGACCACGCAGTTCGGGGCGGACGAGTCGCTCGACATTCCGTCCACGCTCGACCACCTCGACGCGATGCTCGAGGCGGGCATCCACGGCCTGGTGATGCTCGGCACCGTGGGCGAGAATTGCTCGCTGCTGCCGGACGAAAAGATCGAAGTCCTCCGCGCCACCGTCGAGCGCGTCGACGGCCGGGTGCCGGTGCTGACGGGCGTGGCGGAATACACCACCGCCGCCGCTTGCGGCTTCGCAAAGAAATCGAAAGAAGCCGGCGTGGACGGCCTGATGGTCCTGCCCGCGATGGTTTACCCCGCCGACCCGCGCGAGGCCGTCGCCCACTTCCGCGCCGTCGCCGCCGCGACCGATCTGCCGGTGATGATCTATAACAATCCGGTGAGCTACAAGGTCGACGTGAAGCCCGAGACCTTCGGCGAGTTGGCGGACGTGGAAAACATCGTCGCCATCAAGGAGAGCTCCGACGACCCCCGCCGGCTGACCGATCTGCGGAACCTCTACGCCGACCGCTTCAAGATCTTCTGCGGCGTGGACGACCTGGCGCTGGAGAGCATCGTCCTCGGCGCCGACGGCTGGATCAGCGGCCTGGTCAACGCCTTCCCCGCCGAGAACCGCCTGCTGTGGGACCTGGCGCGGGCCGGCGATTACGCGGCGGCGCTGAAGGTCTATCAGTGGTACACGCCGCTGCTGCACCTCGACACGCTGCCGAAATTGGTGCAATACATCAAACTGGCCGCGAGCGAGTGCGGCTACGGCACCGAGGTGTGCCGCGCGCCGCGGTTGGCGTTGATTGGGGAGGAACGCAAACGGGTGCTTTCCATCATCCACCAAGCGATTGGGACGCGGCCGAAGGCATAAGAAAATCCACGAATGAACACGAATAAGCACGAATGGAAGGGAAGAGCTTGGTTGGGTGAAATCTTTCCCCTTCGTGTTCATTCGTGAAGATTCGTGGACTCCTTCTTCCCCGCCGCCCCTATCGTCTCACGACATGACAAGCCAATCTGAAGTCCACCGAGTCCTCATCGCCGGCCGCTGGCGCGCCGCTGAAGTCGCCGACACCTTCCGCGCCACCGACCCCGCGACGGGCGAGGCGCTGGCGGACATTTACCCCGTCAGCGCCTGGTCCGACGCCGACGCCGCCCTCGACGCCGCCCACGCCGCGGCGGCGGAACTGCGCGAGACGCCGGCGAAAACCATCGCGGCCTTCCTGCGCGACTACGCCGACCGAATCGGGGCGAACGCCGACGCGATCATCGCCGTCGCGCACCAGGAGACCGCCTACCCCGTCTCGCCGCGGCTGAAGGATGCGGAACTGCCGCGCACGGTGAACCAACTCCGCCAGGCGGCCGACGCGGCGGAGGGCGGGTCGTGGGCAATGCCGACGATCGACACGAAGAACGAGTTGCGCTCGGTGCTCGCGCCGGTCGGGCCGGTGGCGGTGTTCGGGCCGAACAACTTCCCGTTCGCCTACGGCAGCGCGAGCGGGGGCGACTTCGCCTCCGCCATCGCCGCGGGGTGCCCGGTGATCGCCAAGGGCCACCCGCTGCACCCCGGCACCGCGCGGCTGTTCGCCGAGCAGGCGCACGAGGCCGCCGTCGCCGCCGGGCTGCCGGCCGCGACGGTGCAACTGATGTACCACCTGCAACCCGACGACGGCCTGCGGTTGGTGGCCGACCGACGCCTTGGCGCGACCGGCTTCACCGGCAGCCGCGCCGGCGGCCTCGCCCTGAAAGCGGCGGCGGACGCGGCGGGCAAGCCGATCTACCTCGAGATGTCGAGCGTCAACCCTGTCGTCCTGCTGCCGGGCGCGCTGGCGGAGCGGAACGGCGAAATTGCGGAGGAGTTCGTCGCCAGCGCCCTGCTCGCCGCCGGGCAGTTCTGCACGAGTCCGGGCCTCGTCCTGATGGTGAAGGGGATCGACGCCGAGCGGTTCACCGCGGATGTGGCGGGCCGCTACCACAAGGCCGCCGCCGGCACGCTGCTGTCGAAGGGGGTGAAGGAGGGGCTGGTGAAGGGCGTGCGGTCGCTCAAGGCCGCCGGCGCGGAAGTGGTCGCCGGCGGCGAGTCGGTGGCGGGCAAGTATGCCCACGAAAACACGCTGTTGCGCGTGGCGGCGGCGGACTTCCTGGCCGACGCCGATGCGCTGGGGCGCGAGGCGTTTGGCAATTCGTCGATGCTGGTGGTCGCCGACAACGCCGCCCAACTCGCCGAGGTGATCCGCACGCTGGAGGGCGAATTGACCGGCTCGATTTACAGCTCGACGGACGGTTCGGACG
Organism: Tepidisphaeraceae bacterium; assembly: GCA_965260985.1. Taxonomy (GTDB): domain Bacteria; phylum Planctomycetota; class Phycisphaerae; order Tepidisphaerales; family Tepidisphaeraceae; genus CBDHCE01. The sequence goes on along the minus strand of CBDHCE010000018.1, from coordinate 206,760 downwards.
ACGCGGATTATGCCGAAGTCGCCGCCGTTTTGCGCCCGCGCGTCGGCCGGCTGTTGAACGACAAGATGCCGACCGGCGTGGCCGTCTCGCCCGCGATGCAGCACGGCGGCCCCTACCCCGCCAGCGGCCACGGCGGCTTCACCGCCGTCGGCTTCCCCGCCTCGATCCGCCGCTGGGGACTGCTCCAAGCGTTCGACCACGTCCGCCCGAACCGCCTGCCGCCGCTGCTGCGCGACGAGAACCCGACCGGCGCGTGGCGGCTGATCGACGGCGAGTGGACGCGCGGCAACGCCTGACCGTGGAACGGGCGTCCCGCCCGGATTTCTTCTCTTCAAGACAAAGGAAGCGCAGACGCGGGCGGGACGCCCGTGCCACGAAGATTCATGCAACCCCTCCGCGTCATCGACTCCCACACCGGCGGCGAGCCGACGCGCGTCATCGTCGACGGTCTGCCCGACCTCGGCACCGGCCCGATGGCCGACCGCCTCGCGGTGATGCGCAACCATCACGACCACTGCCGCACGGCGCTCGTCACCGAGCCGCGCGGGTCGGACGTGATGGTCGGCGCGGCCCTGCTGCAACCCGTCGATCCCCAGTGCGCCGCGGGCGTGATTTTCTTCAACAACGTCGGCTACCTCGGCATGTGCGGCCACGGCCTGATCGGACTGGTCGCCACGCTGGCGCACCGAAAACAAATCGCGCCCGGCCGCCACCGCGTCGAGACGCCCGTCGGCAAGGTCTCGGCGACGCTGCATCCCGACGGCCGCGTCTCGGTGCGGAATGTGCCGGCGTACCGCTTCCGCAAGGCCGTCGCCATCGAGGTGCCGGGCCGCGGCAGCGTCACGGGGGACATCGCCTACGGCGGCAACTGGTTCTTCCTCGTCAGCGACCACGGCCGCGAGTTGGTGCTGTCCGACGCGGAGGAACTGACCGCCTACGCCCGCGACATCCGCCGCGCCCTTGACGCCCAGCACATCACCGGCCCCGGCGGCGCGTTGATCGACCACATTGAACTGATCGGCCCCGGCGGCGAAGGGGCCGACGCCACCAACTTCGTCCTCTGCCCCGGCGGCGCCTACGACCGCTCCCCCTGCGGCACCGGCACCAGCGCCAAACTCGCCTGCCTTGCCGCCGACGATTTATTGAAAGAGGGCGAGACGTGGCGGCAGCGCTCCGTAGTCGGCAGCGTCTTCGAGGCGACCTACGAGCGCGACGGCGACGCGATCATCCCTACCATCACCGGCCGCGCGTTCGTGAACGGCGATTGCCTCATCCTCTTCGACCCCGCCGACCCCTTCCGGCACGGGATTGCCCCCCACCGTGGCACGGGCGTCCCGCCCGCGTCTGCGCCTTCCCGCGTTGAATAAGTTCAAGAAAGACGCGGGCGGGACGCCCGTGCCACGTTCGACGCGGAGCACTTCATGACCCCACAGCACGTCCTCATCATCGGCGGCGGCGTCGTCGGCGCGATGTGCGCCTACCACCTCGCCCGCGACGGCCACCGCGTCACGATCATCGACCAGGGAACCTTCGGCGCCGGCTGCTCCCACGGCAACTGCGGCTACGTCTGCCCCTCCCACGCCCTGCCCCTCCCGCAGCCGGGCGCGATCGCCACCACGCTGAAGGCGATGCTCAAGCCCGACGCCCCCCTTTACATCAAGCCCCGCCTCGACCCGCGCCTCTGGAGTTGGCTGCTGCGCTTCGCCCGACGCTGCAACGAGCAAGACATGATGGCCGCCGCCCGCGCGCGGGTCGCGCTGCTCAACGCCTCCAAGCGCCTCTACCTCGACCTGCTGCGCGACGAGCAAATCGACTGCGATTGGGAAGAACGCGGCCTCCTCTTCGTCTACGAGTCGCAGCGCGAGATGGACAAGTACGCCGCCACCGACGCCCTGCTGCGCGAGCACTTCGACCTCGCCGCCGTCCGCTACGACGGCGAGGCATTGACCGAATTGGAGCCCGCGTTAAAGCCCGGCATCGCCGGCGCGTGGCACTACGAGGGCGACGCCCACCTGCGGGCCGACCTCCTCATGTCCGGCCTCCGCCGCGTGCTGGAGGAAAAAGGCGTGCAAATCCGCGAGCACACCGCCGCTCGCGGCTTCACAAAGAAAAACAGTCGCGCGACAGCCATCCTCACCAACGAAGGACCGATAGAGGCCGACCACATCATCCTCGCCACCGGCGCCGCCGCCCCGCTGCTCGACAGGCACCTGGGCATCAAGCTGCCGATCCAGCCCGGCAAGGGGTACTCGATCACCATGCCCCGCCCGGCGATTTGCCCGACGCGCCCGATGATCTTCGAGGAGCACAAGGTCGCCATCACCCCCTTCAAGAGCGGCTACCGCATCGGCTCGACGATGGAGTTTGCCGGCTACGACGCGACCCTCAACCGCCGCCGTCTCGACGCCCTCAAGCGCGGCGCCGCCCACTACCTCCGCGACCCGTATGGTGAGACGACGGAGCAGGAGTGGTACGGCTGGCGCCCGATGACCTACGACGACCTGCCGATCCTCGGCCCGCTGCCGTCGCTGGCGAACCTCCACCTCGCCGTCGGGCACGGGATGCTCGGCGTCAGCATGGCCCCCGCCACCGGCCGCCTGATCGCCGACCTGATCGGCGGGAAGCCGCCCGTGGTGGACGCCGCGCCATACTCGGTGCGGCGGTTCGCGTAGGAGCAATCGCGTGCATCCTTCCGGGTGCCACGGGTTGGGTACCCGCCAACCCGTGCCGGGCGGTGTGCGAACGCCGTTCGGCACGGGTTGAGGAGTACCACAATCCGTGGCACCCGGGTTTCATCCCTCACCCGCCCATCCCCTCACCCGCTCACCTCTTCTTGATCATCCCTTGATGCCGCTCAGCGAGACGCCCTGGATGAAGTAGCGTTGGGCCATGAAGAACAAGGCGATGACCGGGAGGGTCATGATCAAACTGGCGGCCATGAGCATGCCGTAGTCGCCGCCGTGCTGGCTGCGGAAGTCGAATAATCCTAAGGCGAGGGGGTAGAGGCGCTCGTCGTTGATGTAAATCAGCGGGCCCATGAACTCGTTCCAGGTGCCCATGAAGGTGAAGACGGCGACGGCGGCGAGCGCGGGCTTCATCAGGGGCAGGATGATCCGCCAATAGATGCCGAAGTAGCTGCACCCGTCGAGCAGCGCCGCCTCCTCCAGCGAGCGGGGGATGCCCTTCATGAACTGCCGGAGCAGGAAGATGTAGAACGGCGCGGCGAAGAAGGCGGGCACCCACAGCGCCTTGAGGGTGTTGTACCAGCCGAGGCTCTTGAAGACGACGAAGCCGGGAATCATCGTGACCTGCGCGGGCAGCATCATCGTCGCCAGCACCAGCAGGAAGACCGCGTCGCGCCCCGGCCAGCGCAGGCGGGCGAACCCGTAGGCGACCAGCGAGCAGCTCAGCACGCTGCCGATCACGTTCAGGGCGACCAGGTAAAAACTGTTGAAAACGTAATCCCCCAGGTGCCCGCTGGTGATCCACGCGCGGCGGTAGCTGTCGGTGAACTTGCTCCAGACCGCGCCGGAGCGCGAGCGGGCGTGGAGGGTGACGGTGATGCGGGCGGTGTCGGCGGGCAGGTCGGCGGCGGGGGCTTCGGCGGTCGGGGCGACGGGCCAGTAGCCGAGGACGCGCTCGTCGCGCGGGTCGAGGTCGGCGCGCTTGAAGGTGAACTCCTGCGAGCGTTCGAGGCCGAGGGCGAGGGCGTCGGCGGAGCGGTAGCGGACGCCGCCGACGTCGAGGGTGGCCGAGACGGACTGCCAACTGCGGTCCTCGTGGACCGTCACGCCGACGGCCAGCAGTCGGTCGGCGGCGAAGGGCAGCGGGATGTCGCGCGTGAGGACGGCGGTCTGGGCGTCGGGGGCGAACTGGTAGCGGACGATCCGGCCGATGGTCTCGACGCCGCCGCTGGGAATCAGTTTGGCGGCGCCGGCGGCGGACCATTCGCTGAGGCCTTTGAGCTCCGAACTGCCGTAGATGCGGCGGTCGGCGTCGGTGACGCTGACGTCGCCGACCGAGGCGTAGCGGTAGACGCTGCCGGCGGCGTCGTCGACCATGCGGGCGTCGAGGCGGGCGGCGAAGGCGTCGGCGACGGCGGGGTCGGGCCTCGCCCAGACGTCCGCCGGCAGCCCGCGCTCGGCCGCGACGTAGAGGGCGGGCTGCATGGCGGCGCGGGTGGACTCGGCGTCGATGCCGGCGAGCATTCCCTTGGGCTTCAGGTCCGTCGCGCGGCGCCAGAGGGCGGCTTCGATCTTGGGCAGCAGCGCGTCAAACCGGTCGGCGTCGACGCCGACCGGTCGGCGCGGCGGGTCGAGCTCCTCGGTGGTGACGTAGGGCGACTCGTCGATTTTGCGTGGCAGGATGGGGATCCACTTCGGGGGGTAGACGAAGACCTCCTCCTCGTACTTCAGCGACGTGCCGACCAGCCAGACGAACGGCAGGCTGAAGAGCACGCACCCCGCCAGCAGGGCCCCGTGCAGCCCGACCCGCCGCGCCCAAGGCAGCGGCAGCGCGAGCCCCATCGCCAGCCCGAGCACGCCGGCGAGGACCGCGAAGTAGACCGCGACGATCCCCCCACGGCCGAGGTCGCCGTAGGCGAACAGCACCCCGGAGACCGCTAACACAACGGTCTCGGAGACGATCAGGAGGGTGATCCAGAGTCTTGCCATGGTAAATTAGGGCAAAGTGGTGAGGGACTAGGGATTAGCAAGATTCGCACGCTCATCGCTCACCACTCATCGCTCCTCCCTGACTTATTCCCCGCCGTACTGCACCCATTTCTTCGAGAAATAGACCTGGACCGAGGTGAACGCGAGGATGATGGCGAACAGCACCCACGCGAGGGCGGAGGCATAGCCCATGCGGAAGTAGGCGAAGGCGTTGTTGAAGAGGTAGTAGACGAAGAACATCGTCGAGTCGTTCGGGCCGCCCTGGGTCATGATGAAGGCCTGGGCGAAAATCTGTAGGGTGCCGATGATGCCGATCAGCAGGTTGAAGAAGATGTAGGGCGTGAGCATCGGCAGCGTGACGTTCCAGAACTGGCGGAACGGCCCGGCGCCGTCGATGCTGGCGGCCTCATACAAACCGGTGGGGATGTCGCGGAGGCCGGCGAGCCAGATGATCATGCTCGCCCCGGCCCCCCACAGGCCCATGATGATGATGCCGGTTTTGCTGCCGAACAGCCACGCGTCGCTGACAAGCCAGTTGGGCGGCTGGTCGACGCCGACCATGCGCAGCAGCGCGTTGAGCAGGCCCTGCTCGGGGCTGAGGATCCAGATCCACAGGATCGAGCTCGCCACGGCCGGCACGATGGCGGGGAGGTAGTAGATGGTGCGGTAAACGCCCATCCCCTTCACCTCCTGGTTGAGCAGCATGGCGATGGCGAGGCCGACGGCCATGCCCAGCGGCACGCCGAGGACCATGAACCCGGTGTTCGCCAAACTCTTCCAGACCAGCGGGTCGGAGAACAGGACGCGGTAGTTCTCGCTGCCGACCCACCGCGCGCCGTGGAGGATGTCGTAGCGGGAGAAGCTCAGCACGGCCGAGGCGATCATCGGGCCGGCGGTGAGGGCGAGGAAGCCGAAGACCCACGGCGAGACCGCCAGCAGGCCCGTCCGCGCCTCGGCCCCGCCCAACTGCCGCAGCAGCTCGCGCCGGCCACCGAAGAGGTAAACGCCCCCCGCCGCCAGCACCACCGCCGCCGCGATGCCGACCCACACCCACAGCCACGGCACCATCGGCAGTTCGTCGCGCTCGTTCAGCCCGTCGAGGCGCGCCTGCACCAGCACCGTGCCGGCGTCGAGGGCGGCCTGCGGGCTCATCTCGTGGCGGACGGCCTTCTCGTATGCGCGGATGTGCTCGTCCCACAGCACCTGCCCCACCGGCGTCGGCGGGCGGAACCGCGCGACCTTCGCCAAATCCACCGCCACCGCCGCCGCGTCGCGGATGCGCGGCGGAATCGCCGGGTTGCCCTTCACGTACTTGTCGTAAATCTCCCCGCCCAGCCGCGGCTTGGGCACGTCGATCGGCAGGTACGTCGCCCCGCGCGCCGCGGCCTGGCGGACCATCAAATCCTTCTGGTAGCGGATGATCCGGTCGCTGGAGAGGAAGCGGATCAACTCGAACGACAGCGCGGGGTTCTTGCACCCCGCCGGCAGCGAGTGCGAGTAGCCGCCCGACCAGGTGATGGCCGGCATCCCCGCCGGCGACGGCGCGGGCACGGCGCGGAAGCGGAGGTTCTGGCCGTAGTCCGTGATGGTCGGCAGCGCGAAGCCGCCGTCGATCTTCATCGCCACCTGCCCGGTGATGAACGGGTCGAGCGCTCCGCCGCCGGGGAAGCTGCTCTGGAACTTCTCGACCTCCTGGATGCCGCCGATGGCGTCGTAGACGTCGCGCATGTACTGCAGCGCGCCGACGATCTTCGGGTCGTTCAGCGTGATGGTCTTGCCGTCCTTGCTGACGAACTGCCCGCCGTTCTGCCAGCCGTAGAGGTAGAGCCAACTGTTGCCGTAATTCGGCGCGAAGCCCAGCACCTTGATCCGCCCCTTGGCGTCGCGCTCGGTGAGCTTGACGGCGTAGCGCTTGAGCTCGTCCCAGTCCGCCGGCGGCTTGGCGTGGCCGTTGGCGTCGACCAGCCCGGCGCGCTCCAGCAAATCCTCGTTGATGTAGAGGAGCCGGTCGTCGTAGTCGAGCGGGATGCCGAAGGTCTTGCCGTTCCACTGCGCCTCGTCCCAGACGGCGGGGAAGTACTCGTCGCCGTGGATGCCCTGGCAGAGGACGACCAGCTCCTTCGCGTCGGCGGCGCGCTTCGCGGCGTCGGCGGGTTTACCGGCCCGGAGCGACTCGGCCAGCGTGCGCTGGCGGCTCGCGCCGATCGGCTTGAGCAGGTCGATCAACGCCCCGAGCGGCGCGTCGGCCGAGGTGCCGGCGGCGATGGCGTCGGCGGCCTGCTTCGCCAGCGCTTCCTCGCGCAGAGACTTCTTCACGAAGTCGCCCAGCGGCAGGAAGGCGTCGCGGCTGGCCCACTCGGCGGTGCTGAAGCGGTCGCAGACGATCACGTCCGGCGGGCTGCCCCCCGCCACGCCGCACAGCAGCCGCTGCTGGTAGACGATCATCTCCCCGGCGACGGTGGACGACACGATGCGGACGCCGGGGTGCTCCTCCTCGAACTTCCGCAGCGCCGCGTCGCGCGACGGCTCGGCCCAGCGGGGCCAGAAGACCAGCTCGGTCTTCTCCGGCTCCGCCGCCCGCGCCGATGGTGTCGGCAGCAGGGCCGCGATCAGGCCGAGGAGGGCGAGGGCCAACAGGAGCGGGCGGCGTGGTGCGGGTCGGCTCACGCGGTGGAATATACCACGGCGGCGGGCAAGTCACCAGCGCGTCGCAAACCCGTCACGGCACGATCTGCAGCGGGATCGTTTTCTCCGCCACCCGCTCGGCCTGGCGGTCGACCATCGTCGCCTTCAGCAGGTAGCGCCCCACCACCAGCGTCGCGGGCAGGCGGATCACCTTGGCGGCGAAAAAGTCGCGCCGGCGGTTGCGGCTGAGGTCGTCCACCTCGGTCGTCTTGCCGGTCCACACCTTTTTGCCCGACTCGTCGAACAGGGCCGCGTCCCACGTCAGCCGCGTCCGCCACTGGCCCTGGGCGTCGAGCTTGCTGGCGAAGTGGTCGACCTCGCAATACAGCACCACCGGGTGCTCGGCGGCCACCTTGAACGCCGCCGGGTCGATCGGCTCGTACCGACCGAAACTGTCCACCTTCGAGCACAGCACCGCCGTCGGCACGTTCAGGTCGACCTCCGACGACAGGCGGTCGGCCATCTCCGTCAGCGGCCGGACCTTGTCCCGCGGCAGCGGCGACTGGCCCGAGCGGTTGGCGGCCTTGAAATTGCCCAGCCCGTCCAGCACCGCCAGCAGCAGCGACCGGTCGTCCGACGGCAGCAGCGCCGCGGCGGCGAGGTCGGGCGAGGGCTTGCCCGCCGCCAGCAGCACGAGCTGGTAGTCCAACTGGTTCGCCAGATCGCTCGGCTGTGCCCTGGCCGCCTTGAGCAACCGGGCCTCCAGCGGCTCGACGACCGGGGCGACCGGCGGGGCGATGGGGGCGTTGTCGAACGGCGCGGCGCGGGTGCCGGGGCGGACGCTGGCGATCATTGAGTCGCCGCGGTCGGAGCCCTGGGCCGGCTCGTCGGGGTCGATCACGCTCAGCCGGGCGGGCGTGGCGGCGTCGGGGTCGACGGCCGAGACCGGAGAGTTCGGCGGAGGAACCGCGACGATCGCCACCGGCTTCGTGGAAGGCGCCAATGACCGCGGCGGGTCCTGCGGGCGGCCGGGGGCGAGCGACAGGTCGGCAGGTTTCACCCACGACTTGGGGTCCTCCGCCGCGACCGATTCGGGCGCGTCGATCCGCGCCGCGGCCGGCGTCGCGGCCGGCGCCGCGGCGCGGGCCGACATCGCCCGCTTCACCGACGCGGCATACGCCTCGGCGGCGCGGGCGACGGCATCCACCTTCCCGCCCCCGGCCGCTTCGGCGTTTACGTCGGACCCACTTTGCGACCCCGCGAGCGGCGGCGTCGGGGCGGTGGTCGGCGCGGGTTTCTGCCCCGCCGCGCAGCCGAGGCCGACGATGGCGGAACTCAGCAAAATCGGCGCGCGAAGCGCATGGTAGTGACGGTTCAACGGCGCAGCGGGCATGGTGGAATCCTTCCCAAAACCGGCCCGCTTCCCGACGGGCCCCGGCGGCGATCCTTCGCCGGCGGCAAGTATACAGGCCCGCCTAAGTGACGCAACCGGCGCGGGTTGCGGCCGCCCTAAACCGCCTCCGCCCGGTCGATCCACCCGCCGCCCAGCACCAGTTCGCCGTCGTACAGCACCACCGCCTGCCCCGGCGCCACCGCCGCCTGCGGCTCGTCGAACGCCACCTTCAACTCACCGTCCGACAGCCGCGACGCCGCCGCCCCCACGGGCTGGGCGTTGTACCGAATCTTCGCCGCGCACCGCACCGCCGCCTCGCCCGGCTTCAGCGACCGCAGCCGCGGGTCGAGCAGGTTCAACTGGTCGGCCACCAGCGACGTTTTCATCAGTTCCTCGCGCGGCCCGACCACCACGCGGTTGCGCGCCGGGTCGACGTCCACGACGTAGATCGGGTGCCCGAACGCCACGCCCACGCCCCGCCGCTGGCCGACGGTGAAGTGCTGGTGCCCGGCGTGCTCCCCCACCGTCTCGCCGCCGGACGTCACGAGTTCGCCCCCGCGCACGCGGTCGGGCGTCCGCCGCTTCACCAGCCCCGCGTAATCGCCGTCGGGCACGAAGCAGATCTCCTGGCTGTCGGGCTTGTTAAACACCGGCAGCCCCCACTGCTCGGCCATCGCGCGGATTTGCGGCTTCGTGAACCCCCCCACCGGCAGCAGCGTTCGCGCGAGGTTCGCGGGCTTGATGCCGAACAGGACGTAACTCTGGTCCTTGGAAGCATCCACGCCACGCATCAGACACGGTTCGCCAGTATGAGGGGTCGTCCCAATCCGCGCGTAATGCCCACTGGCAATATAATCCGCCCCGACGGCCTCGGCGTACCGCTCCAGCTTGCCGAACTTCAACCAATCATTGCACCGCACGCACGGGTTGGGCGTGCGGCCGGCATTGTATTCGCCGACGAAATAATTGATCACCCGTCCGAAATCCTCCTGAAAATTGAGGACGTAAAGCGGGATGCCCAGCCGGTCCGCCACCCGCCGCGCGTCGGCCGCGTCAAGCACCGAGCAGCACCCCTGCTTGTGCTTTTTCCCCTCCGCCGCCGTCGAACACGCCTCGTCCGGCCCCTCCACCCCGCCCGGCGTGCCGAGCCGCATGAACGCGCCGATCACCTCGTGCCCCTCCCGCCGCAGCAGCGCCGCCGCGACGGACGAATCCACCCCGCCGCTCATGGCGACGACGACCTTTTTGCGGGAGTTCGACATCGGCTTATGATAGCTCGCCCACCCCGTGATTGAACGGAAGCCGCCCCAAAGTAGCCGGGAGCGGAAGCCCCGGTTTTCCCGGCATACTTTCGAGCCAAAGACCGGGGCTTCCGCCTCCGGCTATAACGGGAACTTCGGCATAAAGGTTCGTCGCCATGCCCTACTTCGCCGACCTCACGCCGCACGCCTACACGCGCCTCATCGGCGTGAACGTCGGCTGGCTCGACCCGGCCCACCCCCACCCGATCGGCCCGGCGTTGCCGACCTTTCTCGGCGCGCTGCGGGCCGAGCGGGGCACCGTGCCCCTCCCGCCGGCCGCGCCCGACGCCGTCTGCCGGTGGACGCCGCACCTCTACCCCGGCACCATATACGAGGGTGAATTGGTCCGACCGACCCTCGGAATCCTTAATAGCCGGAGGCGGAAGCCCCGGTGGATCGCGGCGGAGCGTTGCGAACGATTGGGGCACCCCGAACCGAAAAACCGGGGCTTCCGCCTCCGGCTATCAAAGAATGCTTCTATGGACAACCGCCGAACCTTCGCCTCCGTCACCACCGCCCCCTGCGGCTGCGGCTACCTCGACCGCGCGGCGGACGACCCCGCCGTGCCGATCGCGTTCGACGGGCGGGCCGGCGAGTTCCAGTTCCGTACGGCGAACCCGGCGGCGACGGGCCGTCGAGCCTCATCATTTTCCACTGCCCCTTTTGCGGCGGCGCGGCCCCGCCGTCGCGCCGGCACCTGCTGTTCGCCGTGATCCCGCGCGACGAGGAGGACCGGCTGGCCGACCTGCTCCGCCCGGTCAAAACCCTCCGCTCGGCCCTCCGTCGATTGGGCGTGCCCGACCACGACGACCCCGCCGGCACCCGCGACACCACGCCCGGCCCCGACGGCTCGCCGCCGACCACCCGGCACCACCGGACCCTCACCTACGACCGCCTGTCCGACGTCGCCACCGTGCGCATCCACGAACGCCCCGACGGCCGGGCGGCGTGGGACTTGAGCGGCAAGCCGATCAACCGGATAAATCAACCCCGATGACCCACCTGCTCGCCGCCCTCCTCTCCGTGGTGATGTTCCCAATCGGCCTGTTCATGCTGTGCGTCGGCGTCGGGGGATTTGTCTACGCCTTCACCGACTCCCCGAGCGTCGACTTTGCGGACTACCTGTTCGAGGCCGCCCTGTTCACCCTCATCGGCCTGCTGATGACCGGCTTCGCGGGCCGCTGGGTGTGGCTCGCAATTCGGGGAGTACGGCGAGACGATCCGAGTCCTTAGTAGCCGGAGGCGGAAGCCCCGGTGGATCGCGGCGGAGCGTTGCGAACGATGGAGGCACCCGAAGCGAAAACCGGGGCTTCCGCCACCGGCTATTAAGGAAGGCTGCCGAATTAACTCGAGCTCCGCACGGCACGGGTTGGCGAGTACGCCAATCCGTGGCCCCCTTGAATGCCGAGGAACCTTCATGCCGCGCTTCATTAGACGACTTGTCATTCTTCCCCTCCTGGCCGCCGCCGGCTGCGCGGCCGAGGTGCCGCCCGCCGCGCCGCCGGGGCCGAGTTCGTTCAAAATCGACGCCGCCGCGGCCGCCCACCTCACGCCGCAGCTTCAGGCCCAGACCGGCCTGCCGGCGACGGTGAAGGCGGCCCTCCACGCCGACGCGGCGGCCGAGGCGATCCCGCCCGCGCCCTCCGACTCGCCCGCCCGCTCGCGGCAGGCGGGGCACCTCTCCCTGGTCGTCACCGGCGACCCCGGCGGTCGGCCGCTGGCGGAGGTCCACGTGACGGTCGACGGCGAGTCCGACGGGTCGCCGGACGAGGCGCTGGGGAAGATCGTCGCGCGCTTCGCCGACGCCGCCACGCTGATGACCCGCCCCTTCGCCCCGCCGACGTCGACCACGCGGGAAGCGACGCCCGGCGATCAGACGCCTTAATAGCCGGAGGCGGAAGCCCAGGTTGATCGCGGCGGAGCGTTGTGAATGATGGAGGCATCCCGACCGAAGACCGGGGCTTCCGCCTCCGGCTATCAAGAAACTCACGCTTTTCAGAAGTCAACCGACATGACCCGCCACGCAAGACAGGCAATTTCGCTCGCCCTCGCCATCGTGGCGTCCACGGCGGCGGCGGTCGCCTTAGTTTGCGTCACGTTTCGGTTCGGCGCGACCCCCGCGCAGGCGACGATGAGCTGGGTGCTGGGCCTCGGCGCCCCCGCGCTGGTGGCAGCCATCACCCTCGCCCTGACGTGGCCGGCCGACAGGCAGAACGGCTAATCCTTCCGCCACTCCGTCCCGCCGGCGCGGTCTTCCAGCGTGATGCCCATCTCGCCCAGCCGCTTGCGGATCGCGTCACCCGTCGCAAAATCCTTCCGCGCCCGCGCCTCGGCGCGGAGGTCGATCAGCAGCGCCATCAGGTCGTCAACCGTAGAATCGTCCGCCGCTTGCGGCTTCGCAAAGAACCCTCGCTCGAACAACCCCAACACCGCCGCCAACTCGCGCAGTGTTGCAACCGCACTTGCGACTTGCTGAAGTGAAGCCGCGTCGCGCGACGTCTCGACGCCGCTGCGCTCGATCAGCGCGTTGACCTCCCCCGCCAACTCGTGCAGCGCGCCGATCGCGCCGGCCGTATTGAAGTCATCATCCATCGCCGCCAGGAACTTCGCCCGCAAATCCGCCACGGCGCCGGTGGGTTCGCCCGACGCCGGTCCAACATCCAGCCGTTCGACGCGCTCGAACAGCCGCGTGAAGGTGCCCATCCCCTTCTTCGCCGCCGCCACCGTCTCGTCCGAAAAGTCGATCGGGCTGCGGTAGTGCGTGCCGAGGATCAAATACCGCAGCAAATCCGCCCCGTGCGCCTCGATCAACTCGCGCGCGGAAACGACGTTCCCCACGCTGCCGCTCATCTTCTCCGCCCGCCACTCGCCGCTGGCGGCCTTGGTCTTCATCCGCGTCAGCCCGTTGTGCATCCAGCACTTGGCGAACGGCAGCCCCGTCGCGCTCTCGCTTTGGGCCAACTCATTTTCGTGGTGCGGGAAGAGCAGGTCGATCCCGCCGCCGTGCAGATCGAACGACTCGCCCAAATACTTCATGCTCATCGCCGAGCACTCGATGTGCCACCCCGGCCGGCCCGGCCCCCACGGCGAGTCCCACGACGGCTCCCCGGCCTTCGCCGCCTTCCACAGCGCGAAGTCCGCCGGGTCGCGCTTGCCCGCCGCCTCAACGTCGCGCGTGCCGCTCTCCTGCTGCTCGACGTTGCGCCCGCTCAACTTCCCGTAGTCCGCGTCGCTCCGTACGCCGTAGTAGACGTTCCCCTCCCCCGCATACGCATGGCCCCGCTCGATGAGCGAGCCGACCAGCGCGACGATCTCCGCGATGTGCTCGCTGGCCCGCGGGAAGCGGTCGACGCTCGTGATGCCCAGATCCCGCAGGCAATCCTGATATTCCCCCTCGTACTGCCGCGCCACGTCGTCGACCGTCCGCCCCTTCCTCGCCGCCGCCTCGATCAGCTTGTCCTCGACGTCGGTGATGTTCACCACCCACTCGACGCCGAACCCCAGCCGCGTCAGGTACCGCTTCACCACGTCGAAGATCACCGGCCCCACCAAATGCCCGACGTGCGGCGGCTTGTAGACCGTCGGCCCGCAGAGGTAAACCCCCACGTGCGGCGGGTTGATCGGCGCGAACGCCTCCTTGCGGCGGGTGAGCGTGTTGTAGACGCGGAGGGGCATAGGCGGCGATTGTAGCCCCCGGAATAGAGAAGCAGGGGTGAGCGGGTGAGCGGGTGAGCGGGTGAGCGGGTGAGCGGGTGAGTTTAGGAGGCGCTTCGCCTGCTCCCCTCACCCGCTCATCCCTCACCCGCTCATCCCTCACCCGCTCATCCCTCACCCGCTCATCCCTGATTCACGCCGCCTTCATCGCCGGCGCCGCGTCGGTCGACCCCGCCGCCGCCTCGGCGGCGAGGGAAATCGTCTGGGCCGGCACGAACCCGCCGGTCGCGCTGCTGATCGACTTGGCATCGAACGGCACCGCCACGCTGCCCGACCCGCCCGCCGGGCCGGGGTAGGTCAGCCGCATCACCGTCGCCGACGCCAGGTCCGCCGACACCGGCAGCATCGCCCCCGACCGCCACGCCGGCACGCCGGTCAGCACGACCGGCTGGTCGAACGTCACGGTCAGCACGTTCCCGACCGCGTCGGACGCGACGATGCGGATCTCCGACGGCGTGCCCGTCCGCCGGCTCTGCGGCGTCGCGTTCGGCCGCCGCGCCGGACCCCTGCGGGACCGGCCAATGATGGATGGATTCACGATGTGCTCCTTGTGGATGTTGTCAGTTGTTCGTTGTCAGTTGTCAGTTGTCAGTCGCCAGTCGTCAGTCGCCGTGAAAATAAAATCTTGGCAACTGACGACTGACGACTTATTAAGCCGCGATCGTCATGCTCACCGGGGTCGACATCGGCCCCTCCTCCATCCGCGCCGTCGCCCAGCAGGCGTAGAACGTGGCGAGCTTGCCGTTGTCCTCGGGCTCGAACGCCACGCCGATCGGCCCGCGCGTGTACGCCTTGTAAAACGTCGGCCCGACCGGCGCGCCGCCTTCAGCCCCCTCCCCGCCGCTCACGCTGCGGTAGAGCATCAGCGCCCTCACGCCGTAGGGCTTGCCCTTGCGGCCGGGGTCGAAGCTGTCGCGGTAGGTGAGGGTCATGCTGCCGGTGACGCTCCCGACGATCATCAGGGCCGGCGCGCTGCTCGGCGGCGGCACGGGCGTCCCCCCGCCGGTGCGCGGCAGCGGGATCCCCGCCACCCGCTTGTTCTCGTCGCCCACGCCCATGTTCGGCTTGATCAGATCGACCAGCGCCCGGGCGAACCGAACCGCGTCGGATTTTGCTTGGGACTTGCGGAGGATCGACCCGACCGTGCGGGTGTTCTCGTTGGTCGCCGCGTCGTAGGCGGCCTGGTACGCGCCCACCAGCCCCGCGAGGTTGTCCGCGTCCGCCGGGCTGGTGGCATACGCGGCGGGCCGGTCGGAGAGGTTCTGGGACAGCGCCCTGAGGTACGCCAGCGTTCCGGCATCGGACTTGGGAATCGACTGTGGCATCGGGAATGCTCCTGTGTGAGTGAAATCGACCGGCCCCACCACGGGGTCCGACACCGGCGGGAAACCACGTCGGGCACTGCCCGCGCCCCCGCCGCCGCGGCGACGACCCTCGCCGCCGCCCCTTTCATCGGCCGCCACGGGCGGAACCTGAGCCGCCGACAACAATGTTCCGCCGCCCCCGCCGCGATCCCCCCGCCCGCCGAACGTCCGAGAACCGGCCGAACCCCGCTCCCACCACTGCCCGCCCCGATCCACGTCCGAGAATCCCGAGCGGACCCTGCGCGCCGTCGCTTCATCCGTACGGTTGAAGCGTCCATCCGTGCGGATGAAGCCGCCATCCGCACGGATGAAGCGTCGATCCGCACGTCGGAAGCATCTATCCGCACGGATGAAGCCGCCATCCGCACGTCTGAAGCGACGGCCCGTACGCTCCAAGCGGCGGCTCGCACGTCCCGCTCGACGGCTCGCACGTCCCCGCGCCAGGATTTGCCCGAACGGACCCCGCACATTATCCTGCGGCGATGGCGCCCAAACCCTCCGCCCTGCTCGACACCCGCGTCGTCTACTGCGGCGACAACCTCGAGCAGTTGCAAAGCTGCCGGGCGAGTGCGTGGACCTGAACTATCTAGACCCGCCGTTCAACAGCAACCGCAACTACGAGGTCTTCTGGGGCGAGACGAAGGAGGACCGATGACGGGTATCGGCGCAGCGTATAGTGCGGCGAAAGCGTGGTTGGAGTTGCGGTTCAACGCGCTGGCGGGTTGGGCGAGTATTTTGGGACTGTTCGTCACGATCCTGACGTACCTGCGCGTGCGTTCGGTCGGTGCCGAACTCCGGGAGCGTTCGCTGGAGCGGTCTCATCACAAGCTCTTTCAAGAGGTCATTGCGCGGTTGGAGGGGAAGCCTCGCCTAACGACGTCACACAAGACGAACATCGAAAGTCTCCTATCGCATACCGAGGCCCGCAACACGCGGTGGCTGGTCCTGCTCGACCGCTCCGTCAAGCGGCAGGTGTCGGACGTTCGGCGAGACGTCGAGCGGGGCGTGAGCCCCGACGTGCTGATCCCCAAGATCGAGGCGCTGCGGGCGCTGACCCTCGGAAAGTCCCAACAGGGAGACTAGCCCATGATGAATGACGACACCCCTTACGACAAGCTGGTCCAAGAAATCTTGCGCCAGACGCGGGCCGGCGAAATCCGGTGGCGGGCGACGGAACGATCCGAATTCGCGCCCGACGTGTTGCACGGGAATTGGATTTACAAGTCGTTCGCTACCGACAACTACGCCCGCGGCGACGAGCCGTACAAGCTCGGCTACATTGAAGCGAAGGACGCGTACACCGACGAGGACGGCATTGAAACGCCCCACCCGGAGTTGCTGATTTACAAGGAGGGCAAGCTCATCCTGTCGATCGGCGTCTACCACGTGGACGCCGCGCTGCTGGCGAGGTTGGGCAGTCTCATCAGCGATCAGAACGTGGCGGCAAAATCGTTTCTGGCGACCTTCTAACGTCTGGGGTTCGACCGTCCCACGGCACTTCCTCTGGCACTGGACCGGCAGTGGACCGGCAGTGGATCGGCATCGACATCTCCCCCACCGCCTGCCGGGTGATGGTCAAGCGCCTCCGCGACGTCCGCAAGCTGCCCGAGAACGCCGAGCTGTGGCAGGTCGGCCGCGGCTTCGTCGTCCGCGACCTGCCGTGGATGGCCCAGAAGCTGCGGAAGATCCCGCCCTTCGAGTTCGAGAACTGGGCGGTGATCGCCCTGGGGCGGCGTGCCGAACAAGGTGCAGGTCGGCGACAAGGGCTCGGCCGGCCGCATCTTCCCCGTCGGCACCAAGCCGCTCGACCAGGACCGCATGTTCGCCAACGGGGGGCGGCGACGGGTTCCCCGTGCTGGTCAAACAGGTCGACAAGACCGGCCGCCCCGACGTCGACGCCTTCAAGGCGGTGATGTCGCGCGAGAACCGCCAGCGCGGCTTTTCCGTGTCATTCGGGTATAGTCAGGATGCGCTGGACGAGTGCGCCGCGTTTTTCCGGCGGATGGGAAAGGTCATCAAGCTGCTCGCCGTACAGGAGATTCTGGACGAGGAGCACGTGCAGAAGATGTGAGTCAAAATGGCTAAACAGACGCGCCGCAAATCTTTAGGAGGCAAGGTTGCTGCCGGCGTGATGGTCGGGGTTTGTAGACGTTGCAGCCTCTGCTACGGGTTGCATAACGACATGAAGGAGAAACGCGGCCAGATTGCTCACGTCGATCGCGATCGCGCGAACGATGATCCGGACAATCTCGTGTGGCTTTGCCTGTTTCATCACGACGATTATGATCGCACGGGCCATATCAGCAAGGAAATTACGGCAGCTGAGGTTAAAATATACCGCAATCGGTTGACTACTGCAATTGCCGCTGGCGCACAGTCGCAGGTGCCTGTCGCGGCAAGCCCGACTTTCAATACATCCGCTGGCAACAATAATACAATTGTTAATTCGACCGGCGGAGTGACAATTGCGAACGGTGGCAGACGCCGACTACCGAAAATACAAGCCGCTCCAGACTCTGTTGGTGCCAACACTAGGATGCGGGCGTACATCAAATACCTACTTGATCGTTACTGTGATCATCGACTTGAGGCGAAGCAAAGGGGCCTTGATAAGCGTCCCTTCAATCGTGGAGCGGCGTGGAAGATCGTGGAAAGAAAGTTCAAGTGTCGTCCGTACGAGCTTCCGATCGATCGTTTTGCCGAGTTGGTCGATCACCTGCAAAAGAAGATCGATGCGACCCCGTTGGGAAAGCTGAGACAGCACGCTAATTATCATTCGTTTGAAGACCATGCGAGTTAGTCTGGGGGGGGCGGAAAAGGGTGCCGGGTGCCACGGGCTGACGGACTCGTCAACCCTTGCCGGACGATCCTCGGGCGTCGGGCGTCGTCCGGCGAAGGGCGCCGCCCGGCACGGGTTGGGCGTACCCAACCCGTGGCACCCGAGGGCGGGCACCCGGCGAGGGATGATCGGGCGAGTGAGGAAGGCCCTCCCCCACCCGCTCATCCCCGATTCCCGCGTGCGGCCCCTCTGCGGAATCGACTTAGGGCTTCGCCCGCCGCGTGCGGCGGAGGGGCAGCAGCGCGAGGCCGAGCCACGCGAGGGCCGCCGTCGGCTCGGGGATCGGCACGCTCAAGAGCGAGACGCCCTGCGGGTGACTCTGCCCCAGCACGAACGTCTCGGCCTCGGAGGCGAAGATCGACGTCGTGCCGTCCGCCGCCGGGGCGCGCCAGTTCGCCAGCGGGCTGGTGGCGAGGACCTGGGTCCACCCCTCGGCGACCGGGCGGTCGAAGGCGAAGAGCCAGATCGGCGAGCCGGGGTCGGCCGCCGTCGTGCCCGAGAGGGCGAACGCGCCGGCGGCGTCGGTCAGCCCGCCGGTGCCGATGGGGAAAAGGTCGCCGTCCGCCACGGCCTTGTCGTACTCGCCGCCGACGATGTTGCCGCCCTCGGCGTCGATGCTGAAGGCGTAGCGAAAGGGGTCGTAGCCGGGCGCGAACGTGCCGGCGATCACGAACCCGTTGCGGTGCGGCGCGCCGGCGGTCGGCCTTTCCCGCGGGTCCTCGAACACCCGCCCGGAGTAATCGACGACAGCCGCGCTCGCCGCCCCCGCAGCCAGGAACGGGAGGGCGGCGATTGCCGCGAGGATTGCTTTGCTGAGGATTGTTTTGCTCGTGAGTATTCTCTCGCCCGAGTCAAGTCTTGCTCGCCACCGCACCCACACGGTGGATGGCTGTGAACGGTAAACGACCGAACGCGGCGGCACAAGATCTTGTTCATGCTGCCGGCCGCGGGGGCGGAACGCCACAGCGCTTTGGACGATCACCACTCACCCAAACCGACGTCCGGTTGGCCGCGGGCGCAGCGAGCGCTTGTGGCTCGAGGCGGCAAGAAGCGCTCGCTGCGCTCGCGGCTTACGGATTTCGTTTTGGAGAGGAAGAGGGGGCACACCTAATTCGCCAAATCCCTAGAAAGGTCTGCCCCCTTCCGCCCCGCGCAGGGGGCATCACTTCATCTCCCACCCGTCGGCCGGGGCGAGGGCGGCGCGGACCGAGGGGCCGGTCAGCCAGGCCTTGGCGGCGGGGTCGGATCGCAAGTGGGCGTCCCAGAAGGCGGTGGTGACGGCGAGGATCGCGCGGTGGTGGGCGGGGTCGCGCGGCAGCGCGTCGCCGGGCAGGGGGCGGTCGGCGAAGGCCGAGTGCTCGGCGCGGTCGAGCACGAGCTGGTACTTGTCGCCCGGCGGCAGGGCGGCGTAAACGAGCTTCCGCGAGGCGGGCGTCACCCCGCCGATGAACCCGGCGTCGCGCGTGCCGGTCAGGAGCAACCAGGGAATGTGGACCTCGCCGAACGCGCGGGCGGGGTCGGCGCGGGCGGGGGTGCTGGGGCTCATCACGACGGCGGCTTTAATGCGCGGGTCGGTGAAGGTCTTGCCGCCCGCCACTCGCTCGCCGCTGACGGCCTCGGCGGTGGCGGCGCCGAAGGAGTGGCCGGCCATGCCGACTTTCGTGAGGTCCAGCCGGCCGTGCAGCGGGTGGTCGGGGTCGGCGGCCCAGGCGGCGAGTCGGTCGAGCACGGCGGGCACGTCGCGGGCGCGCAACAGGAAGTTTTGGAGGCTGGCAGCCCGCTTCATCGCGGCCATTCGCTCGGCGGGGGGCAGGTTTTTCCAGACCGATTCATCGCTGCCGGGGTGCTGGAGGAAGACCGCGACGTAGCCCCGCCCGGCCCAGTGCTCGCCGAGGTAGGCGTACCCCGCCCGACTGCCGCCCAGGCCGTGGCTGAAGAGGATCACCGGCGCGGGGCTGTTGGCGGCGGGGAGGTAGACGCGGATCGGGATGTCGCGGTCGCGCGCCGCGTCGTGGACGGTGAGGTCGAGCGTCCGGGGCTTCTCCGCCGGCACGGCGAGCGGGTCATAGTCGGCCCGCGTGGAGTTGGCGGCGAGGGCGAGGGCGAGGGTGAGAGCGAGCAGGGCAAGTCGGGCGGGGTACTGCATGAAGACCTCCGGGGGGTTGAGAAGTCAACGCGGCGGGTTAGCGTGTATTGCGGCGGCGCGGGTCAATGAGAGCGCTTGACGCATCCCCCGACGTGCCCGATTCTCCTCCGTGCGGAGGCTTGCCGTGTGGAAGAACATCTTGAAATTGCCGACGCGGGGCGGGTGGCTGACCTTGGCGAATTGCGCCTTCTGGGCCGTCTTCGCCGTCTGGGTGACGGGGGGTGCGAGGGGGCTGTTGGGCCGGTGGGCGGGATTGATTATCCTCTCAGCCGTCTACGGCTTCGGCGCCCCGCTGGCAATCCCATTCCTGCTGCCGAAGTTCGGTATCCCGACGGCGGACGACGTCATTCTTAGTTCGTGCGCGATAGGGCTGAACTCCATCGCGTGGGGCTATGGGATGTCCTGGCTGATCGGCAAACTCGGCGGTGGCGGGCGGGATGTTGCGCTTCGCAACTTGCCGGATTGATCGGGGTGCCGCCCCGCATGGGGCAAGAGACTGGAGCACGGCCATGCGGCTCGAAGCGTTCTACCGTGACGGATTCACGGATCGTCTCGTTAATTGGAAGTTGACGGTCAATGGCACCAAGGCATATCTGGAGGCGGGTTGGTTACCAAACCCGTCGCCACTGGTCGTGAGGTATCGCGTGGATGCAAGCGTCTTCCTCCCCGCGTTCGCTCAACTCGAGCCGCTGCAGGAACATTATCAGATTCCGATAGAAGACCTCGAACACCGAGTGATCATTGCCACGCGGGACGGGGTGGTTATCCGCCGCAGCGTGTATGGGGCGAGCGCGATGGTGAAGCGTAATAAGGACGTTCAGATCTTCATGGAAGTGTGGAAGCAGGTTGCGGTGCTTGTTGCCCCGCACCTGCCGAGGAAAGTGCGACGGACATGAGACGCCTACGGCACGGGTTATCCATCGGCACGGTGGATTATTTCCACGTGGCGAAAAGCGCCCACCCATTCGCCGTGTCTTGTGATATAGTAACCTACTCATCCGGGGAGGGCGCGTTCCGTTCACGTCCGGCCGCCGCGAGAAGACAGTTGCGAACAGGAGATTGACCATGACCGTCCGCCACCCGCCGCACCTCAAGAAAGGCGCGCCGATTCTGTCGGCCGCCGCCGCGTCGCTGGTCGGGATTTCCGCCGCGTCGGCGGCGCCGTCCTACGTCGGCCAGGCGCGGTTCGCCGAGGCCCGCCTGACCAACGGCGGGCCGACCGACCGCGTGGAGGCGCCCGATTTCGGCGCGTTCGACGCCGTCGCCGGGCCGGTGCAGAGGGACGAGCCGCCCGGCCCCCCGCTCGGCGGCGACGGCGAGGCGTCGGTCCGACAGCAGTCGACGCTCGGCCCCGCCGGCGTGCAGGCCCGCCTCTCGGGCTCCGCCCGCCTCGGCGAGGGCCGGCAGTTCACCCCCTCCTTCGACGCCGTCGTCGAGGCGGTGGTCTCCACCACCTTCACGCTCGACGCGCCGCACCACTATTCCCTGCGGCCGTTCGAGGGCACGTTCGCGTCGCAGCCGCTGGGGCCGTTCACCACCTCCCCGGTCGAGGTGGGCGACGCGCGGTACAGCGGCGCGGGGCAGACGCAAATCGGCGACGTCACCTACACCGCGGCGTTGAGCGGCCCCGGCGTGTCGGTCTCGGCCACGCCCCTGTTCACCGCCGCCGGCGACTTTTTCCGCTACGACCCGCTCAACGGCGGCGACCTGCCGGACGGCCGGCCCGCCGACTTCGACGGCACCCTCGGCCCCGGCACCTACACCCTCGACCTGCGCCTGCTGGCCGACGAGGGCGTGGGCGTGTTCGAGTTCGACCTCCCCGCGTCGCTGACGCTCACCGCCGTGGACGGCGGCGGCCCGGCGGTCGTCCCCCTCCCCGCCGCCGCCCCGGTCGGACTGGCAATGCTCGCGGCGATCGGCGTCGCCGGCTGGAGTCGCACGCGCCGGCCGGCGAAAGCGTGAGAGCGAACATTCACCTCGACCGCCCCGCATCCGCTGCGCACCCGGCGTCGCGGGCCTCCCTACTTCAGCCCCGGCAGGGCCGCCGCCAGGCCGTCGGTCAGCATCTCCAGGGCGATCGCCGTCAGCACGGCGCGTCACGACGTTCACGCCCGCGACGCCGAGCTTGGCGGCGAGGGGGCCGGCGAAGCGGAGGGCGAGCCAGATGACGGCCGACACGCCGAGGCAGACCGCGGTCAGCATCGCCTTGTCGGCCGGGGTGGGGTGCTGGTGGGTGGCGAGGAGGATGGTCGTGAGCACGCCAGGGCCGGCGACGATGGGGATCGCCATCGGGACCACCGCGATGGAGGGCTTGGACTGGGCCTCGTCGTTCTCCTCGGGGGTGTGGGCGACGCGGCTGGTCTGGCCGCGGAGCATCGAGAGGCCCATGAGGGCGATGATCACGCCGCCGGCCATCTGCAGGCCGGCGATCCGCACGCCCATCGCCGGCAGGAGGAAGTCGCCGATCCAGACCGCCGCGACCATGACGGCGGCGACGGCGAGGGCGGCGCGGCGCGCGGTGGCGCGGGCGTCGGCGGGCGGCGCGTCGGCGGTCAGGCCGGCGAAGATCGCCAGGCTGCCGACGGGGTTGGTGATCGTCAGCAGCGCGGCGGCGAAGGCTAGCAAATCGTGCATGGCGGCGGACTATACGGCGCGGCGTCAGTTCGTCAGCTTCGCCGCCATCACGTCCCGCATGGACTTCGGACTGCGGCCCAGCAGTCGCTCCAGCGTCAGGTCGATTGCCGCGAACTCGCCGTTGCGGCCGGCGATATAGAAACCCAACAACAAGTCCGCCATCCGAGGCGGCGCGCCGCGTTCAGCCATCCTTGCCGATAGCGCCTCATCGGCGATGACCTGCCGTCGGACGGGGCGGCCGACAACTTCCGACGCGATCTCGGCCAGGTCGGCCAGGTCCAGCGCCCGCGCCCCGGTCAGCGGGGGCGTCGGGCCATCGAACCGCCCATCGTCGACCAGAATTTTCGCGGCGGCCTCGGCCAAATCCGCGTGAGCCGTCCACGACACCTTGCCGTCGACCGGCGCGGCCAACAGACCGGACTGCGGCGCGTCGCCCATCATCATCAGCCCGCTGGCGGCGTGGAAGCCGTTGCGCAGCGAAGTCCACGCCATCGCCAACTCGGCGAGCATCTTCTCGGTCGCGGCGTGCTAGCGCCCCGGCGCGAAGGCCGAGTTTTCACCCGCGGCCATGTGGCTGGTGTAGACGACGCGCCGCGCCCCGGCCTCGCGTGCCGCGGCGATGGCGGCGCGGTGTTGGGCGAGCGCGTCGCCGCCGTGGGCCATCGCGTCGGACGAGACGATCAGCACCTGCGTCGCCCCCTCGAAGGCGTGCGGCAGCGTGTCCGGCTCGGCGAAGTCGCCGCGTCGGACGCGCACGCCCGACGCCGCCAAGTCAGCGACCTTCGCCGGGTCGCGGGTGCTGGCACCTACTTGGTCGGTGGGGACGAGCTTCACGAGGTGTTCGACGATGAGGCGGCCGAGGTGGCCGGTGGCTCCGGTGACGACGATCATGGTGCATCCTGGTGTTGCGGTTGAACTTCCTTCGCAGTGCTCGTAGCGAGTTCGTTCGCCCTGCTAGCCCGCCCTGCTCTCCGACATGAACTTCTCGCCGAACTTGTTGAGGTCCCGGTACACCTGCTCGTATCGGTTCTGCCGCTCGGCGTCCCACTGCTCCTTGGCTCGGCCGACGACGATCTCCCGCGTCGACGGGTTCGCCTTGAGGATCGACATGACCTCGCCAATGAACTCCCCCAGCGGCATGGCGTTGGGGTCGTTGGCCTGGTGCTCGCCGTTGAGGTGCGTCTGGACGTAGGGCGGGGCCAGCTCGATCACCTCGACGCCCTTGTCGGCCAGCGCGTAGCGCAGCGACTGGGTGTAGGAGTGAACGGCGGCCTTGGTCGCGCAGTAGGTCGGGAACGGGAAGATCGGCACGACCGCCAGGGTGGAGGAGACGTTCACTACGGTCGCACGCTGCTGCTTCTGCAACAGCGGCAGCAGGGCCGTCGTCAGGCGAATCGGGCCGAGCAGGTTGGTGGCGACCGTCGCCTCGGCGGCGTCGGCCGAGCCGTCGGCGACGTCCTCCGGGAGCGAGATGCCGGCGTTGTTGATCAGGACGTTCAGCGACGGGAACTCCTCGGCGACTTTGGCCGCGAACGCCTTGACGTCGACGGGATCGGCGACGTCGAGGGTCATCGCCTTCATGCCGGGGTTGGCGGCGGCCGTCTCGTCGAGCTTCTTTTGGCCGCGGCCGGTGATGACCACCTGATTTCCGAGCTTGTGGAACGCCTCGGCCAAGCCGCGGCCGATGCCGCTGCCGCCGCCGGTGATCAGGATGGTGTTGTTCGTCAGGTTCATGGTTTTTCCTTTCTGGACGGGACTGGCGGTCGGACGGCGACTTCGTCGGCAACGACTTCGGCCCCGTTATCACCGATAACGATTCCACGTTAGCGCCGTGTATCATTGGAAACAAGTCCTGGAGATCGTCGGAAATCGCGTAAGATGTTTCCGCCCGCATGGAGCCGTCGAACCCTGCCATTACCGACGACGAGGCAGCCTCCGCAGAGGACGTGCGCGGCCGCGTCGTCGCGGCGGCGGCGGACCTCATCGCCGCCGGCGGGCGCGACGCGGCGACCACGCGGGCCGTCGCCGCCGCCGCCGGCGTGCAGGCGCCGACCATCTACCGCCTGTTCGGCGACAAGCGCGGCCTGCTCGACGCCGTGGCCGAACGCGGGTTGGCCGCCTACGTCGCTGAGAAGTCCGCCCGCGAGCCGCACCCGGACCCGGTGCGGGACCTGCGCGACGGCTGGGACACCCACGTCGCGTTCGGCCTCGCCCATCCGGGACTTTTTTCCATCATGAGCGGCGACCCGCACCGACAGAAGCCCTCGCCCTCAGCCGCGGCGGGGCTGGAGGTGCTGCGGCGGCGGGTCCGGCGCGTCGCGCGGGCCGGCCGGCTGCGCGTCAGCGAAGGTCGGGCGGTCGCGCTGCTGCACGCCGCGGGCCTCGGGACGGTGCTTGCGCTCCTTGCCGAGCCGGAGGAGCGGCGCGACGCCGGCCTGTCGAAGGCCGCGCGGGAGGCGGTGATCGCCGCCATCACCGGCGAAGCAGTCTTGCCCGCCGAAGCGGGGCCGAGCGGGGCGGCCGCCGCGCTTCGTACGGCGCTGGATGATGCCCCCGCGCTGACCGCCGGCGAGCGGCACCTGCTGGGCGAACTGCTCGACCGCATCGCCGACGGCTAGACGACTTTTTCACGGCCCGTTGAGCCGCGAGCGCAGCGAGCGCTTTTCCGCTCCGACAGACGAAAAGCGCTCGCTGCGCTCGCGGCTCAACGGGCTGTGTAATGATCTCTAAGCGACCGCTGCCCGCGGGGCCCCGCGTGCAGGTCCGTCCCGTCGCGGACCATGGTATGCTTCGGTCAAAGGATCCCACATGCCTGATTCCATCGGCCTCAAATTCGCCCGATCCATTTTCCTGCCAACCCTGCTGGCCCCCCTGCTCGCCGCCGGGCCGGCGACGCGGCCCGCCACCGCCCCCGCCGTCCCGCCGACCCTCACCGGGTGCAGCGGGAAGAGCATTGAAGCCTACGGCATCCGGCAGGACGTGCTCGGCACCTGGATGGGCCGGTCGTCGTGGAAGAACCTGGCCGACGGCAACTGGATGGCGACCGAGCAGAGCGGGCTGCCCCAGTGGCGGCGCGAGCACTTCGACCGCGCGACCGACGTCGGCGTGCCGCTGGTGCCGCACGACTCGGGCGAGGACGTCAACAAGCTGCTGGAGGAGGCGGCTTCCGGCGCGCGCGACGGCGTCTACCGCTCGCTCGGCCGGCGGCTGGCGGAGTGCGGGACGAGCACCGTCTACGCGCGGCTGTGGTGGGAGTTCAACCTCAACCCGATGCCGCAGACGCCCGGCCGGTTCGTCGCGGCGTGGCGGCGGGCGGCGCCGCTGCTGCGCGAGGGGTTTGCCGCCGCGGCCGCGCCGGGGCAGCGGCTGCAACTCGTCTGGTGCGCCAACGGGAGCGACCCGGACCCCGAGCCGTTCTACCCCGGCGACTCGTTCGTCGACGTCATCGGCGCGGACGTCTACGGCATGGTCTGGGGCAAAACCGACCCGACGGCGGAGCAGATGCTCGAGCGGGTCGGGCACGGCCGGTACACGCTCGACTGGCTGGCGACCTTCGCCGAGGACCACGGCAAGCCGACGTGCCTGGGGGAGTGGGGCAACGTCACGCCCAAGGGCGCGGCGGCCGGCGATGACCTGCGCGGCGCCGGCGACTGCCCGGCCTACATCGACGCGGTGTACGACTGGGCGGCGCGGTGCAAGTTCGGGTGCCGGTACGTCTGCTACTTCAACATCACGAGCGGCGGGGTGGGCCAGACGCTGGACGACACGCCCAAGTCGCTGGCGCGGCTGCGGGCGCGGGCGAGCCATTGAGGGTTGAACGGGCGAGGGCGCGTGCGACATTGCCAAGGAATCAGGTATGATCCACTCTGTAATTGAAGCCACCACCTGCCCTCCCTGGAAGCGATGATGACCCAAGCACTTACGGAATTTTTTAAGGAGAAGCGTGACCGATCTTCTGAGTTCACGATCGACTGGGATCGCCGCCGCGAGCAGTGGATCGCGGCAATAAACTCGCTTTACCTTCGCGTCGCAGAATTCCTCGTCGAGCCGCTGCGCCAGAAAACCGTGTCGCTCGCGCAGCGGCCGCGGGAGATCACCGAGGATCATCTGGGCACTTATGAGGCGAGCGACCTGATCCTCACCGTCGGCGACGAGCGCGTGCGTTTCGTGCCACGGGCGAGAAACGTCTATGGGGCGAGCGGGCGGGTGGACGTGCTGGGCGAGCGGGGAGAGGCGACGTTGGTCGCCGATGATGCCGGGCGATGGGCCGTCGTGCCGCCGGGCCGGCCGCGACCGAAGAGTGTGCCGCTGAATGCGGAGACCTTCGCGGAAGTGCTGCGGAGCGTGATGCGGCCATGAGCGCGGCACTGCCGGAAGCGCCGCAGTCGATTGATGCCGTGCTGGACTGGCACGAGGGGATGGCCGAATCCTTGGAGCGCCACCGGGCGGCCGTCCTGGCGTCCCTCGCCGCCGGCTCGGGCACCGACGCGCGCTTTCAGTCGATGCTGCCGGCGGAGGTGGACGATTATTTTGACGCTCAGCGTCGGAATCTCGACCTGCTGACCGTGCTCGACCTTGTCGCCAGCGCAGAGGCCGCGCTGCGCATTGACTACCGGGCGCGATTGCAGCGAAAGCGGCGCGACGCGCTGTCGGTGGCTTACCGGGCGTACCACAAGACGCTCGCCCCGGCGAAGAAGGTGCGACCGAACTTTGACGAAGACGGCATCCTCGACGCCCTGCTCGTCGCGCTACCGGCTTGACCGCCCCGGCGGGGCCGCCGCGAAGCCGGGCACCGACACTCCCCTACTCGCCAACGAGCGAGAGCCCGCCCTCCACCACGGCGTCCGACACGAGCATGCCGGCCGCCCGCAGGGCGTTCACAATCGGCCGGGCGGCGGGTATCGCGCCGGAGCGTTTGGCCGCGAGTACCACGCCCAGCGTGCCGCGGACGGGGAGGTTCAGCGACTCGGCGCACCGCCGGCCGGCGCGGTCGTCGAGCAGTGCCGCCGTGCCCGGATTTGCAACGCACCACGAGAGGACCGACGCCTCGCCCGCGTCGATCAATTTCCGACAGGTGCCCGGCGGAAGCGGCGAAGTTGCCTCGATCCGCACCCAGCCGGTGCCGTGGACGAACTGCGCGATGCGCGGGTCGGAGCGGGCGTGGGTCACCTCGCCGAGCACGATGTCCGTCACGACCAGCAGCGGTGCGGTATGTCGGAGCAGGTCGAGGCGGTCGACGCGGGCGAGGAGAATCAGGGGCGAGGCGTCGGCCGCCGCCTCGTCGGCAAAGGGCGCGGGCGGCGGATCGGATTCGTCAGGCAAGGCCGAGCTCCCGGCGGAGGTCGGCGGCGTCGACTTGCAGGACGTCGACGCCTTGCCGGCCCAGCTCGTCGATGAACTCCTCGCGCGTCATGCCGGCTAGCCGCGCGCCGGCACCTTGGGAGATTTCGCCGCGCGAGTACCAGTGGACCGCCGCCGCGATGCGGAGGTCGAGGCCGAAGCGGTCGGCGGAAGGGCCGTCGGCGGCGACGAGCTCTTCGGGAACGCTGATGGTAACGCGGGTCATGGATGCCTCTTCAGAAAGAGTAGCACGTTCGCCTTACCCCCGCCCCAGCAGCACCACCGCGTGCGCCGCCACCGCCTCGCCGCGGCCGATCTCGCCGCAGCCCTCGTTTGTGCCGGCCTTGATTGAGACTGGGCCGCCGCCCAGCAGGGCCGAGACCGTGGCGGCCATTTCGGCCTTGAACGGGGCGAGTTTCGGCCGCTCGGCGAGGATCATCACGTCGGCGTTGCACAGCGTCCACCCGGCGGCGGTCGCCTCGGACCAGACGGTTTCGACGAAGGTGCGGCTCGGGGCGTTTTTCCAGCGCGGGTCGGTATTGGCGAAGCGCTCGCCGATGTCGCCGCCGCCGGTCGCGCCGAGGATCGCGTCGACCAGCGCGTGCAGCACCACGTCGCCGTCGGAGTGGGCGACGGGGGAGATCTCGTGGCTCACTACGACGCCGGCGAGGGTGAGTTTTCCGCCGGGCTGGAGGCGGTGCAGGTCGTAGCCGTGGCCGATGCGCATCGTTGGGGGGGGCATGGCGGCATGGTATCCGCGCGCCGCAAGCCCCGCCCTTCGGGCGGCCGCTAAACAGGGACTCGTTCCGCTATACTGGCCGTTCATGGCCGACTTCGTCGACAGTTGCGTCGGGACCGTCACCGACACCGCCGCCCGCGTCCACCGCTCCACGCGCGGGCAGCCGAGCGGGGCGCGGCTGATCAAACTGCTCAAGGATAAGACGAATCTCCTCGTCACCTGCCACACCCACCCCGACCCCGACGCCCTCGGCAGCGCGATGGCGATGCGCACCCTCCTGCGGGCGAAACTGCCGGACGCGAAAGTGTCGCTGAGCATCAAGGGCCAAGTCGGCGGCGGGATCAACGCGGCCTTCACCAAGTTCGCCGCGCTGGACATCAAGCCGTGGGACGACGCCGCCATCGCCGACTTCGACGCCATCCTCCTGCTCGACACCCAGCCGCTGTTCCCCAACAGCCCGCTGCCGAAAAATGAGAAGGGGGAGAAGCTGGTCGACCCGCTGGCGGTGATCGACCACCACCGCGGCCGTGGCCGCAAGCCGCGCGTGCCGTTCGTGGACATCCGCACCGACGTCGGCGCGACGGCCAGCATCGTCTTCAGCTACTTCATGGAGCTGAAGGTGGAGATCGACCCGGACCTCGCCGCCGCGATGCTGTACGCGATCGAGAGCGATCTGGCCGGCGCGGCGGGGCAGCCGGACGAGCTCGACACGATGGCCCTCAGCGGCCTGACGCTCATCGCCGACCCGCGCAAGATCGCGCGGATGCGGCACGTCGATTTGCCCCAGCGCTACTTCGACGCCTACGCCGACGGTATGGCGAACGCCGTCAGCTTCGGCGAGGCGATGGTGAGCCACCTCGACCCCATCGAGTCGCTGGAGATGCCCGCGGTGATCGCCGATTTTCTGCTGCGGTACGAGGGGACGGAGTGGACGTTCGTCTCGGCCCTGAACGCCGAGGCCGACCACCCGCCGAAGCTGATGCTGTCGCTGCGGACGAAGGACCCCGATTTGTCCGCCGGCGAGGCGATGCGGAAAGTCGTCCGCCACCTCGGCCACGGCGGCGGCCACCGCACCAAGGCCGGCGGCTACGTCGAACTGCCCAACGGCACCGACACCGCCGTCGAACGCATGCGCAAGCGGCTAAGAAAGCGGCTGCTCAAAGCCCTCGATATTCCAGAAGACACCCGCGGTCAACGCCTGATCCCACTCAAGCCCGCGAAAAAATCCGAAGCCAAGCCCTAACCTCCTCCCCCCTCCGTGTTCCTCCGTGCCCTCCGTGGTGAATCCTCCTCTACGATTGCAGACAATGCCGACCGACCTAGCCAAGAGTTACGACGCCGCCGCCGTGCAAGCCGAGGTGGCGGCGGTCTGGGAGCAAGAGCGCGCCTTCCACGCCGAGCCGACCGACCCCGGCGAGCCGTACAGCATCGTCATCCCCCCGCCGAACGTGACGGCCGCCCTGCACCTCGGCCACGCGCTGAACAACACGATCCAGGACATCCTGATCCGCCAGAAGCGCATGGCCGGCTTCAACGCCGTCTGGCTACCGGGCACCGACCACGCCGGCATCGCCACGCAAACCGTGGTGGAGAAGCGGGTCTTAGCCGAGGAGGGCAAGCGGCGGACGGACTTCTCGCGCGAGCAATTCGTCGAGAAAATCCAGGCATGGAAGGACGAGTACGAGCAGACCATCCTCGGTCAGCTCAAGGCGATGGGCTGCTCGTGCGACTTCGAGCGCACCGCCTTCACGATGGACGCGCCGCGCGCCCGCGCCGTCCGCGAGGCGTTCTACCGCCTGTTCCGCGACGGCCTCATCTACCGCGGCAAGCGCCTGGTGAACTGGGACCCCGTGACGCAAACCGCGCTGGCGGATGATGAAGTGGAGATGGAGGAAGTCGACGGGTTCTTCTACTACTTGAAATACCCCGTGGTGAGTAAGGATGAAGGCGGAAGGATGAAGGATGAAGCAGACCCCTCTTCTTCATCCTTCATCCCTCCGCCTTCATCCTTACCCCACGTCACGGTCGCCACCACGCGCCCCGAAACCATGCTCGGCGACACCGCCGTGGCGATCAACCCGCGCGACCCGCGGGCGGAATCCCTCCGCGGGAAGTTCGTGCGGCTCCCCATCGTCGACCGCCTGATCCCGATCGTCGAGGACGATTACGTCGTGCTGCCCGACGCCGAGTCGGACGACCCCAAGGCGCGCTTCGCCACCGGGCTGCTGAAAGTCACCCCCGCACACGACCCCAACGACTGGGAGATCGGCCAGCGGCACGATCTGGAGGTCATCAACGTCATGGCCCCCGACGGCAGCATCAGCGCCAAGCACGGCTGGTCCGACGTGACCGACGAGGCCGCCGCGTTCGTCGGCCTCGACCGCTACGAGGCCCGCGAGGCGGTCGTCGAGTGGTTCAAGGCCCGCGGGCTGCTGGAGGAGGTCCGCCCCTACCGCCACAGCGTCGGCCACAGCTACCGCAGCCACGCCGCCATCGAGCCGTACCTCTCGGACCAGTGGTACGTCGCGGTCCGCAAACCCATCCCCGGCCTGCCGGACGAGGGACTGGTCGAGGGCACCGAGGTGCCGGCCAACTCCCTGGCCGGCCTGGCCCTGACGGCGCTGATGGAGCCAGCCCGTGGCACGGGCGCCCCGCCCGTGCGGCAAGAGACTCCGGCTTCGCCGGACCATGGGCGGGGCGCCCATGCCACAGAAGGCGCCGCCGCCCCGCTGCGCTTCGTGCCCGAGCGCTACGCCAAGACCTTCCGCGACTGGCACGAAAACCTCCGCGACTGGTGCATCAGCCGCCAACTCTGGTGGGGGCACCGGATCCCGGTGTGGACGAAACCGATGAGAGTAGTCTACCGCGCAGGTCGCGCTACCAATGCTGATTCACCACCGTATTCGCAGCCCCACGATACACGGCCGGCGTATGGAACGGTGTGGAAGCACTCGCGTCTGAACGTCGCTCATCAGATGCGAGAGCTAAGTGAATCTTCTTCAACAGATGAGGTCTGCCTACCAAATCTGAACCTTGAGGAAGAACGCGAAACGGTGTCGACGCTTGAGTCAGACAATTACAAGCAGGACCCCGACGTCCTCGACACCTGGTTCTCCTCCGCCCTCTGGCCGATTAGCACCCTCGGGTGGCCCGACGACACGCCCGAGCTTGACATCTGGAACCCCACCAGCACGCTCACCACCGCGCGCGAGATCATCACGCTCTGGGTCGGCCGGATGGTCATGTTCAACCGCTACTTCCGCAGTGGGCAGTCGGCAGTCGGCAGTGGGCAGGACGAAGTGGGGAAGTTTCCGGGGCCGGTTCCCTTCCGGGAGGTGTTCATCCACGCGATGATCCAGGACGGCGAGGGGCGGAAGATGAGCAAGTCCCTCGGCAACGGCGTCGACCCGCTCGACATCATCGCCACCCACGGCGCCGACGCCATGCGCTTCACCCTCGCCGGCATGGTCACGCAAACCCAAGATGTGCGCCTGCCCGTCGCGCGGGACGAGGCCACCGGGCGGAACACCTCGCCGAAGTTCGACCTCGGGCGGAACTTCTGCAACAAGCTCTGGAACGCGGGGCGGTTCGTGCTGCTGCAGGTCTCCAGTCTTCAGTCACCAGTCGCCAGTGAAGCGCTCGAATCCGACACTGGAGACTGGAGACTGACGACTGGAGACTTTTCAACCATCGACCGCTGGATCCTCTCCCGCCTCGCCGCGACGGTGCGGGACGTGAACACGGCGCTGGCCGAGTACCGTTTCGACCGCTACGCGACGGCCTGTTACGACTTTTTCTGGCGCGACTTCTGCGACTGGTACGTCGAGGCCGCCAAGCCGGCGATGCGCGACCCGGCCCGCGCCGCCGGCGTCGGCCGGGTGCTGGCGGCCTGCCTCGATTGCTCGCTGCGGCTGATGCACCCGATGGTCCCGTTCGTCACCGAGCGGCTGTGGTGGGCGCTAAACGAGGCCGCCCCGAGTCGCGGCCTGCCCGGCCTCGATTTGCCGCCGAGCGAGCGGTGCATCAAGGCGAAGTGGCCCGAAACCGCCGCCGCCGCGAGTCTCATTGATGAGGCGGCCGAGGCGACCGTCACGCGGCTGCAGGAGATCATCGCGGCCGTGCGCGTGGTGCGGAACGAGCACAAAGTCGACCCGAAGAAGCGGGTGCCGGTGTCGATCGCCTGCGGGCCGGAGAGTCGGGCGGAGATCGAGGCGAGCCGCGAGTTTGTCGAAACGCTGGCCGAGTGCGAGTTGAAGGCCGTCGGCGAAGTCTCCCCCCCCGCCGACGCCGCCAAGACGGCCGCCGCCGGGTGCGAGATCTACGTCGAGGGCGTGGTGGACCGCGCCGCCGAGGCGCAGCGGATGGAGAGGTTGCGGGCCGACCTGATCAAGCAGATCGCCGCGATGAAGGGCCGGCTGGGCAACGCCGGCTACACCGAAAAGGCCCCGCCGCACCTGGTCCAGCAAACCCGCGACCAACTCGCCGGGGCCGAGGCGGAACTGGCTGCTCTAAAGAATTAACCACAGAGGGCACGGAGAACACGGAGGAAGTCACGGAGGGGAAAAAAGGCTCTTGCCAAAGCCAATTCTTCTTCTCTGTGACTTGCTCTGTGTTCTCAGTGCCCTCTGTGGTTAATCGCTTCGAGACTTACTTATTCAACTCGGGCTTCTGGAACGTCATCTCCGGCGGCGTCGCGCCGCCGTCCTTGTTGCCGGCGGAGGAGGGCGGGGTGGTCTTGCCGGCGGTGGAGGCGGTGCCGGGGTCGGCGTCGGTGCCGATCAGCGGGTCGCTGCCCACGCGGGTCGGGAGGATCAGCACCTCGACCCGGCGGTTGGCGGCCATGCCGGCGGGGGTGGTGTTGGGGGCCACCGGCCGCGTGTCGCCGTAGCCGACGTAGCCGATGCGGGCCTTGTTCACGCCGTCCGCCACCATCGCCTCGGCCACGCTGATCGCGCGGTGGGCCGACAGGAACATGTTGTTCTTGTTGCCCGCCTTGATCGTCGCGGGGTTGCTCACCGGCTTGCTGTCGGTGTGGCCGGCGACCAAAAGCTCATAGCCACTCGCCTGCGGGCCGTTGAGGACCTTGGCGACCCGGTCGAGGGTGTCCTTCGCCTTGGGCTGCAGCACCGTCTGGCCGCTGGCGAAGGTCACGTCGCTCTTGAACTTCACCACGCCCGTCTTGGCGTCGAAGGTGATGACGTCCGCGTTCTGCTCGGCGAGCTGGGTCAGCTCGTTGCTCAGCGCGACCGGCAGGGCCGGCCCCGAGCCGATCTTGCCGACGGTCTCGGCGTAGCGGCGGTTCACGTCGTCGAGCTGCTTCTGGAGCTCGTCGTTCCGCTGCTGCAGGTTCGACACCAGCCCCGCCATGTTGCCGCCGTTGGCGGACATCTGCCCGAGGGTCTGCTTGTAGCTGGACGACTCGGCGTTGGCCTGGCTGGTGGCGATCTCGGACTCGTTCAGCCGCTGCTGCAGCGCGTCGGCGCGCAGCCGCTGGGCGTCGTACTTGTCCTGCGCGACGCACCCGACCGTCCCGGCGAGCGGGGCGAGCAGCAGTGCGGCGAGGGCGCGGGTCGTGGGCGGGGTCGGCATCGGGGAAATCTCCGTGAGTCTCAATGGGTGAATCGGAAGGACGTCAGTCTGCGGATTTCGGGCGGCGTTGCAAGCCGAAGGCCCCTACGCCCGCGCCCGGCCGATCACCATGCCGACGACGAAGAAGATCACCGCCAGCACCAGCCCGCCGCCGAAGAGGTACCAGATCGAGCTGTCGCGGATGCCGTCGAGGAACGTGTTGCGGAGGGAAACGCCCGTCGCGGCGGCGGCCAGGGCGATGCCGGCGACCAGCACGCACAGGGCGGCGGCGAGGCTGGCCGCCCCGAACGCCGCCGACATCGGGTCGGCCGCCTCCACCACCGCGGCGCGGACGCCGACCACCGGCGTGCGGTCGACCACCGGCCCGGCGGCGGCGGGGGCGATGCCGGTGTCCCCCACCGCCACCGGCCCACTGTCGCCCAGGCTGCCCCCCAGCCCGCTGCCCAGCCCGCTGCCGAACTCGCCCCCCATGCTCCCCATCGACCCGCCGACGCTGCCCATCGGCCCCATCGACCCGCCCACGCTGCCGCCGGGGCTGATCTCATCGAGCAGCTCCGCCCCGAGGCTGGTGTCATCGCTCTCGCGCGTCAAATCGAGCAGGCCCGACCCGCTGCCGATGCCCTCCAGGTTGATCTGGTCGGACACCGACGAGTTGATCGCCGTCTGCTCCGACGGGTCGGCGGTCGCCTCGTCGGCCCCGAGCATCGTCAGGCCCGACTCGCCGGTTGCGCCCGGCGACTTGTCGCCGCCGGGGCTGCTCATGCCGATGCCGCTGGCGTCAATCGCCATCGCCGTGTCGCTCTTGAGGCCCATGCCCGCCGCCGACGCCCCGACCCGGCTGCCCGCGCCGGTGTCGGCCAGGCTGATCATCGACGCGCTGGCTCCGGGCCTGACCACCTCCGGGGCGAGGTCGTCCTCGTCGTCGAGGTCGATCTGGTCGCTCACGCCCTCCTCGGCATCGGTGTCCGACGGCGAGACCAGGCCGGGGCCGGTGTCGGCCAACCCGATGGGGCCGCCGGTGTCGCTGGG
This sequence comes from Tepidisphaeraceae bacterium, assembly GCA_965260985.1. Classification (GTDB taxonomy): domain Bacteria; phylum Planctomycetota; class Phycisphaerae; order Tepidisphaerales; family Tepidisphaeraceae; genus CBDHCE01. Next base: position 171,374 of record CBDHCE010000018.1, on the reverse strand, counting down.
GGCCAAATCGAGCTCGTCCAAACCGCTGCCCGAGCCGACGCCCTCGTTGCGGAGGGCGTCGATCTGGTCGGCCTTGAACATCAGCCGGCTGCCGTCGCGGAACTCGCGGAGCTTGCCCTCGCGGCCGAGCTGCTTGATCTCCTCCTCGTTCAGGCTCAGCGCGTCCTGCGCCTCCTCCAGCGTGTAGAACATCTTGGCCATCATGGGCGGGCTCCTGGTCTTGCTCGTGGCGTTAAAGGACTCGAATCAATAAGGTTAGGGGAGTATTACTGGTCGCCGCCGCCGTCGCCCGGCCCGCCGTTGGAGGGGGCGACCAGCCCCGGCGGGGCCTGGTTGCCGCCGTCGTTCTGTAGCTTGTCGAGGATCTTCCGCACGTCCTCGGGCGAGGGGTTGGGGCTGTTGAAGTTCTTCAGCCGCCGGTCATAGCCGAAGTAGCGGGCGGCGACCAATCGCAGCTCGGTGGCGGCGGGGTCGAACTTGTACGCCGAGAGGGTTTGGGCGTCCACGTCCATGACGTAGCAGCCCCAGGCGTAGCGGCTAAACTGGGCGGGCATCAGGAAGAACCCCCCGCCGCCGGCGATGGGCATCGGCTGCTGCTGGGCGTAGGCCGCCGGCAGCACCGCCGGCAGCCGCGGCGCGTCGGGCCGGCCGAGCAGGATGGTGGCGATGAGCAGCAGCCCTGCCGCGTTGGCCCAAAGGGCGAGGGCGGTGGGGGTCAGGCGGCGGGTGAATCGGGGTCGGGTGCGCATGATGTTGGTGCCGTGGGCTGCCGTGGAACGGACCGGCCGACTATATTTACCGGCCGCCGGCGGTTGACGCAAGCCCCGCGATGCGCCGCGACGGCCGGGCTGCTTTATGCTGATGCGGACCCCCGACCTCCCCCCCGCCCGCCGCCGACGGATTCGCCATCTGGTTCGACCCGGCCCGTGGGTGCAAACCGCCTGGTCCGGGCACTTCGACTGGACCCGCCGCACCCTGCCGATCCTTAACCTGCCGCCCGCAATGGAAGGGCTTCGGATCGTCCACCTGACGGACCTGCACCTGCGGTCGTTCTGGACCCAGGCGTATGACCGCCTGCTCGCCCGCCTCGCCGCCGACCCGCCGGATTTGCTGCTGATGACCGGCGACTTCGTGGACGACAAGTTCGACCCGCGCCCCGCCCTGCCGGTCGCCGAGCGGTTGTGCCGGGCCTTGTCCGGCCTCGCGCGGCTGGGGCTGTGGGCGGTCGTCGGCAACCACGACGGCGACCTGCTCGCCCCGCGACTTGCAAACTGGGGCGTCCACCCGCTCGACGGCCGGGCCGCCCGGCTGTCCGATTCCGACGGCCTCGCGCTCGACCTGATCGGCCTGCCGGGCGTGGACCGCCACGACTTTTCCGCCGACGCCTTCGACGCCCTGCCGCCCCGCCCCGCCGGCGGGCTGCGGATCGCCCTGGGGCACTACCCCGACCAGATCCTCCGCCTCAACCCGCTGCGGCCCGACCTCTACTTCGCCGGCCACACCCACGGCGGGCAAGTCTGCCTCCCCAACGGCCGGCCGATCCTCACCCACGACGCCCTGCCGCGCGGCCTGTGCAGCGGCCTCCACCGCGTCGGCGACACCTGGCTGGTCATCTCGCGCGGCCTGGGCTACAGCAAGTACCCGATCCGCCTCTTCTGCCCGGCGGAGGTGATCGAGGTCGAATTGATTAGAAGTATAGAAAATCTTCCTTAATAGCCGGAAGCGGAAGCTCCGGTCTTCGTCCGCAGAAGCGTTCTACAACTACGAATGCCGCCGCGCCGAAAACCGGAGCTTCCGCTTCCGGCTATTAAGGAATCATCTTCTATTACTTCACGCCGCCTCCGCGCCCGCTTTAATGCGGCCTTCCTGATCCACTTGATCAAAGCGCACCGCCACGCGCTTGCTCACGCCCGGCTCCTGCATCGTCACGCCGTATAAAACGTCGGCGATCCGCATCGTCCGCTTGCTGTGCGTGATGACGATGAACTGGCTCTGCTCCAGAAACTCCTGCACGATCAGGTTGAAGCGGTCGTTGTTCGCCTCGTCCAGCGCGGCGTCCACCTCATCCAAGATGCAGAACGGGCTGGGCTTGCTCTTGAAAATGCTCATCAGCAGGGCGATGCACGTCATGGTTTTCTCGCCGCCGGAGAGTTGGCTGATGGTGGCCGGCTGCTTGCCGGGGGGGCGGGCGACGATTTCGATGCCGGCGTCGAGCACGTCGACCTTTTGCTTGATGATCTGGCCGTCGTCGCCCTTGGTTTCGATCTCGGTTTCGAGGAAAACGTCCGCTTTGCCGCCGCCGAAAAGCTTGCGAAACATGGCTTGAAAGTGCTCGCGGACGGTGTTGAAGGTTTGCTCGAACCGCACGCCGCTCTCGCGGTTGATGGTGTCGATCAAATCGACCAATTGAGACTTGCTGGTGGCGAGGTCGTCGACCTGCGCGTGCAGGAAGGTGGCGCGCGACTCGAGCTCCTCCTGCTCGGCGATGGCGTCGAGGTTCACGTTCCCAAGCCGGCCGATCTTTTCGCGGAGCTGCTTGATCTCGTCGGCCACCGCGTCCCAGTCCTCGTCGGCCGGCTCGTAATCGGGCGAATCGGCATACTTGGCGGGAAGGTCCAGGCTCAAATCGTCGGCGGCGCGGGCGACGGCGGACTCGAGCTTCGCCGCCACCTGCGACAGCGCGACCTCCGTCTCGTGGGCGGCCTTCTCGATGGTCGTCCGGGCGGCGCGGGCGGACTCGACCGACTCGTTCCCCTCGCGCACGGCCCGCTTCAACCCCTCCGCCTCCTCCGCCAGTTTCGTCAACCGCTCGGCCAGAGATTGCTTCGCCTCGACCAGTGCCGCCTCGTCGCGCCCCGCCGCCTCACGCTCGGAGACGACGGCGGCGCGGCGGTCGCCGACGGTGGCGAGCGACTTTTCCATCCGACCGATCTGCTGGCCCAGTTCCGCGACGGCGGCGGTCTGCCGGTCCACCGCCTGCCGCGAGCCGAGCTGCTTTTCCTGCACCTGCCCGAACGTGACGCGGGCGGCGGTCAGCTCGTCGCCCCACCGCTTCAGGTCGCCGGCCAGGCCCGCCTGCTGCTCGGTCAGGCGCGCGACCTCCGCCTCGCCGTCGGACTGCTCGGCGTCGAGCGCGGCGGCCTGCCCGCGCAGCGTCGCCTCCTCGGTTTTCAACTTTCCCGACTGGTCGAGAAGCCCCGACAGCTCGCGGTCCAGCACCGGCAGTTCGCGGGCGAGGGCGGCGAGTTTGTCGGCGGCGGCGGCGAGCTGGCCGGCGACCTCCACCCGCCGCGTCTTGGCGTCGTGGACCGCGTTCCGCAACTCGTTCGTCGCCCGCTCGACCCCCTTCGCCCGCTCGTTCCCGCTGGCGACCTCAGCCGACAGGGTGCCGATCCGCTGATCCGCGGCGGCGAGTTGCGCGGCGAGCGCGTCGAGCTCCGACCGCCGGCTGAGCAGCCCCATTCCCGCGCCGAACGGGCCGGCGCGCAGGGTGCCGTCGGATTCGACCACCTCGCCGGAGCGCGCGACGTACCGCCAGCCGGCGGGGCCGGTGCGGTGGAGGGCGATCGCGTCGGCGAGCGTCCGCACGACGGCGGTGGTGCCGAGGAGGTGGCGGACGAGGGGGGCGTCGTCCGCCGCGTAACGCACCAGATCGACGGCGAGCCGCACCCAGCCGGCGGGCACCGTGGCACGGGCGTCCCGCCCGCGTTCTTCCTTCTCCGAAAACCAAAAGGAAGCCGCGGACGCGGGCGGGACGCCCGTGCCACGGTCGGACCGATCCGCGGGCACCGTGGCACGGGCGTCCCGCCCGCGTTCTTCCCCCTCCGTAGACCAAGAGGAAGCCGCGGACGCGGGCGGGACGCCCGTGCCACGGTCGGACCGATCCGCGGGCACCGTGGCACGGGCGTCCCGCCCGCGTTCTTCCTCCTCCGTAGACGAAGAGGAAGGCGCGGACGCCGGCGGGACGCCCGTGCCACGGAGGAGGTTCACCCGGCCGGGCAGTTTGGCGAAGGGGGCGGCGGAGGTGGCGTCGAAGTGGTCGGCGACCAGCCACTGGTCGCGGCCGTCTAGGGCGGCCTCGATGGTCGCGGCGTGCTCGACGTCCACGCGCAGGGCGTCGGCGACCAGGCCGCGGATGAAGGGGAAATCCTTTTCCCGCCGGCGGAGCACTTCCCGCACACCCTCGCTCACGCCCTCGCGCCGGGCCTCCAAATCTTCGAGCACCTTCTGCCGACTGCGCAACCCGGAGCGCGACTCGCGGGCGGCCCCCAACTGTTCGGTCAGCCGCGAGATGTGCTGCCCCAGCGAGGCCGCCTCGGCGCGCTTGGCGTCGTGCTCCGCCTGCCGGTCGGCTATGGATTTTTCCGCTGCGTCGAGGCGGGATTTGAGGTCGTCGCGCCGGGCGGTGCCCTGACCCGTCTCCTCCAGCACCAGCCGGCGGCGGTCGGCGAGGCGCTTCTGCTGGCCGGCGAGGTTGGTGCGGTGGATGTCGATCGACCCCAGCCGCCCCGCCACCGCCGACGCCTTGCGCATCGCCGCGAGGATCGCGGACTTGCACGCCTCCGCCCGCTGGTTCAGGTCGTTGGCCGTCCGCTGGCCGTCGCGGAAACTTTTGTCGCGCCCGGTGATGGTGCCGCGGGCCGCCTCGAGTTTCGCGGTCAGGTCTTTGAGATTGATCGACTCCGCCGCGAGCGATGCCGCGGTCTCGTCGCGCCGGGTCGCGGCGGCGGTCAAATCGTGCCGCAGGCCGGCCGACTGCTCGTCGATCTGCCGCGCCTGCTGGTCGGCGTGGCGCTGGCGCTGCTGGGCGGAGGTGACCTTCGCGTCGGTCTGCACGCGCTCGTGGTCGAGCCGCTGGCGGTCGGTGGACACCTCGTCGGCGCGCCCGCGGTGGCCGGCGAGTTGGTCCTGCTTGCGCTGCAAATCGGTCGTCGCGTCGTCGAGCGAGAAGCGGTGGCCGTCGGCCTGCTTCGACAGCTCGTCGCGCCGCCGGGTGAGCAGGTGGTACTCGCGCAGCGCGAACGCCAGGCGCAGGTCGGCCAATCGGTCGGCGTGCTCCTTGAAGGTCCGCGCCCGGCCGGCCTGCACCTTCACGCTGCGGAGGCGTTTTTCGACCTCCTCGACGATGTCGTTGACGCGCAGCAGGTTCTGGTCGACGCGCTCGAGCTTCCGCTGCGCCTCGCGCTTCTTCGCCTTGAAGCGGCTGATGCCCGCGGCCTCCTCGAAGATCAGCCGGCGCTGCTGGGGGTTGCTCTCGAGCATCTGCGACACGCGGCCCTGCTCGATGACGCTGTAGGCGTCGACGCCCACGCCGGTGTCGAGGAACAAATCGCGCACGTCCATCAGCCGGCTGGTGCGGCCGTTGAGGGTGTAGGCGCTGTTGCCGTCGCGGTAGAGTCGCCGGCCGACGCTCACCTCGTCGGTGTCGAGTTGGAGTTTGCGGGTGCCGTCGGGGGCGGCGGGGTTGGAGAAGACGAGGGTGACCTCCGCCGCGCCGGCGGGCTTGCGGTCGCCGGAGCCGTTGAAGATCACGTCGAGCATGGCCTCGCCGCGGAGGGATTTGGCGGACTGCTCGCCGAGGACCCACTTGACGGCATCGACGACGTTGCTCTTGCCGCAGCCGTTGGGCCCGACCACGCCGGTGATGGGCGAGTCGAAGGCGAACTCGGTTTTGTCGGCGAAGCTTTTGAAGCCGTGGAGGATGAGTTTGCTGAGGCGCACGGGGGGTCGGGGTCTCCTTGGCGGGCCAGCATATCCGCCGGGCGGCGCGGGGCAACTTCCGCCGTGGAACGGGCGTCCCGCCCGGATTGGGCTGGCGGTCGGCCCGGCGAGGAAAATCCGGGCGGGACGCCCGTTCCACGGCGGACTACGGCGCCGCGCTCGCGGTGGGCGAGGGCGGGCCGTTATCAGCGGGCGCATCGGGGGTGGTGAGGCCGGGGCGCGGGGGGAGGAACTCGTCCTCGGGGGCGGGGGTGGGGGCGGCGCCGCCGGTGGGGCGGGCGGTGTCGCCGGGGCCGACGGGGGCGGTGTAGATTTCGTCCTGGGTGCCGCCGGCATCGGCGTTCTGCAGGACGAAGACGGCGGGCGTGGTGCGGCCGTCGGCGAGGGCGACCACGCGCTGCTTGCCGCCGAGGTCCTGGAGCATGGCGACGATCTGGCCGTAGGTGAGGTCCAGGGCGGGGCGGTGCTCGGGCCCCATGCCGCCGAGGCGGGCGATGAGTTCGGCGAGGTCGGGGTTGGAGCGGACGATGACGGGCTCGGCGCGGCCGGGCTGGTGGTAGATCGTCAGGGCGGGCCCGCCGCTGGGGTCGCTGGTGATGGTCAGGCGGTCGTCCATGACGCCGTAGGCGATGGGGGTTTTGAGCTCCGCGCCGCGGCCGAAGACGGCGATCCGCGGGGTGCCGCGGCTGCTGGCGTAGATCAGCGGCGGCCCGTCGGAGGGGATCAGGTCGAGCACGAACTTGTCGCCGACGGGGTGGCTGAGGATCGCGGGGTCGGCGTTCTGGACCAGGCCCCGGTAGGCGGCGATGCGGACGAGGGTTTCGTCCGAGTCCAGCAGCGAGCGGAGGAGCTGGTCGACCACCGGCGTGGCGGGGAGGGCGGCGAGGGTTTGGACGGCGTTGAGGCGGAAGGGGTGGCGGGGGTTTTGGGCCATCGCCACGAGGGCGTCCTGCGCCGAGCGGTCGCCGAGGAAGGCCGCGGCGCGGGCGGCGGCGTAGGCGACGTCGGGCGAGGGGCTGGCGATCAGGCCGGCGTAGAACGGCAGCGCGTTCGGGCCGAGGGCCTCCCAGCAGTAGCTGATGTCCAGCAGCGGCGCGTCGGGGGCGACGGCGAGGTCGGCGAGCTGCTTGGCCTTGGCGGCCACGAAGCCGGTGTTGGTGCTGAAGAAGATGTGCTGCATCACGCCGGCGGCGTGCTCCCAGTCGTCGCGGTACTGCGCGGGCACGCGGACGTAGACCAACCCCTCGTCGTGCGCCTCGGCGATGGACTTGTCCTGGTACTGCTCCTGCAGGCGCGCCTGGATCATGCGGGCGACCGAGCGCGAGGGCTGGCGGACGCGCAGGGCGAGGGGGCGGTCCATGCGGAGCAGCCCGCCGTTCATGGCGATGCCGTAGCGGAGGCTCTCGGCCTTGTTGCGGTCGGCGGGGGCGTTGGCGGAACTGGCGAGGGCGGTGGGCTTCGGGGGCGGGTCGAGGGCGTAGGCGGGGTTGACGAAGACCGGGCCGCGGGCGTTGGCGATCACGTCGACCTCGGGCCCGACGCTGGTGTCGCCGAACGGCGTGAGGGGCTGCAGCGCGGTGGTGTAGAGGGATCCGCCGGCGAGGCTGGTGGTCTGGCTGCCGGGCAGGGCCGACACCTGCACGTCGAAGCGCTGGCCCTTATGGGCGCCGGGGGGCACGAAGCCGTCGACGCGGACGATGGCGTTGCGGGGGTCGGCGAGGACCTGCTCGGGGCTGATGGTGCGGTTGAAGGCCGAGTCGCGCATGCCGTAGCCCTTGCGCTCCATCTCCTTGATGATGTACTGACGGATGGCGTTGGGCGCCGATCCGTCGCCGGTGCCGTCGGTGTTGACGACCAGGCCGTATCCCGAGACGCGGGCGAAGTCGGTGTGGGCGAGGTCGACGCGCTCGAGGATGCTGCCCTGCAAAAAGTCGGGCACGGTTTTGGCGGGCAACTGCGGGTAGCGGCTGGTCACCATGCGCGGCGGCAGCGTGCGCGAGCAGCCGGCGGGGAGGAGCGCGGCGGCCAGAAGGGCGGGGGCTAGAAACTTGCGGTACATCAACTCGTCTCCAGTCGGGACAGTGGAAGATTTCTTTGCGAAGCCGCGAGCGGCCAATCGCAGAATGGTCAGGCGCGCCGGGCGCCGTTCGCCTTTTTCCGCGCCTTGGGGTCGAAGAACAACCGCCCCTGGGCCGGGTCGTCGGCGCGGGTGGCCTCGAGGACCGCCTTCGCCTCCTCCATTAAGTCTTCGAGCGTCTTGAACTCGCGGTAGACGCTGGCGAAGCGGACGTAGGCGACCTCGTCGAGGGTGCGGAGCTTGTCGGCGACGAGGCGGCCGATGAAGTCGCTCTCGGCCTCGCGGTCGTGGCGGCGGAAGGTCTCCTCCTCGACCGCGTCGACCACCCGCGCCAGCACCTCCTCGGGGATCGGCCGCTTGAAGCAGGCGCGCTCCAGGCTGCCGGCGATCTTCGCCCGGTCGAACGGCACGCGGCGGCCGTCCTTTTTGATCACCGTCAGCCGCGTGTATTCCTCGACCCGCTCGTAGGTCGTGAACCGCTTCTCGCACGACAAACACTCGCGCCGCCGGCGGATCGCCCGGCCCCCCTCGCAGGTGCGCGAGTCGATCACCTTCAGGTTGTCCTTCTCGGCGTCGCAGTAGGGACAACGCATCGGGCCAAGATAACGGGTGCGGCGTCGCAATGCAAAGCCGTTCGGCAAATCCGAATGACCAAACCAGAATGACCAAGGAATGACCAATGTCCAAACCCCAAATGGGTCATTCGGCATTGGACATTTTTCGGTCATTCTGGTTTGGTCATTGGAGCTTCCGTATTCTCGGCCATGCCGATCCTCGGACTCGGGACCGACCTGGTGGAGACCGCCCGCCTCCGCCGCATGATCGACGACCACGGTGAGCGGTTCCTCGACCGCTGCTTCACCCCGGCCGAGCGGGCCTATTGCGACAAAAGCGCCAAGCGGCGCGTCGAGCACCTCGCCGGGCGGTTCGCGGCGAAGGAGGCGGTGCTGAAGGTGCTGGGCACCGGCTGGAGCGGCGGGATCGCGTGGACGGACCTGGAAATCCTACCCGACGCCAAGGGTCGGCCGGTGTTGACCGTCGGCGGCGAGGCGGGAAAGGTGGCCGACCGGCTGGGCATCGTGCGCTGGCACGTCAGCATCAGCCACGTCGAGACCCACGCCACCGCGACGGCCGTCGGCGAAGGAGATTGACCGATGACGACCCTGACCGAACGCGAAAAAATGCTCGCCGCCCTGCCGTACCGGGCGGCCGACCCGGAACTGGTTGCCCTACGCCTGAACGCCCGCCGGCTGTGCCGGGCATTTAACGACACCGAAGGCCCCGACCGCTCGCCGCGCGCCGCGATCCTGACCGAACTGTTCGGCAGCATCGGCCCCGGCGCGGAGGTCGAGCCGCCGCTGCGCGTCGATTACGGCTGCCACGTCCACGCGGGGCGGGACATCTACATCAACTTCGGGTGCGTGATTCTGGACATCTGCGCCGTGACGATCGGCGACGAGGTGATGTTCGCCCCGAACGTGCAGATCTACGCCGCCACCCACCCCATCGACGCGGCCGACCGGATGAGCGGGCTGGAGATGGGCCGGCCGGTGAGCATCGGCAACCGCGTGTGGGTCGGCGGCGGCTCGATCCTGCTGCCGGGCGTGAGCGTCGGGGCGGACACCGTTATCGGCGCCGGCAGCGTCGTCACGCGCGACCTGCCGGCGGGCGTGGTGGCGGCGGGCAACCCCTGCCGCGTCTTGCGGGCGGTGGGGGAATCCGACAGGCTGCCGCGGTAGAATGCGGGCGTGAAGGCCCCTTCATCCCCTGCATCCGATGCCCCCGCGGTCCGCGACGCTTGGTCGCTGGTCCGCACGCCGGGGCAGATCGACGCCGAAACTTTGTTTGACGCCGTGCGGCGGCTGCCGTCGATTTCGGACTTCGACTACCGCTCGGAAATGCTGGTCCACGACGCCCTGACGGTGCTGGGCGAGCACTGGGGCGAGTCCGCCCTCCGCGGCCGGCTGGGGCGGTGCGAGAATCGCGCGTTGCTGGAGGGGTTGCGGGAAAAAGAGTTTGACAAGTTCGGGTTCTGGTCGCTAAGACATCGGGTCGTGGAAGCCACCGACCCCGAAACGATCCTCGAACTGTTCCGAGTCCTCGGCCGCGCAATCATGCGCCCGGCCCAAATCACCGTCGGCGGCTCGTCGGCGCTGATCCTCGCGCGCCTGCTCGTGCGGCAAACCGAGGACATCGATGTCGTGAACGAATTGCCGGACGTGGTCCGCGCCGAGCCGCGACTGATCGACGACCTCGCCAAACGGTACGAGCTCCGCCTGACGCACTTCGCGTCGCACTACCTGCCGGACCGCTACGAATTGCGGACCCACTCGCTGGGCATCTACGGGCGGCTCGACGTGCGGGTGGTGGACTCGCTGGACGTGATCGCGGGCAAAATGTTCAGCCACCGCCCGAAGGATTTCGACGACGTGCGGTCCGTCTGGCGGCTGATCGACCGCGACGCCCTGCGGTCGCGGCTCGCCAACGCCACGGCCTCGTTCCGCAAGGAGCCGCGGTTCGCCGAGTCGGGCGAGAAGAACTGGTACATCCTCACCGGCGAGGAGCAGTTGCCGTCAGAGTAGCCCGGTCGCCGCCAGCCACTCGCGGGCCAGCAGGGCGTGGCCGAAGGCGGGCGGGTGGACGCCGTCGGGGGCCCAAATTAAATCAGGCCGGGCGGCTTGGGCGGCGAGGAAGGCCGCGTGCGTCGGGACGTGGACCGCGCCGAACTCCCGCGCCAACGCCCCCTGCGCCGCGACGTAGGGCGCCAGCATCCGGTTGCCCTCCGACCCGGCGGCGGGCGGGCCGATCACCGTCGGCTCCGCCACCACCAACTGGCACGCCGGCAGCGCCGCGAGCGTCCGCTCCAGCAGGCCGCGGAAGGTCGAAACGTGCGCCTCCAGCGGAACGCCCGGCCCGTGCCCGTCGAGCTGCCGCCACACGTCGTTCACGCCGATCATAATGCTCACCGCGTCCGGCCGCTCGTCGATCACGTCCGCCTCCCACCGCCGGGCAAGGTCCGCCACCGTGTTGCCGCCGATGCCGCGGTTGATGACGTGCGGCGCGCCCGCCGGGTCGCGCGCCAGCAGCCAGTCGCGGACGATTCGGACGTAGCCGGTGCCGAGGTGCTCGGGCGCGTCGGCCCGCCGGTCGCAGTCGGTGATGCTGGCGCCGATGAACAGCAGGCGCGAGTCGCGGGTGAGGCGGAGGGGCATGGGCGGTGTTTTACACGGGTTGGGCGCGCGGCCGCAAGCGGCTAGGATGCCGCCGTGCTGTCGCTGCTCCTCACCGCCGCCGCCCCCGCCAGCCGGCCGACGCTCCGCACCGGCAGCGTCAGCGAGGGCGTGAGCAAGCTACACAGCAACTTCAACGGGGTCGTCAGGGCGCTGCCGACCATCGCCCTGGGGCTGGCGGTGTTCGCCGCGTTCGTGCTGCTGGGCATGGCGCTCAAGTGGGCCATCCGCCGCTACGGGCGGAAGAAGCACAAGAATTACAACCTCGTGCTAGCCGTCGGCCGGCTGGCGCAGGGGGCGATCTTCATCGTCGGCCTGCTGGTCGCGTCGGTCATCATCTTCCCCGACTTCACCCCCGCCAGCGCGCTGGCGAGCCTCGGCGTCGGGTCGGTCGCCATCGCCTTCGCCGCCCGCGACATCCTGCAGAACTACCTCGCCGGCATCCTGCTGCTGCTGACCGAGCCGTTCCGCCTCGGCGACCAGATCGTCTTCCAGACGTTCGAGGGGACCGTCGAGAACATCCAGGCCCGCGCGACGTTCATCCGCACCTACGACGGCCGCCGGGCGGTGATCCCCAACGCCGAGCTCTTCACCAACAGCATCCTCGTCAACACCGCCTTCGAGCGGCGGCGGATCGAGTACGACTTCGGCATCGGCTACGGCGACTCGATCGGCGAGGCCAAGGCGATCATCCTCGGGTGCCTCAGAAACCTGCCCGCCGCCATCGCCGACCCGCCGCCGGAGGTGCTCGTCTACGACCTCGCCGGCAGCTCGGTCAACCTGCGGGCGCGGTGGTGGATCCAGCCGCCCGGCCGAAAGGACGCGCTCGACGCCCGCGACGTGGTGCTGCAAACGGTGAAGGAGAGGCTCCTCGCCGCCGGGATTGACCTGCCGTTCGAGACGCAGCAGATGCTGATTCACGACCAGACCGAGGACCGCGACGGCGACCGCCGCAAGCAGCGCGAGGGCTGGCCCGCCGGCGACGGGGAGGTGCCGACGCCGCGCGGGGCGCTGCGCGGCCTTCGTCCGCAACGGTCGAAGGAGGCGCCGGACGCAACGCCGGAGGACCCCAATGGCGCAACGGACTGACCGTGGAACGGGCGTCCCGCCCGGATTCGACCCGCGAGATGGCCGGCGGGTTCCAGGCGGCTCGGTTGGCGAAGAATCCGGGCGGGACGCCCGTTCCACGGGGGAGGTCGACCACCCCGCCCGGATGCAGCCCGCACTCGACGCCGCCCGCGACGCGGGGGCGGCGGGCGAGGTGCCGGTGGGCTGCGCGATCTACGACGACCTCACCGGCGCGCTGCTCGCCACGGCCGGGAATCGCCGCGAGCGCGACGCCGACCCGACCGCCCACGCCGAGGTCGTGGCGATCCGCCTCGCCGCGGCGGCCCGCGGCCACTGGCGGCTGGTCGACTGCTCCCTTTACGTCACGCTCGAGCCCTGCCCGATGTGCGCCGGCGCGATCGTCAACGCCCGAGTGCCGCGCGTCGTCTACGGCTGCGCCGACCCGAAGGCCGGCGCGGCGCGGACGCTGTACGAGCTCTGCGACGACCCGCGCCTGAACCACCGCGCCGAGGTCATCGCCGGCGTGCGCGTCGAGGAGTGCGCCGACCTGCTGCGCGACTTCTTCCGCGCGCGCCGCAGCTAACGTCTTGCCGCTTGCGGCTTCGCAAAGAAACCTCTCTCACTCCAGATTTCTTTGCGAAGCCGCAAGCGGCAAGAGCGGAAACTCAACCCGTCGCCAATCCCTTCATCTCCAGCGTCAGCCGCCGCCGCGACTCGTGCAAAGCGTGGTCCAGCCCCACCGGGTAGACGTGCGGGTTCAGCAGCCGCTTGACCGACGGGTGGAACCGCGCGAGCTGCGCCGCCCGCCGCGCGTGGGCGTCGGCCAGCGTCGGCACCGGCCCGACCCGCCGGCCGGCGCGAAGCGCGGGCGTCAGCAGCTCCTCCGTCTCGCCCGCCGGCAGCCGCTTGCGGCGGGTCGGGTCGGCGGGGTCGACGATCGCCTCCGCCGCGTCGACGCCCGCCGCCTCGTCGTAGATCGCGTCGGCCGACGCCAGCCCGTCGGCCGTGTAGAACCGCCGCGCCGCCAGCACGCCGGGGAAGCTGATCTTCGCCGCCTGCTCGCTCAACTTCAGCCGCGCCGACCAGTCCGCCGCCGGGTCGTACGGCCCCGCCTGCACCGCCGACAGCTTGTAAACGCCCCCCAGCGCCGGCTGGTCGTAGGCCGTCACCAACTTCGTGCCGACGCCCCAGACGTCGATCCGCGCCCGCTGCTGCCTCAGGCTCGAAATGACGTGCTCGTCCAGATCATTGCTCGCCACGATCTTCGCGTCGGCCAACCCGGCGGCGTCCAGAATCTTCCGCGCCTCGATACTGAGGTAGGCCAAATCGCCGCTGTCCAGCCGGATGCCGATCATCGCCTCGCCGCGCCGCTTCATCTCGACGCCCACGGCCGCGGCGCGGCGGACGCCCTGCAAGGTGTCGTAGGTGTCGGCCAGCAGGATCACGTTATTGGGCATCGCCCCGGCGTAGGCGGCGAAGGCCTCGGCCTCGGCGGATTCCGGGCCGAAGCTCATCACCCAACTGTGCGCGTGCGTGCCCCGCACCGGGATGCCGAACGCCCGGCCCGCCAGCACGTTGGACGTCCCCGACGTCCCGCCGATGAACGCCGCCCGGCTCGCCGACAGCCCGCCGTCGGGACCCTGCGCGCGGCGGAGGCCGAAGTCGATCACCTCCCCCCCGTCCGCCGCCAGGCAGACCCGCGCCGCCTTGGTCGCCACCAGCGTCTGGAAGTTGACGAGGTTCAGCAGCGGCGTCTCGGCGAGCTGGCAGTGCAGCATCGGCCCCCGCACCCGCACCAGCGGCTCGTGCGCGAACGCCACCGACCCCTCGGGCACCACGTCCACATCCCCGGCGAAGCGGAAGGATTCCAGGTGGTCGAGGAAGCCGCGCTCGAACAGCGGCTTCCCGTCATTGCCGGCCAGGGAGGCGAGGTACTCCAAATCGTCCGCCTCGAACGTCAACTGTTCGAGATACTCCACCGCCGGCCCCGCGCCGGCCGCGACCGCGAAGCCGCCGTCGAAGGGCAGGGTGCGGAACGTCAGGTGGAAGCACGCCCCCCGGTCGGCCCGGCCGAGCTTCCAGTAGCCGTAGGCCATCGTGAGCTGGTACAGATCGGTGAGCAGCGGAGAGGTCGCCGGGTTCATGGTGTTTATAATACACTATCCCGCTGCGGCGTCAAGGCAGAGGTTCGCATCCTCAACCGACCGCCGCCGCGCGCCGATGACGCTCTTGGAGCACCCATGAGCCAAATCGAAAATACCGACCCGACGACCGAGCACTCCCGCAGCGTGGTCGACCGCCGCAGCGGGCTGGAGCGCCGCCGCGGCGCGGGCATTCGCCGCGCCGAGCCCCGCCGCGCCGCCGAGGAGGGGGAGATGACCGACGAGCAGCTCCAGTTCGTGCTGGCCGTCGAGGCGTATAAAAAGGTGAACAAAAAACTCTTCCCGACCTGGACGGAGGTGCTGGAAGTCATCCAGCAACTCGGCTACCGCCGCGTCGCCGAGCCGACGGTGAACCTGCCGTCAGTCTCGACCGAGGCCCTGCGCGGCGGCCGCGAGGAGGCCGTCAGCGAGGCGTCGCACACGGCGTGACGGTGAAGCGGCACAGTCAAGTGGCACAATCAAGTGGCACGGGCGTCCCGCCCGCGTTCTTTCCCCACCGGCGGTGAACCAGAAGGCGCAGACGCGGGCAGGATGCCCGTGCCACCGACCGCGAACGCCTCCTTCCATCGGCTGACCGACCGCTTGCCGCGCAGCACCACCCGCCCCGCCCGCTGCGCCTTGCCCGCCTCGACCAGCCCGGCCACCAGCGACTCGACCGCCCCCTCCACCGCCGCCGTGACCTCGCGCGGCGGGCCCTCCGGCCGAACCTCCCGCCCGATCGCCACCAGCGCCTCGGCCCGCTGCTCCTGCCAGAACTCGTACCGCAGCCCCACCGGCACCACCGCGACCCCCGGCACCCGCCGCACGATCCGCACGATCCGCCCCACGCCCGACTCGAACCCCAGCGGCCGGGCGTCGGCCGGGCGGATTCGCCCCTGCGGGAAGATCACCACCGACGCCCCGCCCTTGAGAAGGTCCGCCGCGTGCCGCACCGCCCGCATCCCGTCGCGCGGGTCGGCCCGGTCGACGCTGAACGCCCCGATCCGCGAGAAGAACGGGTGCGCCGCCACCTGCTGCGCGTCGGCCATGCAATAGAGCCCCGCCGACCGCCGCCGCAGCAGCACGTTCAGCAGCAGGGCGTCCCAAAACGCGCAATGGTTGGCGACATACAGTCGCGGTTCGGCGGGGTCGGCGGCGTCCCACTGCGACGGATCGTCGGGGTAGAGGTGAACCCGGTGAAAGTGCCGCCGCATCGCCCGCCGGCACCAGCCGTCGAACCAGCGGATCGCAAGCGCATTGGGCCGGGCCGGCAGCATGACCGGATCGTAGCCGACCCGCCGGTGCGGCCGCCCGGCCAGCGACGGTTATATCAACCCGACTCCACCACTCCATGCCTGCAAAAGCGGCATTCGACGCAAGCTCGGCAGCTTTGCCCGATGTTCGCGCCCGCCAAAGTTCGTGAAACTCCCTACGTCGATACGTCGCCGACCTGTACATCACCCCAAGACGAGCGATCAATCGCTCCGCCTTCAGACTGCCCCAAACCCCCCGGCTTGCCGAGCCGGCACCTACTACATCTTCCGCCCATCCCCCCTCCCAACCACTACCCTTGGGCGTAAGCCACGCGAACTGGTGAAGCTGGGCAATGTCGCACCTTTTTCACATAATTGTCGTTCGGGGCGAAATCGTGTCGCCCCTCACCCGATCCGAATGTCGCCGGTCGGTTGGCACATGAGGGAAACTCTTGCGGCGGCACGACTTCCGTTCGTGCCTACCAAAGTGACAGTCTGACGCCCCCGACGGCCGCGTCTGTCGCCGTGCAGCGGGCATCGCCCACCTTCCGATGGATGAAGCACCGGTTAGTCGGGTCGCCCGATGGCGATTCGAGCCCGGCGATGTTCCAGGCATCGACCCGCCCCGAGAAGGACCCCGCCCATGACGCCCCGCACCGCCCATTCCGCCGCCACGTCGTCCGGCCCCGCCGCCGGCCGCCGCTTCCCCAGCCCCGGCCGCCTATCACCGGACCAGATGCCGGTGGTGCGCGAGACGCCCGCCGCTGATTCGACAGACGACCTCGCTGCCGACCCCCGCGCCGCCCGCGGCGAGCAGGTCGGCCGGTGGCTCACCGAGCAGCGCCTCGCCGCCGACGTCCGCTCGCTGCTCGGCCACCTCGACCCCCACCGCGCCGAGGCGTGGCGGCGGTGGCGCGAGCACCGCACCCGCACCGCCGACCTCAGCGTCACGGTGAGTTGGGCCGACACTTTCGCCGAGGGGGACGAGGGCCACTTCGTCGTGCCCCACCTCGCCACCGTCATCGAGTCGCTGCTGGTCGGCGCCGCCACCGCCCAGGACGATCTGACGGTCGAGGAGGAGTGCGGCCTCTACCGCTCGGTCGTCGAAGAACTCGCCCGCCGCATCGACGCCCTGCAGGAAAGCTACGAGTGATTCCGCCGATCGCTAAACCAAATTAGCACGGCATCTTACGGCACCCCGACTCCCCCAAAGCCCCCCGCTTCAGCGGGGCGGCCCGCCCCTCCCGAGGACCGCATGAGCCACCGCCCGCGTCCCACCCCCGCGACCCCGACCGGCCCCCAGCCCCGCGCCCAGATCGACCGCGACCTCGCCGCCCGGCTCCTCGCCAGCCTCAAGCAGGGCAACGACGTCCGCGCCGCCAAAGTCACCCGCATGAGAACCCGCCTCGGCACCCCCGCCCCCGCCCCGGCCGCCCCAAGGCCCGCCGACGCCGAGCCTCAATTTTCAGCAGACGATTACGAGAACGACCTCAAACTCTCCGTCGCCGCCGACCGCCTGCTCGAAACCCTATAGAAACCTCCCACCCCGGTAGCTGCGGACCAACGGTCCGCAGTCTTGCCCCCTCACGACGCCCCAACCCCCGCCGCCGCCAGCACTTGCCCGACGCTCACGCGGTTCACGCAACTCTCCGCCGCGATCAGGCACCGCCCGCCCGCCCAGCAGCCGGGCATCGCCAAACGGTCGGGGATGCGGTGCGGGCAGTCGAGCGCGGGGTCGACCACCGCCCGGCCGGTCGGCGGCATCACCAGGCCCGGCACGGTGGGGCCGAAGATGCCCACCGTGCTCGCCCCCGCCGCCGCCGCCAGGTGCAGCAGGCCCGTGTCGTTCGCCACCACCACCCGGCACCGCGACAGAATGGCGGCCGTCGTCCGAAGGTGCAGCGGCCCGACCACCACGACCCGCCCGACATCTTGACAGGCCGCCAGCACCGCCGCCGCCCCTGCCGCGTCCGGCCCCGCCACTAGGAGCACCGGTCCGCCCGTCTCGTCGGCCAGTTGGTCGATCACCGCCGCGAACCGGTCCGCCGGCCACCGCTTGAGCCCCAGCGACGCCACCGGCGCGACCGCCGCCGGCCGCGTGCCGGTCAACCCGTGCCGCTCGAAGAACCGATCCGCCGCCGCCCCGGCCGCCGTCGACGCGGCCAGGTCCGCCCTTGCCACGCCGCCGGAATCCCGGCCCACCGCGATGCCCCAGCCCCGCTCCGCCCCGCGCGCGATCCCCTCGACGCTGCCGAGCCCCGCCGCCGTCGCGGCATTCTGGGCCGTCTGATCGCTCTCGTAACAGGCCCCGCTCGCCGCCCCGCCCGCCGCCCACACCGCCTCCCGAAACCCCCGCGCCGCGTGCAGCGTGTCGAGCGTCGCGTCGAACGGCCCGACCTCCTCCAGCCACCGCCCCACCGCCGCCCGCTCGGCCGGCCCGCCGACGTCGCCCAGGTGCGAGAAGCCGAACGACCGCACGTCCACCACCGCGTCGGCGAACGCCGCGTCGGCAGCCCCCGCCGCCGCCTCGATCACCTGAATCGCCGGCGACGCCCCGACCGCGACGATCCGCGCGTCCGGCGCCGCCCGCCGCAGCCCGCGGAGTGCCGGCAGCTCCATCACCACATCGCCGATCCCCCACCGCAGGCAGACCAGCACCCGCCGCGCCGCCGCCCACCGCGGGTGAACGGCCGGGGTTGGGGGGTTGGTCGCCACGCTCAAATCGCCACGCCCAAATCGCCACGCCCGAATCGCCACGCCCGAATCGCCCCCTCCGCCCGAACCGGCCAAGTTTCGGCCCACCGCGACCGCTCGTGAATGGCCGATCCCAGCCGCCAAAACTTCCGCGCCCGGAAAAGATTTTCGGATTTTTCCGACTTCCCCCTTGACGCCCCCCGCCCGGCGTGGCACACTCCGCCCGTCCGGTCCACTTCCATAAGCCCTCACCTCAAAGGCTGACCATGACCGACCGCTTCCACCCCCGCGTCGCCCTCGCCGCCCTGAAGGCCCTCCGCGCCCTGCGGCCCTTCACCCCCCCCCTCCATGTGTAAGGCCTTGCCGGCCCGCGCGCTGATCGAGCCGCTGGAGCCGAGGAGGCTGCTGAGCGCGGAGCCGATGACGTTCGACCCGCTGACCTTGGCGGGCGCGTACGAGCGGCCGGACGGCTCGATCGTGGTGCCCAACATCTCCCTCGCCCTCTCCGGCGTCATGGCCGCGCCCTCGGCTGTGCCCTCCGGCGCGGCCGACGACACGGCCGGCTTCTTCTCCACCACCGCCGCCCCGCGGGCCGAGGCGCAACCGGTCGCCTGGGACGCCGACGCCGCCCTGGCGCGGCCGGCGTCGGAGGACCGCCCCCTGCCCATCGCCGGCGTCTCGGGCATCGTCTACGGGAGCAGCGGGGGCTATTCCGAGGGCGGCGCGGCCGAGCCGAACAGCAACACCGCCTTTAGCGGCCCCCGCCTCTACGGGTGGCTGGCGTTCTCGCTCACCAGTTGCAACTACGGGAGCAACGCCGACACCTCGCCCGTCACCGTCAGCTACCAGCTGGGGGGAAGCCACGTCGGCTCGGGCATTCCCGCCGCCACGCCGGGCAAGGACTACAGCGGCCCGCTGGTCGAGAACCACTCCGTGCAGCTCGCGGACCACTCCACGGTCCTCGTGCCGTTCCGCGCGACCGCGGACAACGAGGTGGAGGGGCAGGAGGAGGTCCGCGCGACGATCACCGGCGGCGCGGGCACCTACAGGGGGGCGGGGAACTTCGGGTTCGTGTACATCGACGACAGCCCGCCGGTGGTGAAGGTCGAGGCGAAGGGGCAGGACGGCATCGCCGTCGAGCCGCCGAACCCGCTGCCGCCGGACTTCCCGACGGACAAGGGGGCCTACACCTTCACCCGCAGGGGCGGGGACTTGGGGGCGGAGTTGAAGGTCACCTACAAAATGCTTTCTCTGGAAGAGGGGGCCTCCGCGACGAACGGGGTGGACCACGATGTGCTCGGCGGGGAGATCACTTTCGCGGCCAATGAAACGTCGAAGGTCGTCGTGCTCAACCCCAAGCAGGAAAACGATTGGGGCCAGGGCGATGAGACCGCCATCGCCAAGATCCTGCCCGGCAGCTATACGATTGAGGTCGAGACGGCGGGCGTGACGATTCACAACATCAAGCCGGTCATTCTGGTGCCCGGCTTCACCCCCGTCAAGGTCGGCGACATCAAGACATTGACGGTTAAGGTGGTGTGGGACGGCACGCCTTACCCCGCCGCTGCGGGCGATACCCTGTTTATCAAGGACGGCAGCTTCAATCCCGACGTCATTGAGCCCCAGCAGAGGTCGGTGGTGGTCAAGGCGGACGGGACCGTCGACATCCAAGTGAAAGGCTTGAGAGTTGGGGCGTCGGGCATCATCTTTGGAGTCAAGTCAAGTCTTCATGCTGGTGTTGGCATCGAAGCCCCAGGAAGGGTCGACGTCGTTCCTCACGTTCAATACCGAGAGTGGCCCGGAGGAACGCTTGGGCCAAAGGATGCCGTGGCCGAGGCAAACAAGCTGCATCCAGTCTACGATGGCAAGACGGACAAAGATAGGGCCGACCAGAAGGCGAAGTTCGAGAAGGACCTAGCAACTACGCAGAAGGAACTCGAGGTGTCTGGGATTACGTTCGGCGATACGACCATCACGTCGGCCGTGAACGAAATCGTGTTCCAGGCTCCGGGTGAAGTGCCGAACGTTTCGTTGACAATTCCGAAGATTACTCTCCCAGGGTTTAAGGTTGAAGCCGAACCCATAGCAACACTCCCCGCTCCCGTGAACGGTGGGCGAGAAAAGGCGTTCCAACTGAACTACAAACTGACCCTGACGATCAACCTCAAAGCCTACGGCGTTCAGTTTGACGCAGCAGGCATCTTGTTGAATTTCGATCTCGGCCCGAAAAAGATCGTCGCGTCGCAGGGTAAAATCGTGAAAGAGTTCTAGATCCGGAGTTAGTAGTTCCCTCAAATCCCGTAGGCGATTGACTCGAAAGATCCCAGATGTATTCGAACTTCACAAAGGAAATGTTCTCTGCGTTTTTTCTGATATTTGCGTCGGCAGCTACAATCTCCGTAGGAGATGCCGCACCGGCAACCCGTCCAGGGGATTCCGAAGCAACGCGACTCGAAGTCGATATGAAAGCGACGGAAGGGGTTCAGTCGCAGGTGTTGGCGATTCTTGGTAAAGATTGCCTCGCAGAGGCCGAAATGTATGCTTCGCTCCTTCAGGGAAGCGGAGGGACGATGTACATACATGTTCAATGTCGGTATCCCGGATTGTGGGCGATCGATGACGACGGGAAGTGGGTCTCGGGCTACATTTTGCGGTTGGATAGCGACAAGGAGGTTCACTTGAGGGAGGGAATTGTAACAGAAGATCGGGGGAAAGTTGCTTACCGTGGGTCCGGCACGGTGCAGATCCAGACGCCTGACGCTGCGCTGATGGTCGACTACATCGTTGTTTTGTCCCCGCGACTGACCCTTCCCGCGAGTGAAACACTAAAGAAAGTTGAAGCAGACGGCTTTGTCGTGTGGACGAACGTCAGAAGGGTAGATCGGACCTTGGATATGCTGCCGCCTCCTGTCAGAGAACACGCACGGGGGAGATAGAGAGGCTAGGATTTTCCTTGCCTTACCCCACGGCGGCCGGGACTTCACCACATGAGCTCCAGTTCCAATCGTGATATCCCCGGCCCCGCCCTGCGGGCCGCCCTAGCCGACCAGCGGGCCGGGCGGCGGGTGGAGGCCGAGCGGGTCTACCGGCGGGTGCGGGCCGACACGACTGAGCCGGCGGTCCGGCGGGCGCACGCGACGCACCTGCTGGGGCTGCTGGCGCGCGAGTGCGGCCACCTCGCCGCGGCGGCGGGGCTGCTGGGGGAGTCGGCCGGCCTGCTGCCCGGCGGCGACCCGGCGGCGGCGGAGTTCGCGGCCAACCACGCCGGGGCGCTGGCCGAGGCCGGGCGGTGGGACGAGGCCCTCGCCGCCGCGCAGCGGGCGGTGGCGGCCGGGGAGTCTGGCGGGGAGGCGGGCGGGACCGGCTTCGCGCCCGCGCACCACAATCTGGCGGTGGTGCTGGGCCACTTCAAGCGGCGTGAGGAGTGGCGGGCGTGCGAGATCGACCCGGCCTACTTCGACGCGCGCCTGCTGAGGGCCGAGACGCTCCGCACGCTGAACCGCCCGGCCGAGGCCGCCGACGCCGCGGGGGCGGCCGCCGACCTGCGGCCGGGCGACTTTCGGCCGCGCCGGCTGCTCGGGTCGCTCCACGCCGACGCGGGGCGGACCGCCGAGGCCGTCGCGGCCCGGCGGCGGGCGGCGGACCTCGCGCCGGACCTCGCCGCCGTCGGCAGCGAGCTGCTATTCACCCTGCATTACGACCCGGCGAACGGGCCGCGGGAGCTGTACGCCGCGGCGCGGGCGTGGGCGGAGGTTCACACCGACCCGCACGCGCCGGCCGACCCGCAGTTCCCCAACGGCCGCGACCCCGACCGGCGGCTGCGGGTGGGGTACGTCTCGCCGGACTTCCGCGACCACCCGATCGGCCGGCTGCTCGAGCCGGTGCTGGCCGGGCACGACCGCGGGCGGTTCGAGGCGATCTGCTACAGCGGCGTCGAGGCGCCCGACGCGGTGGGCCATCATCTGCGCGGCCTGGCCGACGGGTGGGTCGACCTGCCGGGCCTGACCGATGATGAGGTCGCGGCGAAAGTGCGGGCCGACGGCATCGACGTCCTCGTCGACTGCGCCGGGCACTTCGGCGACCACCGCCTGGGCGTCTTCGCCCGCCGGCCCGCGCCGGTGCAGGTGTCGGCCTTCGGCTACTGCGGCACCACGGGGCTGCGGACCATCGACCACCGCCTGACCGACGCGGCGAGCGACCCGCCGGGGGGGGCGGGGGCGGAGGCGTTCCATTCCGAGAAGCTGTGGCGGCTGCCGCGCGTCGCGTGGTGCTACCGGCCGTTCGACGGCGCGCCGGACGTCGGGCCGCCGCCGGCGGTGGAGAACGGGTTCGTCACGTTCGGGTGCTTCAACAACCTGGTGAAGGTCACGGACGCGGTGGTGGAAACGTGGTCGGCGATCCTGGCGGCGGTGCCCGGCTCGCGGCTGCTGCTGCTCGGGGCGGCGGGGGATGAACACACGGCCCGGCGGTTCGCCCGCCACGGCATCGACCCCGGCCGGGTCGAGGTCGCCGGCCGGCGGCCGCGGGCGGAATACTTCGCGCTGCATAACCGGGTCGACGTCGGGCTCGACCCGTTCCCGTTCAACGGGGACAACACGCTGTGCGACGCGCTGTGGATGGGGGTGCCGTCGGTCGCGCTGGCCGGCGACCGCTTCGCCGCCCGGCGGGGGCTGGCGCACCTGGCAGCGGTGGGGCTGGGACACTTGGCGGCCGAATCGGTGGAGGAGTACGTCGGCACTGCCGCCCGATTGGCCGCCGATTGGCCCGCGTTGGCCGACTTGCGGCCCGCGCTGCGCCAGAGCGTGCGGGCCTCCGCCCTCGGCGACGCCCCGGCGTTCGTCGCCGACCTGGAATCGGCCTACCGCGCGATGTGGCGACGGCGGTGCGGCTGACGGGCCACTCTCCCACACTCGAATCGCAGCAAGTGGTCGCTGCGGACCACCGATTGGCAGCGGCTGGTACTTACTGCCCCTCGATCACCACGCGGTCGGAATCGGTGATCTTGAAGCGTTGGCCGCCCTCGCGCGCCGCGGGGTACTCATTCGTTTGGACGATCTTATTGTCGCGGAACGTCAGGCCGGCGATGGAGTAGCCGTCGATGATCGGCGTGCCGTCGAACATGAGAAACGTGTTTCCTTCGATAGTGATGTTCCGGTTATAGCGGCTCTCGGCGCGATGCGCCTTCTCGATGCCCGCGCCCACCTGAATCACCGCGTTGCCCCAGACGCCGTAGTTGCAGTTGTCGAACGTGTTGCCGCGGATGGTCATGTCGCGCACGCCCGCCTGCTCGAACCAGTGGCTGCCGTCGCCCTCCATCAGGATGGCCGCGCCGGGGGTGCTGAAGGTGTTTTGCTCGATCAGCACCTTGCCGCGCGAGCCGATGAGCATCCCGCGCGCCCGGTTGCCGCGGATCGTGCAGCCCCGCACCTGCACGTCGGGGTAGTGCTGGGCGTCGGCGATCACCACCTTCGGGCCGACGCGCGGCGGCAGCGGACGCTCGAACGTGACGCGCGTGCGGCTGTCGTTCAGCCGCTCGGCGGCCTTCACCGTGGCCTCGCCGAACGTCACCATGCTCTTGGGGTCGACCAGCTCGACCTTCAGGCCGGGCACCAGGAAGTCGAAGCCGAGTTGCTCGGGGTGGACCAGCCGCACCTCCACGTCCGCCGGCGCGAGCACGGCCGCCACCTGCGCGTAGATGCCGTGGATGTTCGTCGCGTCGTCCAACTGGTTCTCGAACCAGCAGTCGACCAGCCGCACGGGGCCGTAGCAGTTGACGAAGTGCGTGGCGTCGGCGGTGGTGCTGACGACCCGCCCGGCCGCCGGCGTGACGCGCAGCCGCCGCACGTCGAGGTCGCCGCTGCGCTGGGCGATCAGGCCCATCCCGCCGGCGTTGTGCAGCGTCACGTCCTCGACCGTGACGCCCGCGCTGTCCTCGACCGTAATGTCCGGCACCCGGCGGTGCGACGGGCCGAAGACGAAGACGTTGCCGACCGTCGCCTCCACGCCCGGCACCCGCACCCGCACGGTGCCGGCGGCGATTTCCTCGGCGTGCATGGTCTCGCCGGTGTAGTAGTCGCGCGCCTTGTAGGCCGTCTCGCGCCGCGCGGGGTCGAACTCCAGCAACTGGCCGGCCGGGTACTCGAGCTTCTCGTCCTCCCCCGCGCCGTAGAACTTCAGCAGGCCGTTCTCGATGCGGTAGGGGAACTCCGGGCCGAACTGGACGTCGACCGTGCCGTCGCCGACGGCGAGGATTTTGCCCTCGCTCTGGAACGGGCGGTGGAAGTCGACCGAAAAGTTGCGCAGCGCGATTCGTCTGGCGTCCTTCAGGTGGAAGGGCAGCAGGTAGCCGTGGAAGATGAAGGTCGAGCCCTGGCCGTCGATCTCGAAGTTCTCGAAGCCGTCGAGGCCGAAGGCGATGCGCTTCAGGCCGTCGGTGTTGTTCGAGATGAACAGCAGCCGCTCGGCGGCGCGGTCGGGCTTGAAGTGGTAGGTGGCCTTGGGGAACCGCAGGGTGCGGATGCCGTGGGCTTTGCAGTATTCCAGCGCCCGCCGCACGGCCCACGTCGCGTCGGCCTCGCCGGCGGGGCCGTCCATGAACTGCTCGATGCTGACGCCGCTCTCGGCCGGCTGCGAGGAAGGTTCGGCGGCGGCGGCGAACCGGGCGACGGCGGCGAGGCCGAGGCAGGCCATCAGCGCGAGCGGCGCGAGGGGGGGTGACATCGCCGCATCGTACCGCCGCGCCCGACCGATTGCCCGTAGGCGCGGCCGCCGCGCCCCGCTTACGCTGGCGGCATGAACGAACAGGAAACCAACATGGACGTGACCAAGCGCTGGGGCGAGGCCGTCTCGGCCGGCAACCTCGACGCGCTCGACGACCTGCTCGCCGACGACTTCGTCGACCACGACCCCGGCGACGAGTCGCCCGACCGCAAGGGCGTGAAGAACTTTTTCCGCGGCTTCCGCGCCGCCTTCCCCGACCTGAAGGCCGAGCCGATCGCCGTCGTCGGCGCGGGGGAGTACGTCACGCTGCGCTACAACGTCAGCGGCACGCACACCGGCACCTTCAAGGGCCACGCCCCGACGGGCAAAAAGTTCGAGGCCCACGCGATGCAGCTCGCCAAGTTCAAGGGCGGCAAATGCACCGAGCGCTGGGGCGTGACCAACGAGGCGGCGATCCTCGAACAGCTCGGCCTGATCGATGTCTGACCCCGCGCGACGTTCCTAAGTAGCCGGGAGCGGAAGCCCCGGTTTTTCCGTGGAGTCTTCCGATCAAAGACCGGGGCTTCCGCTCCCGGCCACCAAAGAAGGGAATCCGCAGTCGGGCGGCGTTCGGTCAAGAAGTGGTTTCATCACCCGTTGAGCCGCGAGCGCAGCGAGCGCTCTTGCGCCCGGCGACGGAAAAGCGCTCGCTGCGCTCGCGGCTCAACAGGGTTGGGAAGTGATCTTTCATAGCCGGAGGCGGAAGCCCCGGTTGTTTCGTGGAGTCTTCCGGATTGCGACCGGGGCTTCCGCCTCCGGCTGTGATGGAGCGCCCAATGGTCCGCATCGCACTGATCGCCCTGCTGCTGCTCACTGCCGGGGCGGCGCGGCCGGGGGTGGTGGCGGACTTTTCGGTCGAGGTCGGGCCGCCGCTGGTGAAGAAGTTTGCGGTGATGAACTCCGGCATCGCGTCGCCGGCGCAGTACGCGCGGGACGCGCCAAAGTTGGCGGCGGCGGGCGTGGCGTCGGTGCGGGTCGATCTCGGCCTCGGCCGCGACTGGTGGGCGGGCGACCTGATCGGCGGGACGGCGGGCGAGTTGACGTATGACTGGTCGAAGGTGGACGCCGTCACGCGCGACCTCAACGCGGCGGGCGTCGCACCGTACTGGTCGTTTTGCTACGTCCCGACGCCGCTGCAGCGGGTGCCGCGCGACGACCGGACGTGGCGGCTGCCGCCGACGGACCTGGCGGCGTATGCGGCGGCGACGCGGGCGTTCGCAGGGCATTTTCAAGCCGCGGGCCTCACCGCCGGGCCGCTGGAGGTTTACAACGAGCCGGACTTCGGCGACTTCTGGTTGGGGACGCGGGAGGCGTATTTCGAGCTCTACCGCGCCGCCGCCCCGGCGTTTCGCGCCGGCGCACCGGACACGGCGGTGGGGGGGCCGGCGCTGGCGTTCGACGCCGGGTGGGTCGGGCCGTTCCTCGACTTTGTGAAGCGAAACGACCTGCCGCTGGACTTCTTCTCATTCCACGCGGTGAGCGGGCCGCCGGGGCCGACGACGATCGAGCGATTTGCGATGGACCGCGTGGTGGCGATCCGCGCGGGGCTGGCGGCCGACCGGCGGTTCGACGGCACCGAACTGCACCTGGGGGAGTGGAACCCCTACCGCCTGGACGACTTCCAGCGCGCCGCGGCGGCGGGCGTGCCGGCCAAGTCGGCGCTGGCGGTGCGGGCGCTGGGGGATTTCGATTTGTTCCTCAACGAGCACGACCTGACGCTGCTGCACTGGGCGCAGGGAATGGACCCCGGCCCGCGCGCGGTCAAGTCGGGGCTGATCGACTTCGACGGCACGGTCGAACCCGTTTACTTCGCCTTCGCGTTTTACAATGACCTGCCCGTGCGGCGGGCGGCGCTAAAGTTGCCGGAGGGGCTGGGGGGATTCGCCGGCTGCGAGCGGGGGAAGGCGGCGGTGCTGGCGTGGAACCCGACGGGCGAGGCGCGGGGCGTGACGGTGCGGATGGAGGGGTTGGCGAAGTCGGGGTTCGTTGCGAAGCCGCAAGCGGCGTTGGAGGTGTTCTCCGTGTCGGACGGTCGGCTGCCGAAGCTGTCGGACGGGGCGATTGCCGCGGGGGAGGAAGCGCGGGTGGATGCGTCGCGGGCGGTCGAGCGCGACGTGACGGTGCCGGCGCGGGGCTTCGTCTACCTGCGGCTGACCAACGCCGACGGGGCGGCAAAGCAGCAGCCGCCGGGGAAGCTCGTGCGGGTGCTGCACCACTTCCCCACGCGCGGCGGCGGGAGCTACGCGGAGTTCGACCCGCGCGGCTGGACCGCGATTCTCGGCGTCGGCGGCGAGGCCGGCGCGGCGCCGACCGTCGGCGTGGCCGTCGACGGCCTGGCGAAGGCGCTGGCGGTCGACGCCACGCCGGCGGCGGCGGTGCGCGTGCGGCTCGACTTCCGCGTGAAGGGCACGTTCACGAAAAGCGTGCTGCTGCGCGTCGGCGGCGGCGGGTTGGAGACGCTCGCCACGCCCTTCGGCACCCGCCGCCCGGCCGACCGCGTGGTGGAGGTGGGGGATTGGTCGCGGTTCACCCTCCGCCCCGCCGACCTCGCCCCGCCCGGCTGGGACGGCCGGGCGGTGGTCTCATTCGCCCTGGCGGGTGGTGCAGACGCGCCGGCGGTGGTGCGCCTGTCGGCGACGCGGTAGGGTTTCGATGGCGCCTTCGTTGCGCTCTCGAACCGCGCTAGGTTGAGCCGCGAGCGCAGCGAGCGCTTTTCGCCGCCGCGACGGAAAAGCGCTCGCTGCGCTCGCGGCCGACTCGGATCGTGAGGTAATGTTCGAGTGTTGAAGCGCCCGCGAATCGCCCGACGGAAGCCCCATGATCGACCGCAACACCCCCTGCCGCGCGTGCGGCTACAACCTCCGCGGGCTGGCCGACGCCGGCCGCTGCCCCGAGTGCGGCCGGCCCGTCGCCGAGTCACTGGTGAGTGCCAAACTGCGCCACCGCGACCCGGCGTGGCTGCGGGGGATGGCGACGGGCCTGACGATCCTGCTGCGCGCCACGGCAGCGAGTCTTGGCGTCGCGGTCTTGATGCTGTTCGTGCCGAGCGCGTTGGGCCTCGACGCGCTCGGCATCGCGGTCAACCTCGTCGCGGGGGCGGTCGCGCTCTACGGCGCGTGGCTGCTGACCGCCCCCGAGCCCGGCGCGCCCGACCGTTCCGGGGCGGCGCCGCAGGTCGCGCGCGTCGCGCTCATCGTCGCGCTGGTCGGCACGCTCATCACCCTGCTCGGCCACGTCTCGGACAACGCGATCTCGCTGCTGGTCTTCGGCGGCGCGGCGGAACTGGCGGAGGTGGTCGGCCAAGTCGCGCTGCTGCTGCACCTCCGCCGGCTGGCGGTGCGGGTGCCGAACCACCCGGCCGCGGCGCGGGCGGGTTTCCTGAGGGTCGCCCTGCCGACGTGCTGCTCGCTGCTGTTGGCGTTCGGCCTGATCGGGCTGTGGGCGGCCGCCGCCCGCGCGGCGGAGGGCGTGCTGGTCGCGCTTTTCGTGCTCACCCTCGCGGCGGGCGTGGCGACGCTGGCGGTCGCGGGGATGGCGCTGGTCCTGCTCGCCACCGTCCGCCGGCTGCTGCGCGAGGCCACGGCGCAGGCCGAGTACGACCGCCAGCCCGCGCGACAGGGCGGGGCCGCATGATCGACCCCACCGACATCATCGCCTGCAACAGCTCCGCCGGACGTGCGGTGGCGGAGTCGCTCGGCGGCGAGCGCCACCCCTCAAGCCGCGGCTTGGGCAACGCTCAGGTGATCTGTTGAACCACCCGCAACTCCCCCGTCGGCGCGCGGCGGACCTCGACCCACGGCTCGGCATCTTTGTATGTCCGCACCAAGAGTTGCTCCGTCAGGGCGTCGGCCAACGCCTCGTCCGGCCAGGGGACGTGCCAGCCGCCGAGCGACGCGTAGGCACCCTCGCGGTAGAGCGGATGCTCCGCCCTTTCGACGGCCTCGTACTGCTCGACCAGCGGCCGGCCTTGGAAGTTCACGTTGTAGCCCCAGCGGCGGTCCCAGCCGTGCGCGTCGAGCCACGCCCCAACGGCCGGCGAGCCGAACTCAAATACCGCGTCGACCGGCGGGAGCACGTCGATCACGCGGGCGAACAGCGGCACCCCGTCGTCGTCAACATCGGGTGGGGCCGCGGCGAGCTCAACCCGCCCCCCGGAGAGCGACCGGCCGTCCACGAACACCGTCAGCCAGCCGGCGAGGTCGCATGACGGGCTCGAGCAGGACGGTCCTCCGTGCGAGGTGCCGGCCCTCGGCGATGAGTTCTTCGAGCGTCATGTTGGCGATCCCCAAAGGGCGCCGTTGGACGAGAGTTTCCCATCGGCACGGACGCCGGGTTGCCGGAAATTGTAACGCCCCGCGCGGAGCTCGGGCAACGCAGGCGCGGCCACACCTCCCGCCAGAGCCTCCGCCGGCCTGGCAGAAGCGGCACGATCCGACTATAGAAGCTCCCCGACGCGAGACTTGGGCGTGGGCGAAACCGCGCCGAGAACGCCATGATTGACCGCACCACCCCCTGCCGCACCTGCGGGTATGACCTCCGCGGGCTCGACGAAGCCGCCCGCTGCCCCGAGTGTGGGCGGGCGGTCGCCGAGTCGCTCGTCAGTGATGCCCTGCGCTTCGCCGACCCGGCGTGGCTGCGCACGGTGGCCGGGGGGTGCCGGATCGCGCTGTGGGCCACGGTCGCGGCGGCGGTTACGATCTTGGGTGTCTATTTCCCCGGTGCCTTTCGCCCGTCCTTCGCCGCGCTGGGTGCGGGGGCGGCGTTGGCGCGGGCGTTCGGCGCGTGGCAGCTCACCACGCCCGATCCGAGCGGGCTGGGGGAGTCGGAGTACGGCCTCGCGCGCCGCGCGGCGCGGGCCCTGCTTCTGTTCGCCGGGGTGGCCGCCCTGGTGCCGCTGATGGAGCGGCCCGGCTTGCCCTTGCCACTCCTGGCGGCGGCGGTGTCGCTGGAGGTGGCGGGGCAACTGGCATTCATCGCCGGCGTGGCGGCAACGATGCGATACCTTCGGGGCTTGCTGCGGCGCGGCCCCGACGACTTCGCCGGCCGCGCCCGGCTGCTGCAGTGGACGCTGCCGCCTTGCTACGTCCTCGTCCTCGCGCCGGGGATCGCCTTCTACTTCCTCACCCCCGCCCAGCGAGCGGCCTTTCGCTTTTTAACGGTGCTTGCCTTGCTTGCACTGGTGACGCTATTGGTCTTCGGCGTGATGGCGCTCCTTCTGCTCGCCAACGTCGCCCGACTGCTGGACCGCGAGGCTTGGCGGGCCGAGGACCATCGCATCCTCGTCGCGGCGCGCCTCGCGTCAGAAGGCGGACCATCGCACCGACAGGCCGGCGCCTGAGCCGGCTCGTCGGAAAGATCAACCTCCTGCGGGCGCGGATGGAAGAGGTTCCGCACATGCACGCTACCCTCTGGCACCGTGATCGACATTTACACCCCCTGCCGCACCTGCGGGTATGACCTCCGCGGGCTGGACGAGTCCGGCCGCTGCCCGGAGTGCGGCCGGGTCATCGCCGAATCGCTGGCCGACGATCTGCTGCGTTTCGCCGACCCCGAGTGGCTCGGGACGGTGGCGGGCGGGTGCGGGGCGATCTTCTGGGGGTCGGTGATCTGGGTCGTGGCGATGGTCTTTCTGGTGGTGCGGAGCCCGGTGGCGTACTGCCTCTTGGCGGCGTCCGGGGGATTGCAGGCGGTGGGCGTGTGGGGCTTGACCCTGCCCGACCCGAGCGGGCTGGGGGAGGCGGAATACGGCCGGGCGCGGCGGGCGGCGCGGCAGTTGCTGCTGACCGCGGCGGCCGGCGGAACGCTCGTGCCGGCTTTCGCAACGGGTCCGCTGGTCCTGTCGACCACCGCCCTCGCGCTGTCGGCTTGCGCGTTGGCGGCCGGGGCGGTCGCACTGCTGCGCTACCTGATGGGGCTGATGCGGCGGGTGCCCGACGCCGCCGTCGGGCGGGCGTGGCTGCTGAAGGGGGCGGTGGTGGCGGTCGGCAGTTGCGCGCTTGCGACGGCATTGGTCGCCACCCTCTCGCCGGCGCGGCGCGGGGCGGCGTCGGGCCTGCTGCCGCTGCTGTTCGTGGCCGGGGTGGTCACGGTGCCGACGGTGGGGGTGTTCGCGCTCGAGCTGCTCGCCCACGTCGGCCGGGTGCTGCGGCGCGAGGCCCGGCGCGCGGCGGACCACCGCACGCTCGTCGCGGCACGGATAAAATCGGCCCGCTCGGCGGGATCGCAACGGGCCGGCGGCTGAGCTTGGCGAGGGGAGTTTCGATGGGAACATGGTCCACCCGCGCCGGCCGATTCGCGGCGATCCTGCTGCTGGCCCTGACGCTCGTGCCGGCCGCCTGCGGCCGCGGCGCGCCAGCCGATACGGCCCCCCGCGTCGCGGCGGCGGCGAGCCTCAAGGACGTCCTCGCCGCCGCCGCCGACGCCTATCGGGCCGACACCGGCGGGTCGGTCGCGTTCACCTTCGGCGCCTCGGGCACCCTCGCGGCGCAGATCCGCCAGGGCGCGCCGGTCGACCTCTACCTCTCGGCCGACGCCCGCACCGTCGACCGCCTCGCCGACGCCGGCGCGATCCTTCTCGAGACCCGCGCGACCGTCGCGGGCAACCGCCTGGTGATCGTCGCGCCGGCCGACTCTGCCGCCGACTCTGCCGCCGACTCTGGGGCCGACTCTGGGGCCGACCCGTTGGCCTCGCCCGCCGATCTCGCCGGCCCCGGCTTCGCCAAGATCGCCGCCGGCGAGCCGACGGCCGTGCCGGCCGGCCGGTACGCGGCGCAAGCCTTCGCCCGCCTGGGGCTTACCGAGGCGTTGAGGCCCAAGCTCGTCTACGCCGCCGACGTGCGGCAGGCCCTGGCCTACGCCGCGGCGGGGGAGGTCGACGCCGCCGTCGTCTACGCCTCCGACGCCCGCGCCGCCGCCGGCAAGGTGCGGGTGCTGGCGACGATCGACCCCGCCCTGCACGACCCGATCCACTACGACGCGGCCGTGGTCGCGGGGTCGAAAAATGCCGCCGCGGCACGGGCATTTCTGGACTACCTGAGGTCGCCAGCCGGGAGGGCAGTGTTCGCGCGATACGGCTTCAGCCGATAACGCCTTTGGGCTTTGCACGCCAGACCTAAACTCCCCGCATGGACGAACTCTGGCGGTCGGCGGCGCTGTCGCTGCGGGTGGCGGCGCTGGCGACGGCGGTGGCGACCCTCGTCGCCGTGCCGGCCGCGTATGCGCTGGCGCGCCGGCGGTTCGCGGGGCGGGCGCTGGTCGAGGGGGTGTTCACGCTGCCGCTGGTGCTGCCGCCGACGGTGGTCGGGTACGGGCTGGTGCTGCTGCTGGGCCGGGGCGGGCTGGGGGGGTTGATGGGGGTGCAGTTGCTGTTCACCGAGCCGGCGGCGGCGGCGGCGGCGGCGGCGGTGGCGGTGCCGCTGGTCTACCTGCCGAGCCGCGCCGCCTTCGGGGCCGTCCCGCGCGAGATGGCCGAGGCCGCCGTCCTGTGCGGCGCGGGCCGCTGGGGCGTGTTCCGCCACGCCTACCTGCCCGCCGCCCGCCGCGGCGTGGCGGCGGGGGTCGTGCTGGGCTTCGCCCGCGCGCTGGGGGAGTTCGGCGCGACGGTGATGGTCTTCGGCGCCCCCGCCGCCGGCCGGACGCTGCCGGTGGAGATCTGGTTCAAGTACCAGGACCTGCGGATGACCGCCGCCCTGCCCGCCGCCGCCACGCTCGCCGCCCTCTCACTGGCGGCGGTGTGGCTCTACGGCCGGGTGGGCCGGGGGGAGGAGTGAGGGGGTTTCGCAGCACACACATCCACGCAATGTCCTCGGCTGCTATTTCCCCTGACCACCGTAAAGTTTGTCATCCCGTGCGAGCGCAGCGAGTCGCCACAGGGGCCGCTGGGAAGTCGAACGGATTGTGAAGGAGGCCCCAGCCGGCTATTTCCCGCTCGGGCCGCCGTCGGGCCAGTCCCACCCGCCGCGGCGACCGACAAAATCCCCGTGCAGGCCCTGGCCGCTCTGGTCGATTGGCATCTGATCGCCCTTGAAGGTCCACCCGACCCCTTCGCAGTCAACCCACCAAGAGAGCGCCGCGAGAACATCGTGGATTGCCGATACGCGACAGTCGGCGAGCATGTCCGCGACGACCGCCCGTTGCTCGTCGGTGAGCGTCTCCAATAGCTCGTTGTAGCGCCTATCCGCCGGGGCTTCAGAGTCAATGCCTTCCGCGACACGGGTGGCGGGGCCATGCGACGCAACCGCAACGGCCAAGTCATCAATGATGGCTTGATACGCCTCGCGCGGAGAGCCGGGCTTCTGTCGCATCAGGTAGCTCCGCGTGATGGCCGGTCCCGGTTTGCCGGCGGAACGGATGCGGTTCCTTCCCGCGAATGCGAAGGTTAGCCTGCCCGCCGCCGACCGACAAATGGTTCGGCCGACCCGCCGCTTCACCCCGTGGGCGGGGCGGGCCGATGTATGCTTGGGGGACCGCCCCGCCGACCCTGATGTTCGCAAGCCAATTCCCCATGCCGACCGAAGCCCCCGCCCACCCCCCTGCCGACGCCCCGCCGGTGCTGCTGGTCGCCCCGAACATCTCCGAGCAGATGGGCGGCGAGGCGATCAAGGCGCTGCAGATCTACCTCGAGCTCCAGCGCCAGGGCGTGGACGTGACGCAAATCACCCACGCCCGCGTCCGCCGGGAGATCGAGGCGAAGTACCCGCAGATCAAGGCGGTCTATCTGGAGGACAGCGGCGCGCAGCGGTTCCTCTGGGCCAGCCGCATCTTCCGGCCGCTGCTGTACGTCTCGTTCATGCGGGCCGCGACGAAAAGGGCCGCGGCGCTGGCGAAGGGGCGGCCCGGCGCGGTGGTCCACGTCACCTCGCCGGTCTCGCCGGTGCAGCCGCACTTCGGCGCGGGCGGCGCGCCGCTGGTCCTCGGGCCGCTCAACGGCAACATCTTCTACCCCCCCGCCTTCCGCGCCCGCGAGGACGCCACCGACCGACTCCGCCGGCTGGTCCACCGGCCGCTGCAGTTTTTGCACAAAACCTTCTTCCCCGGCAACCGGCGGGCGGACCGCATCCTCGTCAGCGGCGGCGAGCGGTCGTTCGAGTCCCTCCGCATGGCCGGCTGCTCGGACGAGCGGCTGGTCGCCTCGATCGACAGCGGCATCAATGAGCAGTTGGCCGACGCGCCAATCATCTTCCACGCGGGGGAGAACTTCCGCTTCGTCCACAACTCGCGGCTGGTCGACCACAAGGGGGCCGACCTCGCCATCAAATCGCTGGCGAAAACCAAGCGCCCCGCCACCCTCGACGTGATCGGCCGGGGTCCGAAGACCGACGAGTGGAAGGCGCTGGTCGAGCGTTTGGGCCTGGCCGACCGCGTGAGGTTCATCCCGTGGGTGAAGGACCACGCGGAGATGCTGGCGATGCTGCGCGGCTACCGCGGGTTCGTCTTCCCGAGCCTGGCCGAGGCGAACGGCATCGTGGTGCAGGAGGCGATGACGATGGGCCTGCCGGTCGTCTGCCTCGACTGGGGCGGGCCGGGCCTGCTGGTGACGCCCGAGACCGGCATCGCCATCGAGCCGAGGGGCGAGGACTTCGTGACCACCAAGATCGCCAAGGCGATGGACGCGCTGGGGGAGGACCCCGAGATGGCAAATCGCCTGGCCGCCGCGGCGCGGGAGCGGGCCGACGCCGAGGGCTTCGCGTGGCCGGCGATCATCCGCCGGTGGGTCGAGATGTACCGCCGGGTGGCGGCGGAGTCGGCGGCGTCGGCGGACGGGGAGGCGTTGGCGAAGTAACCGTCCTCACGCCCGGCGGCGGCGCAGGGCGAGGAAACCGACGGCCACCAGGGAGAGCGAGGCCGGCTCCGGCACCGCCGCCAGGGCGGCCGCGCCGAGCAGCGCGTGGCCGGTGCGGGTCGGGTGCAGCTCATCCCAGAACAGGTACTGGTCGGGGTTCGAGACGATCAGGGACGAGTCGTACATCGCGTCGCCCGGCGAGAGGCCCGGCGCGGCGGGGTCGGCGACGTTCGCCAGGCCGAAGGCGGCGGGGTCGGCCGCCACGCCGGCGAAAAGGCCGGCGACGTCGAGGCGGTAGAGCGTCAGGTCCGGGTGGGCCGCCTGCACGCCGTCGAGGGCGGCCGATAGGGTCGCGTTGAAGCCCTGCGACAGCGCCGTGGCGCCGGCGGCGGTGGCCGGGTCGCCGCTGTAGTTCGGCACCTGCCCCAGCAGCGGCAGGTTCGGCACGAGCACGAACCGCGCCCCCGCGTCGGCCAGCCGCCCGACGTCGCCCGCCACGTTCATCGCCGGGACCGCCGGGTTCGTCTGGCCGGCGGCGAAGTCGTTGGCCCCGCCGTAGACGACGAACAGCCCCGCCGGGTCGGCCGCGGGCGTGGCGGTGAGGTACCGCGTGACCTGCGCATCGAGGGAGGGCACGAAGCCGCCGGCGGTGGTCGCGCCGCCGTAGGCGAAATCCGACCCGCCCAGCAGGCTCGGGCGGGCCGCCCCGAGGCCCAGGCCGCCGGAGAGGGCGTCGATGAAGTTCGGCCCGTTGGAGAACCGCCCCGCCGCGTAGGACGGCCCCGGAATCGCCCCGCCGGTGGCGGCCGAGATGTTGCCGACATCCGACAGCGAGTCCCCGAAGACCACCAGCGAGTCAAAGCCCCATGCGGGCGCAGCGCAGGCGGCGGCGGCGAGGAACAGCCCGATCCAAGCGAAGGGGCGATGGGTGGTCCGCGAGTGCATGGCCGGCAATCTACCGCCGGGCGGCGGCCGTGGGAAGCGAAATCTTTTCGCCGTCGCCAGGTTAAAAAGAGCCGAAGTCGCAATTCAGGGCGAGGCCCCCCCGTCTTGATGCCTGTAGCGAGCGCGCGGTTGCTGCGGGCCAACGGGCGGCAGTTCGCCGGGAAAGCAGGAAATCCCGTTTCCCAATTCGGCCGGCCCCACGCCTAACCTTGTGACATGGAATCGATGGAGCACCGCACCCTCGGCCGCAGCGGCCTCAAAGTCCCCGCCCTGTCCTACGGCACCGGCACCTTCGGCGGCAAGGGCGAGTTCTTCCAAGCCTGGGGCAGCAGCGACGTCGACGAGGCGACCAAGCTCGTCGACGTCTGCCTCGAAGCCGGTTTGACGATGTTCGACTCCGCCGACGTCTACAGCGGCGGGGCGTCGGAGGAAATCCTCGGCCAGGCGATCAAGGGCCGCCGCGACCAGGTGCTGATCAGCACCAAGGGAACCTTCGGCACCGGCACCGGCCCCAACGAAAGCGGCTCGTCCCGCCAGCACCTGACCGAGACGATCCACGCCAGCCTGAAGCGCCTCGGCACCGACTACGTCGACCTCTACCAGCTCCACGGCTTCGACAACGTCACGCCCGTCGAGGAGACGCTGATGACCCTCGGCGACTTCATGCGATCCGGGAAGATTCGCTACATCGGGTGCAGCAACTTCAGCGGCTGGCACTTGATGAAGTCGCTGGCGGCGAGCGAGAAGCTGGGGCTGCCGCGGTACGTCGCGCACCAGGCGTACTACGCCCTGTGCGGCCGCGACTTCGAGCAGGAGCTGATGCCGCTGGGCGTGGACCAGGGCGTCGGCACGGTCGTGTGGTCGCCGCTGGGCTGGGGCCGTTTGACCGGCAAAATCCGACGCGGCGAGCCGCTGCCGGAGAAGAGCCGGTTGCAGAACCAAAAGGTCCGCGACGCCGGGCCACAGATCGAGGACGAGTACCTGTACACGGTGGTCGACGCGCTAGACGCCGTGGCCGCCGAGACGGGCA
The DNA here is from genome assembly GCA_965260985.1 of Tepidisphaeraceae bacterium. Lineage (GTDB taxonomy): Bacteria > Planctomycetota > Phycisphaerae > Tepidisphaerales > Tepidisphaeraceae > CBDHCE01. The sequence continues at coordinate 134,675 of CBDHCE010000018.1, read as the reverse complement.
AAAGCGTGCCGCAGGTCGCGCTGAACTGGCTGCTGCAACGGCCGACCGTGGCGACGCTGGTCATCGGCGCGCGGAACGAGAAGCAACTGAAGGACAACCTCGGCGCCGTCGGCTGGACCCTGACGCCGGCGCAGGTGGCAACGCTCGACGCCGCCAGCGACCGGCCGCTGGCCTACCCCTACTGGCACCAGGCCGGCTTCGACCGCGGGTCGGTGATCTTCGGGCCCGCAACGACGCCGTAAGCGAAACGGACATTCTACTTTTCCGTCGCCACCACCTTGCAACCCGGCAGCGCCTGCCGGCTCGAGCTGCAAGGTATATTTTTCCATGTTATCCCCCAAATCTGCACGGTCTGAGTGTTTCGGCAGGGACGTGTTACATACGAGCTCAGATAAACTTCTACAAATGATTGAGGATGACGATGTGCCCGCCCTGTCGCGCGTGTTGGCGACCGACCCGTCTTGGTGTGAGCGGAACATTTGGTTTACATGCCGTGCAATTCACGTTGCAGCGTGGACAAGAAGCGTGGACGTTCTTCAGTTTTTAACCGGGTTAAAGGTAGACTCGAACACTTCTGGCGAGAACGGCATGGCGCCGCCACACTATGCCGCCTTCGAGCCTACCGACTTGCCTGCCCGCACTGTCAACCTGCTCTTGGAATCTGGTGCCGACCCCAATGTGTTGAACGGTTTAGGTTCGAGTCCTCTCGATTTGTCCGTCGGCGAGGGATTGAATGCAACCGCGTGAGCCACTGCTGACACCCTGGTTGCCGCTGGAGAGGAACTAACACTTCGTTCTGCTTACGAATTACTAAACAGCGTCGATTTTGCCGCCAAGTGAACGAAGGCAGAGGTCGCTGGTCAAAGGAGCAGTTGAAGGACTTCCTCGAGCATATCGAGCATTAGGGGAAGGGCTTTGGCGCTATTTTCGATGATGATCTGAGGCGTTCCGCTGCGATCGTTATTCGCCAACTCGTTCGAGCGACGGATGTCCAATAGTAGCTTATACCCAGTTTTCTTCCGCCTGCGACGGTCGTCGGAGAGAATGATCGAGAATTGACAAATCCTACTGTTCCATGGCCGGCTCCGCCTCCCAATCCGGCAGCCTCTGCCGATTCAAAAACTGTTGGTGAGGATTGGTTCCTTCCGCGGACGGCCACGCTATCGCGCGGCGGGTGCGGCAGGGTCCGCATGCCAAAGATCAATGTTGAGCGCCGTCGCCCAACGCGACACGGCCGCCGAAGTTGAACGTCTCGGACGCGGCGAAGCCGCGGGCGGGGTAGGTGGGCGGGGCGACCTCCAGCAGGAACCGCTCGAAGGAATCAGCCAGCGGGTCGGCCGCCGCGGCGGTGGTGCGGGCGATTGAGATCGTCGTGCCAAACGGGGCGGCGGCGGCGACCGGGACGAACGCCAGTTGTTCGGGGTACGCGCCGGCGTAGGAGGCGGCGAGGTGGCGGAAGATCAGCCCCACGTCCGCGTCGCCGTGCAGCAGGGCGTAGGGCACGTCGCGGTGCTGGATGCCGAGGCGGCCGGGCAAGGTCGGCACCTCGCGCGACGGGATGGTCTCGGTCGATCGCGGGCCGACGAGCGCGTCGAGGGTTTTCAGGTACTGCCGTCGTGCACCGGCCTCGGCCGGCGTGGCGAGCACGACCCGCGCGTCCGACGCCGCCAGATCGCCCGGCGACCGCACGCCCGCCGCCCGCGACCGGCTCACGAGGAGCCCGATCCCGCGGTGCCGCGCGAAGGGCCGCGCCTCGGGCGCGACGATCCCCCGCGCCGCCAGCCGCCCCAGCGGGCCCGACCCGCCCACCCCGATTTGCGGGTAAACGCGGCCCGGCGTGATCGGCAGCACCGCATTGCCCAGTGTGGTCGACCCGGCGTCCAGCGCCTCGACGATCATCCCCTGCGGCAGCGTGACGACCAAAATCTCCTCCACTCGGCGATTTTGATGCCGTGTGCTGCAACCATTGCGAACCGTGGCGAGAGGTGAGTGTCCTCCGCGTACAAAACGAGCTGTTCGTGGGAGGTAAGGCCGAAGACTTGGCGAGAATCCGGCGATCTGGGCAGCCGCGCGATCGGGTTGAGCACTGCCCCACTCCTTTCAAGCAAGACGTGGCCGCCTCGTTAGGGGAGGCCTTGGCAAAAGTCCCTAAGCGTCCTCGGACTCTGATCTTTGTATAGGGTGGGCGCGTCTTGATATTCATCGCAAAGTGGTGCGTTGCCCGCGAGCGGCTCAGGACGCCACACTAGGTTTCCTTGCGAAGCGGCAGGCGGCTATTGCTGCGGCTGCTCCTCCACCGTTGCCAGACCGATGTCCACGCCTTGGCCGCCGACGGTTTGGGTGCAGTGGGCGGCGATCACGATCTTCGAGCCGGGGGTCATCAGCAGTTTGGCCTGCTCGGTCAGTTCCAGCGGTTGATAGCTCGTCACAAAGCCCCCCTCCTCGGCGGCGAGGGTGCCGTTGACGTAGATCTCCACGCCCTCGTCGTGGACGGCGTAGAAGCGCAGGTTTTTCAGGTCCGCCAGTTTCGTCGGCAGCGTGATTTCGCGGCGGATCCAGATGTCGGGGGTGTTCCAGGTGGTGCGGTTGACGACGCCCGGCGTGCCGCCGACGCCGAAGGCGGCGGGGCCGGTTTTCCAGCCGGTGGCGTCGTAATTCATTTGCGTCCAAGTCTCGTCGGACGGCTTGTCGAAGGTGTAGGACCAGTCGTGCGGCTGGTGCTGCGACGTCGGCACGACCACCGTGACCTTTGGCGGCACCGGCATCTTGGCGAACGGGCCGGCCTTGCTTTTGTCGGCCGACGCCCACTTATTCCAGGTCTCGGGGTTCTCGAGCATCTTGATGAAGAGGCCGCCGACCACCGGGCGGGCGCGGAAGAGGCCGCTGTTCACGTCGTCGGTGATGTAGGAATCGCACAGCGGCAGGCGGGCGGTGGACTCGTTGAGGTAGTCCCAGATCGGGTTGATGATCTTCTCGAAGTCGGCCTGATTGTCGGCCAGGGTGGCGGACCAGAATGACCAGTCGGTTTTGCTCAGTTTGGTGCGCGAGTCGAGCGGCAGGCCGTAGGGCTGGAGTTGGGTGAGGTAGTAGGCGACCTCGTTCTTCGCCGCCTCCTTGGGGAAGATGTTGAGGTCCAAGAGCTTGTCCCACACGAGGTTGTACTTCTGGCTCCAGGTGTTGGGCTGGTCGAAGGCGAGGCGCGAGTGGTCGCCGTCGCCGGCGACCTTCATCCAGTTCTTCGCAGCGTCGCGGGCGAGGGCGGTGTAGCGCTGGGCGACGTCATGTTCGCCGCGCATCTCGGCCATTTGGCCGTAGGCACCCAGGGCGAGGATCGCCTTCACTGAGAGGTTGGCATTGTGGGCGAGGTGGCCCATGAAGTCGTCGGTGCAGAGTTGGTCGCCGGGGTCGTAGCCGTACTGTTCGAGGTACTTCGCCCAGGCGGTGATGGTGGGCCACCACTGGCCGGCGAAGTCGGCGTTGCCGTCGATCTTGCTGACCGCGGCGAGGAGCAGGATCATGTTGCCGCTCTCCTCGACGGGCATTTTGTCGGCGTCATTGCCGGGCGTCTCGCCGCCGCCGTAGACCTGGCCGGTGGCGCGGGGGTAGGTGCCGAGGTCGTGCGGGGCGAAGGGGAACGGCCAGCGGTCGGAGGCGGAGTAGTTCATCACCGGCACCAGCAGGCCTTTGGCGAGGCGGGGGTTGAGCAGCAGGTAGACGGGGCCGCCGGGGTAGAAGATGTCGACGGTGCCGATGCAGCCGTTGGAGCCGTTTTCCTTGGGGAAGACCAGCGGCTGGCCGTTGGCGTCGGCGGCGAGGCCGCAGCCGGCGAGGGCCTGGCGGTAGGCGAGGGCGGCCATCTGGGCGTACTTCACGCCGCCGGCGGTCGTCAGGTCGGCGGTCAGCTTCTGGTCGAACTGCTCGCACTTTTTCAGGACTGCGGCGTAATCCTTGTCCGCCGCCTGGAGCATTTGCGACGGCGTGACGCCGCCGTGCCGCCAGTAGGGGTCGAGCTTTCGGCCGAAGAGGTCGATCGACTTGATCTCGTCGTAGGCGACGATGACGTGGCGCGAGACGGCCTCGGTTCCCACTTGGCCGAGGTCGAAGGCGAGTCCCATCGTCGGCTCGCCCTCGTTGACGGGCTTGGGCATCCGCTGCCTGAAGGCGGGCACCGGCCCCTCGGTCCCCTTCTCGACGAAGAGCGAGAGGAGTTGGTCTTTATCCGCCGTGGCGGCCCAGGCGAGCTGGGCGGTCGGGGCGACGGCGTAGGTGTAGCCCCAGTTGATCCGCACGTCATCGCCCGACGGGCCGAGCAGCGTTTGGCGGGATGCGCCCATCTTCAGCGCGGTTAAATCGCCCAACTTCTCCTGCGACCATTCGACCTTGTTCTCCAGTGCATTCACGCAGAGTTGCGAGCTGGTGCCGTCATAAATCTCCACCGCGTGATCGGCCCCGTCGACGGAGCGGACGTCCCAGGTGAGGTAGCCGAGCGGGCGGGCGAAGACCTCCAGATCGTCGGGCAGGAAGGCGGTGGTGAAGGTCAGCGTGACGTGGATTTTGGCGTTCTCGAAGTCGTAGACGCTGCGCGTCGGGTGGACGACCAGGCCGGTTTGCGGCAACGGCGGGACGGAGTCCGGGTCGGTGCCCATCAGGCGGAAGGCGTCGCCGTCGACGCGGATCAGGCTGGTGAGCGACATGGGCTTTTGCGTCCAGTGGATGGTGCCCTTGTCGGTCAGTTTGTCGGCCGGCGACCAGATGCTGAGGTAGGGGTTGAACGCGACCAGCGGCACCGACGGCGGGCGGAGCGGCGTCGGCTGGTTGGGCTGGGTTTGCGCCGCGGCGGGCAGGGCGGAGAGGCAGAGGGTTAGTAGTGCGGCGAGGGCACTCAAGATAGGGGCGGGTTGGATCATTCGGTTCCTCCTCAAGGGAACCATCAGAACCCGAGTCTGCCCAAGTTGCAACGGAGGATTACACGCCGGCGTCGTGCAACGGCTGTCATCCCGGGACGCGAAGACGCAGACCGCCCTACCGCTGCTGGGCGGCGAGGGGCTGGGGGGCGTGGGCGGGGCGCGGGGGATCGGCGGCGGGCGTGGGCGTCGGCACCTTTTCCGCGACGGTCAGGCGGTTGAGGCCGAGCATGAACCGGCGGTCCTTCAGCGGGGCGAAGCCGGTTTGCTTCAGCAGGTCGTGGACCTGCCGGCCGGTCAGGCCGTAGACCTCGCCGGCCTTCATGCCGCGCTCGGTCTGGTCGGCGTCCCACGGCTTGCGGAGGGTGTGCCACAGCCAGCTCAGGCGCGGCGGGATCATCGTCAGCACGATCCGCCCGTCCGGCCGCAGCAGGCGGTGGACCTCCCGCAGCACCGCCTCGCGGTTGGGGATGTGGTTCAGGGCGGCGATGATGGCGACGCTGTCGAAGGACTGATCGGGGTAGTCCAGGACGGCCGTGTCGTCGACCACGCGGTCGGCGCCGGGCCAGGGGTAGACGTCCACGCCGACCCCCTCGCCGCCGGTTTCGCGGTATTCGCGGATGAGGTCGTTATAGCCGCAGCCGATGTCCATCGCCCGGCCCCGGAGTTGCGGGAGCACGACGCGGTGCCGCCAACGCATGAGTTTCTTGCCGAGGCGGTCGTGCATCGAAGGTCTCTCGTCCTCAACGGGTCGGCGGGGGCGAAACGGGTCGGCGGCCGTGATGGTAGCCGGTCGGCGTCGCGGGTCCAAACCGGCGGCGCGGGCGGCGGTTCGGCGGGCGGATTGCGGCCTTCAGGAGCCGACCGGCTCGGGTTCGCGCGCCTTGGCCGGCGGCACTTTGATCGACTTCTGAACCGGATAGTGGCCGTTGCCGTTCGACCCGTTCGACGACCCGTTCGTCCCGTTGGCCGCCCCGTTGGCGTGCGGCAGGGGGTGGCCGACGTGCGGGCCGTCGTGCAGGCCCGGCGGCAGGCCGTCGGGCCCGTACAGCGTGCGGTGCGTCCGCCGGGTCGGGTACATCCGCCGCCGCGCCAGGTAGAGCAGTTCCTCGCTGATCCGCCGGTGCCGGCCCATCATGTCCGCCAGCAGCGCCAGCACGCCCATCACGAACGACAGCGTGATCAGCACGCCGCTGATGGTGATGAGGCTGGTGATCGGCGAGGTGCGCGGGTGCCGCTCGACCGAGCCGGTGTAGATGTACCACCCCGCCACCGCCAGCGCCGCCAGCAGGCCGGGGGCGAACAGTGCCCCGCCGATGATGCCGAAGAACTTCAGCGGCTGGATGTCGCGCATCGCCCGCAGGATGATCGGCGCGCTGTTGCGGGCGTAGGTCCAGACGCTGCGGGCCACGCGGCTCTCGCCGAACTCCCGCTCGCCCCGCACCTTCAGCGGCACCTCGACGATGCGCATCCCCTTGCTGAACAGGTCGATAAAGCATTCCTGCGTGTAGGTGTATCGCCCGAACAGCGTCAGCCGGCACGCGGCCTCGCGGCTGAAGGCGCGGAACCCGCACGACACGTCGGTGAACTGCTGCCCGCCGCAGATGCCGTTGATCATCCGCGTGACCATCCGGTTGCCCCACGCCTTCACCGGCGGCATGACCGGATGCAGGGCCGGGTCGGCGAAGCGCGAGCAGGTCACGAAGTCCGCCCGCTCCTCCACCAGCGGGGCGACCAGGTGGGCGATGTCGGCCGAATCGAACTGCCCGTCGCCGTCGATGTTCACGATCAGGTCGGCCCCGCTCTGCATTGCCCGCTCGATGGCGGTGCGGAAGACGAACCCCAGCCCCGGCCGGCCGTGCAGCGTGACGACCGTCGCGCCGGCGGCCGACGCCTCGGCGGCCGTCGCGTCGGTCGAGCCGTCGTCCACCACGATCACCTGGATCTCGTCCACCCCCTCCACCCGCCGCGGCACCCCCTCCACGACCCGGCGGATCGTCGGGGCCTCGTTCTGGGCGGGAATCGTCACGACCAACTTCATGGGCGGCTGCCTGATAGGGGTGGGGAGTCTCAAGGCGGTGCGGCTCGGCCCGCCAAGGGGCGGTGCGGCCGGACGGTGGGGATCGTAGCACCCCCGCCGCCGGTCAACAAGCCGGCGGCCGGGCGGCGTCAACCCGACCGCCCCCCCTCACTCCCGATGGTCCCGCGGCCCCGCCAAGGGCGACCCGTCGGCCGACCGCTCCAACTCCCCCATCCGCTGCTCCACCCGCCGGGCGATCGCCAGCCCCGCGTCCAGCTCCTCCCGCAGCCGCGGCAAATCGCCCTCGACGTCGTGCGTGACGGCGGCGGCCTGTAGGCGGTCCAGCGCCAGGCCGATCCGCCCAATTCCCCCCTCCACCTCGTCCAGCAACGCCTGCCGAGCCGCCATCGCGCGGGTTCGGCCCTCCTCGGTCGCCATCTCCCGCGCCGCCGTCCGCAGCGCCAGCGATTGCTCGAGCGACGCCAGGCACGAGTCGTACAACTGCCGCGCCTTGCCCAGCACGTCCACGGCCACCTCCAGGCCGACCGACGGCGACTCGCCCCACGCCGCGGCCTTGTCCAGCCGGCCCGCAGCCTGCCGCAGCCCAAAGGCGGCCGTCGCCACCTCGCGGTCGCCGAGCACCTCCGCCCGCCGGGCCAGCGCGTCGAGCCGCCCCGCCTTCGCCGCCTCACGCTCGCCGGCGACGTCGGCCGCCACCGCCTCGCCCATCTCGACCGTCCGCCCCAGCAGCCGCACGCCGTACCACGCCCCCCCGACCGCAACCAGCCCGAGGCCCACCAGCAGCACGCCCCAAGACGCCGCCGCCCCGACGAGGATCGTCAGAACCCCCACCCCCGCCGGCAGCCACACCCCCGGCGACGCCCCGGCCTTGAGCATCACGCGCTTGCGATAATCGGCGGGGTCTAAATCAGCCATGCTCCCCCATCCTACCCTCCCGACCAGCAACGGCCCCAACCGCCGCGTGCCGCCAGGCGATCAGCCGGTCGTGAACCGCCCGCGCCTCGGCGGCGGTGGCGTCGAACTCGATCCGCAGCAGCGCCTCGTCCGCCTCCCACAAACTGTCGACCCGCCGCCGCACCCGCAGGACGTGCCGCCGCGCCGGCCCCTCGTCGGGCGGGTAGACGGCCTTCAATTCGACCGCCTGCATGTCATTCCACCGCACCCACCGCGCCGGCCCCGCCCCCCGGCGCGAGGCGAAGCCGGCCGGTGAAAATCGCGCCTGCCACAGGCCGCGCTCCAAGTCCCGCCCCGACAGGATCGACTTCACCCAGCCGACCGCGCCGACCGCCAGCAACACCAAAAGGTTCTGCACGAACCCGTCGTACTGCAGCCACCGCGTGACCATCAGCAGCGTCACGACCAAGAACACGACGAACGCCGCATTTAAAGCGTGAACACTCCACCAGCCCGACCGACCGGCGGCAACATCGGCCGACTCAAACAGCACCAGCTCCCGCCCATACCCCCACCCGCACTCCGGGCACCGCCCCGCCGCCGGCAGCCCACGCAGCGCGTAGCCGCACTCCGGGCAGAACGGCGGTGGGTTGAACGGCGCGGCGGGTTCCACCGATGATCCTACTCCTCCCCAATTCGCGGCCGCCGTTCGGGCTGCGGCCATCGCACTTTGCACGATCACCGCACAGCCGAAGTCCGGTAAGCCGCGAGCGCAGCGAACGCTTTTCGATCGCGGCGGCGAAAAGCGCTCGCTGCGCTCGCGGCTTACGGATTTCGCGGCGGGCGCAAACCTCGATCGTGCGTAGCGTTCTGAACGACGAGAACGCAATTTGCATCACCCCCGCCGGAACGCCTCCACCCGCCCCAGCAGCCGACCGGCCTCCCCGTCCGACAGCTTCACGTTCGCCGAAAACGACCGCCACCCCGGCCCCCTCACCCGCAGCCGATACCACCCCGCCGGCTCACGGCCGGGCCGAACCACCGGCCTCAACTGCACCGTTTGCCCCGCCCCCCACGGCCGCCACCGCACCGGCCCGAACCCCTCGCGCCGCGCGACCCCCGCCGGCCCAAACCGAACCTGCGCCACCGGCGGCCCCTTCCGCCGCAGCCACAGCCGCTTGCCCATCAGGTAAATCAGGAACAGCACCGACCCGCCCAGAAACGCCGTCCACCCCCACCGGCTCCCCCGAAACATCGAGATCGCCAGCCCCGCATTGCACGACGCTGCGATGATCAGCAGCGGGTCACACCACCACCCCGGCGACCCCCACGGCGATGGAAAATACACCACCGCCTCCCCCATCCCCCACCCGCACTCCGGGCACCGGCCGGCCGCCAGCCCCCGCAGCGCATACCCACACTCCGGGCAGTTCGGCGGCGGGTCGAACGGTTGGGGAAAGTCCACGCGGTCAATCTACCCGAAGCGCCGCCCGCCGGAACCTCACGGCCCGGTCCAGCAGTCGCTCCGCGTCGCGCACGGTCGCGTCGAAGTGGACGGAGAACGGCCACTCCGCCCAGCGCATCAGCGGCAGCCGGCCCGACCGCTTCACCCGCAGCGTGAACCGGTGTTTTTCGGACAGGCCGCGTCGCTTGAGCCGGGTGAGGACCGGCTCGTGCCGCGCCTCCCACGGCCGCCACCGCACCGGGCCGAACCCCTCGCGCCACGCGAAACCACGCGGCCCGAACCGCGCCTGCGCCGGCCCGAATCCGCCCCGCCGCATTTGCCAGCGCCGCGCCAGCAGGTAGACCATGAATGCCGCCACCGCCGCCATTCCCGTCGCCGTCACGGGCTGGAACGGCCGCAGGTGCGTGAAGACGCCGACGCCGTTCATCACTACATAGAACACCAGCAACGCATCCATCACCGGATACCCCCACCCATGCGGCGGCGGGAAGTAGACCACCGCCTCCCCCATCCCCCACCCGCACTCCGGGCACCGGCCGCCGCCGTCCAGCCCCCGCAGCGCATACCCACACTCCGGGCAGTTCGGCGGCGGATCGAACGGGTCGTCGGGCGGCACGCCTTCAAGATACCAGAAGGCCTCCACAAGTAGCCGGGAGCGGTAGCCCCGGTTTTCATCGCGCCAACCCCTTCGAAGAACCAGGGCCCCCGCTCCCGGCTACTTGGGATCACTTTCCGAATCCGTCCCGTCGCGCCACCGCGTCAGTCGCCGCACCAGCGCGGCGGCCTGATCGGGCGCGGCGTCGAAGGTCAGGCTCACGTTTTCCTGCCGCGGCCGCCACGGGTCGATCACGCGGACCCGGTGCCGGCCGCCGCGGGCGGGCGAGAGTTCCACGCGCTGCCGGGCCCGCCACGGCGAGAGGGGCATGCGCACCAACGGCTCGCACAGCCGCCACCCCTCGGCCGTGAACTCGACCCACGCCCCCGCCCCGCCGATTGCCCCGCCGGCCGACGGGCGCGACCGCCACGCCAGCCACGCCAGTCCCGCCGCCACGATCGCCAACAGCCCGATCAGCGGCAGCAGCCGGGGCCCGGTGACGTAATCCATCACGTATTGCCCGACCGCCGCCGTCAGGTAAAGCACCACGATCCCCTGCCCCACCCACCTCCCCCACGGCACCCGGCGGTCGATCATCACCAGCGGCAGCCCCGCATACGCCCGCCCGCACTCGGGGCACCGGCCCGCCGCCGGCAGGCCCAGCAGCGCGTAGCCGCACCCCAGGCAGTCGCGCGGCAGACCGTCGAACTCGGCATCCACATTCGCAGTCTACCGCCGAATCGCTGCCGACTCGCTGCCGACTCACCGCCGACTCACCGCTGGATCGTGAAGCCCGTGACCCGCAGCCCGCCGCCGGGGTCGGCGAGTTGGATCATCAGTTGGTGCGTCTTGCCCGCGTCGTCGGAGATCGCCGTGGTGACGTTGCGCGTCCCGTTGCCGGCGGGCATCGGGAAGGCCAAGAAGGTCTGCACGTTGCCGAGGTCCTGCAGCCGGTCGGACGCCGCCTGCACGGACTTGCGGTCGAGGTCGGGGTTCTTCTTGAGGATGCCGTCGACGTCGGCCGCGCGGAGCTCCTGCGTGAACGCCACCGCCACGCCGCGGCTGTCGGCGCTGCCGTTGTAGGCGATGACCGAACCCACGGTCAGCCCGCCCCACAGCAGCAGCCCCAGCACGCCCAGCACCAGGCCGATGATCGAGGTCGCCCGCCCGCCGGTGTTGGGCGCGCGGCTTCGGGCCACCCCCACCACCCCCGTGATCGCCGCGGCCAGGCTCGTGAGGAACGGCACGCACAGGAGGAGGCCGAAGACGAGGCTGACCACGCCCCAGGCGTTGCCGCGCCAGCCCTGCGGCGGCGGCCCGTAGGGCGAGCCATACGGACTCTGCGGCCCACCCGGATAGTTGGGCGGGCCGGCGGGCGGGGTGTAGCCGGGGGGTGGAACGTAAGTCATCGTCGGCCCGGCCGGCGGGTGAAGGGTCGCGCGGCGGGCCCCGAAGCGTACCGCCGCCCCGCCGACAGATCAACCGCCGCCGCCCCGCCGCTTGCTGCTTCGCAAAGAAGGGGCGTTTCGGACAAGCGTTTCATTGCGAAGCCGCAAGCGGCCGACCCTAGAGGCACCGCGCCGGCGGCGAGGCGAGGGGGTCGGGCGATTCCGGGAGGTCGGTCACGACCGCATCCTACCGTGGCACGGGCGTCCCGCCCGCGTCTGCGCTTTACGGATTGACAGAAGCCGCAGACGCGGGCGGGACGCCCGTGCCACGCTAAGCCCCATCCCGCCACGCGGTGGTGCGGCGGGCGAGGCGGTCGACGTCCTCCCACCCCGCGTCGAAGCGCACCATCGCCCGGACTGAGCTCGTCGCGGCGAACCGGTAGCCGCGGCCGCCACGGCGGATCACCAGCGCCGCCGGGCCGCCGGACAGGTCCGCCGGCCGGCCGGGGGAGTCGCGGGGGCCGGGGGCGGCGGAGTCGAACCGGAACGTCAACTCCACGTCCGCCGTCCACGGCTCGACCTGCACCGGCCCGAACCCGCGCCGCCGCGCGTAGCCGGCGGGCGTCAATCTCACCTGCTCGCGCGGCGCCGACGGTGCAAGCCGCCTCTGCCAGGCATAGGCGAACACCGCGCCCGCCACCCCCACCGCCGCGGCCGCGGCGACCGCGACCGCACTCCCGTCCGTCGCCAGTGAGACAGTCGCTGCGATCAGGCAGCCGACCGCGACGCTCCCCAAGACCGCCCACTCCGGCGTCGACTCCGGCCGCGCCCCCTCCACGCTCTCAACCGCCCGCCCGTACAGCACGACCGTCGACTCCTCATACCCCCACCCGCACTCCGGGCACCGCCCGACCGCCGGCAGCCCCGCCATCACATACCCACACTCCGGGCACCACCGCGGCGGCGAAGCGAGCGGGTCGGCGGGCGGGTCGGGCGGCGTCACGGGAGCATCCTACCGTGGCACGGGCGTCCCGCCCGCGTCTGCGCCTTCCCACGAATCGTGAAAAGACAAAGGCGCAGACGCGGGCGGGACGCCCGTGCCACGTCACGCCCCCTCCCGCCACGCCAGCACCCGGCGGGCCAGTCGGTCCACGTCCGACCACTCCGCGTCGAACCGGAACACCGTCTCGCCCGACGCCCCGCCCCAGCCGACCCGCCGCAGGATCACCGCCCCCGCCGGCCGGGCCGGGTCCGACAGGCCGGGCAAATCGGCGTCGAACCGGAACCCCACCCCGATGCCCGGCCGCCACGGCCACACCCGCGCCGGCCCGAACCCCCGCCGCGCCGCGTACCCCGCCGGCGTGAGCCGCAACTGGTGCGACCGCCAACCCTCCCGACTATGGGCCTGAACCCAAATCAGGAAGCCGACGAATGCCAAGAATCCACCCCACCAGAGCAGCAGCGACCACTGCCCCGTGACGATTGCCACCATCAAAAACCCGAAGGCGATCACCCAGCCCAGCACCACCCCCACCACCCGGTCCGCCGGCGTCCACCGCCGCGCCGACCGCTCCGCCCCCCGCAGCCGCCGGCCGTAGAGCACCACCGTCTGCTCGTCGTACCCCCACCCGCATTCCGGGCACCGCCCCGCCGCCGGCAGCCCGAGCATCGCGTACCCACACTCCGGGCACCACCGCGGCGGCGAGGCGAGCGGGTCGGGCGAGTCGATAAAGTCGGGCACGCCCGCATCCTACCGTGGCACGGGCGTCCCGCCCGCGTCTGCGGCTTCTGTCAACCCGTCGAATTTATAAAACGCAGACGCGGGCGGGACGCCCGTGCCACGTCGCGCGCCGCCCCCGCCGCTTTAACCCGCCCCGTCGCGCCACGCCTCCAGCCGCCTCAGCAGCGCCGCGGCTTGGGCGGGGGTGGCGTCGAACTCGACGTCGAGGTCGGCCGACCCCAGCCCCGGCGGGTTCATCACGCGCAGGCGGTGGCGGGTCGCCGACGGCGCGGGCGGGTCGGCGGGCGTCACGGAAACCCGCTGCGCCGGCCGCCATGGGCCCGGTTCCAGCCGCACCGGCCCCCGTTTCTGGCGATAGCCGCGCGGCGTCAGCTCCACCTCCACCCGCGAGAGGAAGGGGGACCGCTGCGCCGCGGCGAAGACTCCCGCCGCGGCCGAGAGGGTCACGAACAGCCCTCCGCCGACCAGCAGCCCGGCGCAGAGCGCGAGTTGCCCGCACGCGACGGCCGCGACGGCGACCGCCCAGATCGCCGGCGCGTACGGCTCCCACCCGCCCCGCCGCCCGACCAGCACCACCGTCCGCGGCGAGTGAAGCCGCCCGCACTCCGGGCACCGCCCCACGCCGGGCAGCCCGACGAGGGCGTACCCGCACCCGCGGCACCGGTTGGGCAGATTGGGGTGGGGCGGGGGCACGGGGGAGGATACACGACTCTGCCGCTTGCGGCTTCGCAAAGAAACCGGGTTAAAGAAGGAGTTTCTTTGCGAAGCCGCAAGCGGCAAATCATGCCGACCCGTCGCGCCACGCCTCCAGCCGCCTCAGCAGCGCGGCGGCTTGGGCGGGGGTGGCGTCGAACTCGATGTTGATCGGCTCGGCCAGCGGGTCTCGGCGGAACCACCGGCCCTTGCCGACGCGCTCGAATCGCCACCACCCGACGCCGGCCGGGCGGACCCGCAGCCGGTGCCGGCGGGCTGGAGACCGCGGGCGGTTCAGCACATCGGACCAGGCGACGGGCGCGTAAAGCCCGATCCGGTCGGCCCGCCGCCAGGGGTGGAGGGTTTTCGGCACCTTCCCGTCGGCGCTGGCGAAGCCCTCGGGGGCGAGCGCGACCCGCACCGGCGGCACCGCCCCGCCGGCGGTCGCCCGCGAGCGGCGGACGGTAAGGACGACCCAGCCATACACTACCTGAATTACACTCAGCAGGAGAATCCACGTTACGACGTTCGCCCCGCCAGTTCGCCAAAAATTGTAGAACATGAAGGCGACCAGAAGTTCGCTCGGCAGCACACGCCACATCCAGTCCGTGCGGGTGGTTGCCGGATCGCCCATCACGCCCCGTCGCCAACCGAACAGCAGCACCCGGCCGTCGGCGTGGTCAAAGGGCTCGCCGCACTCGGGGCACGCGCCGACGCTTCGGAGGCCGGCGAGGGCGTAGCCGCACGCCCCGCACCGCCGGGGCAGGTCGGCGGCGGTGGGGTCGGGCGGGGTCACGGGAGGCAGGATACAAGACTTTGCCGCTCGCGGCTTCGCAAAGAAACGCCTTCTGCAACATGTTTTCTTTGCCAAGCCGCGAGCGGCAAGTTGCGGCACTAAGCGGTGTCGCGCCACGCCTCGACTTGCTCGCGGATCTCGGCCGACTCGGCGAAGGTGGCGTCGAAGGCGAAGTCGACGTGCTTCACCGACGAGGCGAGCGTCCACCACGCCGGCGCCGGCCGGGGCGCGACGGTCAGGCGCTGGCGGTGGACGCCCGGCCCGCCGTCGGCCAGCACGGCGCGGAAGCCGGCGGGGCCGACCGCGATCTCATCATCCGGCCCCCACGGCCGCAGCGCGGGCGGCACCACGCCGTCGGCCTGCCCGTAGCCGTCGGGGCCGAGGTAGGCTCGCCCCGGCGGCACCGCCCCGCGCGCCGTGTGGCTATTGCGGCGGGAGAAAACCCAGACCGCGTCGGCGACGCAGACGGCGATGAACAGCGCCGCGAACGGGAGGCGGATCCAGCCGGCGGGCATCAGCAAAAAACCCGAAAGCATCCCGGCGTAAAGTGCCCAATAAACCTTCCGCCACCCCGAGGCGTTCTCGCCGTTGGCGCGCCAGCCCCGCGCCCAACCGAGCAGGACGAGGCCGGCGGCGGCGTGGTCGAACCCGGCCCCGCACTCGGGGCACTTGCCGACCGGCGGCAGTCCAGCGAGGTCGTAGCCGCACCCGACGCACCGGCGCGGGAGGGTGGCAGCGGGCCGGATCATTAACGGATGATAACGCGAGTCCCGCCGCTTGCGGCTTCGCAAAAAAAACCTTGTCGGAGAAGGCGTTCCTTTGCGAAGCCGCGAGCGGCGCGGTTTACTACTTGAACGTGAAGCCGACCACCACATACCCCGCGCCGGCGGCGCGGAGGCGGGCGGTGTAGGTGACGGTGCGGGTCGGGTAGGTCAGCGTGCCGGCGAGGGTCCAGTCGGTCACGCCGTTGACGGAATTGGCGCGGACGCTGGTGAACGAGACGGCGGTGGGGGTGCCGAAGGGTTTCAGGTAGCCCGCCGCCGCCTTGAGGGCCGCGGGGGTGAGGCTCGGGGCCTTGGCGCCGGCGGCGGCGGTGTTGCCGGCGGCGAGGTCCAGAGCGAACTGCCGGGCGGTGGCGCGGACCGGCACGCTGTTGCGGTAAACCACCAGCCCGCCCGCCGCGATCGCCGCCCACAGCAGCACGTTTGCGCCGGCGAGGATCAGCCCCGCGATCGCCAACCCCCGGCCGCGCCCGCCGACCTCCCGGCTGCGGCGGAGGCCGAGGACGCCGGTGATTGCCGCCGCCACGCCGGTCAGCAGCGGCACGCAGAGGATCAGCCCGCAGACGAGGCTGGCGACCGCCCACCCGTTCGCCCCGCGCGGCGGCGGGCCGTACTCGAGCGCGGGCGTGGGAATCGGCGGGGGCTGGGTCATGCGGGAGAGTCTACATCGACGCGAAGTTCTTCAGCATCGCCAGCCCCACCGACTGGCTCTTCTCCGGGTGGAACTGCGCCGCGACGAGGTTCCCGCGCCACACGCTGCTGACGAACGGCCGGCCGTAGTCGGTGGTGGCGGCGATGACCGATCCATCCGACGGCACGGCGTGGTAGCCGTGGACGAAGTAGGCGGCCGACCCGTCGGGGATGCCGGCGAACAGGGGCGAGAGTTCGCCGCCCTGCCGGCGGAAGTCCAGCCCGTTCCAGCCCATGTGCGGCACCTTGAGCCCCATCGCGCGGTCGACGTCGAACGCCACGCACCGGCCGGGTAAGATGCCGAGGCCCGCCCACTCGCCCCCCTCACGGCTCGACTCGAACAGCAGTTGCAGCCCTAGGCAAATGCCCAGGAACGGCCGGCCGGTGGCGACGAACCGGCGGATCGGGTCGGACAGCCCCCGCTCGTTGAGCGTGGCGATCGCGTCCCGAAACGCCCCGACGCCGGGCAGCACCAACCGGTCGGCGGCGTCGATCTGGTCGGCGGTCGTGACGCAAGTTGCCGGCGCGCCGACGTGCTCGAAGCCCTTTTGGACCGAGCGCAGATTGCCCATGCCATAGTCGATGATGCCGATCACGATTCCATAATAGCCGGAGGCGGAAGCCCCGGTTTCTTGGGCGAGAAGGTCTTCCGAATTAGGTAAACCGTTCCGCGCAGGAAACCGGGGCTTCCGCCTCCGGCTATTAAGGAAGCCGTCGCAACTATCGCGTGACCACCACGATCTCCACGCGGCGGTCGCCGCTCTTGGGGCCGCCGCGGGGCTTGGTCGCGCCCATGCCTTTGGCGGTCAGGCGCGATTGCTCGACGCCCTGCTGCTGCAGGTATTGCTCGACGGAGGTGGCGCGGGCGAGGCTGAGGGCCTCGTTCGTGGGGTACTTGTTCTTGCTCTTGCGGATCGGGTCGCTGTCGGTGTACCCCTCGACGCGCACGGGCTTGCCGCCATACTCGCCCTTGAGGGCGGTGGCGACCTGCGAGAGGGTCTTGCGGGCGGTGGGCTTGAGGGTCGCCGAGCCGCTGTCGAACAGCACGTCGCCGGCGACGCGCATGGTCTGCTCGCCGGTGCCGGCGTCGAACTCGCTCTCGACGCCCTCGATCTTCGGCGGCGCGGGCGGGGGCGTCGGGGGCGCGCCCTCGGGCATCAGCGTCGCGCTGCCGGCCGACAGGTTGGTGCCCGCCGGCGGCGCGGGGGCCATCGCGGGCGGCGGGGTGGGCTGCGCCATCGGCTGTGCCATCGGCTGCGGCGCGGTGGCGATCTCGCCGTTGCCGCGCAGCTGCTCGACCTGGTCGCGCAGGGCCGAGTTCTCCTCGTGCAGCGCCTTGTTGTCGGCGTACATCGGGTTCTTGCACCCCGTGGCGGCCAGCGCGACGCCGGCCAGTGAGGCGGCGGCGAGCAGGCGGGCGGCGGTCAATCCGTTAATGGCGATCATCGAGTCTTCCCTTTCGGTCCGTGTGAGTCGGCCGATGCTACCGACCGGCGGGGCGGCGTCAATGGCGCAATTCGTGCGCGACCAACGGTCTCAGTTCGCCGCGGGTCGCTTGGCGCGCATTTCCGCGACCTCGCGCTCCAGCCGGTCGGTCTTCGCCCGGTCGCGCACGCCGCGGACCTGCCGCAGGGTGGCGAGGGTCGTTCGCACCAGCAGCGTCGTCAGCCCGCCCAGCAGGAACGTCAGCAGCCCCAGCAGCAGCACCGACGACCGGAACGCCCGGCCGGGGAAGTAGCTCACGGTCGCCATCTCCTCGTAGTTGGCGATCACGAAGTAGAGGAGGTAAACCACGATCAGGGCGAACAGGGCGATCTTCGCCCAGACCCAGACTTTCAGCAGGCTCGCGTTCATGCCCCCCAGCCTAGCACCATTCGCGCCGCCGCGCCCAATCCGAGCAAACCGGGGCGCAGGTAGTCGGCGATCGGGCAGTAGAACAGCAGCACAAACCCCGCCGCCAGGCTCAGGTACGGGCCGTAGGGCAACTCGCGCCGGCTGCCGGTGAGCAGCATGAACAGGGCGGTGGCGAGGCCGAAGAACGGGGCGAGGAAGAAGCTCACGACCGCCGCCCCGCCGCCGAGGCACGCGCCGACGGCGAGCATCAGGTGGACGTCGCCCAGCCCCATCGCCTCCTTGCCGAAGCCGTAGCTGCCGAAGATTCGCGTGAGCCAGACGGTCAGCCCGCCGACCATCGCCCCGAGGACCGCGCCCGCCACGCCCGCCACCGGCGACGGCAGGACCACGGCTTCGCCCCAGCGGATCGCCGCCACCCCCGCCGCGCCGGCCAGCACCAGCGGGGGCATCAGGAAGAGCATCTCCAGCCGCATCTCCGCCCGCACCTGCGCCGGCGTGAGGTTCGGGACCGCCGCGTCGGCCCCCATCGCCTCGCGCTCGATTTCCAGCGGCGTCGCCCCCTCGCTGAAACTCTGCCGCAGCACGCCGAATCGCAGCAGCGCGACGCTCAGGACCAGCCCGATCACCCCCCCGCCCGCCATCGCCGCCACGGGCACGCCGACGGTCAGGTTCCCCGGCAGCCCGCGGCCATCAAAAGCGTGCGTCACCACCCCGACGATCCCCGCCAGCCAGCAGACCCACAGCGGGAGGTGGTACGTCGCGGCGTCGATCAGACTTGCCGCCAAGAGGCTGCCGATCAGGTAAAGGGCCATCAAAAAGATCGGCCAGTCGCGCGATAAAATCATCGTCGCGGTCGAGAGGGTCTCGATGCCGAAAATGTCGCGCCTCGAAATCGTCGCCCCGCACGGCCCCCAGCCGTAGATGAAGATCATCACATAGTAAAAGACGAACAGCCCGCCCGTGACCGCCTCCACGATCGGGTACCGCGGCGAGATCGGCAGCCGGCAGTACCGGCACCTGCCGCGCAGGAAAATCCACCCCAGCACCGGGACATTATCGAACCACGCCAGCCGCCGGCCGCACTTGGGGCAGGTGCTCGGCGGGTAGCTCAGCCGGCGGATTTGCCGGACGAGTTGGGCCAGATACCCCTCCCCCGGCACGTCCTCGATCGTTCCCAATCGGTAGACGACGACGTTGAGAAAGCTGCCGACGCACGCGCCGGCGGCGAAGAGGAAGGGGATGAGGATCGCGTCGAGGGGCACCATCGGGCCGGCATCTTACGCGCCCGCCCCGATTCGTCCGTCGCGCCGCCGCACGGGCGTCCCGCCCCGTGGCACGGGCGTCCCGCCCCGCCGCACGGGCGTCCCGCCCCGCCGCACGGGCGTCCCGCCCGCGTTCCGCCCCAAAAGCATCCCGCCCTTGCCCGCGACGCCGATGGGCATCCCGTTGCGATCGGTCAGTCTTCGGCCCAAGTCGCAAGTTTCCCGGTGCAAGGCGGCACGCCTTCGGTGAAAGGCGTTTCCACTTCTGCGCAAGGCGACCCCACTTCGACGCAAGTCGGCCCGCCTTCGACGCAAGGCGCAATCCGCCCGCGGCACTCCGCCTTGTGCCGAGTGCCACGGAGGTTTTCGCATGAACGGTCTTGGCGGGCGCCGCAACCCACACCCGGCCAACGGATTGGAGAGCGGCTCTCCCGCCACGACGTCTTCCGTGGCACGGGCGTCCCGCCCGGATTTGCTTGACCTGCCGCTTTTCGTCCCGAATCCGGGCGGGACGCCCGTTCCACAGGGCGGGACGCCCGTGCCACAGGGCGGGACGCCACGCGACGGCCCGCGCTCGTCTCAACCCCTCCACGAGTTGAGAACTTGGCGTCGTGCCGGCCGTCGTTCGTGCGAAATCCTCCACGGGTTGGGTAGGCCCAACCCGTGCCGAACCCGTCTTGGGCCACGGAAGACACGGGTTGAGGCACACCTCAAGCCGTGGCACCCGGGGACAATCCCTCAGGCAACGGGTTGAATGGCATTCACGACTTCCTCGAGTCGCATCGACGTGACGTCGATCACCCGCGTGGCGACTTCCCGGTAGAGTGGGTCGCGCGCGGCGAGGAGCGCGCGGACCTCGTCGGCGGGCGGCAAGGCCGTGAGCGCGGGGCGCGCGCCGGTGCGGTCGCGGCCGAGGCGTCGGATGAGCACGGCCGCGTCGCACGACAGGTAGATGCGGCGGTGGGCGGGGTCGGTCAACCGGTCGCGGTTCTCGGCGCGCAGGACGATGCCACCGCCGGTGGCGATCACGTCGCGGTCGGCCACGCCGGTCAGCGCGGCGGCGAGGGCGGCGGACTCGCGGTCGCGGAACGACGGCTCCCCTTCGCCCGCGAAGAGCTCGGCGATGGGTCGGCCGGCGAGCGCAACGACCAGCGCATCGGTGTCGGTGAAGGTGCCGCCGGTGCGCTTGGCGAGGCGCTTGCCGACGGTGGTCTTGCCGCTGCCGCGATAGCCGAGGAGGATCGTCGCCACGCCGCCCAGTATGCGGTTCGGCAACCGTATCGCCAAGGCGGGCGGTTGCGGTATACTCCCGCCCCATGCCCGACGAACCCGACAAACCCGCCGAACCCGTGTACGACCGCGTGCTGCTGAAGATCAGCGGCGAGGGCTTTTGCGCCGAGGGGGGCTTCGGCATCGAGGCCGAGGAGCTCGAGGCCATCGCCGCCGAGCTCGTGGGCGTGGCGGCGATGGGCGTGGAGCTCGGGGTCGTCGTCGGCGGCGGCAACTTCATCCGCGGCGCGACCTTCGCCAAGGGCGGCCACATCCCCCGCGCCACCGCCGACTACATGGGAATGCTCTCGACGGTGCTGAACGCGGTGGCGCTGCAGGAGATGATGGAGAAGCTCGGCGCGCCGACGCGGGTGATGAGCGCGATCGCGGTGAGCCAGGTGTGCGAGCCGTTCATCCGCCGGCGGGCGATCCGACATTTGGAGAAGAAGCGCGTGGTGATCTTCGCCGCCGGCACGGGCAACCCGTTCTTCACGACCGACACCGGCGCGGCGCAGCGCGCGATCGAGGTGGGGGCCGACGTGCTGCTGAAGGCGACGAAGGTCGACGGCATCTACTCGGCCGACCCCAGAAAAGACCCGGACGCAACGCTGCTGCCGGAGACGGATTACGACACGGTGCTGCGGGACCGCCTGAACGTGATGGACATGACCGCCTTCGCCCTGTGCCGCGAGCAGAAGCTGCCGCTGGTGGTGTTCAACCTGAAGACGCCGGGGAATATCGAGCGGGTGGTGCGGGGGGAGTCGGTGGGGACAAAGATCAATCCGTGAGGGAGTCGTCAGTCTTTAGTCGTCAGTCTCCAGTGCAGATGTGGAGGTATTCGGTGGCGAAAAGTTATAGGGAATTGTTGGTCTGGGGGAAGGCGATGGATCTGGCGCAGGCGCTGTATATCTTGACGCGAACGTGGCCGGGCGACGAGCGGTACGGCCTCACCTCGCAGGCAAGGCGGGCGGCGGTGTCGGTTCCTTCCAACATTGCCGAGGGGGAGGGTCGCGGCAGCGACGCGGATTTCTGCCGGTTCCTGAGGATTGCCCACGGCTCCTTGTGCGAAGTCGAAACACAAGTCATGCTCGCGTGTCGACTGGGATACGTTGGTGAGAGAGACGAGCGTTCCTTCATCGAGCGCGCCGACGAAGTCGGCCGACTCATCAACGGCCTGATCCGCAGTCTAAACTCAAGACCGAGGTAGTCCCTCTTCACTGGCGACCGACGACTGACGACTGGAGACCTTTATGCCCGCCGACGACGTACTACTAGACGCCGAAATGAACATGGAGAAGGCGGCCGAGCACCTTCACCATGAGCTCCGCGCCATCCGCACGGGCCGGGCGTCGCCGGCGTTGGTGGAGCACTTGAAGGTCGATTATTACGGGTCGCCGACGGACCTGAAGAACATCGCGGCGATCAGCGTGCCGGAGGCGACGCAGCTTTACATTAAGCCGTTCAGCCCGTCGGACCTCGCGCCGATCCAGAAGGCGTTCAACGACAGCAAGCTGGGCCTGACGCCGCAGCTCGAGGGCAAGGCGCTGCGGCTGCTGCTGCCGTCGATGAGCACCGAGCGGCGGAACGCGCTCGTCGGCCAGTGCAAGGAGTTCGGCGAGAAGGCGAAGATCGCCATCCGCAACAACCGGCGGGACGCGAACAAGATTCTCGACACCGAGCAGAAGGGCTCGCTCCTGACCGAGGACGAGGCGGAGAAGGCCAAGGAGCAGGTGCAGGAGTTGACGAAGAAGTACGAGGCGGCCGTGGACGAGGCGATCGAGAAGAAGCGCACGGACGTGATGCAGGTGTAGGGACGTGGAACGCAGCCCCGTGGAACGGGCGTCCCGCCCGGATTCATCGCCCAAAATGCAAAGAAATCCGGGCGGGACGCCCGTTCCACGAAATCATATCACCGGCCGCTCTTTCGCGGTGAGAAAGAATTGCCGGACGGCGCGGACGGCATCCGGGTCATTCACGAGGCCGTCGTGGTCGGCCCCGCGGACCCACAGGTGTTGGCGGTTGAACGTCGCGGCGCGGTACAGCGCCTGCCCGCGGCGGAAGGGGATCACCTTGTCCCCCGTCCCGTGCAGCACGAACAGCGGCCGCGGCCACAGGCGCGGGGCGGCGTCGGCGGGGGCGAAGTCGAACAGGTTCGCCCCGACGTGCATCGACGCGATGAAGACGGTCTCGCGCGCGACCAGCCGCGAGAGCAGCGCCGGGCGGAGCAGGCCGGCCGTCACCTCCTCGGCCATCAGCGGCAGGCGGTCGAACGTGCTAAAAACCGCGACGGCCTCGATCCCCCGCCCCGCCGGCTCGGCCGCCGCCCCGATCAGCGCCGCCCCGCCCATGCTGATGCCCAACCCGTAGAGGTGCTTCGACTGGCCCGCCCGGTTCGTCCCGACCCACTTCACCGCCGCCAGCACGTCCTGCTGTTCCAGGTCGCCGAAGCTGCTGAGTTGCCCGCCGCTGCCGCCGTGGGCGCGGAAGTCGAAGATCAGCGCGTTGAACCCGCCGGTCGCCATCACGCCGGCGAGCACGAGTTGGTTGCTCTTGCCCGCGCCCAGGCCGTGGCAGACGATCACGGTGCGGTCGCTCGGGCCGGACTGCGCGGGAATCCACCAGCCCGCCAGCTCCACGCCGTCGGCCGAGTGGAAGCGGACGGGCTGAAACGCCAGGCCGAGCTGCGTCTGCGGGTCGTCCGCGGGCAGCACCTTCGGGCGGTAGACCATCGCCGCCGCCAGCACCCACGGCAGCCCGATGCCGAGCAGCACGGCCAGCCGCACGCCCTGCACGAGCGCCGCCCGCAGCCGCGATTTTCCCTTGCCGGCCGGCCCGCGAACGAAAACCTTCCGCGCCGCCCACACCGCCCCGGCGTCGAGACCCTTGAGCAGCACCAGCAGGGCGAAGGCGAAATAGCCGGCCAGCAGCGCCTGCCCCACCGGCAGCGGCGCGGCGCCGACGGTGGCGTACGCCTGCGTCAGCCCCGCCCCGAGGACCACCCCGGTGCCGGCGGTGAGGATCAAACTCGGCAGCCGCGCCCGGTCCCCCCGGTCCCCCCGATCCCCCCGCCGCCGCGCCCGCACGGCCAGCACCAGCGCCGCCGGTGGGGCCAGCAGGTAGGCGGCGATCAAGAGCCAGTGGAGGGCTTGGAACATCGTCAGAATCCCAGTCTATCGTGGCACGGGCGTCCCGCCCGCGTCTTCAGTCTTCAACTCCTCTGAAACTCAAGTCGCAGACGCGGGCGGGACGCCCGTGCCACGGCGCTTGAACGCGGAGCGTCGCGCGAATATCGTCCGGTCGCCCGCCCGCATAGCTCAGTCGGATAGAGCACGTGTTTCCTAAACGCGAGGTCACAGGTTCGAGCCCTGTTGCGGGCAATCGCAGGTTATCGGTTCATGTCGAATACCAGCAGCGTCGCGGTCAGCACCTGCGCGAAGACGGCCGTCAGGAGCAGGCCCAGGAAGTGGATCGTCTCGCCCGCGTTCAGGTAGGCGAGGAACAGCACCGCCAGCGCCAGCACCTGCATCACCCCCGCCAGCAGCCGGGCGACGGAAAAGTCGGCCGGGTTGAAGTGCGCCTCGAAGTGGTCGTTGAGCTTGCGGAGCTCGTCGACGATCCGGTCGTCGGACGGGGCCGGCGGCGCGATCGGCTCGACCGGCATCGGGGTGACGGGTTCGACCGACTCGGCCGCCGCTTCGACTGGTTTCGGTTCGACCGCCTTCAGCGCCAGCCCGCGGCGCGTGTGCCGTTCGACGTAATCCATCGCCTCGGTCAACGTCTCGGCGACGAACTCGGGCTTGACCACCTCCGCCTCGGCCGCGGCGGGGCTCGGCGGGAGCGACGGGTCGCGGAACAGGATCGCCCGGCACCCCGCCGCCGCGCCGGCCTCGATGTCGCGCGGCGCGTCGCCGATCAACCAACTGAACGGCAAATCCAGCCCCAGCTCGGCCGCGGCGGCGAGGATCATGCCGGGCCGGGGCTTGCGGCAGTCGCACGCCGTCCGGTACGCCTCGATTTCCGCCTCGGGGTGGTGGGGGCAGAAGGCGTGCCGCTCGACCAGCGCGTCGGGGTGGCCGGCGAGCAGGAGTTCGTCGACCCGCGCGTTGACGGCGCGGACGTCAGATTCGGCAAACTTGCCGCGCGCCACGCCGCTCTGGTTGCTGACGACGACCACATCGTAACCGAGGTGGTTGGCCCGCGCGACGGCGGCGGCGGCGCCGGGGACGAGCTCGACGGCGGCGGGGTCGCCGAGGTAGTCGTTGCCGACGATCAGGGTGTTGTCGCGGTCGAAGAAGATCGCCGGGCGGGGCATGGTGGGGTCCGGGTGAGGGAGGGTTAGATGGCCGCGCCGATGAGGTCGCCGGCGCGGTGGGATTGGAGGCACTCGCCGGTGTCGTGGCACCAGGCGGTCAGTCGGCCGTCGGGCACCAGGGCGGCGGCGGTGTCGAGCAGGCGGATCTGCGGGCCGCCGACCGGCGCGTGGTCCGCCCGGCCGAGCAGCGCGGACAGGCCGCCCATGCCCGTGCCGCTTCCGGCCCGCGTGGTCGAGAGGCGGAGGCTGCGCGCGTAGCTCATCGTCGGCGTGTGGCCGAAGTAGCCGACGCGCGCCCACTGCTTGGGGCCGCGGATTTCGCCGGCGGCGTAGCGGCCCCAGAGCAGCTCGTGCCGAACGGCCGGGTCGAACGCGAGGCGGCCGAAGTCGTCGGGCGTCGAGGCGGCCCACCAGGCGTGGGCGACGAAGAACCCGTCCGCCTCGGCCACCGGCGGGAGGTGCCGCACGAACGCCCGGTGCCGCTCGGGCACCAGCTCCCCCAGCGCCGCGATCCGCGCCGCCGTCGGCCGCCGCGCCGCCTCCAGCACCTCCAGCCGGTCCGCCCCGTAACTCACGAACGTCTCGTCCATTCCCGCCCCGGCCATCGCGGAAAACATCAGCCCCGGCGACCAGAAGTCCGGGTGCGGCGCGTAGGCGGCGGCGTGCAGGACGAAGTCGAAGGCGTCGTCGTGATTGCCCCGCACGAAGTGGGCGTTCGGCAGGGAGAGGAGCAGGTCGATCACGCCGGCGGAGCTCGGGCCGCGGTCGACGTAATCGCCGCAAAAGTAGAGGTCGGCGTCGGCGTCGCGGTCGGCGACGGCCGCCAGGAGCGTCTGGAGCGGCCGCAGCATCCCGTGAATGTCGCCGATGATCCACCGCATGGGGGAGGGCAGTATACGGCGCAGTCGGCGGGCGTGCGGCGTCGGGCCGCTCGCGGCTTCGCAAAGAAAGGGATCGCGCGGAAATCGTTTCTTTGCGAAGCCGCAAGCGGCGGGGTCAGTCGCGGGTGATGCGGAACGGCAGGATGTGGACCGCGTGCGGGCGGGTGCCGCTTATCTGCAGGTGGACTAGGCAGACGTCGCCCTCGATCCAGACGTACTCCGCGCCGCAGCCCGCGACGCAGTCGGCGCACACCGAGGCCATGCCGACGAAGACCGGCACGGCCGCGACGGCGGCGGCGAAGTCGGCGCGGAGGAACTTGTGGCGCGCGACCAGCGGCCGGGCACCGACGCCGCGGGCGATGTCTGAAATTGATAAAGACGCGCCCGGCGGGCCGTGGCGGTCAAGACGCCAGCGGGCGATCTCCTTCAGGCTGTGCCGGCCGGTGCGGACGACGGTGCCCGGCTCCGGCCCCCGCTCGCACGGCCAGGCGTTGGCGACGAACGCCTGCACGTCGGGCACCGGGTCGAACTCGAACCAGTGCTCGATCTTCGAGCCGTCAAAGGCCAGCAGATCGTCGACGGCCTCGCGGTCCTTGGCGGCGAACGGGCCTTTGTCCCAGTCGGGGTAGCTCGGTTTTACCACTCCGCCGGGGAGAAAATGCTCCGCCTCGTCGGCATTGAGGCGGGCGAGGGCGCGGCGCTCAAAAGTCTGTCCGGATGGGTTGGGGACCAGCGGGCGGTCGGGTTCGGGCGGCCCGGCGGCTTGTTGGGACGAACCCTGCATCCACTCGCCGTCGTCGCGGGTCATCAGATCGAAATAGCGCTTGGAGGATTTCATTGCGAAGCCGCGAGTGGCGAAGACGCGGGCGGGACGCCCGTGCCACATTAGACGCCGTAGAGGTCGGACGCTTTTTTCGTCAGGTGGCGCATCAGGGGTTCGGCGGAGAGGGGTTCGCCGGTGATATTTTGCACCAACTCGGAGGCGGTGTACCGGCGGCCGTGGTGGTGGATGTTCGTGCGCAGCCAGTCGAGCAGCGGGCGGAACTCGCCGCGCGCGAACAGCGCGTCGAGGCCGCCCAATTCCTTGTCGGCCGTCTCGAAAAATTGGGAGGCGTACAGGTTGCCGAGCGAGTAGGTCGGGAAGTAGCCGATCGCGCCGAAGCTCCAGTGGACGTCCTGCAAGCACCCCTCGCGGTCGTCCGGCGGGGTGAGGCCGAGGTAATCCCGATATTTTTCGTTCCACGCCCCCGGCAAATCGGCGGCGGAGAGGTCGCCGCTCAGCAGGGCCTGCTCGAGCTCGAAGCGGAGCATGATGTGCAGGTTGTAGGTCGCCTCGTCGGCCTCCACGCGGATCAGGCTCGGGGCGATGGCGTTGACGGCGAAGTGGAACTGGTCGGCCGACACGCCGTCAAGGGTTGGGGCGAAGGCGGCTTGGGCGGCGGGGAAGGCGTGGGTCCAGTACGCCCGGCTGCGGCCGACTAGGTTTTCCCACAGCCGGCTCTGGCTCTCGTGGATGCCCAGGCTGACGGCCTCGGCCAGGGGCGAGCCGAAGTGCTCGTCCTTCGGCAGGCCCTGCTCGTAGAGGCCGTGGCCGGCCTCGTGGGCAATGCTGAAGAAGGCGTCGTTGAAGTAGTCTTCGTCGTAGCGGGTGGTGATCCGCGCGTCGCCGGGGCCGATGCCGGTGGCGAAGGGGTGGACGGTGCGGTCCAGCCGCCCGCCGGCGAAGTCGTAGCCGAACCGCGCCGCCGCCGCGTCGCGGCCGAACGCCTCCTGCTTCGCCATCGGGAACCGGCGGTTGATCACCTCCACCGGCGCGGCGCGGCCGCAGTCGACGATGCGGTTGACCAGGTCGACCAGCCGCGGCCGCAAATCGCCGAAGACGCGGCGGAGGTTCTCCGCCGTCTCGCCGGGCTCGAAGGCGTCGAGCAGCGCGTCGTAATCCCCCTCGCCGGTGCCCAGGCAAGCCGCCTCTTGCCGCTTGAGGCCGAGCATTTTCTCCAGGTGCGGCCGGAACTGCGAGAAATCGGCGTCCGCCCGCGCGCGCTCCCACGCCCGCTCGCCCGCCGTCGCGGCGAGGGACAGGGCTTCGACCAACGCGGTCGGCAGCCTGCTCGACTTGTCGTAATCCCGCCGCAACTCGCGCGCGACGGCGGCGGATTCGGAATCGGCGTCGCTCACCAAATCGCTCGATTCGATCGCGGCCAGCCACTCGCCGACCTTCGGGTCGGTCTTGCGCTGGTGCGACAGGCGGGCCAAAAGCGCCTGCTGCTCGCCGCGGAAGCCGGTGCCCTTGGGCGGCAGTTGGGTGCGCTCGTCCCAGCCGAGCACGGCCGAGCAGGAGTCGAGCACTGCGGCTTCGCGGAGGTGGGCGAGGAGGTCGTCGTAGGCGCGGCGGGGGTCGGGCATGGGGGCAGCATACCGTCGGATTGCAGAACGTGCCCGGCCGGTTCTACAATCCCCTCCCATGCCCGACCTCAAAGACGCGACCAAAGAGAAGTTCCGCCCCACCGCCGACGCCGCCATCGACGCGCAGCTCGACGAAGAACTCGGCGACCTGGACCTCGACGATTTGTACGGCCTCGAATCCGCCGACACCCGCGGCCGCCTCGGCGGGGCGCAGGTCGGCACCGTCATCGAGGTCGACAAGGGGAACAACGACGTGATGGTCGACCTCGGCGGCAAGAATCAGGGGCTGGTGCCGCTCGATGCCTTTGACGCCGAGCCCAAAATCGGGGCCGAGATCGAGGTCGAGGTCGAGCGGTTCGACCCGCACGAGAGCCTTTACATCCTCCGCCGCAAGGGCGACGCGACGGCGAACGTCGATTGGTCCAGCCTCCGCCCCGGCAGCGTGGTCGAGGGGATGGTCGAGAAGAAGAACAAGGGCGGGCTGGAGATCAAGGTCGGCCAGATCCGCGCCTTCATGCCCGCGGGGCAGGTGGACACCGAGTTCCACGAGGATCTACAGATTTTCGTCGGCCAGAAGCTGAAGGCCGAGGTCACGAAGGTCGACCGCGCCGAGCGCAACCTGCTGCTGAGCCGCCGGAACCTGCTGGAGCGCGAGCAGGCCGTGCAGCGCGAGAAGTTAATGGAGGAGTTGGACGTCGACCAGATCCGCCGCGGCACGGTGAAGCGCGTGACGGAGTTCGGCGCGTTCGTGGACCTCGGCGGCATCGACGGGCTGCTGCACGTCAGCGAGATGGGCCACAACCGCCACGCCAAGGCGGCCGACCTCGTGAAGGTCGGCGACCTGGTGGACGTGAAGATCGTCAAGTTCGACCCCGACACCGGGAAGATGTCGCTGAGCCTCAAGGCGCTGATGGCCGACCCGTGGGCGAACGCCGAGGCGAACTACCCCGTCGGCTCTGCCGTCACCGGGCGCGTCACGAAGCTCGAAACCTTCGGCGCGTTCGTCGAGGTCGACGAAGGGCTGGAGGGGCTGCTGCCGGTGAGCGAGATCAGTTGGCAGCGCATCAACCACCCGCGCGACGTGGTGAGCGAGGGGCAGATGCTGCGGGTGGTCGTGCTGGCGGTCGACCCGCTGGAGAAGCGGATGAGCCTCTCGCTGAAGCAGGCCGGCGCCGACCCGTGGGCGGGCGTGGAGGCGCGCTACCCCAAGCACGCGGTGGTGCCGGGCAAGGTGACGCGGGTGATGGACTTCGGCGCGTTCACAGAGCTCGAGCCGGGCCTCGAAGGGCTGATCCACGTCAGCGAGTTGAGCGACCGCCGCATCCGCAACGCCGGCGACATCGTGCGGCCGGGGCAGGAGGTGAACGTCCGCGTGCTGGACGTCGACCCGGAGACGCGGCGGCTGTCCCTCTCGCTGAAGCAGGCGGTCGGCACGACGCTGACCGAAACGCCCGCGGTGGCGTCGGACGTTCCGGCGCAGAAGCGCAAGGCGCGCCCGAACCTGCGCGGCGGGCTGGAGTTTTAGACTTCTTTAATAGCCGGAGGCGGAAGCCCCGGTTTCCTGGGCGAGAATGTTTTCCGAGTTCGGAAAGGCGTTTCGCCCAGGAAACCGGGGCTTCCGCCTCCGGCTATTAAAGAGGTCTTTTCCACCCCGCTATCCTCCCGCATGGACATCGACTTCGCCGCCATCACGCCGCAGCAGCGGTACAAGCTCCTCGCGTCGGTGGTCGTGCCGCGGCCGATCGCGTTCGTGACGTCCGTCAATCCCGACGGCGTGGTGAACGCCGCCCCCTACAGCTTCTTCAACTGCTTCGGCACCGACCCCGGCCTGGTGATCCTCGCGGTCGGCAACCGGCCCGAGGGCGGGCCGAAGGACACCGCCGCCAACATCGCGGCGCGCGGCGAGTTCGTCGTGAACCTGGTGGACGAGGCGATCGCCGAGCGCATGAACGCAGCGTCGGTCGACTTCCCCGCCGGGATGAGCGAGCCGGAACAGGTCGGCCTGCCGCTGGGGCCGTGCGCGGGGACCACCGTGCCGCGCATCGCCGAGTCGCCCGCGAGCTTCGCCTGCCGGCACCACGCGACGCAGCACGTCGGGACCAACCGCATCGTGCTGGGCGAAATCCTCGCCGCGACCTTCCGCGACGGGCTGGTGGACCCGTCGAACTTCCACGTCGACCTGGGTGCCCTGCACATGGTCGGGCGGATGGCGTCGCCGGGGTGGTACACGAAAACGCACGACCAGTTCGAGCTCCCGCGCCCGTCTTATGAGGAGTGGCGCGCGCAGCACCCGACGCCCTAGCCGCTCGCGGCTTCGCAAAGAAACGCTTCTCTAAAACCCGTTTCTTTGCGAAGCCGCAAGCGGCAGGATCACGCCGCGACCGCCTTCCGCGACGTCTCCAGAATCCACTTCCGCACCGCCTTGGTCGCCGCGTCCCACCCGCTGCCGCAGCGGGCGGTCAGGAAGGCGTCGAACAGCGCGTCGCTCATCGACGCGAAGTCGCGCAGCTGCGTGATCCGCTCCTCGAACACCACGCGCGGGTTGTCCGCGTCCTCCACCTCCGGCAGCCGCAGCGAGCCGACCGCCAGCGTCTCGGCGTTGATCGACAGCGCGTAGTCCGACCCGTTCGCGTTCAGCAGCAGCCCCACCTTGCGCGGCACCTTGCCGCTGCGCAGGGCATCCCGCGCCTCGGGCATTTTCGTCGGCAGCTCGCCCCGCAGCCCGTCGCGGCCGGTCTGGCCGTAGGCGCAGTCGAGGTCGAGCGACCGGTCGAGCACCACCGCCACCTCGCCGTCGCCGGTGGCGATCAGGCCCGCCCGCTCCTCCGCGGCGTGCCAGAGCCACAGCAGGAACTCGTTGCCGAGAAAATCCTTGCGCTCGGGATTGCCGCTTGTCCACGGGTAGTCGGGCACCTGCGACTCCCCCTCGGGGCCGTAGACGAACCGCGTCGGCCGCAAATCCTCAAAATCCCGCCGCCGCCCGCGCGGCTCCAGCGTCCGCAGCGCCAGCGAGCCGGCGGTGATCGGCACGAGCTCCAGGTCGAACGTCCGCTCGAACTGCTCCATCAACTTCTCCTGCGTCGTGGCGGACGACGGCCCGAACAGCACCCGCCCCGGCACGTCCCACAGCACCGCGGTCATCTTGCTCCGCCGGAACCGGCCGCTGCGAAGCTCCTCATCCACCTTCCGCCCGACCACGTCCTTCACGTCGCGCTTCTGGGCCTTGGTGGCGAAGCCCGAGGGGTTGCCCTCGGCCGCCGCCTGCTCCTCCATCATGGCGTACGCCTGCCGCACGTCGGCCGGCACGCGGTTGGTGTCGACGCGCAGCCCGAACAGCAGCGCGTCGTTGTAGACGTTGTGCTCGAAGGCGAACTGCCCGTCGAAGACGTGCCGACCGCCGCACCACCCGGCCTCCACCTCGTCCGGCACGCCCAGGTCGGACTCCTGCAGCCGGAACTCCGCCAGCTTGTCGAGCATCGCCTGCTCGGGCGCGGCGGGGTGGTCGCCCACCACCGCGAACTTCTGGTAACTCATCGACCCGGACGCGAAACCCATGGCTCCTCCCACTTCCCAATGCTGCAATCGGCCCCGACGGGTATTGTCGGGCGTTGGCGGCCCCGCCGTCCAGTCTTGCTACTCGCCGGCGTTTCGCGCATAAGGTGGGCACCTCATGAAGATTCACACACCGCTCCGCGCCCTGACGCTCGCCGCCCTGCTCGCCGCCCCGGCGCTGGCGGAGATGCCGACCACCATGCCCGCAACCCTGCCGACGACCCTGCCGACCACCGGCCCCGCCACCAGCGCCGCCGAGGCCCTCAAGCCCGAGGGGGAGGCCAAGACCAAGGTCGAGGAGACGTCGGTCATGGGCGGCGGCAAACTCTTCACCCCCGCCACGCCCGCCAACATCACCGACGTGACCAAGAACGTCTTCCCCGCCGTCGTCAGCATCGAGGTCAAGCAGGAGACCTTCCGCCGCGGCAAGCGCGAGCTCCAGGGCGCGATCGGCTCGGGCATGATCATCGACCAGGAGGGCCACATCCTGACGAACTACCACGTCGCCGGCCGCGCCGCGGAACTTTACGTCACCTTGGCGAATAAAGAGCGCATCCCCGCGAAGTTGATCGGCGACGACCATTGGACCGACGTGGCGATCATCCAAATGGACATGGCGGAGGTGAAGCGCCGCAAGGTGACATTCAAGAGCGCCGAGCTCGGCACCAGCAAGGGGCTGGTGCCCGGCCAGAGCGTCGCCGCCATCGGCACGCCCTTCGGCCTCGCCCGCACCTTTACCCTCGGCGTGGTCAGCAACACCGAGCGCACGTTCTACCCCGAGAAGCAGACCATCGACGAGTACGAGACCGGCGAGTTCGCCAACTGGATCCAGATGGACACCCCCATCGCGCCGGGCAACTCCGGCGGCCCGCTGGTGGACATGAACGCCAAGATCGTCGGCATCAACACCCGCGGCGCGGGGGGGTACAACCTCAACTTCGCCATCCCCATCGACACCGCCAAGCGCGTCGCCGCCGAGATCCTCCGCACCGCCACCGCCGCCAAGCGCGGCAAGGTCGAGCGGGCGGACCTGGGCATCGACCTCAAGCCGCTTCAGGATTTGGAGAGTTTCTACGGCATCGACCTGAACAAGGGCGTGCTCATCAACAGCGTCGACCGCGGCAGCCCGGCCGCCAAGGCGGGGATGCGCCCGCAGGACATCCTGCTCGACCTCGGCGGCAAGCCCACGAACGTCCGCTTCCCCGAGGAGCTCGCCCCGGTCCGCCAGCGCATCGCCTCGCTGCCGATCGGCAAGCCCGTGTCGATGACCGTCCGCCGCAACGGCGAGACGATGGAGCTGACCGCCACCACGCAAAAGCTCGAGGGCGCCGCCGGCGAGGAGCGCGAGATCGAGACCTGGGGCATGAGCGTCCGCGACGTGACCCGCGTCTACGCCAATGAGCAGCAGCTCGACGACGACACCGGCGTGGTCATCACCAGCCTCAACCCCGCCTACCCCGCCGCCAAGGCCGAGCTGCAGATCGGCGACGTGATCCGCATGGTCAACCGCAAGCCCGCGACCGATTTGGACGCCTTCCTCGAGCTCTACAACGCGAGCGTGGAGAAGAAGGAGAAGAAGGTGCTGCTGGAGGTCCAGCGCGACCGCGGCCGCCGGACGGTGATCCTGACGGTCGGGTACTGAGACCCGCCGCCAAAGCCGTGACATCCGCCCGCGACGGTTCCGCGGACGGCCGCGACGGTTCCGCGGACGGCCGCGAGAGTTCTGCGGCCGGCCTTGGAAGTTCCGGGGCCGGCCGTTAAACTCCCGAGGCCGACCTACGGCACCGATTCCACCGTTTCTTCCCACACGCTCATTACGATTGCCAGCCCGACTCTCATCGAACACGGAGCCTCCCTTGCCGAAGATTGAGCACGCCGCCCTCTGCCTCGCCGCCCTCGCCCTCGCCGGCCCGGCCCCCGCCCAGACGGCGACCATGCCGTCCACCATGCCCGCGACCACGGCCGCCACGATGCCGGCGGTGAAGCTCGAGCCGCTCGCGCCCCTCGCGGCGGGGCCTATCGACGCGGACCGCATCCGCACCCTGCGCGACCGCATCAAGCCGTCGCTGGTGGCCGTCGAGTACACCTACGCCGGCGAGGGGGGGCGGCAGGTGCTCGTCGGCGAGGGGTTCGTGGTCTCCGACGACGGCGTGGTCGCCATCAGCGGCGTGCTGACGCCCGAGCAGTTGCCCGACGCTCAACTCACCGACTTCAAGATCATCATCCCCGGCGAGGAGGAGACGCGGCTGGACGCGACTTTTCAAGGCCGCGACCCGCGGACGGAGCTGGCGTTCGTGAAGGTCGCCGACGCCGACCGCGGCAAGTACGGCTGGCGGGCGGTGGAGCTGTCGGGCGACGAGCCGTCGGTGGGGGACGAGGTGCTGTCGGCCGGGCTGCTGCCGGAGTCGGCGGGGTATCAGACGTATGTGACCGCGCCGATGGTGTCGGCGACGCTGCGGGGGCCGATCCCGCAGGTGCTGGTCACGCCCCAGGGGCTGGCGGGGGTGGGGAGCCTGGTGCTGAACTCGGCCGGGCAGGTGGAGGGGATGGTGCAGTTCCAGCCGCAGTTCCAGCGCGGCGCGCTGCCGTTTCTGAACAGCAACGGCCCCGGCGGCGGCAACATCGGGATGCTCGCCACGCCGGCCCGCACGTTCGTGCCGAGCTCGTTCATGCGGATGGGCATCGACGCCCCGCCGACGCCGGAGAAGCCGGTGAAGGTGGCGGACATCGGCATCCGCCAGTCGTCGGGGCTGAGCAAGGATTTGGCGGAGTTCTACGACCTCAAGGGCAAGCCGGCGATCGAGGTCGGCGAGGTGCTGCCGGACATGCCCGCGGCGAAGGCGGGCCTCAAGAGCGGGGACGTGATCGTCACCCTCAACGGCAAGCCCCTGGAGCGCGGCGACGAGCCCGACGAGCTGCCGCAGATCTTCGGCCGCACCCTGATGCGCCTGCCGGTCGGCTCGGACGTGAAGCTCGGGGTGATGCGAGACAAGGACCAGCCGCTGAAGGAGATCGCCGTCAACCTCAAGGAGCGCCCCAAGCCGGCGAACCTGGCCGAGCGGTTCTTCGCCGAGGACCTGGGCTTCAGCGTCCGCGAGCTGGTCTTCAACGACCGCTACGAGATGAAGCTCGAGCCCAAGACCACCGGCGTGGTGGTCGCGTTCATCAAGCAGGGGAGCAGCGCGCAGTCGGCGGGGCTGAAGGGGGGCGACGTCATCACCCGCCTGAACCAGACGGCGGTGCAGGGCGTGGACCAGTTCAAGCAGCAGTTCGAGGCCTTCCGCAAGGCGAAGCCGACCGAGGCGGCGGTGATGGAGGTCATCCGCGGCGCGAACACGCAGATCGTCCGCGTGGAGCCGCCGCAGAAATAGTCATCAGTCGGCAGTCTTCAGTCGCCAGTGAGGGTCTTCCCTCTGCACAACTGGCGACTGAAGACTGGACACTGGAGACTATTGACGCGATCAGCCCGACGGCTAGAATGCGACCCGCCCCCGGTTAGGTAGCTCAGTTGGTAGAGCACGGCACTGAAAATGCCGGTGTCGCCGGTTCGATCCCGGCCCTAACCAATCCAACCGCCGTTCCGCGACCGCGACGTAATCTCGGACTAATACGACGCAACTCTTTGGATTGCAGACTTCCCCCGCCGCACGCCGATGCGACGGGTGGACGATTGCACGCGCGACGGCCCCGCGACGGACCGCGGGCCCTGGCAATGGAGGCCGACATGGTGAACGGGACGCAACCGCAGTTTCCGAACGTGGACATCTCAACGCTCGAGTACGAGCCCGCCCGCCCCGCGGGCCGGCCCGACGAAACGCGGGTGGCGGTGACGATGTACGCCGCGATCATCGGCGGGCGGCCGACGGTCGACCCGTCGCTGCGCCCGCTCGACCGCTCGCGCCGCCACGGCCTGCTGCGTCGGCACCGCGACGGGTTGCCCGTCCTGGCCGACGTCGCCGACTGGCTCGCCGGCGTCGGCACCGCCGCGGCCCGCAAAATCGCCCCCACTCGGGGCCGCGCCGGGTCGGGAGCCCACTGAATCGCCTACGCCGGGTGCCACGGAGGATTTCGCATGAAGAACCTCGAGGCGACCCGGCCGCCGGAACAAGCCGGCGTCTGAGCCGAAGGCGAAGACCCGGATTTCGGGCGCAGCACCTCGCCGAACTCCGGGGCGGCCCCACGCCGAGGATCCGGGTCTTCGCCTTCGGCTCAGACGCCGACTTGTTGCGGCGCGGCGGCGAGTTCGCAACGGGAGCACCGCGATCTAACGCGCTTACCCGAGGCTGGTTACGCTGCTTAACCCGACCCTTCATGCGAAATCCTCCACGGGTTGAGGTACGCCTCAACCCGTGCCGAACGGAATTCGACTCCCGAAGATTCGGGCGGCACCTACGCTCCGGCATGACCTGCCCCTCGCCCAAGTACCTCGCCGTTAGCGCCGCCTCCGGCTGCGTCTGGGGCGCGATCGCGCTCCTGCTCGCCGGCCCGTGGATGCCGAATGCCGTTTGGGGCGGGGTGATCGCCTCACCGCTGATCGGCGTCGCGGTCGGGCTGGCCTACCGCCTCGTCCACCGCTGGTCGACGCCGGTGCAGGCTGTCTACGCGATGCTGATGCTCTACCTTGCCGTCGGCGCCTTCGGCATCGCGGCCGGTTCCTACGACGCCCTCGCCCTCAACCTCCCGCACCGCAGCGGCTGGGGGGTGGTCGTTCAGTCGGTGCTCGGCTGCTGGTGGGGCGTGACCTTCACCTTTTACTTCGCCTTCCTCTGGCCGGCGTCGATGGTGAACCACGCGATCCTGTACCGCTTCGCCCGCGACGGCTCGCGCGGCGGCTGAGGTTTACATCCGCGCCGCCTCTGGTAGCATCCGGCCGGTCAACCCACGGAGGCGACATGGACGTTGCGGCGGCGCGGGACAAGCTCAACGAGATCGGCCAATCGCAGGTGCTGCGGTTTTACGACGAACTCGACCCGGCGGGCAGGGAAAAACTGCTCGGCCAGATCGCGGCGCTCGACCTCGACGCGGTCGCGGAACTGGCGGAGTCGCACGTGCGGCAGAGGCCCGCGCTCGATCTGCCGTCGGACATTTCGCCGGTGGAAATCCTGCCGCGCGAGCCGGGGGCCGACCGGCGCGCGAGGTACGCCGAGGCCCGCGACCGCGGCGGGCAGCTTCTGGCCGACGGGAAGATCGGCGCGTTCCTCGTCGCCGGCGGGCAGGGCACGCGGCTGGGGTACGACGGGCCGAAGGGCGAGTACCCCGTCACGCCGATCCAGAACAAGCCGCTGTTCCAGGTGTTCGCCGAGCAGTTGCTGGCCGTCGGCCGCGACGCGGGCAAGGCGGTGCCGTGGTACGTGATGACCAGCGACTCGAACGATGCCGCCACGCGGGCATTCTTCGAGAAGCACCACCACTTCGGCTACGACCCGGAAAACGTCATCTTCTTCGCCCAGGGCATGATGCCCGCGTTCTCGAACGACGGGAAGATGCTGCTGGGGGCGAAGGATTCGTTGGTGCTCAGCGCCGACGGCCACGGCGGGTCGCTGCGGGCGCTGAGCAGGTCCGGCGCGCTCGACGACATGGACCGCCGGGGCGTCGAGCACTTGTCGTACTTCCAGGTCGACAACCCGCTGGTCCACTGCGTGGACCCGCTGTTCCTCGGGCTGCACGATTTGACCGGCAGCGAGATGAGCAGCAAGACGATCCCCAAGGCGGGTCCGCTGGAGAAGGTCGGCAATTTCGTCTCCTCCGGCGGGCGGGTGGTGGTGATCGAATACAGCGATTTGCCGGACGAGCTCGCCAAGCAGACCAGTGCCGACGGGTCGCTGAAGTTCAACGCCGGCAGCATCGCCATCCACGCGCTGCGGGTGAGTTTCGTGCGGCGGCTGAACGCGGGCGGGCGGCTGAACCTGCCGTGGCACCGGGCGGAGAAGAAGGTGCCGCATTTGGACGAGTCGGGCGGGTTGGTTTCGCCGGACAAGCCGAACGGCGTGAAATTGGAGCAGTTCGTGTTCGACGCGGTGCCGCTGGCGGAAGGGGCGATCGTGCTGGAGACGGACCGGGCCGAGGAGTTCTCGCCGGTGAAGAACGCCGAGGGCACCGACTCGCCCGCGACGTGCCGGTCGCACCAGATCGCCCGCGCCGCCCGGTGGCTGACGGCCGCGGGGGTGGCGGTGCCGATGGCCGGCGGCGACCCGGACTGCGTGATCGAGATTTCCCCGCTGTACGCGGTGTCGGCCGGGCAGTTGAAGCAGCGCGGCCTGAAGGGCGTGACGATCAAGCCGGGGGCGGCGTCTTACCTGCACGAGTAGCCCCGTGGAGCGGGCGTCCCGCCCGGATTCTGCTTCAAGATACAAGAAATCCGGGCGGGACGCCCGTTCCACGGCAATAATGCGACTCCACGACCTCATCCGCGCGGGCTACCCGGACGCCGATTGGTCGGACGCGCCGGACGTGGAGGTGTCGGGCGTGCGGGAAGATTCGCGCCTCGTCCAGCCCGGCGACTTGTTCATCGCCCGCCCCGGCACGCGGGCGAACGGCGGGACGTTCATCGCCGACGCCACCGCGCGCGGGGCGGCGGCGGTGGTCACGCAGTCGGCCGACCTGATCCCCCCGCCGCTGCCGCGGGTGATCGTGGACGATGCGGCGGAGGCCGCTTCGGTCCTCGCCCACTGCTTCCACGGCGGGCCGTCGACGAAGATGAAGGTGCTGGCCGTCACCGGCACCAACGGCAAGACGACCGTCGCCTACCTCGCCCGTTCACTGCTCGCGTCGGCCGGCAAAAAGTGCGGCATGATCGGCACCGTCGAGGTGGACGACGGACTTGGAACTCGGCCGGCGGAGATGACCACGCCGCCCGCGCCGCTCGTCGCCGAGTGGATGGCCGCGATGGTCGAAAACGGCTGCGACGCCTGCGCGGTCGAGGCGAGCAGCCACGCGCTGCACCAGAAGCGCCTCGCCGGCGTCCGCTTCGCCGCCGGGGCGTTCACCAACCTGACCGGCGACCACCTGGATTATCACAAAACGATGGACGATTACGCCGCGGCCAAGGCGATGCTGTTCGGGCAGTTGCCGGCGGATGCCGTGGCCGTCGTGAACGCCGACGACCCGGCGGCGGGGCTGATGGTCGCCCCGTGCCGGGCGCGGGTGGTTCACTTCGGCATCGACGCCGAGGCGGAGTGGCGGGCGACCGACATTGAGGCGTCGGCCGACGGCACGCGCTTCACGCTCGTCTGCCCGAGCGGGTCGACGGACGTTACGATGAAACTCGTCGGCCGGCACAACGTGCAGAACGCGCTGTGCGCCGCGGCGATGGTCGGCGAGACCTTCGGCCTGACCGTCGAGCAACTCGCCGCCGGATTGGCCGACGCGCCCGG
The DNA here is from genome assembly GCA_965260985.1 of Tepidisphaeraceae bacterium. Lineage (GTDB taxonomy): Bacteria > Planctomycetota > Phycisphaerae > Tepidisphaerales > Tepidisphaeraceae > CBDHCE01. The sequence goes on along the minus strand of CBDHCE010000018.1, from coordinate 95,777 downwards.
CGCGCCGGGGCGGCTGCAGCGCGTGGAGGCCGGCCAGCCGTTCGCGGTGTTCGTCGATTACGCCCACACCGACGACGCGCTGGCGAACGTGCTGACGGCCCTTCGCCCGCTAACGGCCGGCAAATTGAGCGTCGTCTTCGGCTGCGGCGGCGACCGCGACCGCTCGAAGCGCCCGAGAATGGCGGCGGTGGCAGGGCGGTTGGCGGACGCGGTGTATGTCACGAGCGACAACCCGCGGACGGAAAATCCCGAGGCGATTCTGGCGGAAATCGTGGCGGGCCTGCCGGGTCCGCCGCGGCTGGTGGAGGCCGACCGCCGCGCCGCCATCCGCGCCGCGGTGGCGGATGCGGACGCCGGGGACGTGGTGCTGATCGCGGGGAAGGGTCACGAGGATTATCAGATCGTCGGCGCGACCAAGCAGCATTTCGATGATGTGGAGGAGGCGCAACACGCCGCCGCGACAGGGGCATCCCCCCTTGAGTAGCACGGGCGTCCCCGTGGCACGGGCGTCCCGCCCGCGTCTGCACTCAGTTTCGCAATCCGAACGCGGGCGGGACGCCCGTGCCACGGGGAACGCCAATGAACCCGATCACCCTAGCCGACGCTCGCAACGCCACCGGCGGCACAACCGGCGCGGCGAGTGGCCTTAGCATCCGCTTCGTCCGCACCGACAGCCGCGCGGTGCAACCCGGCGACCTGTTCGTCGCGCTCCGCGGCGAGCGGTTCGACGCGCACGATTTTCTGGCCGACGTCGCGGCGAAGGGCGCGGCGGCGGCGGTGGTCGAGCGCGACGTGCCGGACGCGCCGCTGCCGGTGATCCGCGTCGAGGACTGCCGCGTCGCGCTCGGACAACTCGCGCGACTCGTCCGGCATTCTTTCGGCGGGAAAGTGATCGCCGTCGCGGGCAGTAACGGCAAGACCGGCACCAAGCGGCTGATCGACGCGGCCCTCCGCGGCCGGCTGACCGGCACGATCTCGCCCGCGAGTTTCAACAACGACATCGGCGTGCCGCTGTCGATCTTCCCCGCCGGCCCGGCGGACGATTATCTGGTGCTGGAGATGGGCACGAACCACCCCGGCGAGATCGCGCCGCTGTCGATGATCGGCGAGCCCGACATCGCCGTCATCACCAACTGCGGGCCGGAGCATTTGGAGGGCTTGATCGACCTCGCCGGCGTGCGGCGGGAGAACGCGCAAATCACGGCCGGCCTGCGGGCGGGCGGGCTGCTGATCGTCAACGGCGATGACCCGGCACTGCTCGACGCGGTAAGCGGGTGGACCGGGCGGCGCGTGACGTTCGGGCTGGGCGTGGGCTTCGATTATCGCGCGGTCGACGTTCGCGCCGGCGCGGCGGGCGTGCGGTTTCGGGTTGAGTTCGGATCGTCCGAACCGCCTCCCCGTTTAGCCGCCCCGCTTGCGGGGCACGGGGTCGGGGAAACGCGCCCCGCAAGCGGGGCGGCTCAACGGCGGGGTTCTGCGGAAGGCGAGACCGCCGCCGAATCTATGGAGGTGTTCGTGCCGCTCGTCGGGGAGCACCACGCGGTGAACGCGCTGGCGGCGGTCGCGGTCGGGCGGGAGCTCGGGTTGATAAACGCAGACCTCGCCGCCGGGCTTGGCACCGCGACGGGGGCGGGGCGGCGGTCGGAGTTGCGGCAAATCGGGCCGATCACCCTGCTGGACGATTGTTACAACGCCAACCCCGCGTCGATGGCGGCGGCGCTGCGGACGCTGGCGGCGCTGCCGACGGGCGGGCGGCGGGTCGCGGTGCTGGGGGAGATGCGCGAACTCGGCGAAGGCGCGGCAGGGTTCCACCGCGAGGTCGGGCGGCAGGCGGCGTTCGTCGACGAACTGGTGTGCGTGGGGGAGATGGCGCGGCACATCGCGGCGGGGTCCGGCTTGGCAGCGGTGCGCGTGGTGCCCGACGCGCGGGGGGCGGCGGAGGAAGTGATTCCGCTCCTCCGCGCGGGCGATTTGGTGCTGCTCAAGGGGTCGCGCGGGGTGGGACTGGAAGTCGTGGCGGCGGCGGTGGAGCGGGCGTTCGGGGGGTGACTTTCGGTCCGTTTCTTTGCGAAGCCGCAAGCGGCGGGCGGGCGGCGCCGGGTTGTGCCGATAGGAGCGGTTGCCGATGCTCTACCTGCTGGCCCACCAATTCCGCGACGCGCTGGACCGCTCGGGCCTCGGCTTCCTGCGGCTGTTCACGTCCGACGCCTTCGGGGCGATTGCCGCGACGCTGATGAGTTTCGCGCTGTGCGTCGCGGTCGGGCCGGGCGTGATCCGGTGGCTGCGGCACAAGAAGATCGGCGACCACCCGGAGTTCGGGCAGGCGGAGATCAACGCCCAGATGGCCGGCAAGAAGGGCACGCCGACGATGGGGGGCATCCTCATCATCGCCGCCATTCTCGCGTCGGCGCTGCTGCTGGCGGACTTGCGGAACTTTTACGTCGTGATGGGCCTGGTCTGCGTCGGGCTGTTCGGCGCGGTCGGCGCGGTGGACGACTGGCTGAAGCTCACGCAGGCGCGGCGTCAGGGCGGGCGCGACGGCTTGACGATGGGCGAGAAGCTGCTGTTCCAGACGGCCATCGCGCTGGTGCTGAGCGGGTTCCTCTATTACTACGGCCGGCGGGTGCCGGTGGCGACGACGTTCTACGTTCCGTTCTTCAAGGCCGCCGCCGTGCCGCTGGCGATGCCGGTCTACCTGCTGGTCAGCACGGTCGTGATGGCCGGCGCGAGCAACGGCGTGAACCTGACCGACGGGCTGGACGGCCTGGTGGCGGGCATCATGGCGATCGTCGGCATCGCCTTCGTCGTGCTCGCCCTCATCATCGGCGACGCCGCGCTGTCGCACAGTTTGATTTACCACTACTTCCCGCCGGCGGCGCAGATGGGCGTGTTCGCCGGCGCGATCGTCGGGGCGTGCCTGGGCTTCCTCTGGTTCAACTGCTACCCCGCGAAGGTGTTCATGGGCGACACCGGCAGCCTCGCGCTCGGCGGGCTGATCGGCTACATCGCGGTGGTCGTGCGGCAGGAGTTGATGCTCGCCCTCGTCGGCGGCGTCTTCGTGGTCGAGGCGCTGTCGGTGCTGATCCAGCGGTACTGGTTCAAGTACACTCGCCTCCGCTACGGCGAGGGCCGGCGGGTCTTTCGGATGGCGCCGATCCACCACCACTTCCAGCGGCTGGGGTGGACCGAGACGCAGGTGGTGGTGCGGTTCTGGGTGATCGGCGCGATCCTGGCGGCGACGGCGCTGGCGACGGTGAAGCTGAGGTGAGGGGCTACCGCGGCCGGCGGACGCCGGCGAGTAAATGTGCCGGGATGCGAACGCTCGAACCGATCGACGGGCAGATCGTCACGAACCGGTTGTCCGGCGTTCGCATGATGTAGTCGTAGTTATCGACGTGAAACGTCCGCCCGTCCGTCAGCGAAATCTCGAACGGCCGCATCGGGCTGCGGTGGATGAACTTGAAGAGTGCCGCAACGGTCATGCGGTAATGATATCGCGCGTCGGCGATTCTGCCGCTTGCGGCTTCGCAAAGAAACGCTTTCGCGGTCCCCCTTTTCTTTGCGAAGCCGCGAGCGGCCGACGTCCGATATCTCCTCCGTGGACGACTCCATCTACCGCCTCCGCGACCGCGACGTGCTGACGCTCTGCGTGCTCGCCCTGCTCGCCCTGGGCGTGCTGATGGTGCAGTCGGCCTCGATGGGCGTCGGCGGAACCCTGCACTGGGGGATGAGCGACCGGGGGCTCAAGCATCTGATGTACGCCGGCGTCTCGGTGTTGGTCTACTTCGGCGTCGGACGGGTTTCGCCGGCGTTCTTAATGCGAAGCGGCAAGCCGCAATCCAGCCCTGCGGTCTGGGCGTTGATCGTTGCGGCTGTCCTCTGCGTGCTCGTGCTGATCCCCGGCGTCGGGCGCGAGGTGAACGGGGCGCGGCGGTGGCTGGCGGTCGGGCCGGTGCAGCTGCAGCCATCGGAACTGGCGAAGTGGGCGACCGTGCTGTTTCTCGCGTATTGGCTGACCGAGCGGCCGGTCGACCTCAACCGTTTTTGGAAGGGCTTCGTCCCGACCGCGGCCGTCGTCGGCGTCGTCTGCCTGCTGGTGGTGATTCAGGACTTCGGCACCGCCGCCCTCATCGGCCTCGTGGCGCTCGGCATGATGCTCGTCGGCCGGGTGAAGCTGTGGCACCTGCTCGTCACGGTGCCGCCGGCGATGGTCGCCGGGGCGATGTTCGTGCTGCACACGCCCTACCGCCGGCGGCGGATGACCTCGTTCCTCGACCCCTGGGCCGACCCCTCGGGCGAGGGCTACCACATGGTCCAGAGCCTGCTCAGCTTCGCCACCGGCGGCCTGGCCGGCCGCGGCCTCGGGGCGGGCGTCCAAAAGCTCGGCTACCTGCCGGAGGACACCACCGACTTCATCTTCAGCGTCATCGGCGAGGAGCTCGGTTTGTTCGGCGCGGCCCTCACCGTCGGCCTCTACCTCGGCATCCTTACCGTCGCCTGGCGCGCCACCCGCACCGGCCCCCCCTTCAATCGCCTGCTCGCCTTCGGCGTCGGGGCGATGGTCGGCCTCCAAGCCGCGATCAACATCGCCGTCGCCACCGTCAGCGTGCCGACCAAGGGGCTGAGCCTCCCCCTCGTCAGCGCCGGCGGCAGCGGGCTGATTTTGACCTCCGCCGCGCTGGGCCTGCTGCTGGCCGTGGTGAAGCGGGCCGAGGACGCAGTGGCCGAAGACGCATCGACGCCGGCCGACGTTGCATCGCCCGAACTCTCCGCTAGCCTTACCTGAGCGTGGCCCACGACCTGACCATCTTCCTCGCCGGCGGCGGCAGCGGCGGGCACCTTTACCCCGGCATCGCGGTGGCCCAGGCCCTCGCCGCCAGCCTGCCCGCCGCCAAGCCGATTTTCCTCTGCACCCGCCGCGACATCGACCGCACCATCCTCGCCCCCACCGGCCACGAGTTCATCGAGCAGCCGATCACTCCCCCGCGCCGCAGCGTCGGCGGCCTGCTCCGCTTCTGGCGGAAGTGGCGGCAGACCCAAGACCTCATCGGCGAGTTGCTCCGCGACCGCCGCCCCGCCGCCGTGCTCGGCCTCGGGGGCTACGCGGCGGGCGTCGCGGTCCGCAACGCCGCCAAGGCCGGGGTTCCGACGGCGATCCTCAACCCCGACGTGATTCCCGGCAAGGCGAACCTCTACCTGATGAAGCACGTCCGCCGCGCCTGCTGCGGCTTCGACGCGACGCGGCAGCACGTCCCGCCGCAGTACCACGACAAGCTCACGATCACCGGCTGCCCGGTCCGCCCCGCCCTGACCGACAAACCTTCGTGCGAGGCCGCCGCCGCCCGGCTCGACCTCGACCCGCTGCTGCGCACCCTCGTCATCACCGGCGCGAGCCAGGGGGCGACCACCGTGAACGAGGCCGTGCTGGAGGTGCTGAAAACCGCCAAACTGCAGGGCTGGCAGGTGCTGCACCTCGCCGGCCCGACGCTGGCGGATGCGGTGCGGGCGGAATATCGCGGCATGAACCTGCCGGCCACCGTGATCGACTTCACGCCCGAGATGCAGGACGTCTGGGCCGTCGCCGACCTCGCCGTCTGCCGCAGCGGCGCGAGCACCGTGGCGGAATTGGCCGACTGCGGCGTGCCGTCGATTCTGCTGCCCTACCCGTACCACAAGGACATGCACCAACTCGCCAACGCGCGCGTCCTGGCCGACGCCGGCGCTGCGGAGATCGTCGACGACACCCGCGACCGCAAGAAGACCGCCGCCGCCCTGCAGCCGGTGCTGGAGAAACTGCTGTACGACCAGCCGCGCCGCGCCGCAATGGCCGCCGCCGCCTCGACCCTCGCGCGCCCCGATGCCGCGGCCGCGGTGGCGCAGGTGATCGCGGAGCTGATCGGAATCGACCGGTGAGCCTTAATAGCCGGAGGCGGAAGCCCCGGTCCTTTCGCGGAAGTTGGCGCTGCGATGGGCCCGAGACCTGTCATCCCGAGCGAGCGGAGCGAGTCGAGGGACCTCGGGGAACGAAGGCGGCCTCAAATGCCGAGACCCCTCAACTCGCTCCGCTCGTTCGGGACGACAAACTACTGTGACACCCGACGACTCAACCCGCCACTGCCAGGAAACCGGGGCTTCCGCCTCCGGCTATGAAAGCCCCCCCATGCCCCACGCCCGCTCCAAGTTCGCCGGCCGCCGCGTCCACTTCGTCGGCATCGGCGGGGTCGGGATGAGCGGCCTGGCGCGCGTGCTGCTCGACGCCGGCGCGGCCGTCACCGGCACCGACCCGGCCGCGACCGACCAGACCGCCGCCCTGTCCGCCGCCGGCGTCGAGGTCCGCCGCGAGCAGGACGGCGCGCTGGTCACGCCGGGCGTCGACCTCCTGGTCCACACCGCCGCCGTGCATGAGGACAACGCCGACGTGCGGGCGGCCCGGCGGCTGGGGCTGCGGGTGGCGGTTTACGCCGAAATCCTCGGAGAGGTGATGGCCGAGCGGCTGGGCGTCGCGGTCGCCGGCACCCACGGCAAGAGCACGACCTCGGCCCTGCTCGCCCACGCCCTGCTGAGTTGCGGGGCCGACCCGTCGTTCGTGATCGGCGGCACCGTGCCCCAACTCGGCGGCGGCAGCCGCAGCGGCGGCGGGCGGGCGTTCGTCGCAGAGGCCTGCGAGTTCAACCGCTCCTTCCACCGCCTGCACCCGGCCGTCGCGGTCATCACCAACGTCGAAGAAGATCACCTGGACTACTACCGCGACCTCACGGAAATCGTCGAGGCCTTCCGCATCTTCGCCGCCGAGGTCCGGCCCGGCGGCGCGGTGATCGTCAACGGCGATGATGCCAACACGCGCCGTGCCGTCGACGGTTTGCCGGGCGTGCAAACCGTCGGCGTCGGCGAAGATTGCGACTGGAGAATGGCGGACGTGCGGCTTGAGGATGGCCGGTTCGCGTGCGATGTTTTGCGAAGCGGCAAGCCGCCGGTGCTGCTCCGTCCTGCGCTGCCGGGCCGGCACAATTTGTCCAACGCCGCGGTCGCCCTCGCCGCGGCCGTCTCCTGCGGCCTGGACGCCCCGGCCGCCGCCGCCGCCCTCGCCACGTTCCACGGCGTCGACCGGCGGATGACCGAACTCGGCACCGTCGGCGGCGCGACCGTCGTCGACGACTACGGCCACCACCCGACCGAGGTCCGCGCCACCCTCGCCGCCCTGCGCCAGCGCTACGCGCCGAAGCGCCTGACGTGCGTGTTCCAGCCGCACCAGCACAGCCGCACGCGCGACCTGATGGACGGCTTCGCCGCCAGCTTCGCCGACGCCGACGCCGTGGTGCTGCCGCCGATCTACGCGGCGCGCGATTCCGACGCCGACCGCCGCGCGGTGACGAGCGAGACGCTGGCCGAGAAGATCAACGCCGCCGGCCCGGAAAAGGCCGTCGCGCTGCCGACCTTCGCCGCCTGCGTGGGGCACCTAAAGTCGTCCCTTGCCGAAGGCGACCTGATCGTGACGATGGGGGCCGGCGACGTGTGGAAAGTCGCCCGCGACTTGGTGGCGTGACCGGCCGCCTCGTGGCACGGGCGTCCCGCCCGCGTCTGCGTATGGGGCTAAAGAACAGAACGCGGGCGGGACGCCCGTGCCACGGAGCGGCCGCGAGATTCGCATGTCCACCATGACCGAAGCATCCCCGCTCGCCGACCTCGACTTCGTGGTGCCCGACGCCCCGCTGGCGCGGCTGACGTGGTACCGCATCGGCGGCCCAGCCCGCTTCCTCGCCCGGCCGCCGGCGGTCGACGATCTGGCCGAGCTCGTCCGCCGCTGCGCCGCCGAAAAACTGCCGCTCTACGTCCTGGGCCTCGGGGCGAACCTGCTGGTGTCCGACGCCGGCGTCGGCGGCGTGGTGGTCCGGCTGGAGGGGCCGTACTGGGAGCACGTCGAGATCAACGGCGCGACCGTGACCGCCCGCGCCGGCGTCGATTTGCAAAAACTGCTGCTTCAGACCGTCCGCGCCGGCCTCGCCGGCCTGGAGACCCTCGCCGGCATCCCCGCCACCGTCGGCGGGGCGGCGCGGATGAACGCCGGCGGCAAGTACGGCGACTTCGGCAACGCCGTCTCCACCCTCACCGTCATGGACGCCGCCGGCAACGTCTACGACCGCACCCGCGACGACCTCATCTGGGAGTACCGCCGCGTGAACGTGGCCGCCCCGCTGATCCTCGCCGCCACCCTCGACCTCGAACCCGACGACCCCGACGCCCTCGCCCGGCGGATGCGGGAGGTCTGGATGTTCAAGCGCAACACCCAGCCGCTGAACACCAAGAGCGCCGGCTGCATCTTCAAGAACCCGCCCGGCCAGTCCGCCGGCGCGCTGATCGACCGCAGCGGCCTCAAGGGCCGACGCGTCGGTGGGGCTGAGGTCAGCGACAAGCACGCCAACTTCGTGATCGCCCACCCCGGCTGCACGTCCGCCGACGTGGAGGCGCTGATCGAGGAAATCCGTGACGTGGTGCGCGAGCGGCAAGGCGTGGATATGGAACCCGAAGTGAAGCGGTGGCCTTGAGCCGCTTGCGGCTTCGCAAAGAAAAACGCGAGCCGAAAATAATCACCCCGCGCGGGAAGGACCCCATGCGAATCACCCTCCTCTCCGGCGGCCCCGGCCCCGAGCGCGAGGTCAGCCTCATCGGCGGCCGCGCCGTCGCGGCCGCGCTGCGCGAGGCGGGGCACGACGTTCACGCCGCCGACATCTCGCCGGCCGACCTGTCCGCCCTCGACCGCCCCGCCGACGTGATCTTCCCCGTCCTGCACGGCACCTTCGGCGAGGACGGCGAATTGCAGGCGATCCTCGAGCAACGAAACCTCCCCTTCGTCGGCAGCGGCAGCGCGGCCTCCCGACTCGGCATGGACAAGGCCGCGTCGAAGCAAATCTGGCGTGACTGCGGCCTGCCCACGCCGGCGTGGCGGGTCGTGACCGAGCCCGGTCGCCCCGCCGCCCCGTGCGTCGTCAAGTCCGTCGACGGCGGCAGCAGCATCGACGTCCACCTCTGCCGCACCGCCGCCGAGGCCGCCGCCGCCGTCGATGCGCTGCTCGCCAAGCACGGCCGGGCGATGGTCGAGGCGTTCGTCGAGGGCACCGAAGTCACCGTCGGCATCCTCGGCAATCAATCGCTGCCGCCGATCCGCATCGACGCCAAGGGCGGGTGGTTCGACTACCAGTCCAAATACGCCGCCGGCGGGGCCGAGCACCGCTTCGACCTCAATCTGCCCGACGCGGTGGCGGCCGAGGTGTCGGCCCTCGCTTTCAAGGCCCACCGCGCCCTCGGCTGCCGCGATCTGTCGCGCGTCGATTTCATCGTCGACCGCGACCACCGGCCGTTCCTGCTGGAGATCAACACCCTCCCCGGCTTCACGCCGCGCAGCCTGCTGCCCGAGGCGGCGGCGAAGATCGGCATCGACTTCCCCGCCCTCTGCGACCGACTCGCCCGCGCCGCGGCGGCCCGGTCCGGCATCGGGCCGTCCCAAACCCGCCCCGCCGGCCGATAATCCGATCATGGCTAAGAAGAAACCCGCCAAAGCCGAGAAGCCGTCGAAGCCCGCCCGCGTGCCGCTCGACCCCGCCGCCCTCGCGCGGCGGCGGGCGACGGCGGTGCTGACGCTCAAAACCCTCGCCGCCCTTGCGGTCGGCGGCGGCGTGGCGGTGGCGGTCGTCAAGTCGAAGGATTACGTCCAGCAGCAGCGCGATCCCGCCCCGCCGCCGGTCGCGCTGGCCGAGCAGCCGGTCTGGATGAGCGACCTGGTGGCCGGGCGGATCATCGACGCCGTGAAACCCGCCGCCGGGGGGCAGAGCGATTCCGGCGGGCCGTTCGACCGCGCCGCGTTGCAACGCCGGGCCGAGGTGCTGGCCGCCTCGCCGTGGGTGCGGGAGGTCCGCCAAGTCCGCCGCGCCTACGACCCGGCCGCGCCGGACCGCACGCGGATCGTAATCGACTGCGACTTCCGCGCCCCCGTCGCCCTCGTCGCCTGGCGCGACCACCACTGGCTGGTCGACCGCGACGGCGTGATGCTGCCCGAGGGCTTCACCGGCGATCAGGTGGATCAGGTGGTCTACGGCACCGACGGCCGGGTGAACGTGCGGCGGATCGTCGGGGCGGCCGCGCCGCCCGCCGGCGCGGGGGCGGCGTGGCCGGGCGGCGACGTGCGGGCGGGCCTCGACCTGCTCGACCTGATGAGCCGCCAGCCGTTCGGGCAGGACGTGGTGGGCGTGGACGTGACCAATTTCAACCGCCGCCGGTCGGCCACCGCCGCCCAGCTCGTGCTCCTCACCCGCCACGGCACCGAGGTCCGCTGGGGCCGACCGGTGAACGCGGAGGACTTTCTGGTGGAGGTGCCGGCCACCGAAAAGCTCCGCCGCCTCACCGAGTTCTACAAGAAGTACGGCCGGATCGACGCCAAGCACCTGTGGATCGACTTGCGGTTCGACAACGAAATTAAGTGCGGCGACCAGTGAGTTTGCCGTGACTGCCCGACCCCCGACTCCCCCGATCCCCCTCGCCCCGCTGCTGCTGTGGACGGCGGTCCAGCTCGCCGCGGTCGCCCTCGCCGCGGGCCGGGTGCCGCTGTCGGCCAATTACCCGCAGCCGGCCGAGCGGGCGGGCCTGGGACTGCTGGCGGTCGCCCAGATCGCGGCGGCGGGCCTGCTCTTCCCCGTGCTGCTGCCGACCCTTCGCGCCGCCGCCGCGACGGCCGCGGTGGGAGTCGGCTACCTCGCCCTCGCCGGCCTGCTCGCCGAAGCCCCGCCGGGCCGGGTGCTGGCCGTCGGCGGCTACCTAACCCTCTGGCTGCTAACGCTTTACCTGCTAAATCGCCGGCCGACGAAGGCGTCAACCCGCCCGCTCGCCCTCGCGCTGGTCAACCTGCTCACCCTCGGACCCCCGCTGCTGGCCTACCTGCGGCTAGACCTCACCCCCACGGCCGGGCTCCGCCCGTTCGGCGACGGCCTGAACTTCCTCCCACTTCCCGCCACCGCGGCCCTCTCGGCGACCAATTCGGCCGGATTTCTCCCGTGGCTCGGGATTTTTTTCTGGCTCCTGCTCGCGGTTTTCGCCGCCATTTCGCCCAGGTTCCCAAGGCTCCGACAGCTTATCCACAAATGATGTGAAGAACCTTCCATCTGTAAACCATTGCCGTAATAAGGTTTGTGCGAATCTGGTCCTGACGCAAAGGTCGTGGTCGGACGATGTTCGGGCGGCTTGACGCGCCGGCGGCACCTTGTTTTGCCATGGTGGGGGGATGTGGTAAACATTCCCTATCGCCGGGGCCAAGTGGAGGTCGGAACCTGATGGCAGCCTCCCCCGGATACCTGTTGATCGGCGAGTATGAACTCACGGTCGACAACAAGAACCGCCTGCTCGTGCCGGCGGACTTTCGGCGGGTGATCGTGCCCGAGCGGGACGGGGAGGGATTGGTGGTGGTCATCGGCGTGAACCGCAAGCCGTGGTTGTACCCGGAGACCTACTACGAGGCGTTGGTCGGCGGGCTGGGCCGCGAGGTGGCGCCGGACGAGGACGTGATGGCCTTCGACCAGATGTTCTTCGCCCGCGCCACCCGCATTGCCCCGGACAAGCAGGGCCGCATCCTGCTGCCGGAGAAGACCCTGCGGCGGACCAACACCGGCAAGGACGTGACGCTGCTGGGGGTGCGGGACCACATGGAATTGTGGAACCGCGAGGAGTGGGAGGAGCGGGATTTGGAGCTGACGGCGAAGATGAGCGAAATCGCCCTGCGGGCCAGACGCACGCGGGAGCGGCCGGAAGTGGAGATACAGCCGTGACTTAGCGGCGGGATGAAGTGTTGAATCAACCGGCGGGGCAGGATGCCCCGCCCCGCGACCCGCACGGAAGGGCGGACGCGGAAGTGAGGCGGCGGAGCCGCCGGCAGTGAAGGCGCGGCGGAGTCGCGCGGACGGATCGGTCGGCGGTCGGGCGCAGGGAGGCGTCCCGTGCGTCGGCATTTGGTGGCCCAGAACCGCCCAACGGGGCGAAGAGCGGCCCGCGCGGAGCGTGGGCCGAATGCGACGGATTCGCACGGATGCAGTGATGCCGCAAGGAGGCGGCTGGGGCACAAGGCGGTGCCCGACGCGGCGCAAGAGGCGCCACCGGAAGCGTCGGCCGAAGGATCGGCCGGCGGGATTGAAGGGAGTCTGAATGGAATCGGAACGGAGTCGGTGTTGGCGCGAAGGATCGCAGTGAATAAAGGAAGTTGAACGGTCCGTTTCGGGAGGCCGTCCGACGTTGATCCGTTTCCGCCGCGGGCGGGGGCGGGCAGACGCCGGGGCCGCCGCGAGGCGTGATCTTCGGACGAGAGCAAAAGGCGCAGAGCCGTCCCACGGATCGGGGCCCTCACCTGGAGAGGGGGCACGGATGCCCGACTCGGCGTTTTGCTCGCCGCCCGCCCGAGGCGGAACGGATCAAGTGTCGGTTGAGATGAGAAAGAGCCTCACGTCGAACATTCTCCGAACAGGCGACAGTATGCCCCGCCCGAACGTCGGGTGCAAGGGCTGAATCGGCCTTTAGGTCGGTCAAATGAACTATTTTTGCCGAACCCGCGCCTGCACGCCGACGCGGCCTTGCCTAGCCTGCCCATTCTGCCACGTTGAAAGTTTAACATGGACCTCCCGCCGACCGGCCACGACCCCGTGCTGCTGGCGGAGGTGATCGACCTGCTGCGCCCCGCCGCCGGCCAGACGCTCGTCGACTGCACCCTCGGCCGCGGCGGCCACGCGGCGGCGGTGGCGGAACGGCTCGGGCGGACCGGCACCCTCGTCGGCCTCGACGTCGACCCAGCCAACCTCGCCGCCGCCAAGGACCGCCTCGCCGCCGCGCCCTGCGCCACCCGGCTGTTTCACGCCAACTTCGCCGACCTCGACGCCGCCCTCGATGCCGCCGGCATTGAAGCCGTGGACGGCATCCTGGCCGATCTGGGCGTCAGCACGAATCAACTGTTCGACGCGGCCTACGGCCTGAGTTTCTCCAGCCCGATGCCACTAGATATGCGGCTGGACCCGCGCCTCGGCCGCACCGCCGCCGATCTGGTGAACAGCCTGCCGGAGTCGGACTTGGCCGACGTGCTGTTCGTCAACGCGCAGGAGCGGCTAAGCCGGCGGATCGCGCGGCGGATCGGCGAGGCCCGGCGGCGCGGGCCGATCCGCACCACCGCCGCCCTGGCCGAGGTCGTCCGAGCCGCCATGCCCCGGCCGAAGCGAGGCGACACGATCGACCCGGCCACCCGGACGTTCATGGCGCTGCGGATGGAGGTCAATGCCGAACTGCCGCGCCTGGACCGGCTGCTGGAGGTCGCCCCCCGCCGCCTGCGGCCCGGCGGGCGGGTCGGCGTCATCAGCTTCCACAGCGGCGAGGACGGCCGGGTGAAGCGCGCCTTCCGCGCCGCCGACGGTGCGGGGCTGCTGCGGATCGTGACGAAAAAGCCGGTCGGACCGGGCGAGGCGGAAGTGGCGGCGAACCCGCGGTCGCGGTCGGCAAAGTTGCGGGTGGCGGAACGGACCTAAGCCGCTTGCGGCTTCGCAAAGAAATCGGGTTTCACAATCACCTCAACCGAAGTAGCCGGGAGCGGAAGCCCCGGTCTTTCTTCGGACACCCCCCGCGCGCCGACGGACCGGAGCTTCCGCTTCCGGCTATTAAGGAACGATCATTCCCGCGCGTGCTCCACCGCGTTGCGGAAGATCGCCAGCCCCGCGCCCTCGTCCGGCAGCGGGCTCATCCGGGTCCAGGCCGGGTGTTGGAGGGGCGTGACGTGCCGCTCGGGGTGGGGCATCAGGCCGAGGACCAGGCCGGTGGCGTCGCAGATGCCGGCGATGGCGTCGACGCTGGCGTTGAAGTTGTCCGAGGCGTAGGTCAGCGCGACCCGCCGGTCCTGCCACAGCGCGGCGCGGACGGCCTCGGACGCACAGACGAACCGCCCCTCGCCGTGGGCCACCGGCAGTTCCAATTCGGCACCTAAGCCCTTCGTCCAGATGCACTTGCTCTCCTGCGTCCGGAGCGTGACCCAGCGGTCGACGAAGCGGCCCGAGGCGTTGTGGGCGAGGGTGCAGGTTTGGGTGGAACCCATCGAGGCCGGCGGCAGCGGACCCGGCAGCAGGCCGGCCTTGACGAGGGTCTGGAAGCCGTTGCAGATGCCGATGACCGGCTTGCCCGCCGCCACGAATTCGGCAAACGCGTCGGCCAAGCCGGTGGCGAGGCGGGCGGCGAGGATTCGGCCGGCGGCGATGTCGTCGCCGTAGCTGAAGCCGCCGGGCAGCGCGAGGAGTTGATACTCCGCCAGCATCGCCGGCCGCTCCAGAAGGCGGTCGACGTGGAGGGTTCGGGTTTCCGCGCCGGCGAGGCGGAAGGCGTGGGCGGTCTCGGCGTCGCAGTTCGTGCCGGCGGTCCGCAAGAGCAGGCAGGTGGGGGTTGCCATGCCGTCACAGTAGCCGATTTTCGACCACCGTGGGAGGGGGTGGCGGGCGGGCGGGCGATTTGCTTTATCGGCGGAATAAGCGATGTTGGTGGTTCACTCCGCCGTTGCATCGCCGATGCGTTTCACGAGGGAAAAAGCGTATGTTCCGCCGCCCCACCACCCCGGTCCGCCCCGCCGCCGCCACGCCGATTTTCGAGCCGCTGGAGCACCGCCGGCTGCTTCACGGCGGGTCCGTCGATGACGGCTTCTCGCTGAACGTCAACTTCCAGCCCGCCGGTTTCGACACGCCCTCGGGCTACTTCGCCGACACCGGCCAAGCGTTCGGCGACCGGGGGGGCGGCGTGCAGTTCGGCTGGGACTCAAACAATGCCGCCCTCGCCCGCGACCGCGGCACTTCCAACGCGCCCGACGACCGCTACAACACGCTCACCCACCTCGATTACCAGGGCCACCACGTTTGGGAGGCGGCGGTGCCCAACGGCGTCTACGACGTGCGGGCGGTCGCGGGCGACCCGTCGTACGCCTCAAATGATTACCGGATTGATGCCGAGGGCGTGCCGCTGGTGCGCGGCGACAGCACTGCTGCGAAGCCGTGGATCGACCAGTCGGCCGTCGTGACCGTCACCGACGGCCGGCTGACCATCGAGAGCGTCGGCGGCGACGGGAACAAGCTGGATTTCATCGAAATCGACGAGCACCACGACGCCCCCGCCCCCGACCCGACGCCGCCAACCACCCCGCCCACGACGGTGCCGACCCCCCCGACGAATCCGGTGGGTGGCGACCTGATCGACTGGCCCGCGCGGTTCGACGCGCTGCCGGACAACCCGCAGCGGCGGTTCGAGCCCTACGGCTTCGCCCTGGGCGGCAAACTCTACGTCGCCGGCGGCTGGCAGCACTGGACCGGCACCCTCTGGGAGAGCAGCAAGCGGGCCGACTCGTTCGACCCCGCCACGAATCGCTGGACGCAGCTCGGCGACGTGAAGGCCCCGGAGACGCACGCCGGCCTGGCCGTCGACGAGGCGAAGGGGGATGTCTACTTCGTCGCCGGCGAGCGTGGGCCGTCGCGCGGGCAGCAGATCGTCTCGGAGGTCTGGAAGTGGCACCCGGCCACCGACGTCTGGACGCGCCTGCCGGTCGATTTGCCTGAGGCGCGAACGGCCGGCGAGGCGGCGATCGTCGGCCGGACGCTGCACTACTTCGGCGGCAACCCCGAGGACCGCGAGACGAACGTCGGCGACCACTGGGCGCTCGATCTGGACCACCCCGAGCGCGGCTGGGGCCGCCTTGCCAGCCAGCCACTGTCGCGTGACCACCAGACCGCCGTCGTGCTGAACGGCCAGATCTACGCGATGGGCGGGGAGTTCGGACACGATATTCTGCAGGACCAGCAGAAGATTCTGCAGAAGTACGACCCCGCGACCGACAGCTGGACCCGCCTGGCCGACGCCCCGACCGCCAAGAGCCACACCGAGACCGCGACGTTCGTCTACCGCGGCAAGATCGTCTCGGCCGGCGGGCAGGCGGCCGGGCAGTTGTCCACGCCGCAGGTGGTGCAGTACGACCCGGCGACCGACGCCTGGGCGGTCATCGGCACGCTGCCGTGGAAGCTGCAGGGGACGGTGATTCAGGCCATCGGCGACCGGGTGTTCGTCAGCACCGGCGGGCTGAACAACGCCGGCAACCCGCAGAGCGCGACCTGGAGCGGCCCGCTGTCGCTGAAGAACGCGACGCCGACCTCGGCCCCGAGCACCTCGCCTGCCGCGCCCCCCGCGGGCGGGCCGTTCCGCGGGTCGGCCGCGGCGCTGCCGGGGCTGATCGAGGCGGAAAATTACGACGTCAACGGCTTCCGCGACACCACGGCGGCGAACAAGGGCGGCTCGAAATACCGGTCCGACGCGGTGGACGTGCAGGACAATTCCTCGGCCTCGGGCGGCCACCTGATCGGCTACGTCGCGGCCGGCGAGTGGCTGGACTACACCGTGAATGCTTCCAAATCAGGCACTTACGATTTGCAGGTCCGCGCCGCGACCAACAACCGCGGCGGCACCTTCCACGTCGAGCTCGACGGGGCGGACGTGACCGGACCGATCAAACTGGAGAACACCGGCGGGTGGCAGAACTGGCGGACGCTCTCCAAGAATGGCATCGCGGTGAAGGCCGGCACGCATGTGCTGCGGCTGCGGATCGACTCGGCGGTGGACGGCGGCGACGTCGGCAACTTCGACTGGCTGAAGTTCAGCCCCGCCGGCGCGCCAGCCCCCGCCCCGACGCCCACACCGACGCCCACACCGACGCCCACACCGACGCCCACACCGGGCGTGGTGAAGTCGATCGCATGGGCATCCGCCGCCGCGCCGCCGATCGTTTACACCGAGAGCGAGCGGGCGGTAGTGGACGGCAAGATGTACGTTTTCGGCGGCTTTAACAACAGTTTCCGGGCGCAGAAGGAGAGTTACCGCTACGACCCGGCGAGCGGGAAGTGGACGCGCATCGCCGACCTGCCGACGCGCCTCACCCAGGCCGGCGTGGCGACCGACGGGGCGAAAATCTACCTCGCCGGCGGCTACACCGGCAACCAGACCGCCGGCGGCGGGTCGGCCCCCGGCCAGGTGTTCGGCACCACGGTCGTCTGGGTCTACGACACCGCCACCAACACCTACGGCAAAACCGTGCCGCTGCCGACGCCCCGCGCGGTGGGCGGCTTGGTGCGGATCGGCCGGAAGTTGCACTACTTCGGCGGGGCCGACCTCAGCCGCCAGCACGACGCCAAAGATCACTGGGTGCTCGACCTCGACCGCCCGACCGCCTGGACCGCCGCCGCCCCGCTGCCGGTGGCGACCAACCATTTTGCGTCCCTCGAGCACGGCGGGAAGATCTACGTCTTCGGCGGCCAGCAGGGCTACGACAGGAACCTGACGCCACTGGCAACGGTGCAGATTTACGACCCGGCCACGAACCGCTGGACGTTCGGCCACGACCTGCCCGAGGCCCGGTCGCACGCCGAGCACAGCACCTTCGAGTACGGCGGGCGGGCCTATATTCTGGGCGGCCACCGCGAGCACAATGCGGCGCAGTCGTCCGTCTACCGCTACGACTTCGCCGCCGACCGCTGGGACGCGCTGAACGGCCTGCCGGACCGCCGGATCAGCCCGACGGCGGCGGTGGTCGGCGGGAAGGTGCTGGTCGTGGGCGGGTACGACGGGGCGATCCGCGCCAACGCCTACCTCGGCACGTTCGTATCGTGATTTGCTACTTCGCCTTCTCGCGGCCGAAGGTGAACTCATGGGTGAACCCGCCGCCCGCCGCCTTTTCGTAGACGAGGGTGAGGCGGGCGGTGGTTTCGCCCTTCCAGTCCCAGAAGTAGTTATTCCCTTGGTCGAAGACGCGGTAGATTACGGCATCGGAGGAGGCGCGGTTGGCGAGAAAGGCGGTTTGGACGACGCCGGACTTATGGGTCGCGCGGCCGATGGTGGTGCCGATGCCCAATCCGATGCCGGGGCCGTAAAAGCCGGGGCCGCCGTAGTAGCCCGGCCCGTAGCCGCGAATCTCCGGCGTCGGGGGTGGCAAAATCAGCTTGCCGTAACTCCCCGGCGCGATCGCCTGCCCCTGAATCGGGTGGCTCTGGCCGTTGGGGTCGACCACCACGCTCTTGTCGCCGAGCAGGCGGATTTGGCCGTCGGTCGGGTTGAAGATCAGCACGACCAGGCGGTTATCCTTCACCCGCAACCGGTAGGTCAGCGGGTCGCGCTGGAGGATGGAAAAGTCCGCGTCGGTTGCCACCGTGCCGGCGTCGGCGGGCGGCTGGAGGACGCGGTAGTTATAACTGGTGCAGCCCCCGGCCATCGCGGCGAGGGGCAGGATCGACGCGACCGCGTGAAAAAACCGCTTCATCTGCAATACTACGCCGCGCGGCGCATTGTGGATGGACACGGGGCGCGAGGCCGGAGGGT
The DNA here is from genome assembly GCA_965260985.1 of Tepidisphaeraceae bacterium. Classification (GTDB taxonomy): domain Bacteria; phylum Planctomycetota; class Phycisphaerae; order Tepidisphaerales; family Tepidisphaeraceae; genus CBDHCE01. Next base: position 77,372 of record CBDHCE010000018.1, on the reverse strand, counting down.
CAATTCTCATGCGATTTGATCGGTGGAAGCGGTGGCAGTGGGCGGTGGTCGGCATCCTGCTGGGCGCGGCGACGGGGTGGCTGTGGAGTGGACCGCCCGCGTTCGAGGCCGGCGCCGGGCGCGAGTCGTGGACGGACATAGAGGCCCGTCAGTTCCGCCGCGACCTCCGGCGGGTGGTGCGCGACGAGCCGTTCGTCTCGAACCTGGTCGTCTACCCGCGCGACGCGATCCTCGGCGGCAAGCCGAGCGACCCGGTGACGTTCGACTGGCGCGACCCCTACCGGCCCAAAGAGCCGACCAAGCACTACTTCTACTACACGCCGGTGCCCTTCCCCGGCTTGGGCGACGAGACCTACCCGGACGTGCGGGCCTTCCTCGACAAGGTCGCGGGCAAGGGGCGGTACGACCACGTGGCGTACCGCTACGCCTGGTGGTGCGTGCCGAGCACGGCGGTCGGATTGGGGGCGGTGGCGGGGCTGATTCTGGTCGGCGGGATCTGGCCGACGCTGCTCCGGCTGGCCGCCCGCGCCGCGGGATTGCCCGAGGAGGTGCCGGCACCGAAGTCGACCGTCGGCCTCGGCGGCACCGGGCCGGAGGTCGTGGCGACCGGCCCGCCGCGCGACGTGGCAGCCGAGGACGAGGCGATGGAGGCCGTCATGGCCCGCTACGCCTCGGCCGGCACCCTCACCGACGGCAACAGCGTGGACGAGGAGCCGGACGAGGAAGAGGCCGCCGACCGCCCGCTGCGGACGCTCGAAACCGCCCCGCTCGACGACTCGACCGCCGGCGCACCGGCGAAGAAGAACGAGCGGAAGGTCTACGGCGGCGATTACTACCCCGTCGCCCGAACCCAGGCGGAGAAGGACGCGGACGAGAAGTAAGTTTCGCCGCTTGCGGCTTAACAAAGAAACCTCCTCACCTTCGGCTTGAAACCGCAAACCACACTCCTAAACTCCCCTCCCGCGCCCCAAGCCCCGATCGCGTTGATCGGGCGGGCGCGGGACCGGCCGGCGCGCCTCAAAACCACGCCGGTCGGCACCCGCGAGTCAGACGGTTCACCACCCGAACCGCGTCGCCAGTTTTGAGGCGTCCGCCGCGACACACAGAGGCGGCCGCTGAACAGGATATTGCAATGGCCCGTTACACCGGACCCAAGGTCCGCCTCTCCCGCCGCGTCGGGGTGCCCATCGCCGACGTTCCGAAGCACACCGCCAAGGACCTCAACCTGCCCGGCATGCACGGCTACCGCGGCCGCCGCAACACCGAGTACGGCGTCCGCCTGATCGAGAAGCAGAAGCTCCGCTACCATTACGGCATGTTGGAGAAGCAGTTCCGCCGCTTCCTCGACATCGCCAAGACCAGCAAGGGCAACACCGCCACCGTGTTCGTCGAACTGCTCGAGCGCCGGCTGGACAACGTCCTGCGCCGCCTCGGCGTCGCCCGCACGATCTGGGCCGCCCGCCAGCTCGTCAGCCACGGCCACGTTCTGGTCGATGGCAAGAAGGTCGACATCGCCAGCTACCGCGTCGAGCCCGGCCAGACGGTCACGTTCAAGGAGAAGAGCGCCAAGCTGCTCCGCGAGAACATGGAGCAGGCCGCCGGCCACCAGGTGCCCGCGTGGCTGGAGTGGAACCCGGCTCAACTCACGGCGAAGGTGCTGAACATCCCCGCGCCGGACGACGTGCCGTTCGAGGTGAACATGAACTTGATCATTGAGTTCTACCGATGATGCCGCTGCGCGGAAATCCGAATGACCAAACCAGAATGACCAAGGAAATCCCAATGTCCAAGCCCCAACTTTGGGATTTGGACATTGGGATTTAATTGGTCATTCTGGTTTGGTCATTCGGGCTTACCCCCCGTTCCGCAGCACGCGAACGTACTGAGTCGCCTCCCCCTCGGCCGGCACCGTGAGGCCCCGCAGCGTTTGCCGCAAACCGGGGACGGCGGGGAAGTCGACCGTCACGTCGTGGGTGCCCGGCTCGACCACCAGCGGGATCAGCAGCGTGGTGCGCGGCAGCATTTCCCACCGCCGGGTGTCGGCCTGGCTCGTGACCTTGGCGAACAGCCCCGCCGCGAGCAGGCCGGCGGCCACGGCGAGTTGGTCGCCGCGCGGGTTGCGGTCGTTCAGCGAGCTGACGCCCACGATCCCGCCGGCGGCCAGCAGGCCGGTGCCGATGCCGCTCTTCACCGCCCGCAGCGTGTCGATCGACTGCCACTTGCGGTCCGCCGCCATCGCCACCAAATCGATCGGCGGCCGCACGTCGTTCGTCCGCACCGGTTGGCCGTCGAGGTCGACCCGCACCCGCGGGATCGGCCCGGCGGTGTACGGCGTGGGCTGGTAGCCGACGATCGAGCCGTCGAAATCCTTCACCTTCTCCGGCGCGAACCCCACGTCCACCACCAGCAGCAGGTTCGATTTCGCCTCCAGGTCGTAATCCGCCAGCGCGTCCAAATCCGGCCGGAGTTGCCGGACGCGCTCGAAGTTCGCCCGCGCCAAATCCTCCCGCCCCAGCCGCTGGAACGTCCGGCCGAGCATCAGGATCGACAGCGCGAAGTTGCTCTCCTGCTGCCGACTGTTGGCCGAGTTCGGGTCGTTCGAGTCGTAATCCCGCAGCTTGAACAGGCTGTTCTCGAACGCGGCGCGGGCGTTGTCATAATCGTGTCGGATGTAGTAGACCAGGCCGAGGTAAAAGTTCGCCATCGCCCGCTCGAACGGCTCGCCCTTGAAGACCTTGACCTTCTCGTCGAAGATCACCGCGACGGCCGACCGGGCCGGGTCGTTCACGCCGGTGGCGTTGATGACCTCGTAGGCCCGCAGAAAAGCCCGCTCGGCCTCGGGCAGATTCTGTGCCGCCAAGGCCGCGCTGCCCAGGCGCAGGTTGTTCAGGACGTAGTTTTCGTTCGTCTCGGCCGACAGCGGCTGGAGTGCCGCCTCGGCCTGCTTGAAGTCGCCGGTGTCGTAATCCACCAGCGCCGCCCCGACCGCCCGCTGCTGCTGCGTCGGCGCGCACCCACCCGCGACGCCGCCGACCAGCGGCAGTGCGGCGGCGAGGATGAAAGGGCGGCAAGTCAAGTCAGTCCAAAAACTGCTTTTTAGCAACCTTCTTCAACTCGTAAGCGGCCGTCCACAGGATCTGCCGGTCGTCCAGGTCGGTCAGGCGGAAGGCGCAGAGGTAGTAGCTGCTCCGCCGGGCGGCATTTTCGGTGGTGAGGCTGTCAAAGGTGGCCGTCAGGGCGTACTGCGGGTTGATCGCCTCGGGCGAGGGGCCGGGGTCGATCTCGTCTTGGCCGGTCAGTTCCCGCGCGCGGAGTTGGTAAAAGGCGTCGCGGTTATTGATCCAGGTGAAGTCGCCGGGGGCCATTTTCGCCAGTTGATTCCGCACCCGCCCGGTGAAGGCGACGGCCTCCCCCTCGGGCAGCACGGTCGCGCGCATCTTGTTCTCCACCGGCCGGACCACCACCCTCAGCGGCCCCCCCGCCGCGATGGCCGCCCGCACGTTCGGGTCGCCGGCGATCTTCATCGCCATGTCGTCGGTCACGCGAACCAGATCATCGCCGGATAATGCCGCCGACTGACCGGCCGACACGGCGGAGGCACAACCGAACGCCGAAGTGAGAAGTGCGAAGGTTGAAGTGAGAAAAAAGGCTCGCGCCAATCTCGTCCACCACCCCTTCTTCACTTCACACTTCGACCTTCGCACTTCGCACCTCCGATCACCGGGCCGTCTTCACTTCGTACTGGTCGACCCACACCTGCTCGCGGGTCCGCAGGTCGGTCAGGATGAAGTTGATGAGGAAGTAGCTCGTGCCCCGGTTCGGCAGCTCGCTCGCCCGCGCGTACAGGCCGTAATTCGGCTGGATGCCCGCCGGCCCCGGCGCGGTCGGGCCGGCGCCCTGGCCGAAGTCCTCACGCTCGCCCTCGAGCTCGCGCGACTGGATGTCGCGCAGCTTCGCCCGGTTCTCCTGGATCTGCACCCGCCCCTTGCCGTACTTGTAGACGTTGGTCCGCAGGCGGTCGAGGAAGATGTCCATGTCGAACCGCGCGTTCTGCGTGAGGTTCTCCACGCGGTCGATCACGATGATGACCTTCTGGTCATTGCTCGGCAGGTTCGCCAGCAAATCCATCGCGGCCTGGTCGCTGGCGACCACCACGTCCTTGCTCTGCAGGCCCTTGTCGCGGCTGTCGATGCGGTCCACGGGCGGCCGCTCCTTGCCGTAGCCTTGGGGGCGGTACTCGCTGCAGCCGGCGAGGGTGCCGGCGAGGCAGCCGCCGAGGGCGAGCGTGATCGCCGGGGCGGCGAGAAGGGTGACTAATGGGGATTTGATTCGGGGCATCGGGCGCGTCTCCTGTGGTCTCATCCACCCTATCGGCCGTTCCGACGGACTTCAACGGCCCCGTCCGCTTGCCCCTTGGTGGCACGGGCGTCCCGCCCGCGTCTGCGGATGGAACTTTTAGATCCGAACGCGGGCGGGACGCCCGTGCCACAAAGCGGCGTGAGTCGGCTACGATGGGTCTGCCGGGGAAACGAATGGTAGGGAGGCGACCGTGACAAGTTTGACCCGAATTGCGCTGCTCGCCGCCCTCCCCGCGATCGGACTGGCCGGCTGCCGGAACCAGCCGATCAACCACCCGGAGCCGACGCCAATTCCGCCGCCGAATACCGGGCGAGTGCTACAGCAACCCGAGCAGCGGCCCCTGCCGCCGGGCACCGCCGTGCTCGACGGACGCGGCCCCGGCTTCGCCGACGCGCCGCTGCTGAGCCAGCCCCCGCCCGAGCAGCCCGCCTTCGTCGCGGCCTACCGCGGCGTGGGGTCGCCCAAGATCGCCCTGTTCGTCAACCGCTCCTTCGACGGCCAAATCCTGCCCGTCGACCAGGCCCGAACGCTCACCGGCCGCCGGACCGTCCGCCGCTCCACCGCCGGCGTCACGGTCGACCGCACCAGCGCGGACGGGGGATATCGCTACGGGGGGTACGGCGACCAGTCGGCCGACCGCTTCCAGTCCGCCGGCCCGGCCGAGTACCGCGAGTCGACCGAAACCTACCTCCCCGCCGGCCAGTACGACGAGGCCGACGCCAAGCGCATTGACTACGCCGCGGTCGAAACCATCCTCGCCGACGGGCTGGCGGCCGACGGGAGCGTGACGCTGCTCGCCCCGGACCTCGCCCGCGCCCGGCTGACCGACCAAGCCTTGCAGGAATTGAAGGCCGGCCGGCCGCAGGTGTTGCGGGAGGTCGCCCAGCAGCTCAACGCCGACGTGCTGATCCAGGTGCAGGCCAAGCCGACCCGCCAGACGCCCGACGGCCTCGCCGTGCGGCTGGTCGCCCAGGCGATGAACACCGCCGGCGGCGAACTCATCGGCCGGGCCGTCGTCGACGTCCCGCCGCCGCTGACGAAGCAGGCGATCAACTATTACAGCCGCTACCTGTCGCGGAAACTCATGGATGACCTGACCCGGACGTGGACCAACGCCAAGCCCCCCGTGCCCCCCGCCACGCGGCCCTAACCGTGGCACGGGCGTCCCGCCCGGATTTCTTCCTTCCTACGCCCCGCCAAGATTTCCTTTGCGAAGCCGCAAGCGGCAAGAGAAGCCTATGAAACGCCTCCCCCCCCTCGCCCTCCTCGGCCTCGCCGCCCTCGCCGGGTGCCAGTCCGAAAACCCGCCGTTGCAGGGCCGCCTCGACCCCTACGAGCGCAGCCAAGTGATGCTCTCCAACCCACAGCTCGAAAAGGACTTGCGCGTCGGCCAGCCCACGGCCGTCCGCGACGCCAACGGCCTGCTGGTGGTCACGGTGCCGGTGCGGTCCAACATCAACAAAACGCTGCTGATCGACCCGCGCATCACCTTCTTCGACGCCGACAAGCAGCCGCTCGGCACCCTGACGGCCCCGACCAAGGCCCTTGAGCCGTTCACGCCCGACACCCTCACCTTCAACAGCACCAGCGACCGCGCGGCCGACTTTCAGGTAGATTTGCGGTACGCCCGCTAACCCGGCGGATTGAACGGGCGGATTGAAACCGCCGCCCCTGCCGGCCTACGATGCTGGCCCGCGACCGGGAGTGTACCGAAGTGGTCAAACGGGTCTGACTGTAAATCAGATGGCTCTGCCTTCGGGGGTTCGAATCCCTCCGCTCCCATTGCGATGAACGCCCGGCATGTGCCGGGCGTTTTTCTTGTCACAGGGCAAAACAAGCCGGCGTCTGAGCCGAAGGCGAAGATTCGGATCCGCTCGGCTTCGGGTGCGTCCCGAACTCCGAACAAACCCGGGTCTTCGCCTTCGGCTCAGACGCCGGCTTGTGCGCCATCGCGCAGGCAGCCTCACTGCTGCTCACCGCTCCGCAGGTAGACGAGGCGCTGGCCCTGGTCGTTGCTCAGCCGCAGGGCGATGCCCTTGGCGGGGTCGGCGGCGGCGAGGGCCTTTTCGGCCGAGGCGGCGTCGGTCACGTCGGTGGTGTCCACGCGGGTCAGCACGTCGCCGGGCTCCACGCCGGCGTTGGCGGCGAGGCTGCCGGTCTTCACCTCGCGGACCACCGCGCCGCCCTTGAGGTCGAGGCCGCGGAGCTGCTGCTTGTTGCCGTCGGCGAGGGCCATGCCGAGGTCGGTTTTGGCCGCCTGGTTCCGGGCCGGGCCGTTCATGGCGACGGACTCGGGGTTCTCCGGCTGCTCGCCGAGCTTGACGTCAACCGTCTGCTCCTTGCCGTTGCGGACGACGGTCATCTTGACGGTTTTGCCCGGCTGGGTGTTGGCGATCTGGCTGCGGAGGTCGCGGCTGGAGTCGACGGCCTCGCCGTCGATCTTGGTGATGACGTCGCTGGGCTGGAGGATGCCGCTGGCGGGGGTGCCGCGGAAGGTCTGGCTGACGAACACGCCGGTGTCGCCGCCGAAGCCGGCGGCCTTGGCGAGGGGCTGGACGCGGGGGTCGTTGACGTCGGCGATGCCCACGCCGAGCCAGCCGCGCGTGACCTTGCCGTTCTCGCGGAGGCCGTCGTAGACGTGCTTGGCCTGGTCGCTGGGGATGGCGAAGCCGATGCCGCTGAACTGCTTGGTGCGGCTGGCGATGGCGGTGTTGATGCCGACGACCTGGCCCTGGAGGTTGACCAGCGGGCCGCCGCTGTTGCCGGGGTTGATGGCGGCGTCGACCTGGATGAAGTCCTCGTAGGCGAAGCTGCCGCCGATGATGCCGACCTGTCGGTTGAGGGCCGAGACGATGCCCTGGGTCATCGAGCCGACGAAGCCGAGGGGGCTGCCGAAGGCGAAGATGATGTCGCCGCGCTCGAGCTTGTCGGAGTCGCCCCACTCGGCGGGGATCAGGTGGTCGGCCTTGATCTCGACCACGGCGAGGTCGCTCTTGGGGTCGGTGCCGACGACCTTGACGTCGCTGATGGTGCGGCCGTCGTTGAGGGTCACGCTCATTTTGACGGCGTCGGCGGCGACGTGGTTGTTGGTGAGGATGTAGCCGGTGCCGCCGCTGACGTCCATGATCACGCCGCTGCCGCGGCCGACCTCCTCGAACTCCTGCGGCCCGCCGTTCTGGTCCGGCTCGCCGTCGCCGTTGCGGTCGAAGAACGGCCGGAGGCGCTCGGGAATGTCCTTGAGGTCGGGCATGCCGCCCATCGGCGCCCCGCCGCCGCCGGCGACCTTCTTCTCGACCTCGATGCTGACCACACTGGGGCTGACCGCGTGGCCGACCTCTTTGAAGACGTTGGCGAGGTCCTGCACGCGGGCGAGTTCCTCGCGGCTGACCTTGACCTGCTGCTCGGCGTGGGCGAAGCCGACGTCCTTCACCAGCGCGCTGGTGCCGAGGTAGGCCCCGGCCCCCACGCCGCCGACGGCCGCGAGCGTTGCGAGTCGTTGAAAGCTGTTCATCGTTCGATCCTTTTGTCTGGAAGTTAGCGGTAAATTGGACACTTCACCCGATGACACCCGCGGCGCGGCCCGGAAGTTGCACCGGCCGGCCGGCGGTTTCGGTGAAAGCCCGGCGCTCGTCCGGCGGCATCGCGTAGGCGTGCTCGGCGGCGGGGTAGGTGCCGTCGCGGACCATGCGGGCGTAGGCGGCGAAGGCGGCGCGGAGCTGGTCGGCGAAGCCGCCGTCGGCGGTCGGCTCGATCGTCGGCACGAACCGCGGCCGGCGGGGCGTGAGGCCGAGGAGGTCGGGCGTGACCACGACGTGGCCGTGGCACGCCGGCCCCGCGCCGCAGCCGATCACCGGCACGCCGACGGCCTTCACGACCGCCTCCGCCACCTCCGGCGGCACCGCCTCGAGCAGCACCGCCGCCGCCCCGGCATCGGCGAGGGCTTGGGCCGTTTCCACGACCCGCCGCGCCTCCGCCGCCGTGCGGCCTTGATATCGGTAGCCGCCCATCAGCCCCACCGCCTGGGGCCGCAAGCCGAGGTGGGCGACCACCGCCACGCCCGCGTCGGCGAGGGTTCGCACGAGCGGGGCGTGGCCGTCGGTCGCCTCGAGCTTCACCGCGTCGCAGCCGGTTTCGCGCACCAATCGGCAGGCGTTGGCGAAGCCCGAATCCACGCCCGCGCCATAACTGCCGAAGGGCATGTCGCCGATCAGCAGAACGCCCGGCGCGCCGCACCGGACGGCGGCGGTGAGGTCGATCAGGAAGTCGAGCGAGACCGGCAGCGTGCTGGGATGGCCGAGGATCACGTTCGCCGCGGAGTCGCCGACAAGGAGCATCGGCACGCCCGCCTCGGCCATGAGGGTGGCGGTGGTGAAATCGTAGCAGGTGAGCATCGGCACCTTCGCGCCCTCGACCCGCGCCCGGCGCAGGTCGGCGAAAGTAAAGGGCTTGTCCGCGGCGTCGGCCATGGAAAAGTGTAGGGCCGCCCCGCCGCTTGCGGCTTCGCAAACAAACGCTGCCGAACGACCACCCCGTCGGCCGATCAAGAACGGAGGAGTCAGCATGAATCACGCCACTCTTACCGGACTCGACGCCAAAACAGACGCCCCCCGCCCCCGCCCGCCGGCGCGGCACTGCCCGTTCCTGAACCGCGAGGACGAGCGCTGCGCCCCGCAGTTCAGCATCGGGCACCTCGACTTCGCCCTCGACCACTGCTGCGGGCAGTACGCCGACTGCCCCGCCTACCGTGCCCAGGTCGCCGAGCGGCAGTCGGCCCGACGCGCCGCGGCGCACGAGGAGGTCCGCCATGCCGCGCCCCAAGCCGTCACGATCACCCCAATTACGCTCGACGGACGGCCGGCGATCGGTCAAGCCTGAGCCGCCGGTTCCGGTCCGGCAGTTCCTCTCGCACCTTGCCACCGAGCGCGGGTTGGCGGACAACACGCTGCTCGCCTACCGCCAGGATTTGGAGGCGGCCGAGGCGTTTTTCGCCGGCGCCGGCCCTACCCTCACCACCGCGACCGCCGAGGATTGGCGGGCGTTCATCCGCAGCCAGTCGGCGGCGGGGATGGCGACCAAAACGGTCTCGCGCCGCCTCGCCGGCGTGCGGCTGTTCCTCCGCTTCCTCGCCCTGCAGGGGCACGACACGCTGCCGATCCTCGAGCAGTTGGAGCGGCCCAAGCCCGAGCGGTCGCTGCCGAAAATCCTCAGCCGCGCCCAGGTCACCAGCCTGATCCGCGAGGGGCCGGACGCGGAATCGAAGTTCTACGCCCGCGATGCGGCGATCCTCGAACTGCTCTACGCCAGCGGGCTGCGCGCGACGGAGATCTGCACCCTGCCGCTGAAGGACTTGAACCTGCCCGGCCGGTGCGTGCGGGTGCTGGGCAAGGGGAGCAAGGAGCGCGTCGTGCCCCTCGGCCGGGCGGCGCAGGAGGCGGTGTCGAATTACCTCGACGCCTGCCGGCCGGAGTTGGACAAGGGCCGGACCGACGCGGTCTTTTTGAGCCGCACCGGCCGGCCGCTGACGCGGATGGCGCTGTGGAACCTTGTGGACGCCGCCGCCCGCCGCACGCCGTCGCTGCGGCACGTCAGCCCGCACGTCCTGCGGCACTGCTTCGCCACCCACCTCATCGGCGGCGGCGCGGATTTGCGGACCGTCCAGGAACTGCTCGGCCACGCCGACGTGGCGACCACGCAGATCTACACCCACGTCGACGCCGACCGGCTGAAGTCGATCCACGCGAAGTATCATCCGCGCGGGTAAGAAGTGCTGGGGGATGAGCGGGCGAGCGGGTGAGTTCTTGCTCACCCCTCACCTGCTCACCCCTCACCTGCTCTCCCCTCACCTGCTCACCCCTCACCTGCTCATCCCTCACCTGCTCACCCCTCACCCGCCCACCCTTCCTAAGCCGCTTGAAGTAGCGGCCCCGCGTCGCACTGCAGGCGGACGGCGCTGAACAGGTGGCGGAGCTTGTCGGTGCTTTGGGTTTCGAGGTACTCGCGGGTGAAGTCCAGCGGGAAGCCGGGGTCGAAGCTCAGCAGCGCGTCGATCACCTGCTGGCGGTCGAGGCGCAGCACCTCGGCGTTGATCCGCATCACCTCGGCGGGGTCGTGGGTCGGGAACATCGGCAACTCCTCGGCGGGCACAGGTCGCTGCAAGCACTATCGGCAGATTCCCCTCCGGGTTTAGCGGGTAGGATGTGCGGTGCGCACCGACGACCTCGACTTCCCCCTGCCGCCAGACCTGATCGCCCAGGAGCCGCCGGCCGTGCGTGGCGCCTCGCGGCTGCTGGTCTACCGACGGGCGGACCAGTTGATTGAGCACCGCACCTTCGGCGAGTTGCCGGCGCTGCTGCGCGCCGGCGACGCGCTGGTCTTCAACGACGCCTCGGTCCTCCCCGCCCGCTTCACCCTCCGCAAGCCGACCGGCGGGCTGATCGAGGGCCTGTTCCTTGAGGGCGACGGCGAAGAATGGCAAGTTTTGCTGAAGAATCTCGGCCCCGTCCGGCCGGGCGCGCCGCTGGCGTTCGTCGGCGATCCCCGCGGCGCGACCCTCCGCGTGCTGGAGAAGCGCGGCGACGAGGGCTACCGCGCCGCCGTCACGCACGACCGCGCCGCCGCGACGGGCGTGCTGACCGGCGGCGCGGGCCGGATGCCGCTGCCGCCCTACATTCGGCGCGACAAGGGGTCGGACGCGCGGGATGATCTGGACCGCGAGCGGTATCAAACCGTCTTCCGCAACGGGTTCGGCGATTCGGTCGCGGCCCCGACCGCCGGGCTGCACTTCGACGCCCCGCTGCTGGCCGCGCTCGACGCCGCCGGCGTGAGTCGCGCGACGCTGACGCTGGCGGTCGGGATGGGCACGTTCAAGCCCGTGACGGCCGAGCGGCTGGAGGACCACGCGATGCACGCCGAGCGGTATGACCTACCCCAAGCCGCCGCCGACCGGATCAACGCCGCCCGCGCCGCCGGCGGCCGGGTCGTGGCGGTCGGCACCACCTCCGCCCGCGTGCTGGAGAGCCAACCCGCCGGCCCGCTGACCGCCGCGACGGGCGAGACGTCGATCTTCATCCGCCCCCCGCACTCGTGGCGGCACGTCGACGCGCTGGTGACGAACTTCCACCTGCCGCGCAGCACGCTGATCGCGCTGGTCGCGGCGATGGTCGGCCTGGAGGAGGTGCGGCGGATTTACGCGGTTGCGGTCGCCGAGCGGTACCGCTTTTTCAGCTACGGCGACGCGATGCTGATCGTGTAGAATAGTCCGCCGTGCGACTTCCCACCGCAGCCCAATCCGCCGGCGACCTCGCGGCATGCCTGTCGCGCATGGCCTACGGCCGGGGCTTTGCGGCGGAGTTCACGACGGGGAGGATTGGCATGAGGCCCGACTTCACGCAGCCGCTGGCCGACGCGGTTGACCTGTTCGACGCCCTGGGCCTTCGATATGCCCTCATCGGCGGCGTGGCGGCGATGTTCTACGGCCGGCCGCGGTTCACGGAGGACATCGACTTCGTGGTCATCGCCGGCCACCGCCGTGCGCTGGAGCGGAACCCCGACGCCATGCGGGTCCACCACTTCGACCCGACCTGCACCTTCAAGCTCTACCACGACGGCGGCATCGAGATCGATCTGTGCAAGGACGAGTTCGCCGACGGCATCATCGCCCGCGCCGCCCCGGCCGACGTCGGCGGCCGGCGGGTGCGGATGATCGAGTTGCACGACCTGATCGCCATGAAATTGCGCGCCGGGCGGTTGAACGACGATGCCGACATCGGGCAGATTCTTCAGAATAATGCGGTGGAGGAGGGGCGGGTCGCGGCGATGGTCGGCGCCGAGGAATTAGAGCGATTCGCCGAAATCAAGCGGCGGAGCGTGCGGGATTGACGTGGCACGGGCGTCCCGCCCGCGTCTTGCCCCTTGCGGCTTGGCAAAGAAAACTTTTGTTCGTAGCGATTTCACAACCGTATTCATTTGCGAAGTCGCAAGCGGCAGGACGCGGGCGGGACGCCCGTGCCACAGTGAAGCCTCAGTCCGCCGACGCCGCTTTGGCGTCATCGTACAGCACCGCCGCGACCGAGGGCGGGGGCGGCGGGACCGGGCCGCTCTTGGGGACTTGCAGGTAGGTCAGGGCGCGCTCCAGGATGCGCGACGCGGCGGGGGCGGCGACCAGGCCGCCGTAATGGCCCTTCGCCTTGTCCGGGTTTCGCACGACCAGGCAGATGACCAGTCGCGGGTCCTCCAGCGGCGCGCCGCCCAGGAAGCTGGCGGTGTAGTGGACCTGATCGTACTTGCCGTCGACCGCGGCGTGGGCGGTGCCGGTTTTGCCGAACAGGGTCCAATCCTTCAGCCGCGCGTGCGTGGCGGTGCCGCGGATCGGCACGTCGGCGAGGATGCGCCTCACGAGGTCCGCCACCGCCGCCGGCACGACCTGCGCCACCAGCGGCCCCGGCCTGCCGGCGCGGGCGTCGGTCAGCCGGCCGGCATCGTCCAGCGCGCCGCGCACGACCGACGGCTCCACCAGCCGCCCGCCGTTGGCGATCGCCCCCATCGCCCGGACCATTTGCAGCGGCGTGACGAGCACCTCGTAGCCCTGCGCCACCGAGTCGGTCGTGAACTTCCCCCACTTTTCGAGCGGCTTGACCAGCCCGCCCCCCTCGCCGGGGAGGTCGATTCCGCTCGGCCGGCCGAAGCCGAAGGCCGTCAGGGCGCGGCGCAGCAGCGGGTTGCCCATCCGCTCGCCGAGCATCGACATGCCGACGTTGCTGCTCTTGACCAGCACGTCCCACATCGCCAATTTGTCGTAGGGGTGGGTGTCGGTGATGGTCCGGCCGTAGGGCGTTTTCCACGTCGGGCCGTTGATCGCAAAGACCTCGTCCGGCCGGGTGAGGCCCTCCGCCAGCGCGGCCGACGCGGTGAACGGTTTCATCGTGCTGCCCGGCTCGTAGGGGTCGGTCAACGCCCGGTTTCGGCGGACCTCCGGCCTCGCGTTGCCGATCTGCGTCGGGTCGAACGTCGGCCAATTCGCCAGGGCGAGGATCTCGCCGGTCTTCGGGTCCATCACCACCACGTTGCCGCCGGTCGCGCCGAACTGCTCGCAAGCGGCGGCCAATTCCTGCTCGGCGGCGAGTTGGATGGTGGCGTCGATGGTCAGCACGACGTGGCGGCCGTGGACGGGGGGGAGGTACTCGTCGGCGTCGGCCTCCACGGGGCGGCCGCGGACGTCGGTGCGGGTCCGCACGCGGCCGTCGCGGCCGGCCAAAATCGCGTCGCACGACCGCTCGAGCCCCTCCAAGCCCTTTCCCTCCCCGCCGACCCCGCCGAGGACGTGGGCCGCCAGGTCGCCCATCGGGTAGAGCCGCTCGCTGTGGGGCACGAAGCCGAGGCCGGGCAGGTCCAGGGCCGCGATCTGCTCCGCCGTCGCGTCGTCGACCTTTTCGGCGAGCTTGACGAAGCGGTCGCCCCGGCGGCGGGCGAGAAGGCTGACGAGCTCGAAGCCGTCGAGGCCGGCGACTTTCGCCAAGGCGTCGAGCTGCCGGTCGGTGTCGTCGAGGGACTTGCCCTCGGCGGCGGACTGCTCGAAGAGGAACTTGGGGTCGGCGAAGAGGGTGCGGGTCTGTCGGGTGCCGGCCATCATCAGGCCGTTGCGGTCGAAGATGCCGCCGCGCCGGGCGGGCAGGGGCCGGGTCTGGTGCTGCTGCCGGTCGGCCGTGGCGAGCACCGCCGCCGCCGTCCGCTGCAAGTGGGCGACGCGGCCGACCAACGCGAGCAGCATTAGGGCGATCACGGCCATCGCGGCGGCGGCGCGGGGTCGGCTGAACGGCTCGTCAATCGGCGTGGGCATCGCGGTGGACCGGGGCGGGGTCGAATCGGCTTGTCACCTGACCGCGACGAGCGGCCGGGTACTCGGGGCGGTGTCGGCGGCGATCTGCACCTGCTGGCGCCAGAGCTTCAGTTGCGCCGCCTGAAGCTCGCGGTGCAGGCGGTTGGCCTCGTAGCCGAGTTCCAGCCGCTGCTGCCGCAGTTGCAGCAGGCCGAGGCCGACGATCAGCGCGGCGAGGAGGCAGAGGAGGAGCTTGAGCATCGCGGTCCCTCCATCATCGAGTCGGGCAATTCACGGCAGCCGCAGGGTCATGCCGGGGCGGACGATATCCGAGCCGCGCAGCACGTCGCGGTTGAGGTCTTTGATCGCCGCGACGGCCGAGGCGTTGCCGGTCTGGGCCTTGGCGATGCGCCACAGACTGTCCCCTGGCTGCACGGTGTAGAGCGTGGCGGCGGCGGGCGTGGCGGAAGGGGCGGTCGCGCCGCGCCGGTCCATCCGCACGCTGACGGCCCCGCCGACGCCGGCGGTCGACGGGCCGATCACCGGAAGGTCCGCGAGCGCGGGGTCGACCGGCGGCACCGGCAGGGAGGACGCGGCGAGGGCGACGATCGGCGCGGCCGGCCGGTTCGCCTCCGCCCGCAGGGTAGCCCGCAGATCGGCCTGCGTCGGCACGACCTCGGCCGGCTCCAACTTCAGCGATTCCTCCCGAACGGCCGGGGCGGCGGTGAAGAATCCCGCCGGCACCGCCGACCCCAGCCGCACGGCCGGGCCGGCGGCGGCGAGGGCGGCGGCGGGCGGGTCGGTCCGCTCGGCGACGTGCTCGCTGAGCAGGATGCCGACCACGATGATGAACCCCAGCCCGACGAGCAGGCCGATCTTGCTTTCCCTGGTCACGGTGCGCCTCCCGGTGCGGTGAATGCCCGCGCCGGGCTCCGCCGGCGCGATGGGAGTGCTATCGGACGTTCGGGGCCGCCCGCGCCAGTGCAGGTGCGGAAGCGGCGAGCACCTTAAGAGGAGAATCGGCGGTCGGTCGGCGGCCGGAATTTTCGACGCAAGTCTTTCGGCCCGGCCGGCCGATCCATTCCCGTACATCGGTTGTGGGTTGCCTTGCCTTGACAAGGGACTACCCTACAGCCGGGTTTGCCCGGCCGTCATCACCCGCCCAGTCGTTGCAGACGGTGGGGGAGAAGGTGCCGGCGGGTGGGTCGGGCGGCGGGCGTACCGCAGTCCGGCCGGAGAGAGGGGCGTCGGCCGATGGGCCGGCGTCCCGAGGACCGCATCACCGCGAGCGGTCCGGGGCGAACAGCCTCCGGGGCCATGGATGGCCCCACGGGAGCGACCTCCCGGAACGAGCGGAAACGGAACGGCCGGACTCACCGCCGATGCGGTCCCCGGCACAATGCCACAGGAGGCATTCATGATTCGCAAGCTTCTCGGTCTCACGGCGGCGGCGGCGTGCATCGCGGCGGTCCCCACCTCGGCCCACGCGGCGTTCGAGAAGGGTGACTTCGACATCACCCTCAGCGGCGTCGGCTCCAACAGCCCCGACTTCAACGGCTTCAACGCCTCGGCCCAGGGCAGCCTCGGCTACTTCCTGACCGACGCCCTGGAGGTCGGCGTCCGCCAGACCCTCACCTACTCCGACGTCTCCGGCCCCGCCAACCTCAACGCCGCCTCCGGCGGGTTCATCGACTACCACTTCGAGCTCGCCCCCAACCTCTACCCCTACGTCGGCGTCAGCGGCGGCTACGCCTACGGCGACGGGGTCCAGGACAGCTTCTTCGTCGCCCCCGAGGGCGGCATCAAGTACTTCGTGAACCCCTCGACCTACATCTTCGGCTCGGTCCAGTACCAGTTCTTCATCGACAGCAACAACTCCGCCGGCAGCAACTTCTCCGACGGCCAGTTCATCTACGGCCTGGGCATCGGCTTCGTGCTCTAAACCACACGATCCTGCCAACAGACAACGGCCCGGACGCCCCGCGCGTCCGGGCCTTTTTCGTTTCCGCCCGTAGCCCGTAGGGTGGGCACCGCCCACCTCCGGCGCGAAATGGTGGGCGGTGCCCACCCTACCCCGCCTTCCCCAAGTAAAAAGAGAGCAGCAGCAGCGCCAGCACCGCCCCGGTGATCACCGCGAACGCCCAGTCGCGCTCGTACACGAACGTCCCCACCGACGCCGCCACCCGCACCACCGGCGTGGCGACCAGCAGCAGCAGCCCCAGCGCGATGATCGCCTGACCCCGCCCCGCCCGCAGCCCCTCCCACACCCCCGCCGGCGTGTGCGGGAATGGCGCCTTCTCCGCCGTGAGTCGCGCGAACTCCGCCGGCGAAGTGGCCGCCGGATTGCGCGCGAACTCCACCGCGATGCCCGCCAGCACCAACGCCAAACTCAGCACCACCCCGCCGCGCAAAATGTACGCCGTGATCGTCTCGACCCGCCGCGTGTTGCGCTCCGATCGGCTCTCGACGCGAGTCTCGCTCATCGCAACCCCTTCAGCAGCATCTGGATCGAAATCCACACCACCACCGCCACGAAGGCGAAATTGATCCACTTGCTCCTGATCTTCCCCAGCAGCCGACTCCCCGCCGTCGCCCCCAGCAGCACGCCCGCCGCCACCGGGGCGGCCACCACCGGGTTGATGTCGCCGCGCATGAAGTAGATGCCCGCGCTCGCCGCCCCGGTCACGCCGATCATCAAATTGCTCGTCGCGGTGGCGGCCTTGATCGGCAGGTTCATCCCCACCGTCATCGTCGGCACCTTCACCGCCCCCCCGCCGATCCCCAGCAGCCCGCTGATCACGCCCGCGACATAACTCAGCCCCAATCCCAGCGGCGTCCGCGAGACGCGATAGGCGACCTCCCCCCCCGCCGCCGCGTCGGGGTAGTGCCCGTGCAGCCGCAGGCGGTCGGCGAGTTTGTCCGGCTTGCCCCCGCCCGCCGCATCCCCCTTGCCCCGCAGCATCACGACCGCCGTGTAGCCCATCACCAGCCCGAAGATGACGTACAGCCAGCGGGGCGGAATCACGTCCGTCAGGTACGCCCCGCTGATCGCCCCCGCCGTGGTCATCACCTCCAGCAGCATGGCGACGCGGAGGTTCGCCATGTGCTCCTTCACATAACTGGCCGCCGCCCCGCTGCTCGTGGCGATGACCGACACGATGCTCGCCCCGATCGCGTAGCGGATGTCGATCCCCAGCAGCAGCGTGAGCGCCGGCACCACGATGATCCCGCCCCCCAGCCCCAGCAGCGACCCCAGCAATCCCGCCAGCAGCGAGAGCCCGAACGCCGCGAGCGTGAACGTCAGCAGGGTCACGGCGGTGGTGATAGGGGAAGCCGACGCGGCCCGCAAGTGTACCGTGGCACGGGCGTCCCGCCCGCGTCCGCGCTTTTCCTCAATCCCAAGACGCGGGCGGGACGCCCGTGCCACGGGCGCGCGTTTCGTGCCACGGGGGCGCGTTGCCTTTCGCGCCCCGAACTTCTACCTTCCACCGATGCCCGCACCCGACGCGACCCGCGCCCCGACCGCCGCCTACCCCCGCAAGCGCTGGACCGTCGAGCCCCCCCACCCCGGCGCGGCGTCGCTCGCCAAAGACCTCGGCATCGCCCCCGTCGTGGCGCAAATGCTCCTCAACCGCGGCCTGACCACGACGGCCGCGGCGCGCGACTTCCTCAAGCCCTCCCTCAAGCACCTGCACGACCCCGCCCTCCTCCCCGGCCTGCCCGCGGCGGCCGACCGGTTGGCGCGGGCGATCCGAAATAACGAGAAAATCGTCATCTACGGCGATTACGACGTCGACGGCATCACCGCCACCGCGATCCTGTGGCACGCCCTGCGCCTGCTCGGCGGCCACGCGGAGACCTACGTCCCGCACCGCCTGGACGAGGGGTACGGCCTGAACGCCGACGCCGTCGCCACCCTCTGCGACGGCGGCGCAAACGTCATCGTCACCGTCGACTGCGGCATCACCGCGCTCGACCCCGCGGCCGTGGCGAAGGGGCGGGGGGTGGATTTGATCGTGACGGACCATCACGAGTGGGTCGTAGGAAGGGAGGAGGGACGGGGGATGAGCGATGAGGGGGAGGCGTCTTCCCCTCATCGCTCACCCCTAGTCCCTCCTCCCTCCCACCTCCCCCAATGCGCCGCCATCGTCCACCCCCGCCTGCCCGGCGAACAGCCCTACCCGAACCCCGACCTGTGCGGGGCGGGCGTGGCGTTTAAGCTCGCGTGGGGCGTGGGGCGGGCGGTCAGCGGGACCGACCGCGTGCCGGACGCGCTGCGGGACTTTTTGGTCGAGGCGACCGCGCTGGCGGCCCTGGGCACCATCGCCGACGTCGTGCCCCTCGTCGGCGAGAACCGCGCCCTCGCCCACTTCGGCCTCGGCGGATTGACCGCGAGCAAACTCACCGGCATCCGCGCCCTCATCCGCTCGGCGGGGCTGGACGGCAAGGATCTGGACAGCTACCACGTCGGCTTCCTGCTCGCCCCGCGCCTGAACGCCGCCGGGCGGATGGGGCACGCGCGCGAGGCCGTCACCCTGCTGACCGAGGCGGACGAGGATGGGGCGGGACTCATCGCCGACGAGCTCGAGCAGCAGAACCGCAGCCGGCAGGCGACCGAGCGGAAAATCTTGGACGAGGCGATGGCGTCGGTCGAGGCGGAGTTGGCGGAGACCCCCGACGCCGCCGCGGTCGTGGTCGGCGGGGAGGGGTGGCACGCGGGCGTCGTGGGCATCGTCGCCAGCCGATTGGTCGACCGCTTCCACCGCCCGGCCGTCGTGATCGGCTTCGAGGACGGCAAGGGGCAGGGGTCGGCCCGGAGCATCGCCGGCTTCGCCCTCTCCGACGCGCTGGCATCGTGCGGCGAGCACCTGCTGACCCACGGCGGCCACGCGATGGCGGCGGGACTGTCGCTGGAGCAACCGAACTTTGACGCTTTCCGCGCCGCGTTCGCCGAGGTGGCCCGCAACCGCCTGTCGGCGGAGGATTTAACGCACCGCCTCTCCCTCGACGCCGCGTGCGAGTTGGGGGACGTGAGCGAGGCGCTGATCGACCAGATCGCCCGCCTCGGCCCCTTCGGCAACGCCAACCGCCGGCCTCTGCTGTGCCTGCGGGATTTGGAGCTGACCGCCGACCCCCGCGCCGTCGGCAAGCGCGGCGACGTGCTGCAGCTCTGGCTGCGCTCGGGCCGGACGCGCCTGAAGGCGGTGGTCTTCAACTGCCCGACTCCCCCGCCCGACCTGCGCGCCGGCGCGACCATCGACGCGGCCGTCGAGGCCAAGATCAACGAGTGGCAGGGCCGGCGGAGCGTGGAGCTGGAGGTGAAGGACTTCGAGGTGAAGGGCTAGCGCTTGACCGCCGCCGGGGCATCCGCAAGGATCGTTCATGGCAACGATCATCGACCTCGCAGATTATCCCGATGCGCTCTCCCAACTGGTTCAGCGCGTCAGCGGCGGCGAAGACCTCGTTCTCACCGACGCCGGCGTGCCGGTCGCCCGCCTCATCGCCGAGCCCGAGCCCGCTGCGGTCACGCCCCGGCGGGAAATTGGCGGTGGCAAGGGAACCTTCTGGATGTCGGACGACTTCAACGAAATGCCGGCGGACCTGCTGGCGGAGTTCGAGAAGGACGACCTGGAGCTTTCCTAAAGCCACGGTGGTGTTGCCGAACCCATTGCCGGTGAACGATGAAATTGTTGCTCGATACCCACATGGCCCTCTGGTTCATCGCCGGCGATCCTCGCCTCTCCGCGGCGGCCAAGGCGGCGTACCTCGATCCCGCGAACGACGTGCTGTTCAGCGTCGTGAGCGCGTGGGAGATTGCCATCAAAGCGAAAAAGGGGAATCAGCTGAAGCTGATCGGTGCGGGCGAAACGCCCGAGACGTTCGTCAAGCGCCGCGTCCTGCGGCCCGGCATCCGCGTGCTGGACGTCCACCTTCGACACGTCCTGCACACTTACGACCTGCCGCCCCTTCACGGCGACCCGTTCGACCGGCTGCTGATTGCCCAGGCCGCCTTGGAGGGCGCCACGCTACTCTCCGCCGACCGGGCATTCCCGCAGTACGGCGTGCCCCTCATCGCGTAAACCATCGCACCCGGTCGAATCTGCCAGCAGGTTTGGGCCGTGTTCAACTCGGCTTCGACGTGCTAGATTGCGCGCTTCACGCACCAAAGGAACCCCATGAGCCTCAAATCCCTCACCGCCTCCGGCACCAAGCTCTGGCTCGACAGCGTCGACCCCGATGAGGTGAAGGCCAACTTCGACCTCGGCGCCACCGGCGCGACCAGCAACCCCGCGATCATCTCCAAGCTCATCGGCACCGGCCGGTTCGACAAGCAGATGGAGGGGCTGTTCGACCAGATGGGCACAGACCCGGTCGTCTGCTGGGCCATGACCGACCTGCTGGTCTCCAAGGCCCAGGAGGTCTTTCAGCCCGTCTGGGAGAAGAGCGGCTGCAACGACGGCTGGGTGAGCTTCGAGCTCGACCCGCTGCTGGAGGACCCCGACGCGAACGTGCCGGTGGAGAAGGCGACCAAAACGTACATCGCGCTGGCGGAGTACTGGAGCGGCGGGTACACGAACCGGCTGATCAAAATCCCCGCCACCGAGGCCGGCCTGGGCGCGCTCGAGGAAGTGGTGGCCGCGGGCGTCAGCGTCAACGTCACCCTCTGCTTCACCGAGCGCCAATACAAGGCCGCCCGCGAGGCGGTGTGGAAGGGCGTGCAGCGGATGAAGAAGGACCACCCGGCGAAGGTGGACCGGTTCAAGAGCGTTTACTCGATCTTCGTCAGCCGGGTGGACGTCTACACCGAGGAGCACGTGCCGGGCCTGAGCGACGCCGCGCAGGGCATGGTCGGCATCGTCAACGCCAAGCGGCTGTGGCAGATGAACCAGGAATACTGGAAGGACAAAGGCCTGAAGCTGCAGCAGGAGATCGTCTTCGCCAGCACCGGCAAAAAGCTCGACTGGCAGTCGGAGGATTACTACGTCGAGGCGCTGGCGGGGAGCGACATCCAGACCAACCCGCCGGAGACGAACGACGCGGTGCAGGCGAATGACAAGCAGTATTCGATGCAGCTCGACAAGCTCCCGCCGCAAGCGGTGCTTGACGAGATTGATCAAAAGGTCGATGTGCCCAAGATGGAGGAAGTGTTGATGCGCGAGGGCGTGGAAAAGTTCGCCAAGCCGATGAAGAAGCTGATCGCGACGGTGAAGGAGAAGCGGGCGTCGATAAAATCGGCCTGAGCGATTGGCGTCACATCGCTTGCCACTACACTGGTGACACTTTTCCACTACACCGATGAGGCGGGAATGCTAGGCATTCTGTCGAGTCGGCAGTTACTGGCGTCGACCGCATCCGCAAACCCTAATGACGCGCGGTACGGAGACGGCCAATATCTATCCGGCGTTGAGCCGGGGCGAATGACGCCCGCCCGGCTATCCCGGCTGTTCCTCGGCCAACCCTTTCAGGGCCGACGCTTCACTCATTTCATCGAGATGAATGTTGACGGTTTAGCCGTGCGAAAGGGCCGGGAGCATGTATTCGTCGTCCCCGGCACCCTGCCGCTCGCCGTTGCGGGCCATATTGTTTGCTCGGGCGAAATACAGTATCAGGAGTGAACATGCAATACCTCCGAGTCCAGTGGCACCACTCCCATCCCGACGAGCCCGTCGATCTATATTACGAGGTGGACGACAGAGGCGCGAATTGCCGCACAGTCGAAATCTGGGCCGACGGCCACTACGGGTTCGCAGATGCGAATCATGCGGCGGGCGGCACAGGACTTGCCGAAGGAATTTTCCCCGATGCCGTGGTCATCCGATCTGACCCGGAATTTGACCTGACCGATATTTCCCAGGCCGAGTTCAATGCGATGTGGGCGGCGGCGGTCAGGTCATCCCGCGTCCGCCCCGCACCACAGCCAGCGGGTCGAGCCTGAGGCCCGACCCGCATCGCCGCAAGCGTTGAATGGCTCTGCTCATCCGCTCACAGCAGCAACTGGAACTGCCCGCGGATGAGGAACTCGTCCTGGTCGGAGGTGATGAACCCGATCCCGCTGCCGCCGGGGGAGCCGTTGGGGAGGTAGGTCGCGTCGATCGTGACCTTCGCGGCGTGCTTGGAAAGGTAGTAATTGAGGCCCACGCCGATCTCGTGATACAGATCCTGCTCGCCGGCGGCGAGCTGATTGTTGTCCAGCCGGACGAAGTCGTACCGGCCGAAGACCTCCCACTTCTCGCTCAGCAGGTAGGCGACCTCGCCCTCGCCGCCGAAGTCGTACGCGCTGCCGGCGCCCACCTCGCGGTAGATGCCGTAGTAGGCCCCGTAGACCGCCAACTGCGGCAGGGCGGCGGGCTTCCAGGAGACGTCCACGCTGTGCAGCAGGATGTCGTCCCGCCCGCCGGCGGAGTAATCGGCGCCGGCGCCGAACACCAGCGAGTCCTCGCTCTGCTTGCCCAGGCGGCTGAAGTCCTTGTACTCCTTGAAGTTGCCGCTGAGGGCGTACTCGGCCCGGCCGCTGACGCCGTAGTTCGGGCTGACCCCGCCCGCCCCGCCCTCGCGGTCGAAGAAGCGGGTGTTGTCGGTGTTCAGGCCGTCGTGGTAGCCGACGGTCGCGCGGTAGGGCGCGTCCTTCGGCGCGTAGCTTGCCGCCACGCCCTGCACGTAGTCCGTCACGCCGCCGCCGAGCTCCTCGTTGACCAGCGAGCGGTCCACGCCGAGCTGCCGGCTGCTGCTGACGGTCTCCTCGTGGAACGGGATGTCCTTCCACTGCCCGGCGGTGAACGACCAACTCGGGGCGAACTCATACTGGATGAAGGCGTTGTCGAGCTCGGCGTTGCCGTTCTGGCGGTTGACGGCCAGGCGGAAGTCGTACTCCAGCTTCGGCGTGAAGGCCGTGCCTTGGAAGCCGAACTTCATCCGGCGGATCTCGAACCCGTCCGACCCGCCGCCGTTGAAGTCCGCGAGGTTCGTGACCGAGCGGAACTGGAACTGGAACGTCGGCTCAAGCGTGAACGCGCCGTCCTCGCTGGCGATGAAAAAGTGGTCCTTGTGGCCGGCAAGGAGCTGGCTGCCGGTGATCGGCGCGCTCTTGGCGGCCGCGTCGGTGCGGACCTGCTCGGCGGTTT
Source organism: Tepidisphaeraceae bacterium (assembly GCA_965260985.1). GTDB lineage: Bacteria > Planctomycetota > Phycisphaerae > Tepidisphaerales > Tepidisphaeraceae > CBDHCE01. The sequence continues at coordinate 54,077 of CBDHCE010000018.1, read as the reverse complement.
TGGCCTCCTGCTTGACGGCGGCCTGGGATTGCATCGCGTTGAGCTGCGCCTGCAACTGGGTGATCTGCGCCTGCAACTCCGCCGGCGTCGGCTGGGCTTGCTGGGCACTCGCAAATCCCGTGAGGCCCAACACCCCGGCCACCGCGGCGCAGAGGATCGGGCGGGCTGAAATGGTCATCGTCGGTTCCCTTCGTTCCGCCGGCGGGCTGGCCGCGGCGGCGCTTCCCCGGACGTTTCGGCCGTCCGCCGCCGGCCCCGGCGTCGGGGCAGGGACGGATTATCTGACGATTGTTGTGAAGCGGATGAGGCGGAGGTCAAGGTCGCGTTAATCCGCCGCCGACCGCCGTTGAGTGGCCGATACCGCCGCCACCGGGGCGTTATCGGACGGCGGGGTAGCGGCATCGGCCGAGGCATCGGGGTCGTCGACGTTGTCGATGTTTAGGCCCGGCGGCACCGCCATCCCCTGGTCCTGCACCAGCCGCGACGCCTCCCCCGTCCGAAGGCTCAAGGCCTGGATCGCCGGCGGCAGCGCCCCCAACAGCAGCACCCCCACGGCGCTGATCGACACCGCCAGCGCCACCGGCAGCGACCGGATCAGCCCCGCCGCGCCCACGGCCGCCACGTCCGATCCACCCTGAATTTCTCGGCCCGGCTCCTCGTCGGGCAGGGGGCGGAGGAACATCGTCGCCACGATCTTCAGGTAGTACGCCGCGCTGACCGCCGCGTTGGCGACGAGGATCACGCCCAGCCAGTTCATCTGCACGGTGCCGACGGCGAAGGCGGGGCGGATCAGGTAGATCTTGCCCCAGAACCCCACCGTCAGCGGCAGGCCGGCGAGGCTGAACATGCCGACCGCCATCGCCAGCCCCAGCAGCGGGTGGGCACGGCCCTGACCGGCGAGCTCCTCATACGTCTCGGCAGTGGTCGCCGGGGCGTTGGCGGCGTTGGCGGCACCGGGGTCGGCGGGGTTGAACTGCCGGCGGGTGGGGAGCATCATCATCACGCCGAACGCCGCGACGTTCATCACCCCGTAGGCCGCGAGGTAGAACAGCACGCCGTTGAGCGCCCCCGCCCGCACGTCCGCCGCGGCCGCCGCCGTCAGCCCGGCCCGGCCGACGCCCGCCGGCACCATCTCCGGCACCATCGCGCCGCCGGCGGCGACCATCGCGGTCACGCCCACCAGCATGTACCCCGTGTGCGCGATGCTGCTGTACGCCAGCACCCGCTTGACGTTGAACTGCAGCAGCGCCAGCGCGTTGCCGACCGTCATCGTCAGCGCCGCCAGCACCCACAGCAGCGTCACGATCTGGTGCGGCACGGCGAACTGGTTGCCCCCCGCCGCCAGCAGCACCTTCACCAGCGCCACCATCCCGGTGACCTTGGGGATGAAGCTCAGCAGCGCCGTCACGGGCGTGGCGGCGCCCTGGTAGACGTCGCCGGCGTAGAGGTGCAGCGGCACGGCGGCGATCTTGAACCCGAAGCCCACGATCAGCATCACCACCGCCAGCGTCCGCAGCCCGTCGGGGTAGCCCAGCGCCGCCCCGGTGGTGGGCGAGGCGAAGGCGAGGCCGAGGTCGTGCAGGTTCGTCGTGCCGGTCACGCCGTAGAGGTAGCTGAACCCGAACAGCATGACCGCCGCGCTCATCGCGCCGAGGAAGAAGTACTTGACCCCCGCCTCCTGCGCCGCCGGCAGCGGGCGGCTCATGGCGACCATGACGTAGGTCGGGATGCTCGCCAGCTCGATGCCCATGAACAGCACGATCAGGTCGTTCGCCCCGCTGACCACCAGCACGCCGGTGACGGCCAGCAGCATCAGGCCGAAGTACTCGCCCGCGTCGCGCCCGTACTGTAGGCTGGCGTTGCCGAAGCCTTGGTCATCGGTCGGCCAACTGAGCAGCACGAACAGGGCCGCGACGGCGAGGGTGAGGCCCTTGACGAACTCGCTGAAGGCCGTCAGGCGGAAGGTGCCGTAGGCATCGTTCTGCCCCGCGCCGCTGCCCCAGTTCAGCAGCAGCGACGCCAGCGCCAGCAGGACCGCCCCGAGCGCGACGAACGGCACGATTTTCCGCACCGCCGCCGACCGCGCCACGCCCATGAGGCAGAGGATGCCGGCGGCGACCACAAGGATCAGTTCTGGGATGACGTAGCTGAACAGGTTCATGACTGCTTTGTCCGTGGTCCGTGGTCCGTTGCATCGGATTCGTTAGCCGCGAGCGCAGCGAGCGCTTTTCGCCTAATCCCCCGGTTGCTCCTGGCTGGTCGGAAGTGCCGCGACCGCGACCGGCTTTTCCACAGGAGCCCCCGCCACCGGGGCGGCTTCGGCCGTCGCGGGAACCTGCAGCAGTTGCACCGGCAGGCGGATCGAGTTCAGCAGCGGCGTCGGCGCGACGCCCAGAACGACCACCGCGACCGCCAGCGGCAGGAGGATGCCGATCTCGCGCCAGTTCAGGTCGCCGGGCGGCTTGAGACTTGCCGGGCGGCCCGACGGCGGGTCGCGGCGGGCGGTGTCCTCCGGCTGGTAGGGCTTGTCCGGCGCGTCGGCGGCGATGTCGGCGTTCGCGCCGGCGGGGAGGGATTCGGGGTCGTGCGTGTTGCGGGTCGTAGTGTCGCGCGTCCCGCCCGGCACCTCGGCAGCCGTGAGGGTCGGGACCGGCTCGGGGCCGAAGATCACGCGCGCCGTGGCGTGCAGAAGGTAGACGGCCCCGAGCACCACGCCGGTGAGGGCGACCGTGCCGTACCAGAAGCCGAGGTGGACGCTGGTGAACGCGCCGGCGACGGTGAGGAACTCGCTGACGAAGCCGTTGGTGCCCGGCAGGCCGATGCTGCTCATCACGAACAGCACGAAGAAGCAGGCGAGGACCGGCATCCGCCTCGCCAAACCGCCGAGGGCGTCGAGGTCGCGGGTGCCGAAGCGCTCGGCGATCATGCCGACCAGCAGGAACATCGCGGCGGTGGAGAGGCCGTGGTTGACCATGTAGAGCACGCCCCCCTGCAGCCCGATGGTGTTCAGCGCGAGCAGTCCGAGGACGCAGAAGCCGAGGTGGCTGATGGAGGAGTAGGCGACGAGGCGCTTGAGGTCGCGCTGGACCCAGGCGATCAGGCCGCAGTAGACGATGCCGACGAGGCAGAGGGCGGCGAAGAACTGCGTGACGCCCGCGCCGGCGGCGCCGGCACCGACCAGGCCGGCGGGGAGGGCGAGGCGCAGGATGCCGTAGGTGCCCATCTTCAGCAGCACGCCGGCGAGCAGCACGGTGCCGGCGGTGGGCGCCTCGGCGTAGGCCAGCGGCTGCCAGGTGTGCAGCGGCACCAGCGGCACCTTCACCGCGAAGCCGGCCATCAGGGCCAGGAAGATCCAGAACCGCGTGCCCGGCGGCAGGCTCTGGGCGTGGGCGATGGCGGCGTTGAAGGAAAAGCCGTCGGTCCGGTTCGACCCCAGGCCCATCACCACCAGCCCGGCGAGCAGGAAGACCGACCCGGCGAAGGTGTAGAGGAAGTACCGCGTGCTCGCCCGCCGCCGCTCGGGGCCGCCCCAGATGCCGATCAGGAAGAACATCGGGATCAGCGTCAGCTCGAAGAAGATGTAGAACAGCAGCACGTCGCGGGCGATGAACACGCCCAGCAGGCAGCCGAGCAGGGCGAGCATCCAGCCGTAATACTCCTTCTGCCGCACGCGAATCGTCGAGAACCCGCCCGCGACCGCCAGCGGCAGCAGGAAGACCGTCAGCAACACCAGCCAGTAGCTGATGGTGTCCATCCCCAGCCGCAGCCCGGTGCCGAGGCCGGTGACGGCGAACGACTCGGGGGCGTAGCGGAGTTGGACGGTGCGGTCGGTCCGGTCGGCGGCGGTGCCCATCGCGGTTTGCTGCCGGACGAGGGGCTTGAGCTCGAGTTGGTAGAGGAACGAGACGCCCTGCCGCTGCCCCGCCGGCGCCGCCGCGACGGCCGCCTTCTGATCGGCGCGGAGGGTGTCGATCTTCGTCGCCAGAGCACTCGCCGCCTCATCCGGCCGCTGGTCGAACGTGAAGGCGGGGGTGAGGATCAGCACCACCCCCAGCGCGCTCAGGCAGGTGCCCAGGGCCCAGAACTTGACGAACGGCCCCTCGGGCAGAACCGCGCAGACCAACGCCCCGACCAGCGGAACGAGCAGGAGGATGAGGAGCAGGCTGTCCATAAGCGTCAGTCGTCAGTCGTCAGTCGTCAGTCATCAGTTGTCAGTCGGTGGTTCTTCACTGGAGACTGATGACTGAAGACTGGCGACTACTCACTACAGAAAGATCAACAGCAGGATCACCGCGATCCCGAAGAGCATGGTGGCGGCGTAGCCCTGGAGGTGGCCGCGCTGGGTGGTGAACTTGAGGGTGAACCCGCCGAGTTGGGGGAGGAAGCCGACGAGCCAGACGAGGCCGTCGATGACGACGCGGTCGAAGAAGAAGAACCCCACGCCTAGGGCGCGAAGGGGCGTGACCAGCCCGTATTGGTAGGCCTCGTCGACCCAGTATTTGGCCTCCATGCCGCGGGCGAGGGGGCCGAGGCGGGCGGCGAGTTTTTCGCCGGCGGCGCGGTCCTTGAGGTGGAAGAACCACGCCGCCCCAATGCCCGCGAGGCTGACCGCCCCGCCAACGAGCAGGCCGACGATCGTGCTAAGCCAGTGGATCGCCCCCTCCTGCCCGTAGCCCACGGCGTCGACGGTGCCGAAGGCGAGGCGCGCCTTTTCCAGCCCGAGGGCGAGCGACGGGCTGCCGCCGAGGAAGTCGCCCAAGCCGTGCCAAAGGGGCGTGTTGACGTAGCCGATCAGCACCGCGCCGACCGCGAGCAGCGCGAGCGGGGCGATCATGATGAGCGGTTCGGGGTCGTGCGAGATGCCGGGACCGTGCGATTGGTGCGGGGCATCGACGCCGCTCTCCGCCGCATCGCGGGCGGCGATGGCGGACTCGCTGGCGACGCCGTGGGGCGATTCCTCCGCCGCCATGTCGTCCGACAGGTCGTGGCCGACGTGCCCCTCGGCCGGGCCGGTGGGGATCAGTTCCGGCCCCTCGAAGACGCGGAAGTAGAGGCGGAAGGTGTAGTAGGCGGTGATGAACGCCGTCAGCAGCATCACGGCCCACAGCACCCAACTCGCCGCGCCGGCGTAGCCGACGATCTCGTCCTTGCTCCAGAAGCCCGACAGGCCGGGGAAGCCGGCGAGGGCGAGGCATCCGACGAGCATCAGCCACCGCGTCTGGGGCAGGCGGCGCTTGAGGCCGCTCATCTTGCGCATGTCGAGGTGGCCGTTCATCGCGTGCATCACCACGCCGGCCGACAGGAACAGCAGGGCCTTGAAGAAGGCGTGCGTGACGAGGTGGAACACCCCCGCCACCGGCGCGAGCACCGCGACGGCCACGAACATGTAGCCGAGTTGGCTGATCGTGCTGTAGGCCAGCACCTTCTTGAGGTCGAACTGCCGCAGCGCGATGCTGCCGGCGAGCAGGGCTGTGAAGCTGCCGACCACTGCGATGGTGATGAGGGCGGCGGAATTGCCGGCGAACAGCGGGTTGAGCCGGGCGATCATGTAAACCCCGGCCGTCACCATCGTCGCGGCGTGGATGAGGGCGGAAACCGGCGTGGGGCCCTCCATCGCGTCGGGCAGCCAGACGTAGAGGGGGAACTGGGCGGACTTGCCGAAGGCCCCGAGCATGAGGGCGAAGGGGATGAGGTGGACCATCCACAGCCGGCCGGCCGGGACGTAGGCGGCGGGGTTGACGGCCATGTCGAGGAAGCCGTGGTTCGCCAGGGTGCCGCTGCCGAAGTAGCTGACGGTGCCGAAGCAGTAGAAGATCAGCATGATGCCGACGGCGAAGCCGAAGTCGCCGACGCGGTTCACGAGGAACGCCTTCTTCGCCGCCGCGACGGCCGCGGGCTTTTGGTAGTAGTAGCCGATCAGCAGGTAGCTGCACAGGCCCACGCCCTCCCAGCCGAGGTAGAGCAGGATCAGGTTGTCGGCCATCACCAGGCAGGTCATGGCGAAGATGAACAAACCGAGGTAGGCGAAGAAGCGAAAATACCCCGCCTCGCCCCGCATGTAGCCGGCCGAGAAGATCGTGATGAGAAAGCCGATGCCGCACACGACCGACAGCATGACGGCCGTGAGCGGGTCGATCCACGCGCCGGCCGACACCTCAAAATACCCCCTGCCACTGTTGAGCGGCGTGACCGACGCCCCGGCCTCCGCCGCCGACGGGTCGCCGGCGGCAATCCAGGTATACCACTTGCTGCTGTAGGCAGTGGGATACCGCTTCAGAACATCCCCACCACTCGGGGGCACCGCCAGGCGAAGGCCGCCATCGGCCTGCCCTGTTGCAACGTCAGGACCGGGCCGCGCCTCCAGATTCGCCGCGTGCGCCGCCGGCGAGAAGAACATCCCGACCAGCAGGATCAGCGACAGCACTGCCGACGCGCCGACGCCCAGCCAGATCGGCCAGTGCGACTGGCCTTTAAGCAGTTTCGCGCCAAGAAGGCCCGCGCACACGGCCCCGAGTAAAGGAAGCAGCGGGATCAGCCAGGAGTAGTGAACGACGAAGCTCATAAGTCAGTAGTCCGTTGTCAGCGGTCCGTTGCCAGTCGCATTCGCCCATGAAGACCCCTTGCCGAAGCAACGGACCACGGACGACCGACCACGGACTACCCCCGCAAATCCTTCCACGCCTCGGTGTCCACCGTCTGCTTCTGCCTGAAGAGCAGCACCACGATCCCCAGCGCCAGCGCGGCCTCGGCCCCGGCGATGACCAGCGTAAACAGCACGAAGGCTTGCCCCGCGAGGTTGCCGTGGTAGGTGCCGAACGCGACGAGGTTGATCATCACGCCCTGGAACATCAGTTCGGTGCAGAGGAACATCACGATCAGGTTCCGCCGGGCCATGAACCCGACCATGCCGATCGTGAACATGATCGCGCCGACGATCAGGTAACTCTGCAGGGCGGTGGGGGGGAAAGCTTGCATAATCAGAATGTGAAGGATGAAGGATGAAGCGGGCGAACCGACTCTTGTTCATCCTTCATCCCTCCTCCTTCATCCTCACGATTCCGGGTACGCCTTGATGCTCCCGTCGGTGCTGCCGTAGATGGGGATGTTGTGCGGGTCGTCGTCGCCGCCGCTGGTGACGGGGCCGACCTTCAGTTCCTCCGGGGTGCCGGACGCAGACTCCTCGGCCAGCACCTGCCGGCGGCTGATAGTGATGGCGCCGATCACGCTCAGCGTCAGGATCACCGCCGCCAGTTGCAAGCCGATCAACTGCCGGCTGAAGAGGTAATCGCCCAGTTCTTGGGTCGAGCCGCTGACCAGCGGGTAGGCCGGCAGCGACCGCGCGAGCTCCGCCGATGCGCGCAGCGCGCCCGCCCGCACCGGCGCGCCGAATCGGGCGGCGATGACGTAGAGCAGGATGCCCATCAGCGTGAACCCCACCGCCGCCGCCACCAGCGGCTCGCGGCTCACCGCGTCGTGCTCGGCCAACTGCTCGGGCAAACTCGCGTCGCGGTCGGCCGAAAGGCTCGGGGCGGCATCGGCGGCGAGCATGATCACGAAAACGTACGCCACCAGGATCGCCCCGGCGTAGATCAGCACCAGCGCCGCCGCCATGAACTCCGCCCACAGCAGCACGAACAGCCCGGCGGTCGAGAAAACGGTCAGCACGAAGTACAGCGCCGAGTAGACCGGGCGGCGGTGCGTCACCACCCGCAAGCTGCCGACGAGCGCGGCGGCGGCGAAAATCCAGAAGTACGGGTTGTGAACCCCCACCCGCCCCGCCCCGACCGGGCTGCCGAACGTCCACCGCAGCAGGATCACCCCCAGCGCCAACGCCGCCAGCAGCACGATCCCCCCGCCCGCCAGCCGGGCCGTCGCCCCCTTTCGGCTGGGCAGCAGCAGGTACGTCCCGACGCCCGCGACGGCGCAGAGGATCAGAATGAGCGCCGGCGCGACCGGCACCGCGTCGGGCGCGACGCCCGGCAGCGCCGCGGCGAACAGTGGGCATGAGATGGGGCTGAGCATGGCCTTCCCGTGTCGAGCGGCGGAGTCTAGTGAGTGAGTCGGCGGGACGCAAGCGAGGGGGCGGGCGATTCCACGGAAGACCCCGTAAGCCGCGAGCGCAGCGAGCGCTTTTCGCTTCATGGACCGAAAAGCGCTCGCTCCGCTCGCGGCTAACGATTAAACTACGACCCCGACATGCTCGCCATCCACTACGTCATGGGCTACTACGGCTTTTGGCTCCCGAACGACCCGCGTGGGTCCGGGTCGAACTTCGTCGGCTCCAAAAACCTGCTGCCCTACGGCGAAGCGACGAAGGTGACGGGCCAGCAATCCGTCGCCAAGTGGCCGCACGACAACCAGTTGCGCCAAGGCGCCAAGCAGTCGCTCGCCCTCCCGCCCGTCCGCCTGACTGGGATGCAGGCGCGCCTTATCGCTCATGGCTTCCGCGACTGGTTGGCGACCGAAAGCCTGCCGGTCCACGCCCTAGCGGTGATGCCCGACCACGCCCACCTCGTGCTGCCGCCACACCCGCGACTGACCGCCGAGCGGATACCGCCGCGCCTGAAAGCGTCCGCCACCAAATCCCTCGCCGCCGGCGGGCTGCACCCGTTTCAGGACGTGCCGACGCGCGACGGGTCGCTGCACAAGCTGTTCGGGCGAGGGGCGTGGCACGTTTTCTTGGATGACGTGGAGGGGGTGCTAAAGGCGATCAAGTACGTCGAAGACAATCCGCTGGGAATTGGGTACCCGAAGCAGGTGTGGTCTTTCGTCACGCCCTTCGTCCGAACGTAAGCCGCGAGCGCAGCGAGCGCTTTTTTGTCCATCAGGCGAAAAGCGCTCGCTGCGCTCGCGGCTTACGCGGCGTTGGGGTTGTCCCACGTTTTGAAACCGTGGAATCCAACGCCCCCTTCCATATACTCCCCCACCATGCCCACCATCACCGTCGACGGCCAGCAGATCGAGGCCAAGGACAAGCAGAACATCCTCCAGGCGTGCCTCGACGCCGACGCGCCGCTGCCGCACTACTGCTACCACCCGGGCCTCTCGGTGGTCGCCTCCTGCCGCATCTGCCTCGTCGAGGTCGAGGGGATGCCCAAGCTCGTGCCCTCCTGCTTCACCCCCGTCCGCGAGGGCATGGTCGTCTACAGCAAGAGCCCCAAGGCCGTCGCCAACCAGAAGCAGGTCATGGAGTACCTGCTCATCAACCACCCCCTCGACTGCCCCGTCTGCGACCAAAGCGGCGAGTGCTTCCTCCAGGACTACTCCTACGGCTACGGCCGCAGCCAGAGCCGCTTCGAGGAGGACAAGAGCAAGAACCCCAAGAAAATCGTCGGCGGGCACGTCCTGCTCTACGCCGACCGCTGCATCATGTGTACCCGCTGCGTCCGCTTCACCCGCGAGGTCAGCGGCACCGGCGAACTCTTCGTCAACGGCCGCGGCCACCGCGAGGAGATCGACATCTTCCCCGGCCGCCCGCTGGACAACAAGCTCAGCGGCAACGTCGTCGACCTCTGCCCCGTCGGCGCCCTGCTCGACCGCGACTTCCTCTTCAAGCAGCGCGTCTGGCTGCTGAAGAGCACCCCGAGCATCAGCCCCGCCGACAGCGGCGGCGAGAACATCCTGCTGCAGGCGAACGAGAACGTCATCTACCGCATCAAGCCCCGGCACAACCCCGAAGTGAACCGCTGGTGGATCAGCGACGACACCCGCTACAGCCACAAGCCGATCTTCTCCGACCGCCGCCTCGGCACCGCCACGATGAAGAAGCACGGCGTGCCGGAGCCCGTCGACTTCTCCGAAGCGCTGAACGCCGCCGTTGAGGGCTTGAAGAAGGTCGTGGAAGAAAGCGGCGAGGGGAGCTTGTACGCCATGCTCAGCCCGATGATGGCCTGCGAGGAGGCCCACCTGCTCGGCACCTACATCCGCTCGCTCGACCCGCGCGCGACCCTCGTCCTAGGCCCCGTCCCGCAGGGCGAGGAGACCACCTTCACCGGCCCCACCGGCGAGGCCACCTTCACCATCCAGGGCGAAAAAGTCCCCAACGCCGCCGGCATCCGCCGCGTGATGGAGCAACTCGGCGGCCCCACCGCCGACGCCGACGAGTTCGCCGACCGCTCGACCGACGCCACGAAAAACCTCAAGGCCGGCTGGGTCGTCGGCGGCTACCTGAGCAACTGGCTCCCCGCCACCCTGCCGCAGGCCTTCACCGACGGCTTCACCGTCGTGCAGGACATCCTGCCCAACGCCCTGACCGAGAACGCCGACGTGACCCTGCCCGCCGCCGCGTGGGCCGAGAAGGACGGCTGCTGGGAGAACTTCCAGAACCGCATCCAGCCCTTCCACGCCGCCGTCACCCCCCCGCCGGGGGCGCGGCGGGAGGGGGATGTCTACTACAAACTGCTGGGCAAGAAGGGCCTCTACGCCGCCGCCGATGTGCGGGCCGAGATGGGCGAAGCGTTCGACCTCGCCCCACCCCCCGCCGAGTCGGCCGACGCGTCGGAGTTGGAGTACGAGTTCGTGGAGTTTTAATTCGCCGAAACAAGCCGGCGTCTGAGCCGAAGGCGAAGACCCGGGTTCTTCGCCTTCGGCTCAGACGCCGGCGTGCGACGCGGCTTCATTGGACTGTGCCGCGACCGCCACCGACCGCCTCGCACTGCGCCACCCCCACCACCCGATCGGCAGCAGCAACGCTGCCACCACCACCCACGCCGGCCCTGAGGCCGTCCACCCCCGCAATTCGCCCCGGCCGGTCGCGGCGGGGCTCGCACGCCAGGCGTCCCACTGGTCCGAGTCCCACTCCTCCGACTCCGCAGGCGGCTCATGTTCGATCGCCGTCCACTCCCGCGACAGAGCAAATCCGGCGACCTCGAGCTGGTCTCCGGTTGTATTCCGCTCGCTTCCGAAGGGGCTTTCCGTTGTGCCCGCGTCGCGCTTCCACGACAGGTCGAGCTGCCGGGCGGCCATCGCCAAAGTTACGTTGGGCCGACCCTCTGAGGGCGGCCGCCACTGCCAATCCCACTTCACCAGCGTCTTGTCGTACCACGACCCGTAGCGGTCGTTCGCCACCATCGGGTAGATCAGCCCGCCCGCCAGCAGCAGCGACCCGGCCGCCACCAGCGGCAGCCGCCCGGCAGTCGGCTCGGCCCCGCCGACCGGTCGGCCACATTCGGGGCACCGCTGGGGCGACGCGCGGAGGTCGTACCCGCACGCCGGGCACCGCCCCGCCCGCCGCCGACGGTTCGCCCACCGGTTCGCCCCGCGCCGCATCCCCGCCGCCAGCGGCCAGATGGCGAGAAGTCCGGCGGGCACGAGCAGCGGCAGGGTGAGGTCGTAATTTATCGGCCTCGGCACCACCGGCGTGCCGTCGGCGTTGCGAACCGGCCCGGACTCCCACTCGTCGAAAATGCCGGTCCTTCCCTCCACCGACGGCACCCGCACCCACGCGACCCACCGCCGCACCGTCAACCCCCGCTGTGACGGCACGTCCGACTCGTTCAGGTCATACCACGCCCACCACCCCAGCCACCCCCAACTGACGTGCGGCGGGTTCGGCGCGTCGGGATGATCCGCCGCCCGCGCGTCGCTCCACCCGGCCTGCAACCCGCCGCCGATCAGGCGGACCCAGCCGTCGGTGCCGAAGGCGCGCGCCCCGCCGTCGCACGAGTAGAACAGCGTGAATGCCCAGACCAGCAGCACCAGCCCGCAGCCGGCTGAACTGAGAAACAGCCCCACCCGCGCCGGCCGCCGCATCCACGCCGCGACCTTAGGCCGCGGCACCACCCGCCGCCCCGCCCGCCGCCGCGACACGACCCACGCCGCCGGACCCATGACCAATACGGCCACGGCCGCCCACCACGGGGCGGTGCCGGTTTGCTTCCGCGTGACGTAAGGTTTTGGCACCATGCCCGCCACCTCGGTTGGCTGGTGCGAGGTGCTGCCCGACGCCCAGCCGAAGCCCAGCCGCCCGCCCGCCAGTGCCACGCGCGAGTCGGCCCACGGCTCGTAGGCCCCGCGCCCGTAGGAGTGGAAGTACCGGAGCTTCTCGCCGTCGAAGATGGAGGGGGAGTTCGATAGATATCTCGCGTTCGCGCAGAGGGCGGCATAGCTGCGGTTGCCCGTCACCGGCCCATCGTTCGGGTCGCGGGCGTACCACTCGGCCCACCAGACGATCTCCCCGTCGGTCGACGCCAGCCGGTAACACAGGTTCCCGGACCCGCCCCAATCGTAATACACCTCATCCCACCGCCCGTAGCTCCGCCCCCACAGCCCCAGCGCGACCAGCAGCAGCACCCCCGACCCCGCCGCCGCGAGGGCGAACGCGATTCGGCCGAGGCGGCGGATGGAGGGGGGGCTACGCATCTGGAAGAGACCCTATCACACGATCTACAGCTCTCGCGGCCAGGCGTCCGTAGATCCGCCTTCCGCGGGTCGCTCGGCGCGGAAGAAACAGCTTACGAAGTCGTCGACCCCGAATTGCCAAAACAAGCCGGCGTCTGAGCCGAAGGCGAAGGCCCGGGTTCTTCCCCGTCATCTCAGACCGCGGCTTGTAGACTTGCATCCCCCGACTCCGCCCGCCGCCATGCCCGCCACACCTTCCACGACCAAACGACCGCGGGGACCAGCAGAATCGCCACCATCGCCCAAACCGGCGCGGCCACCGCCCAGCCGGTGGGCGTGATCGACACGGCCGCCGGCGAGGCGCGCCAGGCGTCGTACTCGGCGTCCGTCCACTCCTCCGCCTCCGGCGGCGCGTCCCGCTGCTCCTCCGTCCACCGACGCGCCAGATTGAACCCCAAGAACGACGACTCCCGCTCTCGCTTGCCGTCGTCGGATTGAAATAGTCCTTTCGCGCCCGGCCAAGCGACCGCCACCTCGCCCGACGGCCGCCCGAGCCACAGCGAACCGTCCTTCGCCTTCAGATTCAGCACCAGCGCCGGCGAGTCGACCCCTTCGCGCAGGGCGTCGTTCAACCCGTAGGCCATCAGCGTCTTGCCGTACCCCTCGCCGCCGTAGCAAGCATCCAACCGCAGCGCATTCGCCAGCGCCGCCGCGAGCAGCAGCGACGCGATGGCGAGGATCGGCAGCGCCGCCCGCTTCGGCAACGCCTCGGCCGCGGCGCGGCCACACTCGGGGCAGCGCGCGGGCGAGGCGCGGAGGTCATACCCGCAGGCCGGGCACGCGCCCGCCGACTGCCGACGTCTGGCGCGTCGTCCGACCGCCCACCGCACCCCCGCCGCCAGCGGCCAAACGGCAAGCAGCCCCGCCGGCCACAGCAGCGGCAGCGTCACCTCAGATTGATACACCGGCGGGTCGAGCGGGGCGTACGGCGGACGCGAATCGTCCACCTCTGATCCCAGCGGCCAGTGGCCGGGTCGGTCGAACAGGGCCGATTTCCCTTCGGGCTTGCGGAACCCGAGTTCCACCCAATCGAACGTCAGCCCCCGCCCCATCGGCACGTCCGATTCCTGACGGTTGGGATACCAACTGACCGACGGCGGTTTCGGGGCGGCGGGGTACTCCGCGACGACTGCCGCATTCGCCGTAATTTTTGCCCCACCGCCGTAAGCCCAGAGGGAAAAATCCGTCCCGCCCACTCGAACGCTGCCCTCGACGCCGTAGATCAGCGTGAAGGCCCACAGCGCCAGGGCAAGCGCGCAAAGGGCGGAACTCAGCACCCCCCCCGCCACCGCCGGCCGTCGCAACTCGCGGAGAAACGCCGGGGCCACCACCACCCGCCGCCCCGTCCACCGCCGCCCCACGGCCCACGTCGCCGGCACCACCGCCAGCAATCCCGCCACCGCCCACCACGGCACCCTGACGACCCGCTTGCGCCAATCCAACGACTCGTCGTCGAAGAACCCCGCCGACTCAAGGTCCGACCGGCCCGACGCCCCATAAAAGCCGAGACACCCCCGCCGCGCCGCCCGTTGCACGTCCATCCACAGCACCGCCTCGACGCTGCCGTAAACGCGCGGGTGGCGGACCAATTCGTCCCGGCCCGACCCATACGTCCCGACATAAAACCTGGCGTTCGGTTGCACCGACAAGGTGCGCACCACCATCCCTCCCGCCCGCTGATCCGCCTGCACCAGCCAGTGCGTCCACCACACCGCCGACCCGTCGGTGGAGGCGAGGAAACATTCCTCGGCGACGTCGTTGTTCCGCGCGTACTCCACCTCGTCGAACCGCCCGTAGCTCCGCCCCCACAGCCCCAGCGCGACCAGCAGCAGCACCGCCGACCCCGCCGCCGCGCGGGCGAACGCGATTCGGCCGAGGCGGCGGAGGGTGGGGTGATCGGACAAGGGGCCGTCAATCTACCACACGGGCCGGCGGATCTGTCCACAGGTGAAGCGCGCCACTTCACTTGTGAAGCGTGGCACTTCACCTCTGAAGCGCAACACTTCACCCCTGAAGCGCGGCACTGCACCCCTGAAGTGGGGGGCCGCACTTGTGAAGCGCATCCCGTCACGAGTGAGGCGCGGCACCTCACGACTGAAGCGCCGCTTTGCACCGGTAAACCGGCGCGCCGCGACGGGTCGCAGGGCCGGCATCGGGACGTCCCGGCGCGAATTGTCGCGGGCGCGGTCTTGCGGGGCGGGCCGCCGAGCCGATGAACGCGGGGGCGCGGTCGCGCGGGCCGGCGTCGGCATCGCAAAAATCGGGCCGCGAACCATCACACTGCGCCGGCGGCGCGGCAACCGGGACTCCTTTGCGAAACACCTACTTCCCCGCCACCGACGGCGACCTGTTGATCTGGGGCGCGAATTTCGCCGACCAACTCGCCCGCCGGGCCGGGCACTTCGGGGCGACCGCGGCGCAGGTGGCGGACCTCGTCGCGGCCAACGACGCCTACGCCGAAGCGTTCGGGCGGGCGGGCGAGCCGGCGACCCGCACACGCGGGGCGGTCGCCGCCCGGAACGACGCGCGCGGCGCCCTGAAGGTGGTGGTCCGGCGGGTCGTCTCCGTCGTCCGCGGGCAGGCGGGGGTGACGGCGGAGGAGCTCGTCAATATCGGCTTGCCGGCGCACCCGCGACGCCCGGTCGCGCTGCCGGCCCCACAGGATGCGCCGGGGCTGGCCGTCGTCTCGGCGAGCGGGCACGCCGTCCGGCTGCGCCTGCGCGACCGGTCGGGCGAGCGATACGGGCGGCCGCGCGGCGCGGCGGGGGCGGTGGTCTTCAGCCACGTCGGCCCGACCCCGCCAACGGGGCGGGCGGGGTGGACGTTCGAGGCGACGCTGGCGGGGCGGTCGATGGAGGTGCGATTCGACCCCGCCGTGCCGGCCGGGTCGACGGTCTGGTTCACCGCCCACTGGGTCAACCCCCGCCTGCAGCCCGGCCCGCCGGCAACGCCCGTCGGCACCAACCTCCCCGGCACCCTCGCGTGGGCGGCGTAACATTCACCGTGCGACTCACGTCGATCAACCTGACGGCCGCGACGGCCGGGGTGCTGCTGATGCTGCCGGCGCTGGTCAACGCGCTCGTGACGTTGACCGGCGGGCGGTACGGCCCGGCCCTGATCGAGTCGCTCGTGGGGGCCACGCTGGCGGTCGGCTGCCTCGCCGTCCCGCTGGTCCGAGGCCCGCTGCCGTGGCGACTCGCGGCCGTGCTGCTCGCCTCGCCGTGGCTGTTCGTGGCGGGGGATTTTCTGCGCCGGGGGCCGTTCGTTTTCGGCCGGTGATTGGAATTAGACCGTTTCACGAAGGGATTAATCATGCCGGAGGTGATTGGTGATTTCGACCTGTCCGACTTCTGGGAGGAGTCGGCCTACGCGCTAGAAACTTATGTGAACCGGCCGCTCGACGACTCGACCATCTACGCGGTCGAGCGGGAGCTTGGGTACACGCTGCCCGCGTCCTACGTCGAGGCGCATCAGCCGTTCTTATCCGTGGCACACCGAAAACGGGTCTTAGGTAAGCCGCGAGCGCAGCGAGCGCTTTTCGCCACCGCAACCGAAAAGCGCTCGCTGCGCTCGCGGCGAACGGTACAGGTCCAAATCGAACACTGACCTTGCAAGGTCCCAATGGGGGCAGCACCGGACCGCGGAGGGTTGGCTCACCCCGCAGCCGAGACGGGGGCGGGTTCGTCGAGCGGGAAGCCGTGCGACTCCCGCAGCTCATGGACCAGCGGCTTGCCGCGGGGGAAGCCGAGCAGCAGCACCGCCCCGCACGCGGCGGCGATGGCGGCGTTGGCGTACCAGAAGGCGTTGTAGGACTGCCCGCCCAGCGGCGTCTGGAAGCGGTCGAAGAACTGGTTGTAAAAGCCGGCCAGGATCGGGCCCAGGCCCAGGATGATGATGCCGAAGACGGTTTGGGCGCTGTGGCGGATGTCGCGCGGGGCGACCTGCTCGACGTAGAGGAACGAGCCCGCGAAGAAGCAGCCGTAGCAGAGGCCGTGCAGGGCTTGGGACGCGATGACCAGCCAGCGCGGGCCGCCGAGGCCGAAGATGCCGAAGCGGATCGCGTAGGCGGCGCAGCCGAGGGCCAGGACGCCGCGGTAGCCGAGCTTTTTGATAAACAGCCCGAGCAGGGCGAGGAAGGCAATCTCGCTGAACTGGCCGATGGACATCACGCTGTTCACCCACGTCACGGGGATGCCGACCGCCTTCTCGAAGAAGGGGCTGGCGCGGAAGAAGTAGGTCTGGTGGATCATCGCGATCGGCAGCGCGATCAGCGTGACGGTGAGGAAGCCGCGGTGGCGGAGCAGGCCGAAGGCGCGGGCGAAGGCGAGCGGGTGGGCGACGTCGCGCTTCGGCGGCGTTTTGGGCAGGACGAGCAAACTGAACGCGGCGTAGGCCACCGACGCCACGCCCGCGACCTTCAGGGCGTCGGCGATGCGGGCGGTGTTGAGGGCCTTGCTGTCGGTCGCCAGCCAGATCAGGGCGAAGGCGTTGGAGGCGACGATCCACCCGACCGTGCCCCAGAGGCGGACCCACGGAAAGGACCGCTCGCTGTCGCGCAGGTGCCCGAAGCAGATGCCGTTGGTCAGCGAGAGCGTCGGCATGTAGCAGACGCTGTAAACCACCGACAGCGCGAGGAAGGTCCAGTAATTGTGGACGTAGGCGAGGGCGAAGTTCGCAACGCCGCCGAGGAGCAGGAGGCCGGCGAGGGCGCGCTCGGCGTTGAGGTAGCGGTCGGCGACCTGCCCGGCGATGAACGGCGCGGTGACGGCGCCGATCGCGCCGGCCAGCCCGAGGATCCAGCCGACCTGCCCGCCGGTGAACCCCAGCCCGCCGCCGTCGGTCGGGGCGGTGAGGTAGATGGACAGGCTCGGCAGCCAGACGCCCCAGACGGCGTACTGGAGGAACATCATCGTTGACAGAGCGGTGGCGGTGGCGAGGTTTTCGCGGGGCGGCTCGGTCATGGTGCGGTCGGGCATGGGTTCCTCCTCCGCCGTGGAACGGGCGTCCCGCCCGGATTCATTTGCGAAAGCGAAGAAATCCGGGCGGGACGCCCGTTCCACGGTTAGTTCAGCGGCTTGATCTTGATGTCGCGGAACTGCACCGCCGCGCCGTGGCTTTGCAGGGCGATGAAGCCCTCTTTCGCTTGGCCGTAGGACTTCACGTCGGCGAATTTGCTGTCGGCCAAGTGCTGCTTCCAGTCGTCGCTGTTCAGCTCGTACTCGACGACCTTCTTGCCGTTCAGCCAGTGCTCGACGTGGTTCCCCCTCACCACCAGCCGGGCGCGGTTCCAGACGCCGAAGGGGTTGACGGCCTTTTCGGTCGGGCCGTAGAGGGCATAGTCGGAGCCGGCGGCGGTTTTGGGGTTGAAGCCGTCGGCGTGGTGGGCGTCGTCCAGCACCTGCATCTCCGGGCCGCTCATGTAGGTCGCGCCCTGATCTTCGGTGACGCGGTAGATCACGCCGCTGTTGCCGCCGCGCGGCACCTTCCACTGTAGCGAGAGCTCGAAGTCTTTGTACTTCTTGTCGGTGATGAGGTCCGGCCCGTCGCCGACGCGGGTGATGGTGCCGTCGACCGCCTTCCAGCCGTCGGGCGCGGTCTGCTGGCGGAAGCCGCGCCAGCCGTCGAGGTCCTTGCCGTCGAACAACAGTTGCCAGCCGTCGGCCTTTTCCGCGCCGGTGAGCGTGTTCTGCGGCGGCGCGGGCTTCACGGTGCCGACCTCGCCGGTGGGGATCGCGTTCAGCGTGTACCACGACTCGGTCGACCACAGCCGACCGTTCGACTCGTCCAGCACCGTCGGCATGACGTGCAGGTAGACGACGTTCTTCGGCGTCAGGCCGTCGAGCTCCAGAAAAACCTTCTTGCGGTCGGCCGAGACGGTGGCGGATTTCACCTTCACCGCCTCCTCGTCGATCTTTGGGCCGCCGTAGGTGTTGGTCGGCTCGTAGTGCCACTGCGAGAGCTTGTAATCCTCCGGATCCCACCCCAGCCCCTCGGCCAGCGGCTTGGTGAACTCAATTTCCATCCCGTTGGATTTGGCCCGCACCGCGAGCATCTCGAAGGCGAGCTTGCCGTTGAAGTGGAGCTTTTGCAGCCCGAAGCGGTGGCCCGAGCCGTCGCCCCAGTTGCCGGTGCTGCCGATCTCGCCGACGTACAAATCGCCGTCGGGCCCCCAGCAGAGGCGGTTCACGCCGGCGTACATGCCCTGGCTGAAGCGGAAGACCGCCCCCTGCCACTCGCCGCCGATTTTCTCGAGGAAGTCGCGCTTGATCCCGCCGTGCGTCACGTCGCCGTGGAGCATCTGGCCCTTGAACGGCCCGTCGTTGACCATCACGAACTGCGACGGCGAGTTGCCGATCTCCCCCTGCGGCAGCCACAGCACCGGCGGCGTCGCGGGCTTGTCGGCGAAGACGTTTTCCGGGTTCGTGTGCGCCCCGAAGAACCGGCCGGGCTCGATCTCGATGAGCTTGCTGCTGGGCAGCCAGTCGCCCTGGTTGTCCATCACGAAGATGCCGCCGTCGGGGCCGAGGCCGATGCCGTTGGGCGTGCGCAGGCCGGTGGCGACGGACTCGTAGCTGCCGGTCTTGGGGTCGATCTTGATGCACGACCCGCGGCCGGGCACCTGCACGTCGTGCGTGTGGCCGCCGGGATCGAGCGCGACGGCGAGGGTCGCGTAGAAGAAGCCGCCGGTGTGGACCAGCCCGAAGGCGAACTCGTGGAAGTTCGCCGTGACGTTCCACCCCTCGGACACCGACTTGTAAACGTCCGCGTGGCCGTCGCCGGTGGTGTCCTCCAGCTCGGTCAACTCCTGCTTTTGCAGGACGTAAATCTTGCCGTCCACCACCTTCAGCCCCAGCGGCTCGGCGAGGCCGTCCGCGAAGCGGGTGATCTTGATTTTCTTGGAGTCGACTTGCTCGCCGGTCACGCCGTCGAGGAGGTAGACGCCCCCCTCGGGGTCCCACGTGCAGACGGCCAGCCGGCCGTCGGGCAGGAAGTCCATCCCGCCGACCTTGGGCTTGAAGTCGCCGGTGTTCAGCGTGGTCAGGTCGAAACAGGGGTTGACGCCCTTGAGCGGCTCCCCGTCGCCCGGCCGGCCGGCGTAGGTGCGGGGGTCGAGGATCATCTTCTTCGGCCCCGGCGAGGTCACGCGCACCTGGTCGGCCTCGGTCGACAGCGCGCTCGTCGGCACGGCCGAGTAGGCCGTCTCGCCCGGCCGCTTCCACTCCAGCAGCAGCCGGCGATCGCCGCCCCCCTCGAACATCATCACCTTGATCGGCACCCGGCCCGCCTTGAGGTCGACGTCGGCGGTTTTGTAGGTCTCGGCGCTGTGCGGGCCGTCGAAGTCGATCACCATCTGGTCGCCGACCCACAGCACCGACCCGTCATCGCTGACGAGCTTGAGGGTGTAGGTGCCCGGCTCGTCGACCGTGAGGAAGCCGCTGGCGACGGCGTAGAAATTGTCCTCCACCGGGCCGAAGTCCGCGTCGGTCAGATCGAACTTCGGCGCCAGCACGCTGAAGTTCGGCGTCTGGCCGTCGATGAGCTGCGGGACCGACATCAGCGGCTCGTCCGAGTCGTACACGCGCAGCGAAATGCCCGGCTCGAACGCGCTGGCGGCCTTGGGCGAGGCCGACTCGTCATTCGCCGGCGTCGCCTGCTGGGCGAACGTCGGGGCGGCCAACGAGGTTGCAAGCCATAGGACGGCGGCGGCGCGGCGGAGTGGGCGGTGCATCATGGTTCTCCCGTTCTTGGCGTGGCGAGCAGAAAGCTTCAGCGATGGGTCGGCCGACAGATGTGCGAACCAACTCGCGGAGCGGCCGATCCGCGCCCCAGGGTACACGACCTGCCGCCGCCGTCAACCGCCGGCCGGGCGGGGCGAGTGCCGCCTCAGCGCGTTGTGAAGGATTCGCTCGGCGGCGACGGGCTGGAAGTGGCCGCCCCCGCCGGTCACGAACGCCTCCGCCAGGCCGGGCAACCCGAGCAGCACGATCTGGCCCTTGCCGCAGTTCACCGTCGCCGCGCCCGCGCCGAGGGTCGGGTCGTGGTTTCGGCCGTAGCCCACGACGATCTCGACGTTCGGCCCGCGCACCCTCGTGCCGTTGCCCCGCGTGATCTGATACGGCCAGTCGAGCACGCCCGTCGGCAGGCCGTCGAGCAGCGGGTGGGGGCGGGCGAAGTACCAGAAGCCCAGCCACGACGGCCCGGCGTCGCCCACCATGCCGTCGAAGCCGAGCAGCCCGCGGTCGGCCAGCAGCCGCGCGGCCGACCCCGCGTCGGCGCCGCCGGTGGTGAGCATCACGAGCGTCGCCCCCTCGCGCACGGCCGGCAGCGACCGGTCGAGAACCTCCTCCAAGCTCGCGCCGCCGATGCTGCCCCGCATCACCGACTCCTACTGCTCGCCGATGGGGCTGCTGTAGTTCTCGGCGCGGAACGCTGCCCGCACCACCTTGCCCGCGGCGTCGGTGATGCGGATCGCCGCGAACGTCGCGTTGTCGACCCCCACGCGCGGCACCGACAGCGCCAGCGTGCCGTCGGCGACCGGCACCTCGAAGGTCTTGACCAGCACCCGGCCCTTGCCGCCGGCCTCCCGGAACAGGTCCAGGTCCTTCAGCACCGTCTTTCCGTTCAGCGCGACGTCGAAGACGCGCCGCCCCGGCGCGTCCCACCACGGCTCGGCCAGCAGCAGCTCCACGGTCGCCTTGCCCGGCGCGAGGCCGCCGAACGTCCGCAGCTTGCCGTCGCGGCCGAACAGTTGGTGGCGGTACAGCTCCGGGTCGGCCGCGTCGGCGGGGGCGTTCTGGACCTTCAGGTCCGGCGCGTCGAGCTGCGCGTAGTCCGTCTCCAGCCCCGGCAGCGTGACCGCGAGGATGGCGTCGGCCGCCCCCGCCCCGGCGGCCAGCGGCTTCGCCCCGACGCCGAAGTCCCGCTTCAGCGCCTCGACGACCCGCGGCGACTCACCCGCGACAACGACCTCGCGCCCCAGCGCCGCCGGGTGCGGGTCGAGGCAGAGCATCGGCTCGTCGCGCGCCAACACCGTCTTGCCGCCGCTCGCCAAAGTCGCCGTCAGCGTGACCGCCCCGGCGGCGGGGATCGGGAACCGCACGCTCTCCTTCAACAGTTGGCCGAAGGTCTCGCCGCCCGCGACCTTGACGGGAAACGACTGGTGAAAGAACGCCTCGCCGCCCGCCGCCGCGGCCGAGAGCGTCAGCTGACAGTTGCCCTTCAGGCCGCCCTCGTTGATGAGGAAGATGTCGACGACGGCCTCCTGATCGGGCGACACGACGTAGTGCCGCGCCCGCACGACCAAAACCTCCGGCGCGCCCGCCCGCCTTAGCGGCGCCGGGTTGCCCTTCAGCAGCCGCAGCGAATCGACCAGTCCAGAGTGATTTTCCACGCTGGTCGATTCCCAGCCCGACAGCACGACGTAATCGTTGTCATCGCTCATCCGCGCGTTCTCGAACAGCCGCGCGGCGGAAAAGTAATGCTTGTTCCCGGCGGCGAGGAACAATGCTTCGGCGGTCGGGAAGGTGGGGCGGAACCCGTTCACTTCGATGAATTGCTCGTAGGCGCCGAGCAGTTGCTCGTGCGCCGCCCGGTCGTAGCCGGGCCGGGCGTGCCTTTGGTACCACGCCGAATCGGCCGCGTGATCGTCCGGCGACGCGCCGGTCGCCATCTCGCCCCAGACCGAGATTTCGCCCCTCACCTGCGCGCGGTACATGAAGTCCGCCGGCGAGCGGTACTGCCCGTCGGTCCAAACGCCCGGCGAATCGACCGCGGTGTGCTGGTCCCACCAGCCCGAGGCGCCGCTGCCGTCGTCGTGTAGCCATTGGTCGGCGTAGGGCATGGCCCACGCCTGGTTCGCCACGCCGATGCCGGACTTGAGCGCGATGATGCGAGACGGGTCGAGCGCCCGCATTTGCCGCAGCACGTTGAAGATCTGCGGGTTGTGCAGGTCGGGCTCGACCTCGTTCTGCAGCGTCCACATCGACACGCTGGGGTGCGAGCGGTTCGCGCGGATCATCGCCAGCACCTTGGCCAGCTCGTACCGCGCCAGGAAGGTGGTCGGCTCGCCGCCGTTGCCGGAGGTGTGGACCGGCCCCTGCGTCGGGCCGGCGTACTGGTTGCCGGGCAGGACGGCGAAGACGCCCGCGCCCGGCTCGCAGTAGCGCAGCAGGCCGGCGCGATCGAAGGCGTCGAGCACGATCGGCTTGGGCATGTGGCGGTGGTTCTGGATCGAGTTCAGCCCCAGCGCGCGCACCGCCGCCACCTCGCGGTCGGCGGCGGCGCGGTCGGGGAACAGGCCGTTGGGGGCCCAGAAGCCCCACGAGATCGACGACTTGGGCACGACCCGCCGGCCGTTGAGCGCCAGCTTCGCGTCGGTCCCCAGGCCGGTCGCGGTGAACCAGCGGAAGCCGAAGGTCGTCCGGCGG
Organism: Tepidisphaeraceae bacterium; assembly: GCA_965260985.1. Taxonomy (GTDB): domain Bacteria; phylum Planctomycetota; class Phycisphaerae; order Tepidisphaerales; family Tepidisphaeraceae; genus CBDHCE01. Next base: position 31,251 of record CBDHCE010000018.1, on the reverse strand, counting down.
GCGGAGTTGGGTACGTCCGGCAGCGCCGCGGCGGCGTCGTAGAGCGCGGCGTGGTCAATGTCCCACAGCGTCGCGTCCGGCACGGTCGCGCGGGCGGACACCGTCGCGCGGCCGCCGGCGGGAAGATTAACGGTCGCGGCGCCGGTCCACACCGTCCTGTCGTGCCGGGCAATGGCGAGCTCGACCGGCCCGTCATAGGCCGGGCCGGTCGAGCTCACCTCCGCCCGCAGCGTCACGGTGCGGACGTCGGGCGTGTTGAGGACGGCCAAATCGCCCACCTGCACCGGCGAGCGGACCTCCATCGTGACGCCGCCGTCCAACCCGCCGAAGCCGTGCGACAGGGGCAATTCACACCGGCCCCACCGGAAGGTCTGGAAATCCACCCAGTCGAAGTTCCCGCCGGGGTTGGTGACGCGCACCGCCAGTTGGTTGACGCCCGGCCGCAGCGCCGCGGTGGCGTCGGCGGCGAACGGCGCCTCGGTGATGATGCTGTAGCCGCACAGCCGGCCGTTGACGTAGACCTCGCTCCGCAGCCGCCCGCCGGGGAAGCGGAAGACCAGCCGTTCGCCCGGCCGCAGCGCCGGGGCGTCGAACGGCCGGTACCACCACGACACGCCCTGGTAACTGCCGCGCGCGTTGATGATCTCGCCCGGCGCGGTGCCCGAGACGCTCGCCGGCGGGCGGTCCCAATACTGCCCCTCCACCGTCTCGGGCAGCGTGACGGGGAGCCCGCCGTCGCCGACAGCGCGGCCCACCCGCCGGTCGGCGGATTCGTCGGGAGCTTGGCGAGATCGACGTCGTCCGGGAGGAAGAGTTCGTCGTCGCGCCACGCCGCCCGCGGGTCGAGCCACAGCCGCCACCCCGCGTCCATCGAGTCCGCGGCCGAGTCCGCGGCGGCCGGCGGCGGCGGCTCGTCGGCGCGGGCCGGCCCGGCGGGCGCGGCCACCGCGCCCGCCGCCACGGCGAGCAGAACAACGACCCGCCGCGCGAGGGCGGCGGTGCGGGCAAAGCCCATGTGCCAGTCCCTTTGTTAGGCCCACCCCGCGCCCACCCCGCGCCCACCCCTATTCGTTCGTTGCGTCATACGTCGCGGTCACGGCCGTCGCGCCGTCCTTCGCCTGTTCCAGCAGTGCCACGGTGCCGGCCCCGCGCTCGTCGGTGGCGGCCGTGCCGGTGCCGGCGACGTCGAACGTGGCGGCCGTGCCGGCGTCGGTGCCCAGCGTCAGCTTCACCGTCACGCCATCGGGGATGCCGGCGAACGTGAACTCCCGCCGCAGCGTGACCTTCCCGCCCGACGCCGCCCCGGCCTCGGGCGACTCTTCAACCTTCACCTCCGCCCCGCCGTCGAGGGTCAGCGTGTACATCAGCGTCACGCGCTTCTGCCCGTCGCGGCGGTAGCCGTCGAACCTCGTTTTCACGCCCACCGCCGCCGTGCCGCGGGCCGCCGACCACGCGCGGGCGGCGGGCTTGTTCTGCTCGTAGGCCGGCCCCTCGCTCTGCGGCTGGGGGCCGTGGCGGTCGTTGTAGACCGGGCCGGTGAACAGCACGCCCCCCTTCTCCCCGCCGGGCCACGCGCGGTACAGGCCGCACGTCTTGGCATCGTAGGCGACCCACAACTCCGGGCTCAGCGCGATCGTCACCATCCGCGCCTGCTGGTCGAGCACCGAGCGGAACACCCACGGCTCGTGCGGCCGGTTCGGCCCCTCGGCCGACGCGGCGCGGAGCGCGCCGCCCGCAACCAGCGCGAAGCCGCACGCGGCGAGGACTGTTCGGCGGGATGACATCACGGCCACGAAACCTCCCGGATCGAAATGCTGACTGACGAATTGAGCAGTCCGCACGGCGGGTGCCGCATGGAGCAATCTCAGAGTTTGAACGTTCACCGCCGACCTGTCAAGTCAGTCGCGGCCCGATTGTGAGCGGCGCGCTACACTCGCCGCGTGACCGCCCGCACCTGCGACGCCCACCTGCTGCTGCCGCACGCCACCGACCTGCGCGCCCTGCTCCTGCCGGCCGGCGACGGCACCTTCGCCCTGCCGTGCGTCCGGCCCGACCCCGCCGCCCCGTGGCAGGAGGTCGGCGGCGTGATCGACGCGGCGCGGCACGCCTGGCGCGCCGCCGTCGCGGTCCGCCGGTGCGTCCACACCCGCGTCGACGGCCTCACCCACCGCGTCTCCGTCTACGAATTGGAGAACCGCAACCCGGCGTGGCAGCCGCCCGACGGCGCGGTCTGGGCGGCCTCGGCCGGCGAGGTGCCGCTCGCGTCGCCGGAGCAAAAAGTGTGGCTCGGCGACTGGTTCAAGCGGCAGTCGCGCCCGGTCCCCGACACCCGCCCGGACTGGTACAAGTCCGGCTGGCTCGACGGCCTGACGCCGCACCTCAAGCAGCGGCTGGGCCAACTCGGCCTGCGGCCCGTCGGCGAGTTCGAGCAGTGCCGCACCTGGTGCCGCTCGGCCATCCTGCGCGGCCGGACCGACGAGGGCACCGTCTACCTCAAGGCCGTCCCGCCGATGTTCGCCCACGAGGCGGCGATCGCCGACTACCTCGCCGCCCGCTTCCCGTGGCACGCCCCAGAGGTTCTCGCCGTCGGCCCCGGCCGGTCTTGGATTCTGATGCGCGAGTTCGGCCGAACGCTCGACACCGTGCCCGACGCGCGGCGGTGGATCGACGCGATCGCCGCCTTCTCGCGCCTGCAGGTTTCTCTGGCCGATCAGGCCGACACCCTCGCCGCCGTCGGCGTGCCGGTCCGGCCGGTCGCCGATCTGCCCGACCAGGCCGACGCCCTCTTCGCCGAGCTCGAAAAAACCCCCGGCCGCCTGCTCCGCGAACAGGTCCGCCGCCTGCTCGAGCTCCGCCCCGCCGTCCGCGCCGCGTGCGAGCAACTCGCCAATTACCGCCTGCCCGTCTCGCTCGACCACGGCGACTTCTGGCCCGGCCAGGTCGTGGTCGAACCCGAGGCCCCCGACGCCGACGGTCGGGCGCAATTCCGCTTCGTCGACTGGTCCGACGCCGCGCTGACGCACCCGTTCCTCAGCTTCCTCTACTTCGCCGACACGGTCGAACTCGCCCAGCACTTTTCCGACCCCGCCCCGCTGCTGCCGCGCTTTCTCGACGCCTACCTCGACCCCTGGACGCCCCACGAACCCCCCGCCCGCCTGCGCGAGGCGATGGCGATCGTGCAAAAACTCGCCCCCCTCCACCACGCCCTCACCTACGTCCGGCACATCCTCCCGAACGTCGAACAACAGTGGGAAATGCGCCCGACGGTGGATATGTATCTGCGGCGATTACTGGAGCGGTGGGGCACCTGATGCGTGGTGCGTGGTGCGTGGTGCGTGGTGCGTGGTGCGTGGTGCGTGGTGCGTGGTGCGTGGTGAGTGGTGAGTGGTGAGTGAGGATTTGAGTTGGTCCGATGGGCCGGAACAAGCCGGCGTCTGAGCCGAAGGCGAAGACCCGGGTTCTTCGCCGCTTGCGGCTTCGCAAACAAATCCGTCTCTCGAATCAGATTTCTTTCCGAAGCCGCAAGCGGCGAAAACAAACTTCTACTTCACCCGCCCCCACTCCAACCCGAACCGCATCAAATACTTCCGCAGCCGATCCGCGTCGTTCGGGTTCTTCTTCCGCGTCCGGCTCGCGCTGAACAGAGCCCGCCCCGCCTCCGACAGCGACGCCGAGGCGCGGCAGACCCGCACCACCTCCGCCAACTGCACGCGGTCGAACGGGTCAATCTCCGCCAAGGCGGCCGAGTCGAAAAACTCCAACAAAATCGCTTCCGGCCCCTCCGCCGCCCCGCCCGACCACCCCGCCGTCAGCCGGCCGATCTCCTCCGCCACCAGCTCCGCCGTGATCCGCCCGCCCCCCGCCAACGTCGCGGTGCGCACGACGGCCGCGTTCAGGTCGCGGAAATTGCCCGCCCAAACCGCCGCCGGGCCCGTGGCGAACGCGAGGAACGCCGCCCGCGCCTCCTTGTTGAACGACGCCGCCCGGCCGGTCTGCTCGGCGAAGCCGGCCAGCTCGAACTCCAGATTCGGCTCCACATCCTCCGGCCGCTCCCGCAGCGGCGGCAGGGCGAACGTCCACAGGTTGATCCGCGCCAGCAAATCCTCCCGAAACCGCCCGGCCCGCACCGCCGACGGCAAATCGCGGTTGGTGCCGGCGATGAGTTGAAAATCGCTCGTCCGCTCCGCATCGGCCCCGACCGGCAGGAAGCGCTTTTCCTCCAGCGCCCGCAGCAGCATCGCCTGCTCGTCCGGCCCGAGCTCGCCGATCTCGTCCAGAAACAGCAGCCCGCCGTCGGCAGTCCGCAGCAGGCCGGGGCGGTCCTTGAGCGCGCCGGTGAACGCGCCGCGGACGTGGCCGAACAGCGCGCTCATCGCCCCGTCGCCGCGCAGGGTCGCGCAGTTCACCTCCACGAACGCCCCGCCCATCTGCCGGCGGTGCTTTTTCAGTTCGTAAATCCGCCGGGCCAGCCGGCTCTTGCCCGCCCCCGTCGGCCCGGTCAGCAGCACCGGGGCGCGGCTGTGGATCGCCACCTGCTCGATGCGGTCGATCAGCGCGTTGAAGCGGGCGTTGCGCGTCTCGATGCCGTCCTTCAGGAAGCTCGCCCCGGCCGACCGCTCGACGGCGAAGCGCGACGCGAGCGTGTCATACTTCGACAAATCGAGGTCGATCACGCTGTAGCTGCCCGGCCCGGTGCCCCAGCGGCTCGGCGGCGAGGTCTGGATCAGCCGCGCCGGCAGCCGGCGGCTCTCGGCGAGCAGGAACAGGCAGATTTGTGCGACGTGCGTGCCGGTGGTCATGTGGACCAGATAATCCTCCGCCTCCGGCCGCCACGGGTAGGCCGCCGCGAAGTCGTGCAGCGCGGCGTACACCTGCTGAAAGTCCCACGGGTCGGCCCAGTCCACCGCGTGCGTCCGCACCTCGGTCTCCGGCGAGACGGCGGCGAGGTCCGGCACCAGCACGTCCCGCAGCGCGTTGAACTTCCGCTCCGCCAGCAGCTCGAAGCGGTCGATCAGCAGGTCGTCCTGCTGGCACACCGCCACCGTCGGCCGCCAGCGTTCCCAGCGCAGGTGGCCGTAGCCGCCATCGAGCACGGGGCCGAGCAGGCCGATGAGGACGGTCGGTTTTCGCATCGCCGGGATGATAAGGCGCGATACATAAGGATAAGAACTTCGAGGCGGCCGGCACTGCCCTAAGCAATGTTGACCCATCCCTATATTTTTCGTAAGTCTTTCGTTGACAGGCCTTTCCACTCTCTCTCATCCCTCCTCCCTGATTCCCGGCACACCGCCTGCTTTGTCCCTCCCGTCCCGAACGAGAGGAACCGCAATGGCGAACGCAACCCTGTTCCAGTCCACCCCCGGCCGGCTGCTGCCCAAGGCGGCGGCCCGCAACGAGGCCGGCGGCACCGCGTATGACCTCTCGCCGAAGCAGAAGCTCGCGCAGTACGCAGCCACCGGGTGCATGAACCACACGTTCTACGCCTCGGCCGAGGAGCAGCTTGAGGTCGTGCTGACGCTGTGCGACCGGATCGAGCCGGACTTCATCGCCCGGTGCGCGGTCTACAGCCGCCAGCGCGGTTACATGAAGGATCTGCCCGCCCTGCTCGTGGCGGTGCTGGCGGCCCAGGCGATCATCGACCCCACGGCGGCCGCGCTGGCCGAAGGCGTGTTCGACCGGGTGATCGACGACGCGAGGATGCTCCGCAACTTCGTGCAGATCGTCCGCAGCGGCGTCACCGGCCGAAAATCCCTCGGCAGTCTGCCCAAGCGGCTGGTCCGGCGGTGGTTCGAGGCGCGGTCGGACGAGCAAATCTTCCGCGCCTCGGTCGGCAACGCCCCGTCGCTGGCGGACGTGATCAAGCTGGCGCACCCGAAGCCGGCGACGAAAAGCCGGGCCGCGCTGTACGGCTACCTGATCGGCCGGGAGTTCGACGCCGACGCCCTGCCGCAACTGGTGAAGGATTTCGAGGCGTGCAAAACGGCGGAAGGTCGCAAGGTGCCCGACGTGCCCTTCCGCCTGCTGACCGGCCTGCCGCTGGCACCGGCCGACTGGGTGGAGATCGCCCGGAACGGGAGTTGGACGATGACGCGGATGAACCTCAACACCTTCGCCCGCCACGGCGTTTTCGACGCGAAGGGCATGACGAAGTTGATCGCCGACCGGCTGCGGTCGCCGGAGTTGGTGAGCAAGGCGCGGGCTTTCCCGTACCAGCTCCTGGCGGCCCACACGAACGCGACGGCCGTGCCGGCCGAGGTCCGCGACGCGCTGCAGGACGCGATGGAGCTGTCGATCGCCAACGTGCCGGCGCTGGCGGGGAAGGTCTACGTCTTCCCCGACGTCAGCGGGTCGATGCACTCGCCGATCACCGGCCACCGCCGGGGCGGCACGACGGCCGTGCGGTGCGTGGACGTGGCGGGCCTGATCGCCGCCGCCGTGTTGCGGAAGAACCCGACGGCGGAGGTGATTCCGTTCAGCGACCACCTCGTGGAAGTATACCTCAGCACCGGCAACACAGTGATGATGAACGCCGCCGAACTCGCCGCCTGCCCATCCGGCGGCACGAACTGCTCGCTGCCGCTGCGGGCGCTGAACGACCGCCGGGCGACCGGCGACGTGGTGATCTACGTCTCGGACAACGAGTCGTGGATGGACAGTCAGCGAACCGCGCCGAGTTGGTTCAACGCCCCGCCGACGCAGACGCTGAAAGAGTGGGAGCACTTCAAGCAGCGGTCGCCGAACGCGAAGCTGGTGTGCATTGACCTGCAGCCCTACGGCACGACGCAGGCGGCCGAGCGCGAGGACGTGCTGAACGTCGGCGGCTTCAGCGACGCGGTGTTCGCCCTGCTGGCCGAGTTCGCCGCCGGCACGCTGGCGGCCGAGCACTGGGTGGGCGTGATTGAAGCGGTCGATTTGAAGGAGTCGTCTATGGCAACGAATTGATCAAAGCGGCCGGGCCGAATGCCGGGCGGGAATACATTACCCATGTTGAGTCTCGCCCACACCCTCGTCGGCCCGGCCGCCTTTACGTTCCCGTAGTGAAATTGGATATCACTCGGCCCTACGAAGGTCGCATTCCACGTTCGAGTCGTGGCGGGAACATCAAACCGTGGAACGGGCGTCCCGCCCGGATTCCGCCGCTCGCGGCTTCGCAAAGAAAAGTGGATTGAAAGCCATTCGATTGTTTGCGAAGCCGCAAGCGGCAAGACGCGGGCGGGACGCCCGTGCCACGGTATCGACGGAAAAAGTGAAGGAGACTGACCGGGCGGCGGCGAATGCGGAGGGGACTCCATAACCTGACGGTCGCGGGTTCGACTCCCGCCGCCCGCGAGGGCGTAGCTCAGCGGCAGAGCATCAGATCCGTCCCTTCACCCCTCGTCGCCGCCGCCCATTTTGCCGCCGTCGCTCAGATGGAAGAGCGCCCGCTTGTCGAGCGGGAGGCCGCGGGTTCGACTCCCGTCGGCGGCGTTAATTCGGCTCACTCGGCGGCGGGCGCCGAGGCGGCCCGCTTCGCCTCCTGCTCTTGGCGGAGGCGGATGAACTCGTTGGCGGCCCGCACCTTGGGGCTGTTCAAGATCGCGTTGCGCTGCTCTTGCTCGCGCCGGGCGACCTCGGCGTTGCGCTCGGCCGCCTCGCGGTCGCCCGTCTCGTTGGCGGCGAGGAACCCCGCCAGCGCCAGGCAGCCGCCGTAGCCGACAACGACCAGCCACGTCGTGCTGCTCCGCCAGTCGACGATCGGCCCCTCATCGGCGCCGATCCACCGACCGACGCCCTCGGTGGCGAGGTAGCCCACGGGCACGGCCAGCAGGATCGCCACCAGGTAGACGTACTGCGCCGGGTCGCACCAGATAAGTTTGACGAGGCCGACCGCCAGCGCCATGAACGCGACGGCGATCACGCCGAAGACGACGCGCCAGAACTCGACGTAGACGAACTGAACCATTCGCAGGGCCGACAGGGGCTCGGCCCCTTCTTCGCTCTCGCCCACGCGCTGCGGCAGGGGCGTGGCGGAGGGGCCGGCGTCGGCCACGCCGGCCTGGCGCGTCAACTGCCAGACGCCCCAGCCCAGCATGCCGAGGCCGATCACCCCCGGCAGGCCGGCCACCAGCCATTTGCCGCCCAAATCGTACAGGACGCGGTCGCCCTTGGAGACGATCGTCGGCCGCTCGCCGCCGGCCTCGATCCTCTCGTGGCGAGAGAACGCCGCGACGGCCAACCCCATCAGCACCAGGCCCAGGGCCGCCTTTGCCCACCAGGGCTTGAGAAGGCGGTCCCAAATGTCGTCGTTCGTCTGCGCCATGCTTCGACTCCGAAAAGGGGGCGGCCCACGCGAGAACCGCGCCGGCCGTGGATGTGGTCCTGCGTCGATTCCCCAGCGGGCGAACCTACGCATCGGGCGATGCGTGTCAACCCGCCGCCGGCCCCGCCCGTGCTATGCTGGGTGCCGACGAAAGGCCCCGCCGTGCCCGAAGATGTGCCCGAAGCCCTTGCCGAAGAGTTGCCCGACGCCCTGGTCGCCGACGCCGACGAGCCCGAGCGCGAGGCGGACCTGCAGAGCGTCAAGCCCGGCCGGCCCCTCGCCCGCGCCGGCCGCCGGCGGCTCACCATCCGGGGCGAGTTCGCCCTCGCCACCCTGCCCACCCTCACCGTCCTGATCGTCTTCGGCCTCATCGACGTCCTCAGCAACCAGAAGCTCCTCTTCGCCTCCCTCGCCAGCAGCGCGTTCCTCATCTACCTCGACCCCGAGCACGGCACCAACCGCGTCAAAACCCTCACCATCGCCCAGCTCATGGCCGCCGGCTTCGGCTTCGTCACGTTCGCGGTCGTCCCCGCGCACGTCTACCTCTCCGGCGGCCTGGCGATGGTGGCGACGATCGTCGGGATGATCCTGCTCGACGCCGTCCACCCCCCCGCCGTCAGCACCAGCCTCGCCTTCGCCTTCCACAGCGAGAGCGCGAGCAACCTCACCATCTTCGCCCTCGCCGTCGGCGTGACCGCCGTCCTCGTCCTGCTGCAGCGCGGCGCGGTCTGGGTCCTAGCCAAACACGCCTGGCACGACGCCAAGGAGGCGCGACGATGACCCCGCCGACCTACCCGAACGAAGAGCACGCCCGCGAGCAATACTTCTTCGACCCGCCCACGCTGGAGCGCCTGGCCGACCGCGTCGCGGGCTACCGCAACCCTTGCCTGCTGTGCGCCCCGATGCTCGGCCGCGAATTGCAGCGGCGCGGCCGAACCGTCCGCGTCCTCGACGCCGACCGGCGGTTCGCCGATTTGCCGGGCTTCGCCGAGTACGACCTACACCGTCCCGCCCACGTCGGCGAGCGGTTCGACCTGATCCTCTGCGACCCGCCGTTCTTCAACGTCTCGCTGTCGCAACTGTTCCGCGCCGTCCGCCTGCTGGCCGGCTTCGACCTGACGGCGCGGGTGATGATCGCCTACCCTTGCCGGCGCGCCGCCGCGATTCTGTCCGTCTTCGCGCCGTTCGACCTCCGCGCGACGGGCGAGCGGCCTACCTACCTGACGGTGCAGGCGTGCGAGCGGAACGAGATCGAGTGGTACGCGAACTTCGACCTGAATGCGGAGGCACCCGGTGGCGGATGAATTGTTACACATCGACGGCTCCCAGGGCGAGGGCGGCGGGCAGATCCTGCGGTCGGCACTCGCACTGTCGATCGTCACGGGCAAGCCGTTCCGCATCGAGAAGGTCCGCGCCGGCCGGAAAAAGCCCGGCCTGCTGCGGCAGCACCTGACGTGCGTCCGCGCCGCCGCCCGCGTCTGCGACGGCGGCATGGAGGGGGGCGAGCTCGGCTCTACCGCCCTCACGTTCTTCCCCGGCGCGGTGAAGCCGGGACAGTACCGCTTCGCCGTCGGCTCGGCCGGCAGCACGCTGCTGGTGGTGCAAACCGTCCTGCCGCCGCTGCTGCTGGCCGGCGGGGCGTCGACCGTGACGGTCGAGGGCGGCACGCACAACATGATGGCCCCGCCGTTCGACTTCTTCGACCGCTGCTTCCTGCCGCTGCTCCGACGGATGGGCGCGGACGTGACGGCCACGCTCGACCGCCCCGGCTACTACCCCGCCGGCGGCGGCAGCGTGACGGTGAACATTTCGCCCGCCCCGCTCCGCCCGATGCACCTGCCGGCCCGCGGCGAGATCGTCCGCCGCACGGTGCGGGCCGACGTCGCGGGCCTGCCGGCCGAGATCGCCGTGCGCGAGGCCGCCCGCGTGCTGCGGATGATGAACTGGCCGCCGGAGTGCCGCGAAATCCGCGAGATTCCCGACGCCTTCGGCCCCGGCAATTACCTCGCGGTCGAGATCGAGAGCGAGCACGTCACCGAACTCTTCAGCGGCTTCGGCAGCCGCGGCACCCGCGCCGAGGCCGTCGCCGAGACCGCGATTCAGGAGGCAAAGGCCTACCTCGCCAGCGGCGCCCCCGTCGGCCCGCACTTGGCCGACCAGTTGCTCCTCCCGATGGCCCTCGCCGGCGGCGGCTCGTTCACGTCGATGCCGCTCAGTTTGCACGTCACGACGAACGCCGCGGTCATCGGCACCTTCCTTCCCGTCGAGGTCCGCCCCACCCCCACCGACGGCCGCAACGTGCGGGTGGAAGTGGTCGCCGAAGCCCGCGCCGCCCCGCCGAAACAAGCCGGCGTCTGATTTCGTAGGGTGGGCACCGCCCACCATCTTGGGGCGAGTGGTGGGCGGTGCCCACCCTACGTCATCGCGCACCTTGCAATGGCACCTTGATCTAGCCGCCGGACTCGCCCGACGCCGCCAGACAAAAATCAATCACCCGCGCATCAAGTCCCGCCGCGTTGAGCCGCGCGTCCATCGCCCCCAGCGTCTTCAGCCGCACCTCCTCGCGCGACAGCGGCGGCTCGTCCGCCAAATAGCCGGCCTCCGTGAAGTGGGCGCGCAACTGGTCGATGTTCGCCTTTCGGAATCGCGGCAGCGCGCCCGCCTCGATCGCCGCCAGAATCGCCGCCGCATCGCCCCCCTTCTCTGCCGCCAAGTTCACGGCGGCTTCAATGTAAGTCTCCGACACCGCCCCGCTCTCAACCAGCGCGTGCCGGTCGACCGCCTTGCCGCGACCGACCGACCGCAGGCGCAGCACCTCCTCCAGCACCGCCGCCACGACCTCCGCCCGGCCGAACGCCTCTCCCGCCCGCCCGTGCTCGGCCACCGTCCGCCACTGGCCCCACGTCTCGATGCCGTCGGCCAGCAACTTCCGAAGCGCGGGCAAATCCTCGTCGCGGTGAACCAGGTGGAAAACGTGAACCGCCCCGACGCCGCGCGACGGATCGACCGCCGGCACGTCCAGCCGCCGACCGTATTCGGCGCGACTCATCCCCGCCGGGTCCGGCACGTCCGGCGGCGCGGGAAGGTCGGCCGGCGCGAACGGCGCCGACGCCGGCCCCAGCCGACGCGCCGACGCCAAGTCGATCACCTTCAGCGGCACGTCCGGCTCGGCGTCGAAGCACTCCCGCCACTTCCGCACCTCGTCCTGCTGCGCGGTGAAGTAGAACACCTGCCGCCCCGCCCGCACCGCGGCGGCGGCGGCGGCGATCACCTCCCGCGCCCGCGCGTCGTCCGTCGTCGCCAGCGTCTCGTCCATGAACAGCGGCGCTGCCACCCCCGCCTCCTGCCGCTCCACGAACGCCAGCCGCACCGCCAGCAGCAACTGCACCTTCGTCCCGCCCGACAGGTGCCCCAGCGGCCGCACCTCGCCCGCCGCCGTGTCCGTCGCAATCAAAAAAGTCTCCCCGGCCGACTCGCTCACGCCCAGCGAATAGCGGCCGCGCGTGATCTCGGCGAACAGCGCTTGGGCGCGGGCGAAGACCGGCCGGTGGTCGCGGTCGCGCGCCCGCCGCAGCCGCTCGACCAGCGCCCACCCCGCGACGGCGGCCCGGTCGCGGTCGCGCGCCGCCCGCAGCGCGTCCGCCGCCGCGTCGCGCGCCGCCAGCGCGTCGGCCAGCCCGTGGCCGTGCGTCGCGGCGCGGACGCGCTCTTGAATCTGCGCGATTTCCGTTCGCGCCGCGTCGGCCCCGGCGGCGACCGATTGCAGCCGCTCGCGCTCGCGCCGCAGCGCGTCGGCATCCACGTCGGCGGCGACCGCCGATCCCGCCGCCGACTTGGCCCGGCTTAGCCGGTCGCGCGCCGCGTACAACTCGCTCGCGGCCTTGTGCCGATCCGGCAGCCGCGCGAGCAGGTCGGCCAGTTCCGCCTCGTCCGACTCATTCAGCCCGACCGGCGCAAAGACGGCCGCCGCGTCGGCGTCGAGCGCGACGAGTGTCTTATCGGCCGACGCCACCGCCTCACGCGCCCGTTCCAAAGTGTCGGTGGATCGATCGGCATCGGCCCGCCGCGCCGCTAACTCCTCGGCGGCGGCCGCGACGGCGGGAAGGTCGCGCAGTTCGCCCGCCAGCGGCCGCAACTCGTCCGCCAGCGCCGCCAACGCCTCGTCGAACGCCACCCGCGCCGCCACAGCCCCGGCCGACGCGGCACCACTCGCCGCCCGCGCCTCGCGGTGCGCCAGCAGCGACCGCGCCCACAGCAGCAGCGCCGCCGGACCCGACGCGGGCGCGGCCCCGAACTTCTCCGCCAGCGCCCGCCGCTCGCGTTCGGCTTGCTCCACCGCCGGCCGCGCCCGCTCGCGCTTCTGCCCCATCGCCCGCCGCCGCTCGGCCCGCCGCGCCGCCTCGACCGCGGCCGCGTGCTGCTGCTCCAGCGCGTCGCACAGCGCCTCCACCGCCGCGACTTCCCAAGCGGCCGGCGCGGGCAGGCTCAGCCGCCGGTACTGCTCGGCCAGCACCGGCCGCGCGTCGGCTTGCTTCGCCCCGTCCGTCCGTCGAACTGCAAGGAAGGCGAGCCAGCCGGCCGGCAGAACCACCAGTCCGAACGCCCCGCTCACCAGCCATACCAGCAGCAGCGTGAGAACGAGCACCACGCCGGCCGCGACCAACAGCCATCGGCGCAGATCATCCCGTTCCGCCGCTCCCGATTCCGCCGTCGCCGGCTCCCGCAGCCACGCGCGGAGCGACCGCACGCCATCGCCCAACCGCTCCGGCGGCGCGACGAGTTCGTCCGAATCGCCCGCCAACTCCGCCAACTCCGCCGCCGCGACGTCGGCCGCGTTGAACGCCTCCCGCGCCGCCTCGGCGCGCCGCGCGAATGCCTCCACCTCGCGCACCGCCGCGGCGTCGATCACCGCCGCGGCGTCGATCACCGCCACGTCCGCGCCCGCCTCGCCCCCCAGGTCGGCGGCACTCGCCGCCAACTTCGCCGCCGCCCGCGCCGCCTCGGCCGACGCCGCATCCGCCTCACGCCGACGCTCCTTCAACGCCTCGACCCGCTTGGAAAGCGCCGCCACGCGCGGCCCGTCAAACTCGTCCGGCACCGCCGCTTGTTCCACGTCCCATTTCGCCGAGTCCGCCCGCGCCAGCGCGTCGCGCCGCTCCTGCTCGGCCGTGGCGTGACGCGCGCGAATTGCCGCGAGATCGTCCGCCTCGCGCCCGGTCAGCCGCACCATCGCCGGGGGAAATTCGGCCATCGCCCGCTCGCCCGCCGCCACGTCGGCTCGCGCCGCGACCACCTCCAACTGCCGCTCAATCCGCTTCACCGACTCGCCGGTACTGGTCGCGGCGCGAAGGTCGGCGGCGAGTTGCGACAGCCGGCCCTCCTCGCCCCGCAGCCGCTCGGCGGCCGCCACGGCGTCGGCGTGGGCACGCTCGGCCGACTCGTAGTTGAGGTACTCGGTCGTCTGCTTCAGACGCGCCGATACGCCCGGCTTCAGGCCGAGATCTTTCGCGGCGCGCTCAAGGTCGTAGCCGCCGTCGGACTCGGCCCGCAGCAGCCGGGCGAATCCCGCGCCGTCGGTCTGCTGCAGCGCGGCGAGGGAAAAATCGTAGCGGTCACGGTGCTCCGCCGGCGGCAGGTTTGGGGCGGCGACCGGGCCGTTCGCGTCGGTCCAGCGGGCCGCGCCGGCATCAAGACTGACGCGGCGGCGGTCGGGGCCGATCATCACGTCGGCGGCCAATCGCTCGTTGCGGCGGTCGCCGTCGGGCCGCGGCATGGCGGGCCAGAGCAGCAGGTTCATCGCGTGGGCGGTGCGGGACTTGCCGACGCCGTTGGGGGCGTGGATGACGTTGACGCCGGCCACGAGGCCGTCGAGCGCGAACGGCTCGCCGAGGCCATCGAGTCGCTCGATTTGAACGGCCGTGAAGCGGACGGCGCGGGGGCTGGAATCGGGGGCGTCGTCCATCGTCACGCCGCCCCGCCTGCCGGGCCGTGGCGGTGTTGCAGGAGCGTGGCGAGCAGGTCGGCGGCCTGTCGGACCAGCAGGCCGCGGGCGTCGGCGGCGTCCGTTGTAACCGGTCGATACGCCGGCGTTTGATCGACGGCCGCGACCCCGCGTTCGGCGTTCCCCACCAAATCTGCTTCGCCGCCGGTTTGCAGCGCGATGAGCGCGCGGGCGAGTTCGCCGGCCAAGTCGCGGCCGCGCGCGAGGTCGTCCAAATCGAAGTCGGGCGAGGTGGCGTCGGTCACGGAATCAACGCGGGCGGAGCCGGTGGCGTCGGCGTCGAATTGCTCGGTCAACTCCTTCGCCCAGCCGGAAAGTTTTCCGTGCAGCTTCGTGCGGCCGGTGAGGCGGAGGCGCGGGCGGAGGAAGCGCAGGCCGGGGCGGCGGCGGGCGTCGACCCAATCGCCGAGGGCGCGGTTGGCGAGGCGGTCGAGGTCGTCGCTGTGCGTAACGCCGGCGCAGTCGAGGTCGAGCGCGTCGTACAGCACACGGCTGAGCGGAAGTTGCGTGGCCGTCACGTCGCCGGCGTCGAGGGTGAGGAGCCACGGGCCGTGGTCGCCGGTTTCGCCGGGGTCGAGCGCCTGCGGGCTGCCGGGGTAGAGCAGCGGCGGGCCGGATTTCGGGTGGCGGAAGAGCGGCGCGTGGACGTGGCCGAGGAGCCACGCATCGACCGGCGCGGCGGCGAGGGCGGCGGAGGTCGTGGCGGCGTAGGGGCTGGCCGGGGCGTCGAGCTGTGTGTGCAGCAGGCCGAGCGTCGGCGCGGCGGAGCGGGCGAAGGCGAAGCCGGCCATCGGGTCGGCCGGGTGGTGGGCGGCGGGGAAGCTCCAGCCGACGACGCGCAGCCGGCCGCCGCAGCAGTCGAGCGACTCCCACTTTCCGCCGCGGCCGAGCAGTTTCAGGTCCGCGCCCTGCACGTCGTCCGACAGTCGCGGCAGCACGTCGAAGTCGTGATTGCCGCCAACGGCAACGGCCTCGATGCCGGCGGACTTCAGCTCGCGCAGGCCCGACTCGACGGGGCCGAACGCCTCGTGGTAGCGGTTGTCGCGGTCGACCAGATCGCCGGCGATGGCGAGCAGATCGACGCTTTCCCTGATCGCCAGCGCAACGATCTCGCCGAACATCGCGGCGGCGGAGCAGGCGCGGGCGGCGGCGTCTTGGCCGATCCGTGTGGGGCGGCGGCCGACGTGCAGGTCGGCGGTGCAGAGGATCTTTAGCGCGTCGGGCACGGGGGCATCATAATGCCGCACAGAACCCGATCAAAATGGTCCGTGGTCAGTTGTCCGTGGTCAGTTGCAAAGAATTAAGCGGGGACCAGTTCTCGGGCGGGGGCGGGGGCTTCTGCCAGACTCAACTGCATCAGCACGCGCTCGCCGGTGGCGGGCAGGGTGAGGCCGGCGCTGGCGGCGTCGCCGACGTATCGCAGCGCGTCCTTCACGGCGCAGAAGGCGGAGATGCCCAGCAAAAGCGGGGGTTCGCCGACGGCCTTGCTGCGCTTCAGGCTCACGACGTTGTCCGGGTTGTCGAGCGTGTTGACGTTGAAGATTTCCGGCACGTCGCTGATGTTGGGGATTTTGTACGTCGTCGGCGACTGGCTCAGCAGGTGGCCGCGGTCGCTGTAGACCAGTTCTTCCGCGAGTGCCCAGCCGACGCCCTGGATGAACGCGCCGGTGATCTGGCCGCGGTCGAGGCCGGGGTTGATCATCTTGCCGAGGTCCATCAGCACGTCGGCCCGCACGAGCGACGTTTGGCCGGTGAAGCGGTCGATGAGGACTTCGCTGCAGGCGACGCCGTTGGTGAAGTAGAGGAAGGGGTGGCCCTTGCCGGTCTCGCGGTTGAAGTCGACGCCGGGCGTGGCGTAGAAGCCGCGCTCGCCGAGACTCAGGCGGCGCTCATACGCCTCCAGAATCAACTTGCGGAAGGTCATCGACCGCTCCGGGCGGCGGTCGTCAAACACCTGATCGTCGACGAAGCAGACGTGGTCCGGCGAGGCGGACAGGCCGCCCTCTTTTTCCGCCAACAACTCCGCCGCGAGCTTCGACAGCCGGCCGCGAATCTTGCGGCACGCGACGGCGGCGGCGGAGCCGTTGAGGTCGGTCCCGCTGCTCGCCGCCGTGGGGCTGGTGTTGTTATTCTTCTCCGTGCTGGTGATCGTCAGCAGCACGTCGTCAAAGCTCACGCCGAGCTCGTCGGCGACCACCTGGCGGACGCGGGTGTTCACGCCCTGGCCCATCTCCGTCGCGCCGGTGCTGACCTGCACGGTGCCGTCGGTGTAGATGTTCACCAGCGCGTTCGCCTGGTTCAGCGTGGCCCGCGTGAAGCTGATGCCGAACTTCACGGGTGTGACGGCCATGCCGCGGAGGTGGGTGCGGCTGGTGCGATTGAAGGTGTCGATCTCGCCGCGGCGGGCCTCGTAATCCGACGATTCCAGAATCGTCTCGAACAGTCGCGGCAGCGTGTTGTTGTCGACGCGCTGGCCGTAGGGGGCGACGTTGCGCGAGTCGATGCCATACAGATTTCGCCGGCGGATTTCGAGCGAATCGGCGCCGAGGTGGCGGGCAATTTCCTCAATCACGTGCTCGGTGCAGGCGACGCCCTGCGGCCCGCCGAAGCCGCGGAAGGCGGTGTTGCTCGGCAGGTTCGTCCTGCACACTTGGCCGGCGGCGCGGAAGTGCGGGATGTAGTAGGCGTTGTCGGTGTGCAGCAGCGCGCGCTCCATCACGGCGAGCGAAAGGTCGGCCGAGCAGCCGCCGTTGCTGTGCAATTTTGCGTCCAGCGC
The DNA here is from genome assembly GCA_965260985.1 of Tepidisphaeraceae bacterium. Taxonomy (GTDB): domain Bacteria; phylum Planctomycetota; class Phycisphaerae; order Tepidisphaerales; family Tepidisphaeraceae; genus CBDHCE01. The sequence goes on along the minus strand of CBDHCE010000018.1, from coordinate 14,175 downwards.
GGTTATCCGGCCGTCGGGCCCGAAGCCGACGCGGTAGTCGCTCTTGAAGGGGTGGCGCTTGCCGGTGAAGCGCATGTCATCTTCTTTTCGATAGACGAACCGGCACGGGCGGTTGGTTTTCCACGCGGCGAGGGCGGCCATCATCGCGGGCTGGGCGGCCTGGGTCTCCTTGCCGCCGAACGCGCCGCCCATCCGCCGGCACTGGGCGATCACGCGGTTGAACGGCAGGTGCAGCAGCTCGCTCACCATCGCCTGAATCTCGCTGGGGTGCTGCGTCGAGCTGTGGACCGTCAGCGTGCGGTCCTCGCCCGGCACGGCAATGGCGACCTGATTTTCAAGGTAAAAGTGCTCCTGCCCGCCGACGTGGAACTCACCCTCGAGCACATGCTCGGCGTCGGCCAGCGCTTGATTCACGTTGCCGCGCTCGATGGTGCGCACCGGGCCGATGAAGCTGCCGGCGGCGATGGCGTCGTCGATGGTGAAGATCGGCGGCAGCTCCTCCATCTCGACTTGGATCGCCCGCCGCGCCCGCTCGAGCGCGTGGCGCGACTCGGCGGCGATCAGCACGATCGGCTGGCCGATGAAGGCGCTCTCCTCGACGACCAGCAGGTACTCGTCCTGCAGGATCGGGCCGAAGACGTTGTGGCCGGGGATGTCAGCGTGCGTGAGCAATGCCGCGACGCCGGGCAGATTCTGGGCGGCGGTGAGGTCGATGCTTTTGATCCGGCCGCGCGCGACGGGGCTGCCGAAGAAGCCGACGAGGAGCTCGCCGTGCAGCGGGGGCAAATCGTCGAGGAATTTACTGCCCCCGCTGACGTGGCCGGCGGCGGAGTCGTGGGGGATGTCTTGGCCTACTGAGGGCATCTTGACGCTCCATTCGCAGAGGTTTAACCACGGAGGGCACGGAGAGCACGGAGGAAGTCACGGAGAAGAAAAGAGTTTGGCTTTGGCAACTAATGCATTTCTTCTCTGTGAAACCCTCTGTGTTCTCCGTGTCCTCTGTGGTTCCCATTCTTCCCCTTGGTCGAGTGCGCCGGCACAGACGTTTGGTGGAAGAACTTCAGCAGGATGTTCTCCGCCAGCTTTCGGCGGTAGGCGTCGCTGCCGCGGACGTCGGACAGCGGCGTCACTTCCCCCGCCGCGATTTTGCCGGCGGCGGCGAAGGTTGCGTCAATGAAGGGTTCGCCGACGAGGGCGGCCTCGGTCTTTTCCATCCGCAGCACGGTCGGGCCGACGCCGCCGAAGGCGAGGCGGGCGGTGTCGATCACGCCGCCGGTTTGCTCGATCAGCACGGCGGCGCTGAAGGTGGAAATGTCCAGGTCCTTCCGCCGGCTCACCTTGTAGAGCTTGAAGTTTGCCCCCGCCGGGGGCAGCGGGAGGTGGACGGCGGTGATGATCTCGTCGGCCGCCATGACGGACGCGCGGTAGCCGGTGTAGAAGCCGTCAAGGGCGACGCGGCGCGCGCCGGTCGGGCCTGTCAATTCGACCTTGGCTCCCAGCGCGATCAGCGCCGGCAGCGTGTCGCCGATGGGCGAGCCGGTGGCGAGGTTCCCGCCGACGGTGCCGGCGTTTTTGATCGGCGGCGAGCCGAACCACGCGAGCAACCCGGCCAGTTCCGGCAGGTGCCGCTTCGCGGCCTCCTCCAGTTGCGTGAGCGTCGCGCCGCCGCCGAGGATGAGCGCGTCGCCCTCGCGCGACACCTCGGAAAAGTGCGGCAGGGCGGCGGTGGAGATCACCACCGGCGGGGCGATTTTCCCGTAGTTCATCAGCACGCCGAGGTCGGTGCCGCCGGAGAACAGCACGGCGTCCGGGTGGTCGGCGCGAAGCGCGACGGCGGCGGCGAGGGTGACGGGCTTGAAGAACCGAACGCCCTCGTCCGCCATCGCCACCGGGTCGGCCGCGGCGTCGTCGAGGTCGCCGGCCATCTCCGGCGAGCCGTACATCTGCGACAGCCGGCGGACCTTGTCGACCTCGATCTCGCGGCCGGCGCGGAGGATCGGCTCGTAGCCGGTGCAGCGGCAGAGGTTGCCGACCAGGCCGCGGCGCATGGATTCGTCGGTGGTCGGCTCGCCGCGCTCCAGCACGGCCTGCATCGCCACGACGAAGCCGGGCGTGCAGAAGCCGCACTGCGCGCCGTGGCACTTCACCATCGCCGCTTGCACGGGGTTCAACTCGCCGCGCTCGCTCAGGCCCTCGACCGTCACGACGTGCCGGCCGTCGAGTTGGTAGAGGTATTGGATGCACCCGCAGACGGCCGCGTAGGCGACACCGCCGGTGCCGTCGGGCCGGCCGACGAAGACGTTGCACGACCCGCAGTCGCCCTCGGCGCAGACGACCTTCGTGCCCGTGAGGCCGAGGTCGCGGCGGAGGAAGTCGGTAAGGGGCGCGAACGCCGCCGGCCCGCGGACGCGGTGGCGCTGGCCGTTGACGTAGAGGAGGAGGTGGTCGCGCATGAATGTCCTGTGGCACGGGCGTCCGGCCCGCGTTTTCCGTGTGCTAAGTCGCAGACGCGGGCGGGACGCCCGTGCCACGAAGGACCACGCGCCGCACCCGCCCCTCCAGCATCTGCACGTCGCGGCGGAGGTCGGCGTTCAGCGCGTCGAGCGTCCGGTCATCGGCCCGCCCGTCCCGAAGGTCGCCGAGGGCCGAATCTGTAGCATACGCCGCCAGGGCATCGCGGTTCAGGTTCAGAAGTTGGAGAATCGCGTCGTCGGCCGTCGCCGGAAGCGGGCCACCGGGATCGACCTCGATGAACGACGCCGGCCGACCGGGGGCGAGGGTGCCGAGTTCACCGTGCAGACCGAGGATGTCCGCCGGCGCGCAGGTGGATCGGTAGAGGGCTTCGGCCGGCGTGGCGGACGTGCTGCGGCCGGCGTGGACCTTCAGGAACGCCGCCATCTCCGCCAGCATCGAGCAGGTGGGCGAGGCGCCGACGTCCGTCGCAATCGCGTAGGGAAGGCCGTGCCGTTTGCGTTCGTCCAGCGGCATCACGCCGCTGCCGAGCAGGGCGTTGCTGGTCGGGCAGTGGGCGACGGCCGAGCCGGTGTCGGCGGCGATCCGCCACTCCGCCTCGCTCATGTAAATGCAGTGGGCGAGGATGCAATCGTGGCCGAGTAGGCCGTCGCGGCGGTAGACATCGGCGTAGCTGTCGGCGTCCGGGTAAAGGGAGGTTTCGACGAACGCCTTCTCCGCGATTTGCTCGTTCAGGTGCGTTTGCGTGCGCAACCCAAGCCGGCCGGCGAGATCGCTCGCGCGGCGGCGCAGCGGCGAGTCGACCGCGACGGCGAAGCGGTCGGTGACGATCAGCCGCCGGCCGAAGTCGGCGGCCAACGCTTCCACGTCGCGCTCCAGCGTCGCCTCGTCCGTCCGCAGATACTCGGGGCAATTTTGGTTCATCAGCACGAGACCGACGGACCAAGTGTCGGGCAGCACGTCGAGCGCCGCCCGGACGGCCGCGGGGTGGAGGGTCATGTACGCCGCCCCGCCGACCACGCCGTTGGCAAGGGTGTCGGCCAGAAACGCGGCGGCCGTGTCGCGGGCGATTTGCTCAACTTCGCACAGGCGCTCGGCGGGGAAAACGTTGCGATCCAGCCCCGCCAGCAGCCGTCCGCTGGGGCCCTCACCTTCTACGCCGTCCAGAAAATGGCCTCGGATCGGGTGCTGCGGGATGTGGATGTGAACGTCCAGCAGCGGCGGCATGATCACGTTCCGGCCGGGCTGAACCGGCGGCGCGTCGGCCGATGCCTCGCGCCGCCACCGCTCGAACGGCCCGACGAAGGTGAGCGTGCCGCCCGCGTCCGCCGCGAGGACCGCGTCCGGCGTGAAAGCAACTCTGCCGTCCGGCGTCGGGTTCAGCAGCGGGCCGCGGAAGATGGTGGCGGGGAGGGGCATGGCAACTCGTTCACAATTTACACCAATAGCGCGAAACAAGCCGGCGTCTGAGCCGAAGGCGAAGACCCGGGTTCTTCGGCGCGAAGGCTCCTTGAGCTTCGATGTCTTCGCGAAGCCGCAAGCGGCAGAACCCGCGTCTTCGCCTTCGGCTCAGACGCCGGCTTGTTCCGAATTGCGAGGCGCGTTGCGCTTATCACAAACCCAATCAAGGTAGCTGCGAACCAACGGTTCGCAGACGCCTCTCTACACGAACGCACTGCGAACCGTTGGTTCGCAGCTACCTCAGGAATCTTGACTCACCCCCGGTCGCACCAGCCGCCCCGCCGGGTCGCCGATGATCTGGCCGTCGTGAAAAATCGTCTGCCCGCGCAGGATCGTGCGCTTCACGAACCCGCCGATCGGCAGGCCGACGAACGGGCTGAGCTGGTGGCGGTCCAGCAAGTCTTCCCGCTCCAGCGGCCGGCCGGCGGCAAGGTCGACCAGCACCAGATCGGCGTCGTAGCCGACCTCGATCTTCCCCTTGCCCCTGATCCGAAACCGGTCCGCCGCGGCCGTGCTGGTGAGGCGCGCGACATCCGGCAGCGACAGGCCGCGGCGCAGGTGGCCCTCGCCGAGCAGCGTTCCCAGCAGCGACTGCACGCCCGCGATGCCGCCCCAGGCGGCGAAAAAATCATTCTGCTCCGGGTCGGCCGGGGCGAACCGCTTTATTGAGGGCGGGGCGGGCGAGTGGTCGGTTGCGATCAGGTCAATGTGGCCCGTCCGCACGCGATCCCAGAGCTTGTCGAGCTGCCGCGCTTGCCGCAAAGGCGGGGCGCATTTTGCCGCGACGCCCAGCCGCCCCACATCTTCCGCCGCCAGCAACAAGTAGTGGGGGCACGTCTCGCAAGTGGCATCGACGGCGCCCGCTGACCGCGCGGTGTGGACCGCCCACACCGACCAGGCGGTGCTCAGATGGACCAGATGCACCCGGCACCGGTTGACTTGCGCGAACAGCAGAACGCGCCGCACCGCATCGACCTCGGCGATGATCGGCCGACTGTCGAGGTAGTCGTCAACGGTCGTCTCTCCCCGCCCCCGTCGGTCAGCGGCGATGGTGGCGGTGATTTCCTCGTTCTCGGCATGAACTCCCACCAGCGAATCGAGCGAGCTCGCACGGCGCATCCCTTCCAAAAGTATGGCATCGTTTGCCCGCTCGAAATCATCTACGCCGCTGCCGGACATGAACGCCTTGAAGCCGATCACGCCGCGGCCGGCGAGCTCCTCCATCGCGTCGAGGTTGTTCGGCGTCAGGCCACCCCACAGCGCGAAATCGACGCGGCTCCGCCCCGCCGCCGCCTTCACTTTCAGGTCGAAACTTTCGCCGTCCAGCGTCGGCGGGCTGCTGTTCAGGGGCATGTCGAACACGCACGTCGTGCCCCCCGCCGCGGCGGCGTTCGAGCCGGTGGCCCAGCCCTCCCAGTCGGAACGGCCGGGGTCGTTGAAGTGGACGTGCGGGTCGATCGCCCCCGGCAGCAGGTGCAGGCCTTGGGCGTCGATCTCCTCCGCCGCGCCGCCGAGGTCGACGCCGATCCCGACGATCTTTCCGTCGGCGATGGCAACGTCGGCGGGCGCCACTTGGTCGCGCACGACGGCGGCGTTGCGGATGAGCAGGTCGTGGGGCATCGGTCGAAGAGATTAACCACGGAGGGCACGGAGAACACGGAGACAGTCACAGAGAGAAGATTTTGGCTTGGCCTCTGTGACTTCCTCCGTGTTCTCCGTGGTCCATTAGCTTCCGCGATAAGTGGTATAGCCGAAGGGTGAGCACAGAAGCGGGACGTGGTAATGCGCCGAAGGGTCGCTCACCACGAACACCACCGGCACCGCGTCGAGAAAATGCTTTTCGCCGAAGTAGGGGCCGACGTGGAAGAGGAGTTCGTAGGTGCCGGCCGTCAGCGAATCGCCCTCCAGCAGCGGCGCGTCGGCCCGGCCGTCGGCGTTGGTGACGACGTCGTTCAGCGGCACGCGCATCAGGCCGTCGCGGCGGAAGAGTTCGATCAGCACGCCCGCCGCCGGGCGGCCGGCGGCGGTGTCCAGGACGTGCGTGGTGAGTTTGCCGGCCATGCTCACTCCCGCTCCAGCGTCGCGGTGATTTGGCCGGACGGGTCCTCGATCGGGATGAAAATCTCGTTGCGGTTCTCGCGCCCCAGCGGCGCGAGGTCGAACGGGATGCGGTGCTTGTTCGGCATCGACAGCGTGATCGCCGGGATTTGCAACGCAACGTCCAGCGCGGCGGTGCCCATCGCGTGCAGCGTCTGCTGGACGCTCTCGCTGGCGTGGCCGGCGAAGGTGCTCAGCAGCGCGCCGCGGATTTTGGCGAACAGCGCGTCGAAATTCTGGTCGGCCGAGTCGTACTGCCACATGGCGGTGAGGGACGTCGCCAGCAGGCGGTCGCGGCTGTCGGGCAGCGTCGTGAACTCGTCGCGCACGAAGCCGGAGAAGGCCGAGCCGGCGCTGCGGAGCAGGATCAAATCTTCAATGCCCGCCCGCACCGTCGGCGAGCCGTCGCGGCCGTGGGCGGCGATGCACACGCGCTTCTCCGCGCTGCCGGCGGCGAAGGCGTGCGGGTGGTCGGCGGGATTTGCGGCCGTGTCCAGCCGGTGCCAGCGGTCCTCGATCACCGTGATCGTGGCGGTTGAAACCTGCGGGTACTTTTCCGAAAAATGCTGGGCGAGGGCGAGGGCGAACGGCTCGATGCACGTCAGCGGGTGGTCGGCAGCGAGGGCGTAGACCGCGTTCTTCATGGAGTCGGTGGCGACGATGGCGGCATTGTCGCCGGCGGTGTAGGCGGCGTCGAAGTCGCCCTCGAGGGCGACCTCGACGGAGAGTTCCTTGAGGTCGTGGCGGCCGGGGCCGCGCGTGACTTTCGTGAGCCGCACGCGGCTCTTGCCGTAGGTCTGGTGGGTGAGTGTGGCGGGCATGTTTAGGTGTCAATAAGGTCGGCGAGGCGGAGGCGGGCGATCTTGGAAATCTCGGTCAGGGCCGTCTCAATTTCGGCGTCCCGGCCGTGCTCCAGTCGGACCGGGAAGGCGGCGAGGATGGCGGCCTTCTTGTTCTCGCGGGCGCAGATGACGAAGGGGAAGCCGAACTTTTCGCGGTACGCGGCATTGTAGCGGTCGAACGCGGCGGCCTCTTCAGTGGTCAGCGCGTCGAGGCCGGCGGCGGACTGCTCGGCGGTGGATTCCCGCGTCAATCGCCCCTCGCGCGCGAGGCGGCCGACGAGGTCGGGGTGGGCGCGGATCAGGTTCATCTTTTCTGCGTCCGACGCGGCGGTGACGGCCTTGACCATGACGTCGTGAAGGTCGGCGAGGTCGAGGAACGGCCGTGCGTCGTGGGCGCGCTCGGCGACCCACGTGGAGTGCTCGAACACGCCGCCGAGGGTCGTCACGAAGGCGGCGCGGTCGAGGTGGTTGAGGTCGTCAAGGGTCATGCGTCGAGTTCGCCAGATTTTGATCAGTAAGGTTAGCCGCGAGCGCAGCGAGCGCTTTTCGTTTCCTTCATCAAAAAGCGCTCGCTGCGCTCGCGGCTTACGACGAATTGAGTACGAGCTTCTCCAGCACGCGCGCGGCCAGCGCGACATCTTCGGCGCGGGAAAACTCCTGCGGGTTGTGGCTGATCCCGCCGCGGCTCGGCACGAAGAGCATCGCGGTCGGCAGGTGCGGGGCGAGGATGGCGGCGTCGTGCAGGGCGCCGCTGGCGACACGCGGGATTTGTTTCTTTGCGAAGCCGCAAGCGGCGGCGGCGGATTCCAGCTTTTCGCAGACCGATTCGTCGAGCAATGCGGGGGGCTGCTGCTCGGTGCGCTCGAAGGTGGGGTCGATCTGGCGGGTCTCGCAGGTGCGGTCGATCATGCCGCGGAGGGTGCCGTCGATCTGGTCGAGCGCGCGGGCGTCGGGCGTGCGGAAGTCGATGGTGAACGCGACGCGGCCGGGCACGACGTTGACGGCGTTGGGCTCGACGCTCAGCCGGCCGACGGTGGCGACCGCGACGCCGCCGAGCTCGTCGGCGAGGAGCTCGAGCTTGACCATGATCTCGGCCGCCGCGGCGAGGGCGTCGCGGCGGTCGGCCATGCTGGTGCTGCCGGCGTGGTTGGCCTGGCCGGTCAAGGTCACGCGATATTGCCGGCGGCCGGCGACGGCCTCGACGACGGCGAGCGGGTGGCCGGCGTTCCACAGGCCCGGGCCCTGCTCGGCGTGGATTTCGATCAGGCCGCGGTAGGGGGCGGGGTCGAAGAGGTCGGCGGCGAAGTTTTCGGGCCGCACGCCGTGGGGGATGCCGGCTTGGAGGTAATCGAGGCCGTTGGCGTTGCGGACGTGCTCGAGGTCGCCGCGCGACAAGTCGCCGACCCACGCGCGGCTGCCGAGCATGCCGAGGCCGAAGGTGGTGCCCTCTTCTTCGGCGAAGATGACCAGTTCCAGCGGCAACGACGGGTCATTTTCCAGCGCGGCCAGCGGCGCGACCACGCCGATCACGCCGTCCCAATCGCCGCCGTGCGGGACGCTGTCGAGGTGGCTGCCGCTGAGCCACGCGGGGGCGTCCCAGCCGAGCGATGTTGGGCGAAGGTGGACGTTGCCAAAGGCGTCGGTGCGCGTGTCGCAGCCGGCGGCCTCGGCGCGCGACGCGACGTAATCGACCGCCGCCCGCCACGGCCGCGAGAAGGTCGGCCGGCTCGCCCCCTCCCCCGGCGTCGCGGTGAAGCCGGCGATGGCGTCGATGTGCTTCTGGATGTCGGCGGCTTCGATGCTCACTCTTAACTCCAAGAGGTTTAACCACGGAGGGCACGGAGGTACACGGAGGAAGTCACGGAGAAAAATAAAAAAGATTGGTTTTTCTCCGTGGCTTCCTCCGTGTACCTCCGTGCCCTCCGTGGTTATTTTCCGAACTCCTCGCGCCACTTCTCGCCGGTCTTCTCCATTTCACTCTCCGCTGCCGTTCGGCGGAGGCGGTGGAGTTGCGGCATGCCCAGCGCCCACTCCTGCATCCAGTCGCGGGCGAAGATGCCCTGCTCGGTCTCGTCGAAAATCTTCTTCACCTCGTCGGCGTTGATCACGCGCGGGCCGCGCGTGCGGACGGCGAATTCACAGGTGCGGCTGCTGCGGGTGCTGATGTAATTCTCGATGCCGACCTCGTCCATCACGTCCACCACGCTGCGGAGCGAGCGGATGGCTTTCGCGTACGCGAAGCTGGGCGGGTAGCCGGCGTCGACCATGGTTTGGAAGCAGAGCCGCATCAGGGCGATGGTGCCGCCGTAGAGGATTTGCTCCTCGAAGTTGTCCCCCTCGGTCTCGTGTTGGAACGACAGTTCGACCACGCCCGCCCGCGTGCTGCCGACGGCCTTGGCGACGGCCAGCACGATCTCCTTCGCGTCGCCCGTCGCGTCGTGCTCGACGCTGACGCAGCCATAGACGCCCTCGCCGGCCTCGTACTTCTGCCGCACGAACTTGCCCGGCGCGTTCGGCACGAAGAGGGTGCAGTTCACGTTTTTGGGCACCTGAATCTGCCCGTACAGCACGTTGAAGCCGTGGCAGAAGACGACTGTCTGGCCGGCCCGCAGGTTCGGGCCGATCTCGGCCCTCCACACCGGCGGCTGGGCGGGGTCGGCCAGCTCGTTCAGCAGCACATCGCCGCGCCTCACCGCGTCGGCGACGCTCATCGCCTCGAAGCCGTCGGCCTCGGCGTCGGCCCGGCTGCCGGTGGAGCCGACGATCACCTTGCACCCGCTGCCCTTCAGACTGTCGCGGCAGTTCATCGCCTGCGCCCGGCCCTGGATGCCGTAGCCGATGACGGCCACGGTTTTTCCCTTCAGCGGGTCGAGGGAGACGTCCTCATCTCTGTAAATCTTCTCAGTCATTTGTCATTTGTCCTTGGTCATTTGTCACTTGTCATTTGCAACTTGGTGCCGGTTCCTTCTTCACCAATGACCAATGACGAAGGACCAATGACTCTTCAAAGCGCCACATCTCGGTTCACGTTCTTGTAATAAATATACTTCGCCGGCCCCGGCCCCGCCGCATAGAAGGATTGCGGCACATACGGCCCCATCCAGATGAAGTCGCCGTCGCCGGCTTCCATCCATCGGTCGTCGAGGTAGTAGACGCCCCGGCCCTGCAGGAAGAGCAGGCCGTGCTCCATGACGTGGGTTTCGACGACCGGCAGGCGGGTGCCGGGGTCGAAGGTGAAGATGTTCATCGCCAAATCGAACGGCAGCTTGTCGGGCAGCAGGGTTTGCAGGCGCACGCCCGCGTCGCCGAGGTAGGGGTCGGCGGGCACGTCCTTCTGGTGGCCGACGACGAGGTAATCGTCCTTCACGCCGGGGGCGGATTCGTAGACCTTGCGGAGCATCAGCAGGCGGGCCGGCTCGATCACCTTGAGGCGGAACGCATCGTCGTGCGGCATCAGCGCGAAGCCGCCTGCGGGCAGATCGTTGCCGTCCAGATCGACCCGGCCGCTGACGACGTAAAAGAAGGTTTCGACCCGCCCGTCGGCCGGGTGCGAGAAGTCGCCGCCGGCGGGCAGGTCCAGCAGGTACTCGGCGAAGCCCGCCCCGAGGGCCGGCGAGCAGAGGACGCGCACCGGGCAGCCGGGCCAGTCGGGCAGGACCGAAAACGGGTAGCCCGCCACCGGCATCAGCGCGCAGCGCGGGCGGACGAAGGTGCGGGGGTGGTGGAGTTGGTCTTTTGGAGTCATGTTGAAGAGGGAGGTCCACGAATGAACACGAAGAAGACACGAATGGCGGAGTTTTATTGGTGGGGATTCGTGTTCATTCGTGGATTTTCTTTTGGTCAGGCGAAGAGTTTTACGAAGTCGAACCTTTCAACGTCCACCAAGCCTTGATCCGTCAGCTTCAGTTTGGGAATGACTTCCAGCGCCATAAAACTCATCGCCATGAACGGGTCGTGCAGCGGCGAACCCAATTGTTTAGCGGCCGCCCGGAGGGCGGCGTATTGCTCGCGCACTTCGAGGATCGGCCGGTCGCTCATCAACCCCGCGATGGGCAGCGCGAGCGTCGCCAGCACTTGGTCGCCGTCGACCGCGACGAGGCCGCCGCCTAGTTCCTTTACGGCCCTCGCGGCCGTTCGCATGGAGGCATCGTCGGCGCCGATGACGACGAGGTTATGGTGGTCATGCGCGACGGTGCCGGCGATCGCGCCGCGCTTCAGGCCGACGCCCTGGATGAAGCCGAGGCCGACGTTGCCGGTGCCGCGGTGGCGCTCGACGACGGCCATCTTCAGCACGTCGCGCGACGGGTCGGCGACGGCGTGGCCGGCCTTCACGGTCGCGTCCAGCAGGCGCTCCTCGGTGACGAGTTGGTTTTCGATTGAGCCGATCACGCGGAGTTTGCCGCCGGTCGCGGGGATGCGGAAGTCGAGGGCGTCGGGGTCGAAGTTAATGCCGCCGCACAGGTCGGCGGGCGTCGGCATCGGGTCGCAGCGGACGCCGGGGGCGAGGTCTCCGTTCTCCGCGACGAGTCGGCCGGCGGCGTAGACGGTTTCGGCGACGGGCTTCTGCAAATCGTCGAACGTGAACAGGTCCGCCGCGTGGCCGGGGGCGATCGCGCCACGGTCGGTCAGGCCGAACCATTCCGCGGGGTTCAGCGTGCAGAGGCGCAGGGCGAGCATCGGGTCGAGGCCGAAGGCGATGGCGACGCGGAGCATGTGGTCGACCCCGCCGTCGCCGAGCAGATCGGCCGGCTGGCGGTCGTCGGTGCAGAGGCAGATGCGGCGGGCGTTGGCGAGCGTGACCAGCGGCAGCAGGTCGCGCAGGTTCTGGGCGTTGGTCGCCTCGCGGATGAGGACGTAGAGGCCGCGCGAGAGTTTTTCCTTCGCCTCTTCGACCGTGACCGACTCGTGGTCGCTGCCGACGCCGGCCGCGGCGTAGGCGTTGAGCGCGCGGCCCGTCACGCCCGGCGCGTGGCCGTCGATGGGCGCGCCGGCGTAGCGGGCGAGTTTGGCGAGCACGGCGGGGTCGGCGTTGATGACGCCGGGGAAGTTCATCACTTCGGCGAGGCCGTGGGCGGTGCCGTCGCGGAGGGCCGCCAGGGCATCGGCGTCGAGGTCCGCGCCGGCGGTGCCCATCGGGGTGGCCGGCACGCAACTCGGGGCCATCACCACCACGTTCAGCGGCAGGTGTTTCGAGCTGTCGGCGATGAAGCGCACGCCCGCGGGGCCGCAGACGTTGGCGATTTCGTGCGGGTCGGTCACGACGGTCGTCACGCCGCGCGGCAGCACGGCCGATGCGAAGTGGGCCGGCACGCACAAACTGCTCTCGATGTGGACGTGGGCGTCGATCAGGCCGGGGGCGAGGAATTGGCCGTTCAAGTCAACAGTCTCGGCCGCGGAATAGCCGGGGCCGATGCCGGCGATGCGGCCCTGGAAAATCGCCACGTCGGCCGGTTCGATCTCGCCGGTGAAGACGTTGCAGACGCGGCCGCCGCGCAGCAGCAGGTCGGCGGGCGCGTCGCCACGGGCAACGGCTAGGAGGTCTTGCAGGGCCATTCGGCGGGCTCAATCTCGGGCGCGGCGGTTGGGAGCATCCTAACGTGATCCGCCGGATTTTCCATCCCCGTAAAGAGTGCGCTAATGCTCGAGCTGTGCGACGAGATTCTCAGGCGGCTGGGCGAGGGCGAGGTCGTCGCGCTCTGCACGGTGGTGCGGTCGCGCGGCAGCACGCCGCAGGGGGCGGGGGCGAAGATGCTGGTGCTGGCCGACGGGCGGACCGTCGGGACGCTCGGCGGTGGGTGTGTTGAGGCTGAGGTGCGGCGGCGGACGTTGGAGGTTCTACTGGATTCGTCTCTTTGCGAAGCCGCGAGCGGCCGGGAGTTGATGACGTTTCGGCTCGACCACGATTACGGGTGGGATGACGGGCTGATCTGCGGCGGCATCATGGACGTCGCGGTGGAGGTTTTGACGGCTTCGGATCGGGCGCGATTCGAGGCGCTGGCGGACGAGCTGCGGGCGAACCGTGAGGGCATGTTTGAGGCGCGGTATCTGCTTGAGAGTGAGGCGAAAATTTACCGCGAGATCATCCCGCCGACGCCGACGTTGGTGATCGCGGGGGCGGGGCACGTCGGGCAGGCGCTGGCGGGGCTGGCGGGGCCGCTGGGGTTTCGCGTGGCGGTGGTGGACGACCGGCCGGACGTGCTGGCGGCGGAGCGGTTCCCGGCCGGCGTGCGGCGGATCGTCGGCGACATCGAGGCGGAGCTGCGGCGGTTCCCGGTCGACGCCCACACCTACTGCGTGATCGTCACGCGCGGCCACCGCCACGACGGGGCGGCGCTGGCGGCGGTGGTCGAGTCGCCGGCGAAGCACGTCGGCCTGATCGGCAGCAAGCGGAAGGTGCGGACGATCCTGGGCGACCTGTTCGCCTCCGGCGTAAGTCGAGAGGCGTTGTCGCGGGTTCACGCGCCGGTGGGGCTGGAGATCGGCGCGGTGACGCCGGCGGAGATCGCGGTGAGCATCGCGGCGGAGCTGGTGGCCGTGCGGCGCGGGGTGGCGGGGGCGGGGTCAATGAAGATGAGTGCCGGGGAGTTGGAGACGTGGCTGGACCGGGAGACGCTGAAGAAATCGGGCTTGTAAATCGCTCGCCCACTTCGCATGATTCGCCTCCCTTGGCCGCCACCGAACCACCCCAGCCCGATCACGTCCGCGACGCGGATTGGAAGGTCCGGCTGTTCCACGCGGTGAACGTGGTTTATTGCCGGGGGTTTCACCAGGTGGCGGTGCTCTCGCCGCCGCGGCTGCCCGAGGCGGGGCCGGCGATTTTGATCTGCAACCACACGAGCGGGCTGGACCCGGTGCTAATCCAGAGCGTGATCCGCCGGCCGATCGTCTGGATGATGGCGAAAGAGTTCTACGAGATTCCGCTGCTCAAGCCGCTGATGGCGATGATCGACGCGATCCCCGTGGAGCGCGGGTCGCGCGAGATGGGGCCGACGCGGGCGGCACTGCGGGCGCTGAAGGAGGGGCGGGTGCTGGGCGTGTTCCCGGAGGGGCGGATCGCTCCGGACCGCCGGCTGATGCCGTTCGAGCCGGGCGTGGCGGTGATGGCGGCGCGGGCGCGGGCGCCGATTCACCCCGCCTACCTTGACGGCACGATGCGGGGGCTGGACAACCCGCCCGCCTACGGCCTGCCGCAGGAGGCGACGCTGGCGTTTGGCCCGCCGGTCCCCCCGCCGCCCTCGGCGCGGGCCGACCCGGCGGCGGTGGCCGAAAGTCTTGCCGCGGCGGTGCGGGCGCTGCAACTCCG
>CBDHCE010000017.1:0-162522 GCA_965260985.1 Tepidisphaeraceae bacterium | reverse complement strand
ACCACGGTGCGGACGCCGCAACTGTTCGAGCACTACTTCACGCCCCTCTCCGTGCTGGCGATCTTCCTCGGCTTCGCCTACCTGCCCGGCCCGTTGCGACGGGCATCGACGCGCCTCGGCGGCGGCGGGCGGGCGGGCATCGCGGCGGGGCTGGCGGTGATCTTCCTGCTGATCGGCTGGCTCTCGTTCCGCGCCGAACGCGCGCTCGACCGCGGGCAGACCGAGCGTTACGCCGGCATCTTCCAGGGGTCGGCGGCGGTGTTGGGGGACCGGCCGACCGGCGTGGTGCTGGTGCCGGCCGACCACTCGGCGGCCTACGTCAAAGGGGCGAGTTCCGATTCGCTGCGGGCCTCGGCCGACCGGCTGGAGGCGGCGGCGGCGGGGGGCAAGAGCGTCGAGCCGCTGCTGCTGCGCTCGGGCTTCGGGCCGGTCGGGGCGGCGGCGCTCGGGTCGGTCGCCAACGAGGACGAGCGGGCCGGCGTCGCCCGCTACCGCCTCATGGCCGCCGCCGACCCCTCGCCGGCGACTGGGCCGGGGCCGGGCTATGACCTGAAGTTCTTCGCCACCGACCCGGAGCTCGTCCGCCGCTTCGGCCTGCTCTCGGTCGAACAGGCGACGGCCGAGTTCCGCCAAACGCCCGGCGCGGTGCTGGTGCTGCCCGAAGCCGACCCCGCCCTCGGTTCGCCCGAAAAAACCGTCGGCGGCGTCGGCGACTTCGCGGCGAACGTTTACCGCAAGGTCCCACCCTCGCCCGCCACCACGCGCGCCGCGCCTCAACGATAAAAATCGCACCCGACCGCGCTCCTCCGGGTGCCATGGGTTGGCGTACTCGCCAACCCGTGCCGAGCGGCGTCCGAAAGCGCCCGCCATGACCGCCACCCGATGTGACATTTAGCCGCCTCCGCTTGCGGGGCGCGTCGGGTTGCGTCACGTCGCCCGACACGCCCCGCAAGCGGAGGCGGCTAAACGAGTCGATTTTTTGTCCATGCGGGCGATCGCGCTGGGTGGCGAAATCCTCCACGGATAGAGGTGCTCCTTAACCCGTATCTTCCGCCGTAGAACACCGCCCGGCACGGGTTGACGAGTACGTCAATCCGTGGCACCCGGACGGTTCCCCCCGCCCAAGAAGCCTTCCGCAGCGAGTCTTCCGCTCGCCAGCGCGCCGTTAATGCTGCCGACCGCCCGGTGGTCGCCGCAGACGTGCAAACCGCCGCCCAGGTCCGTCGGGCGGCGGGGGAGTTCCAGCGCCTCGACCCCGCCGCTCGGCTGGGCGTGGGGGATGCGGTCGGCCCGCAGCAGTCGCCAGTCGCCGACCGTTTTCCGCCCGTACCAGCCGGCGAGTTGCTCGCGCGACGCGGCGTCCAGAGCGGCATCGTCCATGGCCGGCGCGCCGACGATGCTGACCGAAACCAACGCCGCACCCGCCGGCGCGTAGGCCGGGGCGGCGTCGGACATCACCACCACATTGTTCACCGGCCCGGCCCCCGGCCCGTCGCCGTTGAGCACCAGCGTCGGCTCCCCCACCGGCGATTTTTCCGCCGCGTAATAGAGCGTCACGCACCCCTTGAACGCGCCCGGCCGTGGGTCGATCAGCCGGCCGTTCAGCAGTCGTTCGGCGGCAGTCTGATCGGTCGCCACCACCACGGCGGGCGCCTCCAGCACCTCCCCGCCCGCCAGCGTCACGCGGCCCGGTTCGACCTTCGACGCCGCCGCGTTCAGCCGCACGCTGCCGGCCGGCAAACCCGCCGCCAACTGGTTCGGAATCTCCCCCATCCCCAGCGCCGGCACCGCCGTCGGGCCCTCGGCGAACGTGCGGAAGGTGAACTCGAAGAACCGGCTGCTCGTGGTCAACTCCGCGTCCAGAAACACCCCCGCGAGGAACGGCCGGAAGAAGGCGTCGATCAGCGACTCGGAGAACCCCCGCCCCCGCAGTTCCGCCATCGTCGACGTTTGCGGCTTTTGATACAGATCGACCGCCGCCCCCCGGCCGACGTCGCGGCGGAGCTTCAGCGTCCGCCAGACGTCGCCCCACGCCACCAGCGGGTTGAGCGCGGTTTGCAGCAGATGCTGCGGCCGGCGGAGCGGGTCGGAAAGGCGCAGGAACCGCCCGCCCTTGCGCACCAGCGCGCCGGGCGTGAACGGTTTGAGGTCCAGCGCCGCGTGGTCGAGCGCCGCCCGCCCCTCGGGGTAGGCGGTGAGGTAGACCTGAAAGCCGCGGTCGAGGCGGAAGCCGTCGGGCGTGCGGTCCGTCCGCACCCGCCCGCCGACGCCGTCGGACGACTCGAGGAGCAGGCACGACTTGCCCGCCGCGCCCAGCGTCCGGGCGCAGCGGAGGCCGGCGAGTCCCGCGCCGACGATAAGGGCGTCGTGTG
The DNA here is from genome assembly GCA_965260985.1 of Tepidisphaeraceae bacterium. GTDB lineage: Bacteria > Planctomycetota > Phycisphaerae > Tepidisphaerales > Tepidisphaeraceae > CBDHCE01. Next base: position 160,150 of record CBDHCE010000017.1, on the reverse strand, counting down.
GCATCAATACAAAGCAATAATAGCCGGAGGCGGAAGCCCCGGTTTCCTGGCCGGCGAACGCTTCGACCCTACACGCACGCTCCCCCGCGAGGAACCGGGGCTTCCGCCTCCGGCTATTAAAGATCATCAAAGATCGCCTACGGATCGCCCGCGAACGCCTCCAGCCGGGCCCGGAACTGCGCGACGGCGGCGTCCGCGGCGGCGTCGGACAGCACGGCGGGGCGGTAGGTCACGCCGACGCCGAGGCCCTCGCCGAGGGTTGTCGGGGCGAACACCAGCGGCATCGCCGGGCCGGTGGGGGAGGCGCGGAGGTAGTCGGTCAAGCCGTCGCCCCGCGCCGCCTCCACCCAGGTGCCGGCGAGGTTGACGTTCGACAGCCCCGCCGCCAGGGGCACGCGCTTGCGGTAGAACTCCGGCCAGTCCGCCCGCCGCACCAGCCGGCCGGCGAGTCGGCCGGCGGCCAGGCGGACCATGCTCGCCGCCGCCCGATGGTCGCGCCGGTCGCGCCGACTTTGCGCCGCGGTCGACCGCAGCAGCTTCGGAAAGTTCGCCAGATCGCGACCACGGTAGATCGTCGTGAGGTAGCCCAGGAACAGCCCGAAGACCTCCTCCCCGACCGCGCCCCTGCCCGGACCCCTGCCGAGCGACCGCAGATCGACGATGTTGCCGACCGCCAGATCCCGCCGGCCCGGTTGGTCGTCCAGCGGGACGTGCGCCGCGGCGGCCTCGGCGGCGGCGGCCAGCAGCACGTCCCCCACCCGCACCCCCGCCCCCCGCGCCCGACCGTGGACCGCCCCGATCAGCCCGTCGGGAAAAACGTGGTGCCGGAACCGCACGTCGAAGCCCCCGACTGATCGAACCGCCCCGCCCATCGGCGGCAGGCGGCGGGCGCGCTTCAGCCGGCTGACCGACGAGAGTTGGTCCAGCGCCGCCTCCCCCACCCGCCACCCGCCGGCGCCGGGGCCGAAGTGCCGCCAGTACCCGCCCGCCGCGTGCCGGATCGACCGCGGCACTCTTCCCCGCAGGCGGTCGAGCCACGCCCGCGCCACCGCGCGGACCGACACGCTGTCCGCCACCCAGTGCCGGTAAACAATGCCCAGCAGGTGCGACTGTTCGCCCTCGATCACGAACGGCCGGAAGGGCGCTTCCTCGCCGAAGGGCACGTTCAAGGCGGCCGACAGGTGCCCCTCCACCCCCTCGCCCGCCGGCACGATGTTCAGCGCGCCCGCCCCGGCGGTCGGGTCAAACCGATACCGCCGATTCGCCTCCACGATGGTTCCCAGCCCGAGGTCGAGCGCCGCGGCGCGCCAAGCGTCAGCGGCGCGGCCAATATTGGCGGGGCCGTCGAGCCGCATCGCCTGCGCCGCGTTGTAGGGGTGAATGGCCTCCCACTGCCGCATCAGGTGCTGGAAGACGTTCGGGCGGGCGGGGGGCATCGGGCCGGCAGTATATGGGCGGACCGGACCGATCACCGCGCCGCGGCGGCGGGGGGCCGGTAGGGTTTGGCGGATTTGGGCACGAACCGCCCGACGTGCCGCATGTAATCGTGGTACCCCTCGCCGGCGGTGCGGAGCATGTGCCGCTCCTCGCGCCGCGCCTCCCACTGGAGGAACGTGATGTGGACCGCCGCCGCGACTGCCAGCAGCGGGTGCGGCACGGCGGCGAGGCTGGCGAGCATCAGCGTCGCGGAGAGGACGTAGATCGGGTGCCGCACCCACGCGAACGGCCCGGTGACGACGACGGCGGTGGTCTCGCCGGGGTCGATGCCCATCCGCCAGCTTTTGCCCATCCGCCGCCAGCAGGCGAGGGTCGCCGCCAGCGCTATCCCCGCCACCGCGACCGCCGGCCAGGTGATCCACGGCGAGCGGTACCACAACTGCCCCGCGACGGTCGCGGAAAATGCCGCGACCCACGGCAGGGCGATCCAGACCCCGACGGTCGGGTACCAGACGAGCCGCAGCGCCCGGCCGAGGGGCTCGGGCGGGAAAAAATTTGCCGCCCGCCCCGTCCGCCGCCGCGCCTTGAGGGCGAGGCGCAGCACGCGGCCCCAGTAAAACCCGACGATCAGCCCGACGGCAAGCCCCGGCGCGTGGTGAAGGATCGTCGGCACGCCCCCAGTATGCGCCGCCGCGGCACGGCGTCCAGACGCCGGACGCTGACCTTGTGGCACGGGCGTCCCGCCCGGATTTCCGCGGTTGCGACGCGCCGGGCGCAAGAGAATCCGGGCGGGACGCCCGTGCCACGGCAGAGGCCGGCTTGTTCCGTTCCGTCAAGGTCGCGCGTCCAGCGTTTTCACGGCGTACGACGCCGGGGCGGTGCTCGGGCGGGTCGCGGGGCGGCGGGCCCACCGGGCGCGCGGGGGGCAGACCTTCAGCACCTCGGCGACGATCTCGCGCTGGATCGGGGGCTTGGCGTCCATGTTCCAGTGGTGCAAATCCGCCCCGTCGCCGGCGAGCAGATCGCGGCGGTCGCGGCGGATGTCGACGTTGTGCAGGGCGACCGCGGCGCCGGGGTCGGGGCGGATCGGCACGCCGCGGAAGGCGGGCAGCAGGTCGAAGAGGCCGTTGGTTTCGTACAGGTTCACGCACCGCCGGACGTTGGGCGGCAGGCGCGGGGGGGTCACGGGGTCGAGCGTGACGATCAGGTCGACCGGCACGCCCGCGGCGTCGAGTCGGCGCGCGATGTGGAGCACGTCGTCCGCGCCCCAACTGTGGCCGATGAGGATGAGGGGCTCGGGGTTCGGCGCGGCGCGGTAGCGGTCGACGAGGGCGTCGGCGAGGGGGTGCCACTGGGTTTCGAGGAAGACCTGCGCCTCGACGCCGTGGTCGGCCAGGCGCCGCTTGAGGACCGGCAGGCCTTTGGAGAAGATGCCCATCCAGCCGCGGACGAGGTAGGCGCGCCCGACCCGCGCCCCGCCGCCGGTGGGACCGATGGCGGCGAGTTGCCCCTTCGGCAGCGCCGCGCAGCCGGCGGCGAGGAGCAGGGTGGCGAGGAGCAGGCGGGCGGGTAAGGCGCGCATGGGTCCGTCGGGCGTCGTGCCCGTTCGACCCAGTTTTGGGGGGTGGGTCGGTCCGGTCAAGGGTCAAAAATGTGGAAGCAGTCTGAACGTGGCACGGGCGTCCCGCCCGCGTCTGCGCATGGCGGCAGGTGGGAAAGCGCATTGGCAAGCGCAGACGCGGGCGGGACGCCCGTGCCACGGTTGGATGGCCTTCACGGTCAGGACGCCCTGCGCTTGGCGGGGTAGATGAGCTCGCGGACCTTCGCGCCGACGTCGGCGGCGCGCATCAGGCTCTCGCCGACCAGCACCGACCGCACGCCGGCGGCGGCCAATTTGCGGGCGTCGGCGGCGGTCCGGATGCCGCTCTCGCTGACGAGGATCGTGCGGTCCTCCACCAGCTCGACCATGCGGAGGGTGGTGCCGAGGTCGGTCTGCATCGTCGTCAGGTCGCGGTTGTTGATGCCCAGCAGGCTGTAGCTCTTGTGCGGGAAGCCGATCACGGTGTCGCGGACGCGCATGAGGGTTTCGATGGCGTGGACCTCGATCAGGCAGGTCATGTTCAGCTCGGTGGCGAGGATTTGCAGGTCGATGAGCTCGTTGGTCCGCAGCGCCTCCCCGATCAGCAGGATCGCGTCGGCGCCGGCGGCGCGGCTCTCGTAGACCTGGTAGAGGTCGACGATGAAGTCCTTGCGGAGCACGGGGAGCTTCACCTCGTCGCGGACGGCGTGGATGAACTCGAGTTTGCCGCCGAAGAAGGGCTCGTCGGTCAGCACGGAGAGGGCGGACGCGCCGGCGTCGGCGTAGGCGCGGGCGACGGCGACGGGGTCGAAGTCGGCGCGGATCACGCCCGCCGACGGGCTGGACTTTTTCACCTCGGCGATGAGGTTGAGCCGGCGGGGCGGGGCGGCGGCGCGGGGCTTGGCGGTGACGGCGGCGAAGAAATTTCGGGGGCGGCCGAGCTCGGAAATCCGCTCCTTGAGCTCCTCCACCGGCACGGCGGTCTTGCGCGCCTCCACCTCGGTCCGCTTGGCGTCGAGGATGTCGGCGAGCGTGACCATAGGGGAGTCGGAACGGGGGGCTAGAATGCCGGCCCGGATGCTAGACCCGCTGCCCCCGATGTCAACGATGTTCGACCCCCTGCCCCGCCTTCTCCACGCCGCGTCGACGCTCTGCGGCACCGCCGTTCTGGCGGCGGGTCGGCTGCCGACGCCGGTCGGCCCGAACCCGGTGCCGACGACCGTTCCCACAACGCTGCCGGCGGTGCCGGGCGCGGGGATGGTCGCGCTGAACCTGTTCGTCCTGGCCGCGTTCGTCGGGCTGCTGGTCGGGGGTGTTGTCGCGTTCGTGAAGACCGAGCCGTGGCGGCCGCGGAGCGTGGTGGGGCCGGTGCGGATTCCCCCCGGCGGCGGGGCGGGGTGGCTGTGGGGCCGGTTCTTCCTCGCCGCGGCCGCCTTTTTCGGGGTGCAACTGGCGTTCGGGCTGTACCTCGGCGTGCGGCACCAGTTGCACGGCACGACCCGGCCGGCGGACTACAACGCGGCCACCGACGCCATGGCCGACGCGATCGGCGGGGTCACGCTGCTGGCGCTAATGCTCGGGTCGCAGCTCGCGGCGCTGGGCGTCCTGGTGGGGCTGGGGTGGGTCGACCCGCGCCGGCCGCTGCGGTGGCTGGGGCTGCGGACGGCGAACCTCGGCCCGGCGGTCAGGCAGGCGGCGGTGTCGCTGGTGGTGATCTTGCCGGTGGTCTACCTCGCCGGCGGATTGGTGCAACTGGTGCGTTGGCGGCTGGGGCTGCCGATGGACGAGAAGCACCCGATGATCGAGATGATGGACAAGCTCGGCACCGCCCCGGTGATCGTCCTGACGCTGCTGTCGGCGAGCATTCTGGCCCCGCTGATGGAGGAGCTGCTGTTCCGCGGCCACCTGCAGACGGCCCTGGGGCACCTCTTCCGCCGCCGGGCGCGGCCGGAGGATTTCGAGTTCGTGGGGGTTGATGACGCGCCCCCGACTCCGCCGCGCGACCCGACCGTGCCGCCGCCCCCGCCGGTCCCGCCGTTTCTGGAGTACCGCTCCGCCCCCCCCGCCGCCCTGACGCCGCCCGCCGGATCGCCCGGCATCGCGGCGCGGTGGGGGGCGATCGTGCTGACGTCGGCGGCGTTCGCGTCGGTCCACCCGCCGTTCAGCATCCCCGTGGTGTTCGTGCTGGCGCTGTGCCTCGGGTACGTCTACGAGCGGACGGGCAATTTGTGGACGACGATCCTGATCCACTTCGGGTTCAACTCGATCAGCCTGACCTTCGCGCTGCTGTCCCTGCTGTTGGGCGGGAAGTGACTCGGTTTCGCCCTTTGCGGCCGGGCCGGGTTTCGCGTTCAATCGGAACCGTGATGACGATCGACGACCAGATGAAGCGCCTCGCCCGCCGGTGCGACCGGATCGTGCCCGAGGCCGAACTGCGGGCGAAACTCAAAAAGTCGGCCGAGACCGGCGTGCCGCTGCGGATCAAAATGGGCATGGACCCCACCGCCCCGGACCTGACCTTGGGCCACGCGGTGCCGCTGAAGGTGATCCGCACGTTCCAGGATTTGGGACACAAGGCGGTCCTCATCATCGGCGACTACACCGCCCGCGTCGGCGACCCGTCCGGCGCGGACAAAACCCGCCCGATGCTCACCGCCGAGCAGATCGCCGCCAACGCCGAGACGTATGTCGAGCAGGTCGGCAAGGTGCTGCTGACCGACCCGGAGCATCTGGAGGTCCGTCGAAACAGCGAGTGGCTGGGGAAAATGGACCTGATCGACCTGATCCGCCTGTGCAGCCGCAAGACGGTGGCGCAGATGCTGGAGCGCGACAGCTTTTCCGACCGCTACAAGGCCGGCAAGGAGATCGCCATCCACGAGTTCATCTACCCGCTGCTGCAGGGGTGGGACAGCGTGCAGATCGACGCGGACGTGGAGATGGGGGGCAACGACCAATTATTTAACAACATGGTGGGCCGGGAGTTGCAGGAGGGGGAGGGCCGGGAGAAGCAGGTGGTGATAGTCACGCCGCTGCTGGTGGGGACGGACGGCTCGATGAAGATGAGCAAAAGCAAGGGGAACTACATCGCCCTGACCGACCCCCCCGGCGGGGCGGGCGGCATGTTCGGCAAGGTGATGAGCCTGCCGGATTTGCTGATGGAGAGTTATTACACGCTGCTGACGGACGAGCCGATGGCGGAGGTGAAGGCTCAAATCGCCGCCTCGCCGCGCGACGCGAAGGTGCGGCTGGCAAAACTCATCATCGCCGAGTTCCACGACGCCCCGTCCGCCGACGCCGCCGAGCGCGACTTCATGAAGGCCACCCACGGCGGCGTGCCGGACGAGATGCCCGAGCTCAAAATCGGCCCCGGCCCCCACAAACTCCCGCCTTTGCTGGTCGATGCCGGCTTCGTGTCGAGCAACAGCGAGGCGATCCGGAAGATTCGGGAGGGGGCGGTGAAGATTGATGGCGAGAAGGTGGGGGAGAAGGAACCGGTGAAGGTCGCCGGGCCGAGGGTGCTGCAACTGGGGTCAAAACGGTTTGTGAAGTTGATCCCCATGGAGTAAATTAGCAAGCGCGGGTGCCCCGTAGCACGGGTTTTCAATCCGTGTTTCGCGTGTGAAGCAGGCGATGAAAACTTCCGACCGTCATATTCGCCATTTCCACTGGGTCCACGGAAGCCTTGCCGTGGTACGGGTCGAAGTCGACGCTTTCATTCCGGTCGAAGACCCGAGCGAGGCGTGCTTTGAGCCTGCAACACTTCAATTCCTCGACCTCGTCCGCGAGAAGGCCGACGCCGGCGACGTCGCGTGGCTCCGCACCGTCGGCGAGGTCTACGCCCGCGTGCCGGCCTGATAGGATGCGCCCATGCCCAAACCCTGGAAAACCGCCGTCGTCGGCACCGGCGTGGTCGGCGACTGGCACGTCGCCTGCCTGAAGCTGCTCGACTTCACTGACCTTGTGGCCGTCTACGATGCCGCGCCCGAGGCGATGGAGAAGTCCCTCGCCAAGCACCACCTGCCCAACGTGCCGCGCTACACCGATCTTGCCGCGATGCTCGAGGAACACCCGGAAATCGAGAGCGTCCACGTCTGCACGCCCAGCGGCGACCACATGGACCCGGTGCTCACCGCCCTCAACGCCGGCCGGAACGTGGTGTGCGAGAAGCCGATGGAAATTCAACTCGACCGCATCGACCGCATGATCGCCGCGGCCGATGCCAACGGCGTGCGGCTCGCCGGCATCTTCCAGAACCGCTGGGACGACGCCAACCGCGCCCTGAAGCAGGCCGCCGACGAAAATCGCTTCGGCACCCTCGCCTACGGCGGCTGCTACACGCCCTGGTACCGCACCGACCAGTACTACCGCGACGGCGGCTGGCGCGGCACCTGGAAGCTTGACGGCGGCGGGGCGATCATGAACCAATCCGTCCACGGCGTTGACCTGCTCCAGTGGATCATGGGGCCGGTCAAAATCGTCACCGCCCACGCCTCCAGCCGCATCCACCCCGAAATCGAGGTCGAGGACACCCTCGCCTGCTCCCTCACCTTCGAGAGCGGCGCGCACGGCGTTCTCATGGGCACCACCGCCATGTGGCCCGGCGGCAACGTCCGCCTCGAGGTCGGCGGCGAAAACGGCACCGCCGTCAGCGAGGACGGCCTCCGCCGCTGGACCTTCCGCGACCAAACTGACGAGGACAAGCACCTGCCCGACGCCCTGCGCGCCAGACACGCCGAAAAGTCCACCGGCGGCGGCTCCAGCCCCGCCGACGTGCCGCAGTACCTCCACCTCCGCAACCTCACCGCCATCTACGGGGCGTGGGACCGCGGCGAGGAGCCCGAAACCACCGGCCGCGAGGCGCGAAAGGCCGTCGCCATCATCCGCGCCATGTACGACTCGGCCGCAAAGGGCGGACAACCCGTCGCAGTCCAATAGCCAATCCGGCCGCTTGCGGCTTCGCAAAGAAACAAGTTTCAAGTGGCCCACAATTTGCTCGTGGGCTAGCATCTCTAACCGAGGAGCAACAATGGGACTCGAAGATCAAGCGGCGGGCAAGGCCAAGCAAGTCAAGGGCAAGGCGAACGAGGTCGCCGGCGCGGCCAAGGGCGACACTTCGCAGGAGCTCAAGGGCAAGGTCCAGAAGACCGTCGGCAAGGCCCAGGCTGCCATAGGCAAGAAGACCAAGTAGCAGCACGCCCTGCATGAACCCGGCCCGCCCGCTTTAGCGGGCGGGCCTTTTCATTGCTAAACTGTGCCATGCCCCCCGAAGATTCAACAGTTTCCGATCCCCAGCCCGAACCCCAGCCTGCCGCCCCACCGAAGCCGCTGCTCCGACCCCCAGTCGTCGCCATCGTCGGCCGGCCGAACGTCGGCAAGTCCAGCCTGCTGAACGCTTTAGCCGGCCGCCGGATCAGCATCGTACAGGACGAGCCGGGCGTCACCCGCGACCGCGTCTCCACGCCCGTTCAGATCGACGGCCGCTGGATCGAACTGGTCGACACCGGCGGCTACGGCTTCGTCGACCCCGACAAGCTGACCGAGCACATCCGCCGGCAGGTCGAGCAGGCGTGGAACAAGGCCGACCTCGTCCTCTTCGTCGTCGACGCCCAGACCGGCCCCAACGCCGCCGACGAGGAGATCGCCGCCCTGCTCCGCAAGCACGGCGGGAAGGTCGTCCTCATCGCCAACAAGGCCGACGGCGAGAAGATCGACCTCAACCTCGCCGACTTCGCCCGCCTCGGCCTCGGCACGCCCCTCGGCGTCTCGGCCACCACCAAACGCAACCTCGACGCCTTGCCCGATCTGATCCGACAAAATGTCGATCTGAAGTCCGCCCCGACCGAGCAGCCCCCGACGGAAATGCTCGTAGCCATCGTCGGCAAGCGGAATGCCGGCAAGAGCACCTTCGTCAACGCCGTCGCGGAGACCTACGAGGGCGACAAGGACCGCGTGATCGTCTCGGAGGTGCCCGGCACCACGCGAGACAGCATCGACGTCAAGTTCACCAAGGACGGCCAGTCGCTGGTCGTGATCGACACCGCCGGCGTGCGCAAGAAGCGGCACATGGTGACCAACGACATCGAGTTCTACAGCTTCCACCGCGCCGAGCGGTCGATCCGCCGGGCCGACGTGGTAATCCTGCTGATCGACGCGACGGAGAAGATCAGCGACCCGGACAAAAAGCTCGCCCGCTACGTCGCCGACGAGCTGAAGCCGGTGCTGATCGTCATGAACAAGTGGGATTTAGCCCTTGAGAAGCTCCGCGAGCAGCGGGCGAACGAGAAGGTGCCGACCGACGACCGCACGCTGATGGAGGAGTACCGCAGTTATGTGGACCGCGAGATGCCGTTCCTGGACTTCGCCCCCATCGCCTTCATCACCGCCAGCAGCGGGCGGAACGTGCCGGTGGTGCTCGACCTCGCCAAGCGGCTGTTCAAGCAGGCCCACGAGCGCGTGACGACCGGCAAGCTCAACGCCGCCATCAAGCAGATCCTGCAGGAGCGTACGCCCAGCGCCCCGGCGGGGCGGCGGCCGAAGATCTTCTACGCCACGCAGGCGAGCGTCGCGCCGCCGACGATCGTGCTGTTCGTCAACGTGCCGAGCCACCTCGACGAGTCGTACCGACGGTTTATCGTCAACCGCTTCCGCAAACTGCTACCCTACGCCGAGGTGCCGGTGCAGCTCATCGTTCGGGCGAGAACCCAGCGGGCCAAGGGCGAGCCGGGGGCGGAGGAGCTGAACCCGACCCAAACCGGCCTCCGCAAGGCCGCCCCAAAGCGGAAGCCCACCAACCCGCTTCTGGCGAATCGGCAGGGCACCTACGGCCCGCCCCGCAAGGGGGGTTCGCAGGTCCAGGGGCGGGTGCAAAATGCCCGCGTCGGAAAAAAATCGCCCGGCCGTTGACCGCCGTTAGGACCGCGCTATGATGCTCCCGTCAGGCAAGGAAACGAGCCATGACGACAACGAAAACGGCCGCGAAAGTGACCGGGTTCGATTGGTTCTTTGACAAGTGAATATTTCGGACAACCGCGAGAATGTGTGCCCGAATGCTTCGTTTCGACGAGGCAGTTTGGGCGGATCCAAGACGTTAACCCGCAAGGGTTGACGCACCAAGTCCTCAAACATTCTTTGCGGTACACGCAAGGAGTGATCACCTAGATCATTTCCTTGAGTTTAAAATCGTCCCGGCAATTAGCGCCGGGACAGCCAGTAAACGAATAGTTTGAGCCTTGCATCTCGAACGTCGGGCGGCTTGCCGCTTGGCGAACGAGTCTGACCCCTGCCCTTTGTCGGGCGGGGGCAGTAACTGCCACTCGGATTGTCTTATCCGAGTGGTTTGGACAAACTCCCTTCGAGGATTAACCGGCCCCTGAAACCGTAAGTCCTGACGTAACGTCAGGTTGGAGGAGGGTGGCCGGCCCACGAAATACAATTGGAGAGTTTGATCCTGGCTCAGCCTGAACGCTGGCGGCGTGGCTAAGACATGCAAGTCGCACGCACCACTTCGGTGGTGAGTGGCGAACGGGTGAGTAATGTATCGCTAACGTGCCCCGGTCTCTGGGATAGCCATCCGAAAGGATGGGTAATACCGGATGACATCCCCTCTTCCACGGGAGAGGTGCTCAAAGGTCCGCCGGACCGGGAGCGGGCGATATCGTATCAGCTAGTTGGTGGGGTAATGGCCCACCAAGGCTTCGACGCGTAACCGGACTGAGAGGTTGGCCGGTCACATCGGGACTGAGACACTGCCCGGACTCCTACGGGGGGCTGCAGTAACGAATCTTCCGCAATGAGCGCAAGCTTGACGGAGCGACGCCGCGTGTAGGACGAAGTCCTTCGGGATGTAAACTACTGTCAGGGTCTAGAAAGTCTGATCAGACCCAAAGGAAGGGGCGACTAACTCTGTGCCAGCAGTCGCGGTAATACAGAGGCCCCGAGCGTTAGGCGGAATCACTGGGCTTAAAGCGTGTGCAGGCGGGCCGACAAGTGCCTTGTGAAATCCCACGGCTTAACCGTGGAACTGCTGGGCAGACTGTCGGTCTTGAGTCATCTAGGGGCGAGCGGAACAAACGGTGGAGCGGTGAAATGCGTAGATATCGTTTGGAACGCCAACGGAGAAATCAGCTCGCTGGGGATGTACTGACGCTGAGACACGAAAGCTAGGGTAGCGAACGGGATTAGATACCCCGGTAGTCCTAGCCGTAAACGATGTCCACTAGGTCACGGAGGCTCTGACGCCCTCGTGGCCGAAGCAAAAGTGTTAAGTGGACCGCCTGGGAAGTACGGTCGCAAGGCTAAAACTCAAAGGAATTGACGGGGGCTCACACAAGCGGTGGAGCATGTGGTTTAATTCGAAGCAACGCGCAGAACCTTACCTGGGTTTGACATGGCCGGATTATCTCGATGAAAGTCGAGTACGCCCTTCGGGGTGGAACGGTTACAGGTGCTGCATGGCTGTCGTCAGCTCGTGTCGTGAGATGTCGGGTTAAGTCCCTTAACGAGCGAAACCTTTACCCTTAGTTGCCAGCGGGTTATGCCGGGAACTCTAAGGGGACTGCCGGTGTCAAACCGGAGGAAGGTGGAGATGACGTCAAGTCCTCATGGCCTTTATGCCCAGGGCTACACACGTGCTACAATGGCCGGGACAGAGCGAACCAATACCGCGAGGTGGAGGAAATCGCAGAAACCCGGCCCCAGTTCAGATCGAAGGCTGCAACTCGCCTTCGTGAAGTTGGAATCGCTAGTAATCGCGGATCAGCTACGCCGCGGTGAATGTGTTCCTGAGCCTTGTACACACCGCCCGTCAAGTCATGGAAGCCGGGAATGGCCGAAGTCGCCGCATTACAGCGGTGCCGAAGCCAGGTTCGGTGACTGGGACTAAGTCGTAACAAGGTAGCCGTAGGGGAACCTGCGGCTGGATCACCTCCTTTCTAAGGGATTCCTTAGATCACCCCGACCAACGTCGCCTCACCGCGTCGTCGGTCAGCGGCCGGTTCGCCGGTCGCCGCAGAGCGATCTGCGGGTGCAACGTCAGCGCAGTCTCGTCCGGCCTCACGGTCGGCGAACGGTGCGGTAACGCGCCGTCAGGGTTGTCCGAAAGATCACTTGCCAAAGGCAAAATCGGCCCGAACTCGAAAGAGTTCGGGCCTTTTTTTTGTCCGCAATTCCGACTTCTCCCCCACCGCCGGCTAGGATGACCCCGGTGCCGGCCGCTTTCCCCGCCGCGGGCCCTTCCCGTTCGACGCGACTTCGGCATAATGGGCCGTCGCCGCACCACCCACCCGGAGATTCCCTATGGGGCCGACCAACGTCGCTCTCACCAACCTGTTCAAGGCCGACCAGGCCCTCCGCAAGGCGCAGGAGAAGCTCGACGATGCCACCCGCAACGTCCGCCTCCAGCAGCGCCGCCGCGACACCGCCGAGCAGGAGCGAACCGAACACCTCGCCACCCTCCGCGCCGCCCAGGTCGAGACCGAACGCCTCACCCTTGACGTCAAAACCCGCGACGAGCACATCGACAAGCTCCGCGGCCAGCAGGAAAACGCCCGGAACAACAAGGAATATCAGGCCCTGCTGATGGAAATCAGCGTCGAGAAGACCGACCGCTCGAAGTCCGAGGAGCAGGCCCTGCTGGCGATGGAAAAGGTCGACGCCGCCCAGTCGGCCCACGAAGCGGCCAAGTCCGCTGCCGCCGATGCGACGGCAAAGTTCGACGAGATGTCGGCCGAGATCGGCGACCGCGTCGCCACGCTCACCGCCGAGGTCGACCGGCTCCGCCCCGCCCGCGCCGCCGCCGCCGCCGAGGTGCCGCCCGCCGCCCTCGCCGCCTTCGACCGTTTGGCCGAGCGGAACGACGGCGAGGCCATGGCCGCGATCGAGAAGCCCGACGAGCGGCGCGAAATGTACGTCTGTAGCGCGTGCAACATGGAGCTGATGGTCGACGTCTTCAACCGCCTGCACACGAAGGACGAGCTGGTCATCTGCTCCAGTTGCCGCCGCCTGCTGTTCATCCCCGCGGATCTGACGGTCGAGCAGGCGGTCAAGCAGAAAAAGGTCGTGAAGAAACGCGCGCCCAAGAAACCGAAGGCCGAATCTGAAGCGTCCGGCGAAGTGCCGGCGGCGGAAGAGCCCGTCGAGGCGTCGGCCGAGTAGTTTGCCCCAGTCCCGAGAAAGGCCAGTCACGGATGACGCTGAAAGAGACCACCCTCACCATCGAGTTTGACGGCGGCAGCCGCGGCAACCCCGGCCCCGCCGCTGCGGGCGTTGTGCTTCGCGCCGACGACGGCACCGAGCTGGTCACCCTCGGCAAGTTCATCGGCCGGGCCACCAATAACGTCGCGGAATACGCCGGCCTCATCGCCGGGCTCGAGGAGGCCAAATCCATCGGCGCCACCAAAATCGTCGTCCGCGGCGACAGCGAGCTCGTCATCAAGCAGATGAAGGGGCAGTACCGCGTGAAAAATCCCGGCCTCAAGCCCCTCTACGAGCAGGCCAAAGCCCTCGCCGCCGGCTTCGCCTCCGTGAAGTTCGAGCACAACCTCCGCGACAAGAACGAAACCGCCGACCGCATGGCGAACCTGGCGATGGACCGCAAGGCGGACGTGCGGGATGTCGCCTGATCCCCGACCGCCTGATTCCCGCCCGCCGGAACTCGCCGGGCCCGTCGCGCCGCCGGAGCGGATCGCCGCCATCGACGTCCTCCGCGGCGTCGCGCTGCTCGGCATCCTGCTGCTGAACATCGCCGGCTTCTCCATGGCGCAGCCGGCCTACGGCGCGCCCACCCTCGGCGGCGGGCCGCTCGTGGGCTCGAACTATGCCGTCTGGCTCCTCCAGCGCACCGTCGGCGACCAGCGCTTTATGAGCCTGTTCGCCGTGCTCTTTGGTGCCGGCATCGCCCTCTCGACCGGCCGGTCCGACGCCCGCGGGGCCGACGCCGCCCGATTACACCGCCGGCGGATGCTCGGGCTGCTCGGCATCGGCCTGCTCCACGCCTACCTGCTCTGGTGGGGCGACGTGCTGGTCGCCTACGCCCTGATCGGCTTGCCCGCCTACGCCTTCCGCCACCGGCCGACGCGGCAACTCGTCGCGGTCGGCGGCGGGTTGCTCCTCCTCGGCTGGGGCCTGACCCTCCCCTCGGCCGTCGGCACCATGCTCGCGGCGCGGGAACTGCCGGCGACGTATGAAACCCTCCTCGGCGTCGACCGCCCCGACCTGATCACCGAAACCACCGCCTACCGCGGCACTTACGTCGATACCCTCCGCCAGCGGGCCGACCAGACCTTCGACGAGGAGATGTTTTCGGTCGTGATCTATGGCCCCCGCATCGGCGGCCTGATGCTGCTCGGGATGGCCGCCCTTCGCCTGAATCTGCTCGACGGCCGTGCCCCGCCCGGCCCGCAACTCCGGCTGGCGGCGGGGGGGCTGCTGGTCGGGCTGCCGCTGACCGCCCTCGACCTCTGGGGCTGGCACGCCCACCGCTTCAGCCTCACCTGGGCCTACGGCGGGGCGATGCTGGTGAACTACTGGGCCAGCCTCGCCATGGCCGCCGCGTATGCCGGCCTGATCGTGCCGCTCTCCGCCCGCCTGCCGCCGCCGCTGACCCGCCCGTTCGCCGCCGTCGGCCGGACGGCGCTGTCGAACTACCTGCTCCAAACCATCCTCTGCACCACCCTCTTCTACGGCTACGGGTTCGGCCGCTTCGCCGCGTTCGACCGCACGCACCAGTTCTACGTCGTCCTGGCAATCTGGGCCGTCCAACTGACGCTCTCGCCCCTCTGGCTGCTCGCCTTCCGCTTCGGCCCCGCCGAGTGGATCTGGCGGTCGATCACCTACGGCCGGCTTCAGCCCGTAGCCAACCGCCAGCCGACGCGGTAGATTGCCGGCATGGAACCCCTTCGCGTCGGCGTCATCGGCTGCGGCAACATCAGCGACCAGTACTTCAAGCACGCCCGGCACTTTCCGATCCTGAACCTCGCCGCCGTCGCCGACCTCGACATGGACGCCGCCCGCTTTAAGGCCCAAACCTACGGCATCCCAAAAACCCGCTCCGTCGACGAGCTCTACGCCGACGACCAAATCGACCTGATCCTGAACCTCACGGTCCCCGCCGCCCACGTGCCGGTCGCCCTCCACGCGGTCGACGCCGGCAAGCACACCTACAGCGAAAAGCCGCTCGGCCTCGACCGCGACACCGCCGCCGACCTGCTCCGGCGGGCGGAAAACAACGGCGTCCGCGTCGGCTGTGCGCCCGACACCTTCATGGGTGCTTGCATCCAGACCGCCCGGAAACTGATCGACGACGGAGCCATCGGCAAACCGGTCGCCTTCGCCGCCAACATGCTCTGCCGCGGCCACGAGGGGTGGCACCCCGCGCCGGCGTTCTACTACGCCCCCGGCGGCGGCCCGATGTTCGACATGGGGCCGTACTACCTCACCGCCCTCCTCCAACTGCTCGGCCCCCTCCGCCGCGTCAGCGGCCACGCCAGCATCGCCATCCCGAACCGCACCATCGGCAGCGGCCCGAACAAGGGGGGCAAGATCACCGCCACCACCCCCGACCACATCACCGGCACCCTCGAGTTCGCCTCCGGCTGCTCCGGCACCCTCATGACCAGCTTCGCCACCGCCCACCCCGCCGGCGAGGGCCAAAGCCCCATCGTCGTCTGGGGCGACGCCGGCACCCTCCGCATTGGCGATCCCAATGCCTTCGACGACAAAATCTTCCTCGCCAAAGTCGGCGAATCGCACTTCACCGAAGTTCCGCCGATGTTCCCGACCGGCTACGGCCGCGCCGTCGGGCTCGCCGACATGGCCCTGGCGATCCGCGAAAACCGCCCCCACCGCGCCAGCGGCGAGCAGGCGTTCGCCGTCCTCGACGCGATGCAGGGCTTCCTCGACAGCAGCGCCACCGGCACCATGCACGCCGCCGCCCCCGGCTACGACCGCCCCGCCCCGATGCCGACCGACCGCCTCTGACCCGCGCCGCCTCACCCGGAGACGGTCGCCACCTGCCCGGCGATCGCCAGCATCCGGTTCAGCTCGATCGGGTCGAACGGCCGGGCGGAAAAGTCCAGCAGCAGGTGGTCGCGCAGCCGCAGCAAACCGACGTCCGCCGGCAGCAGCGCGCGGGCCGGGCCGTCCGCCAGCCGGGCCGCGGCCTTGGCGTCGCGCCCGACGACCTCGAACCGCCGCCCCGCCGACAACCGCGCGAACGTCGGCAGCCCGTACCAGTCGATCACGCTCCCGCCCGATTCCACCGACCCCTCGCGCGTCGGCCGCAGCCCCACCGCCTCCGCCGGACGCTCCGCCCCCCGAATCAGAACGTGCCACGCCCGCTCCCCCCGCTCGACCCCGCCGCCCGGCCCCCGCGCCCGGACGCGCGCCAGCACCGTGCCGCCCCGCGCGTACTGTCGCTCGACGCGGACCGCCAGTCCCGACGCCGCCAGCGCCTCGGGCACGGGTTCGCCCCGGACGCGCCGGAACCCGTTGACCCGCGCCCACTCGCGCATGGCCGACGCCCGCGCCCCGCCCGTCCACTGCCGGACGAGCTCCGCGAACGTGCCCGCCGCGAGCGCGAGCATCGCCAGCAGCGTCAGCAGCACCCGCCAGGAAAAGTCCGACCGCACGCCGCCATCGTTCGCCGCGCGCCGCGGCGTTTCCACTGCCCGCGTCGAGTTCCGTGGCGATCCGCTGCCGGGGCGGCCTCTGCCGTGGCACGGGCGTCCCGCCCGGATTACCGCGCCCGCGACGCGCCGAACGGAAGTCAATCCGGGCGGGACGCGCGTGCCACGCCAGAGTCTTCGCAGCCCGGTGCCGGCGCGGGGCAGGGCCTACACCTCACTGGGCACCAGCGCGTCGGTGGTGGAGGCGGCCCAGGTGAGCAGGGCGAGGGGGGCGAGGCGGCCGAGGAGCATGAGGGCCGTCAGGGTCCAGAGGCCGGGGCCGGTGGCGGAGATCGGGTCGGGGGAGAGGCCGGCGTTGGAGAGGGCGCTGACGACGAGGAACAGGGCGCGGTCGCCGGGCAGTTGCGGCTGGAGCGTCAGCAGGACGCCCTGGCCGATCAGGGCGAGGCCGAGGTAGAGGGCGACCCAGACGCCCGCGACGGCGGCGGGGCGGCGGAGGGCGGGGTGAAACGAGCCGGCCGGGCGGTCGGACTCGCGGCGGAGGGCGGCGGTGGCGGCGAGGGCGAGGAGGGCGAGGGCGGCGGGGCCGAGGCCGACGCCGGTGCCGCCGGGGCCGGCGCCGACCGCCATCAGGACGAGGATTGACCAGTCGGCGGCGCGGGAGCGGCCGACGAGGCCGAGATCGGTGCCGACGGTCCGCGCGTCAAGGGAGGCGGCCGAGGCGTCGGCGAGCGCGGGGCCCAGCGCGACGCCGGCCGCTCGCGGCTTCGTAAAGAACGCTTCGGCGAATGATTCGGGCAGAAACGCCGGCAGAAGCAGGGCGGTGCCGAGCAGGTAAACGGTCGCCGTCGCGGCCAGGGCGGCGGGGGCGTAGGGCGTGAACCGTCGGCCCCGCCATCCCATCACCACGACCGGCCCGAGTCCGCCGACGGCCGCGATCAGCAGCAGCACCTGCGGGCCGGTGCCGCGCGCGGTGCGCGTCGCGTCGAGCGTCAGGCCGCAGTTGCCGAAGGCGGCGACGGCGGAAAAGGCGCCGGCCCAGCCGTTGAGGGCGGCGGCGAGCAGGGCGAGGGTGCCGAGGGTCGCCGCCGTCCACCCCAGCAGCGGCCCCGGCCGGATCTTCACGCCCGCCAGCCGGCCGATGGCAATGCCGCCGACGGTCCAGCTCAGCGCGATGCCGCCGAGCATGGCGGCGAAGGCGGCAATCTGGCCGGCGGGGCGGTACTGCCCGACGTCGGCGATCGACTGGCGGAAGCCCGTGAGCGTGGCGGCGTTGACGGCGGTGAAGGCGGCGCGGTCGGGGCTCATCGCCTGCCCCGACGGCAGCACGCCGCCGGTCAGGCAGACGCCGCCCGCCACGAGGAGGAGCACGGCCCAAGCGGCGAGGAGGGCGGCGAAAAGTTTCAGCATCACCGTGGCACGGGCGTCCCGCCCGCGTCTTCTCTTTCTTTCGTGCAGTCGTCGTCAAGAAAGACGCGGGCGGGACGCCCGTGCCACGTCACTTCCCATACACGGCGGCCGGATCGAAGTCGCGGGTGCCGACGGTCTCCCATTGGCCGCCCTCCAACTTCTTGAAGAAGCAGGACTTGTAGCCCTCGTGGCAGGCCGCGCCGGTCTGCTCGACGCCGACGAGGAGCACGTCGCGGTCGCAGTCGGTGCGCAGCGATTTGACGTGCTGGACGTGGCCGCTGGTTTCGCCCTTCATCCACTGCTTCTTGCGGCTGCGGCTGTAGAAGTGGGTTTTGCCGGTGGCGACGGTCCGCTCGACCGCCTCGCGGTTCATCCAGGCGACCATGAGAACCTCGGCCGTGGCGTGGTCCTGCACGACGGCGGGGATGAGGCCGTTGGCGTCGAAGGTGAGCTCGTCCAGGATCGCGTTCATGGGGCATCGTAGGTCCGCAACGCTCCGGCCGTTGTCAAGGATCGGCCCCGCCCGTAGAGTCGGTTATGGCAAAGCAGACGGTTCAAGACGTGGACGTGCGGGGCAAGCGGGTTCTGATGCGGGTGGACTTCAACGTCCCGCTGGAGGGGGGAAAGATCGCCGACGACCGGCGGATGGTGCAGGCGATGCCGACCATCGAGAGCGTCGCGCGGCGGGGCGGGCGATTGATTTTGATGAGCCACCTCGGCCGGCCGAAGGGGAAGGTGGACCCGAAGTATTCGCTGAAGGCCGTGGCGGACCATTTGCAGGTGCTGGTGAACAAGTGCCAGGCGGACCCGATCGATTTGCTCGGCCGGCAGCCGGAGGACGTGGCGGACCACTCGGCGGCGACCGGGACGGAGCCTTCCACGCCGATCAAGGTCTACTTCTCGGGCGAAACGGTCGGCCCGGCGGTGGAGCGGATGGCGGCGGAATTGAAGGACGGGGAGATCCTGCTGCTGGAAAACCTGCGGTTCCACGCGGGGGAGGAGGCGAACGACCCGGCCTTCGCCGGGCAGTTGGCGAAGCTGGGGGAGGTGTACGTCAACGACGCCTTCGGTACCGCCCACCGCGAGCACGCCAGCACCTTCGGGGCGGCCCAACTGATGCAGGGCAAGTCGCGGGTGATCGGCCATCTGGTCGGCAAGGAGCTGGAGTATCTCGGCAGCGCGGTGAGCGAGCCGAAGCGGCCGTTCGTGGCGATTTTGGGCGGGGCGAAGGTGAGCGACAAGATCAAGGTGATCGAGGCGCTGCTCGACAAGGCCGACACGCTGCTGGTGGGTGGGGCGATGGCGTACACGTTCTTTCTGGCCCAGGGCAAGCGCGTCGGGAAGTCACTGGTGGAGCGCGACAAGGTGGAATTGGCGAAGCGGCTGCTGGACCAATCCGGCGGCAAGATCGTGCTGCCGGTGGACACGGTGATTTCGGACCGGATGAGCGATGACGCCGAGACGCGCGTGGTGGAGGGGGATATTCCCGACGACATGGAGGGGTTTGATATCGGGCCGAAAACGGTGAAACTGTTTGAGGAAAAGATCGGGTCGGCCAAGACGATCATCTGGAACGGCCC
Organism: Tepidisphaeraceae bacterium; assembly: GCA_965260985.1. GTDB lineage: Bacteria > Planctomycetota > Phycisphaerae > Tepidisphaerales > Tepidisphaeraceae > CBDHCE01. The sequence goes on along the minus strand of CBDHCE010000017.1, from coordinate 140,522 downwards.
GATGGGGGTGTTCGAGAAAAAGCCCTTCGCCGCCGGCACGAAGGCGGTGGCCCAGGCGGTGGCGGCCGCGACCAAAGAGAATGAGGCCGTGACCGTCATCGGCGGCGGCGACTCGGCGGCGGCGGTCGAGCAGATGGGGCTGGCCGATCAGGTCAGCCACGTCAGCACCGGCGGCGGGGCGTCGCTGGAGTTTTTGGAGAACGGGCACTTTGCGACGCTGGACATACTCGACTAGGCGGAGTTCCAAGACGCCGGCGGCCGACCAACCCGATGACTCCCGACCCCCCCAATCCGAGGCCACCGCGGTGGGGATTGGCGGCGGTCAAGCTGGCGCTGCTGGCGTTGCTGGCCGTGCAGATCCTTGGGGAGAACCGGCTGTACTACTGGCCGGCGGTGCCGTGGACGATGTACCAGGGCAGCACGTCGCACGACCTGCCCAAGGTGGTGGATCGGCTGGAGGTGCGGGCGACCGACGACCGGGGCGGGGTTCACCGGCTGCTCAGCGACGACCTGCTCCCGTTCGCCATGATGAAGGCGGCCGAGCGCGAGATGGCCCGCGTCGCGGCCCGTCCGTCGGCGCGGGGTGGCGGGTCGCTGCTGCCGTCACGGCAGTTCCTGGCGAACCTCGCGCGGCGGGCGGTGGGGCGGCGGGTCGCGCGGGTTGAGGTGTGGCGGGGCCGGTGGCGGGTGGACGCGACCGCCGTGCCGCCGCTGGACCTCGGCCGGCCGGTCAAGTTGGTGCCGGTGGCGGGCTACGACGTGCCGGCGTCGGCCTCGGCGTGGCGGCGGGGGGCGTGGTAGATGCGCCAGTTCCCGCCGACACTCGCGCGGCCGCTTGCCGCAGTCCCGTCAGCCGTCTGGTCCGCCGCCGACCGCTGGTTACTCGCGCCCGAACCGGGGGCGGCGGGGCGGATGGGGCTCTACCGCATCCTGTTCTGCCTATTTTATCTGTGGTATCGCGCGTGGCAACCGGCGGCGGCGGCGGCGGATTTTGTGCCGGCCATCGAGTCGCCCTCGCTGCTGCTGGGGGCACTGCGGCGGACGGTGCCTTACCCGCCGGGCGGGCTGATGGACTTTGCCGTGGTTGCGTCGCTGGCGGCGCTGTTGATCGGCTGGCGGACGCGCGCCGCGACGGCCGTCGTGCTGGTGCTGGGCTTGATCGTCGAGGCGCAGTACGCGGCGGTGAAGCCGGAACTGGCGGTGCTGCCCCTGGCGTTTTACATCCCGGCGTTCATGCTGCTGGCGGGCGACTGGGGGGCGTGCCACTCGCTCGACGCCCTGCGCCGCCGGGCGGCCGGCCGGCCGGTGCCCCACCCGCGCGACGGCGGCGGGGCGTGGTTCGTCCCCGCACGGGCGGTGCTGGTGGTGGTGGCGGGCCTCTTCCTGTGGGCGGGGGTGGCGAAGCTGGCGGTGGGGTCGTGGTGGGCGGACCGCGACGTGCTGAGTTACATCGCGCTGAAGACCAACGTCAAGGCGGCCCTGCACGGGATGCCGCTGGACCCGTTCGCGCCGGCATTCGCGCGGCACCGATGGTTGCACGAGTCGGCGCGGTTCCTGATCGTGGCGTTCGAGGTGGGCTTTGCCGTCGCGCTGCTCGGGGGGCTGTGGCGGCGGCTGGCGGTGGGGGCGGCGCTGGTGTTCCACGCCTTCAACGCCCTGGTGCTGCTGGTGACGTTCACGCCGATGCTGATCGTCTACCCGCTGTTCATGGACTTGCAAGCCGCCGCCGACTGGGCGTGGAGCCGGCTGCCGGCGGCGGCGCGGGGCGGGCTGCGGACGGCGCGAAAGTGGTCGTCCTGTCGGCCGGCGTGGCAGTACGACGCGGCCGGGGCGGCGGTCGCGGCGGGCTTCGCCGGCGCGTGGACGCTCGGGCCGTGGCTGCCGTGGGCGTTCCGCCTCGGCGGGTGGCTCGACTGGAGGACGATCTGGATCCCGGTCCTGCCGGCCGCCGCGGCGTGGGTGGCGGCCGGCGTCCACGACGCGATCCGACGGCGGCGGCGCGGGGCGGTCGCTGGTATAGTTCCGCCGCCGGTTGAGTCAGAGGTTGTGGAGAGTCGGGTGTGAGCCGGACGCCGCGAAAGAACACCGAGAAGGAGTGCCATGACCGCCGACCCGCACCAACTCACCGGCCCGCTCATCCTCCCGTCGATCCTCTCGGCCGACTTTGCCAAGCTCGGCTCAGAGATCGCCGCCGTCCTCGCCGGAGGGGGGGACTTTCTGCACCTGGACGTGATGGACGGCCACTTCGTGCCGAACATCAGTTTCGGGCCGCCGATCATCAGGGCCGTGCGGCGCTGCACGGATGCGTACCTCGACTGCCATTTGATGATCGAACAGCCCGAGCGCTACGCCGCCGACCTGGCCGAGGCGGGGGCGAGCAGTCTCACGTTCCACGCGGAGCTGGCGGATAACGTCAGCCGGACGGTGGCGGGCATCGCCAAGGCCGTCGGCGGGGCCGGCACGCACGTCGGCATCGCGGTGAACCCGCTGACGCCGATCGAAACCGTTTATCCCGCGCTCGACGACGTGCAGCTCGTGCTGGTGATGAGCGTCGTGCCGGGCTTCAGCGGCCAGTCGTTCATGCCGGAGGTGCTGAAAAAGTGCGAGGCGGTGAAGAAGCGACTCCGCCCTGACCAGCGACTGGAAATCGACGGCGGCGTCGACCCCGACACCATCGCCTCGGCCCGCAACGCCGGCGTCGACTGGTTCGTCTCGGCCAGCGCCATCTTCGGCCACGCCGACCGCGCCGCCGCCATCGCCGCCCTCCGCAACTCGCTGCCGGGTGAGCCGCTGGCCCTCTGAAGAGAATTGAACCACAGAGACACCGAGGAGCACAGAGAGAAGAGAAGGCCAAATCTCCTATCCCCTCTGTGCTCCTCTGTGTCTCTGTGGTTCAACCCTCTTCGCCCGTAGAATAGAGGCATTATGTCCCAGATCACCGCCGACCCGATCCCCACCAAGCGCGTGCCCGAGGGCCTGTGGATGCGCTGCCCCGAGTGCAGCGAGATGCTCTTCCGCAAGGCCGTCGAGGCCGAGTTAAACGTCTGCCCCAAGTGCCAGGCGCACTTCCGCCTCTCCGCCCGCCAGCGGGTGGCCCAACTGCTCGACACCGACAGCTTCGAGGAGCGCCACGCCGATTTGCAGCCGACCGACCCGCTGGGGTTCGTCGACAAGAAGGCGTACAAGGACCGCCTCAAGAGCGAGCGGATGAAGAGCGGCAACCCGGATGCGCTGGTCTGTGGCCGTGGCTTCATCAAGGGCCGGCCGCTGGTGCTGGCGGTGATGGACCCGACGTTCATGATGGGCAGCATGGGCAGCGTGGTCGGCGAGAAAATCACCCGCACCATCGAGGCCGCCGTGGAGGAGAAATTGCCGCTGCTGATCGTGAGCTGCTCCGGCGGCGCGCGGATGCAAGAGGCGGCCCTGTCGCTGATGCAGATGGCCAAAACCTCCGCCGCCCTCGCCCGACTCGACGACGCCGGCGGCCTGTTCATCTCGCTGCTGACCGACCCGACCACCGGCGGCGTGACGGCCAGCTTCGCCATGCTCGGCGACTTCATCCTCGCCGAGCCCAAGGCCCTCATCGGCTTCGCCGGCCCCCGCGTCATCATGGGCACCGTGCGGCAGGAGTTGCCCGACGGCTTCCAGCGCAGCGAGTTCCTGCAGCAGAAGGGGTTCGTCGATTTCGTGGTCCACCGGAAGGACTTGCGCAGCGAGATCGCGCGGCTGATCGACTACTGTGGGAAGTGAGCTTCCGCTGGTCTGAGGTCCATTATGGCGCAGTTGAAAATCGCAAATCGTCTGTTCCCCACATACGAAAACCAAGTGCGCACGTTCGTCGGCGAACACACGGCACTACCCGACGGCCCCGTACATCTCGCGCTGTACTACGCTCCCGAGCGCGACCCAACCGACGTGTTCGTGCTGGAGGTGCTGGGCAACTTCGGCAGCGGCTACGTCGATGAGGACAAGCAGTTTTTCGAGGTCGCTTATCCCGCCACCCCCGCGTTCCGCATGCCGGCCAAGTCGCACCTGCGCCTCGTGCTTACCAGCCCGAAAGAACTTCGGGTCGCGCTCAAGGAGCAATGGCCGGACGTCCAGGAACTGCGAGAGTCCATCCGCGACGGGCGGTCCGCCGTCATCCTTGCCGACGAGCGGGGCGAGGACTTGCTGCGGGCACTGCGATGACCCGCCCTCGGGCGTGGCTGGTGCAGGCGGAGGCGGACCTGGAACTTGCCCACCGGCTGTACCGCGTGGGGGAGGCGAGCCAGCGCTGTCAGGTCGCCTCAAAGTGCCAACAGGCCGTCGAGAAGTCGATCAAGGGGCTTGTCGACAAACTCAACGAGGAGGGATTGGTTGGGGTGTCCATCGACAGCCGCCACCACGTGGCGCGCTACGTCACGGCCATCACCCACTTCACCATCACCCCCGCGAGCCGCGGCCTGCCAAAGCAACTCGCGCGGGTCTTCTCGCCGCACCGTTATGCCGCCGTCATCGAGCTCGACCAACTCGTCCCCCAGTACCCTCGGCCGGGTGCCCTCGCGCGTCGCAATCCCGAGTACCCGTATGAGGGTCAACCCGGCGATTGGCTCGCGCCCGCCGACCCACACATTTTCAGCAGCGGCGAGGTCAAGCGCTGGCTGGCCGCGGCCGACGGGATTGTAAAGAACATGCGCCGGGCCCTGAACTCACTCTACCGGCTTTACCCATAGTCGGGTCCAACCGAGGGGATCAGACTCGCCGCCACGCGGACGGTTTGGCAGTGCAACTCCGCCGTCATGCCCGCCACCTTGTTGTAGCCCCCGCCGTAGAGCACCACCGTCGGGATGCCCCAGCCGCGGCAGAGGCCGATGGCCCGTTCGTCCCGCGCCCGCATCTCCGCCGTCGTCAGCTTCATCTGGCCGAAGCGGTCATCCGCATGGCAATCCGCGCCGCCGATGTAGAAGGCCAAATCCGGCTCAAACTTTTCGACGGCCGCCGGTAGGGTTTCCTCCAGCCGGCCGAAGTATTCATCCCCGCCCGCCCACCGGCCCAGCGGCACGTCCAGCGTGCCCGGCTCCTTTCGGCTGGGGTAATTCTTCCCGACGTGAACGCTGTAGGTGAACACCCCCGGATCTGCCGCAAAGATCGCGTGCGTGCCGTTGCCCTGGTGCGCGTCGAGGTCGATCACCATGACTTGCAAATACGGCTCGTCGGCCCGCAGCGCGCGGATCGCCACGGCCACGTCGTTGAAGACGCAGAAGCCCTCGCCGCGGTCGGGGAAGCTGTGGTGCGTGCCGCCGGCGAGGTTGGCGGCGATGCCGTCGGACAATGCCGCCCGCGCCGCCGCGAGGGTGCCGGCGACGGCGCAGTAGCTCCTCACGCCCAGCGCGACCGTCGGCGGCAGGCCCAAGTGCTTGGCCGTCAGCGGGTTGTGCTTCGCCGTGCGGATCGACTCGACGTAAGCCGGCGTGTGGACGCGCAGCAAATCCGCGTCGGCGATCAGGCCGGGGTCGACGATCTGCGTGGCCGCCACGGCGCCCTCGTCCACCAGCTTCGCCGCCGACGCCATGAACTTGCCCATCGGGAAGACGTGGCCCGCCGGCAGATCAACGTGGTAGCGGGGGCTGGAAAAGCACCGCAGCCGGCGCGGCGGGTAGGGCATCGGGCCATCATAGGGAACCAGCGCCCGCCCCGGCACGGGTGGACAATCCGTCGATGCCAATCGCATCTGTCGCACTTGCTACGAATAATTGTGATTCGTCGCGGCGACGCCGGCGATAAAAATAAATAGATAATTAGCGAACTCCTCCGCTGATTAACACCGTCTCCAACGGCCGCAGCCGCCTTTCGGCCGCGGTCGGAGGGGTTACGCCGGCGCAAGTTTCATGCCGTCCGAGTCGGGTTGGCCGCGGATTTGGGATGAATATCTCATAACTCATTCGCCCCACGCCGCCCGAACGGGTGGCGCACCAACCCCACACCAAAGGACTGCCCCAGGAGCCACGCCCTCTTCCGCCCGACCCGCCGCTGGACCCGCGGCCTTGCCGCCTGCGCCGCCGCCGCCCTCGCCGTCACGATCGGCGTCGCCCCCGCCTCGGCCCAGAATCAACCCGCCCAGCCCGCCGGCATGTCCACCGCCCAGGCGTCCGGCTCCCTCGTGCAGATCACCAAATCCGTGCCCAACGAGATCAAGGTCGGCACCACCCTCACCTACACCATCGACGTCAAGAACACCTCCGACCAGACCGTCGGCGGCGTCACCGTCAACGAGTCCCTCCCCCCCGGCTTCGAGTACCAGAGCAGCGAGCCCTCCGGCCAGACCATGCAGGCGAGCAGTTCGTCCGACGATTCGTCGGACGATTCGTCGGACGATTCGTCGGACGATTCGTCGGACGACTCGTCGGACGACTCGTCGGACGACTCGTCGGACGACTCGTCGGACGACTCGTCGGACGACTCGTCGGACGACTCGTCCCAAAGTAAGCCCGCCGCCGCGGCGATGCCCGGCATGAAGGCCGGCGGCACCACCGTCATGTTCCGCCTCGGCGAGATGGACCCCGGCGCGACCCGGCAGATCAAGATCACCGGCACCCCCCAGCAGGCCGGCAACCTCACCGCCTGCACCACCTTCGACTACACCCGCGGCGTCTGCACGGCGTTCAACGTGGTCGCCCCGGCGCTGTCGATCACCAAGACCGGCCCCGAGGTGGCGACCGTCTGCGAGCCGGTGAAGTACACCTACACCGTCAAGAACACCGGCCAGGACCCCGCCCAGAACGTCAACGTCTACGACAAGCTCATCGCCGGCCTGACCACCGAGAACGGCAAGGAGATCAACTTCACCGCCGAGTCGCTCGCCCCCGGCGAGGAGAAGAGCTTCGACGTGATGGTCTACGCCGACAAGCCCATGACCTTCGACAGCTACGCGATGGCCAAGAGCGACTTGGCCGAGGTCAAGAGCAAGAGCGTGAGCACGAAGTTCATGGCCCCCGAGCTGTCGGTGAAGGTCGAGGCCGACCGGCCGTTCGAGTACATCGGCAAAACCGCCGGTTTTAACGTCACCGTGACCAACACCGGCAAGGTCGCCTCGGCCGAGACCGTGCTTGGCCTCGCGCTCGACGGCACCGGCGCGCAGATGGCGGCGGTCAACAACTACCCCAACGGCGCGGACAAGGCCGCCGGCGACGCGCAGATGGCCTCCGGCGAGCTTAAGCCCGACGCCGACGCGCAGGGCGCGTACAACATCGGCGCCCTTAAGGCCGGCGAGAGCCGCAGGGTCTACGTCACGGCCGACACCTCGGCGGCGGGCGGGGTCGGCTTCGCGGCGGTGGCGCGGTCGGTCTGCCAGCGCGACTCGAGCATCGTCCTCGCCTCGGGCAACGCCGCGGCCGCGATCGATGTGCGGGCCATCAGCGCGTTGCAGCTCGTCGTGGTCGACAAGGCCGACCCGGTGAAGGTCGGCGGGCAGACGACCTACGAGATCGTCGTGACCAACGAGGGCAGCGTGGCGGACAAGAACATTCAGCTCACCGCCAAGCTCCCCGACGGCGAGAGCTTCGTGTCGGCCGAGGGCTCGACGGACATCACCGCCGCCGCCGACGGCACGCTGACGATCCCGACCCTGACGACCCTGGAGGCGGGCCAGAAGGCGAGCTGGTACGTCACGGTCAAGGCCGACAAGGCCGCCGGGCAGGTGGTCTTCCCCGTCACCCTCAAGAGCGACGGCGTGACCAAGCCCGTGAGCGACGAGGAGCCGACGCGGCTTTACTAAGCCGGTTCGCATTCGGGCGTAGCCCGCTTCAGCGGGCGGCGAGGCCGTGAAGGCACCGCCTCCGACCGACTGGTTACAAGACGAGCCCCGCCCTCCCCCGAGGGCGGGGCTCGTCGCCGCGCGGCTTCCGTCGGTTTTGGCGTGGAATAACGGGCAAGACGATCAAGTTTACTCCTATAGTTCCGAGACCACTTTCGTTTTCAGAACCAAGGAGTTTTCCAGTGAATCACGCCCGCTTTACCCGCCCTCTCGCCCTCTCGCTGGGCCTGCTGATCGCCCTGACCGGCTGCGCCGGCCCCGCGATGGCGGCCGAGCCGTCGACCCTTCCCGCCCCGAAGATGGACGTGCCCAAGGCGGACGACGCCAAGACCCAGACCGCCGTCCTGGCTGGCGGGTGCTTCTGGTGCATGGAGGCCGTCTTCGAGCGCCTCGACGGCGTGAGCGACGTGCAGAGCGGCTTCGCCGGCGGCACCGCCGACACCGCCACCTATGAGCAGGTCTCCGGCGCCGGCACCACCCAGCACGCCGAGTCGATCAAGGTCACCTACGACCCCAAGAAGATCACCTACGGCAAGCTCCTGCAGGTCCTGCTGACCATCAGCCACCCGACCACCAAGGACGGCCAGCACCCCGACTTCGGCCGCCAGTACCGCTCGGCCATCTTCCCCCAGACGCCCGAGCAGGAGAAGGTCGCCACGGCCTACCTCCAGCAGTTGAAGGACGAGAAAGTCTTCGACAAGCCGATCTACACCGAGGTCACGCCCGGCAAGACCTTCTACCCGGCCGAGGCGTACCACCAGGATTACGCCGACAAGCACCCGGACGATCCCTACATCCGCCAGTGGCTGCCGGCCAAGATCAAGCACCTGCATGAGGCGTTCGGGGACATCCTGAAGACGAAGTACAAAAGTGAGTCGTAATGCCGCCCCCGCTGGCGGTGCTCGCCGAGGCGGAGCAGCAGGGCCGCGTCGACGGGGCGGCCCATCGCCGCCGCCAGCGGCGAGCCGGCCGCCATGCGGTCGCGCACGTCCAGGAGGACCGTTCGCAGCCGCCCGGCGTGGCCGGCGGCGGGGGGATTTTCCCTCCCGCAAGATCCTCGCAGTCATTCGTGAAGGTCTAACGGACGTTAATGACGCCGCCGCGGACGGTCGTGATGGCTCCGCGGAAGTCTGTGAGGATGTCGCGGGCGTTCGTAAGAGTCTAACGGCCGCCCGCGAGGTCGTCGCGGACGGCTCTGACGGACTCGTGGATGTCCGCGGACGGATGATATCCGCGTTCCAAACTCTGCGGTGAGCCCGGCGCGGGAATCGGTGCCGACCACGTTGCACGCGATACCGTCGTGGAGGTATTATCCAGAGCATGTCCGACGTTCGTCTCCATCACCACGCGATCTTCGATCTTCACTTAGCGGACGAGACCAAGGCGCGAGTTCTGGACCCGCTGTACTCTGTGCGGGCGTGGGTTCTTCGTCTGGCCGGCGGACAAGGAAGCGAGACGGCCAACCGACTCCACTTGTCCGGTGGAACCTGGTTCTTCAACGGCGGTAGCCGAAGTGACAATACCGCCCGTATTAACTTGCAAGTAGACCGTCACGGCAAGGCCGATGCCGAAGCGGACCATCCAGTGCCACTAACTTGGGGGGTGAGGATTCAGCATCCTGACCGTGAACATCAGCAGCGGCAGTGGATCATCGACATCGGGTTGATGTACATGGATCACGGCGGATGGCGGGTGAGCACGACCACGAGCCTACGTGAGTACGACGGCTACTTGGGCGACCCCGTGCCCGACCCAACACCCACAAGCCCGTTGTTCGTCCGCTGGCTCATCGGGAACGACGGGTGGGAGGGTCGTTGTGGCAGCGTTCATCTCACCGCTGATCCGTTAGAGCTCGAAGTAGGTCACGGGCATCACTTTGCCGAAATGCTCGGCGACGAGAATCGGATTTGCCCAATCGTCTTCGCCGAGGGGCGTGGTCCTGACGAATCACGGCCGATCAACCTTCGCTCGCTTGCACGCGCGACTTGTGGGGCTGCCGTTGTCTATTGGTCACGCGACCCCGAAGTTAAGGAGGAGTTGCAGCACCTTCTGCCCGGGGCGTACCAAAATCGCCCCGGAAGTATTCGGGTCTACGCCCCGGGACTGTACCTTGACGACGCTTCGACGGCACGTCGAAGCCGCTATGAAAGTGCGAAGGCGCTCGGTCAGCGGACGCCGGAGAAAAACTTGGAGATGTTCGCTCGAGCCGTGTCCAGAACCAGATACGGCCATATTGTTGGCGTGGTGAAAACGGTTGACGATATCCATTGGATGCGTCGAACAAATGAGTTTCGTCGACTCAGTGATCAGCTCAAGGCCGGTGCGTCACCCGAGGAGCGTAGCGAGCTCGAACAGCTTCGTGCGTTCTTCGAGGAAGAAGCAAATGCTCAAAGCGAGCTACAAAAAAAGCTCAAGGCCGCGCACGACCAGGTTGAAGAACTGCGACTCGTCTTAGAGGATGCAAATGAGAAGGCGCGAAGTGTCGCTGCGCAAAACGACGCGTTGCGGCAATCAATTGAGGCACAGGCGGGTACGAATCTTGACACTGTTGAAGTACCCCCAACTACATATGAAGAGATGCCAGATTGGGTGGATGATCGCCTCGCCGGACGTCTGTCGCTGCACCAACGGGCGAGGCGCACGCTCAAGAAGGCTGTATATAATGACGTCGACCTTGTCTACAACTGCCTGCTGCTGCTGGCCCGTGAGTATCGCGACATGAAAATGGGAATCAACCGTGCCAAAGAAGAGTTCGAGCGGAAGTGTGGCGAACTCGAAGTACACATAGGCGGATCGATAACACGTACGAGGGCAGGGGAGGAAGGTGAAACGTACTTCGTCAAGTACCCGCCCGGCTCTGATCAGAAGCGATTTATTGACCTTCACCTGAGAAAGGGAACCACCAAGGATGATCAATTGTGCTTAGCGATTTATTTTTTCTACGATAAAGACAAAGAAGAAGTAGTTGTCTGCTCGCTTCCTGCGCACCTAGGTAATCGTGCATCGTGATAACAATGATGCGACGGTCTTAGGGCAGAAAAGGGTCCAGCCCTTGTCACCCGCCTCCTTCGGGGGTGGAAGAAGGGACATGTGTGTTTACATCTTGAACGATACGCCCACCTTTACGGCCCACTAGTCGAAAACTGACGTCGGACCCATCCAACCCTACAATACCGTCACCGTCACGCCCTCATTCCGCTCCAGCTCCGCCAGCGTCCGCCGGCCGACCAAAGCCCTGATGACCACCCGGCCGTCCTCGAATTGCCGATCGCTCACCCGGGCGTGGCTCTCGATGAACGCCAGCAGCTTCCCATCCGTGCTGTCGGCCTCCAGTATCACGTCCGCCTGCGTCCCCAACACGCGCGTGAAGACCGCCTCCGCCAACTCGCCCAGGCCCGCGCCGGTCTTCGCGCTGATCGGCAGGGCGCCGGGGTGCAGCGCCCGCCAGAAGGGGTAGGCCTCCTCCCCCTCGGGCGTGTCGACCTTGTTCAGCAGCAGGATCTCCGGCTTCTCGTCCGCCCCGATCTCCTTCAGCACCGCGTGGACGCTGTCGTACTGCTGCTGCGCGTGTGGGTGGCCGACGTCCAGAACGTGCAGCAGCAGATCGGCGTACACCGCCTCCTCCAGCGTCGCCCGGAAGCTGGCGACCAGGTCGTGCGGCAAATCGCGGACGAACCCGACGGTGTCGCTCAGCATCGCCTCGGTCCCGCGCTCCAGCTTCCACGCCCGCGTTTTCGTGTCGAGCGTGGCGAAGAGTTTATCGTCCGCATACGCCCCGGCGGCGGTGAGGGTGTTGAACAGCGTGCTCTTGCCCGCGTTCGTGTAGCCGACGATGCCGACGGTGAAGTGCTCGTCGTTGCGCTTCTCCACCAGCCGGTGCTTGCGGTCCTGCACCTTGGCGATGTCGGACTTCAGCAGCGAGATCCGCTTGCGGACCAATCGCCGGTCTATCTCGAGCTGCTGCTCGCCCGGCCCGCGCGTGCCGATGCCCACCGTCCCGCCGCCGGCGATGCGCTCGAGGTGGCCCCACATCCGCGTCAGGCGCGGGTAGGTATACTCCATCTGCGCCAGCTCGACCTGCAGCCGGGCCTCGTGCGTCTTCGCGCGGGTGGCGAAGATGTCGAGGATCAATTCGCTGCGGTCTAGCACCTTGATGCCTTGGCCGCGCGGGCTGCCGACCTCCTCGTTGATCAGTTTCTCCAGCGCCCCGATCTGCCCCGGCGAGAGGTCGTTGTCGAAGACGACGACGTCCGCCTTGCGCATGGCGGCCTCGCGGGCGATCTCCAGCGCCTTGCCGCTGCCGATGTAGGTGCCCGCGTCGACGCTGTGCCGCCGCTGCGTGAGTGTGCCGACGACCGTCGCGCCGGCCGTTTTGCACAGCGACGCCAGCTCGCCCAGCGGGTCGCGCGGGTCGGCGGTGGAGTCGGGCAGGATCACGCCGACGAGGATCGCCTTCTCCTGCTTGACGCTCAGGTCGGTTCGCTTCAGTTCGGACAAGTGGGTGCTCCGTGGTGATGGTGCGTTGCGGCTGATTCTACGCTGACGCCGTGGGTGGGAGAATGACGAATGACCAAACCAGAATGACCAAGGAATGCCCAAGGATCAATGACCAAAAGGGCTTTCGGTTGGGCATTGGGGTTTGGACATTCCTTGGTCATTCTGGTTTGGTCATTCGTCATTCCCGTTCCCATTCACCTAAACTCCGGTTACAACCCCCCGCACCCATGATCGACCTCAAAGACCTCCGCGAGAACCCCGAGAAGTACCGCCGCGGCGCCCAGGCGAAGGGCGTGAGCGTCGACGTCGCGTCCCTCATCGACGCCGACGACGCCCGCATCCGCGCCCAGCAGGCGTATGAAAAACTCAAGGCCGAGCAGAATGCCGCCAGCAAGGAGATCGGCAAGCTCAAGGGCGACGACAAGGCCGCCGCCATCGCCCGCGTCGGCCAACTGAAGGAGGACGTGAAGACGGCGGACGAAAAATTCCGCGCCGCCGAGGCCGCCGTCCGCCCGCTGCTGCTGAGCGTCCCCCAGCCCCCCGACCCCGACGTGCCCGACGGCCGCGACGAGTCCGACAACGTCGTGCTCTACCGCTGGGGCGACGTGCCGAAGTTCGACTTCCCCGCCAAAACCCACATCGAGCTCGCCGAGTCCCTCGGCCTGGTCGACTTCGCCGCGGGCGTGAAACTCTCCGGCAGCCGCAGCTACTTCCTCAAGGGGTTGGGCAGCCAACTCCACTCCGCGGTGCTGCGCCTGGCGATGGACCTGATCGTCGGCGAGAAGGGGTTCACCGCCCTGACCGTGCCCGTGCTGGTGCGCGAGGACGCGATGACCGGCACCGGCTTCTTCCCCGCCGGCCGCGAGCAGACGTACCACGTCGTCGAAGATGAAGTCTTCCTCACCGGCACCGCCGAGGTCGGCCTGACCGCCTACCACCTCGACGAGGTGCTCGACGAGGCCGACCTCCCCAAGCGCTACGCCGCGACGAGCACCTGCTTCCGCCGCGAGGCCGGCACCTACGGCCGCGACACGGCCGGCCTCTACCGCGTCCACCAGTTCGACAAGGTCGAGCAGGTCGTCATCTGCCGCGCCGACGCCGACGAATCGAAGCAGTGGCACCAGACCATGCTCGGCTACAGTGAGGAACTGCTGCAGCGCCTGAACCTGCCCTACCGCGTCATCCAGGTCTGCACCGGCGACCTCGGCCCCAAGAACGCCAGCATGATCGACATCGAAACCTACATGCCCGGCCGCGCGACGGAAAGGGACCCCGACAGCGGCTACGGCGAGACCCACAGCGCCAGCCGCCTCTACGACTTCCAGGCCCGGCGGATGAACCTCCGCTACAAGGACGCCGAGGGGAAGATCCGCTTCTGCCACACCCTGAACAACACGGTGGCCGCCAGCCCGCGGATCCTGATCCCGATCCTGGAGAACAACCAGAACGCGGATGGCAGCGTGACGGTGCCGGAGGCGCTGCGGGCGTACATGGGCGGGGTGGAGCGGATCGGGTAGGGTAGAAGACGACTACAAACCGTGCGACGCCTCCGCATCATTTTCTTGAACTTGCTTACTGCCGCCTCGCTGGCACTTCTTGCGCTCGTGGCGTCGCTATGGATTCTTGACCGCGGCACGACTGTCAGCCGCGAGATACATATCCAAGTGCCGGCTGACGCTGGTCACTATGGCATGTTGGATATGTCCCTTTGTTTGGGCAATGCCTATATCGGCATCTTTAGTCCGCACGTCCGCTCGAGTGAATGGAACGTCGCTGCCGTTGCTGATATTAGCTGGAGCCTGAGTCTTTACTGTATCGCCGTCGCGAATGTACCGTCTCGGGCGCCGGAGAACATTTTTGATCGCTTGGGTTTCGCTGGAGGCGTGTTATCGAACCGACCGCAAGATGAATTGTTCCGATCGGCAATAGTGGTCATGGCCCCGATCTGGTCACTTCTTTTGCTACTCAGTGTCCTGCCGATTGCCCGCTGTATAGGGTTGCTTCGCCATCGCAGTCGACAAACAATCGGTCGCTGTTCTAACTGCGGGTATGATTTGCGGGCCACGCCCGACCGCTGCCCGGAGTGTGGGCAGGCGAAGCCTATTGTGCTTGGCGGATGACTTGCGGCTGCGATGCTTCCGGTGCCGGACCCTGTCCACAGAACGAATCTGCATTTTCCCACCGAGATCCCATGAAGCTAGATTTCCTTCCCGACGGTGCCGAAGAGTGTCCGCTGCTGCGATTCCATGACTGGGCCGAGGGCGAGGTGGCCGCGTTGCGCGGGGCCGCCGAGCAACTGGGGTTGGGGGAAGCGACGACCATCGCGGTAGACCGCCTCCCCTTCGTTGAAGCGTTGGACGGAATCAGGTTCGACTGGATCGTCGATTCGTGGGACCGGGGCGTGCGGTTGCCGGGGGCCAGCCGGCACTTCGTCATGAAGCTTCCTGCCGACGATTGGCGGGGGGTCGCGGACGTCATTCGGCCGTTCGAAAAGGGCGGCAGTCGATGGAACTGGCTGCTGCCCATCTCGGAGGTGCAGGTTCTTCTCACGTCGGACGGAGGCTGGTGACGGTCGGTTGCCCCGCCTTGGGTGCCACGGGTTGGGTACTCCCAACCCGTGCCGGACGGCGTCCTTTGCCCAGCAGCGTTTCGTGCCCGCAACGGCGAGTCAATCCGCCGAATCGTGGCGTCGTTCGGCACGGCTTGCGCGTAGCCAAGCCGTGGCACC
This sequence comes from Tepidisphaeraceae bacterium, assembly GCA_965260985.1. Lineage (GTDB taxonomy): Bacteria > Planctomycetota > Phycisphaerae > Tepidisphaerales > Tepidisphaeraceae > CBDHCE01. The sequence goes on along the minus strand of CBDHCE010000017.1, from coordinate 125,505 downwards.
GACCGCAGGGCACCGGCCTTCACGAAGGATGCAGCTTGCGTTACGAAGGATGCATCGTGTGTTACGAAGGATGCAGCACGCGTTACGAAGGATGCAGCACGCGTTACGAAGGATGGAGCACTCGTTACGAAGGATGAAGCACGCGTTACGAAGGATGCAGCGTGCGTGAAGGAGGATGCATCACACGTTACAAAGGATGAAGCCTCCGTTACGAAAATGTCGCGCGCGGGGTGCAGGCGGGCGGCCGTCTTGCCGATCTGGATGGCATGGACAACCCGAGTCACGCCGTTTCAGTCCCTTGCAACTGCACGATGAGCAACGCCGAGCGGCAGCGCCGCTTCCGCGCGCGCAACCCCGGCTACCACCGCCGGTACTACGTCCCCGTCGACGTGTGGCGCGCCCGCCTGGCCGCCCAGGAGGCCGCCTCCCGTTGGGCCGCCGCGACCGCCCCTCCGAGCGGCGAAGGACCGCTTGCGGGCGGAGAAGCGTCCCAGGGCATTTCGTAGGACGGTAAGCCGCGAGCGCAGCGAGCGCTTTTCGCCGCCGGAGCGGAAAAGCGCTCGCTGCGCTCGCGGCTAACCGGGCCGGGATAAGACTCCTAAACTCTTCGGCAACTGCCGCGGCTCAACCCTTCGAGGACGAACATGGAAATCACCCCAGCCGGCTCCCGCCCCTCCGCCGTCGGCCCGGCCGACTGGTTCACCGGGGCGGTGCGGATCGACCCGCTGTTCGACGCGGCCGAGGCGGGGGGACCGGGTGGCGGAGCGCGGGTGGCGGGGGCGGGCGTGACGTTCGAGCCGGGGGCGCGGACGGCGTGGCACACCCACCCGCTCGGCCAGACGCTGGTCATCACCGCCGGCCTCGGGTGGGCGCAGCGCGAGGGGGGGCCGGTCGAGGAGTTGCACCCCGGCGACGTCGTCTGGTTCCCGCCCGGCGAGAAGCACTGGCACGGCGCGACGCCCACGACGGGCATGACCCACCTCGCCATCCACGAAAAGCTCGACGGCTCGGCCGTCGAGTGGCTGGAGCAGGTGGGCGACGAGGAGTATCGGAAGTGAGGGCGGTCGGGTTGGGGATCGTCTAATGCACGCTTTGGCACCTTCAAGATGCACAAGCGACACGTTCTCATGATGTTCCTGTTGGCGTTGACCGCGCCCTTGGGATGTGCCGGCCAGCCCACCCCTGCGACTCGGCCGGCGCTAACTGACCGGGAGGCGGCGGTGCTCGAGGCGGCGGTGCTCGAGGCGGCGTTGCGGGATCAACTGTCGGACGCGGAACCGGGCGGGACGGTCTTCATCTCGCTCGGGTTGGTGCAGGGCGGGTGGAAGGACCCGCCGCCGGGGTTTCTGGGGCGGCTCGGCGACCTGCCGCTAACGCTCGAGCCCGTCTCGAAGGCGCGGCTTCCCGAGGAGAATGAGGTGGAGTCGCCGAATCACTTCCGCGGCGTCGAGGATCCGGCCACCGGCAAGCGGTCGACCATCAATTGGGCGGGCGTGAAGGCGTGGGTGTCGGAGACGAAGGTGCGCGTCGAAACGGGCACCTACTCCGGCCCCCTCGGCGGGGGCGGCGGCACTAGCGTTCTCGAGCTGCGCGATGGGGTGTGGACGCTCGCCGACACGGAGGACTTCTGGGTGTCGTAGGCGGCCCGTCTAGTAGAGACTTAATCACCGGGTAGCTGCGGACCAACGGTCCGCAGTCCGAGCGCTTAGTGGAAAGCCACTGCGGACCGTTGGTCCGCAGCTACCGGTTGCGACGCCAGAACGATGCGGACGCCGGCCGCCCTGTTATACTCGTCGACCCGCGCCGCAGGAGGCTCCCATGACCCTCGCCCCGATGCCCATTCAATCCCCGCCGCGCCCGGCGGCGCGGGGGCACGAGTACGACGACCTGCTCGAACTCGCCCTCGACGGCGAGCTCGATCTGTTCCAGATCGACGTGGATTTGTATCACAAGATGATCGACGCCGGGTTCGAGAACTCGAACGTGGAGTTGCTCGACGGCCTGCTGATCCTCAAGCGCCGCGGGCCGGCGGGGGGCGACCCGATGAGTGTTGGCGAAAAGCACGCGACGGCGGTGGAACTCCTCGGCGAACTCAAGCCGCTGCTCAAGCCCCTCGGCTGCCACCTGCGGACGCAGAACCCGTCAGCCCTGCGGCCCGAGAGCGAGCCGGAGCCCGACGCCTGTATCGTGCGGGGCACCATCCGGGACTACGCCGCCGGCCACCCCACCGCGGCCGATCTGTCGTGCGTCATCGAGGTCAGCGACAGCTCCCTTCGGGTCGATCGCACGTCCAGGCTCCAGCGCTACGCCCGCGCCGGCATCCCGCAGTACGTCATCGAGAACCTTGTCGACGACCAACTCGAAGTCCACGAAACCCCCGACCGCGCCGCCGGCACCTACGCGACGCGAACCGTCCTCCGCGCCGGCGGCACGCTCGAGTTGCTCCTGCCCGGCGGCGGCCGGCTGGCGGTGCCGGTGGATGATCTGCTGCCGTAACCCCGTGGCACGGGCGTCCCGCCCGCGTCTGCGATTGCGCCTTCGGAACGCTTATGGCAAGAGGGTCGCGGGCCGGACGCCCGTGCCACGCACTTCACTCGCTCAGCGACTGGTATTTCCGCATCACCCCCGCCCGGCTGACCATGCCGATCACCTTCCCCGGCGCGCCCGACAGCACCACCGGCAGGTGGCTGAGTTCGAGGTGATTCATCAGGTCGAACACGCTGCCGAGGTCGTCGCCGCTCTTGACGGTCGGCACGTCGGCGCGCATCAGCTCGCCGACGACCATCAGCGGGATCGCCTCGCGGTGCATCAACGCGTCGTTGATGTCGTCGTTCACCACCATGCCGCTGTAAAGGCCCTTGTCGTCGATCACGACGAACGACGCCGCGCCGAGCTGCTCCATCAGGTCCAGCACGCGCTGCAGCGGGTCGGTCGGCTGGACCACACTGGCGGGTTCGAGGGCGACCTGCTCGACGTTCAGCCGGCGGAGTTGCGAGAGGTCCGACGCCGCGCCGAAGCGGATGCCGCGGTGCCGCAGGCCGGCGGTGTAGATGCTGTCGCGGTAGATCAGCCGCGCCACGCCGATGGCGCTGATGCTGGCGAGCATGGCGGCGAGGATCACGCGGTAGTCCGCCGTCAGCTCGAAGAGGATCAGGATGGCGGCGAGGGGCGCGTGGACGACCGCCGCCAGCACCGCCCCCATGCCGATCAGCGCGAACGCCTCGGGCTGCACCGGGCCGAAGTAGCCCGAGCCGCGGAGCATCACCCCCAGCAATCCGCCCGCCGTCGCGCCCAGGAACAGGCACGGCGCGATCACCCCGCCGCTGCCGCCGCTGCCGAGGGTGAGGGTGGTGCAGAGGACCTTCGCCGCGCACATCGCCCCCAGCAGCAGCACCAGCGTGCCGGCGGGGGCGTGGGCGTAGTAGGCGGGCTGCAGCAGCTTCTCGATCACGCCGTAGCCGTCGCCGAAGAAGGCGGGCATCGGGTAGTCGCCGAAGGGCACGGGCTTGTCGGTTTTCAGCAGCCACTGCCCGGCGAGCACGAACGCCACGCCGACCGCGCCGACCAGCGCCCCGCCCACCGCCGGCCGCCAGACGCCCAGCCGCCGCAGCCGGCCGAACTGCGCCTCGCCCGCCTGCATCGCGCGGATCAGCCCCACCGCCAGCAGCCCGCAGAGCAGCCCGAGCAGGATGAAATTGCCGGCCTGGCTGACCGTCAGCAGCGGGTCGGTCGGCCCGCCCCCGCCGCCGATGCTCATCCGCCCGGTCGAGAAGATCGCCGTGTACGCCGTCCCGCCGTGTTCGAGCTTGGCGAAGATCGCCCGCGTCGTGACGTTCGCCACCACGCTCGCCACGATTAGCGGCGTGATCGTGCGGATCGAGAAGTCGAGCAGGATCACCTCCAGCGCGAACAGCAGCCCGCCGATCGGCGCGTTGAAGATCGCGCTGATGCCCGCGGCGCACCCGCAGCCGATCAGCACCGGCATCTGGTGCCGCGCCAGGCGGAAGGTCTGCCCCACCCCGCTGGCGACGGCCGCGCCGATCTGCACGATCGGCCCCTCCGCCCCCGCGCTCCCGCCGGTGCCGATGGTCACGCCGCTGGTGAGGATCTTCTCGAACGCCACGCGCGGCTTCTCGAACCCGCTGGAGCGGATGACCGACTCCATGACGTCGACCACGCCGTGCCCCTCGCGCGCCCGCAGCGCCTTGCCGAGCAGCCCGACGATCAGCCCGCCGACGCCGGGGATCACCGCCAGCAGCGCCAGCCCCCAGCCGGAGTAGAGGACGCGCTCGCCGACGCCCTTGAAGAGTTCGTTTCGGACGAAGACGATGAGCTCGTGGAACCCGACCGCCGCGGCGGCGGTGATCACGCCCACGAACACCGCGAGGATGAGCAGGAACGAGTCCTCGCGCCCGCCGACGCGCGCGAGCAGGCGCGAGAAGATCACGCGCACCCGCGCCGCGGCATCCCTGAGAAGGTCCATCATGCGTGGCGGACAACCTAGCGGCGCGGGGGGGAAATGAAAAGGCCCCCGCCGCGTGCGACCCCTTCCGCCCCGCCAGCCGCCGCCCGCCCTCGGGTGCCACGGGTTGGGTACACCCCACCCGTTCCGGGCGACGCTCCTCACCTAACGATGCCCAACGCCAGAGGATCGTCCGGCACGGGTTGACGGGTACGTCAACCCGTGGCACCCGGCCTGAGAACGTTGCAGCCGATTTAGGATCAGTTCCGCGTCCTCTAACCGCTGGTACGCGACGCGCCAGAACAGGCGGGCGTCTTTGTCGCCCGGCTCGGCCATGTGCGAGCATAGTACTGTCCGCTCCAAGGCATGGGGGGGCGACGAGCCCCTTGCCGGGCGGCGCCCTTCACCGAACGACGCCCGCCGTCGGGGGATCGTCCGGCGCGGGTTGACGAGCACGTCAACCCGTGGAGGATTTCGCATGAAGGTCGACGAGAGTGGCCGCAAGTCCTTACGTCGTTTGAAGTTGCGCCGACACCCGTCTGTTCTGATGTGCGTCGTAGCGCGACGGGATGAATCTGACGTAAATCGCTTCGTTAACGCGAGTTACGTCCGAAGATCGTATCGTTCATGCGAAATCCTCCGTGGCACCCGGCGTACAGGTGTTCCCATTAATATACGCCCCCCCCCTTTTCCGCCCTCCCTTTTCCGCCCCCTCATTTACTCTGCCCAAAACAATGAGGGTGCTTCAATCGGTCAACCTGAGCCAAGATAAAGTGATATTCACGGTAGTCAATGTCACTGTCAACTCCCGGATTGTCGATGTGAATCAAACTGCGAAAATGACCCCTAAGGTCCGAGAGAACGACCTCGATATTACCGGTGTTTAAACCATTATTCGGATCGTCGGCCTCTGCTTGGAGGTCTTGGATCAAGGCGCTTATCGTTCCGTACCATTTGATCCGATCCTCGACGTTTATTTTCAATAGGCGCGACCCAATGGTCTCAATCGCATTAATTGTGTTGAGGTTGCTGTACATGTGTTTATCATTCAGAACATACGACCAACGATCTCGCGGCACTCACATCTTCTGGACGTGCTCCTCATCTAGCATCTCCTGCACGGCCAACAACTTAATGACCCGTCCGGTCCGCTTGAAGAAAGCGGTGCCTTCGTCCACCGAGTCCTGAGTATAGTCGAACGACACGAAAAAACCGCGCTGGCGATTCTCGCGCGACATGACGGCCTCGAAGGCGTCGACGTCGGGGCGGCCGGTCTTGTCGACCTGCTTCACCTGCACGGGGAACCCGTCGCCGCCCCCCGTGGCGAACATGCTGTCCTGGTTGAGGGGTTTGGGCCGACGGGGAAGATGCGGCCGTCCGGGCGCATGTCGCCGACCTGCACCTTGTTCGGGATGCCGCCGAGGGCGATAACCGCCCAGTTCTCGAACTCGAAGGGGGGGATCGCCCGCAGTTTCTCCGCCGTCCGCGGCGCGTGTATCACGCCGCGCTCGGCGTGTCGTTTACTCTGCCAAGAGGGTGTGATGGTTACGTCGAAGCTGATCCGCCGGCAATTCGATTCGGCCCTCAAGGTTCCGCTCTACCTTGAAACTAACCGAGTAGAGACGCCGTCCGTTCACGCCGATCGGCCGCGGTCTTCCTCAATCAATCCGTTGACCAAGCGCGTTCCAAAGCGGAATTGAACCGACTCCCCACGCTTATATCGTTTTTCTGCCATCAGCCGCTCCCGTTCTCGTTACTCTACCAAGGGGCCTTTCCGAGCACTACGCCCAGATGGGTTCCCACCACGGTGTCGAAGGTGATCGCGAGGCTTTCCGCCGCGCGCCGCCACTGCCGGACGGTGGTGAGCCGCAGCGTATGCTTACCACCCACCTTGTCAAAGCTTTGGTGGGCGATCGCGTTCCGCCAAGCGTTGAGCAACTCTAGGCGCTTCTGGAGTTCCGCGTTGCCGTCGAGAACGCCTTCACCGGCACCGCCGTCGACGGCCGGCCGGCGGACTGCGTCAAGGTCGCCGTCACCCACCTCCTGCCGCGAATGCCCGACCTGGTCGTCAGCGGCATCAACAGCGGGGCGAACGTCGGCATCAACGTCCTCTACAGCGGCACCGTCGCGGCGGCCATCGAGGCCGGCTTCCTCGGCCTCCCCGCCATCGCCGTCTCCCTGCTGCTCTCGGCGGAGATCGAGACCGACTACGACCGCGCCGCCGCCGTCGCGCTGCCCACCCTCCGCCGCCTGGTCGACTCCGGCCTGCGCGGCGGGCAGGTGGTGAACGTCAACCTCCCCGCCCTCCCCCCCGGCCAGCAACCGCGCGGCGTCAAACTCGTCCGCCAGTGTACGAACGTGCTGATGGACACCTACGACAAGCGCACCGACCCCCGCGGCAACGCCTACTTCTGGAACAGCACCCCCTTCCGCCTCAACGGCTCCGACCCCGACACCGACGTCTCCGCCCTCCGCGACGGCTACGTCGCCGTCACGCCGCTGTCGTTCGACCTGACGGACCAGCGCGAGCTGGAGCGGATGAAGGCGGCAGAGGGGGAGGGAAAGTAGAATGTCCCCTATTCCGGCCCCGGCGTGTTTTTGGGGTAACTGCATGCCGATATTCGGGCCTTGACGCCCCGTCGCTGTTGGGATAATTTCCTACCAATCGGGCTAACGCGTTTTCCCTGCCGTGAGTATGGTAGAGCGGAAGAACGAAAGATACCCCCCAGGAGCAGCCATGCGTCATCCAGTCTTTGTGCTCGTCGCCGTGGCCTGCGCGGTCGCCGGATATGCGGTCGTTCACGCCCGGCCCGACACGGCCGCTGGTGCCACGCCCGCAGTGTCGATGGCCGGCCCGTCCGTCGACGCATCGCCTACTACGCCGCCATCCTTTGTCGGGCGGGCGGTGAAACTCTACTTTCGCGGCTCGGACGACCTTCCGGTGCCAGAGATGCCGTCTAGCAACCCTGGTGAGGTACGCTTGGCGGGGACAGTGACTTACATCAGCGGGACTGTCAAACAGGTCCGCGGGGGATGGATCGAACTTACCCTGTCGGCACCGACGGGGCAGAATGACATGTGGGTTCAATCCCAACTGGTGGCGTTCATCGTCGCCGATGAGGTCCAACCGCCCACGACTCGCCCATAGCGGATTCGACAAACCGGCTGCGGGATAGCCAGCCGCTGCCGTGGCCCGGCCCGCGTCGCGTCTGCACGGCGGGTGCCCGGCATTGGGTGCCACAGGTTACTCCCAACCCGTGCCGGGCGGCGTCCGTCGCGCCGCCGTTTCCGCTCCAAGATGAACCCGCCCGCGCGCCGCCGCGCGGCTAGAATCCGCGCGTGATCCACCGACACCTGAACCACAGCTGCCACACGCTCGCCGCCATCGACGACGTGATCTCGCGCGGCGGCCGGGCCGACTGGGAGGCGCTGCGCGACGCCGCCCGCGCCGACGCCGGCCTGCTCGACAAAATACGCCGCGTCTGCGCCGCCCGCGCCGACGACCCCCGCGCCCAGCGGCACTACCTTTGGAGTCGCTATGCCCAAGCGGCCGAACCGCGACGCACTGCCTGACGAACTGCCTGAGTGGGAGCGGGTGCTCTCCGCCGCCGCCACGCACGCCGGGCAGCGCCTCTCGCGCGACGCCGACCACGTCCTGACCGACCTCCGCATCAAGGCCGCGCTGATCCTCAAGCGCAACGCGACGCGCGACTAAGTCGACTTCGTCGCCCTGTCCGAGTACCTCGGCCCCGCCGCCACCCATGCCGCGCTGTCGCGGCTGGACGCGCTCTACCCCCAGCCCAACGGCGCGTCGGCCCTGCAGCAGTTGCAAATCCAGCTCGCCCGCCCGCTGCCGTTCGATTTGGAGGGGACGGACCTGTCGGAGTACAAGCACCTGGCCCCGGCGTGGCACGACTGGTCCGCCGTCTGCGACCCCGCCGCCGCCACCGCCGTCCGCCTGCTGGCGGGGGAGGGAAAGTAGAATGCCCCTTTATCCGCCCCCTTATCCGCCCCCAATATTATTGCCTTGCCGCCCTTTCGCGGATTGGGTAGCATCCTCCCGAACGCACCACCGCAATTACCCTGCTATGGGTACGGCAGAGCGGGAGAATAAGAGTTATCCGCACAGATGCCTGACCGCGAACGAAAAAAGATCGGCCGTCTTGTCGTGACCAGCAAGCGCAATTTGGACCCGGATTGGGTCGTTTGCGCGAACTGCGGTCAGCAGCTTGCTTCCGTCCAGCGGGATGGCATCACTCCAAAGCCCGAAGTGCTCATCGAAGCCGGTGCAGTCGCATGGCCCAACTTCGGCTGGTTTTGTTCTACCGCGTGCGAAAGCAAGTACAGTTCTGAGTTTCAAGTAAGCTGTGCTCAGCGCGTCGTCGCGGGGTGCAGATAACCACCCGCTGCAGTGGACCGGTCCCGGCCGCCGGGTGCCCGGCGTTGGGTGCCACGGGTTGGGTACGCTCAACCCGTGCCGAGCGGGGTCCGTGACGGCACGGCGTCCCAAGTCGAACCGCCCTCCGGCACGGGTTGACGAGTCCGTCAACCCGTGGCACCCGGCGGCGGGGGAGTTGGCGTCCGCTTCTCCGCACCACGCCCCCACCGTATGATGACGCCGTGACCACCCTCACCGAAATCGAAGCCGCCGCCGATGCGCTGTCCGCCGAGGAGAAGCGCGAGTTGGGCCTGTTCCTCGCCGCGCGGCTGCGCGGCGCGAACGACCCGCCGCCCGAGCCCCGCCGGTGGTCGCGCCGGCAGATGGACGAGTGGATCGCCTCCGACGAGGCCGGCCTGCGGCGGTTCAACGGCGGGCCACCGGCGGCGGGATGACCCTCTTCCTCGACACCAGCGTCCTCATCGCCGCGTGCGGGTCGACCCGCGTCGCGTCGCGCGAGGTCTGCCGCCGGGCACCCGCCAACGGGTGGGGGCTGACGATCACGCCCTACGTCGCCAACGAGGTGGACGCGAACATCGGCCGCTTCCCGCCGGACGTGCGGTCGGCGTGGGGCCGGCTCCGGCCATCGCTCCGCACGATGCCCGACGTGCTGACGCTCGACCGCCCGGCGGTCTTCGGCCCCGGCAAGGATCGGCCGATCCTCTTCGCCGCCCTCGCGTGGGCCGACGTGCTGCTGACCCTCGACCGGAACGACTTCGGCCACCTGCTGGACGGCACCTTCTACAGCCTGCCCGTCCTGACGCCCGGACAGTTCCTCGAGATCGAACGGATGGCCGATCGGCTGACGTGACGGCATTCGCTCCACGGTGCCCGGAGCCGCTGGCAGAAACGCAGGCAGAAATGGGGAGGCGTGAAATTGTCCGATCAAATGTACGTCTCCCGTTTTGGCTCGATTTTGAACGGCTTGACGGATACACACGATACGGTTAAAGTACTGGGTAATGCAAACAGTAAATCGGTCCCCTCAGCACTCTGCGGGGTTAGTCACGACGCGTGTCTAACCTACACCGTTACTTCGGAGAACCTTGTGAAGACCTACAACGCCATCATCAAGATTAGCACCGGCGGAAACAATACCACCACCGTACGGGACACATGCTCGGCTACCAGCCGCAGCGAGGCAGAGCGGACCTTCGCCGCCAGATACCCGAATGCTCTGAGCATCAGCGGTGTGCAGGAGGTCAGATAGCATGATAAGTTCTCGCGCTTGAAGTATGGACCATCAGTAGGGATTACCGTTAATTCAGAATCTGGTTCGTAATGGGAGAAGAGTGGCTACCCCCAGGTCTCATTTGATTCGGGATTAGCCTTGTCCCGGTTTGCCACTTTCTTGAGAACCTTACGCCAACCTTGGAACGATCAGGAGAATAGATGCCTTTTATAAACGACCCGCTCGAAGTTGCTCGCCTCCGGCTTCACGATCGTCAGGCTTTCAATAATATGCCGGCGGATTCCCGAGAAATGCTTGTGCGACTTTTCTGCTACGCGGAACAAACGCATGGCGCTGATTTGCGTTTGCCCTCACCTGTCTCAATCACTCTCGAACCTAATTTTGTATGTTTTCATAATCTTCGCCTCGGTGGACCCGGATTCTATATGGACTTTGCGGGTGGGCTTTCCGAGTACGCCCATCTACAGTCCGACGCAGCAAGTGTGAATCTGCGCCTTTGGGAACCACGAGCATCCGCAACTCGGATCGACTTAGTTGAGATGCATCAACTGGACGTCGCTAAGCGGTTAATAGATTGTTCGGCTGTAGTTCAGGCACGGCGTACAAGGCGACGTGCATAACGGCACGGTATCCCAGCTCGAGGGCGGAAAATGGGAGGCGTACAATTATCCTGGTAAATGTACGCCTCCCCTTTTCCGCCCCGAACTCAATGCAGACTCTCTTGAACTACCTGACAAGGCTGTCAATTGCCTCGCTGTTCTTTGTTGTTCTTCTCTGGTCATTATCCGCTTTCAGATGCCTCTATGCCACACGCGATGCCTGGGATGTGCCGACGATCCGCTATTTCGGCTGGTACGCTGGTTCCGAAAGGGGGCGGATTAGAGTCTCGTGGGAATACGGGCCGTTGGGCGACTGGCACACCGGGTCCGAGTTCGGGTGGGGCTTGAGGCGCTACGGCGGCCCCAACAGCGGCACTCCGCCATCGTGGGCCGAGCGCCTCGGCGATACGCTGCCCAAAATTGTCCACACCTACACTCCAGCGCGCCCACCCGACGACCTGCTGCCTCGCACAAGGTACAGGGTCGTCCTCCCCTACTGGGCCGTCCTTCCGCTGACGATGGTCCTGCCCGTCGCGTGGCTGCGCCGCCGCCGTCGGCTGCGCCGGCGGGAGACCGGTGGGCGGTGCCTGCGGTGCGGGTACGACCTGCGGGCCTCGCCCGGAACCTGCCCGGAGTGCGGCGCGCCGAGCCTCAAGTCATAAGTGGATTTCAGTTACCGGATAACCGGGGACGGAGGGGGGGGGGCGTCGTACACCTCTTCTTGTCTTGACCCACGCCGGGTGCCCGGCATTGGGTGCCACGGGTTGGGTGCTCCCAACCCGTGCCGAGCGGCGTCCTTCGCGTCGCGGTGCCCGGAGTCGGGCGGGCGTCCGGCACGGGTTGACGGGTACGTCAACCCGTGGCACCCAGTCCTGACGCCCGGCGCCGATGGGCGGCGGGGGCTTCGCAGCACGCGGCGGATCGGATTCAGTAGGGAGCGGATCGCTTCCGCCGGGGAGAGAATTCCTCCCGCTCCCTACAGGATGCTTTCCAATAGGTACCGGACGGCTTCCAATGGGTAGCGGATGGAATCCGCTACCCACAGGATTCTTTTCAAGACCCAGCGGATTCCATCCGCTCCCTACAGGATTCCGCCCAATGGGCAGCGGAGTCGCCGCGGCGGGCGGCGGGGGCACGTCCGATACGGCCGGCGGCGGCGCGGTGGCGGGAGGCGAGTCGGCCGTGGGCGGGGGCGGGAGTGATGGGGGGCGGGGGATTATCGGGCCGATCGGCAGAAGGGGCGGGGGCGGCGGATTTTTCGCTCGCGGGGCGTTGAGTGGCGGGACAAGTTTGGTGGGGCGGCGGCCGATGAGGGTGGGGAACGCCGCGGGGCACTTGCCTCCCGGCGGATCGCGGCCGGCGTCGGCCGCGGCGCGGGGGCGGGACGGCGGCGGCCGGGGCGTTGCCCCTCCCGCCCCATCCCTCGCCCCCCATCCCTTTCCCCAATCCGCCCGGCCGACGCGCCGGGACAGACAGCAGCACGCCATGACCAGCGGTTCCGTTCCACAAACCGACCCCGCCCTTGCCATCTGGGCGGCCAACCTCGCCGCCCGCGTGGCGGGGCGCGTCGACCACTATGGCGCGAGCGCGGCGCAGTCCGACGCCTTCGCCGCGCTCAACGACTCGTTCCAGTCGGCCTACGCGGCGTCGAGCAACGCCGACACGCGGACGCGCGGCAAGATCCTTGCCAAAAATGACGCCCGCGATTTGTTGGTCATCGCGGCGCGGCAGCTCGTGGCGGTCATCCAGGCGTACCCCGCGACGACCGACGAGCAGCGCGTGGAGCTCGGCCTGCGCGTCCGCAAGGACGGCCGCACGCCGGTGCCCGCGCCGACGGTCAGCCCGGCGATCTCCACCGCGGCGGGGCCGGGGCGGACGGTGGTCGTGACGATTCAAGACCCCGCCGACGAGCGCCGGGCCCGGCCGCGCGGGGCGGCGTCGACGACGGTGCTGAGCCACATCGGCCCGACGCCGCCGGCGTCGATCGCGGCGTGGGCGTACCAGGCGAGCGTGTCGCGGCGGACCGTGACGCTGCCGTTCGACGCCGCCCTGCCGCCGGGCACCTGCGTCTGGGTGACGGCCTTCTACCAGAACGCCCGCGGCGAGGCGGGGCCGGCGAGCACCCCGACGTGCGAGTACCTCGGCGGCGCGGGCGTGTCGAGCGCCGCGGGCGGCGCGGTGGTTACAAGGGAGGAGGGGCAGACGTACCCGAAGGCGGCGTGAAATCGGGGAGGAGCGGGGGAGGGATGAGCGGGTGAGGACGTGGCACGCGGTTCCTCGCCCGCTCATCCCTCAGTCGCTCATCCCTCAGTCGCTGCGTCGGCCAGCCGCTTGCGGCCGGCGGCGTCGATCTTATCGATCGTGTCCCGCAGTCGGCCGGCGTCGTCCGACCGGCCGGTCGGGGTCGCGTTGATGCGGGCCAGGAGTTGCTTGAGGTCGGCGACGGGGATCCACTGCTTTCGGTAGACGACGACGCGCTCGATAATGTCCGCCGCATCCTGCCGGCTTGCCGCAGGTTCGGAGGGGTCGCACAGGAGGTCCAGCGCGGCCGGCAGCGAGGCGGCGGTGCCGATCTTTGCCAGCGTCTGGAGCGCCATCGTCCGCACCTCGGGCAGCGGGGCGGGCTGACGGCGGATCAGATGGAGGATCTCGGGCTCGCCGGACTTGAAGATGCCGCACACCTCGAGGGCGAGCAGCACCGTCTTCGGGTCGTCCCGGTCGAGCAGTTTCACGACGTCGCCGGCGTAGCGGGGCCCCCAGCCGCGCCCGTCGGTCATGAATCGGTTGGTCATCTCGCCAAAGATTAAGCGGGTCGCGGCGTCGGCCGAGGCGGGCGTGGAGCGGGGGCCGACGAAGCACCGGGTGATCGCGTCGGCCGTCAGTTCCTGACCGTTGGCGGATTCCATCAGGGCCCGCGCCGCTTCGATGCGGACGTCGAGGTCGTCCGCCCCGACCGCCAGGGCGTGGACCCGATTTGCCACCGGCGCGTCGAAGTAGGGGTGCGCGGGGGCGGAGGGTTGGTACGGCCTGTACATTCCGGTGATCCCCTTCAGCACGGCGAGGTTCTCGGCCGGCGTTCTCGCCTCCGCCAGCAGGTCCGCCGCGACGGGCAGACGCTTGTCGGACCACGGCAAATCGCCCAACGCCTCGGCGCGCAGGCGGACGTCGACCCACCGGTCGGTCAGCAGCGCCTCCATGCGGGCGGCGACCGGGGGCGGTTCGTGAAATGCGGTTCGGGCGACCGCGTTCAGCCGGTCGTCGGTCGGCAGGGCGGGGTCGAGGAACCGCTCCCAGGCGGCGGCGCGTTCGGCGTCGCGCGGCGCCTCCGCATTTGCCGGGGGAGTGGGCGCCGCGGATCGCTCGGTCGCTCCTGCGACGGGCCCGATGGTGGCGGTGAGGCACAGCCAAAGGACTTGGTAAGACAGGCGGGTTAACATCCAATAAGTCTAAACCGTTCGACGAATTGTGAATAGGCACAAGCGCCCGAATTAGTAAAAACGCTCGGCACGGGTTGACGAGTACGTCAATCCGTGGCACCCGAAGGGCGGAAATGTGGAACGAGGGACGAGCGGGTGAGGGACGGGCGGGTGAGGAAACGCAATCCCCGCCCGCCCGTTCCTCGCCTGCCCATCCCTTATTTGAGGTACTTCTCGATCGCCCCCACCGGCGTGCCGTCCTCGCCGAGGGGGGCGACGCTCTCGAGTTTCCAGCCGTCGCCGAAGTTTTGGTAGACGAGGCGCCAGCTGCTCTTGGCGGGGCGGCCGAGGGCGTCCTGTTCGCTGTAGACGGAGATGTCGACTTGGATGTTCGTGTCTACCTGGCTGGCGCGAAGGCCGAGCACGCTGGCCTTGGTGAGGCCGACCTGCTCGGTCGCCTTGCGGGCGGCGGCGGTGATCTGCTCGGGGCCGCGCAGGAACAGCACGCTGGTCGTCGGGTCGAGCAGGGCGTTGAACCGCGTCCAGTCCTTGGCGTCGGCGGCGGCGACCAGGGCGTAGGTGCGGGCGATGGCGCGCTCCTTCGGCGTGTCGACGAGGTAGCTGACGAGGAAGGCGGCGATCGCCAGCAGCACCAGCGCGCCGCCGGCGATCAGCAGGGGCTTTTCGCGCCGGCGGTTGGCGGCGACCAGGACCACCACGCCGGCGACGGCCAGGCCCAGGGGGAACCACCACGGGGTGTCGAAGAAGAACTCGCTCATAAGGTCTGGCCCTCCGCGCGGTCGCCGTCCGATGAAGGGTCGGACGGCCATGCACGAGGATCGTACCCCAACCTCCGCGGAATTGCCGCGCGACCACCCGTACTTGGCGAACCTCGCGGCGCTTTGGGCGCGCGAGCCGGCGCTGGCGGCGCTGGTCGAGGCGTCGGACGAGCGCGGCGAAGTGGAGGCGGACGAGTCGGCGTTCGTCGCGCAGCTCGCGGCGGTCGCGCTGGAGGGGGCGGGGGGCGTCTACCTGTTCGGCCTGGGCGCGGGGGGCATGGCCGAGGCGGTCTTCGACCGCACCGGCGGGGCGGAGGGGGAGGCGCGGCTGTTCATCTTCGACCCGGACCTTGGGCGGTTGCGGGCGGCGCTGTGGGGGCGCGACCTCTCGCGGCTGATCGACAGCGGGCGCGTGGGGTTCGTCTGGGCGGACGACAAGGCGGCGCTGTTCGCCACGCTCGGGCCGCACACGGCGATGCTGAGCGGCGGGGTGGAAATGCTGGCGCACCCGCCGTCGGCGAATCGGCACCCGGCGTTTTACGCCGCGGCGCGGCAGCACGTTGGGGCGTTTGCCAGCCTGTCGCGGACGTCGATCCACACCCTCGTGCAGAACGGTCGGCGGACGGCGGAGACGGTGGCGCGGAACCTTTCCCGGTACGTCGCGTCGCCGGGCATCGGGCGGTTGAGGGATGCGCATCTGGGAAAGCCGGCGATCGTGGTGTCGGCGGGGCCGTCGCTGCGGAAGAATCAGCATTTGCTCAAAGAGGCGCAGGGGCGGGCGGTGATCGTGGCGGTGCAGACGACGCTCAAGCCGCTGCTGGCGATGGGGGTGGTGCCGCAATTCGTGACGTCGCTGGACTGGCACGACATCTGCGGGCGGTTCTTCGAGGGGCTGCCGGCGGACCTGCCGACGGAACTGGTGGCGGAGCCGAAGGCGACGGCGAAGGTGTTCGATTCGCACACGGGGCCGGCGTCGCTGCTGGGGAATGATTTTGCCGAGGGGCTGCTGCGGGAGATGAAGCTGGGCCGGCCGAAGTTGCCGCCGGGGGCGACGGTGGCGCATTTGGCGTGGAGCGTGGCGAAGCATCTGGGGTGCGACCCGATCGTCTTCGTCGGGCAGGATTTGGCGTTTTCCGACGGGCTCTGCTACGCGCCGGGCACGAGTTATGACGACGTGTGGCGGCCGGAGACCGGGCGGTTCTGCACGGTGGAGATGAAGCAGTGGGAGCAGATCGCCCGCGACCGGAACATCCTGCGCCGGGTGCCCGCGACCGGCGGCGGGGAGGTGTATACCGAGGAGCGGCTGTTCACATATTTGCAGCAGTTCGAGCGCGAGTTCAGCGAGGCGTCGGCGGCGGGCAAGCGCGTGATCGACGCCACCGAGGGCGGGGCGGCGAAGCGCGGGGCAGTGGAGATGAAATTGGCGGAGGCGCTGGAATCGTTCTGTTCCGAGGAAGTCAATTTGAGTCTGCCGCCGCACCCCGGATTGCGCTTCGACCGATTGGGCGAGGCGGCCGACTGCCTGCGCCGCCGGCGTGAGGAGGCGGCGGAGATCGAGGCGGTCGGCGTCGAAACGCTGCCGCTGCTGGAGGAGGTGCGCGACCACCTGGGCGACCAGTCGCGGGTGAACCGTTGCATCGCGCGGATCGACCGGCTGCGGGCGCGGATGAACGGGCTCGGCGCGACGTATGACCTCATCCTGCAACTGAGCCAGAAGGGGGAGCTCGACCGCTTCCACGCCGACCGCGCGATCAAGGGCGGGCGGCTGGACGCGACCGAAAAGCAGCGGCGGCAGGTGGGGCGGGACGTGGAAAACGTCCGTCACATTAACGCGGCGGCGGGGGAGTTTAAGACGTTGATGGGGGAAGTCGTGGAGCGGCTGGAGTCGGGCGCGGCGAAGTAGGATTTTCTTTGCGAAGCCGCAAGCGGCGGG
The DNA here is from genome assembly GCA_965260985.1 of Tepidisphaeraceae bacterium. Classification (GTDB taxonomy): domain Bacteria; phylum Planctomycetota; class Phycisphaerae; order Tepidisphaerales; family Tepidisphaeraceae; genus CBDHCE01. The sequence goes on along the minus strand of CBDHCE010000017.1, from coordinate 108,686 downwards.
GGCGTCGGCCGCTTGCGGCTTCGCAAAGAAACATCGCGGAAATCACCATGAAATGCGAATCAACCGACAGATCTTCGCCGACCGCGCCGCGAACGGTCGCGGTGCTGTCGATGCTGCACGAGCCCGCGGCGATGCACAGCGGCGCGCGACCATTCCGTGAAACAACCGTCCTCGACCACACGCTGTCGCGTCTCGCCGAAGTCGGTGGTGTGGAGGAGTCCTGGGTCATCTGCTGGGACGATCAGGCCGCCGCCGTCGCGCCGGTCGCCAATGCTCAGGGGGCGATCGTGCTGGTGAAGTCGCCGCGCCAGCCGATCCCGCAGCTCGACGCGATCTGCGCGGCGAGGCGGTGGTCCGACGGCTGGCGCGGGGGGCTGCTGCGCACGACGTGCTACGACGCGGGGTGGCACGGCGAGTCGGCGCTGGAGGTGCTCGACGAGTCCGCCGCCGACGCCGCGGTGCTGGTCGACCCGGCGGCGGCATTCGTCGATCCGATCATCCTCGGGCGGCTGATCTCGCGGTGGATCGAGCGGCCGGACCTCGCCTACACCTTCGCCCCCGCCGCCCCCGGCCTCGGCGGGATGCTGCTGACGCGGGCGTGCGTCGACTCGCTGATCGAAACGAACCGGCACCCCGGCCGGCTGCTGTCGTTCGACCCGAAGCACCCCGCCCGCGACGTGCTGGCCGACGCGACGTGCGTGGAGGTGCCGACGGATTACGCGCGGACGACGCAGACCTTTCTGCTGGACTGCGATCGGACGCTCCGCCGTGGCACGGGCGTCCCGCCCGCGTCTGCGATTTCTGTTGAGGAAAGACGCGGGCGGGAGGCCCGTGCCACGGAAGAGCCGATGCCCCGCGAGGTCACGCTGGAACTCACGGCCCGCCGCGCCACCGACGCCATCGACTCGCCCGGCCGTCACCTCGTCGTTGAGCGGCCGGACCTCTCGCCCGAAACCGCCGCCACGCTCTTCGCCGAACTCGGGCGGATCGACGACCTGCGCCTCACCCTCGCCGGCGTCGGCGACCCGCTGCTGCACCCGCGCTTCGCCGACATCGTGAGGGCCGCGAAGTCGGCGGGCATCACCGCCGTCGGCATCGAGACCGACCTGCTGCCCGACTCGCCGGAGGTGCTCGACGCGCTGCCGGCGCTCGGTCTCGACGTGGTGAGCTTTCGCCTGCCCGCGATGCTTCCCGCGACCTACGCCGCCGTCATGGGTGCCGATCGCATGGCCGACGCGCTGCGAAATCTCAAGCGGCTGCTGATCGCCCGAAAAACGAATGGAACAAGCACGCCGCTGCTGGTGCCGGTCTTCACCAAGTGCCGCGAGAACCTGCCGGAGATGGAGGCGTGGTACGACCACTGGCTGGGCACGCTCGACGGCGCGGTGATCCGCGGCCCCACCACCTGCGGCGGGCAGATTCCCGACGCCGCCGTCGCCGACATGTCGCCCCCACGCCGCGCGCCGTGCCGGCGGATCGAATCGCGGCTCACGGTCCTCTGCGACGGCCGCGTGACGACGTGCGAGGAGGACGTGCGGGGCGCGCAACCCCTCGGCCGCGTCGGCGAGCACTCCATCGCCGACCTCTGGCGCGGCGCGATGCGTTGGGTCCGCGGAAATCACCGCCTGCAAATCTTCGAGGAAACCCCCGTCTGTGCCGATTGTAAAGACTGGCACCGGCCTTAATTCTCCACTACCTACCACCTACTACCCACCACCTACTTCACGGAGCAGCCATGCAAACCCTCGGCGTGATCCTCGCCCGCGGCGGCAGCCAAGGCCTGCCGCACAAGCACCTGCGCCCGCTGCTCGGCCGGCCGGTGATCGACCACACCTTCGACCACGCCCGCGACGCCCGCTCGCTGTCGCGCGTCGTCGTCACCAGCGACTGCGCGAACATCCGCCAGGTCGCCCGCTACCGCTTCTTCGAGACCATCGCCCGGCCCGACTATCTGGCGACCGCCGAGGCGAGCGTGCAGGACGTGCTGCTGCACGCGCTGCAGACGGTCGAGGAGCGCAGCCCCGCCTTCCGCGCCGACGCGATCGTGACCCTCTACGGCAACGTTCCCGTGCGGGCCGAGGGCGTGATCGACCGCGCCGTCGAGCACCTGATCAAGACCGGCTGCGACAGCGTCCGCTCGTTCTGCCCCACCGGCAAGATGCACCCGGCGTGGATGAGCACGCTGGTCGGCGACCACGTCGCGCCGCTGACGCCCGGCAGCATCGACCGCCGGCAGAACCTCCAGCCCGTGTACCTGCACGACGGCGGGGTGGTCGCCTGCACGCGCGAGTCGCTGCTGCGCGGGCTGGACCGCCGGGACGACCCGCACGCCTTCTTCGGCACCGACCGCCGGGCCGTCGTGTGCGAGCTCGGGCAAACCATTGAGGTCGATTCCGCTCACGACCTGCTCCTGGCGGAGGCGGCGCTGCGCGGCACGACGCGCGAGCCGGTGCGGATGGCCTCTTAACCCCGTGGCACGGGCGTCCCGCCCGCGTTCTTCAGCAATGCAAATGCAAATTGACACCCACCCCATCGGCCCGGGCCACCCGGTGTTCGTGATCGCCGAGGTCGGCGTGAACCACGACGGCTCGGTCGGCACCGCGCTGGACCTCGTCCGCCGCGCCGCCGACGCCGGGGCCGACGCGGTGAAGGTGCAACTGTTCGACGCCGACCGGCTGCTGCACCCCTCCGCCGGATTCGCCGCGTACCAGACGGGTCAGGCGGATTGCCCGCGGGCGATGCTCCGCAAGTACCAGTTCGACGACCGCGCCGCCGAGACGGTGATCGACGCGGCGCGGGATGCGGGCCTGGTGCCGCTCGCCACGCCTTTCTCGCCGGCCGACGTGGCGGTCATCGAGCGGCTGGGCCTGCCGGCGGTGAAGATCGCCTCGCCGGACCTGGTGAACCCGGTGCTGCTGGAGCGCGCGGCGGAGTTGAACGTGCCGCTGCTAGTCTCGACCGGGGCGGCGACGGGCGAGGAGGTGTGGGAGGCGGCCGGGCTGCTGCACCAGTTGCGGGCCGAGTTCGCGCTGCTGCACTGCGTCAGCAGCTACCCCGCCGCCGCGGCCGACGCCCACCTCAACTGGATCAAGCGGCTGTCGGAGGAGCACGGCGTGCCGGTGGGCTACAGCGACCACGCGACCGACCCGCTGGCCGGCGCACTGGCGGTCGCGGCGGGGGCGCGGATCGTCGAGAAGCACCTGACGCACGACCGCGCCGCCGCCGGCCCCGACCACGCCGCCAGCGCCGACCCCGGCCAGTTCGCCGAGTACGTCCGCCTGATCCGCGCGGCGGAAAAACTGCTGGGCGGCACCGGCGAGAAGCGCGTCCTGCCGTGCGAGGCCGACGTCCGCCGCGTGAGCCGCCAGAGCCTGGTCCTGTCGCGCGACGTGCCGGCGGGCGTGCCGCTGCGCGAGGCCGATCTAACCGTTCAACGCCCCGGTGCCGGCGTCCCGGCCGCCGCGGTTCGCCGCGTGGTGGGCCTGCCCCTGAAAACCGCTCTGCCCGCCGGCACGCTGCTGGAGTGGGGGATGCTCGAGACGGGCTCTAATGCTGTGGCGACCCCGCACGCGGCCTGAGCAGTCTCGGTTTCCAAATCCCCGGCGCTTGCGGCTTCGCAAAGAACAATTGAAGTCAAAGAGGGTTCTTTGCGAAGCCGCAAGCGGCGGGGTTACTCTGACGGCGTGGAAACCCCGACCGAATCGAATCCGCGGAAAATCTGCTTCGCCACCGGGACGCGGGCGGAGTTCGGGCTGATGCGCTCGACGCTCGACGCGATCCGCGCGCACCCGGCCCTTCACTTGCAGGTCATCGCCACAGGGATGCACCTCGACCCGTCGCGCGGGCGGTCCCTCGACGCCATCGCCGAGGCGGGGTTCGCGGTCGATCGCGTGGTGGGGTGGCCGGCGGACGGGCGGGTGGGGCCGAACACGGGCAGGGCGATGGCGGGGCTCGCGGAGGCCTTCGCCGCGTTGGAATCGGACGTCATTCTGGTCGTCGGCGACCGGGTGGAGGCGTTCGCGGCGGCGGCGGCGGGGCAGGTGACGGGGCGGATCGTCGCGCACGTCCACGGCGGCGATCGGGCGCTGGGGCAGGTGGACGATGCGCTGCGGCACGCGATCACGAAGCTCAGCCACCTGCACTTCGCCGCCACGCCCGGCAGTGCGAATCGGCTCTACCGGCTGGGGGAGAACAAGTGGCGGATCTACCTGTTCGGCGCGCCGGGCATCGACGGCATTTTGGAGGGGGCCGCACCGTCCGATGAGGTGGCGGCGCGGTTCGGCGTGGCGGCGGGGCGGTTCGCGCTGTTGGCGTATCACCCGACGGCGGACGACGACGAGCTCGAGCGGCAGCGGGCGGGCGCGGTGCTGCACGCCTTCAGCCCCGCCGCCGCCGTCTGCCCGCCGGGGGTGGGGATCGACCGGCTGGTGGTGATTTATCCGAACAACGACCCCGGCTCGGCCGGCATCGTGCGGCAGTACGACGGGTGGGCGGAGTCGCTGACGCACGTCCACTTCGCGCGCGACGTGCCGCGGCCGATGTTCCTCGGGCTGATGCGGGACGCGGCGGTGATGGCCGGCAACAGCTCGGCGGGGGTGATCGAGGCGGCTAGCTTCGGCACGCCTGTGGTCGACGTCGGGCCGCGGCAGAAGGGGCGCGAGCGGTCGACGAACGTCGTCCACTGCGGCCACCGCCGGGCGGCGATCCGCCGGGCGGTGCGGGCGGCGCTGATGGCCGGGCGGTTCGCGGGCGATAACGTCTACGGCGGCGGCGGGGCGGGGGTGAAGATCGCCAACGCGCTGGCGGACGTGCAGATCGACGAGCGGCTGCGGCGAAAGTTGATCCGCTACTGAGCGGCCACTCCTTCGCGCCACACCGCGACCCGCTCAGCGGCCCACGCGGCGTCCTCGGCGTGCAGCGGCGGGTCGAGCGGCCTCGAATAATCAGTTTGCCAGTAGCGGCCGTTCCGCCACGTCGCGTCGACCAGCGCCTGCAGATCGAGCGGCACGTCGGCGTCGGTCGGCCGCAGCGGGATGCGGATCGCGGGCAGGCGGTCGCGCAAGCCGAGGGCGTACACCTCCGCCTGCAAAGGGTCGGTGCCGCGGCAGACGACCGCGACGAACTCGCGCTGCTGCGGTTCGGGAATCTCCACCGGCTCCAGCAGCCGGGCGCGGGCGGTGGGGCCGCCCTCGCGGGTGAGGTCGATCTCGACGGCGTTGGCCCCGCGCCCCAGCACGCGCCGCCGCTTGGCGTGGAACTGCCGCATGGCGAGCGGGTCGATCTTGTTGGTCGGGCTGATCCACTCGATGGTGGTGACTATTTTTTCCTGTTCGTCCTCAATTTTGATGAGTCGTTCGGTCATCGGGTCGGCCGCAGTTGCGGCGGACGTGATGCGGATCACGAACGGGTCGCCAAGCAGTGCGGTGGCCGTGCCGCCGCCTGGAGTGAATGCTTGGAACGGAGTGAATGCGCCGGCCCTCTCCTTGCGGATCGCAACGTCGGGGCGATAGGCCAGGTTCGTCTCCGGCTCAAGAATGATCCGCTCCTCAATCGTTGCCCGTAGTGCAGGCGGCAAGATGAGGTTCAGGGCGTCGGCGGCATATGCGGCGAGCTTGCCGTGAACGTCGCCCCAGTGGGTTTCCATCCACGGGTCCATGCCGGGAAACGGCGAGCGGGTGAGGTCGGCCATGACCTGATTCTACCGCGCCGGCGGCACGGCGGCACGTCGAACGTCAGAGCAGCGGCGCGACGGCCGGGTGGCGGCGGCGGGCCTCGGCGGCGGCGGGATCGTCGGCGAGCATCGTGAAGTCGGCGAACTCGAACCCCGGCCCGACGGTGCAGCCGACCAGGGCGAACTCGCCAACCGGCCGGGCGGCCTGCCAGTGGCCGGCGGGGATGGTGGCGGTGGGGCGGGTTCCACCGCCTGACGCGACCGGGCCGAGGCGGATCGTCTCAAGGTCGGCCAGGTCCGGCGCGAGCCGAAGCAACTCAAGGCCGCCGCCCTCGTAGAAGTGCCACACCTCGTCGGAACTCACGCGGTGCCAGCGGCTCATCTCGCCACGGCGGAGCAGGAAGTAGATCGTCGTGATCGCCGGCCGATCTCCGCGGCCGTCGGCGGGCGCAACCTCATGGGCCGACCGATAAATCTCCGCGTAGTGCCCACCCTCGGGGTGCGACCGGAGGTTCAGCAGGGCGATCAGCTCGGCGGGGCGGTCGGGCATGGGCGACTCGGCGGCTAGGACAACGCGACGGTGCCGGCGTCGAAGTCGAACTCGAGTCGGCCGGAGCCGAGGAAGTCGAGGCCGAGCAGGCCGTCGACGAGCATTTGCGGCGGCAGGTGGTGTGCAGCAACATCAAACGTCGTGCGTTGCCGGCCGAGGCAGCGGATGGATGCAAGTCGAACCGAATAGGCCAATGCGGGACCCGCAACCGTTATGATTCGCTGCGGCGGGATGCCTTCTTCCTCGGGGTCTATTCCGGCGAAAAGAAGCGGCCTTAGGTCAAGGACCGTTCGCGTTGCGCCCGTGTCCACCGCCAGATCCACAGAAAACGGCCCTATCGGCCCGACCAGTTCGGCACGGACCACGACCAAGCCGCTGATCGTGCGGGCGTAGCGAATTTTCACAAGATGAACTCCACGCCCGGCGGTGGCGTTTTCGTACAGGTGACGTAGGCGTTGCGTAGTGCCCAGCCGTCGCGCAGAAACATTGCCGCCTCGTAAAGCCGGTCCTTTTCCCGCTCGGCCGTGATAAACTGTCCGCTCACGACCTCTGACGTCTCGGGCGAAACCTCGATTTCGTTGAGTAGAATCCAGTGGTCGGGGTAGGTGCGGCGGACTTCCGCAATGCTCATTCGCTCGCACTGTTCCTTAGAGCAATCGATGGACGCCATTTCGGACCTCGTTTCGGAAAGCTTCTGAGGCGATTCTACGACACCCTGACCGACCCCGCCAGCCCCCGTGCCGCCGCCAGGAACCCCTCGTAGTTCCGCCGCATTTCCCCCAGCGAGTCGCCGCCGAGCTTCTCGCGCAACGCGACGGCGATCTCGAACGCCACCACGTTTTCCATTACCACGCCGGCGGCGCTGATGGCCGAGACGTCCGACCGTTCCCAGCCCGCCTCGCTCGGTTGCTTGGTGTTCAGGTCGATGCTCCGCAGCGGCTTGCCGAGGGTGCTGATCGGCTTCATCGCGCCCCGCACCACCACCGGCGAGCCGTTGGTCATGCCCCCCTCCAACCCGCCGGCATTATTGCTGCCGCGCGTGAAGCCGAGTGAGGGCAATTCGCGCTGTGATTCATCGTAGAAGATTTCGTCGTGAACCTGACTACCCGGCCGCGCCGCCGCGCCGAAGCCGAGGCCGATCTCCACGCCCTTGAAGGCTTGAATGCCCAGCACCGAGCCGCCGATGCGGCTGTCGAGCTTGTCGAACCAATTCATGCTGCTCCCCAGGCCCGGCGGGCAGCCGAAGACGTGGCACTCGACGATCCCGCCGGCGGTGTCCTTCGCCATCTTCTGCTGATTGATGAACTCGCGCATCGCGGCCGACGCGGCGGGGTCGGGGCAGTAGAGGTCGCTCTCGTCGCGCTTCACGAGGAGGTCGCGCCAATTCTCCTCCGTCACCTCCACGCCGGCCGTCGCCCCGCCGACGCTGCGGACGAAGCCGAAGACTTCTATGCCGAAGGCGCGGAGCAGGCAGCGGGCGAGCGCGCCGGCGGCGACGCGGACGGTCGTCTCGCGCGCGCTGGCGCGCTCGAGCGTTTCGCGGCAGTCGGTGGTGAGCCACTTGACGCTGCCGGCAAGGTCGGCGTGGCCGGGCCGCGGGCGGTGCAGCGGCGGGGTTTTTTCGAGGTCGTCGAGGCGCGAGTCCTTGTTCCTCACCAGCATGGTGATTGGTGAACCGATGGTTTTGCCGAGGCGGACGCCGGTGAGGAACTCGGCGGCGTCGGTCTCGATCTTCTGCCGGCCGCCGCGGCCGTAGCCGCCCTGTCGGCGGCGGAGTTCGGCGTTGATGAAATCCGCGTCGACGGGCACGCCGGCCGGCAGGCCGTCGACCAGGGCGATCAGGGCGGGGCCGTGGCTTTCGCCGGCGGTTCGGTAGGTGAGCAGGGGCATGGCCGCAATGGTATCCACGGAAAATCGCGGCGGCGGCGCGGCCGGACTTGCGTTCCGACCGCGGCCGGGCAATAGTCCCGAAATGCAGGAGGGAATTCGCCCGAACCCCCGGAGGTCCGCCATGGCCGCTGCGAAGAAATCGAGTCCGAAAGCGAGTACGAACTTGAAGCCCGCCAGCCCCGCCAAAGTCGTCGGCAAGGCGTCGGCGAAAGCGTCGGCGAAGCCGGTTGCCAAGCCGTCGAGCAAACCGGTGAAGCCGGCTGCCGCCGCGCCGAAAGCGGCATCCAAGCCGAAGGCGAAGAAAGCCGGCGCGCCGACGCACGAGCAGATCGCGGCGCGGGCGCACGCGATCAGCCAGTCCGGCGAAGGCGGCAGCGAGATCGACAACTGGTGCCGGGCCGAGCGCGAACTGAAGGGGGCGTGACCTTGATAGCCGGAGGCGGAAGCCCCGGTTTCTTGCACGGGACGGTTTTCTAGGTTCGTGAAGCCTACTCGCCCAGGAAACCGGGGCTTCCGCCTCCGGCTATTAAGGAACGCTCCGGGTGATCCGCTCGAACGCCTCGGCGTACCGGCGGCGCGTGCCCTCCACCACGTCCTCCGGCAGCGGCGGGGCGGGCGGGGTTTTGTCCCACGGCAGGCCGCCCAGGTAGTTCCGCACGAACTGCTTGTCGAACGACGGCGGCTCACGGCCGGGCGCGTAGCCGTCGGCGGGCCAGAACCGCGAGCTGTCCGGCGTCAGCACCTCGTCGACCAAAATCAACGACCCGTCCGCCAGCCGGCCGAACTCGAACTTCGTGTCGGCGATCAGGATGCCGCGCCCCGCCGCATACTCGGCCGCGGCGGCATAGAGGCGGAGCGTCTTGTCGCGCAATTCGCCGGCCAGCGCGGGGCCGACGGACGCCACCAACTGCTCGTAAGAAATGTTCTCGTCATGCCCGCTGTCGGCCTTGGTCGCGGGCGTGAAGATCGGCGTCGGCAGGCGGTCGCACGCGCCCATGCCCGCCGGGAGTTTGATGCCGCAGACCGATCCGGTTTTGTAATATTCCACCCACGCCGAGCCGGCCAGATAGCCGCGCGTCACGCACTCGATCGGCACCACCTCCGCCCGCCGGACCAGCATGGATCGGCCGTCGATCTGGTCGGAGAACGCCGCCAATTGCGCCGGGTACTCGGCCGCGTTCGCCGTCAAGACGTGGTGGGGGAATTGGCGCGCGAACTTGTCGAACCAGAAGAGGCTCATCGCCGTCAGCAGCCGGCCCTTGCCGGGGATGCCGTTGGGCAGCACGCAGTCGTAGGCGCTGATGCGGTCGGTGGCGACGATCAGCAGGTGGCCCGGCGAGACGGCGGCGAGGTCGTAGACGTCGCGCACCTTGCCGCCGCGCTTGGGGAAGGGGAGGTCGGTGCTGAGCAGGGCGTTGGGCATGGCGTTATGGGCGAGATGTGGATGATACCGCCGGGCCGGGGTTCTGCTATCATGCGGCCGCGGATGAGCATCCACTTCGAGATTTTTCGGGACGGCCGGCGGGTGGAGACTTACGCCCCGGTGGCGGCCCACGCGGTGGGCCCCGAGGGCGTGCCGATGGCGGGGCGGGTCGCGTTCGAGCAGGGGCTGCTGCGGCTGGACGCGACCGCCCACGCCGCCGGCGCCGCGGGCGTGGCGCTGCTGTGGGACGCGGGCCGGGCCGGCGCGTTCGTCCTGGAGACCACCCGCCTGCCGCCGCGCGACGCGCCGTACAACCTGAACGTCGAGCTCGCCCGGCACCGGCTGATGAAGTTGGTGCAGAAGCAGGAGGATTGGAACCTGTTCGACTTCCCCTCCGCCGAGCCGCTGAACGAGCGGCTGAAGGCGGCGCAGGCGACGTTCGCCGACGCGCTGGGCCGGCTCGACGACGGCCCCGCCGCCGCCGCCCTGGCCGACGCGGCGCTGGCCGAGGGGCTGGCGCTGGGCGACGAGTACGCCCACTTCCACGCCGATTTGCTGCTCAACCGCCGCCGGCACCAGGGGATGCTGCCGCGCACCCTCTACGGCGTGCGGGCCGACCCGTCGGTGGGGAACCAGAAGTATCGCCAAACCCTCGCCGACAGCTTCGACTTCGCCGTGCTGCCGATGGGCTGGAAGCTGCTGCAGCCGGAGGAGGACGTGTACCGCACCGAGGCCTTGGACGAGTGCGTGGAGCTGCTGGCGAAGAAGCGGCTGCCGGTGATCGCCGGGCCGCTGATCGAGCTGACCGAAGGCCGTGTGCCGGAGTGGATGTTCATCTGGGAGCACGATTTCGAGACGCTGCGGGATTTGGCATTTGAGTACGTGCGGAAGGTCGTCACGCGCTACCGCCGGGCGGTGAGCATGTGGAACGTGGTCGGCGGGATCCACACGGAGAATGCGTTCGGGCTGAGCTTCGAGCAGATGATCGAGCTGACCCGGCTGCTGGTGGCTCAGGTCAAGCAGATCGTGCCGGGGGCGCGGACGATGGTGACGGTCGAGCAGCCCTACGGCGAGTACCACGCCAGGCACGGCGCGGGCGTGCCGCCGATGCTGTACGCCGAGCTGGTGGCGCAGAGCGGGGTGAACTTCGAGGCGTTCGGGCTGGAGCTCGAGACGGGGGTGCCGACGACCGGGCGGTACGCGCGGGACCTGCTACAGGTGTCGTGCATGCTGGACAAGTTCCAGCTGACGGGGAAGCCGGTGCTGCTGACGAGCATCGGCGCGCCGGGGCAGGCGGGGCCGGACGCCGACGACGCCAGCGGCGGGAAGCTCGACCCGTCGAAGGCGGGGCGGTGGGGCGGGCCGTGGTCGCCCCAGCGGCAGGCGGCGTGGCTGGAGGCGGTTTACAAGATCGCCCTGAGCAAGCCCTTCGTCGAGAGCCTGACGTGGGCCAACCTCTCGGACATCAGCCCCACCCTGCCGGCCGGCGGCCTGACGGACGACTCGCTGGAGCCCAAGCCGGCGTTCGAGGCCGTGCAAAAACTCCGCGAGGCGCGGCGGGGGAAGAAGCACGCATAGTTGCGAAAACGACTGCCCTAATAGCCGGAAGCGGAAGCTCCGGTCTTCGGCCTTGAAGCTTCCGAAACCCGGTGCGTTGCCCCCGTGGAAAAACCGTGGCTTCCGCTCTCGGCTAGTGGGGCGACCCTTTCGTGACGCGAAGCCATGAACCTCCGCCGCCACATTCCGAGCGTCTGGACGCCTCCCCAGCGGCGGGCGTTATGGATTCTTTCGGCTGCGCTGCTCGCGTTCCTCTCCATCCAATACGCTTTCCGCCCGCAGTACGTCGCCGACCCGCAGCCGCGCGAGGGCCCGCGGTTCGCGGACCTGGCCGACAAGATCGACCCGAACGAGGCGGACTGGCCGACCCTGGCGGCGCTGCCGACGGTGGGGGAGAGCCGGGCGAAAACCATCGTCGCGTACCGCGAGGCCGCCAAGCGCCGCGACCCCGCCGCCGTCGTCTTCCGCTACCCGTCGGACCTCACCCGCGTCCGGGGCGTCGGCCTCACCACCGTCCAGAACCTGCGGCCCTACCTCACCTTCCCCGGCGAGCAAACAAAGCCCTAAGATTCGCCATGCCCGACTTCGAGATCGTCAGCAAGTTCACGCCCCAGGGCGACCAGCCGCAGGCCATCGGCGAGCTCGTCGCCGGCATCCGCGACGGCAAGAAGTTCCAAACCCTCATGGGCGTCACCGGCAGCGGCAAGACGTTCACGATGGCGAACGTGGTCCAGGCGATCAAAAAGCCGACGCTGGTCATCAGCCACAACAAAACGCTGGCGGCGCAGTTGTACGAGGAGTTCAAGGAGCTCTTCCCGAACAACGCCGTCGGCTACTTCGTGAGCTACTACGATTATTACCAGCCCGAAGCGTACATCCCGCAGCGCGACATTTACATCGAGAAGGACGCGAGCCGGAACGACGATCTGGACCGCCTGCGCCTCGCCGCCACAAGTCGGCTGGTGAGCCGCGAGGACGTGCTGCTGGTCGCGTCGGTCAGTTGCATTTTCGGCCTCGGCTCGCCGGACCACTACAAGAAAAGCGTGCTGCCGATCCGCGTCGGCGTCGAGACCGACCGGGACGAGATGCTCCGCAAGTTGATCGACCTGCAATATGCGCGGAACGATATTGACTTCAAGCGCGCCACCTTCCGCGTGCGCGGCGATGTCGTCGAGCTCTTCCCGAGCTATGAAGAGTTCGCCTACCGACTCGCTTTTTTCGGCGACGAGATCGAGAGCATCGACGCCGTGAATCCGCTGACCGGCGAGGTGATCGGCAGCGAGACGGAAATCTTCATCTACCCCGCCGTCCACTACGTCATGCCCGAGGACCGCATCGGCGCCGCCACCGCCGCGATTCGGGAGGAGTTGGAGGGTCGCGTGATGAGCCTTCGCGGCGACGGCAAACTGCTGGAGGCGCAGCGGCTGATTGCGCGGACGAAGTATGATCTGGAGATGATCGCCGAGGTCGGCTATTGCAGCGGCATCGAAAACTACAGCCGCCACCTCGACGGCCGGCCGCCGGGGGCGAAGCCGCACACGCTGATTGATTACTTCCCGGAAGACTTTTTGCTGGTGATTGACGAAAGCCACGTCACGCTGCCGCAAATCAAGGCGATGTACAACGGCGACCGCGTGCGGAAGGAAGTGCTCGTCGAGCACGGCTTCCGGCTGCCGAGCGCGATGGACAACCGTCCGCTGAAGTATGACGAGTTCGAGAACATGTGGAAGAACGTCGTGTTCGTCAGCGCGACGCCGGGCAAGCTGGAGCTGGAATACACCGGCGGCGAAGTCGTCGAGCAGGTCATCCGCCCGACCGGATTGGTCGACCCGCAGATCGACGTGATGCCGGCGCAGGGGCAGATTCCACACTTGCTGAACGAGGTGAAGGAGCGCGTCGAGCGCGGCGACCGCGTGCTGGTCACGACGCTCACCAAACGGCTTGCGGAAGACCTCTCCGCCTACTTGCAGGAGGCCGGCCACCGCACGCGCTACATGCACAGCGAGATTCAGACGATCGAGCGCGTCGAGATTCTCAACGATTTGCGGAAGGGTGACTTCGACGTGCTGGTCGGCATCAATCTGCTGCGTGAAGGATTGGACCTTCCCGAGGTGTCGCTGGTCGCCATTCTGGACGCCGACAAGGCCGGTTTTCTAAGAAGCGAAACTAGTTTGATCCAAACCATTGGCCGGGCGGCGCGGAACGTTAATGCGCGGGTGATTTTGTACGCCGACACGGTCACGCCCGCGATGCGCAACGCGATGGACGAAACCGACCGCCGGCGGGTGATTCAGGAAGCCTACAATACCGAGCACAACATCACGCCCCGGACGGTCGAAAAGGCGCTGCGGCAGAGCATGGAGAGCGAGATCAAGGCCCGCCGCACGGCACGCGAGGCGCTGGACAAACACGACGACGGCTTCGACAAAACCGAGCTGATCAACCTGCTGGAGGAGGAGATGCTACAGGCCGCCCAAAACCTGGAGTTCGAGCGCGCCGCCCAACTCCGCGACAAGGTGAACGAGCTGAAGGGTGCGCCGGAAATGAAAAGCGCCGGCGGCTTGGCGAGCGGGCAGGACGAGGCCCAGAAAATCTGGCAGCCCAAAACGCCCGGCCGCGGAAAGCGGCGGGCGGCGAAGTAGCGGCGTTCAGGGCGGGTCACGCCGCGAAAAAGTCGCCGACGCGCCGGGAGAAGCCCGGCAGCACGTCGGGCAGGTCGATCACGTCGTCCTCCCGATATATCACCGGCCGCTCGTCCGGCCGGTGGACATGAACCTGTCGCAATCGCGGGTCGGCCACCCACACCACGCGGTAGCCGGAGTCGAGGTACAGCTCGACCTTCTCGCTCACCTCGTCCCAAACGTCGTTCGGCGAAATGACCTCCACCGCCAAGTCCGGCGGGAGCTTCAGCACGCCCGTCGGACGCTTTCCGTTGGGCAGGCGGGACTTGAGGATGACCGACACGTCCGCCCGCCGGTGCATGGCCGGGTCGACCGGAAAGCACCTGAACGTGGCGTCGGACCCGAAAACATGGGCCATGGGGTCGGCATCAAGGTAATTGCCAAAGAACCACCCGATCCGCATGGCGATGCTGCTGGATTCGGCTCCCAAGTTACGCTCCACAAGTTGGCCGTCCACCAGCTCAAAAGCGATGGAGTCCGGCATTGCCAAAAACTCCTCGGGCGTCACGACGGGCGGTGGTGCGAGCATGGTCATGCGTGTCACTCTCCTCGGCCAATCCTACCCCGCAGCGCTCACGCCTTCAACGGGCCCCGCCCGGTGAGATCACAGAAGCTTTTCGCAACGGCACGCCCTGCAGCGGTTGGCGGTTTGACAAACCGATTTCGGCGTAGCCCGCTTGAGCGGGGTACGCCGGCATGAAATCCACCACAACGCAAACTGTTGTGAACCCTACCCACGTTAATCCTCCGGCTCATTGGCTTTGTCCTCCTCCACGGCGTCCGGCGGCGGCAGGATTGCCGTTAGTGGCACGCTGAAGCCCGGCAGCACGCTCCCGCCGTCGAGCACGTAATCCTCGCCAACAATCATCGAGAGCCCCCCCTCGCGGAAGATGCGGCCGATGCGGTCCTCGGGGTAGACGATCCAGATCAGCGGGATGCCGACGCTGACGTAGTCCATCAGCTTCACCTCCAGCTTGGTCGCGTTGTCGTGCTTCGAGACGCTCTCGAACGCCAGGTCCGGCCGCAGGCGGAAGTTTCCCAGCGGAATCTTCCCCCCCGGAAGCCGCGCGTTCAGCACCGCCGAGACGTCCGGCTTCCGCGACGTGCGCAGCGAGTCGGGGAAGCAGGCGAACATCTGCTCAGAATCGAAGGCTGCGGCGATGGGCGTGTCCTCCAGGTAATTGTTTAGCTTCGTCATGAACTTTCCCGACGTGAAGCTTGCTAGTGCACCCATCGATTTCTCCACAAGTTGGCCGCGGATGAGCTCGTATCCATCGAAGTCTCCGTGGAAAAAGTCCTCGACGGTCAGTTCCGCGCGCGATTGAAGTGCCAGGGTCATATTGAACCTCCGAGAGAAGTATAATAGCGGCGTCATGCAAAACCCAATCCCCTTCCCTCCCCCCGCCGCCTTCGCCGAGCTCATCCGCCTGGCGCGCGACGAGGACCTCGCCGACGGCGGGGCGGTGTCGGCCGACGTCACCAGCCGGCTGCTCGTCGACGAAAACGCCGTGGGCGTCGGCACGGTCGTGCAGAAGGGGCCGGGCGTGTCGTGCGGGCTGCCCATCGTCGAGCACGTCTGCCGGGCGTTCGACGAGCGGCTGCGGGTCGAGCCGATCCCCGGCTTCCACTTCGAGATCCTCGAGGGCCGGTTCAACGACGCCGCCGACATGCCGCTGGTCCGCGTGCGGGGGCCGATGCGCTCGCTCCTCGCCGCCGAGCGGACGCTGCTGAACTTCCTGGGCGCCCTCGGCGGCATCGCCTCGCTGACCCAAAAGTTCGCCCGCCGGTGCAAGGGGACGCGCGCCCACGTCTACGACACCCGCAAAACCCCGCCGGGCCTTCGGGCGTTGAGCAAGTACGCCGTCCAGTGCGGCGGCGGGCGGGCGCACCGCATGGGGCTGTCGGACATGGTGCTCATCAAGGACAACCACCTCGCCGGCGTGCCCGTGCGCGACCTGGCGGCGTTCCTCCGCCGGGCGCTGTCGGCCAAGCCCGAGGGCGTGCCGGTGGAAATCGAGGTCGACTCGCTCGAGCAACTCCGCGAGGTGCTGGCGGTGGAGGGCGTCGGCGTGATCCTGCTGGACAACATGGACTGCCCGACGATGGAGCGGGCCGTGGCGATGCGCGACGCCGCCGGCTCCCCAGCCGAGTTGGAGGCCTCCGGCGGCGTGACGCTGGAGACCGTCCGCCAGATCGCCCTCACCGGCGTCGAGCGCATCGCCGTCGGCGCGATCACCCACTCGGCCCCGAACCTGGATGTTGGGCTGGATGTCGATCGGGAAGAGGGGTGAGCGGGTGAGCGGGTGAGCGAAGAGTTTACAAGTCGGCGTCTGAGCGGATCACACCCGCACAACCCTCACCCGCTCATCCGCTCATCCCCGAGACCGGCCCGACGCCCCGCGCGTCGGGCCGTTTTTTTGCGCCCCGCTTAAGCCGCTTCCGATCCGGGTCGATGCAACACCGGGCCGGCGAAGGAGCCGGCCGATTCCATCGCAACCCAGCCCACGCCGGCGTCGGCGGGGCGAGCCGTCGGGCCGACGAACGTTCGCGCCCGCCACCATTCAGGAGCAGCCATGACGACCCGCGCCGCGACCCGTTCCCCTCATACCAACTCCGCCCGCAAGGGCTTCACCCTCGTCGAGATTCTGATCGTCGTGATCATCCTCGGCATCCTCGCCGCCATCGTGATCCCGCAGTTCACCAACGCCAGCGAGGACGCCCGCAAGAGCAGCCTCACCAGCCAGCTTCAGACGATCCGCAGCCAGGTCGAACTCTACAAGCTCCAGCACCGCGACGAACTCCCGCCCGCCCTCGCCGCCGGCGGCACCGGCGAGGCACCCTGGGGCGAGATGGTCGTCAAGACCGACGCCGACCACACGATCAACACCGCCGGCCAGTTCGGCCCCTACCTGCAGGCCGCCCCGTCCGACTCGCTCAACGGGTTTTCCGGCGTCGAGATCGTCAGCGTCGACCAAACGGCCGGCGGCGCCGTCAGCGGCACCGACGTCGGCTTCGTGCTCAACACCGCCAACGGCAAGGTCTGGGCCACCAGCAAGACCGGCAAGTTCATCTACGACGAGGGCAACTCCTCCGCCCCCACCAACGCCCAGTAATCGCCCCGCCCCCCCGCGGGCGGCCGGAAACGGCCGCCCGCGGCTTTCACTTCGATCCGTTCAGTCGCCGCCCCGTCCGGCCGATGCTTGGGGTAGAACGATGCCCGCCACACGCCCCCATCCTCGCGGCCTCGCCCCTCGGGGTCTCGCCCGTCGCGGCTTCACCCTCGTCGAGATCCTCATCGTCGTGGTGATCCTCGGCATCCTCGCCGCCGTCGTGCTGCCGCGGTTCTCCGACGCCTCGCAGCAGGCCCGCGTCGGCACCCTCGCCGACGACCTCCGCTTCATGCGGGTCCAGCTCCAGGTCTACGCCGCCCAGCACCACGACCTGCCGCCCGGCTACCCCGACGGTGCCCCCACCGCCGCCCCGACCGACGCCGCCTTTGCCGATCAACTCACCGGCCCCACCGACGAGCGCGGCCGCGCGGTCGCCGCCGACGCGCCGGGCGCGATAGGGCCCTACCTCACCAAGGTGCCCGACAACCCGCTCAACGGCTCGTCTGCGGTCAAAATCGTGGTCGGCCCCGTCCTGCCGCCGCCGGACAACAGCACCGGCTGGGTTTACAGCCCCTCGGCCAACCGCTTCGCCGCCAACCTCACCGGGACCGACGCCAATGGCAAGCCCTACGCCGATTACTAAGCGAAACAGCGGCTTCACGCTGATCGAGGCGATGATGGCGATGGTCGTGATCGCCGTCACCGTCGCCGCCGTGGCCTCGGCCCTCTCGGCGGCCTACCGCAACCAGGCCTACGCCCAGCAGCAGGCCAGGGCCCTCGGCATGACCCGCGACGTGGTCGAGACCATCGCCACCCGCGGCACCGAGGCCATGTTGACGGCCGCGCCCGACGCTTCCTCCGCGCCGTCCGGCCAAGCCGCCAAGCCCGGCCTCCTCGGCACGCTTGTCGGCGTCGTCAAGACCACCGTCGACGCCCTGGCCGGCACGGACGCGCAGCCCTCGAACTCGACGGCCGACGACCCCGCCGACCCGGCCGCCGCCCAGACGCTTGCCTACATCCCGGCCGTGCAGATGCACGCCATGAACGGCTCCCGGCCCGCGGCGCTCATGACCGACCGGAGTCCCGCCGGCACGGATCAGGGCAAGTTCCTCGTCACCGTCACCGTCCCCACGCCCGACGGCGGGGCGGTGTCGGTCGACCGCGTCGTGGCCGACCTCTCGCCGCGCCAGTGAGCCGAATGAGTTGAACTCGAAGGAGCCCCGAATGACCCAGACCCCCTCCCGCGCCGCCGGCCTCACCCTCGTCGAGCTGACCATCGGCATGGCCGCCACCGCGCTGGTGACCGCCGCGATGGCCGGCTTCGCCGCGGGCGTGGCCGACGGCTGGCGCGCCACCGACGCCGCCCGCGCCGTCCGCGTCGCCGCCGACGCCGCCGACGCCCGCCTCCGCGCCCTCGCCAACCCCGCCAAGTACGTCGCCAACTGCTCCGGCCCCGATGCCGATCCCGCCAAGCTCGCCTGGGCCGTCCTGTGGCGCGCCGACGACTTCGCCGGCACCGCCGGGGGCAAGGCGATCGCCGCGCGGGACGGCGTGGCGCAGATGGGCGAACTCTCGGTGATGGAGTACCAGCCCGCCACCGCCTCGCTGTGGGTGCTCGAGTCGCTCCCCTACGACCGGCTCGACGCCACCGCCCGCGCCCAGGCCGCCCAGCCGGTGTCGCGCGAGACGCTGGAGGGGTCGAACGTTTACGATTTGTTCAAGTACGTCCGGTCGCAGGGCCAGGCGAAGTTCCTCGCCCCGCCGCGGCTGCTGGTCGGCCCCGGCGCGCTGCGGGCGGGCGACCTCACGCAGGCGCGCCTGACCGCCGCCGCCTTCCTGCCGCCGGACCAGGCCGACGCGGCGCACCAGATGGTCCGCTACCGCCTCGCCCTCACCCGCGGGGCGGAGGTGAGCGTGCTGGAGGGGGCCGTCGGCACCGTCCAGTCGAAAACGCCCGCCGCCGACGCCGACATCCCGCGCTAAGTTCAGGAGCCCCCCATGCCGACGCAGTTTCGCAGAACCTCAAGGCACCGCGGCATCGCCATGCTGGCGGCGCTGTTCCTGTGCGGCGTCGTGACGGTGCTGTCGCTGGCGATGCTGGCCGCCAGTTCGGCGCAGGTCCGCGCCGTCGACAACGCCGCCCGCGCCGCCCGCGCCGACGCGCTGGCCGACAGCGGCGCGACGCTGGCGATGTATTACCTGCTGCACCCCGAGAAGTCGCCGGTCCTGCTCGTGCAGGCGTCGATGGTCGACACGCTCTACTACCCCGGCGAGATGAACGTGCCCCTCGGCGCCGACGGCGGCACGGCGGACGTTTACGTCGTGATGGTCCGGCCCTACGAGTACCGCATCACCGCCACCGGCCGCGACGGCGGGGGGGAGATCGCCCGCCGCAAAATCTGCGAGGTCGCGGTGAAGGTCGATTCCAAGCCGCAGCACGCCGGCGCGTTCGCCGGCGGCGCGACGCTCGACAGCCGCTGGAGCATCGCCGGCCCCGGCACCGAGGTCGGCGGCGTGCGGCTGGAGGGGGACCTGCTCGGCAACCTCGCCCCCGCCACCCTCACCGGCCCGGTCTACGCCGCCAACGGCGCGGCGGTGCCGGGCGCGACGGCCCTGCCGGCCTTCCCGCGCGCCGGCGGCCAGCCGCTGTCGCGCACGCTCTACGCCGGCCGCATGAACGCCGGCGGGGGCGGCTTCGCCTACACCTACGCCGGCGCGGCTTGCCACGCCCAGCTCCTCTCCGGCGACGTCTCGGGCACCCTCCGCGACATCAGCCCGACCAACCCCGCCAATGTCTGGTACGCCGACAACGAGATCCAGATCAAAAGTGCCACGACGCTGAACGGCACGCTGATCGTCCGCAACAAGCAGTCGCTCCGGCTCAAGGCCAACCTCACCATCACCCCGCTGCCGGGGATGCCCGCGCTCGTGGTCGAGGGCACCCTGCGATTCGACGAGAAGGACCTGACCCTCACGTCGCGCGGCTACACCTACGTCGGCGAGCGGATCGAGTTCAAGGGGGACGACAGGAAGAGCGTGCTCGACGTCCGCGGGGCGCTCGCGGTCGGCGAGTCCGCCGCCGAGCACGGCCCGGCTCAGAACCCCGTGTCGCCGGACAAATTCAAAACCGCCATCAGGCTCACCTACGACCCGTCGGTGCTCGACCTGCCGGACTTCACCGTCCCGCGCGACGCCGTGCCGGTCTCGATCGAAATCACCAAGTGGGACATCAAGTCCTAGCCCGCCCCGATCCCAAGGAGACCCCGATGACCCGCGACCGCCTGCTCGCCGCCGTGCTCGTGTTGCAGGGGCTGACCCTGCTCGGCCAGTGGACCGACCGGCCGATGAATGCCCCCGGCTCGCCCGCCGCCTTCGGCCAGATCCCCAACGCCGGCGACCAGCGCGAGCGCCTCGTCGACGCCGTGACCGCGCAAACCCTCGAGCTCCGCGGCGTCAACGCCCGGCTGGACAAGCTCCTCACCCTCCTCGCCGGCGGCGACCTTCAGGTGAGCGTCAAGCCCGCCGATGAAGGCCGGGGGCCGAAGTGACCCGCCCCGCGCAGAACCCCGGAGGCCCGCCGTGCCGAAGCCAACCGCCCGCCGCGCCGCCGCCCCTCGAACGGCCTTCACGCTGATCGAGATGCTCGTGGTCGTCACGATCCTCGGCATCACCGCCGCCATCGTCCTGCCCTCGCTCGGGGCGGCGGGGGGCCTCAAACTCTCCGCCGCGGGCCGCACGCTGATGAGCGATCTGCTCTACGCCCAGAACCGCGCGATCAGCACGCAGCAGCGGCACTTCTTCCGCCTCAGCGGCCTCGGCACGCCGACGCAAACCCTCGAGCTCCTCGCCCAACCGTTCGACGGCGGCCCGCTGCGGCCGGTGAAGAACCCCGTCGACCCCGGCGACTTCGTCGCCCGCTTCGGCGACCGCGCCACACCGGGCCTGGAGGGCGTCAACCTGGTCGCCGCCACCTACGACGGCCCGTCGGTGCTGGTGGGGTTCGACGAGATGGGCGCGCCCGTCACGCTCGACACCGCCACCGCCGCCGTCGGGGCAATCGGGCCCGACACCCTCTTCCGCCTGACCTGCGGCGACGGCCGGATGACGCTGAAAATCGAGCCGATGACCGGCGACGTGTCGGCCGAGTAGGTCTCCCGCGAATCACCGAATCATGTTTCACCCCACCCGCCCCAAAACCTTGCCGGTCGGCCTCGACATCGGGGCGGGGGGCGTGAAGCTGCTGCAGGTGCGGTGCGACGGCGAGCAGTTGCACCTCGCCGCCGCCGACCGCCAGCCGCTGCCCGACGGCGCCGACCCCGCCGCCCCGGCGACAGCGGCGGTGGCGGAACTGGTCGGGCGGATGCTGGGGCAGAGCGACTTCGCGGGCCGGTCGGTCGCCGCCGCCCTGCCGCGCGGGATCGTCCACGTCAAGACCCTGCGGCTGCCGCCGATGCCGCCGACGGAACTGAAGAGCGCGGTCGAACTGGAGGCGGCCGAACTGTTCCCGTTCGACCCCGCCGACGCCGAGGTGCGGCACCTGGCGGCCGGCGAGGTGCGGCAGGGGGGCGAGCCGTGGCAGGAGGTGATCGTCCTGGCCGCCAAGCGGGCGGAGATCGACCGGCACCTGGAGGCGCTGCACCGCGCCGGCGTGGCCGTCGCGTCGCTCGACCACGAGCCGCTCGCACTCTACCGCGCCGCCGAGCGCTTCGTCCGCCGCCGGCAGGACGAGGCGGCCGTCCACGTGCTGGTGGAGGTGGGGCTGCGGCGGACGCAGGTGGTGATCGGCCGCGGGCGCGACGTGGGGTTCGTGCGGGCGGTGGAGATCGGCGGGCGGCACTTCGACGAGGCCGTCACCGCCAAGCTGGGCATCAGCGCGGCCGAGGCGTCGGACCTGCGCCGGCGGATGAGCGCGGGGGCGGACGTGGCCGACGCGGCAAATCGCCGGTCCGGCGGCAGCCGCGACCCGGTGCGCCGCGCCGTGCTCGACGCGACGCGCGGCGTGATGGAGGCGCTGGCGAAGGAGCTGTCCCTTTGCCTGCGGTACTACAGCGTCACCTTCCGCGGGCAGCGGCCGGCGAAGGTCGCGCTGGTCGGCGGCGAGGGGGGCAACGACTGGCTGCGGTCGATCCTGGCCGCCACGCTGTCGATCCCCGTCGAGTGCGGCCGGCCGCTGGCGAACGTGAACCTCGACCGGATGAAGTTGACCGACCGCCGCGGGTCGCTGGGGGAGTGGACCGTCGCGCTCGGGCTGGCGCTGCGGGGGGCGAAGGGCCCGTTCGCCGGGACCGGCCCGATGACCGGCGTGGAGGCCGCCCGCGACGAGTCGGAGTCCGCCGCGCCCCAAATCGAGATTGCGGCCGAGAAGCCGGCCGAGGCGGTGGTGATCGAGGACCTCAAGCCGCTGCCCACGCCCGTCCGGCACGCGCCGCGAACCTCGCCGCGCCGCCCCCAGTCCACCGCCGGGGAGGTGGCCCTTGCGTGAGGTCGACTTTCTGCCCGAGTGGTACCCCAAGGCCCGCCGCCGCCGCCGGGCGGTGGTCGTCCAGGCGTGGGCGACGCTGCTGGCGGCGCTGGGCGTGGGCCTGTGGCTGCTGGTGGCGCGGACCAGCGTCAGGTCCGCCCAAGCATCGCTCAGCAACCTCGACGGCGAACTGTCATCGGCGAAAACGCAACTCGACCAACTGAACCAACTCCGCGGCCTCAAGGCGCAACTCGTCGAGCAGGACCGCCTGCTGGCGGACCTCGGCCTGCCGGTCGACCTCGCCCGCCTGACCGCCGAGCTCGACCGCTGCATGGCGCCCCGCATGGCCCTGACGTCGCTGGCGGTGAACACCGAGGAGCGGCTGCGGCCGGTCGACGCCGGCGCGATGCGCGGCAAGGCCGGCCCGCCCCCGCCGATCGACCGCACGCTGCGGGTGTCGGTCGTGGGCGTGGCGGCGACGGACATCGACGTCGCCACCTTCTTCGCCGCCCTCAACGCCGTGCCCTTCTTCGAGCAGGCCAACATCCGCCGCAGCGAGGAGAAGATCCGGGACAACCGCCGGATGCGGGAGTTCGAGGTGGAGTTCGCGGTGGACCTGAATTGAGGAGTCGGCAGTCGGCGGAAGTGCTTGGAAGGAATTTTCAACTGCTGACTGCTGACTGCTGACTCAAAACTCTCCAACGTCCACCAACCACTCAGCGAAGCTTTCATATGCGTCGACCCTCCCTCAAAGATCAACTCCACTGGTTCGGCCGAGTGCAGTGGGCGATGGGCGGGGCGGCGGTGGTGCTGGCGGGGGGGTTTTACCTCTTCGCCTACGCGCCGGCGAACCGGGGGCTCGACCGGCTGCGGGCGGAGATCGCCGCCCAGACGCGGCAGCTCTCCGCCAGCCGCACCGAGGCGGGGAACCTGCCGGCGGTGATGGAGCAGGTCGAGTCGCTCAAGTCGCGCCTGGCCGAGACCAAGGCGATGCCGGAGGGCCACGGGTTGGCGGCGTTCCTGAGCGACGTGACCGCGCTGCAGCAGCGGGCGGGGCTGCAGCGGTTCAAGGTCGACTTCGACCCGGTGAAGCGCGGCGAGCAGTTCGACGAGCAGCCGATCACGATGACCTTCGAGGCGGACTACGCCGACGCCCACAACTTCCTGCGGCACCTGGCCGACCTGGACCGCCTGACCCGCCTCCGCCGCGCCGCGGTGAAGGCCAAGGAGGGCAAGGGCAACGCCGGCCGCGTGGCGGTGGACCTGCAGGTGAGCATCTTCTCCAAGCAAGGGTAATCCGATGGCGGACCGAGCAGGTTTCAACTGGGACGCGGTGCGGAACCACCCGCTGGCGCGGCGGGCGGCGGGGCGGCTGCCGGAGTCGGTGCGGCAGAGCCCGGCGAAGTCGGCGGTGCTGGCGGCGCTGGTGATCGTGATGGCCGGCGCGTGGGCGCGAACGCTGCTGCGGTCGCCGGCCGGGGCGCGGGCGGCGGCGGCGGTGTCGGGCCAACTGGCGAACGCCGTGGGCGGGGGGGCGGGGGCATCGTCGGCGTCAGTTCGGTCGGCGGGCGCGGGGGGCCGGCGGCACGAGGCGCTGGTGGCGTGGCTGCGCGCCCCGGCCGGGCCGTCGGCGCGCAACGCCTTCGCGGTGCGGCCGGAGGATTACCCGGTGGCCGTCGCGGTGGCCGAGCCGGCGGTGAAGCCCGCCGCGCCGGCGGGGCCGGGGCCGTGGGACGAGTTGGCAAAGTCGCTGGCGCGTCGGGCCGATGAGCAGGCTAGGCGGGAGTCCGCCGCGGCCGAGTTCCGCAAGGTCGCCGCCGGCCTGGTGCTGAGCACGACGGTGATGACCCGCCCGCCGACGGCGATCCTCGACGGCCGGGCCG
Organism: Tepidisphaeraceae bacterium; assembly: GCA_965260985.1. Classification (GTDB taxonomy): domain Bacteria; phylum Planctomycetota; class Phycisphaerae; order Tepidisphaerales; family Tepidisphaeraceae; genus CBDHCE01. The sequence continues at coordinate 84,460 of CBDHCE010000017.1, read as the reverse complement.
TGCGGGAGGGCCAGACGGTGCCCGCCGCCGGCGGGCCGGTGCGGGTGCTGCGGATCGAGCCCCGCCGCGTGACCGTCGGCCGGGGCGAGTGGACGGCCGAGGTCCGCTTCGCCGGCGACAAACCGGAAACGGGTGCCGCCCCGGAGTAAGTACAATTCGGCGCACGGAAGCGTCAAGCGGCGGGCGAAAAAACCCGCGAAGAAGGAGCCGAGCATGTCTGAACGCCCCGCCAATACGGCCGCCCACAAAACCGCCGTGCTGCTGGCCGCCGCGGCGGTCGTCCTCGGCCCGATCCTGCCCGCCGCCGGGCAGGTGCGCGAGTTGCCGCCCGCCACCTCACCATCCACGTCGCCGGCCAACGCCTTCCCCTCCGCCGACAGCCTGCTGCCGGTCGAGCCCACCGCCGAACCCGCGCCCGAACCCGTCTACCCCGCCGCCCCCGCCAACCGCGCCGCGAGCGTGACGGCCGACGACGTGCGCTACAGCGGCCCGCTCGGCACGGTCGAAATCCACGTCAACGACGCCGACGTGGTCGAGGTGCTGCGGATGCTCTCGATGCAGAGCCAGACGAACATCATCGCCAGCCGGCAGGTCCACGGCAAAGTCACCGCCAGCCTGTACGACGTGACGGTGCGCGAGGCGCTGGACGCGATCCTGGCGAGCAACGGCTACGCCTACCGCGAGAAGGGGAACTTCACCTACGTCTACACGGCGGCGGAGTTGGCGCAGATCCAGGCCGCCGAGCGGAAGCCCGAGACGCGGGTGTTCCGGCTGTTTTACACCAACGCCGTGAACGCCACGAACATGATCAAGCCCGTGCTCAGCCCCGCCGGCCAGGTGGCGGTGAGCGAGCCGGCCGTCGGCGGCCTGCCGACCGGGGCGGCGGACACCGGCGGCAACTCCTCGACCGATCAGGACATGATCGTCGTGACCGACTACGCGGAGAACCTGGACAAGATCGCGGCGGTGCTGAAGGAGATCGACCGCCGGCCGCAGCAGATTCTGGTCGAGGCCACCATCCTCCGCGCCAGCATCAGCGACGACAACGCGCTGGGCATCGACTTCAACCTCGTCGGCGGCGTGGACTTCACGAACATCAAGGCCGCCGGCGGCCAGATCACCGGCACCGGCGACGGCACCGTGGTGGCCGGCGACACCCCCCGCAGCATCGGCACCGGCAACTCCTTCAGCAGCAGCGTGCCCGGCGGCCTGAAGGCGGGCATCATCGGCGGCGACGCCTCGGTCTTCGTCAGCGCCCTCGAGGGCGTCACCGACACCGTGATCCTCGCCAACCCCAAGGTCCTCGCCCTCAACAAGCAGCGCGGCGAGGTCTTCGTCGGACGCGACGACGGCTACAAGACCACCACCGTCAGCGAGACCACCAGCGTCCAGAGCGTCGAGTTCCTCAAAACCGGCACCCGCCTGCTCTTCCGCCCGTTCATCGCCGACGACGGCTACATCCGCATGGAGGTCCACCCCGAGGACAGCGACGGCGGCATTACCGCCGCGGAGTTGCCGTTCAAGGTAACGACCGAAGTGACCTCGAACATCATGGTCAAGGACGGCCACACCATCGTCATCGGCGGGCTGTTCCGCGACGTCAGCAGCACCACGAAAAGCCAGGTGCCGTTCTTCGGCAACATCCCGCTGGCCGGCGCGCTGTTCCGGAATCAGCGCGACCGCACGCAGCGCGAGGAGGTCATCATCCTGCTCACGCCGCACATCGTGAAGGACGAGATCGCCTACAGCGACCTCTCCGCCGAGCAGCTCAAGGCGGCCGAGGAGCTGCGCGTCGGCGTGCGGAAGGGGATGATGCCCTGGGGCCGCGACCGCCTCGCCGAGGGCGCCTACGAGCGCGCGATGACCGAGCTCGCCAAGCCGACCCCCGACCGCGGCCGCGCGCTGTTCTACCTCGACGCGGCGACGAACCTGAACCCGAAGTTCCTCGAGGCGATCCAGCTCAAGCAGGACCTCACCGGCCGCGTCGTGACCTCGGCGGACAACAGCTCGATCCGCACGTTCGTGAGCAAGTCGATCCTCGCCGGCGACGCCGCGCCGCCGCAGTCGCCGCGGCGGGAGGTCCGCATCGGGTCGGCCGACTCCATGCCGCCGATCACCCCAACCGCCCCGACGTTGCCGACGCCCGATAACCCGCCCGCGCCCGCCGCGCCAGTGCCGCAATCGCCCCAGCCGTCCGCCGCGCCGGCGCGGCCCGAATCGGCCGGCCCGTCGCTGTCGATAGGAGAGGTGACGACCAGCCACTAGCCGCCGCCCCCTCCCGCGCAAGGAAGCCGATGAAGCCCGCCCTCCCCGCCCTCGCCCTCGCCGCCGCCCTCGCCTTGTCGGGCTGCGCCACGCCCAGCACCGACGGGCCGACCAGCAAAAAACTCGCCCAGCAGCGGTGGGACGGCGCCCGCTCGAACGTCCTGCTGAGCCTCGGCCAGAGCCAGTACGACACCGGCAACTTCGACGCCTGCCGCAAGTCGCTCGACGAGGCCCAGAAGATCGACCCGGAAAATCCCAAGGTGCTGATCCTCTCCGGCAAGCTCGGCCTGGAGCGCGGCGACCTCGACGCGGCCGTCAACGACCTGCAGGCCGCCCAGCGCATCGACCCCACCGACCCGCAGCCGGACTACCTGCTCGGCGTGATCTACGAGCGCTGGCAGCAGCCCCAGCGGGCGCTGGACTACTACTCCTCCGCCGCCGTCAAAGCGCCGAATGAGCTGGCCTACCTGATGGCGCGGGCCGAGACGTTCGTGACGCTCGACCGCCGCGACGAGGCGCTGCGGGTGCTGGGGGACCGGGTGGTGTTCTTCGAGCACTCGCCGGCGATCCGCACCGCGCTGGGCACGCTGCTGATGCAGGCGGGCCGGCCGGCGGAGGCCGTAACCATGTTCCGCCAGGCCAGCCACCTGACCGACGACGCCGCCGTGCGCGAGCAACTCGCGCTGGCCGAGCTGGCGGCGAAGAATTACCGCGAGGCCGAGGCGCAGCTCGACCGCCTGACCGGCGTCGGCCGCGACACGACGCGCGTCGACCTGCTGCTGGCGCTGGGCGAGTGCCGGCTCCAACTGAACAAGCCGGCGGAGGCGCGCGACGCCTTCCAGTCCGCCGCCCGGCTCGCGCCGGCCAACGCCGACGCCTGGCTCGCGCTCGCCAAGGCGTCGCTGGCGGCGGACGATCTGCGGCGCGCCGACTCGGCGGTGCAAAAGGCCGCCAGCCTCCGGCCCGCCGGCGCGAGCGTCTCCCTGCTGCTCGGCTACGTCCGCCTGAAGCAGGACCGCACCGCCGACGCGCTGGCCGCCTTCCGCCGCGCCAGCGAGCTCGCCCCCGCCGACCCGGTCGCCCTCTGCATGGTCGGCTACGTGCTGGAGCAGACCGGCCAGGGCGACCGGGCCGTCTACTACTACGGCCGTGCGCTCAAGCTTGACCCGCGCGACGAGCTCGCCCAGAGCCTGATGGCGTCGGTCGACACGGCCGCCGTCGGCGAGTGATCGAACCCCATCCCTGACGACGGACGAACCCCGGTGCGCACGGCAAAACTCCTCAAGCTCCTGACCTCGCTGCTGCTGCTCGCCGGCCTCGCCACGCTCGGAGTGGGGCTGGTGCGGCGCGAGGGCGTCACGGGCCTGCCGCTGGCGGGGGCGGGGCTAATTTTTCTCGGCGGGGCGTCGTCGGTGATGGCGTCGGTCGTCTTCCGCCGCGGCTGCCGCGAACTGGTCGCCACCAGCCGCGCGATGGCCGCCGACGGCAACGTCCACCTGCTCGACCCGCCCGACACGGAATTGCAGCCGCTGGTGGCGGCGGTGAACGAGTGCCTGGCCGTCGCCAACTCGCTGGCGACCGACGCGCGGTCGCGGCAGCGGGAATTGGAGATCGAGCTGAAGGTCGCCACCAGCGAGCGGCAGCACGCCGAGGCGGTAATCGACTCGATCGGCGACGCGGTGATCGTGACCGACCCGTTCGACGAGGTCGTGCTGGCGAACGACGCCGCCGCCCGCGCGCTGCACTTCGACCTCGCCGCCGCCGAGCGCAGCCCGGTGGCCGACGTGCTGAACGACCCGACCCTGGTGGGCCTGATCCGCGAGCAGCGGCAGAGCCGCGCCGGCGGCGGGCCGCGGGTGGTCGACCACGAGCTCCGCGATGCGGGCGTCGTCAAGGCGTACCAGGTCAGCCTCACCCGCGTCGCCCCCGCCGAAGATTCCCCCGAGGGCGAGGGCTGCGGCGTGGTCGCGGTCCTGCGCGACATGACGTGGGAGCGCGAGGTGGCGCGCGCGAAGAACGACTTCGTCAGCCACGTCAGCCACGAGCTCCGCACCCCGCTGGCGAGCATCAAGGCCTACGTCGAGATGCTCATCGACGGCGAGGCGGACGACGACCGCACCCGCCGCGAGTTCCACGAGGTCATCCAGAACGAGGCCAACCGCCTCGGCCGACTCATCGACGACATCCTCAACATCAGCCGCATCGAGAGCGGGCTGGCGAAAATTAACAAGCAGCCGGTCAGCCCGATGCTGGTGATGAAGCAGGCGATCGAGGTGATCCTGCCGCAGGCGCGGGCGAAGAACATCGCGGTGGAGGAGACGCTGGGGGCGTCGCTCTACCTCGTGCAGGCCGACAAGGACATGCTCTACCAGGCCGTGCTGAACCTGCTAAGCAACGCCGTGAAGTACACGCCCGAGGGCGGAAAAGTGAGCGTGCGGCTGGACGTGGACGAGGCCGCCCGCACCCTCACCTGCCGGGTCGTGGACAACGGCGCGGGCATCCCCGAGAAGGACCTGCCGCACGTGTTCGAGAAGTTCTACCGCGTGGAGGCGAACAACAAGCTCGCCAAGGGCACCGGCCTGGGGCTGCCGCTGGTGAAGCAGATCGTCGAGCAGGTCCACCGCGGCACGATGTTCGTCGAGAGCGCGGTCGGCAAGGGGTCGACCTTCGGGTTCACGCTAAGTCTTGCCGATTGAACGGACGATGTAAGAGCGGGAGGTTGTTTTGCCGCCAACTGAAACATCCAAAACCATCCTTGTTGCCGACGACGAGTCGCACATCCGCCACGTCGTCGGGCTGAAGCTCCGCAACGCCGGCTTCACCGTCGTGCAGGCGCGCGACGGCCGCGAGGCGCACCAGATCGCGGCGGCGGGGCGGGTCGATTTGATCGTGACGGATTTGCACATGCCGCACCTGACGGGCATCGAGCTGTGCGAACGGCTCGCCGCCGAGGGTCGGTCGGTGCCGGCGATCCTGCTCACGGCGCGCGGGCACGACCTGCTGCCCGGCGATGTCGAGCGCGGCGGCATTGACCGCGTGATGAGCAAGCCCTTCAGCCCCCGGCAACTGGTCCGCGAGGTGCAGAGCCTGTTAGCCGAAGCGGGGGCGCGATGACCGGCGGGCTCCCGATGACCGACGCGATCTCCGCCGGCACCGGCCGCCTCCGACGCCGCGTGGCGGAGCTCGAGGCCGACCTCGACGACTGCGCCGCCCGCCTCGCCGACAGTTTTGAGGAGCTCAGCCTCGTCTACCAGATCAACGGCGGCCTGAACGTCAACCGCCGGCCGGCCGACTTTTTCCGGCAGGTCTGCCTCGACGCCATCGGCGTGCTGGGCGCGCGCGGCATGGGCGTCGCGCTGCCGCCGGGCGACGCCACGCTCTACGGCCCGCTCGCGCTGCCCCCGGCCGTGCTCGCGCGGCTGGGCGGCCAACTGCTCAACGCCTTCGCCCCCGGCGAGGACTGCGCGCCGCGCCCGATCCTCGTCAACCGCACCGCCGGCGACCCGGCGTTCGACTGGTGCTCCGCCCGCATCCCGCGCCTGCTGGCAACGCCGATGCGCCGCGGCGACGCGCTGCTGGGCGTCGCCTTCGCGCTCGACAAAACCGGCGACGGCGACGCGGGCGACTTCGTCAGCCAGGACGCGAAGCTGCTCGCCGGCCTCGCCCACGAGGCGGCGGTTTACCTCGAGAACTCGGCCTTGTATGAAGAGTCGCGCGGCCTGACGATGGGGTTGGTCCACAGCCTCGTCAGCGCCGTCGACGCCAAGGACCCCTACACCTGCGGCCACAGCGCCCGCGTCGCCAGCCTCGCCCGCGCCCTGGCGGCGGAGGTCGGCCTGCCCGACGCCGCGGCGGAGCGCGTCTACCTCGCCGGCCTGCTGCACGACGTGGGGAAGATCGGCGTGGCCGACACCGTCCTGCAAAAGGCCGGCAAACTGACCGCCGAGGAGTTCGAGGAGATGAAGCGGCACCCCGCCGTCGGCGCGCGCATCCTCGGCGACGTCCGGCAGCTCCGCGACATCCTGCCCGGCGTGCTGCACCACCACGAGCGCTACGACGGCCGGGGCTACCCGCACGGCCTGGCGGGAGAGGGCATCCCGCTCATGGGCCGGCTGCTCTGCCTAGCCGACAGTTTCGACGCGATGACCAGCACCCGCACCTACCGCCACGCGATGCCGCTGGCGAGCGCGCTGGTGGAGATCCGCCGGTGCGCCGGCGCGCAGTTCGACCCCACGCTGGCCGAAGCGTTCGTCGGGCTGGGCGCGACCCAGCTGGCCGCGCTGGTGCGCCCGCCGCTTGCGGCTTCGCAAAGTAACGAGTTCGCAACGCCGCTTTCTTTGCGAAGCCGCAAGCGGCAGGACGTGCGGCCGGCTCAACCCGACGCCGCGTGAGGCCGATGCAACGGGTATGCCCGTCAAAAGCGAGTTCTACGACAGCGTCTGCGTCCTCAGCCCCGACGGCGATTTGACGATCACCGAGGGCGACGCCGCCCGCACGCTGGTCGACGAGGCCATTGACGACCGGCAGGTGGTCGACTTCGTCGTCGACTTCGAGGCCTGCGGCTACGTGGACAGCGAGGGCCTCGAAATCCTCCTCTGGATCAAGCGCCGCTGCGAAGACCTCTTCGGCCAGGTCAAGCTCGTCAACCTCGACGAGAACCTCAAAAAAATCATGGAAATCACCCGCCTCGCGCACCGCTTCGACGCGACCGGCGACCTGGCGGGGGCGCTCAAGGCGATGCGGTAATTGGTCAGTTGTCCTTGGTCCGTTGTCAGTTGCTAAGAAGCAGCGCGGACCCCGCTTGCAACTGACCACGGACGACGGACCACTGACTATGCAGGCCACCAAACTGCCGCTGGGCCGCACGCTGATCGAGGCGGGGGTGATCGACGCCCCCGCGCTCGACCGCGCGCTCGTCGAGCAGAAGCGGGGCGGGAATCAGAAATTGCTCGGCGAGGTGCTGATCGAGCTCGGCCTTTGCACGGACGACCAGATCACCGAGGCGCTGGCGAAGGCCTACGACATGCCCTACGCCCGCGTCAGCCCGCGCGTGGCCGACCCCAAGGCGATGGGCCTGCTGCCCAAGGAGTTTTTGGAAAAGCACGGCGTGCTGCCGCTGTTCTGCGTCGAGGGCGTGCTTACCGTGGCCGTCCACGAGCTGGCGAACCTGTTCCTGCTGGAGGAGATCGAGCGCGAGGCCGGCCGGGCGGTGCAACTGGTGGCCGCCACCGCCAAGGACATCCGCGCGACGCTGCAGACCTACCTGCCGAACGACAAAGTCTTTGTCATCGACGACATCATCGAGGACGTCGAGCCCGACGAGTTCTCGCTGATCGAAACCAAGGTCGAGGACATCGGCAGCCTCGAGCAGGCGGCGGGCGACTCGCCGGTGATCAAGTTGGTCAACTACTGCATCTTCAACGCGGTGAAGGACGGCGCCAGCGACATCCACGTCGAGCCGGGGGACAACCTGCTCCGCATCCGCTACCGCGTGGACGGCCGACTGGTCGAGAAGTTGCGGCCGCCGGCCCGCATGGCCGCCGCCGTCGCCAGCCGCATCAAGATCATGGCGGGGCTGGACATCTCCGAGCGCCGCCTCCCGCAGGACGGCGGCATCCACGTGATGATGGACAAGCGGCCCATCGACCTCCGCGTCTCCACCATGCCCGGCAAGCACGGCGAGAAGGTCGTCATCCGCGTGATCGACAACGACAAGGCGGGCGTCAACCTCGAGAAGCTCGGCTTCGGCTACGAAACGCTCAAGCGCTGGCGCAAACTCATCACGCTGCCCAACGGCATCCTCCTCGTGACCGGCCCTACCGGCAGCGGCAAGAGCACCACCCTCTACGCCGCCCTTGCCGAGCTCAACGCCGCCGACAGCAACATCTGCACCGTCGAGGACCCGGTCGAATATGTGCTGGCCGGCGTGAACCAGTTCCAGGTGAACGACAAGGCGGGCTTCACCTTCAGCGGCGCGCTCCGCGCCCTGCTGCGGCAGGACCCGGACATCATCATGCTCGGCGAAATCCGCGACGGCGAGACCGCCAAGCTCGCCACGCAGGCGGCGCTCACCGGCCACCTCGTCTTCAGCACGCTGCACACGAACGACGCTCCCGGCGCCGTCACCCGCCTCTACAACCTCGGCATCGAGCCCTACCTCGTCGGCGCGACCATCGCCGGCGTGCTCGCCCAGCGGCTGGTGCGCAAGCTCTGCCCCAACTGCCGCGTCGCCTACGAGCCGGAGCCGAACGAGCGCCGGCAGATCGAGCGCACGACCGGGCCGGTCGAGTTGCTCTACAAGCCCAAGGGGTGCGCCCGCTGCCGCAACCTCGGCTACAGCGGCCGCGTGGGCGTTTACGAACTGTTCGTGCCGGACGACGACTGCGCCGAACTGATGAGCCGCGGCGGCACGCTGAACGAACTCCGCGACGCGGCCCGCAAAGCCGGCATGACCGACCTTCGCTCCGACGGCATGGAAAAGGTCAAAGCCGGCATCACGACCCTGGAAGAAATCCACCGCGTAACGGCATGACGCCTCACCCCTAATCCCTCATCCCCCATGCCTAACTTCGCTTACACCGCCCGCGACGCCCAGGGACAATCGGTCAACGGCACGCTCGCCGCCGCGACCGCCGCCGAGGCGTCGAAGCTGCTGCGCGCCGAGGGGAAGTTCCCGACCGCCGTCCGGCCCGCCGCCGAGGCCGCCGACGCCAACCGACCCGCCGCCGCCGGCCGCCGTGGCATCAAGGTCACGCGCGTCGAGGTCATCCAGTTCTCCACCCAGTTGGCGATTATGCTGGAGACCGGCGTGACCCTTGTCGAGGCGATCGACTGCATCCGCGACCAGGCCGACAAGCCGCCGATGAAGAAATTGCTGGCCGACCTGTCGGCCCAGATCTCCGCCGGCGGCGAGTTCTCCGCCGCCCTCGCCCGGCACCCGCGCTCCTTCCCGCGCATCTACGTCGCCCTCATCAAGGCCAGCGAGAAGAGCGGCATGCTGCCGATGCTGCTCGGCCGGGCCACCGACTACATGCGCGACGAGCAGGAGGTGCTCCGCAAGGTCCGCGGCGCGATCACCTACCCCGGCATCATGCTGCTGTTCGCCATCAAGACGACGGTGTTCCTGCTGATCTTCGTGCTGCCGCGGTTCACCAAAATCTACGCCGGCAAGGGGGCGGCCCTGCCGACGCCGACGAAGATTCTGATGAACATGAGCGATTTCATCCTCCACGACTGGATGTTCCTGGTGCCCGGCCTGCTGGCGGTGGCGGCGGGGTTTTACTTCGGCGTGCGGACCGACCCCGGCGAGCGGCTGTGGCACTCGTTCCAACTGCGGATGCCGCTGATGGGGCCGATGTTCCGCAAGCTGCACCTGTCGCGCGGCATCCGCATGATCGGCACGATGGCCGGCGCGGGCGTGGGCCTGACCGACTGCGTCGAGACCGCCCGCGACCTGTGCACCAACCGCCGCTACCGCGAGCTGTGGGAAACCGTCGGCGGCGAGATCCGCACCGGCCGGCAGTTGAGCGACCCGCTGTTCGAGAGCCCGCTGGTGCCCAAGAGCGTCGCCCAGATGCTGCACAGCGGCGAGAAGGGCGGCCGGCTGGCGTCGGTCATGGAGCAGGTCGCCGGCTGGAACGAGCGCGAGCTGAAGGAGACCATCGCCGACCTGACGCGCTACATCGAGCCGGCCATGATCGTCGTGATGGGCGTGATCATCGGCGGCGTCTCGCTGGCGCTGATGCTGCCGATCTTCACGATCAGCAAGGTGGTGGCGAAATAAGGGGTGAGGGACAAGGGATGAGCGGGTGAGGGAAGATTTCCTCTCTCACCCGCTCATCCCCAGTCCCTCCTCCCTTATTGAGTAGCAGCGGCCGGGCTCGAACCGGCGACCTAGGGCTTATGAGTCCCTCGCTCTAACCAACTGAGCTACGCTGCTGGCGGTGGAAACAATAGGCCGGCCGACCGGGGGGAGACAAGCGGGCCGGGGCGGGCGGGCGGAAAAGAGGCCGGGCGGCCCCGCGGTGGGGCCGCCCGGCACGGGTCAGGTGTTTCCCGAGACCGCCGCGCCAAGGCGCGGGCGGCGGCGGGAGTCCGTCAGGCCATCACCGCCCCTTCGGTGTAGCCGGTGTTGCCGGTGGCGGGCACCATGTCCGGGTAGGCCGGCACGCCGAGCTCGGGGATGTCCAAGCCCTCGATCTCGTCGGCCGCGCTGACGCGGTTGCCGCCGATGACAAGGCCGATGAGGTAGAAGATCGCCCCGCCGACCACGAAGTTCCAGACGAAGCAGACCACGCCAGCGATGCACTGGGCCCAGAACTGGTTAAAGGGGTGGTCGCCGTAGAGGAACCCCGTGGCGCCGTAGGAGCCGTCGGCGAAGACGCCGACAAACAGCAGGCCGAGCAGGCCGCACACGCCGTGGACGCTGATCGCGCCCACCGGGTCATCGACCTTCACGGTCTTCTCAAAGAACAGCACGCTCCAGATCACCACGACGCCGCAAATCACGCCGATCACGAAAGCGGCCCACGGCGCGACATAGGCGCAAGGGGCGGTGATGCCAACAAGGCCGGCGAGCATTCCGTTGCAGGCCATCGTCGGGTCGGGCTTGCCGTAAACCATCGCCATGTAGATGGTGGAGGCGAGCGCGCCGGCGGCACTGGCGAGCATGGTGTTGACCGCCACCACCCCGATGCGGCCGTCGGCGGCGAGGGAGGAACCGGCGTTGAAGCCGAACCAACCAAAGGCGAGGATGAAGGTGCCGAGGATCACGAACGGAATGTTGTGGGCCAGAATCGGCATCGCCTTGCCCTTGACGTACTTGCCGATGCGGGGCCCGAGGATCATCGAGGTGACCAGCGCCAGCACGCCGCCCTGCATGTGGACGACCGACGAGCCGGCGTAGTCGAGCGCGCCGACGCCGAGGCTCGTCTGGCCCAACTGGCTCAGCCAACCGCCGCCCCAGACCCAGCCACCGTAGATGGGGTAGATGAACCCGCCGATGAACAGCGAGAAGATGAAGAAGCTGGTCATCTTCCACCGCTCCGCCAACGCCCCGGTGGGGATGGTGGCGGTGGTGTCCATGAAGACCATCATGAACAGGAACCAAGTCAGCGCGCCGGCGTTGTAGGTGTTGCCGCTCAAGAAAAAGCCGGTGGTGCCGAACAGGTTCCAACTGTGCCCGAAGGCGTTAACTGCGACCGCGCTATTGAGGGCCGCATTGGCCGCGCCGGCAGTGTCGAGGGAGGGGGGCACCTTCCCGTAGCCGCCGCACATCAGGGCGTAGCCGCAGACGAAAAAGCCGGTCATACCCAGGGCGTAGACCAGAAAGTTCATGTACATGACGTGCGCCGCGTTCTTCGCGCGGCACAGGCCGGTCTCGACCAGCGCGAAGCCGGCCTGCATGAACATGACGAGGAACCCCGCGATCAGGGTCCACATCGTGTTCATGCCGATGGCGGTGTTGCTGTCGGTCACGGCACCGAACCCGGCGCGGGGGTCGACCGCCGGCGTGTCGGCCGGAGGGGTGGAGGGGGCACTCTCCTGGGCCGCGGGCGTGCCGGCCGGCGCGGCCGTCACTGGCGGGGTAGTGTCTGGCGTGGTTTGCGCGTGAACGTGCGCAACGAACCCGCCGAGCAGGGCGGCGACGAACAGGCACGCGAGCAGCTTCGGGCCGAGGGGTACCCGCTTGAGACGCAAGAGCATAAGTCCTTCCACTGGAGATGATTCTTCCCCGGCCCGCCGGCGGCGGTTCACGCGGGGCCTTCCCTTTGCCCGGTCGCGCCGCACCGTTGCGGCCCGTGGGCGTCATTGTGGCCGCCTATCAAATCCCGTGCCGGCGGCACGCCCCTAAAGTTGATTCGCCCGAATGACGATACTACCCCGTTTCGCCTTGATGGGGCCAGCCTAATTGCGAGGCAGAGGTCGGCTTTTGGCGATTCGGTGCCCATTTATTCGTCGCCCGCCTCATACCGGCCGCCGTTTGTCGATCCACCCGGCCGTTCGTAGAATGGGCGGCCCCGCGTGCCCGCCACCCAGACCCCTCCATGCAAATCCGAAACTTCTCGATCGTCGCCCACATCGACCACGGCAAGAGCACCCTCTCCGACCGCCTGCTCATGCGCGCCGGCGCCATCACCCATCGCGAGTTCAAGGAGCAGCTGCTGGACGACATGGACCTCGAGCGCGAGCGCGGCATCACCATCAAGGCGTCGGCCGTCACCGTCTTCCACACGCACGAGGGGGTCGACTTCATGCTGAACTTCATCGACACGCCCGGCCACGTCGACTTCCACTACGAGGTCCAAAAGGCCCTGCAGGCGTGCGAGGGGGCGATCCTGGTGGTCGACGCGACGCAGGGCGTGCAGGCCCAAACCGTTGCCAATGCCTACGCGGCGGTCAATGCCGACCTGGAGATCATCCCGGTGATCAACAAGATCGATTTGCCCTCCGCCCGGCCGGACGAGATCGCCATGGAGGTCGAGCAGGTCCTGGGCTTTGACGCGGCGGACTGCATCCCGGTGTCGGCCAAAACCGGCGAGGGCATCGACGACCTCATCGCCCGCCTCTGCGAGAAGCTGCCCCCGCCGCGCGGCAACCCCGACGCGCCCACCCGCGCCCTGATCTTCGACAGCCTATACGACGACTACCGCGGCGTGGTCATCTACGTCCGCGTGGTCGACGGCACGCTCAAGAAGGGCCAGAAGATCAACCTCATGGGCACCGGCGGCACCTACCAGATCAGCGAGCTCGGCAAGTTCCTCCCGCGCCCCAAACTCGTCGAGGGCATCGGCACCGGCGAGGTGGGCTACCTCGTCGCCAACATCAAGGATTTGCACGACGTCCGCATCGGCGACACCGTGACCGACGCCGCCCACCCCGCCGCCGAGGCGCTTCCGGGCTATGAGCCGGTGCAGCAGATGGTCTTCTGCGACTTTTACCCAGGCGGCAAGACGCAATATGAGGACTTGCGCGACGCGGTCGACCGGCTGGTGCTGAATGACTCGAGCTTCACGTTCGCGCCCGAGAGCTCCGACGCCCTAGGCTTTGGCTTCCGCTGCGGCTTTCTCGGGTTGCTGCACATGGAGATTATCCAGGAGCGGCTGGAACGCGAGTTCAATGTCGAAGTGGTGCAGACGGCGCCGACCGTGACGTATGAGATTTTGATGACCGACGGCACCGCCATGCGGATCGACGCGCCGAGCCAACTGCCGGATTTGACTTATGTGCAGGAGATCCGCGAGCCGTACATTTCAATGCAGCTCATCCTGCCGTCCGACGGCGTGGGCATCGTGATGAAACTCTGCGAGGAGCGGCGGGGCACCTACAAGAAGACCGAGTATCTAGGCAACAGCGGCCGGGTCATTCTCGTCTATGAAATCCCGCTGGCCGAAGTGATTTACGACTTTTATGACCGGCTGAAGAGCAGTACCAAGGGCTATGGCACGATGGACTATGAGGTGATCGGCTTCCGGGCCGGCAATCTCGTGCGCGTGGACGTGCTGGTGAACGGCGACCGGGTGGACGCCTTGAGCACGATTTTGCACCGCGACCACGCCGAGGCCCGCAGCCGCCGGCTGCTGGTGCGGCTGAAGGGGGAGATCGACCGCCACCTGTTCGAGATCCCGCTGCAGGCGGCGATCGGCGGCAAGGTGATCGCCCGCGAGACGATCAAGAGCGTCGGCAAGAACGTGACCGCCAAGTGCTACGGCGGCGACATCTCGCGGAAGCGGAAGCTGCTGGAGAAGCAGAAGGAGGGCAAGAAGCGCATGAAGCGCGTCGGGAGCGTGGACATCCCGCAGGAGGCGTTCCTGGCGATCCTGGAGTCGGGGGAGTAGATTGGTCCTCGCGGACCAATCCTTAATAGCCGGAGGCGGAAGCCCCGGTTTGTCGCCGGTGGGGAAAAGGTGCCGATGCAACACTTCAGTCCCGAAAACCCTTGGATGACGGCGGAGGAGGTAGACGCCTTAACGTCCGTCTATCCCCGCGTCGAACTATGGCACGGCAGGCTTAAGGTGAAGACGCCGTGCCCGCCGGACAAGAACTATGGCAAGTTTATGGCGGAAATCTCCGCCGCTTTGGGAAACTGGGTCTAACCCAACAAACTGGGCCGCATGTTCAACGAATCCGGCGTGCTGCTCCGCAGAGAGCCGGACGTGCTTTACGGGCCGGACGTAGCGTTCTACGCGACCGGGAGGGGCGACGGGCACGAGTTCTACTTTATGGGTGGCCCCGACCTCGTGGTCGAAATCCTCTCCCCCACCAACACCCGCCGCGAGGTGGCGGAGAAGATCGACATCTACTTCCGCTACTGCACCCGGCTGGTGTGGGTGGTGAACATTCCGTCGCTTACCATCACCGCCCACCGGCCCGACGCGAAGCCGACAAGCCACGGCCCCCGCGCCACGCTCGACGGCGGCGAGGTGCTGCCCGGCTTCGCCTGCCGCGTCGGCGAGTTGTTCGTCTGAGGCCGCCGCGACCACCGTGGAACGGGCGTCCCGCCCGGATTCCGCTGCGGGGGTCTAAAACTTCTATTTCAATGAAGCGGTTCCTTGCAAATCAGCAGAATCCGGGCGGGACGCCCGTTCCACGGTGGCGCTCGGCAAGCCCTGACGGCTGGGCCGGTTCCGACGGGCGGCGCATCGCCCGACGCGAACTTTTCCGCGCCCGGCACCTCGCCCCGCCTTACTCGGACCTTCCGACGGCCGATGTCCTGTGAGACATCAAGCCGAAGGAGTTCCCATGCAACGAGTTGACGCGGCCGTTCCCACCATCGCATCCCCCACCGGCGGCCTTCGCATCGGCGACCTGCTGCGCACGCAGGGTGCCCTCACCGAGGCGCAGGTCGAGCACATCCTGGAGGTCCAGAAGGCAACCGGCCGGCCGTTCGGCGATTTGGCCGAGCGGCTCTACGGCGTCGCGCCGGACGTGGTTGCCGGGGCGTGGGTCCGGCAGTTCACCGCCGCCTCGCCGGCGGTCGACCTCGCCGACGAGTCGCCCAGCCCGGTGGTGCTGAGCCTGGTCGACCGTCGGCAGGCGTGGCAGTTCCGCCTGCTGCCGCTCTGCCGGGCGGGCGAGCACCTGCGCCTCGCCACCACCGCCGGGTCGCTGGTGCGGGCGGTGAACTTTTCGGCCCGGCACTTCGACGAGCCGGTGGACGTATTCCTGGCGCGGGAGGACAACCTCACCGCCGCGTTGATGAAGCACTACCCGGTTCCGGCGTGCATGGCGCAGATGGCGGGGGGCTTGAGGATCGGGGCATAATCGGCTTGGGCCGCGGGGCCGGGCCGGCGGCGGCCTAAACTGGACGGCATGTCCGACCCGGCCCCCGCCGACCCTTCCGCCGACCCCTCCGTTGACCCCGCAAGTGGCGCGAACCCGCGCGTCTTCCGCCGCCTGCTCTCGCTGCTGCGGCCGCAGTGGAAGATGATCGCCGTCGGCGTCGCGCTGCTGGTGCTGTACGTCCCGTGCGAGCTCTTCCCCGCCGCCGCCGCCCTTTACGTCGTCGACCACCTGATTTCCGGCCGGGAGACCTACCGCTGGATGGAGGTGCTCTTCAGCCTCGGCGGGCGGATCGCCGGCACCGTGCCGCTGCTGATCTCCGCCGTCAGTTGGATGGCCGGCGTCTACCTCGTCGGCGCGGCGATGAACACCGTCAGCGGCAACCTGATGGAGCGCGTCGCCCAGCGCTTCATCCTCGACCTGCGCAACCGCGTTTACGCGAAGTTGCAGGGCCAGAGCCTCTCCTACCTCCACCGCCAGCGCACCGGCGACCTGATGAGCCGGTGCATCGGCGACGTGAACGAGCTGCAGCAGTTCATCGTCAACGGCATCGACCAGATTTTGGCCGAGGGGCTGATCTGGGTCGTGACGGTCGCGTGGCTGATGACGCTCGACTGGCGCGTGACCGGCGGGATGGTGCTGCCGCTGATCGCCGTCTACTTCCTGCTGCGGGTGTTCAACCGGCGGATCGCGGTGATCTACAAGGCCGCGCGGGAGAGCGCGTCGCGCGTCTCCACGCGGCTGCAGGAGAACCTCTCGGGCGTCGTGGTGATCAAAATCTTTAACCGCGAGCGCGAGGAGGCCGGCCGCTTCGAGGCCGAGACGCGGGCGAACTACGACGACCAGATCCGCGCCACCAACGCCCGCAGCCTGTTCTTCCCGTTCACGCGGGCGATCGGCTTTTTGTCGAACGTGGTGATGCTGGGGCTGGGGGGCTACCTGATCTTGGCCGGCACGTCGTTCACGCTCGGCAAGCTGCTGGCGTTCCGCAGCGTGTGGTACCGGCTGTTCGGGCCGATCTACACGCTGGCGCGGGTGAATGACATGGTGCAAAAGTCGTCGGCGGCGGGGCGGCGGGTGTTCACGATTCTGGACGCGCCGGAGGAGCTGCCCGACCCGATCAGCGTCAAGCCGCTGCCGACGGTGCGCGGGGCGATGGAATTGCGGGGCGTGACGTTCTCCTACCGTGGCACGGGCGTCCCGCCCGCGTCCGAAGCAAACAGTGAAGCAAATGGTGAAGAACGCGGGCGGGACGCCCTTGCCACGGAGGCCGTGCTGCACGACATCGACCTCACCATCGAGCCGGGCCAGACGGTCGCCCTCTGCGGCCCCAGCGGCGGCGGGAAGAGCACGGTCCTCAACCTGCTGCTGCGGTTCTACGACCCGACCGTCGGCAGCGTCACGCTCGACGGCCACGACTTGCGGTCGCTGCGGCGCGAGGAGTTGCGGCGGCACTTCGCGCTGGTGCAGCAGGAGACCTTCCTGTTCGCCGAGACCATCGCCGACAACCTCCGCTACGGCCGGCCGGGCGCGACGCACGAGGAGGTGGTCAAGGCCGCCCGCGCCGCCAACGCCCACGCCTTTATCAGCAAAATGCCCGACGGCTACGACACGATGGTCGGCGAGCGCGGCGTGCGGCTCAGCGGCGGGCAGAAGCAGCGCATCAGCATCGCCCGCGGCTTCCTGGCCGACCCGGCGATCCTGCTGCTCGACGAGCCGACCAGCAGCGTCGAGCCCGACAGCGAGCTTGCGATCATCGGCGCGCTCGACCGCCTGATGGTCGGCCGAACGACCGTGCTGACCAGCCACCGGCCGTCGCTGATCAACCAGGCGGACGTGGTGTACGTCATTCAGGACGGCGAGGTCGTGGCGAGCGGCCCGATCGCCGCCGCCCGCCGCGACAGCGCGTGGTTCGACCGCTTCATGGCCGGCGCCGCCGACGTCGCCCTCGAGCCCGCCGCCGAGCCGGGGATGGTCGCGTGACCGTCCAAACCGTCTACGGCGTCGACTTCAGCGGCGCGAAACTGGCGGGCGAAAACGTCTGGATTGCGGAATGCACCCTGCCGACCGATCCGTCGCGGGGCCGCTTGGAACTGGTCCATATCGACCGCCTCGAATCCCTCGCCGGCACCGCCGAGCGCGACGCGGCCCTCGCCCACCTCGTCTCGCTGATCCGCCGCAGCACGGCCGCCCTGTGGGGCATCGACTTCCCCTTCGGCCTGCCCGTCGAACTCTTCGAGCCCCCCGCGACGTGGGCCGACCAACTCCAACTCGTCCAAAATTGGCCCGACGGCGCCAACGCCTTCGGCCACTGGTGCCTCGCCCGCGCCAAAACCCTCGGCGGCGCGAACCACATCCGTCGCGCCACCGACGTCGAGCAGCGCACGCCGTTCGACTGCTACCACTACCGCATCATCTACCAGACCTTCCACGGCATGCGCGACGTGCTGGGTCCGATCCACGCCGACCCGGCCACCGCCGTCCCGCCGTTCCAGATGGGTAAGTTCGAAGCGGCCGGGCGGGTGGTGGTCGAGGCGTGCCCCAGCAGCACGCTCAAGCGGCTGGGGTGGCCGCACCAGAATTACAAGCAGCCGGCCGGCGGCCCGCTGACGCCCAAGCGCCGCCGGACGCGCCGGGTCATCGTCGACGCCTTGTGCGACCGCGTCGCCGTGCCCGACACCCTCCGCCGCCGCATGACGCGCAACCCCGGCGGCGACGCGATCGACGCCGTCCTCGCCGCGATGGGCGTGTGGGACGGATGGCACGCGGCCGACCTCCAGGCCGTCGCGGACCACCCGCGCTACGCGCGCGAGGGATTGATCTTCGCTTGATCTCGCCCCGCCCGCCGCTACATTGCACCGCCCCCAACCCAGGCATCCATGACCGATACTCTCATCGAAAAATCGACGACGCGCGGCAAGGTCCAACCCGCCAATCCCGACGCGCCCGGCGACGGGATCATCTTCCTGCCGTCCGGCACGAACTACCAACTCCACCTCGCCGGCCCCTACGCCGGGCCGGTAAACCGGCCGGTTTCCGGCACCATCCGCCTCGCCGCCCGCAAGCTTTACACGGTGACGGCGGGGGGGAACTTCATCGCCCCGATCCGCGGCACCCCGCGCACCGTGCAGGGCCGGGTGGTCGCGCTGACCGAGACGCGGGCGGTCGTCCACTGCGGCGCGAACGTGCTGGTCGATTTGCCGACCGGCGACGCGGCGATGGACCTCGCCAACGGCCCGCTGGAGGTCGGGGCGCGGGTGAACTTCATCGCCCTGCCCGGCGCGCGGTTCGAGCTTGCCGAGGTGAAGGAAGATGCGCCCGCCGCCGTCCCCGCCGTCTGAATGCGCCGCGTCCGATAAGCGGGCCGCCAGAAAAATCCAGGCCACGTCTTTAGCCGCTCCCGTGGGCACCCGAAGAAAGCAGTGCAATCGGAGGTCGGAACCGACCCCCGACGCGGCAGGCCGAGTGGCCGGCCGCGACTGGCCCGCGGGACGTGGCCCGGCCGCCGTTTGCGAAACTTGTGGGACGCACTCCGCGGCGGCCGGCCGAAACTCGGTCGGCGTCGGGGGCTCCCGGGTCGCCGTACAGGAGAATCCCATGAAGGCGATGAAGATGATCGTTGACCGTTGCACGGACCGTTTCAAGACCGACCTGGTTGCCGACGAGCAGGGCGGCGAGGTGCTGGAGTACGCGCTGATCGCCGGCCTGATCGTCGTGGCCGCCATTGCCGTCATCGGCACCGTCGGCACCAAGGTCCTGGCCCGCTGGAACTCGCTCGACGGCCAGATCTAACCGTCAGATCCAGCTACCCGTTGGTCCCAGACCCCGGACGCACGCACGGCCGGGCCGACCTTCCGGGTCGGCCCGGCCGCGCCGCGCCGCGGGCCGCTTTTCCCCAACGCCCCACGGCGGAGTTTCCAATGAACCTCACGACCACCGCTTTCGCAAGCCGCCTCGCCACCGACGAGGCCGGCACGTCCACGCTCGAGTACGCCCTCGTCGCCGGCCTGGTAATCGTCGGCTGCATTGGCGTCATTGCCCTGCTGGGAACCCGCGTCAAGAACGGCTGGACCTACATTAGCGGCATGATGCGGTAGCCCTCCCGGCACCCCCCGGCCGATAAGCCAACGGGCCCATGACCGCACTCGCCGCCGACCTTCCCCGCCTGCTCCCCCTCGCGCCGCTGCTGGGGCTGCTGCTAATCGCCGCCGCCATCGACGTGCGGACGCGGCGGATTCCCAACTGGCTGACGGCCGCGACGGCGGCGGGGGGAGTCGCCCTCGCGCTCACCGGCCGCGGCGCGGTCGGGCCGGGCGGGGCGTGCCTGGGGCTGCTCGCCGGCTTCGCCCTGCTCGCCGTGCCGTTCGGGCTGCGGCTGATGGGCGGGGGCGACGTGAAGCTGCTGGCGGCCGTCGGGGCGTGGCTCGGGCCGTGGGGCATTTTCGTCGCCTTCCTCGCCGCCTCGATCGCGGCGATGGCGCTGGCCGTCGCGCAGTGCGCCGCCACCGGCCGGCTGCGGCTGCTGCTGGCGAACGTGGCCCTCGTCGCGGTCGCGGCGCGGCACCTGCCGCAACTCGGCGAGGGGCACCTGCAGGCCACGGCCCGCTCGATGCCCAGCGCCGGCCGGCCGCTGCCGTACGCGGTGTCGGTGATGATCGGGACTTTGGTGGCGGTCGCGTTCCTGTGATCGTTAAGCCGCTCCGAGGTTAAGCCGATGCCACGGGTGTGACCACGACCCACCCCAACCGACGCCGCTTCTTTCGCCGCGGCAACTCGCTGATCGACACCGTGCTGGTGCTGCCGATCCTGCTCGTCCTGACGTTCGGGGGCGTGGAGTTCGGCTACTTCTTCTTCGTCAAGCACACGCTCGACGGCGCCGCCCGAGAGGGCGCGCGGGAGGCGATCAGCCCGCAGGCGACCACCGCCAACGTCAACGCCCGCATCGCCGCCAGCCTCAGGGCCGGCGGCTTCCAGTCCAGCGGCACCGTGGTGGACCCGAAGTTCACCGTCTCGATCTCCCCGCCCGACGTCGCCGGCGCCGTGCCCGGCACGCAGATCACCGTCACCGTCTCGGCCCCGTGGGGCACCATCGGCATCGCGCCGATGCACATGATCGGCGACGGCAAGTCCGTCTCCGGCGCCACCGTCATGCGCAAAGAGGGCAGCGCGAGCTGACCGCCGAGACGCGGGACGTTTCTCGGTAGCACGGGTTTTCAACCCGTGTTTTTCCGCGCGCACCAATCGACGATCCCGGAACGGAAAGTGATTCCGCCGCCGTCAACCCGCCGCGGGCGAATCCGAACAATTTTCCGCTTTCCCCCGCGCCGGCTAAACCGCGCAACCGGCCTTGACGACAGCAGGAGAGTCAAGTCCGACGTCCAACCCCCGTCCCCCGGAGAACGCGATGATGAACTGGAAGCAGAACTTCAACTGGAAAACCTGGGTGCCGCTCGCCGTGGCGGTGGTGCTCGGGCTGGTGGCGGCGGTGGTGGCGTTCGACATCACGAACAAGCCCCGCGCCGCGGCGCAGGCGGCCGACCCGATGGTCGACCTCGTCGTGGCCGCCCGCGACGTGAACGCCGGCGAGGTGCTCACCTCCGCCGACCTCTCGACGATGAAGGTCGCGGCCGCGAAGACCGACGCGAAGAAGGGGGCGACGGAACCGGCGGCACCGGTGGTCGGTTTCCCGTCGGCCGGGATGCTGGTGGGCCGCGTGATGCGGGCGCCGGCGTTCGCGGGCCAGCCGATAGTCGAGGCCCAGCTCGCCCCGCTCGGGGCCGGGTCGGGCTTGCAGGCGGTGCTGCCGGCGGGGATGCGGGCCGTCACCGTCGAGATCGACGAGTACCGCGGCGTGGCGGGCTTCCTCGTGCCCGGCTGCCACGTCGACGTCGTGACGACGGTGCAGGGCAAGGGCGACAGCGACACGCTGGCGAAGACCGTGGCGCAGGACATCGAGGTGCTCGCCGTCGGCCGGACCATCGGCCGGGCTTACCCCTCGGCCGGCCCCATGACCGGCCCCGGCGGTCCCGGCGGCCCGGAGATGGAGGCCAAGCCCGAGGTCAGCAAGAGCGTGACCCTCCGCGCCACCCCCGAGCAGGCCGAGGCCCTGGAGCTCGCCGCCCGCCTGGGCCTGCCGCGCCTAGTGCTGCGGGCCAACGGCGACCGCGCCAGCACCGACAACGCCGGCGTCTCCCTCGCCATGCTCCGCGGCGAATCGACCGGCCCCGCCGGCAAGGCCACCACGCCCACCATGCTGGCGATGAGCAAGTCCGCCCGCCCGGCCGCCGTGGAGGCCGGTGCCGCCGACGCGCCCGAGGGCCGGCCCGTGCAGTTCATCCGCCGCGGCGTGGTGACGGTCGAGTACGCCGACGGCCCGTCGCGCCCCGCGACCCGCCCGATGGAACCGGCCATCACCGCCACGCCGCAGCCGGACGAGCATCGCGTGCCGACGCTCATCACCGACCTGCCGACCGACCTGGCGTTCCCGAACTGAACCCAAGCCCAATCCCCCGACGTCCGATTTTCCCACAACCCGACCGCCGCGCTCCGGGACGGCAAGTCCCCACCGCCGGCCGGCCGACAAGAGGCGAGCCATGAACCTTCCCCACGACCGCACCAAACCCGTCGACCCGATCCTGGACCTGCTCCGCCCGGCGATGAGCCGCACCGCCGGCAGTGCCGCCGCCACCCGCGCCAGCAATCGCGCCGCCAACCGCGCGGCGCTGGAATCCGCCGCCTACCCCGCCGGCCGGCGGACCAAGCGGTGGATGGTCGTCCTCTCCGGCGGCGCGCTGGGGCTGTTCACCGTCGTCAGCGGCACCGTCGGGGCGGCGTCGCGGATCACCTTCGGCCCCTCCTTCGGCCCGACCATAGCAGACGAGTTGCCCGCGACCCGGCCGACCACCGGCCCGGCCTACCAGCCGTCGGTCGTGTTCGGCGAGCCGGTCGATGAGCCGATCTACATCCCGGCCTCCATCCCGATGGCGCGGTCGGGTGGCAGGGCGGTCGATCCGCGGGTTGCGGTGAAGTTCTTCCCGCAGTTCGCCGAGCCGTATGCGATGCCGACGTTCGACGTTTCGCCGCGCGGCCAGCACTTCGTGGCGACGCCGCGGCCGGCCACGGTGCGGCCGGTGGTGTTCACGGTCGGCAACGTCACGCCGGCCCGCGCGGTGACGCCGGCGACGATGCCGGTGCGGAAACTCGATGTCGCCCAAACCGCCGCTCAGACCGCTGCTCCGAAAGTTGAGGCGTGGCCCGAGGCCGCGGCCGCCGCGCCGCTGGCGATCGACGGGCTGGCGGCCGACGGGTCGCTGGCGATGACCGTGAACAAGACGCGGATCATGAAGACGGCCCTGCCCGTCAGCCGCGTCAGCGTCGCCCAACCGGACGTGGCGGAGGTCAGCCGGCTCGACGACCGGACCCTGCTGGTGACGGCCAAAACTGCCGGCAACACCCAACTCATCATCTGGGGCCAGGAGGCGCCCGCCGCCCCCGGCCAGGCGGGGCAGCCGTCGGAGCAGAACCGCGTGGTCGATGTGAACGTCGCATTGGACCTGAAGGCGGTCAAGGACCAGGTGGCGACCATTTTCCCCGGCCGCGAGATTTCCGTCGGCAGCCTGAACGGGGCGATCGTGCTGCGCGGGCCGGTGCCGAACCTGAAGACGGCCGAGCAGGTGGAGGCCGTCGCCTCGCCGTTCGGCCGCGTGGTGAACTTTCTGGAGGTGCGCGGCGGCCAGCAGGTGATGCTGCAGGTGCAGTTCGCCGAGGTCAGCCGGCAGGTGAACAACGAGCTCGGCGTGAGCTTCGGCATCTCCGACGGCGTGTTCAACTTCGGCAGCAACACCGGCGGCGCGGGCGTGGGCGCGGCCCTCGGCGGCACCGGCGGCAACGCGCTGTCGATCCCCGTCGGCGCCTCGCCCACCAACCTCTTCGGCGGCGGGGTGATCGGCGGGACGGCGTTCAACGTCTTCGTCCAGGCCCTTCGCCAGAACAACCTGCTCCGCGTGCTGGCCCAGCCGAACCTCGTGGTGACCAGCGGCCAGGAGGGCAGCTTCCTCGCCGGCGGCGAGTTCCCGATCCCCGTGCCCCAGCCGGGGGCGGGGGGCGGGACCGGCATCACCATCGAGTACAAGGAGTTCGGCGTCCGCCTGAACTTCACGCCGGTCGTGCTCGGCGACGGCCGCATCCGCCTGAAGCTCTCGCCGGAGGTCAGCGACCTGGACTACACCGCCGCCGTCGTGCTGGCGGGCATCCGGGTGCCGGCCCTGCGCAAGCGCAGCCTGACGACGACGGTCGAGCTCGGCGAGGGCCAGACGTTCGCCGTCGGCGGGCTGCTGGACAGCAGCCTGGCGGCCAACCGCGACGCGGTGCCGCTGCTGGGCGATTTGCCGGTGATCGGCGCGCTGTTCCGCTCGACGCGGTACCAGCGGCGCGAGACGGAGCTGGTGGTGCTGATCACGCCGACGCTGGTGGAGGCGATGAACCCCGACCAGGTGCCGCCGCTGCCGGGCGTGGGGGAGGGCGTGCCGGACGACATCGCGCTGTTCGTCGGCGGCGACATCGAGACGCCGCGGAAGGACGAGCCGATGAAGGCCGACCCCAGCCGCCCGGCCGCCACGTTCGAGGGCCGCCGCGGGTTTCAGCCCGCGCCCGCCGCGCCGGCTTCAGTCAAGTGAGTCAGACGCCGACGTAAACGACACAGGCCGCAGGTTCTGGGCCACCGAATCAAGCACCGCACTTTCAAGGCACCGCCCATGTACATCCAACTCTCCTGCGTCATCTGCGACGCCGACGCCACCAACCGCGCGGAGCTCGCCGCGTTCCTGGGCCAGTACGGCGTGAACGTGCAGGCCCAACTCCCCAGCATCGACGGTTTGGCGGCCTACCTCGGCCGGTCCGAGATGCCGCAGATGGTCGTCGCCAACCTCGACCCCGCGCCGGCCGAGAGTTTGCGGAAGATCAGCCACCTGCCGCGGACCTTCCCGAACGTCAGCTTCTTCGCCATGAGCCAGGTGCTCGACCCGAACCTGCTGATGGAGGCGATGAGCACGGGCATCCGCGAGTTCATCCCGCTGCCGATCCCCGAGGTCCGCTTCGCCGCCGCCCTCGAGCGGGTGGCGCAGGCCTACGGCATGGGCAAGCGCGCGAAGGTCATCCACGTGATCCCGACGCAGGGGGGCTGCGGCAGCACGACCATCGCCTGCAACACCGCCGCCGCCCTCGCCGGCGGCGGGGAGAAGGCCTGCCTGCTCGACCTCGATTTGGTGAAGGGGGGCGTGGCGGGCATGTTCGACGTCAGCCCGCGCTACACCATCGCCGACGTCATGCAGTCGACCGACGCGCTGGACAAGCAGGTGCTCGACAACGCCCTGACCGTTCACCGCAAGAGCAACCTGAGCATCCTCGCCCGCCCGGAGCTGCCCGAGGACACCCAGCGCGTGACGCGCGAGGGCGTCGGCCGGCTGTTCAGCATTTTGGGCCGCATGTTCGACCACGTCGTAGTCGACAGCCAGATGAGCGTCGACCCCGTCTACAGCACGCTGGTGCAGGCGGCGGACGTGAACGTGGTGGTCATGCAGCTCAACGTCCCCAGCGCCAAGAACGCCGAGCGGTTCGTCGGCGCGATGCGGCGGATGGGCATTGAGGCGAGCAAGATCCGCATCGTCGTCAGCCGATTCGTGAAGAAGGGGTGGGACATCGAGCCGGGCGAGGTGGAGCGGGCGCTGGGCCTGAAGATCTGCTGGATGGTGCCCAACGACTTCAAGAATGCCATCGCGGCAGTGAATTACGGCGAGCCGGTGGTGCTGCGGGCGCCGCGGAGCGACATCAGCCAGAGCCTGCTGGGCTTCGCCCAAAGCCTCAAGTCCCGCGACGCGCAGGTGAAGCAGGCCGCCTGAGCCGCTTGCGTCTTCGCAAAGAAAGATTCTTCCAGTCCGCAAGCAGAAGAGGATCACCCATGGGCCTGTTCACCAAATCCGCCGGCGCGCTGCCGACCGCCGAGTACCTCAAGGAGCTGCGCGGCGAGCCGGCGGCGACCGACGCGCTCAAGCCCGAGCCCGCCCCGCCCGCCGCGCCGGTTCCCGCCCCGCCGGAGCTCCGCGCCGCCGCCGCCAACACCGAGGGGGCCAACCGCCCCTCCCTCGTCCACGGTGGCGTGGGCGGTGGCGCGGGCGGCGGCGGGACACCGCTCGGCGAGCGGCAGATGTACTTCCAGCAGCTCCGCGTCCGCATCCACGAGACGCTCGTCAAAAAGCTCGACGTCCAAAACCTCCGCACCCTCCCACCGGAAACCGTCCGCAAGGAGGTCCGCACCCTCATCCGCGACCTCTGCCAGAGCGAGAAGGGCCTGATCAACTCGGCCGAGCAGGAAAAGCTCATGGACGAGGTGATGGACGAGACCTTCGGCCTCGGACCCCTGGAAACGCTGCTCAAGGACCCGTCCGTCACCGACATCCTGGTCAACCGCTTCGACAACATCTACGTCGAGAAGAAGGGCCGCCTGCAGCGGTCGGACGTCCACTTCCGCGACGACCGGCATTTGCGGCAGATCATCGACCGCATCGTCGCCGGCGTCGGGCGGCGGGTGGACGAGACCAGCCCGATGGTCGACGCCCGCCTCGCCGACGGCAGCCGCGTCAACGCCATCATCCCGCCGCTCGCCCTCGACGGCGCGGCCATGAGCATCCGCCGCTTCGGCGTGCGGCCGATGATGCTGGAGGACTTGATCCGCAACGGCGCCTTCCCCCGCGACGTCATGGACTTCATGGCCGCCGCCGTCCAGAGCCGCTGCAACGTCCTGATCTCCGGCGGCACGGGTTCAGGCAAAACCACTTTGCTGAACTGCTTGAGCCGCTACATTCCCGCCGACGAGCGCGTCATTACCATCGAGGACGCCGCCGAGGTGCAGCTCCAGCAGCCGCACGTCGTCCGACTCGAAACGCGCCCGGCCAACATCGAGGGCAAGGGCGAGATCACCCAGCGCGACCTCGTGAAGAACTGCCTCCGCATGCGGCCCGACCGAATCATCATCGGCGAGGTGCGCTCCGGCGAGGCGCTGGACATGCTGCAGGCGATGAACACCGGCCACGACGGCTCGATGACCACCGTCCACGCCAACACCACCCGCGACGCGCTGGCGCGCCTCGAAGTGATGATCGCCATGGCCGGCTACGACCTGCCGACCCGCGCGCTGCGGCAGCAGATCGCCAGCGCGATCAACATCGTCATCCAGGCCAGCCGCCTCGTCGGCGGCAAGCGGCGGGTGATGAAGGTCAGCGAGATCACCGGGATGGAGGGGGACAACATCCAGATGCACGATTTGTTCAGCTTCGACCAGAACGGCGTAGACGCCGAGGGCGCCGCCACCGGCCAGTTCGTCTGCTGCGGCGTGCGGCCCCGCTGCGCCGAGCGGATCGAGCACCGCGGCATCAAGCTCCCCGCCGACCTCTTCGCCCGCCGCGTGATCGAGGTGGCGGCCTGAGCCGCTCGCGGCTTCGCAAAGAAATCGGGAACCCCCATGACCACACTGCTCCTCCCAGCCCTCGCCGCCACGTCCGTCGGCCTCTTCGCCTACGGCGCGGCGCAGCTCGCCCGCACCCTGTTCAACCCCGACCGCAAAAAACTCGCCGCCCGCCTCTCGGGAATCGAGGGGTCCGGCGGGCCGACCTCGCTCGGCCCGGCCCACGTCCGCCTGACCTTCGACGACGGGGCCGACACCAAAGGTCTGCTCGCCCGCTCGCCGTTCCTGCGCGACCTCCGCAAGCAGGTCATTCAGGCCTACCCCGATGCGACGCTGAAAAAGTTCCTGCTCACCGCCGCCGGCGCGGGCGTGGCGACATTTTTGGTCTTCACCGTCATCACCGCCACCTTCCTGGTCGGCCTGATCGCCGGCGGCCTCGGCTTTGGGGCGCCGTTCCTGCTCCTCAGCCACAAGCGAAACGCCCGCCAGCGCGCCCTCACCGACCAGATCCCCGACGCCCTGGACTTCCTCTCCCGCAGCCTCAAGGCGGGCCACTCGCTGTCGATCGGCCTGCAGATGATGGGCGACGAGCTGCCCCAGCCGCTGGCGAGCGAGTTCCGCCGCACCTACGACCAGCACTCGCTCGGCCTGCCCCTGGAGACGGCCCTGCGCGAGATGGTCGAGCGCATCGACAGCACCGACTTCGCCTTCTTCGTCACCGCCGTCCTCATCCAGCGGCAGACCGGCGGCGACCTGTCGGAGGTGCTCGGCAACATCAGCGGCATGATCCGCCAGCGCGTCCGCCTGCAGCAGCACGTCAAGGCCAAAACCGCCGAGGGCCGCTTCACCGGCTACATCCTCGCCGCCTTCCCCGCCGTGATGTTCGTGGTCGCCTACACCCTCAACCCCAAGTACGCCGGCCCGCTGGTCCACACCAGCGCGGGCCTGATGATGCTCGGCATCGCCCTGACCATGCAAGTGCTCGGGCTGTTCTTCATCAAGAAATTGACCAAGGTCGCGGTCTGATGCGTGGTGCGTGATTCGTGGTGCGTGAGAGGAAAATCCTATGAATACCCAACAAGGTCTACTGCTCCTCAGCGTCGCCACCTGCGTCGGCACGCTCGGCTACATGGCCGCCAAGCGGCTGGTGGACGAGGACGCCGGCCGCCTCCGACTCCGCCTGCGCGGCTCGATCCGCGACCGCCGGCACGACGAGGACAAGGCCGACCGAGGCCCGCTGATCGTCCGACTCGGCCTCTGGGCGGCCTCGCCGTTCATGCCCAAGACCAAGGAGAAGCAGTCCGCCCTCCGCCGCGACCTCGCCAAGGCCGGCATCTACACCGCCAGCGCGGGCAACGTCCTGGCGGGCATGAAGTTCGTCCTGCTGATCGGCGGCCTCTTCCTCGGCTACCTCCTCGGGGCGGAGTTCATTCCCGGCGGGGCGGGCGGCGTCCTCGGCTTCGCCGCCGGCGGACTCGTCGGCTACATGCTCCCCCAACTCTGGCTCAAAACCACCATCGCCGCCAACCAGAAAACCCTCAACCAGGGCCTGCCCGACGCGCTGGACCTCATGGTCGTCTGCGTCGAGGCCGGCCTCACCATCGACAGCGCCATGCAGCGCGTCGGCGACGAACTCGCCCTCGCCCACCCCACCGTCAGCCGCGAA
Source organism: Tepidisphaeraceae bacterium (assembly GCA_965260985.1). Taxonomy (GTDB): domain Bacteria; phylum Planctomycetota; class Phycisphaerae; order Tepidisphaerales; family Tepidisphaeraceae; genus CBDHCE01. Next base: position 55,790 of record CBDHCE010000017.1, on the reverse strand, counting down.
ATGGGCATCACCCACATGGAGACCCAGATCGGCGTCCCCCGCGCCGAGGCCCTCAAAAACCTCGGCGTCCGCACCGACAACAAGAGCCTGCAGGGCCTCAGCGCCATGCTCATCCAGGCCGAGCGCTTCGGCACCAGCATCGGCACCGCCCTGCGCGTCCACGCCGAGAGCATGCGCGACGCCCGCCACCACATCGCCGAGGAGATGGCCGCCAAGGCGAGCGTGAAGATGAGCTTCCCCCTGGTGCTGTTCATCTTCCCCGCCACGTTCATCGTCCTGGCCGGGCCGACCGTGCTGCAACTGTTCAGCAGCAACCTGTTCGACTAAACCGGCCGCCGCCGCCGCCACAGACGACCCCCAAAACTGCCGAAGAAGGATTTGACATGACCCACCGCCCCCCCCGCCCGCTGACCCTCCGCCGCGCCCCCCGCCTCGCCCTCGCCGCCGCCGCCTTCGCCGCGGCCACCGCGGCGGCGGGGTGCCGGACCGACTACGACCAGAAGGGCTACTTCCGCCCCGAGACCGAGCGCCGCCGCACCGCCGCCGTCTTCGACGCCCAGGCCGCCGCCGGCGCGAGGAACGACGCCACCCTCCGCCCGATGCACTTCACCGCCGGCGTCCTCAACGGCCTCGGCCGCCAGAAGCTCGACCGCATCGCCGACGCCAGCACGCCCGGCGAGGTCGTGGCGGTCTACCTCGACCTGCCGACCGACGCCCCGACCGCCGCCAACGCCTACGACGCCGACCGCGCCGCCGCCGAGGCCTACCTCGCCTCGCTCGACCTGCCGCAGCGCCGCTTCGAGGTCAGGCGCGGCTCCAACCCCGCCACCAGCCGGCCCGCAATCGAGGGCATCAACCGCCTGGGCAAAACCGAGAGCAGCGTCCCCACCGCCGGCCCCCCCAGCGCCGGCACCTACGGCCCCACCGCCACCCCCGGCGGCGGCGTGCTGTTCGGGAAGTAGAGTTGCGCGATCCCCAGGTAGCTGCGAACCAACGGTTCGCAGTCTTCGAGCGAAAGACCCGTTTCGCTCACCGAAGACTGCGAACCGTTGGTTCGCAGCTACCGATTTCGCATCAGATCGTTCGGCGCCTCACTGCACGATCCCCTGCGTCAGCCGCAGAAACACGTCCTCCAGCTTCACCTCCTCCGGCGACACGCTGTCGATCACCACGCCCGCGTTCACCAGCGCCGCGACCAGAAAGCCGTGGTGCAAATTCGCGTCCGCCAGCGTGACGTGCAGCGCGCCGTTCCGGGCGTCGCACCGCGCCACCCGCCCGTCGGCCCCCAGCAACGCCGCCGCCCGGCCGCTGTCGCCGGCGACGCGCACCACGATCGTCGGGCTCTGCCGCGCCCGCGCCACCAGCTCCGCCACCGTGCCCGTGACCAGCAGCTTGCCCCGCTCGATGATGCCGAGCTTGTTGCAGAACTCGCCGAGCTCGCTGAGGATGTGGCTCGAAATCAAAATCGTCTTGCCCAGCCGCTGTAGCTCGCGCAGCAGTTCCCGAATCTCGATGCGCGCCCGCGGGTCGAGCCCGCTCGCCGGCTCGTCGAGCAGCAGGATCGGCGGGTCGTGGACCAGCACCCGCGCCAGCCCCAGCCGCTGCTGCATCCCGCGGCTGAGGCTGTTCACCTGCGCGTCGGCCTTGTAATTCAGGTCGGTTAAATCGAGCACGTCGCCGACCACTTTTTTCCGCCTGCCGCGCGGCAGGCGGTAGGCGCTGGCGAAGAACTCGAGGTACTCGGTGACGGTCAGGTCGTCGTAGACGCCGAAGAAGTCGGGCATGTAGCCGATGTTCCGCCGGACGAAATCGCCGTTGCCCGCCACGTTTTTCCCCATGACCTCCGCGACGCCGGCGGTCGGCTCGAGCAGGCCGGCGACGATCTTCATCGTGGTGCTCTTGCCCGCCCCGTTGGGCCCGATGAAGCCGAACACATCGCCGCGGTGCAGTTCGAGGTTGAGGTCGTCGAGCGCGGTGAGTTGGCCGTAACGCTTGGTCACCCCCACCGCCCGCACCGCCGGCGCGGCGGCCGGCGCGGCGACGGGCGCGATGATCACCGGGGCGTCGGGGGCGTCTTGCAAGGCGTCCAAATCATCTCCAGTCTGTCGAACTACCGAAACAACGTCAAATTGCCGGAACAAGCCGGCGTCTGAGCCGAAGGCGAAGACCCGGGTCCTTAGCCGCTCGCGGCTTCGCAAAGAAATCCGGGACGATCAAACGTCCACCCCAAGAACCCGGGTCTTCGCCTCCGGCTCAGACACCGGCTTGTTCCGACCCATGCACGCCACTCGAACCCTCACGCACCACGCACCACGCACCACGCACCACGCACCACGCATCACTCCGCCCCCAGCCGCACCACCGCGCGGTAGATCGTGCGGTGCCGCTCGATCGCCCCCGGCACCGTCAGCCCCGCCACCGCGGGCGTCTCGGCGACGGCGTACACCACCGCCACCGGCGCGCCCGATTTGAACATCGCCTCGATCCGCCCGCTCCGCCCGTCCGCAATGTCGCACGCGGCCGTCGTCAGCCCGACCGCATTCGGCGATCGGTCTGGCCCCGGCGCGCCCAGCACCGTCGGCCTGAACATGACCAGCGGCGGGGGGCCCGCCTTGGTCTCGGCCTCCGTCGGAACTGCGGCCATCGCGTAGGGCGGATTTTGCGGGTTCGGGGTCGGCTCGATCTTCTCGATCTCCGCCGCGTCCAGCAGCGGACTGTCGACCGCCACCGTCTCGCCCGGCCCAATGGTCGCCGCCAGCCTTGCCCGCGACTGCTCCAGGTAGACCACCGCCCCCTCCAGCGCCTCGCCGCTGCGGTTGGTGATCGTGCCCACCAGCCGCGGGCTTTTCCCCTTCCGCACGACGCGCAGGTCGGCCGCCACCGCGCCGGGCCCGTCCAGCGACTGCTCGCCGCGCAGGAAGCGGAGGTTCCAGACGTTCACCACCATCGGCGTCGGCCGGCAGCCGCGCGAGTCCTCGGCGAAGCCTACGTCCGTCCGCACGCCGCCCCCGCCCAGGCCGTAGCCGTACTGCTCGGTGTCCAGCGGCTGCCACCACGAGTCGGCCGGCGCGTCCAGGCCGTACTCGCGGGTCTGCGGCGAGTAGAGGCCCACCACGTCGGTCGCCGCCACCCGCCGGCCGTCGATTTCGTCGACCACCCGCAGCGTGCGGTAGTGCAGATCGCCGCTCTTGAACACCCGCCCGGCGTAAACCGCCCCGAGCGTGACCAGCAGAATCCAGCCGGCCGTGGTCGCCCACGTCCAGGGCTGGCGGCCGAGCTTTTTCAGCACCAGCCAGTCGAGCGGGCCGACCACCAGCATCAGCCCCGCCAGCACCGCCACGACGTAGCCGAAGCCGAATTGCCCCGCCCCCGGCACGTCCCCCAGCACGTCCGCCACCGCCGATTGCGCCGCGCCGCGGCGATTTCCCTGGTAGCCGTAGTAGGGCGTGCCGTCGCCTGGCTTTTCGATCTGAATCAGCGCCCCCAGCACCGGCCGCCAGAACGCGGCCGACGTTTCCGCGTCCGCGAACAGCAGCGACGAGGCGTCGAACGGCAGCGCGCCGACGCTTCCGAAGCCGGCCTCGTTGACGTACAGCGCGCTCGCGCCGCCGAAGACGTCGACCCGCCGCGCCCCCTCCGCCGCCGTTGTGTCGCGCGCCGGGATTGAAGAAAACCGCGCCGGCAGCCCGGCGGCCGCGACGGTTTTGGCGTCGAGCTTTAAGGTCTGATTCGTGCCGAATCGCAGCGGCAGCAGATCGACCAGCGGCCCGGCGGCGGGCACCGGGTCGGTGCCGGGCCAGACGAGCAGCCGGCCGCCGGCGCGCACCCAGTCGGCGATCGCCTGCTGCTGGTCGAGGCCCATCGCCGAGAGGTTCGGCCGGTCGAGGATGAGCAAATCGAGCCCGTCATACCCGACCGCCGCCGTCGGCAGCAGATCGGGGGCGAGGGGGGCGAGGGTCGGGCTGCGGGGCGTGGCGGGAAAGTCGATCGACCGCACCGGCCCGAACGCGCCGCTGGTGCCGATCAGTGGCCCGCCGTAGCCGGCGGTCGGGAGGACCATCGGCGTGACGCCCCCCTCGCGGTCGGGCCACTCGGCGAGGCGTCGGCCGGTGTCGGCGTCGGTCAGGCTGATCTGCAGCTCGTCCTGCGCCCCGCCGAGGGGCACGAAGATCGGGTAGGTCGCCGGCTGGGTCGAGAGGCCGATGCCGCGCCGCACCACCACGCCGAACGACGAGGAGTGCGGCGCCGAGACCGTCAGAATTGCGTTCCGCGGCGGGTCGGCCGAGGCGGTGACGTACAGGGGCGTCCACCGGCCCGGCGCGTAGTGCCCCTCCCAGCCGACCTCCGCCGTCAGCCGCACCGCCGCCGGCGCGGCCGCGGTGAGGGCGAGCAGGAAGAGGGCGAAGATGGCGGCGGGGAACCTCATGCGTCGGGCGGCAGTATAATGACCCGGCGGCGGATTGCACTTTCGCCCGTGTTTCTTCCGCGCAAGCCGCTGCCGTAGACTCTTCCACCGCATGACCCGCCCGCCCCTCAAACTTCGCCACCTGCTGTTGGTGACGCTGGTCGCCACGACCTTCGTCGGCGACGCCGCGGCGGAGTGCGCCGCCGGGCCGCGCCACGAGGCCGAGGCGTCGCGCGCCGCCGTCACCGCCCGGCTGTTCGACAAGCTGCGCGTCGGGTTGCGCCGCTCGGTTCGCGCGGCGGTGCTGATGGTCCACGCGCGGCGCGACGTGCGGGCGACGCCGGTGGCGTCGGTCGCGGTGCCGCCCGACGCCCCGGTCGTCTACCGCCTGCTCGCCCCCTTCCTGCTGCGCCTGCCGCCCCCGGTGGGGTAGGTCACATCCGCTTCGATACCGTCTTGAAGTGCGGGCGCGAAAAGCGCTCGCTGCGCTCGCGGCTTACCGCGGATTTATCCGCGCCCGCGGCTCACCCGCCCACCCCTCATCCCACCGGACTTTCCATCATGGCCTTCGGATTCAACAAAGCGTTCACCAAAGTCTTCGGCTCCCGCAACGACCGCCTGCTGAAGCGCTACCGCAAGCTCGTCGAGCAGATCAACGCCAAGGAGCCGGACGTCCGCAAACTGGCCGACCCGCAGCTCGCCGCCCGCGCCCAGGAGATCCGGGCGGGGCTGGTCGCCAAGAAGCTCACCATCGACGACGTGCTGGCCGAGGTCTTCGCCCTGATGCGCGAGTCGATGGACCGCCACATCGGCATCCGCGAAATCTTCAACCCCGAGCAGTCGTTCGACCCCGACCAGCTCGACGACGCAAACCTGCAGCGCTACGACCTGATCCAGCAGCAGATGATCCAGACCGGCGAGAGTTGGCAGACCGTCGCCATCCCGCTGGAGCTTTACGACGCGGTCCGCAAGGTTTATCCCGAGAGCCGCCCGCCCTTCCGCGCGCGGTGCTTCGACGTGCAGCTCATCGGCGGCCTGGTGCTGTACGAGGGGAAGATTGCGGAGATGAAGACCGGCGAGGGCAAAACCTTCGTCGGCCCACTCGCCTGCTTCGCCAAGGTGCTCGAGGGCAATCACACCCACGTCGTCACCGTCAACGACTACCTGGTGAAGCGCGACAGCCAGTGGGTCAAGCCGGCGTTCGACAATCTGGGCATCACCATCGGCTACATCCAGAACGGCATGGACCCCGGCGGCGCGACCCGCCGGGCCATGTACGAGTGCGACATCACCTACGGCACCAACAGCGAGTTCGGCTTCGATTACCTGCGCGATAACATGAAGGAGCGGGTCGACTTGCAAGTCCAGGGCCCGCTGGATTACGCGATCGTGGATGAGGTCGACAGCATCCTGATCGACGAGGCCCGCACGCCGCTGATCATCAGCGGGGCCGCTCACGACAATGCCCCGCAGTACCGCAAGGCCGACGAGGTGGTGCGGCACGTCATGGAGCTCGCCCGCCCGTGGCAGTCGGCGAACAAGGAGGTCGACGGCGCCAAGCGCGCCATCAAGGCCGCCGAGGGGGACGAGGACAAGGCCGACACGAAGGAGAAGAAGGAGTCGGCCAAGAAGCGGTTCGAGCAGGCCGTCACCCGCCTCGCCGCCGCGGAGGAAAAACTGGCGTCGGTCACGCAGTATTACGAGTTGGAGCTGGACAAGAAGAGCGTCCACCTGACCCACGAGGGCATCGCCGCCGCCCAGGAGGCCGCGGGCGTGGGCAGCTTTTACGTCGGGGCGAACATGGAGTGGCCGCACCTGATCGAGCAGGCGCTGCGGGCGCACGTCGTCTACGAGCGTGACAAGGATTACGTCGTCGAGGTCAACCCCCGCTCCGGCGAGCTGGAGGTGGTGATCGTCGACGAGTACACCGGCCGCAAAATGACCGGCCGGCAGTGGTCCGACGGGCTGCACCAGGCGGTGGAGTGCAAGGAGCGCGTGCCGATCAAGCAGGAGACGCAAACGCTGGCGACCATCACGCTGCAGAACTTTTTCAAGCTCTACAAGCGGCTGGCGGGCATGACCGGCACCGCCCAGACCGAGGCCGAGGAGTTCACGAAGATCTACAACCTGGAGGTGGTGTCGATCCCGACCAACCGCCCGGTGGTGCGCGAGGACGCGACGGACTTCGTCTACCGCACCGAGCGGGAGAAGTACGAGGCGATCATCGAGGCGATCAAGGAGGCCAGCGACGAGGGCCGGCCGGTGCTGGTCGGCACCACCAGCGTCGAGAAGAGCGAGATGATCTCGCGCGAGCTGAAGCAGAAGTACGACATCGAGCACGACGTGCTGAACGCCAAGCAGCACGAGCGCGAGGCGCACATCGTCGAGGCCGCCGGCCGGCAGCACACCAACCGCGAGGGGAAGCTCGTCGGCAACGTCACCATCGCCACGAACATGGCGGGGCGAGGCACGGACATCAAGCTCAAGGCCCCGGCGCTGGAGGCCGGCGGGCTGCGCGTGATCGGCACCGAGCGCCACACCAGCCGCCGCATCGACAACCAACTCCGCGGCCGCTCGGGCCGGCAGGGCGACCCCGGCAGCAGCCGCTTCTACGTCTCGCTGCAGGACGAGCTGATGAAAACCTTCGCCAACGACTGGTCGATCAACATCATGAAAAAGCTCGGCATGGAGTACGGCGAGGCGCTGGAGTCGCCCATGCTCTCCCGCGGCATCGAGCGCGCCCAGCGGAAGGTCGAGGAGCGCAACTTCCTGTCGCGCAAGAACCTGCTGGAGTACGACGAGGTCAACGACTTCCAGCGCAGCCAGTTCTACGGCCTGCGCCAGCAGGTGCTGGAGGGCCGGCGGATCGACGCCGTGATCTGGAACATGATCGGCCAGAGCATCGAGGACGCGGTGGAGAAGTACGTCGTCAAGGACTACGCCGCCACCGTCCTCGCCGACGCCGCCCGGCAGGCGCTGGACGTGAACCTCGAGCCGGAGGACCTCAAGGGCTACGACCGCTTCGAGGACGCCGAGGAGCGCGTCCGCAACCAAGCCAAAAATGAGGTCGACTCCAACCTCGCCCAGAACCTCGGCGAGTTCATGGGCGAGGATGCCGACGACCCGAGCCAGTGGGACACCAAGAGCCTCTCCAGCTGGGCGATGGCGAATTACGGCCTGAACCTGCCGCAGAGCCGAATCCGCAAGATGGACTTCGTCGAGCTCGAGGAGACCCTCAAGGACGCCGCCGACCGCTACATCGCCGAGAAGGACCTGACCGACCTCAAGAAGTACCTCGTTCCGAACTTCGGGCTGCTGCAACTGTCGGCGTGGGCGCGCGACAAGTTCGGCATCGAACTCACGCCGCAGGAGATGCTCGCCGACCCCGAGCGCGGCACCACCTTCCCGGCCGACAAGATCGAGGAGATGATCGACGGGCGGGCGCGGGCAGCTTACAGCCGCCGCGAGGTCGAGTACCCCGTCGACCACGTCCTCTCGCTCGTCTGCGGGCAGGAGGGCGATGCCGTCGAGGGGGGCCAGGCGGCGGATTACGTCCGCCAGTGGGCCAAGGCGAAATACGACGTCGACCGGACGCTGGAGCACATCCAGCACGCCGGCCGGCCCGCGCTGCGGCAGGAGTTGATCGATTTTCAGGAGAAGTTCTGGACCGGCGGCGAGACCGAGAAGGCCGTCGACGCAATCTTGGCCGCCAACAAGGAGCCCGCCGCCCTCGCCGACGCCTTCAACGCGCGCTTCGGCGCATTCCAGCCCGTCACGCCCGAGGACGTCGTGCCCGCCACCGCCCACACCCGCAAGGGCCGGCCCGAGCGCGACACCGACGGCGACGGCGAGGTCACGTCCCGCGACATCCTGCTCCGCCGCGCCAAGGCCGTCTTCCGCGCCGAGCTCACCGCGCTCGAGCAGTACGTCCTGATCAGCATTTTCGACCAGAGTTGGAAGGACCACCTCTACCAGATGGACATGCTCAAGGGCGGCATCGGCCTCCAGGCATTCGCGGAAAAGGACCCGCGCGTGGCCTACAAAAAGGAGGGCCACCAGATGTTCGAGCAGATGCTCGCGGGCGTGCGCGACAAGGTGACGGACCTGATCTTCCGCGTCCACGTCAGCCAGACCGGCGAGCCGCAGGCGAAGAGCGCCTACCACGAGACCGCCGCCCAGCACGCCGGCGAGGCCGACTACGCCGTCGGCGACGCCCCGACGACCGAGACCGAAGTCACCGATTCCGCCGCCGCCGGCGGCACGGCGGTCCAGACCGTCGTGCGCGAGCAGGCCAAGGTCGGCCGAAACGACCCCTGCCCCTGCGGCAGCGGGAAGAAGTTCAAGAAGTGCTGCGGAAAGGATGCGGCCTAAAAGGGCTTCTTTAGTAGCCGGAGGCGGAAGCCCCGGTCTTCGTCGCGGAAGCGTTCGTAACCGACGAACGTAATTGCGACGAAGACCGGGGCTTCCGCCTCCGGCTATTAAGGAAGTCTCACTTCACCCCGCCCGCCACTCCACCTCCGCCGCGTCGCCCCAGAGGCTGTCGAGGTCGTAGTACAGCCGGGCCTCCTCGCCGAAGAGGTGGACCACCACGTCGGCGAAGTCGAAGGCCGTCCACGACTCGCTGCCGCGGCCGCTGGTGCGGAGCAAGGTGAACCCGCCGTCGCGGCCGAGCTCGTCCAGATCGTCGCCGACGCTCTGCATCTGCCGCGGGCTGGTGCCGGTGGCGAGGACGTAAAAGTCGCAGACGGTGTTGAGCATCGAGACGTCGAGCACGCGGACCGAGTGGCAGCGCGTGTCGGCCGCCATCTTCGCGGCGGCGACGGCGAACTGCCGGGCCTCCGCCAGCCGCCGGGGCCGGTCGGGCAGGGCCGGCTTCTGGGCGGCGGATGTTGGGGCGATGGGCTTGGAAATGATCGTGTTCTGGGCGATAGGGCACCTCCTGAGTGCCCCCGACTTTACGCCAACTCTTGCCGCCGGGCGACCGCCATTTTCACGGCGCGACCGGCGCGACCGGCCCGACCGGTGAAGTTGCCGGCGCCGTCGACGCCCTCGTCGACGGCCCCGCCACCCCCGACACCCCCAGCAGGCCGAGGCGCGTCTGAATCCGCTCGCGCCAGTAGCCGTAATCGTCTACCTGCTGCTGGTAAAGCGCGAGGTTCGCCCGCTGGTGGACGAACGCGCGGGATTGCTCGTAAAGCGCCGCGAGTTGCGGGTCGGTCAGGGCGTCCAGCTTGCTCCGCCGGTCCACGCCCGGCCGGTCGATGCCCGGCGGGTAGAACTGCGACAGCACGCGGTCATTGACGTAGTACCGCAGCGCCTGCAGTTCGACCAGCCGCAAGGCCTTTTCGTAGCCCGCCTTGGCGGAGGCCAGCAATTTCACACCTGCCGGGCCGCGGGGGCCGCCGTCGGCCAGCATCGCGGCGAGGTAGTCGGCGTCGGCACCGGTCATCGCCTGCACCAGCGTCTGGCGGTCCACCTCGTCCTGCCCGGTCGAGTCGCCCCGGTCGCGGGCGAAGTGCTCGGCGAACGCCTCGACGGTCTTGCCGGCGATGAACGCGGCGCGGCGGTCGTCGTACACGGCCCGCTTCAGCAGTGCCCGGCTCAGCCCGCCGGGGCCGATCTTGCTGTCCAGCGGCAGGTCGGCGGCGGCGGCCTCGCGCTGCTCGACGTCCTCCGGCACCGGCCGGTCCATCGCCGCCAACTCCGCCCGCCGGCCCCGCTCGCGCTCGGCGTCGGACCACTTCCCCAGCGCCACCGCCGGCCGGCTGTCGAGCACCCGCGGCGACAGTTGCGCGTGAACTTGGCCCCGCTCGTTCTGCAAGAATTGCGCCCGCTTGTAGTAGTTGTACGCCAGCGCGAGCGGCGAAACGCCCTCGGGGAACGGCTCGAACGGCACGAGGTAATACAACTCCGCGGTCTGCGGCTCGCCCGGCTCCTTGGGCGTGGTGAACGCCGGCAGCAGGTTGCCGGCGCGGTCGAGCAGCGTGTCGTACTTCACCCGCCGGCCGGTCTCGTCGCGCTCGGTCTGGCGGGCGGGGCGGTCGACGTACACAATGCCGGGGCCGGTGAAGGTCTTGGCGAGCAGGTCGCCGTAGAACTTCGTGACCGTGACCGACCGCGCGTCCGGCTCGCCCGGCACGCTCCGCACCATCAACTCCGTCGGCAGCAGCCCGGCCTGGGCGGCGTCGGCGGCGAGGGTGGCGCGGCGCGACTCGGGGAAGGTGATGCGCGTCAGGTCCGCCGCCGCCATCGTCTCGGCCCGCACGCGCTGGCGGTAGTACCCCTTCTCCGCCGCCTCGCCGAACTTGCCGAACAGCACGTTGGCGACGGCGGCCTCGAGGTTGATGCTGTCGGGCCGCTCCTTGCGGACGTCGAAGCCGTAGTCCAGCGCGTCCAAAATCACGGCGTACTTGTTCGGCAGGTTCGCCATCTGCACGCTGACGTTGTACGCCTTGTTCCAGATCTGAAACAGGTGGACGGTGTCGAACTGCGGCTGCAGCAGGCGGATGAGGTTGATCTTCGTGTCGAAGTCGCGGAGGTCGCGGTCCTGCTTCTGCGTCTCGCTGCTGGCCCACAGCGCCATCACCAGCGGCCCGCGGAGCCCGCCCAGCAGCAGGCCCAGGGCGAAGCTGTCGAGCTGCCCCAGCGCCGCCCCGCGCGAGGCGGTCTCGCGCGGGTCGCGCCGCAGCGATTCGGCCCAATATCGCGTCGCCCCCGTCGCCGCCAGCGCCAGCACCAGCAGCACCACCACCGGCAGGCGGCGGGCGTAGCCGGAGGCGTATCGGGATTGTGGGGGGCCTCGCTTGCTCACGGCGCCACCTCCTTGTTCCGAAGCCGGACGTAGGCGAGCACCACCAGCGGCAGGCCGAAGCCGACCAGCACCAGCGCCGCCCGGCCGAGCAGCGCCGGCGGCACGGCCTCGCCCTGCTGCAGGTAGTCGCCCGCGCCGAACGCCCCGATGTCCGGCAGCGCGTCGCCGAAGCGGCGGACGGTTTTGATCAGCACGTCCAGCACGTCCTCGACGACCTTCTGCTGGGCGGGGTCGGAGTCGGGCGTGAAGAAGCCGGCCGTCACGCCGCGCGCCGCGCCGGCGCCCAGGGAGTCGCTCAGCGTGGTGACGGCCCAGTTGCCCAGCAGCAGGATCAGCGTCACCGTGACGGCGATGGGCCACGAGACGAACGTGCTGGCGAACACCGCGACGGCCGAGACGAGGATCGCCAGCAGCCACAGCGCGAGCATTGCCAGCAGGAAGTTCAGTGCGAAGCCGTGGCGGCCCGTGACCACCTCCAGCCCCGCGCGGGTGAGTTCGGCGGTGTGGCCGGGCGTGCGGGAGCGGACCAGCACGTCGAAGGTGCCCCCCTTCACCGCGTCGGCCGGCACGCTGAAGAAGACCGTCTGGCCGCTCTCGGGGTAGACGAGTTGGGGGGGCGAGACCGCGCCGGTGGCGGCGTTGCGGACGCTGACGCCGAGCTCGGTGACGTCCTGCTGGGTCGACTGCTCGTCGAGCCGCTGGATGCCGGCCTCGAGCTCCATGGGCACGCGGCCGTCGGGTCCGATTTGCGGCTCGGGCACGCCGGCGAAGCGGTAGACGCCGACGGTCTTCTTGTCGCCGTCGGGGGCGGGCACCTGCGCGCCGCGACGGCCGCTCATGCCGGTGAGAAGGGCCGGGCCGGTGGGGGGGGTGTCGGCGTTGACGACGGGCTTGACGAGGGCGGTCGAGCCGTCGTCGCGCGGCAGGCGGAGCTCGACCGGGTCGGCCCCGACGCCGTAGACGAAGCCCGGCTTGTTCGGCACGACGCGGACCATGAACCGGCCGTTCGACGCCACTTTCCGGGCCGCCGCAAGGGAGACCGGCACGATCACGGGCGTCGCGCCGTCGGGGTCGGCCAGCTCCGCCGGCTTGCCGCCGTTGATGGCGATCGGGAGGGAAAAGCCGTTCTCGTCGAGGAGTTGGATGCTCGCCTCGGGCCGGGCCTTGGAAGGGTCGACCGGGGCAAGGGGCACCGGCACGTCGGTCGGCTGCTCGGCATCGCCGGGCAGGCGGCGGTAGGGGAGGTGGGCGACGATGGCGAAGCCCGGCGCGGTGGCCGGGTCGACCGACCCCGCCGACGGCAGCGGCAGGGCATCCGGGGCCAGCTCGAACGGCACCGAGTAGCTCATGCCCCCCGCGTAGAGCCAACGCACGCCCTTGGCCCCCGCCACCACGTCGGCCGGCGGGACGGCGTAGACCTGGAGGTCCGACGCCGGCGCGACGGTCCGCGCCCCCAGCAGGCCGACCGCCTCGTAGTGCGCCAGCCACGCCGCCTGTGCCGGGTCCACCCCGCCCGCCTGCGCCTTGGCGCGGAGGTCGCCCTGCAGCGTCCACGCCTTGAGGTAAAGGTAGCCGAGGCTGAACCCGCCCATGATGAGCAGCAGCAGCCCCGCCACGCGGGCGAGGCCGGCGATTTTGCCGAGGATGATCTCCAGCCGCGTGACCGGCTTGGTCACGACGGTGAAGATGACCTTGTTCTCGATCTCGCGCGGCAGGGTGGTGCAGCCGAGGATCACCGACACGACCACCACGACCAGGCCGGTGGCGAACAGGCAGTATTTGATCGTCTGGCGGACCGCGTCCTGCTCGTCGGTCGGGTTGATGAGTTGGCCGACCACGACGGCCCCGAGCATCGCCAGCGGCGCGACCCACAGCACCCGGCGGCGGACGGCGTCGGAGAAGCAGACCCCGCCGATCGCCCACACCCGCCGGCCGCTGAAGCGGAGCACGTCGCGCAGGCCGTAGACGAACAGGCCGAAGACCACGATCAGGCCGAACACGATCCACCCGAGGTTCGCGTTGACGGCGGGCGGAAGTGAGGGGAAGAGGGCGGCCATGCTGTATTTAGGTGCGGGGAAAGCCGAATGACCAAACCAGAATGACCAAGGAATGTCCAACCTCCAATGACCAACTGTTCAACACTTTTTTTGGTCATTCTGGTTTGGTCATTCGTCATTCCCACCCTCAGGAGCTGCTCGTGTAGGTGCCGCCCTCACCAGTGTTTTCGCGGACGATGCGGATGAACAGGTCCTCGAGCGTGGTGGTCGGGTGGGTGACGCCGACGTTGTGCGCGCCGATGCGGCGGAGGAACTCGCCGAGCTCTTCGATCTGCTGCTCGGTGAGTCCCTGGGCCTCGATGTTGGTGATGTCCTTCACCTGCAGCAGGTCCTTCACCTGGCCGAGCTCCTGCATTTTGCCGCGGAAGAGGATGGTGATGCGGTCGCAGACGTCCTGCACGTCGGCCAGCAGGTGGGAGCAGAGGATGACCGTTTTGCCCTGCTCCTTGAGGCTGAGGATCAGGTCCTTCATCTCGCGGGTGCCGATGGGGTCCAGGCCGGTGGTCGGCTCGTCCAGAAGCACCAACTCGGGGTCGTTGATGAGGGCCTGGGCGAGGCCGATGCGGCGGGCCATGCCCTTGGAATACTCGCGGAGCTTGCGTTTGCGGGCCTTTTCGTCGAGGCCCACGGTGTCGAGCAGGTGGGGGATGCGCTCGTTGAGCTCCTTGCGGCCCATTTTGAAGAGCCGGCCGTAGAAGCGCAAGGTCTCCTCGCCGTTGAGGAAGCGGTAGAGGTAGGATTCCTCGGGCAGGAAGCCGATTTTCGCGTTGATCTCCGGCGAGCCGACGGGGTGGCCGAGGATCTTCGCGCTGCCGCGGGTGGGGAAGATCAGGCCGAGCAGGAGCTTGATGGTGGTGCTCTTGCCCGACCCGTTCGGCCCGAGCAAACCGAAGACTTCGCCGCGGTTGATGGTGAGGTTCAGATCGTCGAGGGCGCGAACCTTGTCACGGCCCCAGAAGTCCTTGAACGTTTTGGTGAGGCCGACGACCTCGACCGCCGGCGAAACATCGGCCGCCGACGCGCCGGCCGGGCGCGACACGACCTCGGGCTGCGCCGGCTCCAATTCCGTCTCGACCGCCACGCGACCTCCAACTCTGACCTCTCACCCGCTCATCCCACGCCCCTCACCCGCCACGGAAAATCACATCCGCCCCGGCACCCGCGGCGGGCCCTTGCGGGACTTGCGGCGGTTCTTCTCACTCGGCTTCTCGTAGTAGGCGTTCTTCTTCATGTCCTTGGTCAGGCCTTCCTTCTCGCACAGCTTCTTGAATCGCTTGAGCATCTGCTCGGCCGACTCGGTCCCCCGCAGCTTCACTTTGATCATCCCGTTACCGACCCTTCTGTTGCACGCCGTGGCGCATAAAGTTCTCCGTTGACGACTCCGCCGGCGGACGCTCCGCCGGGTCGGTATCCTAGCCGACCCGCACCGCCCGCATCAAGGCGGGCCTTCAGGAAGGGAAATATGCCGGACGAAACCCCGCCAGAACTGCCGACCCAAACCATCACCCTCCGCGTCCGCTACCCGGAGGTCGACGCGATGGGCTACGTGCACCACAGCCGCTACCTGCAGTACTTCGAGCTCGGCCGCGTCGAGCTGCTGCGGAGCCTCGGCCACGCCTACGCCGATTTGGAACGGGCCGGCGTTTTCTTCGTCGTCACCAAGGCCGAAGTCACCTACCGCGCCCCGGCCGGCTACGACGACGAGCTGCAACTGACCACCACCGTCGTCCGCCGCACCCACGTCCGCTTCGACCACGCCTACCAACTCCGCCGCGACGGGAAACTGCTGGCCGAGGGCAAAACGACCATCGCTTGCGTGGACCGCGAGGGTCAGGTGATTCAGATCCCCGAGTCGCTGGCGGGCGGTTAAGTTGCGACCAACCCGTGAGTCGGCTCCTTCAGGGTCAGCCGCACCTGCACGGTGGCGTTGAGTACCTCGGCCATTCGGCGAAGCACCGCCATCGGGTCGCCCTCGAACTCGGCGTCTTCAAGGTCGCAGATGAGCTGCTCCGTCGTGCCGACCTTCTCGGCGAGCTGCGCCTGCGTCAGCCCGGCGGAGGTGCGGGCGGCGTAAATGTCGGAACCGATGTCCATCTGCTGCTTGATCAGATCGAGCCGGGCCCGCCGTTCCGGGCCGTCGCCGAACATGCGGTTGAGGATGGTGACGGCGTCGGAGGTGGGCTCCGGGGTGGTGGTGTCCATGTTTTCACTCCTTGAATCGATGCGCGTTCGGGTCGGCCTCAAACCGCAGTTTGCGACGCACGGCCCGGTCGATCTCCGCCGGCGGCAATGTCCTTTCCTTGGTCAGCCCGTGCGCCAAGAGTGCCACGTCCCGGCCGTGGAAAAAGTAGAGTAGCCTGTAGTTCACGGTTCCTACCCGAACCCGCAGTTCGTAGATGCCGTCCCGCAGCAGGTCGGCATCGGGCCGGCGCAACTCATGGCCCATCGCCCGCAGCCGCGCAATTAACGTCTGACACTTGTCGGCCGCCCGCTGGTCCCGCTTGGCGACCTGGGCCAACCAGTCCCTTACCGGCACGTCACCCGGCGTTTCTTGGTAGAAAAAGACCTCCGTCTGCGGCATCATGCCATCTCGGAATATCGCCCAATCCGCGATCTACGCGAGCGATTCTACTCGGGGTTCCGTCGCGGCGCCTAAGCCGTGACCTCCTCCATTGCGGCGGGGCGGCGGGGCGATTTCCTTCCCTTAGCCGACTTTCCATTGGTCACGGGTGCCGCGCCGCCGGCGGATTCCAGCAGTTCGCGCGCCTGCGCCCGCGTCGTATCGGTGATGCGCTCGCCGCCGATCATCTCGGCGATCTCCTCCAGCCGCTCGTCGCCGGTCATCGGCCTCACTTTCGTGCTGGTCAGCCCGTCGTGGACCTCCTTGCGGACGGTCAAATGCCGATCCCCATACGATGCGATCTGCGGCAGGTGCGTGATGCACAGCACCTGGTGGTGCGTGGCGAGGGACCGCAGCTTGTTGCCGATGATCGACCCCAGCCGGCCGCCGACGTTGCTGTCGATCTCGTCGAACACCAGCACGCTCACCCGGTCGCCGGCGGCCAGCACGCCCTTGAGGGCCAGCATGATGCGCGACAGCTCGCCGCCGCTGGCGATTTTCCGCAGCGGCTGCGGCGCGAGGCCGGGGTTGGTCTGGGCGATGAACTCCACCGCGTCATAACCCGATGCCGCGGCGTCGGTTGCGGCCGAGATGTCGATGGAGAACTTCGCCTTCTCCATGCCGAGCTCGGCCAGCTCGCGCTCGATCATCGGCCCCAGCCGCGCCGCGGCGTCGGTGCGGAGGCGGGTCAACTCCGCCCCGTGCTGCTTCACCGCCGCCGCGAGGGGCTCGAGCGACTTTCGCAAACCGCTCAGGTCGGTGGTGGCGCGCTCCAGCGTTTCGATCTGCCCGCCGATTTCCGCCCGATAGTCCAGCGCGGCCGCGACGGAGCCGCCGTACTTGTTCAGCACCTTGTTGATGGCGTTCAGGCGGGCCGTCACCTCGCCCAACGCCTCGGGATCGACCTCCAGTTTGTCGACATAGCGGCCCAAATCGTAAGCGGCATTTTCGAGCGCGAGCATCGCTTCGCGCACCGCGTCGGTCACGGGCGTGAGGGTCGCGTCGAGCCGGGCGTTGTCCTCCAGCGTGGCGACCACGCGCTTGAGTTGGTCCACGATCGACTCCTCCGCGTCGTACACGGCCGTGTACGCCTCGCCCGTCTCGATTTTGATCGACTCGGCGTTCTCCAGCACCTGCGACCGCGCGCCGAGCTCCTCAAACTCCGCCGCGTCCAACTCCGCCGCGTCGAGCTCCTCGGCCTGGAACTTGTAGAACGCCAACTGCTGCTCGCGGAGGGTTTTGCCCTTGCCGAGCTCCTCCAGCCGCGCCCTGGCCTGTTCCAACTTCTGGTAATTTTCGTGGTATGATTTTCGGACGCCCGTCGCCCCGGCGAACTGGTCGAGCGTGTCGAGTTGGTTCGACGGCTTGAGCAGATACTGGTGGTCGTGCTGCCCGTGAACGTCCACCAGCAAATCCCCGACCTGCTTGAGCATCGCCAGCGTGATCGGGCTGCCGTTCAAGCTGACGCTGGTCCGGCCCGAGGCGAACAGGCGGCGGGTGAGCAGCAAATCGGCCGCGTCCTCATCGAACTTGAAGTCGCACACGGCCTCGATCTGCCGGCGCAGGTCGGCGTCGGCCAACTCGAACACGCCCGCCACCCGCCCCTCATCGGCCCCCCGGCGCAGCATTTCCCCCGCGCTGCGCAGCCCGAGCAGGACCGACACCGCGCCGATCACCAGCGACTTGCCCGCCCCGGTCGCGCCGGTGAAGCAGTTCAGCCCCGCCGACAACTCGATCCGCGCGTCGGCGATCACCGCGAGGTTCTGGATGTGCAGTTCACGCAGCATTTTTCATTCAGGGATGAGCGGGTTAGGGATGAGCGGGTGAGGGGTAAACCTCGCCCGCTCGCCCGCTCGCCCGCTCATCCCTCCTCCCTTCTTTAACTGACCTTCGCCCCCGCCGGAATCTCGGCCATCGGCGTGAGCAGGATGACCTGGCTCCGGTCGGCCCCGCTTGCCGCGAGGAGCATGCCCTGGCTCGTCTCGCCGCGGAGGGTGGCGGGCGCGAGGTTGGCGACGACGACGATCTGCTTGCCGACCAGCGCGTCCGGCTCGTAGAACGCCTTGATGCCGGCGCAGATCTGCCGGGTCTCGCCGTCGCCGAGGTCGACTTGCAG
The DNA here is from genome assembly GCA_965260985.1 of Tepidisphaeraceae bacterium. Taxonomy (GTDB): domain Bacteria; phylum Planctomycetota; class Phycisphaerae; order Tepidisphaerales; family Tepidisphaeraceae; genus CBDHCE01. The sequence goes on along the minus strand of CBDHCE010000017.1, from coordinate 37,781 downwards.
GACCAGCAGGCGGTCGGCGTTGGGGTGCGGCTTGGCCTCGCGGACGGTGGCGACGCGGAGGTCGACCTTGGCGAAGTCGTCGATGGTGATTTCGGGCTTCAGGTCCATGCCCGCATGATACGCGGGATTTGTTCGGTGGGTAATTAAGATTTACCGGCCGAAACCGTGGCGGGCGATGGTGTAGAGGATTTTGTAGCCCGCCTTGAACGTCCCCTTCAGGGTGCCGGTGATCTTGCTGTAGCCGATGCGCGGCCGGTAATCGACGGGCACCTCGACGACCCGCAGCTTCAGCCGGGCGGCCTTGAGCTGCATCTCGACGGTCCAGCCGAAGTCGGGGTCGGCCATCTGCAATCGCTGGAGCGCGGCCCAGGAAATGGCGCGAAACGGCCCGAGGTCGGTGTAGCGTTGGCCGGTCAGCAGGCGGATCAGGAAGCAGGCGAGTTTGTTGCCGAACACTGCCTGCGGCAGCAGCGCTTTGCGCGGCTGGCGGCGGAGCATCCGCGAGCCGATCACCAGGTCGGCCGACCCGTCCAGCACCGGCCCGACGATCTCGCCGAGTTGCTCGGGGTGGTCGGAGTAGTCCGCGTCGATGAACGCGATGGCGGCGGGGGGGTCTTGTTTGAGGTGATCGAGCGCCGCCAGACAGGCCGAGCCGTACCCCTGCCGCGGGGCGGGCACGACGATGGCGCCGAACTTTCCGGCGACCTCGGCGGTGTAGTCGGTGGAATTGTTGTCGGCGACGATAACCCGCCGGTGCCACGCCGCCGGCAGGTCGTGGATGACCCGGCCGATGCTGCCCTCCTCGTTCCACGCCGGGATCACCACCGCCACGTCGGCCCGGGCGGTGGCCGCGGCGCGGTCGCGGGGGTCACTGATGCTTCTGGTCGGGTTCGGCATTTGGTGCTATCTTCGGCCACGGGGCGTGCAGCGTCGGGGAAACGTGCGGGCGAACGATTGATGAACCTTTCAGACCCCAACAGTATTCCCGCCACCGCAACCCTTGGGATGGCCCTGCCAACGCTCTCGGCCGCCGACCTGGGGGGCGACGCCGCGATTTCATTGGCGGAGTTCATCGTAACCCCCGCCTTCGCGCGCCGCTGTCGCCGCCTGGCGGCGATGCTGGTGGAGGACGCCGGCAAGCCCATCGGCCTGATGCTTCCGGGCCTGCGGCTGATCGCCGGCGGCCCGCTCACCCACGAGCGGTTGCCGACGCGGATCGCCCTCCGGCTGGACAAGTTCGGCTGGCAGACGTGGTCCGACGTGGCGCGCTGCACGCCGGCCGACGTGCTGGGGATGCGGGCGGTCGGGCGCGACACGACGGTGGAACTGCTGGCCCTGGCCGTGGGGCGGTCGCTCGGCGCCCTGGCGGCCGGTGGGTCGACGGCGGTTGCGCCCGATTGGACCGAACTGCCGTCCACCGGATTTCACACCCCGGGCCGACCCGACCTGCCGGCAGAAGTGCCGGCGGCGTTGCCGGCAGGGTTGTCGGCAGAAGTGTCGGCAGAAATGTCGGCGGCGCTGGGCGTGCTGGCGCGGTATTCGGCGCTCGAGGACGACCCGGAGCCATCGCTCGGCCGGCTGCTGGCGGACCCGGCCCCGGCGGACTTGCCGCCCGACGTCGCGGCCGCCGCCCGCCTGCTGCGCGACGGGCCGATCGCCGCCGCGCCGCCGCCGGACGACCGGGTTGAGCGGCTGCTCGACCCGCTCGACGCCGAGGCGAGCGACCTGGTGCGGTCGCGCCGCCCCCTCGTCGGCCGCGACTCGCTGCAGGTCATCGCCGACCGCCGCTGCTTGTCAAAGGAGCGGGTGCGACAACTGGAGGAAAAGGCGAGGGCGGCGTTGGAGGCTTTGGTCGGCACCGATGCGCACGCGGAGGTGCGATGGGACCTTCACCGCATCAACCTCGGGCTCGGTACGGGCCTCCACGTCGGCGACGGCGATCCGCTGGCCGTCGCGCGGTCGGCCCTGCCGCCGCGCGCCGGGCGGTGGGCTGACGACGCGCTCGAAGTGCTGCTGTGGCTCGCGGGGCCTTACCGCCTGATGGCCGACGGGTGGCTGCGGCGCGGCGACCTGCCCGACGCCGACGCCGCCGCGGCGGCCGTCAGCCCCGAGGGGCGGGTCGACCTTCCGTCCGCCCGCAGCCTGCTGGCCCGGCGCGGGCTGGTGCCGGCGGCGGCGGAGGCGTGGCTGCGGCAGCGCCTGCCGACCAAAACCGTTCGGGGCGCGGCGCTGCTCTGGACAGGGCCCGTCGCCGACCGGCTCGCGCGCGTCCTGGCGGTGCTGGACGCGCCGGCGGACGTGGAGCAACTTCTGGCCGAGGCCGGGGAGGAACTCAGCACCCGCAGCGTCCGCGTGCGGCTGATGAGCGACGGGCGGTTCGTCCGCACCGACCGCAACCGCTTCGGTTTGCAAAGCTGGGGAATGGACGAGTACGGCGGGCTGGCCGCCGCCATTGCCGACGAGCTCGAGCACCGCCCCGGCGGCAGCGGCGAGGCGGCGGACGTGGTGGAGGTGGTCGCCCGCCGGTTCAACGCCCGGCCGCAGTCGGTGGCGTACTTTCTAAAGGCGCCGATGTTCGCGCTCGAGGGCGGCCGGGTCCGACTGCGCGGCGAGGACGAGCGTGGGCCGGACGTGGAGGGGGTGGAGGGGATCGAGGCCGTTGGAGGCCTCGCCCGCCTCGGCCCCGATGCCGTCGCGTGGGAGGCGGTGGTGGACCGCGACCACCTCCGCGGCAGCGGCCGGCCGATCGCGCCCGAGGTCGCCGCCTGGGCCGGCGTCGAACCCGGCGGCACCGGGGTCCACTTCGCCGGTGCCGCCGGTGGCGTTCGCATCTTCTGGTCCCGCGCCAACCCGCAGCCGAACGTCGGCTCGGTCCGCGTCGAACTTGAGCGGCTCGGGGCGTCCGAGGGGGACCGCATCCGCATCCGCCTCGACCGCGCCGGCCGGCGGATCGACCTGAGTTTGATCGACGCCGACGGGGCGCCCCTCACAGCACGTTCGTCACCAGCGACGCCAACTCCGACCGCTCGCTCTTCGCCAGCGTGACGTGGCCCACGATCGACTGGCCCCGCAGGCGCTCGACGAGGTAACTCAGGCCGTTACTGCTGGCGTCGAGGTAGGGGTTGTCGATCTGCGTCGGGTCGCCGGTGAGGATCAGTTTGGTCCCCTCGCCCACGCGGCTGGCGATGGTTTTCACCTCGTGCGGCGTCAGATTTTGGGCCTCGTCGACGATCATGTACTGGTGCGGAATGCTGCGGCCACGGATGTAGGTCAGCGGCTCCATCACCACCTGCCCCGAGTCCACCAACTGCTCGATCCGCTGCTCGACGGTCGCCATCTGCGCGTGTGACTTGGGCCCCTCCTCGTGCTCGCCGGCGAGGCGGTTGGAGAGGAGGTACGTCAGGTTGTCGAAGATCGGCTGCATCCACGCCGACAGCTTTTCGTCCTTGCTGCCGGGCAGGTAGCCGATGTCGCGGCCGAGGGGCATGATCGGGCGGGCGGCGAGGAGCTTGGTGTAGGCCTGGTCGTTCAGCAATTTCGTCATGCCCGCCGCCAGGGCGAGCAGGGTTTTGCCGGTGCCGGCCGAGCCGATGAGGCTGACGAGCTTCACCGAGTCGTCCAGCAGCAAATCGAGGGCCATCGTCTGCTGCACGTTCTTGGGCAGGATGCCGAACGTCGGCCCGCGGCGGGGCCGCAGCGGCACCAGGCCGCCGGCGTCGGGGCGGTAGCGGGCCAACGCGGTGTGGCTGTCGTTCGTCTCGTCCCTCAGAATGACGAACTCGTTCGCCTCCAGCGGGTCGCCGCCGACCGCCAGCTCCAACTTCTTGTCGGCGAAGAGTTTGTCGATCTGCCGGGGCGAGACGAACGCCTCCCGGTAGCCGGCGTAGAGGTGCTCGAAGTCGACCTTCTGCGCCTCGAAGTCCTCCGCCCGGATGCCGAGCATGTCGGCTTTGATCCGGGCGTTGATGTCCTTCGAGACGAACACCACGCGCGGCCGCTGCTTGCCCAGCGCGACAGCGGCGCGGATGATGCGGTTGTCGGCCGTGTCGGGGCTGAGCGGCACGCTGACCGGCGCGTGCTCGACGAGGATCCGCAGCCGCCCGCCGGTCTCGGGGATCGGCACGCCCTCGCTCAGCTTGCCGGTCTCGCGGAAGCGGTCGAGGTGGCGGATCACGCTGCGGGCGTTGCGGCCGAGGTCGTCGGTGTTGCCCTTGAAGGTGTCCAGCTCCTCGATGACGTCGAACGGGATGACCAGCTCGTGCTCGGCGAAGAGGTAAAGGGCGTTGGGGTTGTGCAGCAGCACGTTGGTGTCGACCACGAAGGTCTTGACGCCGGCCGGCTCGCCAAGGGCATCGGCCAGTTCCGGCCGCTTCGCCGGGGCGGGCATGTCGACCTCATATTCGGCGTCGGCGTCGGTGGTCCCGTTGGTGTGGCTTGCCATGCTGTGCATACTCCGCTAGATCGGCACAATCCCCGGCGCGATCCCACATTCTAAAGTGGCCTGGCGGCGGTAGACAGTTCATTTTCAACCCGGCCGTCGGCCCCGGAAGGATCGAGCAACTTATGGACCTGTATCCCTTGAAGTTCGTGCCCCGCCCGGTGGAGAAATTGTGGGGCGGCCGGAAGCTCGAAACGGTGCTCGGCAAATCCCTGCCGCCGGGCGCGGCGGTGGGGGAGAGTTGGGAGCTCTACGACTTCCCCCCCGGCGTGGTCGACGGCTCAACCGACTGGGTGAGCGCGACCATCGCCAACGGCCCGCTCGCCGGCCGGACGTTGCACTCGCTGCTGGCCGAGGATGCCAAGGCCGTGCTCGGCGATGTGCCGCCCGTGCAAACGCCCCACGGCCCGCAGTTCCCGCTGCTGGTGAAGTTCCTCGACGCCAAGCAGGACCTCTCCGTGCAGGTCCACCCCGACGAAAAGTACGCAGCCGCCAACCCCGGCGCGCACCTCAAGAACGAGATGTGGACGATCCTCCACCACGAGCCGAGCGCCCGGCTGCTGAAGGGGTTAGCCAAGGGCGTGACGCCCGAAGCCTTCCGCGCCGCCGTCGCCGACGGCACCGTCGAGCGGCACCTGACGGCCCGGCCGGCGGCGGTCGGCGACACCTACTACCTGCCCAGCGGCACCGTCCACGCCCTGGGGGCCGGGATGCTGGTCGCCGAGGTCCAGACGCCGAGCGACACGACGTACCGCGTCTTCGACTTCGACCGCGTCGACCCCGCCACCGGGCAGAAGCGGGCCCTGCACGTCGAGCAGGGCATGGCGTGCATCGACTTCGCGCGGGAGGAGGGCGACGAGTTCTCCCCCGCCGGGCGCACCGGCGAGATCGTCAACGCCCCGCAGTTCACCGTCCGCCGCCGAACGCTGGCGGCGGGGGAGGGGGCCGCCGAGGGCCGGACGCCGCGCGTGCTGCTGATCCTCAGCGGCACCGGCCGACTTCAGGCCGACCCCGCGGGCGAGGCGTTCGACTATCAAGCAGGCGACACCTGGCTCCTCCCGGCCGGCGCGGCGACCGCGAACGTCTACCTCCACGCGACCGGCCCGACGGAGTGGCTCGACGTGGTTTTCCCCGACTAACCTTCACCTTTACTAGCACGAAACAAGCCGGCGTCTGAGCCGAAGGCGAAGACCCGGGTTCTTCGGCGCGACGGGTCCAAGTTCCGTTCGTTTCTTTGCGAAGCCGCAAGCGGCGTACAATCCCGACCCCATGAAGCAGCGACTCCACAAACTCCTCGCCCACGCCGGCGTCGATTCCCGGCGGAAGGTCGAGGAGATGGTCCGCCAGGGCCGCGTCGCGGTCAACGGCGAGGTCCGCCGCGACCTGCCCATCCTCGTCGACCCCGTGCAGGACGACGTGACGGTCGACGGCGAGACCGTCCTCCTCGCCCGGCCGCGCGGGGGCCGCAACAACCGCGCCCGGCCCGCCCTCGAGCGCGTCTACGTCCTGATGAACAAGCCCGCCGGCGTCTTCTGCACCAACGTCGGCCAGGAGACCCGCCAGGGCGAGCAAACACGCGCCATCGACCTGCTGCCGCCGGGCTTTCAGGACCAGCACCGCGTCTACCCCGTCGGCCGGCTCGACGCCGAGAGCCGAGGCCTGCTGCTGCTCACCAACGACGGCGACCTCACCAACAAGCTCACCCACCCGCGCTACGGCGTGCCGAAAACCTACCGCGCCACCGTCGACGGCCACGTCACCCTCGAGACCGTCGCCGACCTCGAGGCCGGCGTCTGGCTCGCCGACCCCAAGCGCGGCGCCAAAACCACCAAGCCCGCCGGCACCAAGACCCACCGCAGCCGCATCAAGGTCGTCCGCCGCTCGCAGCGCAGCAGCATCCTCGAGATCACGATCAAGGAGGGCCGCAACCGCCAGGTCCGCCGGATGCTCGCGGGGCTGAACCACAAGGTCCGCGACCTGACGCGCATCAAGATGGGCCCGCTGACGCTCGAGGGGCTCAAGCCCAGCCAGAGCCGCCTGCTCACGCCGCGCGAGATCCGCGAGTTGCTCGCCTCGGTGAAGCCGCGGAAAAAGCCCAACGCCGCCCCGACGCCGCTCGCGGCTTCGCAACTGAAATCCGCCTCAAACTGAGCCACTCATGCGACTCCCCACCCTCGCCGCGCTGCTGCTCGCCCTCACCGCCGCCGCCCCGGCGACCCGGCCCGCGACCCGGCCGACTAGCCGCCCGCTGCTCACCTATCAACTCGCCGACGGATCCGAAAAATGGCCCGCCGACAAGCGCGCCGAGATCGTCACGGCCATGGACGCCGCCGTCGCGGTCTACAACGCCAACGGCACCTTCGACAGGCACCTCACCGCCAACTACAGCCCCGGCACCCCCACCGCCGACGGGAACTACTCCGGCTGGATCAACTTCGGCGGGCAGATCGGCGAGCGCGTCGCCGTCCACGAAATCGCCCACACCCTCGGCGTCGGCACCACCCGGCAGTGGCACGAACTCTCCAAGGACGGCGTGTGGACCGGCCCGGCCGCCGTCGCCGAACTCCAGCAACTCGACGGCGAGAAGGCCGTGCTGCATTCGGACCAACTCCACTTCTGGCCCTACGGCCTGAACTACGACCGCGAGGGCGGGCCGCAGAACGAGGTCCGCTGCGTCAAGATGGTCGCCGCCCTCCGCCGCGACATGGGGCTGGACAAGCCCCGCAAGTAGTGCCTTAACTGCCGTACCCGTGAGCGACGCCCGCCGACTCCTCGCCGCCGCCGACGCCCTCGCCCGCCGGGGCGTCGCGGCCGTCCTCGGCACCGTCGTGCGGGTCGACGGCAGCGGCTACCGACGGCCGGGGGCGCGGATGCTCGTCGGCGCCGACGGCACCCGTCTCGGCACCATCAGCGGCGGCTGCCTCGAGCGCGATTTGGCCGAACGCGCGATCTTCCTCACCGCCGACGGCCCCGTGACCATCGCCTACGACACCCGCCCCGGCGGCCCGCACGCCGGCCTAAACCTCGGCTGCGCGGGCGTGATCCACGTCCTGCTCGAACGCCTCGGGGGCCCGGAGGATCCGCTCGCCCCGCTGCGGGAGGTGCTAGACACCGAGACGCCCGCCGCCCTCGCCACGGTCTACCGCGCCGCGTCCGGGTTGGGCGGGCGGACCCTCTTCCGTGGCACGGGCGTCCCGCCCGCGTCTGCGCATGTCTTGAACAAAGAAGAACGCGGGCGGGACGCCCGTGCCACGGAGGCCGCCGCCCTCACGCTGCGCGACGGCCTGCCGCGCACCGTCGCGCTGCCGGGCGGCGGGGAAGCGCTCGTCGAACGCCTCGACCCGCCGCCGCCGCTGCTGGTCTTCGGGGCCGGGGAGGACGCGATGCCGCTGGTCGAGATCGCCGCCGCCGCCGGGTTCGCCGCGACCGTGCTGGACCGCAGGCCGGGCCTGGCGACCCGCGACCGCTTCCCCCGCGCCGCCGCGGCGCGGACCGCTGAACCGGACGCGCTGGCGGACGTGGCCCGCCTCACGCCGTGGTCGGCCGCGGTGGTGATGACGCACCGGTACGACGACGACCTCGACTATCTCGCCGCGCTGCTGCGCTCGCCCGTCGGCTTCGTCGGCGTCCTGGGGAGCAAGCAGCGCACCGCCCGCCTGCTGACCGATTTGCACCGCCGCGGCACCAGCCTCGGCCCGGCGGAGATGAGCCGCCTGCACGCCCCGGTCGGCCTGGATCTCGGGTCCGGCTCGCCGGAGGAAATTGCACTGTCGATCGTGGCCGAAATCACCGCCTGGCGCAACGGCCGGGCGGGCGGCCCGCTGGGCGACCGCGCCGCGCCGATCTACGACCGGCCCGAAGCGCCTCCGAAGTAGCCGGGAGCGGAAGCCCCGGTCTTCGCCGCTCGCAACCCGCCGCGCCGAAGAACCCGGGTCTTCGCCTTCGGCTCAGACACCGGCTTGTTCCGTGCTATGGCGGCCATTTAACGAAGCCTCAAACCACTGGAGGAACGCCCCTTGACCCCGCCCGGCCTCATCCTGCTCGCCGCCGGGGCGTCGCGCCGCATGGGGGCGGCCAAGCAACTGCTGCCCTACGCCGGCGGCACGCTGCTGGGCCACGCGGTGGCGGTCGCGCTGGCGACGGCGTGCCGGCCAGTGGTCGTGGTGGTCGGGGCCAATGCTGATGCGGTGCGGGCGGCGGCGGGGCGGGGGGTGGTCGTCGCGGAGAATCCGGCGTGGGCCGACGGCATGGGCACCTCGATCCGCCGCGGCCTTGCGGCGCTGCGGGCGGAGCGGCCGGACGTCGCCGAAGTCGTCATCACGCTCGGCGATCAACCGCTGGTGACGCCGGGCGACCTGACCCGCCTGATCCACGCCCGCCGCGCCGCCGGCCTGCCGATCGCCGCCGCGCACTACGCCGGCACCCTCGGCGTGCCGGCCTGCTTCGCCGGGTCGGCCCTCGACGAGTTGGCGGCGATCCCGGCCGCCGCCGGCGCGAAGCGGTTGCTGGCCGACCCGTCGCAAGTGGTTGCCGTGCCGATGCCGAGCGCCGAGGTTGATCTGGACACGCCGGCGGATGTGGCCGCCGTGGCACGGGCGTCCCGCCCGCGTCTGCGCATTCCAGCGCCCAACGCGTTGGCAGAAAATCCGGGCGGGACGCCCGTTCCACGCTACAGTCCGCCCGTGGACGATTCCCTCCCGCCCATCCTGCCGCCCGGCACGCAGGTCGTCACGTCCACCGGCGCGGCGGCGAGCATCCTCCGCGCCCCGACCGATACCGATCATGCCTACCGCGTCCGCTTCCCCGACGGCTCGGAAACCTCCCTCCGCCGGGCCGAATTTTCAGTCCTCTCCCACCACCAGCGGCCCGGCGGCCCCGTCGGCGAACATGACCTGTGGGAAAACGTCATCTACCGCTGCGTCGTCGGCAGCCGCGCCTACGGCCTCGAGTCCGACCAATCCGACACCGACCGCCGCGGCGTCTACCTCCCGCCCGCCAACCGGCAGTGGTCCCTTTTCGGCGTGCCGGAGCAGTTGGAAAACGATGCGACCCAGGAAGTTTACTGGGAGCTCCAGAAGTTCCTCATCCTCGCGCTCAAGGCGAACCCGAACGTGCTCGAATGCCTCTGGACGCCGCTGGTCGAGCACGCCACGCCGCTGGCCGAGGAGCTGCGCGGGATGCGGCACGGCTTCCTCTCGAAGCTCGCCTACCAGACCTACAACGGCTACGTCATGAGCCAGTTCAAGAAGCTCCAGCAGGACCTGCGCAACCGCGGCGAGGTGAAGTGGAAGCACGTCATGCACCTGCTGCGCCTGCTCCTCAGCGGCATCGGCACCCTGCGCGACGGCGAGGTGCCCGTCGACGCCCGCGAGCACCGCGACGCCCTGCTGGCCGTGCGGCGCGGCGAGAAAACCTTCGACGAGTGCGACGCCTGGCGGCTGGCACTGCACCGCGAGTTCGACGAGGCGTTCGCGCGCACGATCCTGCCCGACCGCCCCGATTACGCCGCCGCCAATGCCTTCCTGCTGAAGGCGAGAAGATCGACCCTGTAGGGTGGGCACCGCCCACCACGCGCCGTGAAGAGGTGGGCGGTGCCCACCCTACGACTATGGACCCACGACTCGACCACGCCCTCGCCGAGCACCCGCACCCGCTGCTGTTCGTCACGGTCAGCGGCGCGCACCTCTACGGCTTCCCCTCGCCCGACAGCGATTTCGACCTGCGCGGCGTCCACCTGCTGCCCGCCGAAACCGCCGTCGGCCTCCACCCCGAGCGCGGCGACACCCTCGACCGCACCGCCGACCGCGACGGCTTGGAGATCGACTTGGTGACGCACGATCTGAAGAAGTTCATCGCCCTGATGCTCAAGAAGAACGGCTACGTCCTCGAGCAACTCCTCAGCCCGCTGGTCGTCCGCACCACGCCCGTCCACGATGAACTCATCGCGCTCGCCCCCGGCTGCATCACGCGGCACCACGCCCACCACTACCTCGGCTTCGCCGGCACGCAGTGGGCGCTGTTTGAGAAGGAGAATCCGCCGCGCGTCAAGCCGCTGCTGTACGTCTACCGCGTTCTGCTGACCGGCCTGCACCTGATGCGCACCGGTGAAGTTGAAGCGAACCTCGTGACGCTGAACGACACCGCCGGCCTCGACTTCCTGCCCGACCTGATAGCCCGCAAACTCGCCGGACCCGAGCGGTCAGCCCTGGCCGACGCCGACCTGACCTTCCACCGCGACCAGTACCACCGCCTGCGCGCCGACCTGGAAGCCGCCCGCGAGTCCAGCATCCTGCCCGATCGCCCCGGCGCCGGCGACGCGCTGAACGACCTACTCGTCCGCGCGCGTCTGGGCACCATCAGCAACCCAAAACACGCCGGCATCTGAGCCGAAGGCGAAGACTCGGATTTTTGGCGAGGGGGGAAAGTCCGACGGAACCCGCCTCGCAATCCCGCCGCCAGCCGTACAAATATGACCGAGTCCCCCTGCGAGAATGATGTCTCAAGCCCACCGCCCGCCCCCAATCTTGGACTACCGCACCGCCCCGGTGCCGCAAAATCCGTGGTGGCGATGGCCCGCCGTCCGATTCGTGATATGGATTTGTGCGGTAGAGATGGCCTTCGCGGGGACGGGCTTGACGATTCTCGGCCTGCCCGGCCTCGCGGGCTCGCCCGTCGGAGATACCCTCGGCAATTGGCCCGAGTACGATGCGGCGGAGAAGGTGCTCTGGACCGCAACGGTCCTTTCTGTGGGCGTGGCGGGCACCCTCCTCTGGCGGTGGCTGCTACGGGAGGGGAGGAGCATGAAGTTGCGGAATAACGAAGCCCTCGACGCCGCCTACCGCGCCGCGCTCTACCACGCCGACCTCCCGACCGGCCGCGTCACGCTCTGCGTCGGCGAGCGCACCCAAGCCCTCGACAGCCTGCTGACGGACACCGGCCACGCCTCCTGGACCTTCCTCACCGCCCACAACCCCTATTCCAACCGGCTGACCCCAACTGAGAACGCCGCCCGCCACGCCGAACTTCTCGAAGTCATCGCCGCAACCGGCCTCCCGCAGTTCCCCGGCGAGGGCGCGGCGAACCCCGACGGCCCCGACTGGCCCGCCGACTGGCCGGCGGAGATCAGCCTCCTCATCCTCGGCCTGCCCGAGGCCGACGCCCTCGCCCTCGCCCGCCGCTTCGGACAGAACGCCCTGCTCCGCGGACGCCCCGCCGGCCCCGCCGAACTCGTCTGGACCGACCCGCCCGGCCCGGCTACACTTCCGACCGGCCCGCCGACCAACCGGCCGCCGAAGTAGCTCAATGGCAGAGCACCGCTTTCGTAAAGCGGATGTTATGAGTTCGACTCTCATCTTCGGCTTTTGTAGGTGAATGGTGGGGAGGCGCGGCCGCAGCACTTGCCGGTCCGCCGGAATAAATCGGTCGACCGGGCGGTTTCCCGCGGTATGAAAGCCCGACGCCTTTTCATCGTGTTCGCTACGGCCGCCCTCGGCTGCGCCCTCGCCGCCGCCCGTAGACCTGCCGCGCCCCAGGGCGCCGACGCCGGGCCATCGAAGCCCGTGGCGGTGGTTGAGCTCTTCACCAGCGAGGGGTGCAGCAGTTGCCCCCCGGCCGACACGCTGCTGGGCGAACTTGCCAAGGACGGCCGGCCCGGTTTGTTCCCGCTGGCGTTCCACGTCGACTACTGGGACCGCCTCGGCTGGGCCGACCCCTACGCCGGCGCCGCCGCCACCGCCCGGCAGTACGCCTACGCCAAGGCGTTCGGGTCGGCGCAGGTCTACACCCCGCAGATGGTCGTCAACGGCCGGACCGAGTTCGTCGGCTCCGACCGCCCCCGCGCCGCTGCCGCCATCGACGCCGCACTCAAGCAGCCCGCCGCCGCCACGGTGGACCTCACGGCGAAGCGTGACGGCCGGACCGTCACGATCACCTACGCGGCCAAGGCCCCCGCCGGCAGCGTGCTGACCCTCGCCGCCGCCGAGCGCGGCCTGGAAACCAAGGTCCGCCGCGGCGAGAACGCCGGCAAAACCCTCCGCCACGAAAACGTCGTCCGCGCCTTCGCCACCGTGCCGCTCCCCGTCGACGGCACCGGCCGCGCCACCCTCGGCCTGCCCGCCGACGCAAACCTTGCGAACGTGACCCTCGTCGCCTACGTCCAGACTCCCGCAACCATGTCCGTCCTCGGCGCCTCCGCCGCCCCGCTGAAGCCGTGACCGCTCGGCACGCGCTGGACCGCACCGCAGAAAGGGAAGGATTGCGAGTGCCCAGCGCCGAGTCCAGCATCCAGAACTCGCCGGCGGGTCGGACGTGTACCGTCCGCCACATAGATCGACTGTTCGCCCACACATACCCCGCCACCAACGCGAGCAGGATGGGGGCGAGGTCGAAGAGGCGTCGCACGGGTCAGGCGACAATAGTCGACTGCCTCGGAAGCCGCTCGAGCATTGGACTGCGGTCGCCGTAGAGGTCGGTTTCGTCCGACAGTTGGTCAACGAGGAAATGGGCGAGCAGCGATTTGGGATCGGTCGTCTGCTCGTACTCGCCGCGTTCGTTAACGAGCCAGATGCAATCCAACCCGTCGGCGCGGGGGCAAAAGCCGATGCGGAACTGCCGGCCAATCTCGCCCTGCCAGGCGGGGGTGCGGGGGTCGGCACGCGTCAGCGTGACGAGCGAGCGGGGCGGGATGACGGTCGGCAGGGGCTTGGTTCACCCTTCGGCGGCGCGACCAAAACCGTAGCACGGGGTTTCAACCTGTGTTTTACCACCTTCTCGCGCGCCGCCGGGCAGCGGCGAACACGGGTTGAAAACACGTGCTACGGGCGGTGAAATGGATGCCACAGTTGGGTGACTCCCGGCCAGTGGCTTCGTTCCCATTATTCAATGCGGTTCGCAGTGACCTCTGTGTGGACCCAGGGTGTTTGCGCTGCATCCTTCAAAGCATATCCTTCTTTGAACAAGTCGAACGCTCCGGCCAACACTGGTTTGCCGGGGACTTTGGCAACGCCGAGCTTGCGCCGGACATGACGCTGCACCCTACCGGACAGCTTGCTCAATGCGCTCCAGTCGACCGAAGAGACATCTCCCCACCTTGCTGCCCCACGCTCGGAAAAGTGACCATAATGAGACTGTGTAACGATGCGGGCATGCACGCCCCCAAGGCATAATTGGACCAGTCCGAACCCGGAAATCTTAAAGCGGAAGGTAAACCCCTCGCACTTGTCAGGACGGAGCTTTATGCGCTCAATCTGTGGTGACTGCATGACGGAAGGTGACCAGAGTTTAAGCACTGCTGCGTAACCGTTACCGTGTTCGTCGTCGCCAATCTGGTACGCCGCGCACAACTCCGGGAACGATGTGTATTCTCTGAGGGTCTGACCAAACCTTGAATAGGATTCAAATACACGGAAATCGGTCTCGCTGAAGAGGTAATCAAAGACTCCCTCAAAATCGGGGTTGGCCGCGAAGAAATCTAGGTTTGCCATCGTTATTCCAACGGTGGGATTCGAAGGTGTATGTCGCCCGAAGTTTGCCACCCAGACCTAAGCCCCGCGCGGCGGCAGCGTCAGGCTCTTCACGCGGCGGATGTTGGCCTTGCCGCGCAGGTCGGTCAGCAGGGCATCGCTCGGGCGGGCGTCGGTTTTCAGCACCATCAGGGCGCTCGCGCCGCCCGTGGGGTTTTTCACGCGGCTGATGACCATGTCGGCGATGTTCACGCCGGCCTTGCCGAAGGCGGCGCCGACGTCGCCGATGACGCCGGGGCGGTCGTCGTTCTCGATCAGCACCATCGGGCCCTCGGGCACCATGTCCAGGGCGAAGTCGTCGATGCGGAGCACGCGCGGCAGCCCGTCGGCGTAGGCGGTGCCGAGGATGCGGCGGCTTTCGGGCTTGCCCGTCTCGCCGGAGTCGGTCTCCACGCGGACGCCGATGATGTCGCCCATCAAGCCCTGCGGCGGGGCCGGCTCCTTCACGGCCGTCAGCTCGATGCCGCGGCTGTGGGCGAGGTGCTCGACGTTGATGACGTTCACCGGCGGGGTCAGGTGCGGGCGGAGCAATTCGACGGCGGCGAGGCGGAGCAGGGTGGAGAGGTGCTTGGTGGCGCGGGTGCCGCTGGCGCGGAGGGTGATCGACTTGTACCCCCCCTCGACCAGCCCGGCGAGCAGGCCGCCGATGCGGGAGGCGAGTTCGGCCAGCGGCGCCTCGTCGGGCGGGAGGTCGAGCTTGATGCCGCCGGCGTTGACCGCGCCGACGATCTCGCCGCGCTTCAGGTAGGCCGCCAGCGCCTTGCACGCCTCGAAGGCCACGGCCTGCTGGGCCTCGTCGGTGCTGGCGCCCAGGTGCGGGGTCAGCACGACGTTCTCCAGGCCGAACAGCGGGTGGTCCTTCGCGGGGGGCTCGGTCTCGAAAACGTCGATGGCGGCCCCGGCGATCTTCTTCTCGCGGATCGCGTCGGCCACCGCGTACTCGTCCACAACGTCGCCGCGGCTGTCGTTGATGACCAGCAGGTTCGGGCGGGCGACGTGGAACAGGCGGTGGCGGTTGAGCAGGTGGTGGGTCTGCTCGGTGCCGGGGACGTGGAAGGTGATGACGTCGACCTTGCTCAGGAAATCGTCGAAGTCGCGCAGGAGTTTCACTTTGCCGTCCAACGCGGCGTCGCCGGAGAAGAAGGGGTCGAAGCCGAGGACGGTCATCTCCATCGCCAGGGCGCGGGTGGCGACGGTCTGGCCGATGCGGCCGAGGCCGACGACGCCGAGGGTTTTGCCGGCCAGTTGGGTGCCCTTGTAATCGCCGCGCTTCCACCCCCCGCCGGCGACGTGCGCGTGGGCGGCGGGCACCTTGCGGGCGAGGGCAAACATCAGCGCCAGCGCGTGCTCGGCGGTGGAGAGCGTGCTGGCGGCGGCGGTGTTGAGCACGAGCACGCCCTTGGCGGTGGCGGCGTCGAGGTCGATGTTGTCCACGCCGACGCCGGCGCGGGCGATGGCCTTGAGCTTGCCCGGATTCTCCAACACTTTGGCGGTCGCCTTCACGCCCGAGCGGACGGCCATCGCGTCGTACTGGCCGATGATGGCGGCGAGTTCCTCCTCGGAGAGGCCGATCTTCACGTCGAAGTCGATGCCCTCGCTCGTCAGCAGTTCGAGGCCCTCGTCGGCGAGTTTGTCGGCGATCAGGATGCGGTATGTCGGCTCGGCCATGGGTGTCTCGTCCTCGGTTCGGGTGGACGGGATGGTAGCGACTGATCGGCGGGCGAGTCACGCGCGGGGGATGTGGGTGACTTGCTGCGGGGCGAGCGTGGTCAGCGCCGCCAGCAGGGCCGGGATCAGCGGCTGGATGTTCTCGAACTCGTTGGTGTCCGCCTCCAGCACCACGACCGCCAGGGGGAGCGTCTTGGGGTTCTGCTCGTACTCGAGCGTGCTGTCCATCGTCACCAGCGCCTCAAACCCCGCCCCCGCCGCGAGGGCGAGGAGGGCACCATTCTTGACGCCGCGCCACTTCATGTAGGCGACGGTGTAGCAGTCGTGCCCCGGCAACTCGTGCCGCAGCAGGTGGGGGAGGTTTTCGTCGAGCAGAAGTTTCATGTGGGAACTTCAGGCCGATTTTCGCTGCTGTTGCTTCTCGGGCAGGACTAGGAGGTGGGCGTGGTCCAGCAGCCGCAGCGTTTGGTCGCGGGTGACGGTGGGGAACTGCTCAATGAAATAGTCGACCGACCGCCCGCTCTTGAGGTGGTCGAAGAGGGATTTGATCGGCACCCGCGTGCCGGGAAAGACCGGCGTGCCGCCGAGGATGTCGGGGTCGATGTTGATGACGGGTTCCATAGAAGTATCCTACCGACCGCAGTCAACGATGGCGAACCGCGGGCGGCGCATCGGGCCGCCCCCGTCGCGGGACGGGGGCGGCCCGATTCTTGGAGTCTCCGGCCGCGCCGCGCGTCAGGCGCGGCGGCGGCGGATGAGGGCGAGGCCGGCGAGGCCCAGCAGGCCGAGGGAGGCGGGTTCCGGCACGGTGCCGCTGACGAGTTGCAATCCGTTGAAGTTCGCCTCGCCGGTCTGGCCGGTGACGTTGTTCAGCCGCGGCGTCAGGCCGATGTTAATCGCCCCGTCCGCGCCCACCAGAACATTGGTGAACAGCGCGTAATTCTCGCCCTCGACGAACTGGAGGTTGACCAGCCCGCCCTGACCCGCGGAGGGCGTCGGGGGCACGTTCTCGGTGTAATTCAGGCCGTTGTCCGCGGTGCCGATCGGCGCGCCGAAGCCGTTGGTCAGCGCGACGTTGCTGCCGCGGTCCTGGTCGAAGTTGCCGCTGTAGACGTACAGCGAGTAGACGCCGGCCGGGACGCCGGCGAGCGTGACGGTGAAGTTGGCGCCGAGTTGCGCCTCGCCGACGATGTAGCCCGGCTTGCCTTGAAGGATGTTGCCGTCCGAAGTCGCGTTGGGGTAGCCGTTGCCCCCGATGCCGCCGTTGTTGTTCGTGGAGGTCGAGACGATCGACACGCCCGTGGGGGTGCCGTTCGAGGCCAGCAGGTTGGTGGTGGGCTGGGTCGGGGTGTCCTGCGTGGTGTTCCAGACGTTGTTGCCAGGGTCGGCGTAGGCGCCCTGCCCGACGTAGGGATGCACCAGGGTGCCGTCGCCGGTGGCGAAGTTGTTCGCGTCGTGGACGTTGATGACCACGGCCTCGGCGGCAACGGCGGGCAAAGCGACGGCCGCGGCCGCCAGAACGAGCGTGAAAGCACGCATGCAAACCTCCTCAAGTTGGGCAGTCACAGAGGACTGCGAGAAATGAACCCTCGCTCAACGGTGACGAAATTAACGGGAACAAATCCGCGCGTCA
This sequence comes from Tepidisphaeraceae bacterium, assembly GCA_965260985.1. Classification (GTDB taxonomy): domain Bacteria; phylum Planctomycetota; class Phycisphaerae; order Tepidisphaerales; family Tepidisphaeraceae; genus CBDHCE01. Next base: position 20,521 of record CBDHCE010000017.1, on the reverse strand, counting down.
AGATCATTTCCTTTCGCGCGACAAAAATCACTGATGGCCCACCGGCGGTCCAGTCGGCGCACGCGGCCGCCCCCGTCGCGGGACGGGGGCGGCGCGGTGATTGGGAGACCCTACCCCAGTGGGCGTCAGGCGCGGCGGCGGCGGGTCAGGCCGAGGCCGACGAGGCCGAGCAGGCCGAGCGAAGCCGGCTCCGGCACGCCGCCGGCCGAGGTCGCGGTCAGGGAGAACGGCGCGAACCGGCCGTCGGGCTCCTGGCGGAAGAGTTGGTAAGCGTCCAGGTAAAAGCCGGCCTGCACGGTGTAGGTGAGGTCGAAGGTGCTCGCCCCCGCGACCGGCAGGTCGATCGACCCCTCAATTGACGGACCGTTGGGGTCGTAACCGCCGCCGGCGCTCGCGATCGACGCGACGGTGACGGGCGTGGGATTGGTGTTCGTCGTGACCGTCTCGTCGAGGGTGCCGTCCTGAGTGTAGAACTTCACCCGCCCCCTAACCGACGCGGAATCGAACGTCTGGCCGGGCGCGGCGCTGAAGGTGTAGGTGATGCTCTGGGTGCCGCCGAAGTAGCGGGTTGCGGTGAGGTAGGTCGGCCCCAGCCCGTCGCCGGGGGCCATGTCCTCGGCCTTGAAGGCAAACCCGTCGCTGACCAGGTTGGGGTCGATCGCCTTGGAGTCGAAGGTGCTGTAGGTGTACGTCCCGCCGCCGGCGGGGAGAACGATGGGGACGGCCAGGGCCGAGCCGGTCGCGCTCGCGGCCAGCAGGCCCGCGGCGCAGAGGGTGCGAGTCGTGATCATCAATCTTCCTATTCTGCCTCGAATTATGGAGGCGATGCACGGAGCGCGGAGGTGGTTGCGGGGAAGGTAGAGACTAAGCCGGGCGGCGTCAAGCGAAAAATCCGCTGGCGACAATTTTCGCGGGCCGGCATACTGGGGCGATGCCCGACACGCTCAAGGTCATCCTGATCGGCACCGGCGGCTGGGGCCGGCAGCACGCGCGGATTCTGGCCGGGCGGCCGGACGTGGAGTTCCGCGGCCTCCTCGGCCGCGACCCCGCCCGCACCGCCGCCCGCGCCGCGGCGTTCGGCACGCGGCCGTACACCGACCTCGACGCGATGCTCGACGCGGAAAAGCCCGACCTCGCGTTCGTCTGCCTGCCGAATCAGCACCACTTCGACGTGACGCTGCAACTGATCCGCGCCGGCGTGCCGCTGCTGGTGGAGAAGCCGCTGGTCTTCGACCTGGCCGAGGCCGACATCCTCTTGAACGAGGCGGCGGCGCGAAACCTGTTCTTCGCCATCAACTTCAACCACCGCTACGCCAAGCCGGTGCAACTGGCGAACGAGGCGATCCGCGCCGGCCGGCTCGGCCGACTCACCTTCGCCACCTGGCGCTTCGGCGGCGAGGGGGGCGGCGCCGGGGGGCACCCGCACGCGAACCTCGTCGAAACCCAGTGCCACGGCTTCGACATGCTCGAGCACCTCTGCGGCCCGGTCGCCTCAGTTATGGCGGAAATGACCGACGCCACCGGCAAGGGCTTCAGCACGCTGTCCGTCGCGCTCAAGTTCGAGAACGCTGCGGTCGGGAACCTGCTCGGCTCCTACGACTCGTCCTACGCCTACCCCGACACCCACCGCGTCGAGGTCAACGGCACCTCGGGCCGGGTCGTGATCGAGGACACGGTGCGGCGGTACCGTTTTCACCCCGCCGGCAGCGAGGTGGGGGAGGTGTGGGAGGCGGGCTACTTCAACGACCGCGGCCGCAGCTTCGAGGGCACGTTCGACGCGCACGTCGAGGCCGTTCTGAAGGCGTTCCGCGCGGGAGAGCAGCCGCCGGTCCACGCCCGCGCCGGCCGCCGGGCGCTGGCGCTGGCGCACGCCTGCATCGAGTCGTTCGAGGGCGGCCGGCGCGTGGCGAGCTTGTGAGGGCCGGCCGGGTGATTTGCGCTGCGGCCGTGCCGGCACGCACCCCGCCGCGGAGGAACCGATGATTTTCAGTCGCCTGCTTTTGGCGTCCCTGCTCGCCGCCACCCTCGCCGCCGCCTCGGCATCGACGCGGCCGGTGTGGGTGGACGTGCCGGTGCCGCCCTCGCCGCCGGCGGTGGACGTGCTGCTGCCGGCGGCGCGCGACGCCAACGCGGTCGCCGGGCTGCCGTACCGCAAACTCTTCGCCAACGGCACGCGCGACCCGCACGTGGAGGCCGGCCCCGACGGCTGGTTCTACATGGTCGCCACCGCCGCCAAGAGCACCCTGCCCGCGCCGCTGGAGAGTTCCGAGCACTCCAACTTCTGGTGGTACAACGACGGCGTGCCGCTGTGGCGCAGCCGCGACCTAGTCCACTGGCAAACGCTCGGCTACGTCTGGCAGTTCGACCGCGACGGCACCTGGAGCAAGCAGTTCAAGCAGAGCCCCCACACCGCCACGCCGAACAAGGCCGGCTTGCGGGCGATCTGGGCGCCGGAGATCCATTTTATCAACGGGACGTGGGGGATCCCCTACAGCATGAACTACGACGGCCTCGGCCTGCTCAAAAGCCAGACCGGCAAGGTCGAGGGGCCGTACCGCGACGTCAAAACCGACGGGCCGCTGGTCGACGGGGCCATCGACGGCACGCTTTTCCAGGACGATGACGGCGCCGTCTACCTGCTGTGGGGCGGGTGGTCGATCGCGCGGATGAACCCGCAAATGACCGACCTGGCCGAAAAGCCCCGCGAGTTGGACTTCGCCGGCGACCGGCCGTGGGGCGAGGGGATCAACCTCCGCAAGATCAACGGCAAGTACGTGCTGACCCAGGCCGGCACCACGCCCACCACCTACCGCGGCGAGAAGATCAGCACCTACGACTGCTACTCGGCCGTCGCCGACTCGGTCTACGGGCCGTACACGCACCGGCACCGCGCCATCCCGCTCGAGGGGCACCAGGACTTGTTCAAGGGGCCCGACGGCAAGTGGTGGTCGACGATCTTTCACAGCAACCCGTTCGCGCCGTGGGACATGGAGCCGGGCCTCGTGGCGGCGGACGTCGACGGGCAGGGCATCGTCAGCGTCCGGCGGTCGGAAGACCGGCCCGTGTGGCGCGTCGCCGATTCCGCCCCAACCGGCGACTGGACGGCGGCGGGTTGCGACGACGCGGCGTGGACCCGCGCGCCCGGCGCGTTCGGCGACCCGGCCATCGCCGAGTCCGGCCCCGTCACCGACCTCGGCACGCCGTGGAAAATCGGCGAGCGCTGGCTGCGCCGGTCGGTCGAGCTGAAACGCGCGCCGGTCAGCACCGCGCTTTACCTGCGCACCAGCGGCCCGGTGCAGGTGACGATCAATGGGCAAAAGGTCTACGACGCGACCGACGCGACCGACGCGACCGACGCGACTGACGCGACCGACGCGGCGGCGGGGCAGGGGCCGGCGTACCTCGACGTGGGGATCGTCGACGACCGCCAGGCGGTGTTCGCCCCGACGGCCGAGGCGGAAAAATCGACGTGGCGCTACACCACCGCCGCCCCGGCCGACGGGTGGGACAAGCCCGGCTTCGACGCCTCCGGCTGGAAAACCGGCCCCGGCGGCTTCGGCACCGACTGGACGCCCGGCGCCATCGTCGGCACGGTCTGGGAGACGCCCGACCTCTGGGTGCGGCGCGAGTTCACCCTCGCCGCCGCCCCGTCCGGCCCGGCGTTCCTGCGGATTCACCACGACGAGGACGCCAAGGTCTACCGCAACGGCGTCCTGGCGGCCAAGGCGGCGGGCGACACCACAAATTACATCCAAATGCCCGTCGCCCCGACGCCGCCGCCGCCCTGCGGGCGGGCCGAAACGTGATCGCCGCCCACTGCCATCAAACCTATGACGGCCAGTTCTTCGACGTCGGCGTGGTGGGGGTGAAGCGACAAGGGGAAAACGCCGCGTGACTGAGAAGGGATAACCTTTTTTGCCGCCTATGACCCGGATTAGCGACAAGTGAACGTTATGAAGACCATCACCACCGCGGCGACTGAACACGATCGGCTCTACAAGCTGGGCGCCTCCATTCTCTTGCCGCTGGTTCGACTGGAGGGAAGGGAAGCGACGCACATCGGCGAAGCCGAGAAGCAGTCGATTCGAGCGGGTATAAGGCACATGGAAGGTGCCCTCGCGTTGCGGCCGAACAGTGACAAGAATTCGTCTACATTCTGGTTCATTGGAAAAGCCCATGAAGCTCTCGGCGAAAGCGAGAAGTTTTACATTGCTTTCAAGAACGCTTGCGATTTGGCGCCGGACGATATCAACATGCTTCGGGAACTGGCGTGGAGCTGCCACCTGACCCACCGCGACCCGGAGTTTCTGGAGGTTGCCCTGAGGGCGAGCCGTGTGATGCCCTCGAATCCGGGCCTTCTCGCCAATCTGGCTTTCGCCTATTCCGCGAACCAGCGATTCAAGGATGCGCGGCGGGTGGTGGATGAGGCTCTTGGCATGGCTCCAGATGATGCGAAAATCATCGCACTTGCGCGTCACATCAAATCAAAGCAACCGCCCGAACCGCCGATGTAGTGGCATTAGACTTTGTGGGGACCGAGGCAAATCACCGCTTCACCCCTTCCGCCCATTACGGCACGGGCTCCGCGACGACGGCGGCCGGCACGGCGGCGTCGTCGCGGGGGGCGACGGCGGAGGCGGCGAGGTGGTCGGCCCAAAAGGCGGCGAAGGTGCGGGCGAGGGAATACCGCTCGGCCGCCCGCGCCGCGGCGGCGCGGCCTAGTTTCGACCGTTGGGCGGGGTCGTCCAGCAGGTCGGCCAAGGCGTCGGCCCAGGCGGCGGGGTCGGTGGCGGGCACGATTCGGCCGGTGGCCGGCTCGCCGGGCCGGCCGTCGCTGACGGTCTCTTTGGGGCCGCCGTCGGGGCTGACCACTGCCGGCAGGCCGCTCGCCTGCGCCTCCATCACCGCCTGCCCCAGCGTGTCGGTCCGGCTGGGGAAGGCGAAGAGGTCGGCCGAGGCGTAGAGGGCGGCGAGCTCGTCATCGCCCTGCACGCCGAGGAAGTGGGCCGGCAGGTGCTTGAGCCGCCGCTGCATTTCCGTGCGGTACGGCCCGTCGCCGGCGACCACCAGCGCCACGTCCCGCCGCCGGCCGCACAGCCGCCCGAAGGCGTCGGCCAGCAGCGGCAGGTTCTTCTCCACGCTCACCCGCCCGACGTACAGCACCCGCAGCGGCTCGGCCACCCCCAGCCGCCGCCACACGCCCGGGTCGCGCCGGCCGGGGTTGAACTTGGCGAGGTCGATGCCCGGCACGATCGACCGCACCCGCCCGTCCGGCACGCCGAGGTCGCGGAGGTTGAACTTGTACGCATCGCTGCGCGTGAAAACCGTTTTCGTGCGGTCGTAGAACCACTTGACGTACTGCTCCACCCCGTTCGCCACGCGGTGGTCGCCGGTGAGGCTCAGGGCGTAGGCGGGGAAGTCCGTGTGGTACGTCCCGGCCGTCGGCACGCGCAGCATCTTCGCCGCCAGCCAGCCGCACAGGCCCATCGGCCCCGGCGTGCTGACGTGGATGACGTCGAACTGCTGGCGATCGGCCCACTCCAACACCTCCAGCACCGGCGGCAGGTTCAGCGCGAGCTCCTCGTACAGCGGCAGCGGGCGGCTGAGCAGCGGGGCAAAGTTGGCGCGGTTGGGCACATCGAACTTCAGCGTCGCCGGGTCGGCGCAGGTGTGAACGGTGAGGTCGCAGCCGGCGGCGGTCGCCTGGGCGGCCATGTCGCGGACGAACCGGCCGACGCCGTTGACCTCGTCGAAGGTGTCGGTGAACAGCCCGACCTTCAGCGTCCGGGCGGTGCGGGGGGGCACCTGGCGGGTGATCTGACCGAGCAGTTGCCGCTCCTTGTTCTGGTGGAACAGGGCGAAGTAGTAGGGCGAGAGGACGAACTGCTGGGCCATCGCGGCCGAGATCGAGTCGAATAGGCCGACGAGCGAGGCGCGGTCGATGCTGTCGGCGACCGCGTCGGACACGCCGGCGGACACGTCGCGGTTGATGCCGCGGATGAAGTCGAACATCGCCCCGTGCTCGCCGAGCGGCGGCAGGCCGGCCTTGAGGGTGTCGAGCAGTTCGGGGTGGTCGCCAAGGCGGCGGCGGGCGGAGTCGAGGAACAGCCGCTTGATGAGGCCGACGGAGTCGCCCCCCCCCGTGGAGCGGGCGTCCCGCCCGGATTCTCTGATCTTCGTGCTGGGGGGCAAAGGCGCGGACGCGGGCGGGACGCCCGTGCCACGGCGGAGGCCGCCCCATGCCGCCGCCACACCCGTTCGCGCGGTCGCCACCGGCACCATCGCCCACCGGCCGGCCCTGCGAACCCGCGACCGCGCGAATGCCCCGGCCATTTCCAACTTCGTCGGCATCGCCCGCTCGCCGACGAGGGTTTGCAGCAGCAGCGTCGCCACGTTCGCCCGCCCGCCGCCGGGGGCCAGCAGGTGCCGCGTGTAGTAGCGGACGCCCACGCCGTAGAAGGTGTGCGCCAGCTTCAGCGCGCTGCCCGCCTCGCCGCCGGGCGAACACTCCCCCTCGCGCAGGCACCGCAGCACGTCCTCGACGGTTTTCGTGCCGGTGGGAAACTCCGTCCACGTCCGGCCGACGTTGAGCAGCCCGTGGTCGTCGCTGCCGCCGGTGCGGGCCTTTTTCCACGGCTCGGGCCAGCGCGGGGCGATGTCGTGGACCTCCGCCAGCCGCCGGATCTCCGCCGCGTCGAGCTTGTCCAGCAGCGGCTCGAACGCGGTGCGGTGCAGGTTGCTGTGCGCGCCGTTGAGGCACTCGAACCCCTTGAACAGCAGCAGCAGCCGCTCGAGGTGCCACCGCTCGAGCTTGTCGTTCTGCCGGTAAATCGGGTGCGCGACGCTGTGGGCGATCCCCTCGCGCTCCACATATTCCGCGACGGCGTAGACGTCCTTCGCAAGCCGCTGGAGCTCCGCGTGCTGCGGCCGGTCGATGCCGTAGGCCAGGAAGTGGATCTTGCACCCGTCCTCGGGGAACCAGACCGTAACCTCCTCCCCGACAAGCACGTCCGGCCGGCCCGCGAGGCTCATCGCCCCCTCGATGCTGTCGTGGTCGGTCAGCGTGACGAACGTCATGCCGCGCGCCAGCGCCTGGCCGTACACCTCCGTCGGCGGGCTGTAGGATTCGGGGCAGGCGATCATGTTCAGCATCGCCTCGCCGGTCTTGTTCGACGCGACGGAGTGGCAGTGCAAATCGGCGCGTGGCCGGGGCGTGCCGGCGGGGGAGAGCGGGGAATCCGTGGTCGTCTGAAGCATGGCGGCGGACTCCTCGCGTCGAGTCTAACCGCCGCCGGCCGCGTTCGGCAACTCGAAAGCCGGTTCGCGCTGCGCGGGCCTCGCCAACTTTCGGGATTCCTGAAACCGAGGGGCGGAACGTGGCTTGCACCACGTCATTTCCCGCCGCGGGCGTCGCGGCGGCCGCCATCTCGATCCACCAACGAGGAAACCCCATGAAGTCCATCATCCCCCGCGCCGCCACGCTCGTCGCCATCGCCGCCCTGTCGGCCGCGCCCGCACTCGCCGAAACCTCCGTCGAGCAGGCCAAGCAGCAGCACGAGAAGGAGGCGAAGTCGCAGGGCTCGCACATGATCCAGGTCGAGGAGCGGGCCGTCTGGGGCCTCGGCGAGCTGCCGCCGGACCTGATGACCCAGGCGTTCGTCAAGCTCGCCAGCGACCCGCACCAGGCGGAACTGGGCGTGATGCAGTCGGCGGACATCCTGCAGTTGCAGGCCGCCAGCATGCCGGACCTGTCGGAGTCGAAGGCGCTGAAGCAGGCCGCCGACGAGTTGCGGGGCGTGGCGCGGAAGATGGAATACCGCCAAGTGCTGACGCCCGACCAGCTCCGCCAACCCTTCGCAAAGGCCGCCCTCGCCGCCGCCGCGTTCTACCAGGTCGAGGCCAAGCGCGGGCTGGAGATGAACGACGAGGAGAAGACCGGCTACAGCCTGAAGGGCGCGGCCCAGTACCTCGCCGCCGCCCACGCCTTCGCCGGCCGGGAGCCGACGCCCGAGGTCAGCCGCGCCGCCTACGACGGCAACCTGCTCGGCGAGCAGATCATCAACGCCAGCAAGCCCCTCGCCGGCGCGAAGGGGGAGGACGCCGCCCGCACCGCCGGCGCGGAGATGAAGGGCCAGGACAATGGGTCGCAGTCGCCGGACGACAAGGCCAATCTGCCGCAGCCGACCAAGCAGGTCGTCGCCGACCTCGGCCAGGCGATCAGCGCCGCCCAGAAGGCGGTCGATTCCGGCAAGGCGTCCGAGTGAACCCTCGTGCCGTTAACCCGCTGAAAAAGAACTTGGCGCGAACCGAAACGGGCGGTAGCTGCGAACCAACGGTTCGCAGTGCCCCCATCGCAACAAGCACCGAACGGGTGAAAGGCTTGAATTAGCGTCTGGTGAGCCGCGAGCGCTTTTCGCCGGAGTGGGCGAAAAGCGCTCGCGGCGCTCGCGGCTCAACGTACGAATTGAAATTCGATTGATTTTGAGATTACCGCGATCCGTGGCACCATGCTTCCGCGCGTCGTTTGATCATAATGAATCTCAGAGCCGAGCGGACTTGATCTCAACAACTACCCTTCAGGTGCCACCCAGCGCGACATTAAGCCGCCTCGGCTTGCGGGGCGCGTCCTGGCATGACCCGACGCGCCCCGCAAGCGGAGGCGGCTAAACAGTTCGACTATCTACACAGCCCCGCGCCGGCCCGATCCCGCGTCACGGGTTGACGTCCTAACCGCCAGAAAGTAGGGTGCCCCGTTTATGCGAAACGCAACCGCCCGAACGAGCCTGCTCGCGCTCCTCGCCCTCGCGCTCGTCGCGCTGGTGGTGACGGCAGCGATCGCCCCGCTCAAGCCGGCCGCCGCGAAAGGGGCCGCGGCACCTGCCGCGCCGGTCGCCCGCGACTTGGCCGACTTCCGCGCCGCCCACCCGACGACCCTCACCCGCCACGGCCCGCCGCCGCCGGCGTGGCAGGACCCCACGCCCCTGGTCCTCCCCGCCGGCGTCGAGGAGGTCACCTACGACTCCGGGCCCCTCAAGCTCAAGGCGTGGCTCGCCCGGCCGCCCAGGGACGGCAAGCCCCACCCGGCGGTCGTCTTCTGCCACGGCGGGTTCTGGTTCGGCAACGAGGACTGGGACGCCCTCAAGCCCTTCCTCGACGCCGGCTTCGCCGTCATGGCCCCGCGCGTCCGCGCCGAGAACGGCAACCCCGGCGACTTCGAGTACTACCGCGGCGAGGTCGAGGACGTGATCGCCGCCGGCCGCTTCCTCGCCGCCCAGCCGGGGGTCGATCCCGCCCGCCTGTTCGTCAGCGGCCACAGCGCGGGGGCCGACCTGGCAACGCTCGCGGCGATGGAGCCCAATCCCTTCGCCCTCTCTGCCCCCATCGGCGCGGCGCTGGACATGCGCGTGCTCGACAAGCTTCAGGACGCCCGGCACCGGGCGCTGGTCGTGTTCGATCCCGCCGACGCCGACGAGGCGACGTCCCGCTCGGCCATGCTCTTCACCGCCGGCCTGCGGACCCCGGTGGTGCTCTACCACGGCGACAGGGACTGGGGCGCGGCGCTGCAAACGCAGTTCGCCGCCCTCGCCCACCACTTCGGCCGCGACGCGACGGTGGTGGTCGTGCCGGGCGACCACGGCCAGTCCCTGACGGCCGCCATTCCGCTCATTGTCGATCGGTTCAAGTCCTTCCAGCCCGCCCCCTCGACCCGACCGGCTCACGACTAAGGCCATTAGCCGCCTCACCGCCCGCCGGCCCCCAACTGCTTCGCCAACCAGTCGAAGCACGGTGCCAGCCCTTGCTCATACGCCCCGCCGTGGCCGCCGGTGGGGAGGGATTTCAGGGTCACGCGGCCGGGGAACTTCGCGGCCAGCGCGTGGGCCTCGGACGCCGGCACGTTGTCGTCGTCCTCGGCCTGCACGATGAAGACCGGGCACGGCAATGCGGTCCAGTGCAGGGCGGAGAGGTCGTAAGGCAGCCGGCGCGCCGGGCCTTCGGGCAGGTCGTTCATTACCTCGGGCCCGAACCGCGTCGGCAGGTCGAGCTCCGGCGCCATCGCCGCCACCGCGCGGATTTGCGAGCCCGACGCCGCCCCCGCCAGCGCGACGGTGCCGGCGGAACTGTGGCCGGCCGCGCCCAGCCGGGTGGGGTCGATCGCCTCTTCGCGGGCCAGCACCGTGTCGATCGCGTCGCGGAGGTTGCTCGCGCCCCCCTTGGCGCGGGCGTACAACGCCATCGCGCCGGCGAGCTGCTGCTCGGAGGCCGCGTCCGGGTCGTCCGGGGTGCCGTCGAGGGAGTAGAAGCAGACGGCCACGCCGCGGTCGAGCAAGGGGTAGTAATCCTCGCGCTCGCCGTCGCCCCACGCCACGCCGGTCAGCAGCGTCGAGCCGGCGGGGCAGACGAAGACGCAGGGCACGCTGCGCGGCGCGTGGGTGCCGGGGGGCAGGACGAGCTTGACCTCCGTCGCCCGCGTGCGCATCGCCGCCGTCGCGGTGCCGACGCGCCGGCCGCCCTCGTCGTGGAAGCTCATCGGCGGGGGCGGGCCGAAGGGCGCGGGCGGCGCGTCGAGCGCCGCCGACCGCATCGCCGCCGCCCCCGAAGCCCGCCGCGTTGGCGCGGGTGTGAGCGGCGGGGGGCTGGGGTTGTAGCCGCTCGGCGTGCCGTAGTTGCGGGTCGATGCGTCGTGGAACCCCGCCCACACGCCCCAGCCGATTTTGAGCACGATGATCAGCACGACGGCCGCCCCGCCGAGCACCGCCCGCGCGCCGGTGCCGGTGAGGAAGGCGTACCACGGCGCCTCGGCCTTCGCCTGCCGCTGGGCCGCCGCCTGCACCGGCCGGTGCGCCGCCTGCCGCGCCGTCGCCCGCGCGAACCGCTCGGCACTGGTCAACTTCCCCGTCGGCGCGGAACCGGGCATCGGCGGCGGCGGGGCGATCCCCGGTTCGACGGCAGCCCCAACGCCGAGCGCCGCGAGGCCGGCCGCCGGGTCGCCCGCCAAGCCGTATTCCCCGTCGTCGACCGGCTCGGCCGCCACCGGCGCGGTCAGGCGGAACGCCTCGCCGCACCCCTTGCACTTGGCGCGGCGCCCGAGGAACTCGTCGGCCACCCTGAAACTCTTCCCGCAGTGCGGGCACGAAACGGCGGTTTGGTCGGGCATGGCGTTCCACTGAATTGCGCGGCGGACGGAAATGTCGCGGGCAGTCTACCCGACCGGTCGCGGGGCGGCCAACTTTTTTTGCCGCGGCAATTCTGACCGGTGGCTGCGGACCAACGGTCCGCCGTGGGCGGCGGGAAGGGTGTGGCTTCCTCAATCCGCGTTCGATCGTTCAGTGCGACGCTGCCGTCTGCGGTTCGACATTGTCCGTCCGACGCGCGGACTGCGAACCGTTGGTCCGCAGCTACCTGCGCTCGGAACTTCGGTCGAATGGCGGCGGCCGACCACCCCTTCCGTCAGCCGGCGCTCGCGGCGATCAGGGCGGCGAGGGTGGCGGCGGCGCGGCCGTCGTCGACGGCGGCGGCGGCCAATTCCAGGCCGGCGGGCAGCTCGTCGGCGGCGCCGGCGACGACCAGGGCGGCGGCGGCGTTCAGCAGGGCGATGTCGCGGGCGGGCGACCGCTCGCCGGCGAAAATCCGCAGCAACATCGCGGCGGAGGCGGCGGGGGAGTCGGCCTGAAGGTCGGCGAGGTCGGGGCGCGACAGGCCGAGCTTGGCGGGGTTGACGGTGAACGTGCGGACGTCGCCGCGCTTGACCTCGCTGACGCGGGTGGGGCCCAGAGTGCTGAGTTCGTCGAGCCCGTCGTGGGCGTGGACGACCCACGCGCGCTCGCTGCCGAGGCGGCGGAGGACGGCGGCGAGGGTCACGGTCAGGGTCCGCTCGTAGACGCCGAGGAGCTGGTGCCGCGCGCCGGCGGGGTTGGTGAGGGGCCCGAGGAGGTTGAAGACGGTGGGGATGCCGAGGCTGGCGCGGGCGGCCGCGGCGTGGGCCATCGCGGGGTGGTGCATTCGGGAGAAGGCGAAGCAGATGCCCGCGGCGTCGAGGCAGCGGCGGAGGCCGGCGGGGCCGAGGTCGAGGTTCACGCCCAGGGTCTCCAGCACGTCGGCCGACCCGGTTTTGCCCGACGAGGAGCGGGCGCCGTGCTTGACGACCTTCACGCCCGCGTCGCGGCCGGCGGCGGCGGCGATGAGGGCGGCGGCGGTGGAGATGTTGAACGTGCCCTTGGTGTCGCCGCCGGTGCCGCAGGTGTCGAGGATGGTGCCCGGGCCGGGGTCGACGCGCACGGCCTTGTCGCGCATGACGGCGGCGGCGGCGGTGAGCTCCTCGGCGGTGGCCCCCTTGGCGGCGAGGCCGACGAGCAGCCCGCCGACCTGCGCGTCGGTGGCGGCGCCGGTCATCACGCGCTCGAAGGCGTCGCGCGCCTCGTCGGCGGTGAGGTCTTCGCGTCGGCAGAGCTTGAGGAGGGCGTCGCGCATGTGGGGAAGGTATGACGGCGCGGGTCAGACGAACAGGCGGATGTCGACGCCGAAGTGATCGGCGAGGGCTTGGGCGTCGGCCTCGGAAAAGGGGCCGGTCTCGTTGAGGAGCGGCGTGGCGTCGCGGCCGAGGAGGTCGTTGATCTCTGAGAAGGGCATGTCGCGCTCGCCCATCAGGTGCTCCAGCATCCGCGCCGGCGACGGGGGCCGGTCGCCGAAGCGGAGGGTGCGCTCCTCGAAGTGTGCAATGAGCACGACCAAAACGCCGGCGTACTGCACCTCGGCATCGGTCATCTTTCCTTCGGGACCCGACGTGAGCTTATCAAAAACATCCAATGCCGCTTGGTGGTCCGCTTTGCTCTGAAGCTTGCGGAGCGGAAATCGGCGGATCAAGCCGATATATTCCTCGCCAGGATCGTGCGCGGCGGGGCCAGAGCCGTTGGGGCCGGCCTGCGGGCGGGTTTGGGTCGCGGTGTTCATAGTCGCCTCTTCCAGTTCGGCTTATCGTATTGGGCGTGCGTCAGCAGTTCGACCACGCGCACCGATTGGACCTGATAATTCACGTGCGTCAGCAGGCGGTACTCGTTCCCCTTGACGTTGAACACCGTTACGACGGTGTTATTCTGCGTCCTCACGCCGTCGGCGGAAGGGTAGTCTTGCCGGAGCTCCATCAGGTTCTGCCAGTTTGACCTTCTGACCGTTCGAGCCCATCCCTCAAGCCATACCGCCGCGTCGACGTGCTTGGCGACGAACTCCTGCACGACTTCAAAGTTGGCAATGTCCATCGAGAACCACAGTGGGCACGGGGGGCTTGTGTTAGGGACGAGTAATTCTACATTCGCCACCGTCTCGCACAACCCTCACCCCACCACCGCCGCCCCCGCCGTGGCGGCGGTGGCGAAGGCTTCGGGGTTCAGGTCGTACCGCTCGCGGTACGCCGCCTGCAACTGCTTCACGAACCCCTCCGCCGCCTCGGGCCTGACCAGCGACACGGTGCAGCCGCCGAACCCGCCGCCGGTCATGCGGCTGCCGTAGCACCCCTCCAGGTTCGTCGCGGCGTGGGCGAGGAAGTCGAGCTCCGGCGTGGTGATCTGGAAATCGTCGCTCATCGAAATGTGGCTCTCGATCATCAAATCGCCGGCGGCGGCGTAGTCGCGCGCGGCCATCAGGTCGGCGAACCGCTCGGTCCGCGGCGTCTCGGTCACGACGTGCCGGCAGCGGCGGTAGACGACCGTGTCCAAGGCGTCCTCGGCGGCCTCCAACTGCTCGAGGCTCACGTCGCGCAGGGCCTTCACCGACGGGTCGAGGCCGTGGAAATACGCCACGCCCTCCTCGCACTGCCGGCGTCGCGCGGCATATTCGCCGCCGGTCAGCTCGTGCTTCACCATGCTGTTGACGACCACCACGCGCACGTCGGCCGCGTCGACCGGCACGTCGCGCACCTCGAGGGTCCGGCAGTCGAGCAGCATCGCGTGCCCCGCCACGCCGGCGGCGACCACCATCTGGTCCATGATCCCGCACGGCACGCCGGCGAACTCGTGCTCGGCGGTTTGGGCGAGCCTGGCGACGTCGGACTTCTCCATCGTCGCGCCGGCGAGGTGGAGCATCGCCACGGCGGTGCCGACCTCCATCGCCGCGCTGCTGCTGAGCCCGCCGCCGGGGGGGAGGGTGTTGACGAACAGCAGGTCCATCGCCGCCGGCTCGATGCCGCGGGCCCGGAGCAGGGCTGCGGGGCCGCGGACGTAGTTCGTCCACGCCGGCGTGCCGCGGGCCAGGCCGGCGTCGAGGTCGACCTCCACCGGCGGCACCTTGAACATCGCCGACGCCAGCCGCAGCGTGCGGTCGGGCCGCGGCCGGCAGAGCAGCAGGATGTGCGGCTCGATCGCCATCGGGCAGACGAAGCCGTCGTTGTAGTCCGTGTGCTCGCCGATGAGGTTGACGCGGCCGGGGGCGCGGACGAGGGTCAGATCGTCGGTCTGCCCGCCGTAGATTGTTGCGAAGGCGGCGCGGGCGGCGGGGAGGTCGAGGTCGTTGCGGTGGTGGTCCATGCCCGCGAACCTACGCCCCCGGCGGCGGGACGGTCAAGCGGCGGGGTGGTATAGTGGGGGCATGATCCAAGCCCTCGCCGACAAGCCGATCAAAACGTCGCCGCGCTTCGCGGTCGATCTGCCGATGGAGCAGCTCCGCGTCTTTTGCGACAAATGGAGGCTGACGGAGATGGCCTTGTTCGGCCCCGTCCTCGGCGAGGCGATGCGGCCCAACGACCGCATCGAGGTGCTCATCTCCATGGCCCGCGGCACGCAGCGCGGCGCATTCGAGTTCGGCGAGATGCAGGAGGAGCTCGGCGACCTCTTCGGCAGGCCGGTCCTGCTGCTGGGGCGCAACGGGCTGAAGTACGATCCCGACCTCGCCCGCGTCCGCGAGATTCGACGATCTGCGACGGTCATCTACCAGCGCGGGCAGGCCCCCGTCGGCCCCGCGGAGGACGCCGGTGAGTGAGCACTTGGTCGATCCATCCCGCGCCGACGACCTTGCCCTGCGCGACATGCTCCGCTACGCCCAAAAGGTCGTCTACGACGTGGGCGGCACGCCCCGCGATATGTTCATGGATGTAGAGAGCTTGCAGGTTCAGGCATTTTGGTACATCGCGATCATCGGCGAGGCCGCCCGCCGCGTCTCACCCGAGGGGAAGGCGCGGCTGCCGCAGGTGCAATGGCGGGGCATCATCGCCATGCGAAACGTGCTGGTTCACGAGTACTGGCGCATCCAGAAGCCGGTGGTGTGGAAGGCGTTGCAGGACGACGTGCCTGCCTTGATCAGTTTGCTGGAGCCGGTCATCGGCTCGGGAGCGCGGCCGGACCTGTGGAGGGACGGCTGACGCCGCACGGAGCCCATGCCCTTGACGCCCCCCAAAGCTGATTCTCCCCTCCGCTCCGCCTTCCTCGTCCTCGACGGCGGCGAGGGGTGCGGCAAAACCACCCAGGCCCGCCGCCTTCAGGCCGCCCTCGAAGCCGACGGCCTCGCCGTCGAGCTCGTGCGCGACCCCGGCACCACGCGCATCGGCGAGCTCGTCCGCTCCATCCTCCTCAACCCCGACCACGACGAAATGGCGATGCGCGCCGAAATGCTTCTCTACATGGCCGCCCGCGCGCAGATGATGAAGCAGTCCATCGCCCCCGCCCTCGCCGCCGGCAAGGTCGTGCTCTGCGACCGCTTCGTCAGCAGCACCCTCGCCTACCAGCTCGGCGGCGACGGCCTCACCGCCGCCGACATCCGCGCCGTCGGCCAAATCGCCATCGGTGGCCACTGGCCGGACCTCACGATTTTGCTCGACATGCCCGCCGAGCGCTCCATCGCCCGCGTCACGCGCGCCAAGGACCGCATCGAACAGCGGCCGCTGTCCTACCACCGGCGCGTGCGCGACAATTATCTTTCCCAAGCCGCCGCCGACCCGCCGCGGCACGCGGTGATCGACGCCGCCCGCGACCCTGACGCCGTCGCCGCCGACGTGCTGGCGGCGGTGCGGGCGCTGGCGCAGCGGCGCAACCAAGGAACTCAGCAGACCGTTTAGCCGCCCCGCTTGCGGGGCGCGTCGGGCGACGTAATGCACTCGGACGCGCCCCGCAAGCGGGGCGGCTAAACGATCCATTCTTCGAATTAGAGACGCCGCCGGACCCAAGATGACTGACCCCTTCGACGCCATCCTCGCCCAGCCCGCCGCCGTCGAGTTCCTGACGCGCGCCCTCGCCGCCGACCGCCTGCCGCACGGGCTGCTGTTCGCCGGGCCCGTCGGCGTCGGCAAGGCCACCACCGCCGCCGCGCTGGCCTCCATTTTTCTCGGCGAACCGGGCGAACCGGCGAGTCTTGCTAGTCACCCCGACTACCACGTCGTCACGCGCGACCTCATCCGCTACCACGACAAGACCGGCAAGAGCAAGGGCATCGCCCTCGCCCTCGACGTGATCCGCGAGGAACTCATCGCCCCCGCCGCCCGCAAGAGCGCCCTCGGCCGCGGCAAGGTCTTCGTCGTCGAGGAGGCCGAGACGATGAACTCGTCCGCCCAGAACGCCCTCCTGAAAACGCTCGAGGAACCCCACGGCCGCACCCTCATCCTGCTGCTGACCGACCAGCCCGGCGCCCTGCTGCCGACCGTCCGCAGCCGCTGCCAGGTCGTCCGATTCGCCCCGCTGCCGGAGGCCGTCGTGCGGTCGGAACTCGAGTCCCGCGGCACCGACCCCAAGACCGCCGCCACCGCCGCCCGGCTGGCCGACGGGTCGCTCGGCGTCGCGCTGCGGTGGATCGAGGATGGCGTGGTGTCGGCCGCGTTGGAACTCAAATCCCTGCTCGACGACGCCCTCGCCGACGCCGTCCCCAACCGCCCCGTCGAGCGGCGGGTCGATTTGCCCGACTGGTTCAAGTCCGCCGCCGAGAATTACGCCGAAAAGCAACTGAAGCGCGACCCGCTGTCGAGCAAGGATGCCGCGACGCGCGAGGGGTTGGCCGTCTACCTCCGCCTGACCGCCGCCCGCTTCCGCCGCGAGTTGCGCGACCCCGCCGCCACGCCCGCGATGCTGGAGCGCTCCGCCGCCCGGATCGACGCGGTGTCGCGCGCCGCGGTTTACCTCGACGCGAACGTGAACGTCCCGCTGGTGTTCCAGCAGTTGGCCGGTACGCTGGCGCGCGGCTGACCGGCTAGTCGGAGGCGCGAGCGGGTGAGGGAAGGGCGAGGGAGGGGAAGCAAATCCTCGCCCGCTCATCCCCCGCCTGCTCACCCGCTAATATCGCCGATGCTGTTGACCGGACGCGACTTGAGCAAGCACTACGGGCCCCGGCTGCTGTTCGAGGGCGTAACCCTTGGGGTCGACGACAATGCGCGGGTGGGGCTGATCGGGCCGAACGGGTCGGGGAAGAGCACGCTGCTGAAGATTCTGGCGGGCATCGAACCGGCGGACGAGGGGCAGGTGGTGTCGCGGCGGGGGCTGCGCGTGGGGTACGTGCCGCAGGAGGAGGATTTCGATCCCGGGCAAACCGTGCTGGCGGTGGTGGCGGCGAACGCGCCGGCGGCCGATTTGCACGAGCGCGAGCTGGCGGCGGAGATCGTGCTGTCGCGGGCGGGGCTGGACGATGTGGCGACCGAGGCGGCAACGCTGTCGGGCGGGGGGAAGAAGCGGCTTTCGATCGCGCGGCAGTTGGCGGCCGAGCCGGACGTGCTGCTGATGGACGAGCCGACCAACCACCTCGACCTCGACGGCGTGCTGTGGCTGGAGGGGCTGGTGAAGAGCGGGCGGTTCGCGGCGGTGGTGGTCACGCACGACCGGCGGTTTTTGGAGAGCGTCGCCACGCGGATCGTCGAGCTCGACCGGCGGTACCCGGAGGGGTTCTTTTCCAACGACGGGGGGTATCGGGCGTTCATTGAGAAGCGCGAGTTGTTTCTGGAGGCGCAGCGGAACCGCGAGACGGCGCTGGCGTCGAACGTGCGGCGCGAGGAGGCGTGGCTGCGGCGGGGGGCCAAGGCGCGCACGACCAAGGCGAAGGGGCGGATCGAGCGGGCGGGGGAGATGTCGGCCGAGCTGTCGGACCTGCGCCGTCGCAACGCGGAGCGCGACCCGGCGGCGGTCGATTTCACGGCGTCGGGCCGGCGGACGCGGAAGCTGGTGGAGCTCAAGGGCGTGGCGCGGACGGTGGCGGGGCGGACGCTGTTTCGGGATTTGGATGTGGTGCTCTCGCCCGGCAGCAAGCTGGGGCTGATCGGGCCGAACGGCGGGGGGAAGACGACGCTGGTGCGCGTGCTGGCGGGGCTGAACGCGCCGGACGCGGGCAAGGCAATCTTCGCGGAGAACGTGCAGATCGTGCTGTTCGACCAGCACCGCGAGGAGTTGGACCTGTCGCAAACGCTCCGCCGGGCGCTGTTTCCCGACGGCGACACCGCGAGCTTCCGCGGCGAGCCGGTTCACGTCGTCGGGTGGGCCGAGCGGTTTCTGTTCCGCAAGGAGCAGTTGGACCTGCCGGTGGGGGAGCTGTCGGGTGGCGAGCGGGCGCGGGTGCTGGTCGCCCGGCTGATGCTGAGGCCGGCCGACGTGCTGATCCTGGACGAGCCGACGAACGATTTGGACATTCCGACGCTGGACGTGCTGGAGACGTCGCTGCTAGATTTTCCGGGCGCGGTAGTTCTGGTGACGCACGACCGGCATTTGTTGGGGCGGGTGGCGACCGAGATCCTAGCGATCGACGGGCGGGGCGGGGCGTCGCCGTATGCGAGTCTGGAGCAGTGGGAGCGGGCGAGCGAGCCGGCGAAAACTCTAGTTGCGAAGCCGCAGGCGGCGAAGGTTGCAAAGTCGAAGTTGACGTGGACTGAGAAGAGGGAGTTGGAGGGGATGGAGGGGGCGATCCTGGAGGTGGAGTCTTCTATAGAAAGTCTGCAAGCCGAAGTGGCGGACCCGGCCGTCGCGGCGGACCACGTGCGGATGGCGGAGGCGTGCCGGCGGTTGGTGGAGGCGCAGGCGGAGGGGGAGCGGCTGTATTCGAGGTGGGCGGCGCTGGAGGGGAAGTCTTAAGTGGCACGGGCGTCCCGCCCGGATTCTCTTTCTTGAACTATTGAACTCACAAGTCGCAGACGCGGGCGGGACGCCCGTGCCACATTCTTACTTCACCGACTTCCCGTTCACCGTCACCTGGTGCATCTCGCGCATCCGCACCGGCGAGGCGGCGAGCCAGGCGGGGTCGCGCGACAGGACTTCGCCGTCGCCGTCCACTTGGCCGAAGGAGAGCACGCCCGTCGGGCACATCTGCACGCACGCGCTGCAGCGGACGCACTCGGGGTCCTGCATCGGCGTGCCCTTGTTGGCGAAGCTCATCACGTCGATGCCCTGGTGGCAGACGCTGGTGCAGACGTTGCAACTAATGCACTTCTTCTTCTCGGGGATGATGGCGAAGCGGCTGAAGCGGGCGTAGATGTGCATGAGGGCCGCGAGCGGGCAGGCGAAGCGGCACCACGTCCGGCCGCTGAACCAGAAGTATAATCCATAGCCCAGAATGCCCGCCAGCAGGATGTCCACGCCCCACGCATAATTAACGAACGGGATGCCCTCGAACAGCGCGTGGAAAATGCCCGCAGCCCACGAGTCGGGGCCGGACGACCAGGCGATGATCCGCAGGCCCAGCAGCAGCAGGGCGAAGGCGAGGACCGCCTGGCCGAGCATGTTCAGCCGGTTCCAGCCGGGGCCGTGGGGCATCTTCTCGCGCTGCCGGTCGCCCATCGTCTCGGCGAGCGCGCCGCAGGAGCAGATCCACCCGCAGTAGGCGCCCTTGCCCCAGAACCAGATCATGCCGGGGATCAGCACGCAGGTCTGCACGAAGCTGATGCCAAGCCACAGCCACAACGGCTTGTCGGTGAAGACGTTGTAGACGTTCAGCGGGAAGGCGAGGATGAACCCGTAGCTGCGCCAGTAGGCGCGCTCGTGGCCGATCTTGTCGTAGCGTTCCCAGAGGTTGTCGGCCAGCCACGTTACGCCGCCGCCGTGGCTGAACCAGCCGTTGCGGCCCATCCACGGGAGGATGATTTCCGGCAGGATGAACAGCGGGACGCACTGCACCGCCATGAGCGTCAGCGTCTGAATCTTCACGTACGGCGTCGGCCGGCGGCGGATGCGCGCGACGCCGAAGCCGACCACCGCGGTGCAGTACGCCAGCGTGTAATAAAAGGACGGGCTGCCGGCCGACTTCCGCAGCGTGTAGAGAATGTTGCCCTCGCGGCCGGACCACTCGGCCAACTTGCCGCCGGCACCTTTGATTAATTGATCGAGATTGTAGGGGTAGGCACTGTGCTTTTGGGCAAATGCTTGCAGCGGAATCTCCGGGTGCGGGCTTTTCCAATTATACATCGCCGTGCAGAACAGCAGGAAGGCGATCAGCGTGACCCACCACCAGAGCGTCTTTTCGTTGCGAATGGTCACGCCACTCTTGCGGAAGAAGTCCAGCGGCGCCTCGCGGCCGATCATGGTGAAGACGCTGTCGTTCGGGACGGTGCGCGTCTCGCCGGTCTGTAGTTTCACGT
>CBDHCE010000016.1:0-259412 GCA_965260985.1 Tepidisphaeraceae bacterium | reverse complement strand
CCGCCGCGCCCGCCCGTTGCGGTTCATCGCCGCGCAGCACGACGCCTCGTGCTGGCGGTACAAATACCACGACTCGCCCGCGGCGTAGACCGGGCGGTTCAGGCAGACCTTCGACTGCACGACCACGTCTTCGTACTCGCCGCGGAAGCCCGGCTCATACCCACCGACGGCATCCAACACTTCGCGCCGCACCATCACGCCGCTGGGGTGGTGCTCGATGTCTTCCAAGAGTTTCAGCAGCACCGACGGCGCCGGCTGCACGCGGTCGAGCGGCACGCCGAGGTTTTGGGGCTTGTCCCGCGCCTGATCCTCCTTCCGGCCGGTCCAGCTGTACCAGTACGTCAGCGGCCCGTAGACCATAGCGGCCTCCGGGTTCGCGTCGAGCAGCGCGACCTGCCGCTCCAGCTTGTTCGGCAGCCAAACGTCGTCGGCGTCGAGCCACGAAATCAGCGGCCCGGCCGAGTGCCGCACGCCCAGCATCCGCGTCGCGCTCATGCCCAGGTTCTGGTGGCCGGGATGCTCAAGGTAGCGGATGCGGCCGGCGGAGTGGGCGGCGTATTCCTTCGCCAGCGCGGTCGCGCCGTCGGTCGAGCCGTCGTCGCAGAGCAGCAGCTCCCAGTCGGCGAACGTCTGGGCGCGGACGCTCTCGACCGCCTCGGCCAAATACTCGACGCCGTTGAGGAAGATGATGATC
Source organism: Tepidisphaeraceae bacterium (assembly GCA_965260985.1). Taxonomy (GTDB): domain Bacteria; phylum Planctomycetota; class Phycisphaerae; order Tepidisphaerales; family Tepidisphaeraceae; genus CBDHCE01. The sequence continues at coordinate 258,718 of CBDHCE010000016.1, read as the reverse complement.
GCCGACACGCGCGGCGGGTCCGTCGGGGGTGGAGATTGGGCGGGTTCCGTAGGCATCGCTTTGACGGGGGACTTTCACTGCATCGGCCGGATGTGATCACCAACTGACCGCCCGCCGCAGCACCGCGGCGAAGGCATCGCCGCCCAGGTTGCCGAGGTCGGCGCGGGTGAGGCGGTATCGCTCGCTGCGGTATCGCACCGGATGGCCGGCGCAAATGCAAGCGCGGGCGAATCCCGCCTCCCGCACCAGGTCCACCGTCTCGGTTGTGTGCAGCCCGAAGGGGTAGGCGAAGCTCTCCACCGGCCGGCCGAGCACGCCCTCCAGCCGCCGCTTGCTCATGGCGATCTCCTCCCGCTGCGCGGCCGCCGGTTGGGCGGCGAGGTTCGGGTGCGTGTGCGTGTGCGCCCCGACCTCGATCAACCCGCCGGCGGCCAGTTGCGCGATCTCTTCATCGCTCATCGCCCGCCGGCCGGGCCGAACCGTCGCGACGCGGCCGGACTGCGCGAGGAACTCATCCAGCACCGCCAGCCGCGGGGCGTGGGGCAGGTCCATAAGGAACGCGTGAATCTCGCGGTATATCGCCAGCCGCGCCGGCCGGGCCGACCCGTCCTCCGGCCACGGCGGCAGCTCCCACCGCCACGCGCGGCCGCCGACGTCCGCGCGCCACGCCGGCGGCAGCGCGCCGGACTCCAGCAAAAGCTGCTGCAGCTCGTCCCACCAGAACTCGCGCGCCCGGCCGATGGTCCCGGTGGTCACGAAAACGGTCGCGGGGATGCCGTGGCGCTCGAGGATCGGCTTGGCGGCGAGGAGGTTGTCGGCGTAGCCGTCGTCGAACGTCACCGCCACCGCGCGGCGCGGCAGCCGCCGGTCGGCCACGCCGCGCTCGAGCTCGGTTAGCGACAGCACCGCGCCGAAGTCGCGCAGCGCGCGCATCTGCTCGTCGAAGTTCGCCGGGCTGACCGCCAGGTCGTGGGGGTCGAGCGGGTCGTCGGCGACGCGGTGGTAGAGCAGCACGACGGCGCGGGGCGAGAGGGCGGCGCGGAGGCCGCGGGCCAGCCGCCGCAGCCGCGGGGGGGGCGGGGGGTGGGTCGAATCGGTCGCGCTGCCGGGCATCGAACCCTCTCCCGTCGAATCGGCCCCGTCACCCGGCGCGGCCGGCGAGATTGCCGACGCACCACCGCCGGCCGTCGGCCGCCAAGCACTCCGCTCCGCTCAGGTGCCGGGCGAGCGCCCGCCGCAGTTCGTCCGGGGCGGCGACGCCCGCGCCCTCCGCGGTCGTCCACGCCGTTACCTCCACCGCGAGGTGCCGCCGGCCGTAGGTCGCGGCGGCGGCGACCCGCTGCTCGACCTCCGCCCACAAATCTTCTCCCCTACACTGCAACTGCGGCACCACCGCCGCGTCGCAACCCAGCCGCCCCGCCGCCGGCCCAATCGCCGGCCGCTCGAACAGGCCGAACGGTGAGCTCGCCGCCAGCGCGTCGATCACCACCGGCACCAGGTCCAGCCGCCCGCGCCGGGCCGATTGATAGAGCCGCTCGGCGTGCGCGTCGCGCGTCACCGTGGCGACCACCGACAGCCCGCCCCGCGCCAGCGCCACGGGAAGGTCATCGGCCGGATCGACGATCAGTGCGGAGCGCGCGCCGTGCCGCAGCAGGCACTGAGCTAGCGTCGTGTCGCCGGCGCCGGTCTCCGGCTGGTCCGGCGGCGCGAGCGCGGCGAGGCGGCGGCGCCACCGCCATGCCGTCGCGGCGGGATCGTCCCGCCGCGGCGGCCGAAGCTTCGCCGCCAGCCGCGCCAGCCGCGCCAGCCGCTCCTCCGCCACCGACGGCCACAGCCGCCACAGCTCCCACCCGAAGGACGCCGGCGCGTCGAGCGCGAGCCGCGCGAGGTCGGGCCGGCCGGCGCGCATTAGGCGCAGCGGCCGCACGAACTCCTCGCGGAAGCAGCGTTCGCCGGCCCACCCCCCCGCCGGCCCGGTGGCCTTAAGCGCCGTGAAGTCCACCAGCACAGCATTTCCGTGGTGGAACAGCACGTTCCACGGGTGCGCGTCCTCCACCGTCGCGCCCGCCGCGGCCAGGGCGAGCTCCGCGTCGAGCGTCGCGGTTGCCGCGTCGTGCAGCATCGACCAGCACCACTCGGTCGGGTAGACCACCGTCCGCAGCCGCTCGTGCCGCAGGACCAGCACGCCGCCGTTGCACTCCGGCTCGGCGATTTCGGTGCCGACGAACCGCCCCGCGCGCACCAGCGTTGTAAAGGCGTCGCTGGCGAGCAGCCGCCGGTAGAACGCCTCGAACGCCGGCCGGATTACGCGGTACAGCTCGCCGCCCGAGGCAAAGACGTGCCCGGCGTCGTCCCCGTGGCCCTGCAAGCTCAGGATCGGCCCGGCACCGGCCCCGCCGCGCGGCAGGGCTCCGGCGGGCGCGGGGTCGCGGGCGGGCGCAAGGGTCTGGGTCCGCATCATTTGGCCCCTTCCGGCGACGCCTGCACCGCCCACCGGTGGGGCACGTCGGTGAGCACCCACTCCCGCGCCGCCACGCGGCCCGACGACTCCTCGTCCACCTCCACGTCGAACGACGTCAACTGCAACACCTCATCGGCGATCAGCCCGTTGCGGATCAGGCCCACCCCGACCGTGCAGCGGCCGGGCGTGATCCGCGTCGGCTCCGACTCGCACACCAGCGTGCCGCGCCGCGGCAGCGACTCGGGCAGGTCGTCGCCCAGCTCGCTGTCGAACAAACAGATGCCCTTGCGGCTGGCCATGTCGAGCACCTCGACCCACACCCGCACGCGCTCGGGCACCTGGTCGGCCTCGTAGTCGACGCTCACGCGCACGCGGCTGTTGGTGCGGATGACCGGGCTGCCGTCGGCCGACTCGATGCGGACGGACGTGATCCTCATGCTGCCGTCCCCCTTGCGGTCCAGCCGGTCGCGGGCGTCGACGCCCTCCTGCTGGCCGGCGGTCGCCTCGAGGTAGCGGCCCACCACCTCGCGCGTCGGCCCCAGCCCCGCGACCGCGCCGTTGTCGATCCACACCGTCCGCCCGCACAGCGCCTGCACCGCCGCCATGTTGTGGCTGACGAACAGCACCGTCCGCCCGTGCGCCGCGACATCGTCCATCTTCCCCAGGCACTTTTTTTGGAACGCCGAGTCCCCCACCGCCAGCACCTCGTCCACCAGCAGAATCTCCGGCTCCAGGTGCGCCGCGACCGCGAACCCCAGCCGCATGTACATCCCGCTGCTGTACCGCTTCACCGGTGTGTCGATGAACTTCTCGACCTCCGCGAACGACACGATCTCCTCGAACTTCCGGTCGATCTCGGCCTTGCGCATCCCCAGCATCGAGCCGCTCATGTAGATGTTGTCCCGACCGCTCAGCTCGTTGTGGAACCCCGTGCCCACCTCCAACAGACTCCCCACGCGGCCCCACAGATCGGCGTGCCCCTCGGTCGGCTCAACGATGCGGCTGAGAATCTTCAGCAGCGTGCTCTTGCCCGCACCGTTGCGGCCGACCACGCCCATCACCTCGCCGCGCCGCACGTCGAACCCCACACCCCGCAGCGCCCAGAAGCCGCCCTTTCCCCGCCGCCGCGCCGCCGGCCCCCCCGCGCCGCGGCGCAGCCGGCGGGCCGGCGCCGCCAGCTTTCGCATCATTGTCTCGCGCAACGTGCTGTACGGCTCGCGCACGTCCACCGTGTAGTGCTTACCCAACCCCTCGACGCTGATGGCCAACTCGCCCATGAAGTTCCTGGTGCCCCGAATCAGATCACGTCCGCGAAGTGGCGCTCCATGCGCCGGAAGTAGTAGAGCCCGCCCACCAGCAGCGCGGCGGTGATGAGCACCGAGGCGAGCATCGACGCCCCCGGCGGGGCGTCGCCCAGCAGCGCCCAGCGGAAGCCGCCGATCACGCCCACCATTGGGTTCAGCCCATACGCCCACTGCCACCGCGCCGGCACGAGGTCGATCGGGTACGCCACCGGCGTGGCGAACAGCCACAGCTGCACCACGAACGGCACGACGTACCGCACGTCGCGGTAGAGCACGTTCAGCGCGCTCAGCCACAGCCCCACCGCCAGCGCCGCCGCCAGCGCGAACAGCAGGAACACCGGCAGCAGCACGACCGCCGGCCCCGACGCGATGCCGTACCACGCCATCATCAGCAGCATCACCGCGAACGAGACGCAGAAGTCGACCAGCGCGCACAGCAGCGTCGCCAGCGGCACGATCAGCCGGGGGAAGTAGACCTTCGTCAACACGTGCGCGTTGTCGACCAAGCTGTTGCTCGACTGCGTCAGGCACGCGGCGAACAACTGCCACGGCAGCAGCGCGCAGAAGACCGAGACCGGGTAGGCGACGGCGGTGCGCTTGTCGATGCCCGCCAGCCGGCCGAAGAAAATGCTGAACACGACCATCGTCGCCAGCGGCTGCATGACGGCCCAGGCGGCGCCGAAGAGGGTCTGCTTGTAGCGCACCTTCAGGTCGCGCACCGCGCGGAACGCCAGCAGTTCGCGGAAGGCCCACAGCTCGCGGAAGTCGACCCCGACCCAGCCGGAGCTCGGCTGGATGCGGCGGAACGCGGGCGATGGCTCGCGGGCGGGGGAAGGTTGCTCGGCAAGTCGGATCAAGGCCAGTTCCTTCGGGTCGCGGGAAGTTCGCGGGCGCGACACACCTTACATCGTTCAGATCGGCGATTGAAGTGAGCCCGGCGGCCCGCCGCGCCGCGCCTGCCGACGCCGGCTTGTTCCGAGGATCGGGGCGTTTCGCGTCCCGCCGCGCGTGAGGCACCAAGCCCCGCGGGAGTACCCAGACCGGCCGAAGCCTATCCGTCGGGTGGCAGAGGTGCTACAGCCAGCTTCGCAGCCAGTGACGCCGTCAGGCGTTGGGCACGCATCTGATGCGGCGGCGGGCGGCCGGCTCTCCCCATCACGATCATTGAACGTCCGCGCCTTGGAGCTCCGAAGCCAGGAAAACCGCGAGCAGGTGCTTCGGCCTCGACGCGGCCACGTAAAGGTGGGCCGGCCCGAAGGTGCGGTCGTACCGCCCGACGTCCACCAGCGCCACCGCATCGGCCTCCAATCCCTTGAACCCCGCCAGTGTGGCGTACAGCACCCCCTCGCCCCGCTCCCAAGCGGCGGGGTCGTCCACGAGCGGGTGGCCGGCGATCGCCGTCGCGCCGCCCAGGCACGATTTCGCCAGCGTCTTCGGCCCGATCACCGCCACCTGCGACGGCCGCAGCCCCCCGCCGAGCCAATCCGCCACCCGGCGCTCCGCCGCCGCCCGACGCGCTGCACCATCGGCCAGCACGCTCGCCCGCACCGCTTGCCCCTCGGGCGCGTCGGCTTGAACGCCCGGCGCGGCCCCCAGCGCCCGCGCGTGGTACTCGGCGATCCGCCGGGTGTTGCGGCAGTTGAACTGCAACGCGTACCGCGTCTGGACCGCGGGGAACTCCAGCGGCGTGTCGAACACGTTCTGCCGCGGGTCGCAGAACAGGTAGAGCGGCCCGCGCTCCCCCAGCGCGTTGAGCAGCTCGATGGCCGTCCACCAGGCGGGGAAAAAGTCCTGCGCCTCGTCCACGATGATGGCGTCGAACTGCGTCGGGCAGCGGTCGAGCAGGGCGTAGACGGATTCGGCCACCTCCTCCCGCCAGAACGCCTCGCCGGCCGGGCCGCCGCCGGGGGGCTCGAAGGCGACTCCCGCCCGGCGGTGCAGGTCGTGCGCCAAGCCGTGGAACGTGTTGACGTGCAGCCGGGCCATCACCTCGGCCGGCAGCTCGCGGGCCAGGGCGCGGCGGATCGAGTCGGCCAAGGCCCGGTTGTAGCACAGCAGCAGCGTCGACTTTCCGTCACGCGCGAACGCCACGGCGCGGGCGGCGGCCAGCAGCGTTTTGCCGCTCCCGGCCGGCCCCTCCACCAGCACGCGGTCGTTGCCGAACAGCCCCCCGAACGCCGCCGCCTGGCCGTCGGTCATCCGAACCAGCCGGCGCTCGTCCTCCTCCACCCGCCGGCTCAGCAGCGGCACCACCCGGAACGCCGGCAGCAGCCCCGCCCGTGCCCGCTCGAAATGCTCCGGCGTCATCGGCGGCCGGCCGGCGCGGCTCCAGTCGCGCAGCGTCGAGATCACCCGCTCGCCGAGCCGGCCCAGGTCCCGGCCGTCGAACAGCACCCGCGGGTCGCCGCCGGGCGGAACCTCCCCCTCCCACCGGCAATCGGGAAACACCACCGCCCCGCCGAACGCGAACGGCACGTGCCCGACGCCGCCGAACCTCGCCCGGCACAGCGACGTTTCGAGGTGGTGGAACGTCCGCGACACCTGCTCGAACGGGTCGGTGATCGACTCCCACCGGCCGCCGCCCTTATCCCGGCCCCAGCCGCGCCGGCCGGCGTCGTAGGTGACGGTCCCGCCCTTGACCTCGAGCACCAACATCCCCCACCGCCTGTCGAGAACCAGGAAGTCGGCCTCCCCCTCCTCCAAAAACCGCACGCCGCCCCTCGCGTCGCGGGCGGGCCGCAGCCACGGGTAACTGTGGAAGACCAGGCAGTCCTCGGGCAGTTGCGCGACCAGCGCCCGCGCGACGGCGCGCTCGCCCGCGTTGCCGATCGCCTCCACGTCGGTGTCTGGAATCAGTCTCGCCATCGGTGCTCCATTCGATTCGAGTCGGGGTCATGCGTCGGTTCCGACGCCGTAGGGTGAAAAGTCGGCCGACCGACCCGCAGGAATGTTGAGGCGATAAACCGCGCCGCCACCCGCGCCGGCGGGCGGGCGGAGCAGCAGCTCGGTGTGCGTCGGCGTGCCGTCGAGGGCGGCGCGGGGCGAGGCCGTCAGCCGCCCGACCAGCACCGCCGGCAGGTCCGCCAGACTGCCGGCGGTGGCGCCGGCCCGCGACGCGCCGGCCGCCTCCAGATCCTCGCGGCGGAGCAGGACCGTTTTCCCCTCGACCGCCTCGCCCGGCACCGGCCGCCGGAATCGGCCGACGCCGCCCCATTCGAACGTCGCCCCGACGGCGACATCCCTCGGCGCCGCGGCGTCCGACCCGCCGCCACCGCCCGGAGGCAAGGCGATGCCGTCGCCGACGTGGGCGGCGTACCAGCCGGGTCGGCGCAGCGCGTCGAACGTCGTGCAGAGCGGCAGCGAGCCGGCCGCCGCGCCGAGGGCACCGGCCAGCGCCCGCAGCCGCGGGTGGTCGGCCGACCAGAGCGGGTGGACCAGCACCGCCAGCAGCCGTCCGTCCCGCAGCACCGCCGGGTGCCGCGCGCCGTCCGCCCCGGTGCGGGTGTCGGCCGTGCCGCCTAGCACCTCCGCCAGCGTTCGGGCCGCGGCGTCCCCGAGGCCGTCGTAGTGCGGCTGGTCGAGGTCCACCGCCGCCCCCGCGTCGGCCGCCAGGCGGGCGAGGTCCAGGCCCAGCCGCCAGTCGAGCAGCGGGTGCAGGTCGGCGTTGGCGTAGTCGCGCAGGCAGTCGTAGCAGGCCGAGTCGCACCGGGTGGCCTCGTCCCGCGCGTGCGGCGCGGCCAGAAGCCGCGCCAGGAACCGGTGGCCCGGATCGGACAGCGGCTCAACGACCGACCGCCGCAGCACCGCCGGGTCGGCCAGGTGCCGGCAGTAGCCCGCGCCGTTGTGCAGCGTATCGACCAGGAAGATCTCGCCGACCGTCCGCCCCTCGCCGACTGGCGCGTCGCCAGATTCGCCGGCCGAGGGGCCGCGGACGACCCGCACGTTCACGTCCAGCTCGGTCGGGTCGACGTCCAGCGCGTCGCAGGCGGCGCGGCGGACGAGCTGGCCCCACGAGGCGTAGGCGGCGCGGGCGCAGACCCCGCCGCCTCCGCCCTGCACCGGGTCGAGGTCTAGCCCCGCCGGCACATCGGCCGGCCGCAGGACGAGCAGGTCCGTCACCTTGAACGACGCCAGCGCCACGGGCCGAACGGCCGGCTCGCAAGCCGGATTGTCGGTGTGGGCCGGCACCACCCACAGCGGCCGGCCCCGCACCTTTTCGAATGTGAACAGGGCGCCGTCGGCGTCGTTCAGGGCGATCACCTCGGCGTCGGGGGCCGGGCGGAACTGAAGGTTCGAGCCGGCCAACCGCTCGGCCGGCGCGGTGCCGGCGTCGGCGGTGCGGGCACGGCTGCCGCGCGGGCGGAAGTCGAACTGCCCGTCATAATCCCGCTCCTTCCGAACGTCGTGCCAGAAGCCGGCCGGCTCCCACGCCTCCAGTCGCGCAAACTTCTCGCCCGAGGCGTCGCAGACGGGGCAGCGGTCCAGCTTCACCTCGCGGGACAAACCGCCGCAACGCCGGCAGGACCGCAGGTCGTGGATCTCGCCCCGGCCGTCGGCCTCGGCAACCTTGCCCTGCTCGTAGCGGTAGTCGATCACCCCGGCGGCGGTGAAGACGCGGCCGTCCTTCACGGTCTCGCTGCCGGGCGCGAACTGGCCGATCGCCACGTCCAGGTCGCGGTCGATCACCCGCGTCGCCGGCAGCCGGTCGGGCGGCTTTTCGTACAGGACCCGCACGCGCGTCGGCAGGCCGTACATCGGCAGCAGGCCGGCCGAGGCGAGGCGTTCGCTGAGGGCCGGTTGCGGGAACCGCTTCGAGTCGCCCGCCACCCGGTCGACCTCGCCGACCAACTTCCCGGACACCCACGCCAGCAGATCCGCCCGCTTCTCGTGCAGTGGCGTGCCCGGCAGCAGGGCGTCGAGCACGGCGGCGACCTCCGCCGGGTTCGCGGCGATCCACTCGCCCGCCGCCGCCCGATGGGTCGGCCACTCGCCTGCCGGCCCGAACGCGCCGTGGACGCTGTCGGCCCCCTCCTCGGCACCCTCCCCCCGCGCCGCGCCAAAGGCCCGCCGCAGCACCTCCTTCGCCAGCACGCGCCGGAGGATCTTCTCGCGCCGCACGTCGAGGTACGGCGGGGGCGGCGCGTCGGCGGTCATGCGGCGCGGGTCGCCGAAGTGCGCGTCGTCGTGGCTCCGCCCCCGCGCGACCGTCAGCGCCACGCTCAGCCCCGACCCGCGCCGGCCCGCCCGCCCCACGCGCTGCTGGTAGTTGAACCGCCGCGGCGGCACGTTGCCGAGCACCACCGCCAGCAGCGCGCCGATGTCCACCCCCGCCTCCATCGTGGTCGTGACCGACAGGGCGTCGATCTCCGCCGTCCGGCGGTCCTCGCCGGGCAGGACCAGCCCCAGGAACCGCCGCTGCCGGGCGCGGGCGGCGTCCTTGTCGGTCTGGCCGGTCAGCTCCTCGCACCGCAGGCGAAACTTCGCCGCGCCGGGGGAGGCGAGGTAGGCGTAGTAATCACCCTCCTCATCGGCAGGCCGCGCGGGCGACTCCGGCAGCCGCGCGAAGCAGTTGCAGCAGAATCCCACGCCGGGGTGCAGGTGCGGCGTGCGGCAGTTCTCGCACGCCCAGACCGCCGCCTCGTTCGCCGCGGGGCGGAACCAGAGTTCATCGGGGAGCAGGACGAACTCGTTCGGGTCGAGCAGCCCGCCCTCGGCAAACGCCTGCTTCAGCGCCGCCAGCCACCCGGCAGACTGTCCACCGGGGCCGACGAAGGCGTCGACGTACTTTTTGACGTTGCCGGGAAAGTTCTCGCGCCGGTACGCGTACTCGCTGCCGCGGTAGCGGCGGCGCTCGCCCATCATGCGGATCGCCACGTCGATCAATCGGCGGAAGCCGGCGTCGTCCATCGGCGGGTCGGCCGGGCGGTTCGGCAGCGCGAGGTCCGGGTCGCAGGTGACGGTCCCTAAGCCCAGCGCCTCGGCGCTCTTTCGCATGTGGGCGAAGAGGGTGAAGACCGCCTCCTCGGACGTGGCGCGGTGCAGGTGCGCCAGCAGCCGGCGCTGTTCGGCCGACAGGTCCGCCGCGTCCTGCTCGCGCGGCGAAGCGTCCCAGCGGAACAGGTCCGACCACGGCCCGCTTCGCTGCTCGGGGTGAACCCACGCGCGGCTCGGCAGCGGGCCGGCGGGGTTGAGGCCCAGCGACAGCAGGTCGCGGAACACCGCGCCGTCGACGCTGGTGAGGCGGAACGGCCCGGCGGCGAGCGCCCGGACCCGCGCCGCCTCCGCCCGCTCGCCCTCGGTGCCGTCCCCGTCGGCCACGGCTTCGACCGCCTCGGCCTTGCCCGCGTTGGCCGCTCTCCACCGCGCCGCGCCGGCCTTCTCGGCTTCCGACAGCGCGCCGCGGCCGGCGTCCACCCGCTTCAGGAACGCCGCCGCGTCGCCGCCGAGGGTGGCGAAGCTGCCGACCAGCGATTGGCGGACGAGGTCGCGGTAGTGGTCGAGCTCCACGCCCGCCGCCAGCTTGGCCGCGTCCTGGCGGCTGTCGGTGAAGACCACCAGCTTGCGCGCCGACTCCGGCAGCGCCCGCATCAGGCCGTCGCTCAGCACCTGGTTCACCTTCTGGAAGCCGGTGCGGTGGTGGTTGATCGGCGGCGGCGGGGCGTTGTCCTTGTCCGCCCCCTTGCGCCGCCAGTCCGCGTCGCACCGCGGGCACTTCAGCGGCAGCGCGGGCACCTTCGGGCGGTCGGCCGCCGCGCCCCCGAAGCGGTAGGTCCAGCCGTTGGCCGGCACCGTCGGGTCGATCCGCAGCCGGCCCGACCGCCCGTCGAGCCGCGACTCGGCCCAGCAGTAAGCCTTGCGGTCGTCCGTCCAGTCGCGGTCGATCGGTGCCTCGCCGCCCGGCGCGGGCCAGAAGACGGAGTATTCGCCGATGTGCCGGGCGCGGCGCGGGTCGAACGCCCGCCGCTCCAAGACCGGCTGGTCGTGGACGAGGACCGCGCCGTCGGCGCCGCCCAAAAGGCCGGGGTCGGCCGGGTCGCCCCCCTCGTCGCGGTAGCCGCCGAGCAGCACTTCGCCGCAGCACCGGCAGATCAGCGCGTCGAGCACGCGGCCGCCGCACGCGCACGTCGGCCGCGGCGCGGCGTAGAGCCGGCCGACGGCGCGGGGCAGCTCGCCCTCCGCCGGGTGGTGATCCCGCCCCACCTCCGTGCAGGCCGCATCGGCGCAGGCCCACAGCCCCTGCACGTTGCGGAAGAACAGGTGCGCCCGGATCGGAAGCGGCGACGGGTCGGCGGCGGCCAGGGCCGTCAGCAGCCCGGCCGCCGCGCCGCGGTTGGCGGTCTCTTCCGGCGCGCCGGCCGACGCCTCGGCGAAAACCCGCCGCCCCAACTCCGCCGGCCGCTCGGGGCCGGCGGCGCGGCCGTCGACCGGCTCGAGGACCGCCGCGGCGGCGTCGGCGGAGTGCAGCAGCCGCGCCAGTCGCGCCGGCGGGGCGGCGTCCAGCGGCGTCTCGAGACCCAGCGAGCCGGCCAGCGCCGAAACCGCCGCCGCCGGGTCTTTCGGCCACGCCGCATTAAACTGCTCGAACGCCGGCCCGACCCCGGCAAGCGGTTTGGGACGCCGGGGCGTCGGGCGGACCGGCTGGTCGTCGGGCATGGCGAACGTCGACTCGTCCACCCCATCCACGCCGAAGAACTCGCCCAAATGCTGCCGCCCGCCCTCGCGCTCGAGTGACGCGCTGGAGGCCAGGAACCGAACTTGCGATGAGTCGGGCCGAAGTCCCAGCCGGCGCAGCAGCAGGCGGATCAGGTAGGCCACCTCCGTGCCGGCCGTGCCGCGGTAGCTGTGCAGTTCGTCGACGACCAGGTGGAAGACGTGCCGCGGGTCGGCCGCCAGCCAGGCGGCGGTCTGCTCGAAAATCGGCGCCTCGATTTGTCGCATGAGCATGACGTTGAGCATCGAGTAGTTCGTCACCAGCAGGTCCGGCGGATCGGCCTGCATCGACCAGCGGTCCCACCGCTCACCGCCGTCGAGGCGCGGGTAGTGGCCGCTCAATTCCGCCCTGCCCGCCGCGGCGACGGCCTCGGCCTCGATCACACCCTTGACTTTCCTGAGCTCGTTCGCCCTGGCCGCATTGCCGGGCCGGCCGGTGACGGGCGTGAGGCCGTTGTAGCGCCCGAAGGTGAGCCGGTCCGCGCCGCCCAGGTGCCGGGCGTACCAGGCCCGCGCGCCCTCGCCGTCGGCGGCGCGGCGCAGGCGGACGACCTGATCCTCCGCCAGCGCGTTCAGCGGGTAGAGCAGCATCGCCCGCATTCCCGCCGCCCGCGGCCGCCCCTCGGCCCGCGCCCGCAGCGCCTCGGCCGCCAGCGCGTGGAAGATCGGCAGCAGGAAGCACTCGGTCTTGCCCGATCCGGTGCCGGTGGTGACGACCAGGTGCCGGCCGTCGCGCGACACCGCCGCCAGTGACTGCGCCTGGTGTCGGTAGAGCGGCCGGCCGCCGGGGAACAGGCCCGCGGCGGCGAGCTCCGCGAACGCCGCCGCGTGCGGCAGCCCGAGTTCCGCCGCCACCTCCGCCAGCGGCCCGGCCGCCGCGTAGCCGGGCACCGGCTCGACCAGCGGCTCCTGCGCGATCACCCCCGCCCGGCCGAACAAAGACCGCCGCTCGCGCGTCAGTGCCTCGCCCCGCAAGGGCAGGGCGCTGTCCAGGTACTTCAGGTAGAGGTCGCGCAGCCCGTCGGCCAGCCCGACCGGGTCGCCGAAGGCTCCGTCCGCCGCCTTGAGATCGTCCGCCATCGCTACTCCTTCAGGTCAAGGTTCAGCACCCGCCCGGCGTGGCGCGCGAGATCGGGGGAAACGTGGTCGTACAGAAAGTGGTTGCCCTCGCAGCGGGGCGTCCGGCCGGCGGCGAGGCAGAGCGGCCGGTCGACCATCGTCGGCAGGCACCGCGCGAGCGTCCAGCCGACCCGAAGCCGCCGCGACTGCGGGTCATAATCAAACGCCACGCTCCGGGCCGAAAGCTCGTGGACCTGCGCGACGCGGCGCAGCTCCATCGGGTTCAACTCCGCCCATCCCGCCTCGCCGAGGTGGACGTGGCGGCGCGGCCCGGTGCCGCCACTCGGCCGGACGCGGTACAGCCCCGGCAAGTCCGGCGCGCGACTGCCGGCGGAATGCCACCACCGCCCGGACGCCCGCGGGTCGAACCGTTCCCATTCCCCCTCGCCCGCCGGCGGCGTGGCGGCGCACGGCAGCTTCCGCACGACCTCCCCAACGGTCGGCAGCGCGGCCAGCAACTCCGCGCCGCGGTTGACGACCGGCCGGACGCCCAACCGTTCGCACGCGGCCTCGACGGTCGAACGCTCGCCGGTCAGCCGCCACCGCGACGGGCCGTCGTCCGACGGTTCATCGTTGAATGAAACGCCGTCGTACGCTGCCAACTTTTCCGGCCAGCTCTGCAACCTCGCGCCGTGCAACGATCCGCCCGACGCCTTGTCCCACACCAGCACCGGCGGGGCGGCGGCGTACGGCCGGGACCGGTCGCCGGTCGGGTCGACGTGCCCCAGTTGCACCAGCGGCCGCAGCAGTTCCCAGCTTGACGGCGGGTCGCCCGCCGCGCGGCGGTGCGCCAGCCAACGGCACGCCGTGTTTAGCTTCCCGCGACCCGGCGGCCGGACGGCGGACAGCCAGTGCAGCAGCAGGTCATATTTGTTCGCAAAGGCGTTCACGGGTTGGCCTCCCCCGGCAGATATTCCTTCGCCCACCGGCAGCGGATGCGTGCGGCGGTGCTCCAGTTCGCCTCCAGCTTACCGCCGCGACGCATCAGCACGCGCCACAGCCGCCGCACGTCGCGGCGCATCCCGTAGGTCAGCGGGCCGGCCTGAAGCTCGGCGGCGAGATCGTCGGCAGTCTCCTCCTCCGCCTCGTCCCCCTCCTCGTCGCCGACCCGCGCCCAGGCCAACCAATCGTCGACCGTCACGTGACCTTTGACGGCGGACGAGGTCACCGACTCGCCCGCCCCACCATCGTCGGAGATCGGCTCCCGCCGCACCGCCGCCCAGTGCCGCGTGATGGACTCGTCCAGCGGCTGCAGCGGCGCGCCGGCGCACGGGCAGGCGATCAGCCGCAGGTTGTCCGGCCACGGCACCACCACGTCGTCCGTGGGTGCCGGCACGTCCGACCGCCACCCCGCCAGCCAGTCGAACAGCGGCCGAGCCCACAGCCGCGGCAGCGACAGGTCGATCTCGTGAATCACCGCCAGATGCAACCGACTCGGGTCGGCCGCGGCGCCCTCGAAACACGCCCCCAGCCCGCCGGCCCAGGCGTCGGCGAACGTCAGCCAGTCCGGCGAGGGCGCGACCAGCCGCACCCGGCACGCCCCGCCCACCGCCTCGGCATACGCCCGGCCCCACCCCGCGTGCGGCGCCAGCACCCACCGGCACGCCAGCAGCGCGACGTGGAAGCGGTCGGCCCACGCCCGCGTCGCCGACGGCTCGAAGTGCGCCAGCACCGACTCGAACCGGTCGCGGGCGAAGGCGTGTTCATCGGTGATGGGCGGACCCTTCACGGTTGGCGGCGGGGCGGGCGGGTGGACCCGCGCGCCGTCGTTCGAGCCGTTGCTGCCGACGCCTTCCCGCGCCCGCAGCACGCCCTCCAGTGCCAGCACGTCGGCGGCGAGGGAGTCGCGGTTGGCGGCGAAGCGGCCGGCCGCCGCCGACAGCCGCGCCTCGGCCTCGGCCAACTCCGCCCACTTCGAGTCCGGCGGGCTCTCCCGCGCCGCCCGCTCCCGCGCCTCGACCACAATCCGGTCCGCCTCGGCCCCCGCCCCCGCGACCGTCCGCGCCGCTTCCGCCTCCGCCACCGCCACCACTTTCCTGCGGTCCACCTCCAGCTTCTGACTCAATTCGCGGCGGATGCCCTCCATCAAATGCGGCGTCTGGCGGACCAACGCCTCGAACTCCTCCGGGGAAAACGTCGACTGCTTCAGCGCGTCCACGGCGTTCTCCCAGCGGTTCTCCGCCAGCGCGCGGGCGAGCGGGTCGGCCCCCTTTTCGAGCCGCCCCGCGAGCGCCGCCTCCAAATCCGCCCGCCGCTCCAGCAACGGCTTGACCAGTGCCGGATCGCCCTTGCTCACCTCGGCAAGCAGCCACTTGGCGACCTCCTCGGGCGACTTCAGGTCGGCCGCGAACTCGGCCGACCCCTTCGGCGGCTCGTGCAGGAGGCACTCGCGGACGAGCGAGCCGTCTTCCCAGGCAAACAAATCCTCTTCATCCAAGTCGTCCGTTGACCACTTCGCCGCGCAGGTCCAGCCGCGCAGCAGGTGCAACTCGCGCTTCGCGTCGTCCGCCGCCGGGTCGAGCGGGGCGCCGCTGACGAACGGGCCGACGATCCGATTGGCGTCGCCCTTGACGTAGAACCGGGCGTCCTCCGGCAGCCCCGCGACCCGGCGCGGGGGCGACCGCCACCGCGCCTCGCGCGCGTCGAGCAGGAAGCGGCCGAACCGCTCGAGGTCCGGCCTGCCGTTGGTCTTGCGCCCCGGCTGCCACCAGTGTTGGTCCGCCTCGCCCGCCCGGTTCGTCGGAACGACGCCCACCTTCACCAAATGCCCGGCGAGCGGCCGCTCGGCCGGGTCGGCGGGGGACCAGTAGATGCCCCCGCGCCCGCCGAACTTGTCCGGGTCGATCTCGCCCGCGACCCACTTCTGGCCGCTGCGGCTCAGCATCGCCAGCGGCCGGAGCCGGCCGGCTTGGCCGTTGACGCCGGTGTCGGTCGGCACCGGGTCCTTCTCCACCATCGCCAGGCAGGTTTCAGCCAACGCTCGCCCTCCCGCTGTCGGCGCGGCCCGACGCCGGCCGTGCCTGATAGAGTTCCGCCAAAATCCCGGCGCGGTCCGGCCGGCCTCGCCGCCGCGCGACGGTCCGCGCCACCGCCGACCGCCAGTCGGGGGGGCACGATTCTTTCCCCGCCGAAACCGGCACTGCGACATCGGCCGGCGGCCACGGCCCGATCACCGCCGCGCCGGCCACGCGCGGGTCGTCGGCACCCGCCGCCGCCGTCACTCCCGGCAGCGGCCAGCCGCACCCCGCGCCTATCTCCCACCCGACCGCCGGCGGCCCGACCGCCGCGGGCCGCCACAGGTGCCGCGGCCGGCCGATGCGCACCTTCGCGCCCAACCGCCGGCCGAGCGACGGCGCCCACACCTCGAAGCCGCCCGTGCCGGTGAAAATCACCCCGCCGTCCGGTGCCGATTGCTCGCCCCCGCGCTTGACCCGCAGCTTCATCTCCGCCGGACGGGCGGCCTCGGTGCCGTCGGCCTCGCGCAGTATTACGTCGGGCGCGGCGTCGGCCATCCAAACCGTGCGGGTCAGTTTCAGCCCCCCCACCGCCCGCAGCCGCCGCGCCGCGTGGCGCGTCACGAGGTCGGCGAAGGTGCCCAGATCCGCACCGTCCGGCAGCGGCGCCCGAAGCCGACCCGACGCCGCCTGCCAGCCGGGCGGCAGTGCCGCGCAAACTTCGCGGCCCTCGCACGCGTCGCGCCCGAAGCGGCGGAGAACGCCCCCCTCCGCCGCGCGGGCCATACCCGCCGTCCACCGCGAGCCGTCGTACCAGTCGCGGAACAGCACGACGACCGAGTCGCCCGGCCCCGCCTTGCGCCGCGGCGTATAGAAATTGTCGTGAATGCCGTCCCGGACCAGAACGATCGGCCGCGCCGCCGGGGCGTCCAGCGACTGGCGGACCTTCTCGATCTCATCCGAGTGGGTTTTCCGCGCACCCTCGCCGGCCGACGCGACCAGGAGGCGCAGCGACCCGAACGTTCGGCCCAGGGTGGCGCAGATTTGCTCGGTCGGCCGCCCGGCCCGGCCCGCCGGCGCGCCGCGGGGTCGGCCGTCCCACTCGGCCAGCCACTCGGCGATCTGCCCCAGCACCACCTCCCGCCGGCCGTCGCGCTCGCCGAGCAGCCGGCGGACGAACGGCTTGAGCTTTGCCGCTTCGCCGACGGCCTCTTCCACCTCCGCCACGCCGACCCGCTCGTGGGGCGCGAAGCCCGCGGCGGCGAAAAAGTCCCACAGCCCCGGCCGGTCCGCCTCCCGCAGCAGCACCTGCGACAGCGGCAGCGCGACGTGCCGCCGGCCGCCCGCCTCGTCGGCCGGCAGGCACGCCCGGCCCCAACCGCCGTCCATCTGGTGCTGCCCGGCCCCGTTCGCCCACGCCCCCAGCATTTCCCGCCACAGCGCCTGGTGAGCCGCCGCTTTCGCATCCCTTAGCCACTTGACGATGCTTTCGCCTTCGGCCCCATTTGCCCTGAAGAGTTGGCGGAGACGGGGCCAGTACGCCCGATCGGTCAGGCCCGCCCCGCCCGCGTCGTGGTCGTCGTGGTCGTCGTGGTCGTCGTGCATTTTCTGCGCTGCCAACACTTCGACGGCGAGGATCGCCAAGCCCGGCGGCGGCTTGCCCCGCTGCGTCCACAGGAGCGGGCCGTGCTTGTCGCCGAGTTTCCGAAGTTTCGCCGCCACCGCCGTCACGAGCGACCGCTCGGCCCCGGCGGCGTCGGCCGCCGGATCGCCGGCCCGCGCGAGGCGCAGAAGCAGGTCCGGGTCGACCGATAGCCGCACCGGGAGGCCATTCACCTCCTCGCGGAAAAATGCGCCGCAAAGGGCCGCGTTCCACTGGTCATAGGTCATGCCGACACCTCCGTCCCTCCCGCCGACGCTTCGGGACGTCCGGGCACCCTTTCGGCGACGACGTTGAAAGTAGCAGGGGTCGACGAGCTTGCAAATTGTGCGAGTCTCGCTCGGGCCGACGGTGCCGGCCGGCACGTTTGATTTCGCCGCCACCGACGGCCCGCGACCGCGCGGTGGCGGACGAGCGCGGGCGCGAGCCGCGCTCGCCCCGCCGTCGATGGGGACCGTGGCGGCCCTGGCGGCGGTCGTGGTGATGCGCCGGCTCGTGCTGCACTTCGCGGGGGTCGCCTTCGGCGCCGCTGTCGACTTCGGCCCGGTAGGGTCGGCGGTGAACAGGGCCGCCGCCGCGCCGGCCGCGCCGGCCGTCAGGCCGACGCGTCGGATCGACAGCTCCGGCGGCCCCCTTGCCGACGGGCGGCCCGTGCCCGCGCTGCGGGCGGAGGCGGCACAGACCGTTCAGGAAATCAGCCGGGCCCGGCGGGGCGCGGGGAGGGCGCGGTTGGCGTAGTAGGGGTCGACGGTGCCGTAGGAGCGGGCCGAGCCGGCGGCCACGTCGTTGATGATCACGCCGGCCATCCGCGCGCCGACGATCTCCAGCGCCTGGAACGACTTGAGGCAGGTCTTGAGGTTCGTCCGCTCGGCGCGGATCACGAACAGCGAGAGGTCGCACCGCGAGGCGACCAGCCGGGCGTCGGCGACGCACGAGACGGGGGGCGTGTCGAAGATCACGTGGTCGTAGCTCTCGCCGAGCTCGCCGAGCAGGGCGTCGAGCCGCTCGGGGCCGAGGAGCTCGGCCGGGTCCGACGGGCGCGGGCCGGCCGGCAGGAAGTCCGGCGAGCGGGGGTCGCCCGCGTGGACGGCGTCGCGCCAGTCCACCCCGCCGCGCAGCACGTCCGACAGCCCCCGCTGGCCCGTCAGGCGCAGCGCGACGTGCTGCGTGGGGCTGCGCATGTCCGCGTCGACCAGCAGCACCCGCCGGCCCGCCTGCGCCAGGGCAATCGCCAGGTTGCTGGCGACGGTGCTCTTGCCCTCGCGCGGCGAGGAGGACGTGACGGCCAGCGACTTGAACTGCCCGCGGTGGTGCGTCAGCAGGGCGGTGCGGACCATCCGGTACGACTCGGCGGCAATGCCCGCGGGGTCGAGGAAGGCGGCGCGGTAGTGCGAGGCGGCGTCGCCGGCCAGGCCGCGGGGGATCGCGCCGAGCACCGGGGCGTTGACCAGCGACTCGACCTGCTCGGGCGAGCGGACGCGGGGGTCGTGCCACTCGAGGAGGAACGCCGAGCCGGCCCCCAGCGTCAGGCCCGCCGCCACGCACATGGCGAGGATGCGCAGGACGTTGGGGGAGACCGGCTTGGGGTCGGGCCGGCCGGCCTCGACGACGGTGACGAGGTCGCCGGTGGTGCCGTCGACCCGCACCTCGTTGATCCGGTCGCTGTTGGCGTCGTTGAGCTTTTCGAGCCGGCGGATCTCGCCCCGCAGGCGGCCGAACTCCACGCCCTTGGTCGTCAGCCGGTTCGCCTTGAGTTGCTGCGCGTCGACGATCTGCTCGAGGGCGCGCTGCTTGGCGACGGCGGTGACCGCCGCCTGCTTCAGCGACGTGACGTAGCCCGCCACCGCCCGCCGCAGCATGGACCGCGCCGCGGCCACCGACGGGTGCTGCGGGCCGCTGGTGCGCTCGGCGTTCTCCAGCCGCAACTGCAGGCCGGCGATCATCTGCAGGCGGTCCTTGCTGTCCTCGCTGGTCATCGAGGCGGAGAAGCCCTCGGGACCGCGGGCCGCGTTTTGCCGCGCCAATTCCTGCGGGTCCAGGCCGGGCGACCGCGACGCCTCCTCGTAGGCGGCGGTGCGGCTGACCGCCTCCAGCCGCGCCTCGCCCAGGGCGGCGGACATTTTCTTCAACTGGTCGGTGGCGACGGTCGTGTAGTCGTCGCCGAGGGTCATCGCGCCGTAGCCGTCCTGCAGCTTCCCGAGTTCCGCCGTGCGGTCGGCGAGCTCCGCCGACACCGCGCCGCGGTCGGCCTCCAGCGCCGCCAACAGCTTGGCCGAGGTCTCGCGGCGTTGCCGCTTCTTGTGATCGGTGTACGACGCCACCACCTGGTTCACGACCGCCGCGGCGTCGGCCGGGGTGGCGGCCTCGCAGGTGACGTCGATCAGCCGGCTCTTCTTGTCCACGTCGGCCCACGACCGACCCTGCAGGTGCTTGGCGAGCCCGTCCACCCCCTGGAGCGAGGGCAACCCCTGGAGGTGCCGGGCCGCGTCCTCGAACACCGGCATCGACTCGATCAGGTCCGCCTGGGTGGCGGCGAACTGCTCGGCGTCGAGTTGCGGGTCCGCCCGCCGCTCCCCCGCGCCCTGCGGGCCGGACTGCTGCACGTCCAGCTTCGCGGTGCTGGCGTACTTGCGGGTCGCCGTCAGCGCGTACGCCAGCCCCACCAGCACCAGCGCGGCGGTCACGGCCGCGATCAGCCCGCGGCGGCGCCACAGCAGCAGCGGGATCGAGACCAGCGATGCATCGAGGCGGTTTTTGGTGGTGGACAAGGCAGACTCCTCTGGGGGCGTCGGGGCGTCGACGGCGTTGCCCCCTCATGCTACGGGAGCCGCGCGATGGCGCGCGGTCGCCCCGGTCTTAAACGGCATTCCACGCCGGCCACTTGTGCTCGGGCCGCTCGACCTCGATGGTCGACCGCCGCGACAAATCGCTGCCGGTGTAGCACTCGTAGCGGATCGGCGACCGGCGGTAGGCCCCGGACAGCACCTTCTCGGCCACCCGCGCCGCGTTGATCGGGTAGCGCAGCAGCCGCGCCCACGCCGGCGTGCACATCGCCTCCAGCTCGCGCTCGCGCGGCGTGCGGCCCCCGTTGCTGAGGTTCCCGCCCGTGATGGCGAAGCACGCCAGCGGGGCGGCGATCCGCTCGGCGCGGTGGCCGGTCTTCAGGAGGCGCAGCACGAACTCCCAGTCGCCGGACATGCGGAACCGCTTGTCGAAGCGGAACCCCTCGTCGATCACCCGTCGGCGGTAGAACAGCGAGGCGGTCATGATGTAGAGCTGCCACGCCGCGACGTAGGGCAGCCGCAGCGGGTAGGCGCGGCGGTGCGCCAACAGCTCGCCGTTGCGCCGGGTGATGAGGGTGTCGCCGTAGATGATGTCCACGCGCGGGTTGGCCTCGAAGCACGCCTTCACCCGCGCCAGGGTGCCGGGCAGGTACTGCTCGTCGCAGTTGAGGTAGGCGAGGTAGTCACCCGTGGCGAGGTCCATGCCCTTGCTCACCGCGTCGTACATCCCCTCGTCGCGCTCGACGAGCGAGCGCACGCCGGCCGCCTCTTCAAGCCACTGCGGCGTGCCGTCGGTCGAGCAGGCGTCGACCACGATCTGCTCGTGGCTCGCCCCCTGCTGGTCCGCCACCGATGCGCGGGCGCGCTTGAGGTATTCCAGGCCGTTGTAGCTCGGCGTGACGATCGAAAAGTCGGGCTTCATTGGACTCGCTCCAGTGGTGATACGCCGGCCGCCGCGGCGCGCAGGGCGCGGCGGCCGACCCAGACCTGCGCGACCAGCAAGTACGCCGGCGCCGCGCACACCGGGTTGTTGAGCACGGGGTTGACCAGGATCGTGAACATCAGCGCCGCCACGGCCGAGCAGAGCACCGCCTGCCAGTTCGCCAGGTCCGTCTCGCCGCGGCGGCGCAGCTCCAGCACGTTGCGCCAGGCGAGCCAGACGGTGCCGCCCAGCCCCGCGACCAGCAGCCCGCCGCCGACGAGGCCCCCCTTGGTGAGGAACTCGAGGTAGTCGTTGTGCAGCGGCGCGAGGATCAGCTCGAGCCGGCCCGAGGCGTCCGGCTCCCACATGCCGCTGTCGAAGGAGGTCGGGCCGCGGAAGTAGTCGCCGACCACGGGCGAGGCGCGGAACTCCTCCATGCCCGTCGCCAGCAGGTTGGCGCGGAAGTCGCTGTTGCCCTGCCGGCCCAGTGCCCCCTTGTAGCTGTCGTCCACCATTCGCAGGAGCTGGCTACCCCCGGCGGCGGCGACGGCGCCCACCCCCAGCAACAGCACCGCCGCCGCCCGCCGCGCCCGCGCGTCCAGGGCGTAGAACACCCCCGACGAGAAGGTGATCAGGCAGACGATCAGCAGCGTCGTGCGGGGGTCGATCACCAGCACCGACAGCACCGCCAGCGTCCCCGCCATGGTCAGCCACCGGCTGCGCAGGTACAGCGGCACCAGCACCGCCAGCGGCACGAGGAACGCCCGCTCGTGAATCCGCAGGTACGTCAGCCCGCGGCGGAACAGCACGAGCTGCACCGCCGCCCCGACGACGTAGCACAGCCCGATCCACCCCAGCCACCGCAGCAGCCGCCGGCCGTCCAGCCGCAGCCAGCGCTCGGGCAGCGCGTAGACCGACAGCGGGAGGAGCATCAAGCTCACCGCGCTGAACAGACTGGACTCGGCCCCGTCGAGCTTGTTCACCGCCAGCCCCGGCGCCGCCAGCAGCGCCACCGCTGCCAGGCACCACGCCGGCCACGACAGCCGGGCCGGGCGGAAGTGGCTCGCCACCAGCGCGTTCAGCGCCAGCACCGCGGTGATCGCCAGCGGCGCCTGCTTGAAGGCGCTGGTGGCGGTGTAGTGCAGCACGTCCAGGCAGAGCGCCATCGACATCAGCGACGGCACGACGAACCACGCCGTGCCCGTCAGCGGCCGGCCCGCGATTTGCCGAAAGGGGGAAGCCGGCGCGGCGCGGCTCGGGTGCGGGGGCGCGGTGGTCGCGGTGAGGGTCGGGTTCATCGCCCCTCCCCATGCACGCCAACTTCGAGCGGGTCGGCCGAACGCTCGAGGACTCCGCAGATCCCGGCCCAGACCTGCTCGACCGTCACGCCCCCCACGCACGGGAACGGCTCGTCGGCCCTCACCGGGTGGACGCACGACCACCCGCACCCGTCGCACGGCATCGGGCGGCGAACCGCCAGCGGCACCGTGCGGCGGGCGGGCACCTCCACGTCGTAGGGGTAGAACCGCCCCGGCTCCCCGCCCCCCACCACCACCACCGCCGGCGTTCCCACCGCCGCCGAGATGTGCGCGGCGCTGGTGTCGTTGCTGACCACGAGCCGCGCCCCGGCGAGGAGCGCGACGTACTGCGCCAGCGACGTTTCGCCGGCGCGGTTGGTCAGGGCCGACGGCAGCGCGGCGGCGATGCGGTCGCCCAGGGGCTTCTCCGCCCCGCCGCCGCAGAGGATGCCCTGCCACCCGGTCCGCGCGTGGATCCGCCGCGCCACTTCCGCGAAGTTCTCCGCCGGCCAGCACCGCTGCGCGAGGCCCGCGCCGGGGAAGAGGACGAAATAATCTTCCGCCGCCGCATCTGCCGGATCGGCGTCGAGCGTCGGGACGTCCGCGGCGAAGTCCGGCCGGCCCAGCCCGCGGACGAAGTCGGCGTTGCGCCGCAGCTCCATCCGCACGCCCACGGGCGTCGGAATGAGCCGCGTGTAGCAGCGGTCGGAGAGGCGCGTCCGCCAGCCCCGCTCCTGCCGCGGCACCGCGAAGCCGATCTTCGCCGCCCCCCGCGCCGCGCGCACCAGCGACTCGCCGTCGGCAAAATCCCCCTCGCGCGAGTAGACCGGGTGGAGCACCTCGGCGGCCCGCCCCGCCCGCAGCCGCGCGAGCAGGGCGGCGCGGTATTTCAGGTCCGTGCGGAACCGCCGGGGGCTGACGCCGACCACCTCGTCGAACAGGCCGACCTGCCGGGCGAGGTCGGCGACCGACCCGTCGCACCAGAGGACCACCCGCCGCCCCGCGTAAATCTGGCGCAGCGCCCGCGCCGCGTCGAGCCACAGGACGAAGTCGCCCAGCGCGTCCATGCGGATGATGAGCACGTCGCGGGCGCCGTCAGTCTCGTGGGGCGGGACGCCGGGACGCAGGCGCAGCAGCAGGTCGAAGGCGGCCAGGCCCAAATCGCGCCCCGCGACCGCGCCCGAGCGGGCGGCGGCCCGGAGGCGGGCGGCGGGCGGGCGGGGATGGGCCATCAGGGATGTCATCGGCGCGTCAGTGGGCGGCCTCAACCGCGGCGTGATAATCCCCGGCCAGGTCCGCCGCCAGCCGCCGCCACGTCAGCTCGCCGGCGCGGCGCGTCGCGCCTTCAGACAGCCGGCGGAGTTCGCGGCGGTCGCGGGCGAGGCGCTGTAGGGCACCGGCGAAGCCGGCGACGCTCGCCTCGATGCCCTCGGGCGGCACCCGCACGCCGCAGTCTTCGGTGACGGCAAATCGCATCCCGCAGCAGTCGTGGCAGACCACCGGCAGGCTGCGGGCCAGCGCCTCGAGCACCGTGACGGGCGTGCCCTCCTGCAAACCGGTGAATGCCAGCACGTCGCACGCGCCCAGCCGCGCGAGTGCTTCGGCGTGGGGCAGCGAGCCGGCCCACTCCAGGCGGTCGGCGACGCCCAGCGACTCGGCGAGCCGTTGCCACGCCCCCCGCTGCTTGCCGTCGCCGAGGATCACCGCCTCCCACGCCACGTCGGCCGGCAGCCGCGCCAGCGCCCGCAGCAGCAGCGGCAGCGCCTTGCGGCCGACGTGCAGGCCGCTCCAGGCGATACGCAGCGGCCGGCCGTCGGCGTCGGGGCGCCGGGGGGTTATCGGGGTCTCGTCGCAGCCGGACTCGACGGTCACGCGCGCCGCGCGGCCCCAGTGCCGGCGGGCCATCTCGCCCCCCTCGTCGCCGATCGCCCACAGGACCCGCGCCGCCCGCGCCGCGCGGCGCGGGCGCGGGGCGAGCCGCTTCTGCAGCCCGTTGGAGAGGTTGCGCAGCCGGTAGAACAGCCGCTCGCGCGGGCCGAGGATCGGCATGTACGAGCTCGGGAAGTTGCCCGCCCCGCCGATCGGCCCCCAGACGAAGGGGATGCCGAGCTTCCAGAGGTAGCCCGGCTCGCGGAAGCCGGTGAAGTTCAGGTGGTGCGCCAAATCGAACGGCCGCTCGGCGTGCAGCGACCGCGCCGCGGCCAGCGCCGCCCGCTGCCAGGCGGCGTAGCCGACGTAGTAGAGCGGCTTGAGGAACGCCATGTGCCCGCGCTGCAGCCGACGCGACAGCGCGGGCGGCTCGACGTAGTGCAGCGTCAGCCCGGCGATCGGCCCGTGCCGCGCCAGGTGCGCGTCGTTGCGCGAGCGGAAGTCCTCGGTCCCCACCGCCGGCGCGCACAGGACGGTGACGTCGTGGTGCCGCGCCAGGTGCCGGCAGAGGTTCCATCCGATGGCGACCTCCGATCCCCCCTCGGCGGCGCACGCGAAGGCCGACACCAGCACGCGCCGACGCGGCGGCGCGGGCGGGGATTCGGGCGCAATTCGGCCGGTCGATCCGCTCATGGTGCTTTACCCAATCGGCCGCATCATGCCATATCTGGACCGGCGGGGTCTCGGGCAAGGTCTCGGGCAAGGTCTCGGCCGGCGGGCGAGTTCCTGAACCGCGCCCACAGCCAGGCGCCCACCGCCACGGCCGCCACGCCCTGCGGCAGCCGCCCCCAGCACAGGCCCGCCAGGCCATAGTACGCCCCGAGCGGCACCGTCACGCCGACCGTCACGACCGCGACGGCCACCTGCGACACGAAGTTCGCCGACGTGTTGCCCAGCCCGTTCATCAGCGCGAGGATCACCTGCGAGGCGTAGTACATGACGTAGAGCAGCACGAACAGCCGCAGCTCCGCGCCGAGGTGCGCGTAGGGGGAGTCCGCGCCGTACAGCAGCCGCAGGGCGAGCTCCGGGACGAGGAGCAGCGCGAGGTAGTACGGCGCGAGCATCGCCGCCCCCTGCAGCGCGTAGCGGACCGTCAGCCGCCGGGCCTCGGCCACGCCCCCGTTGAGCCGCGCCTGCGCCGCCGAGGGGATGATGAGGTTGGAGACGCTGAAGATCACCGGGTGGCTGATGCCCAGCACGATCGCCAGCGCCTGGAAGGAGGCGATCTCGCTCGGCCCGCGGTAGTACGCCAGCGCCCACGGGAGGATCGGCACGACCAGCACGCTCACGACGTTGGCCATCAGCAGCCACCGGCCCAGGTGCCACCCTTGCCGGAACGTCTGCTTCAGGTCGCCGGCGCGCAGCGGCGCGACCCGCACCTGCATCAACTGCACCCCCATCGCCGCCACGCTGCTGACCGCGCCGCTGAGCAGCGCGGTCGTGACCGTCAGGTGCCCGGTGCGCGACAGCGCCCACATCAGGGCGACCTGCCCGAGGTAGCTCATCACGTCGCCGGGCACGGCCGCGGCGTAGCGGAGCTTGGCCAGCAGCGCCCGCCGCACCGTCTCCTGCAACTGCCACGCCGCCAGCGTCGCCAGCGCCACGGGCAGCAGCCGTAGCTCGCCGATCGACAGCAAGCTGCCGGCGAGCACCGCGGCGCCGACCCCCTGCAGCAGCGCGGTCGCGCCCAGCGCCGCGGTCATGTACCGGCGCAGCTCCCCCTCGGGCGCCGGCGCGCCGCGGATCGTGAGTTGGTAGCCGACGACCGAGCCGTTCAGATTGTTGAGCAGGTTCAGGACTGCTAAGACTAAGGCGAAGTGCCCGAACTCCGCCGTGGGGAGCGAGCGGGCGAGCAGCAGGTTGCTCAGGAAATTGCCGGCGCTCAGCACGCTCTGGTCGGCCAGCGCCCACCCGCCCCGGCTGCGCAGCAGTCGCCCCCACGCCGTGGTGATGCCCGAGCGGAGCGAGGGCGTGGGGGAGATGGACAGGGAATCGGCCTTCACGGGAATCAACGGGGACGTCAATGGGACTCGGCGAGCGGGCACTGCCCCCACGGCCTCTATCGGCACGGCGGCGGCCCGCCGTCGGCCGGCGCGTGCAGTATCTGAATCCGCGTCGAATTTGCCAGTGCCGCCCCGGCGTAGCCCGCTTTAGCGGGCGGCGTCTTCGGTCCTCAACCACGTCCAAACTAGCCGCACCGCCGCCCGCTAAAGCGGGCTACGCCGGAATTGGTGCGTCGAGACGCAAACCGTTGTAAACTCCGGCGGTGCCCCCTTTTCGATCCGTGCTGCTCCTGCTCGCCCTGGCGCTGGCCGCCGCGCCGCCGGCGCTGGCGCGCGACATTCACGTCTCGCCCGCCGGCCGGGCAGGGGGCGACGGAACCGCACAGCGGCCGATGCCCACCCTGGCCGCCGCGCTGGCCGTCGCCGGGCCGGGTGATATCGTCCGCCTCGCCGCCGGGCTTTACCGCGAGGGCGAGATCCGCCTGCGTCGCGGCGGCGCGCCCGGCCGGCCGCTGGAAATCCGCGCCGAGCCCGGCGTGCCCGCCGTCATCTCCGGCGCCCAAATCGTCACCGGCTGGCGGCCGGTCGGCGGGGGCGTCTGGCGGCGCGACGGCTGGGACACCGACAGTCAGCAGCTCTTCTGCGACGGCGCCCCGCTCGCCCAGATCGGCGCGGACAACCCCTTCACCACCGCCGACGGCGGCGACGGCCACCCCTGCCTGCCCCCGCGCGACGGCTCGCCCGCCACCCTTCCGCCCGGCAGCTTCTGCTACGACCGCCGCGCCCGCGCGCTCTACTGCCGGCTGCCTGCCGACGCCGCGCCCGACCGCCACGCCCTGGAGGCCAGCACCGCCGACTTCCTGCTCGACGGCGGCGACGCCACGGACGTCGTGCTGCGCGGGCTGAGCTTCCGCCACAGCAACGGCACCGCCGCCGGCGCCCGCGCCGCGCTGGTGCGCGTCGGCGGCTCGGGGTGGCTGGTGGAGGACTGCGAATTTACCGCCGGCGACTTTGCGGGCGTCGCAGTGGCCGGCGGGCGGCACGTCTTCCGCCGCTGCCGCTTCGCCGCCAACGGCTGCCTGGGCGTGGACGTCAACGGCTCCGACGCCGCCCACGGCAACGAGCGGTACGCGGGCCGGCCGCCGCAGGACCTGCTGTTCGACGCCGACCGCATCGAGTCGAACAACTACCGCGGCTTCTACGATCATTGGCACGCCGGCGGGATCAAGCTCGTGCCCGGCGTCCGCGGCGCGACCCTCCGCGGCTGCGCGGTGCTCGACAACCGCGGGCCGGGCATCTGGTTCGACGCCTCCCTCGGCGGCAACGCGGTGGAGGACTGCCTGGTGGCGCGCAACGCCGTCGGCATCGCCTACGAGATCGGCCGCCCCGCCGCCGGCGATGCGGTCGGCCTGCTGGTCCGCAACAACCGCGTCGCCGACAACCGCGAGCAGGGGCTGTACGTCTCGGCGTCGAGCGGCGCGGTGGTCGAGCACAACACCTTCTACCGCAACGGCTGGGACGTCGTCCTGCACGGCATGCCGCGCGACGGCGGGTCGCTGGCGCACAACCGGGTGCGCGACAACGTGCTGCTGGGGCGCGACGCCGACGCGATCGTTTACGTCGGCGAGGGGGCGTCGGACAATACCCTGGCCGGCAACGTCTACGCGCGGGGCGAGGGCCGGGTGCGGGTCGGGGCGGTCGCGGGCGGGGGATACGACGCGCGGTACAACGACCTGCCCTCGCTGCGCGCCGCCGCGCCGGAACTGGGGGCGAGCGGCGAGAGCCGGGCGGTGGAGTGGGCCGACCCGGAGGCGCTGGATTTTCGGATCGTCGCGCCCGCCGACGCGCGGGCCAAGGGGTGGCAGCCGCCGCCGGGGAAATAGAGCGGAGTGCCTTTGATCGTGGCGGTGCACCGACTCTTCAATTTCCTACGAGGGCCGCCGCACGAAGCCCTCGATCGCCTCGTACTCCGCCAGGCCCAGCGCGTCGTAGACCGACGCGGTGTGGCGGGTGCGGTCCTCGGCGCGCTGCCAGAACTCGCGCGGGTCGGTGCCGGGGAAGAGGGCGCGGTCCTTCTGGCTCTCGTGCTTGAAGATCGCCACGCGCTTGCGCGACACCTCGTCGGGGCTGAGCGGCACGGCCATCTCGATCTCGTCGGCGCCCCACTCCTGCCACGCGCCGCGGTAGAACCAGACGTCGCAATCTCGCGCCCACGCCTCGCCGTCCGAACGGTCCAGCGCGTCGGTGACGGCCCGCAGGCAGACGCGGTGGGTGCCGTGCGGGTCGGACAGATCGCCGGCGGCGTAAATCTGGTGCGGCCTCACTTGCCGCAAGAGGTCGATCACGAGCTGCACGTCCGCCTCCCCCAGCGGCTTTTTGCGCACGCGGCCGGTCTCGTAAAAGGGCATGTCGAGGAAGTGGATGTTTCCCTCCGCCACCCCGCAGTAGCGCGCCGCGGCGCGGGCCTCGGTCCGGCGGACGTTGGCCTTCAGCGCGGCGAGCTCCGGCGCGTCGATCTGCCCCGGCTTTTTGCCGGCGATGAATTGCAGGATGCGGTCCTCCACCGCCCGCGCCGCGGCGGGGTCGATGCCGAACAGCGCGGCGGACTCGGCCACGAAGTCGGCGTGGCGCAGGGCGGCGTCGTCGAACACCGCGATGTTGCCGCTGGTCTGGTAGGCGACGTGGACCGCGTGCCCCTGGTCGCACAGGCGGATCAGCGTGCCGCCCATGCTGATCACGTCGTCGTCGGGGTGCGGGCTGAAGACGAGCACGCGCTTGGGAAACGTCGCCGACTTGTGGCCGACGCCGCTGAGGTCCGGCCGGCCCTGTGATCGGTTGTGGGGCTTGCCGCCGGGCCAGCCGGTGATGGTCCGCTGAAGCGCCTTGAAGACCTCAATGTTGATGTCGTACGCGCCGCCGCGACTGGCGATCAGCTCCTGCAGGCCGTGCTCGTTGTAGTCCTCGTCCGTCAGCTTCAGCAGCGGCTTGCCGAGGGTGGTGGCGAGCCAGATCGCGGCCCGGCGGGTGTTCGCCGCGTCCCAATCCTGGCCGAACTCCGCCATCGGCCCCAGCAGCCACGGCGAGCGGACCCGCGTCAACTCCGCCGCCGCCGCGCCGTCCAGCACGACCTCCGCCGCGGGGTGCTGCTGGAGAAAACTCGCGGCGACGGCGCTGGAAACCTCGCCCTCCACCGCCCGACGGACGACCGGCGCCTTGTGCTCGCCCCACGCCAGCAGGATCACCCGCCGGGCCGACAGGATGCTGCCGACGCCCATCGTGATCGCCTTGCGCGGCACGTTCGCCTCGCCGAAAAAGTCGCTCGCCGCGTCGGCCCGCGTCACGGCGTCGAGCGTGATGAGGCGCGTCCGGCTGTCGCGCGCGCTGCCCGGCTCGTTGAACCCGACGTGGCCCGTCCGGCCGATGCCCAGCAGTTGCAGATCGAGCCCGCCGGCGTCGGCGATGCGCCGCTCGTACTGCCGGCAGAAGTCGCTCACGCCCTCGCGCGGCACGGTGCCGTCGGGCACGTGGCACTGCTCCGGCGGCAGGTCGACGTGGTCGAACAAATGCTCGCGCATGAAGCGGACGTAACTCTGCAACTCGTCGGGCCGCATGGGCCAATACTCGTCGAGGTTGAACGTGGTGACGCCGGCGAAGCTCAGGCCCTCGGTGCGGTGCAGGCGGATGAGCTCGTCGTAGACGCCCACGGGCGTGCTGCCGGTGGCGAGGCCGAGGACCGCCCGTCGGCCGGCGGCGTTGCGGGCGCGGATCAGGTCGGCGATCTCCCGCGCCACCGCCGCCGACGCCGCCGCGCTGGACGGGTGGGCCGTGACGGCGATGCGCTCGACCGCGGCGGCGGGGTGGGGGTCGCAGGTCACGTCGGTGGGGGCGGTTGATTCCGGCATGGCGCGGGCAGTTTATCCGAACCCGCCGGCGTCCGAAACGCGGCCGGAGTTTTCCCGTTGCGTCCGGTGCCTTCGCCCCACTACTTTGACTCGACGCGGCCGGTGTGGCCGCCGGACCTGTCTTGGCACAAGGAGAAAGTGTGATGCGTTCAACCCCCCTCGCCGCCCTCGGCCTCGCGGCCCTCGCCGCCTCCGCCGGCCACGCCCTCGCCGGGCCTGCCTACATCGCCCTGGGCGACTCGATCACCTTCGGCGAAACCGATCTGCGGTACATCCAGTCCCTCGGCGACCAGGGCTACGTCAGCCGCTACGCCGACATCCTCGCCGCCCGCACCGGCACCCGGCCGGAGGTGATGAACCTCGCCATCGACGGCGAGACCGCCAACAGCTTCATGGACGGCACCGGCCGCACCCCGCCGGTCGTCAACCGGACCGACGTACCGCTGGCGCTGCAGAACCTGCACTACAACGCCGACAACCTCGTCACCCAGAGCCAGCTCTTCACCTCCACCGTCGCCGACGAGCGGGCCCGCGGCAACACCGTCGACACCGTGACGATCACCCTCGGCTTCAACGAGCTCGCCGCGCTGGCCGCCCTGCCGGACGGCGTGTCGATGATCCCCGCCACCCTCGCCGCCTACCGCGCGAGCTACACGCAGGTGCTGACGCAGATTCGGGACGAGCTGCCCAACACCGACCTTCACCTGCTGAACTACTACAACCCCTTCCCCGCCGACCCGACCAGCCCGGCCGCGCCGATCTTCAACGCCGGCGGCGCCCAGCTCAACGCGACGATCAAGGATCTCGCCGCCCAGTTCGGCGCGAAGTACGTGGACACCTTCACGCCCTTCGTCGGCAACGAGGCGGCCTACACCTACCAGGCCGATTTTCCCGCCGGCTCGATGATCCCCACGCCCCACCCCTTCGGCGACGGCACGGTGCCGATCGGCGACGTCCACCCGAACGCGCTGGGGTACGACGTGATCGCCGCCCAGGTCGCCGCCACCGACGTGGCCGGCCCCGGCGGCCCGGCGGTGGTGCCGCTGCCGTCGGCGCTGTCGATGCTCGGCCCGTGCGTCGGCCTAATCCTCGGCGGCACCTGGCTGCACCGCCGGCGGTCGGCCGATGCCGCCCGTTCGATTTAGAACCGGAACGAGTAGCCCGCGCCGATGAAGTAGTCCGTCGCGTGGCTGTTGAGGCCCACTCCGAACACCACGTCGATCTGGGTATTGTCCGACAGCAGGTAGAGCACGCCGGCGTCGAGGTTCTGCCGCCCGACGCCGACGTCGGAGTAGACGCCGTACTGCTCGACGAAGAGGCTCAGCCGCTCGAGCGGGCTGTAGGAGGCGAGGATCGAGTGGGCGAACTGCGCCGTCTGGCGGCCGGCGGCGTCGGTGACGGCCGCGCCGGTGAGGTTCGCCAGCAACCCGAAGTTGCTCGAGACGGAGTAGCCGGCGGAGAGTTGCAGGAGCGGGTCGAACTTCCCCCCGCCCGGCACGTCGCCGCCGGGGAAGAGGACCGACGGCTGGATCGCCAGCGAGATTCCGTCGGCATCCTGGTGCAGCAGCTCGATCTTCGCCCCGGCGCGGACGCCGGTGAGGCCGTCCTCGCCGCGGTCGCTCTGGGTGTAGCCGGTGGTGGAGAAGCGGGCCTCGACGGCATCGTTCAGGCCGACGCGGAAGAGGAAGTTGGGGAAGGCCTGGCTCTTGTCCGCGCTGTCGCTGCTGTAGAGGTAGCCGCTCTCCAACTGAAAATGGCCCGCCGGCACGGCGGTGGTGCCGGTGGAGAACGAGGGCCGGCCGGTGGAGATGGTGCCGGTGAGCGGCGCGGGGTCGAACAGCGTGTACGACGGCTCGCCGGCGGCGTCGGGGGCGCCGGCGGCGTCTGGGGCGTCGGGGGCGTTCTTGGGCTGCCCGCTGCCGGACTGGCCGGAAGATTCGGCGGTCGGGTCGCTCGCCGGGCGCGTGGACTGCCCGAACGAGGCGGCGGCGGTCAGGGCGAGGGCGGCGGCGAAACTGGCGGCGAAGGCGGTGGGTGAGGTGGTCATCGGCGCGCCACTCTACCAAAATCCGCCCGGCCCGGCCGGTCAGACGAGCGAGTAAAATCCGCCGCCGTCGTTCTTGAGTTTGCCCTTTTCGGCGAGTTCCTCCCAGACCTCGCGGCCGAAGCCGGCGGGGGGCTGGATCGCCACGACCTTCGCCGCCTTCGCGCCGGTCAGCGGGCCGTGGCCGAGGCGCGAGTCGCCGTCGAGCTGGGTGAGTTTCAGCCGCTTCTTGAACGCCTTGAGGGCCTTGGTGAGTTCGGCTTCGGTCGCGGGCATGGGAACCTCCGGGGTGGCGGGTCGGGAGACGACTTTATAAGGTTCGGGCGGCCGAGGAAAGTTTGAGGGTTCCGTCCGCCCCATTAAATCGGGTAAAGTTGGCATCACACAGGTTGGCTCGCGTGGCCGGCCCCGCCGAAAGACCCAAGGGAAGGAAACGACATGGAACTGACCGACCTCAAATCGCTGCTGGTCCACAACCTGCAGGACATGTACTCCGCCGAGCAGCAGGCCATCGAGGCGATGCCGAAGGTGGCCGAGCACGTCAAGAGCCCCAAGCTCAAGAAGCTGATCGAGACGCACCTGAAGCAGACCGAGAAACAGAAAGACCGCGTGGAAAAGGCGTGCAAGGCACTGGGCGCCGAGGCGACCGGCGAGACCTGCAAGGCGATGGCCGGGCTGGTCAAGGAGACCCAGGGCTTCCTCAAGGAAAAGGCCGAGCCCGCCGTGTTCGACGCCGGCATCGTCGTGCTGCTGCAGAAGATCGAACACTACGAAATTGCCGGCTACGGCTCGTGCGCGACCTACGCCGAACTCCTCGGCGAGCGCAAGGCCTACGACCTGATCTGCGAAAACCTCGACGAGGAGGAATCGGCCGACAAGAAGCTCTCCCGCACCGCCAAGGACGTGCTGAACGAGCGGGCGATGGCATGACCGCCGACCCGGCCCCGGACGTTCCCGTTCGCCTGCCCCGCACCTGGTTCGACCCGGACCACGTCGAGACGCCCGCCGAGGACTTGGCGAGCAGCCTGACGCACGTCCTGGGCGCGGCCGGCAGCGTCGCGGCGATGGCGGTGATGGTCACGCTCGCCGCGATGCGCGGCGGGGTGCTGGTGGTCGCCTGCACGGCGGTGTTCGGGGCGGCGCTGGTCTTCACCTACGTCGCGTCGGCCGGCTACCACGCCTGCCGCGACGCCCGCCGCCGCCGCCGGATGCGGGTGCTCGACCACGCCTCGATCTACCTGCTGATCGCCGGAACCTACACGCCCTTCCTGCTCGTCAACCTCGGCGGCGCGTGGGGGTGGAGCCTGTTCGGCACCGTCTGGGCCATCGCGGCGGCGGGGCTGGTGCTCAAACTCTTCTTCACCGGCCGGCTGGAGTTTCTGTCGATCGCCCTCTACATCGGCATGGGGTGGATCGGCATCGTCGGCATCGTGCCGCTGCTGGCCGCCCTGCCGCCGGGCGCGTTCGGCTTTATGCTCAGCGGCGGCTTGTTCTACACCGCC
The DNA here is from genome assembly GCA_965260985.1 of Tepidisphaeraceae bacterium. Lineage (GTDB taxonomy): Bacteria > Planctomycetota > Phycisphaerae > Tepidisphaerales > Tepidisphaeraceae > CBDHCE01. The sequence continues at coordinate 225,127 of CBDHCE010000016.1, read as the reverse complement.
GGCGTGCTGTTCTACGCCTGGGACGCGATGCCGTTTAACCACGCGGTGTGGCACCTGTTCGTGATGGCCGGCAGCGCGATCCACGTCGCGGCGGTGCTTCTGTTCGTGGTGCCGGGGTAATCCTGCTGAAGCGCCTTTTTGATAGCCGGAGGCGGAAGCCCCGGTTCTTCGATCGCCGCAGCGCGAAGAGACCGGGGCTTGCGCCTCCGGCCATTCAGGCCTCCTACTTTTCATACCCCGCCAAAATCGCGTCCAGCACCGGCCGGCTCGCCTCGATCACCTCCGCCGCCACCGCATCCTGCTCCGCCGGCGGGATCGTCGGCGGGAAGACCAACTGCACCTCCGCCGCCCCGTAGTGCGTGCGGCGGCGGTCGGTCAGGTGCTTTTCCAGCGCGTACATGTCCGGCGCGACGCTGCCGTCGGGGGCCAGCATGAAGTTGACCACCTCGATCCGCTGTTCGCCCGCGGCGGAGCTGAGCGAGAAGGCGTAGCGTCGGCCGTCGACCGCCACCGACCGCTGCGGGCCGAGGTTCACCGGCCACCGCTTGGCCTCGTCGGACTGCTGCACGAAGCCGCGCGCGGGGTAGCAGATCGGCGGGTAGTGGCCGAGCAAATCGCGGGCGTCGCGCGTCTGCACCAGCAGGAACGTGAACGATTGGCCGGTGATGATGTTCTCGTACCGCCGGCTGACCAGCACGTTCGGGCGGAGCAGGTCGACCGCCTGCGTCGGCACCGCCACGTCCGACCCGAACCACGGCCCGATGCGGGTCGGCAGGGTGTCGGCGACGGTTTTCACGCCCGCCTGATAGCCCGCCGCGTCGCCGACGTCCACGCGCAGCGCCGCCCGCATCCCGACGATCCCGCCGAGCAGCACCAGCGTGGCGGCGGCGGCGAGGAGCGGCCGCGGCTTCGGGTTCGTTTCGCCGCCGATCATGTGCCCCCCGAAACGCGGACCTTCGCCGTCGGCGCGACGGGGACGTCCAGCCACTCCAGCAGCCGCACGACGCCCGTCAGCAGCAGGAAGCCGACGATCAGCATCACCCACCCCCCGCCGCTGTGGACCGCGTCGGCCGACGCCGGCGAGAGCGAGCCGTAGGCCCACACCGTCGGCACCAGCCGGATCACGTTGCACGCCACCGCGAAGACCGGTGACGCGGCGATCACCAGCGCCCGCACCCACAGCCGCAGCGGCGTGGCGAAGGCGAAGGCATAACTCACCAGCAGCAGCGCGGTGGTCGACCGCATCCCGCTGCACGCCTCGGCCACCGTCACGTCGCGCCCGTTGATCGTCAGCAAATTGCCGGACCGCTCCGCCCCGCTGCCCAGCAGGCCCAGCGCCTCCTGCGTCACGGTCGCGGTCACGCGCTGCAGCGGCAGCGCGACGGCCTGACGCAGCCGGGCCGTCGGCGGCACCATGAACGCCAGCGCCAGCACGGCCGGCAGGAACTTCACCACCGCGTCGCGCCCCAGCAGCGTCAGCCCGCACCCGACGGCCACCACCACCGCGCCGAGGTGCCACGCCATTTGCACGAACACCGCGTCGCCGCCGGCATAGAGCCCCCACCCCGCCGCCACCAGTGCCGGCCCCACCCACAGCCCCCGCCGCCGGCACCCCGCGATCCGCCCGCGCCGGACGTAGACCAGCCACGCGGCCACGAACGGCACCAGCAGGATGTGGCTCGACTCCTGATCGTAATACGCCCGCCACAGCAGGTCCGACCAGGCGTCGAAGCAGGCCAGCACGCCGAGCACCACGAGGCCGACGCCGCCCGCCACCACCGCCCACCGCCCGGCCGGCCGGGTGGCGGCGGGTCGGTCGACGGCTGCTTCCGCGACGGCAACGGTCATCGCCCCACCCCCGGCGTGAGGCGGCACGGCATCGGAGGTTGCGAGTTGCAATAAGGCATGGTGGCGGTGCCGTGCAGCAAACTATACCACCAGTTCCGGCCCCGCACGAACGGCATCTACCGCACGCTCACGTCGGCCACGATCGGCAGGTGGTCCGAGCCGGTGTTGCCGCCGACCCAGGCGCGGGTCGCCCCCAGCGCCGCGCCGGTGCCGCTGCGGACGAGGACGTGGTCGATGCGCACGCCCGGCAGGTGCCGCAGCGGCGTGCGGTTCGGCCAAGTCGCGCCCCGGCCCTCGCCGGCGAGGCTCTGCGTCGCGGTCAAGCCGACGCGGCGGAGGGCGGCGAAGTTGGGCGTGGTGTCGTTGAAGTTGAAGTCGCCCGCGGCGATCACCGGCCGCATTTCGGCGCGGTAGCGGTCGACCAGTTCGGCGGTCAGCAGGCGGTTGCTGCGGATTGCGTCAAGGCTGCCGGGGGAGGTCAGGTGGACCGCGTCGAGCACGATTCGCTTGCCGGCGACGGTGAGGAGCGAGCGGAGCATCCAGTCGTTGCTCATCGCCGGGTCGGGCCGCAGCGGCAGGCGGCTGTAGACGCCGATGCCGCCGGAGGTCATCGCGGGGCGGAGGTCGCGGTAGGGGTAGTCGGCCCCGAACGCGGCGGCCAACTCGACCGCGTGCAGCGGGGTGAACTCGACCACCACCAGCACGTCCGGGTCGGCCCGGCGGACCTCCTCGTCGATCCGCCAGCCGTCGCGATTGCGGAAGTAGAGGTTCGCGCTCATCACCCGCACCGTCGGGCCGTCGGCGGGTCGGTCGGCGGGTCGGTCGGCGGCGCGGAAACTCAGCGTCGGCAGGAAGAGGGCGACGCCGACGAGCGTTGCCGCGCCGGCCAGCCGCCACCGCCGCGCCGCCAGTGCAAGGACGGCCACGGTTCCCATCGTCAGCGCGGCGTGGAACTGAAAGACGCGGAGGAAAAACGCCAGCGCCGCCAGCAGCAGGTAGGGCGTGTTGACCAGCCGGAAATCCTGCGGCAGCAGGTAGGCGAAGGCGTAGGCCAGCGCCGCCAAGACCACCGCCGCCCAACCGACCCACCGGGCCAGCCGCGCGGCCCGGCCGCGGAGCGTGCGCGGCGCGGCGGCGGGCAATTCGATGGGTGGCTCAAGAACGTCTAATTCGGTCACGGCCGAAGGATAGCCGCCCGCCTCACCCGATCCAGCGGATCACGCCCAGCGAGCCGACGCTGATGAAGACCCAGAGAATCACCCCCTGCGCCAGCGGCCGCCAGCCGACCTCGCGGAGCATCGCCAGCGACATGCCGCCGCCGATCAGGAAGAGCGTGAGCGTCAGGCCGACCGTGGCGACGTGCTGCAGCGTCGGCCCCGCCGCCGCGACGGCGGGGAGGGAGCTGCCCGCGACGCTCGCCAGCAGGAACAGGCCGATGAACCACGGCACCTGGACCTTCCCGCCGCCGCCGCCCCGCCGCCGCTTCGCCGCCATCGCGGCTGCGACGGAGACCGGCACGATCCACAGCGCCCGGCTGAGCTTCACCGCCGTCGCCACCTGCAGCGCGGGCCTGCCGTAGACCGTCGCGGCACCGACGACGGAGGAGATGTCGTGGATCGCCACGCCCGCCCAGGTGCCGAACTCACCCTGCGTCAAATGGAGTGCGTGCCCGACGAGCGGGAAGGCGTAAAGGGCGACGGCGTTGAGGATGAAAACCGTGCCGAGCGCGACGGCCATCGCCCCCTCCTCCGCGGCGATCACCGAGCCGACGGCGGCGATGGCGGACCCGCCGCAGATGGCCGTGCCGGCGGAGATCAGCGCTGACGCGGCGTTCCCGACCTTCAGCCACTTGCCGACGGCATACCCCAGGCCGAGCGTGAGGCCGATCGTGCCCGCCGCGAGCAGCAGGCCGTCGCCGCCGGTTTTGAGCACCACCGGCAGCTTCATGTTGAAGCCGAGGAAGACCACGCACGCCTGCAGCAGGTACTTCGCCACCCGCCGGCCCAGCGCCGCGAACGGGTTGTGCACCAGCAGCGCTAGCCCGACGCCCAGCGCCAATGCGAGCGGCGGCGAGGCCCACGGCGTCAGGCAGAAGCCCGCCGCCACCGCGAACAGCGCCCGGCGGGCGGGCACCGCCATCGGCGGCGCGGCGATCTGGTGGCGGTCGGGAGTTTCTAAAGCGGCTTGCACGGGTCTCCTTCGGTCGGGGCGTCGGTTCTGCGAAAGCGTAGAGTCCGACGCGACTTCAGGAAAATGCATTCTCCTGATCCAACCTATCAGTTATGCTGATGGTGATGAACCCGAACCACCTCCGCGCCTTTCACGCCGTCGCCGCCGCCGGATCGTTCGCCATGGGGGCGGCGGCGCTGGGCGTGAGCCAGCCGGCGGTGTCGATGCAGGTCGCTTCGCTGGAGAGGGCGCTGAAGTTAAAATTGCTGCACCGTCGGCCGCGCGGGACCGAGCCGACCGAGGCCGGCCGCACGCTGCTGGCGTTCACCCGGCAGCTCGTCGCGCTCGAGGCCGGCGCGGAGCGCGCGGTGAAGGAGGTGGCCGGGCTGGAGCGCGGCCGGCTGCGAATCGCGGCGAGCACGACCGTCGGCAACTACCTGCTGCCGCCGGTGCTGGCCGAGTTCCACCGCGAGCACCCCGCGCTGGACGTGCGGCTGACGGTGGCGAACACGCGCGAGGTCGAGCGGCTGCTGCTGGAAGGCGCGGCCGACGTCGGACTGACCGAGGGGTCGGCACCGGCCGGCGCGCTGGCGTCGCAGATTTTTCGGCAGGACCGGCTGGTGCCCGTCGCCGCCCCGTCGCACCCCGCCGCGGGCCGGAAGTGGACGCTCAAGCAACTGTCGGCCGAGCCGATGGTGGTGCGCGAGGCGGGGTCGGGCACGCGCGAGGTGTTCGACCGCGCCCTCTCCAGCCGCGGCCTGACGCAGGCGATTCTGATGACGGTCGGCGGCACCGAGGCGATCAAGCAACTCGTCGCCGCCGGCGTCGGAGTGGCCGTCCTGTCGCGCCTCGCCATCGCGGCCGAAGTGGCGGCCGGCTCGCTGGCGGAACTCGACGTGGCCGGCCTGAACCTCCGCCGCCCGCTGCGCCGCCTCCTGCGCGAAAATACCCCGCCCGACCCGGCGGCGGCGGCATTTCTAGCGCGGCTCGGGCGGGCATGAGGGCGGCGGGGGCACTACCGGCGGCCGGGCGCGCCCATGTTGTCGCGGCCGGGGCGGAACGAGGCGTGGCCCTCGCGCTGGCCCTCGGCGAGCGCCTTGAACGCCGCCTTGGCCGCGTCGGCATCGCCGGCGTCGACAGCCGCCTCCAACTTCAGCGCCGCCTCCAGCGTTTTGATCAGCCCCGCCCGCAAATCGCGGTGGTAGGCCGCCTCGTCGGTCCCGTACTTCTTCTCGGCCGGCCCCATCATCGGCATCCGGTCGGCCACGGATTTGGCCGTCAGCAGCCCCGCCTGCAAGTCCTGGACGTGCCGCAGATCGGCGTCGCGTGAGGCCGCGTCGAAGCTCGACTGTCGCAGCGCCTTCCACGCCTTGCCGGACTGCTCCATGCCGTGCTCGAAGGTGTCGCCGGGGTCGGCATCGGCGGCCGACCCGGCCGCCGGAGGGTCGCTCGCCGGCCCGTCGGCGCGGGACGCCGACGGCGCGAGAACGGCGACGCCGAACGCGGCGGCGAATAGGGCGGACAGGCGGCGTCTGTGATCGGTCGTCATATAAATCTCTGATGCGGTGAGTGGGCGAAGTAATGGGCGGCCGAAGCATAACCCGGCGACGCCCTCGAACGGAAGCGGGCGCGGCCGCTGGCTCAATATCGATACTTCTTCACTTCCGACGCCCGGCGGGCCTTGACCTCCCTGGAGTAGGCCATGGACTCCCGCACGGCCCCGCCGACGAAGAAAGCCGTGACGCCGAAGCAGACGATCCAAACGACGACGATAAACCAGTTCGCGTGCCCGGCCAGCCGCGAATCGCCGTCGGGGCCGGGCCGGTAGCTCACCGTGACCGCATCACCCGGCGAGACGGCCGGGGCGCTGTCGGGGTCGAAGCGGTCGCTGCCGTCGCGGACGTTTCCGGCCGCGTCGGTGAACTCATACTTCACCACGAACATCGGCGAGGTCCGCCCCCGCCCGCGCGCCACGACCCGCTGCTCCGCCAACGTCACCTGCCCCTCGGCCGTGCCGCCGCGCAGCAGGTACATCAACTCGCCCCAGGTGAAGAACGTCGAGACGATCAGCGCCAGGCCGAAGAAAAGGATGAACTTGAACTTCCGCGTCTCGTCTTCAACGTCCATCATTAATCCTCCGCCCGGTCGCCCGGCGGGGCCATCTTCACGATCTTCGGGTTGAACTCCGCCACGACCTCCACCAAATCACGCTGCGCCGCCATCACCGCATGGATGTCCTTGTAAACGCCCGGCGCCTCGTCGATGCCGGCCGACAGGAGCGTGACGCCCGCCGCCTCGAGCTCGGGCTTGACGGCGTTCCAGCGGAAGGTGTGCTTGGCGGCCGTGCGGCTCATCACCCGCCCCGCCCCGTGGCTGGCCGAGCGGAGCGACGCGGCATTGCCGCGCCCCCGCACGACGTAACCCGGCGTCGCCATGCTGCCGGGGATCACGCCGAGCACGCCCGCGCCGGCGGGCGTCGCGCCCTTGCGGTGGACGATCACCTCGCGGCCGTCGTGTTGCTCCCTCCAAGCAAAATTGTGGTGGTTCTCCACCTGCACCGCCGGCTTGAAGCCCGCGGCCTTCGCCACGCGCTTGTGGATCAAATCGTGGTTGGCCGAGGCGTACTCGCCCATCAGCTCCATCGCGGCCCAATACTCCTGCCCGGCGTCGCTCGCCATGTCGAGCCACGCCAGGTGCCGCAGTTCCTTCGGAAGTTCCGGGTGCTTCTCCATCGCCAGGCGCGAGTAGTAATCCGCCACCGACGCCCCGGTGCCGCGGCTGCCGGAGTGGCTGAGCAGGGCAAGGTAGGTGCCGGCCTCCATGCCCAGGTCGGGCTTGGCGAAGGTGAGGGTGCCCCACTCGACGAAGTGGTTGCCGCTGCCGCTGGTGCCGAGCTGGTTGTGGGCCTTCTGCCGGAACCGCCGGGTGACGGGCGAGACGGTCCAGTCGGCGTCGACGACGGGGTGGTCGAGCGGCTTTTTCCACTCCTGGCCGATGCCGAACTTCGTCTCGCGCTGCAGCGCGTTGGTGAGGTGGTCGCCGCGCTTCTTCAGGTCGTCCGGCGAGACGTCGAAGATGCTCAACTTCATCCGGCAGTTGTGGACGAAGACGCCCGCCGCCACCGCGAAGTTTTCGTGGCCGGGCACGGAGAGGCAGTAGACCGCCTCGCGCTCCGCCAGCGGCTCGACCGACACAACGCTGTGGTTCCGCTTGCGGGTCGTGTGCTCGGGATGCAGGCCGTGGCGCGACCGCTGGTGGTTGTAGAGGCCAATGTACGATCGGACTTCCTCGCCGCACAGTTCGCACCGGTGCAGGCGCGCGGCAACCTCCCGGCTACGGGTGCGGCCCGCGTCGCTCGCGTTCTTGGCGACGAGGAACGCCTTGCCGCGCTCGCCGTTTCCGGCGCACTTTGCCTTCGCCACGTCGTACCGCTCGGCCCAGTAGTGCTTCAGATTCGCCGCGCCGCGGGCCGCGAAATACTCGTGCCCCTCCGGCGTCGCGGCTTTCGCGGCAAGGGCTGCCTTGCGGGGCTCCTCGAAGTCTTCGGAGTGCCAGTACTCATTTCGCTCGACCAATGAGCGGTGATAGCTCGCGTGGTTGGCATCGCCCATGAACTCGAGATTTTCAGGCCGGTTGTCGCACTCCAGATGATTTCGGTGGTGGATCACGGTGCGCTGCCCCTCGAACTTCGGCACCGGCCCCAGCAGGCCGGAGCGCGCGACCATCCAGTGCGCCCGGTGCCACCGCCCGGAGTAATTCTGCTGGACCCGCGCGTACCCCTCCGTGTCGAGCTTCGCGTAGAACGGCATCAGCGACTCGCCCGGCCGCAGGTCGCTGGCGGCGGCAAAGCTGCCATCGCGGCGCATGAAGCGATGGTCGGGCGTGCAGCGGATCTGCTCGCCGTTGTCCAAGGTCACGCGGACCAATGCCGCATCGGGTCGGGTCAACGCGGCGGTGGCGAGGCCGACGCTAATCTTGCCGTCCGGCGCGCAGCAGAAGACGGGAAACTCGCCGCGTGACCCGTCCGCCAACTCCGCCAGCGTGTAGGTCCGGCCGTCCAGCAGCGGCACGCGGGTGTCGCCGGTGAAGCAGGCGATATCAACCCCCACGGCATACGGGATGACCGCGTTGTCCGTCGCCAGCACGCCGCCGACGGGCAGGCCGTAGCCGAGGTGGGCGTCGGGCATGAGCGCGCCGCGGACGCTGATCGGCAGGTCCACCGCGTGCCGCATCTGCTGCACGGCCTGCGGCTCGAGGTCGACGCCCCACGACTGGTACGGCGCCGGCGCGGGCCGCTCGTGGTAAACGACGGTTTCCGACTGCCGGGCGAGCAGGTCGGCCAACTCGCCGAACTGCAGGTCGTCCTCATGCGACTTCGGGTCGGCCAGAATCACGGCCAGCCGCTGCTTGATCTGCGCCTCGCCGAGCGCGCCGGCCTTTTCGACCAGGCGGAGCGCGACCCCGATGGCGGGGCCGGGTTGGAAGCCGAGGGCGAGGAGGTCAGTGCCGGTCATGGGTTACTCCCGCGGGCCGTTGATGAACGGGACCATAAACCACTCGTGGTAGACGATGGCGACGAAGTAATCTTCGCCCGGCATCCGCTCGCAGACGGCGAGGAAGCCGGCGCTGAAGAAGGCGTCGCGCTCGTCCTCGGAGCGCACGAAGGTGGTGTCTTGCAGGAACAGGGTCAGCGTGTTTCCGTCGCGGCTCTCGATGCTGCGGAGGATTTTCACGTTCGGGCGCTGCTTTCCATCAAGCGGCAGCAGCACCGGGTGTCCTTCGACGTTGATGAACTCCGGTTCGCCGTACTCGAACTCGGCGCTCCAATCCTCCGGCCCCTCGTGCTTCTCGACGATCCGGTCGAATCGCAGAACCTTGATCGCGCCCAACTGATTGGCGGAGAGATCGCTGACCTTCATGGTGTTCTCCCGAGTCAGTATTGCCGAGCTCCGTCCGTTCCTCAACCGCCAGCGGGGGCCGGCCCGCTCGGTTGGGCGGGGACTGCGTCGTCAGCGACGATAAGATGCCTCGTGTCCCGTTGAGCCGCGAGCGCAGCGAGCGCTTTTCGATTCCGGCATCCAAAGCGCTCGCTGCGCTCGCGGCTCAACGGAAAAATCTTTGCGCATCACGTCCGCGGGCGCTGCGCGACCCACATCGTCATCGCTTCATCCTCCCCCAATCCGTCGGCTTCCTCAACTCACGCTCAGCGTCGGCGTCCCCATCAGGTTCCGCCGCGCGACCTCCCCCGACACCGATGCCGCCAATTCCCCCAGCGATTCCGCCAGCTTCGCCGGGCCCTCGAAGTTCGCGTGCGGCCGTCCCGAATCCGAATTGACGCGCAGCTCGGTGAACATCGGAATCGCCCCCAGCAGCGGCAGTTGCAATTTCTTCGCCGCCCGCGCGGTGCCGCCGCGGCCGAAGATGTCGTGCTCCTCCCCGTTCGGGCCGACGAAGTAACTCATGTTCTCCACCAGCCCCAGCACCGGCACGCCGAGCTGCTGGAACATCCGCACCGCCCGCGTCGCGTCGTCCAGCGCCACCTGCTGCGGCGTCGCCACCACCACCGCCCCGGTCAGCGGCAGCATCTGGCACAAGGTCAGCGGCACGTCCCCGGTGCCCGGCGGCAGGTCGATGATCAAATAATCCAACGCCGGCCACTCCGTGTTGTCCACCAGCAACTGCTTGAACGCCCCCTGCGCCATCGGCCCCCGCCAGATCAGCGGCTTCTCCTGCTCCACCAAACTCCCGATCGTGATCGCGTGGATGCCGTGGACGCGGTGCGGGAGGATCTTGCTCTTGCTGTTCGGGCTGATCTTCGGCACCGCCCCCTTGATGCCCAGCATCGTCGGCATCGACGGGCCGTAGACGTCGCCGTCCATCAGCCCCACCGCAAACCCCTTACGCTGCAGGGCGATGGCGAGGTTCAGCGCGACGGTGCTCTTGCCGACCCCGCCCTTTCCCGCGCCGACCGCGATCACGTTCTTCACCTGCGGCAGCGGGTCGTTCGCCGACGCGCCGGCGGGGGCGGGCGGCTCGCGGTGGCCGAACGTCACCTGCTCGGCGCCGACCTCCCCCAGCGCCGCCACCGCCTCGCGCTCGATCTTCTCCCGCGCCGGCGCGCCCGGCGTGGCGAGTTCCAGCGTCAGCTCGACGGTCTTGCCGTCGATGGCGACGTCCTTCACCGTCCCGAGGGTCACGAGGTCCTTGCCGAGCTCCGGGTCGCGCACGGTTCGCAGGGCGTCCAACACGGCTTGGCGGGTGATCGGCATCCCCCAGTCTAGGGTCCGTCGGCAATCGGCCGACGCCCCTTCCCCCCCGCCGCCGCGTTGGCTTATGCTCGACCCCGTGCCGACCGCCACAGACGAGCTTCCCCCGCTGCCCGCCGAGCCCCCGCCGGAGCCCTCGGCCGAGCCGACGGGCCTGAACCTCGGGCCCGACAACCCGCCCGACGGCTGGCACGCGCCCCCGCCCGTCCGCCTCGCCGACGGCACCTTCGTCCGCGTCTACAAGGACGGCGAGAGCTTGCGCGCCGCCTACGAGGTCATCTCCCGCGCCACCCGCCGCGTCTGCCTGGAGTTCTACATCTTCGCCGACGACGAGACCGGCACCGCCTTCATCGACCTGCTGTGCGAGAAGGCGAGGCAGGGCGTGGAGGTCCTGGTCATCTACGACTCGTGGGGCAGCCTGCTGACCAGGCGCGCCGTGTGGGCGAAGCTGCGGCGGGCCGGCGTGAGGGTGGCCGAGTTCCACCCCGTCCGCCCGTGGAATTGCCGGTTCAGTTGGCGGCCGTACAACCGCGACCACCGCAAGATCGTGGTGGTCGACGGGGTGTCGGCGAGCGTCGGCGGGCTGAACCTCGGCACCGAGTACGCCGGGCCGTGGGTGGCGACCAAGGCGGCCCTCGTCGGGCGTTCCCCCAGCGACTTTTACCGCGACAACGCCTTCGGCTTCCGCGGCCCCGCCGCCGCCTACCTGCAGCGCGTCTTCCAGCGCGACTGGGACTACTTGCAGCACGGCGGGCGGATCGAGCGGACCGAGTTCGTCCACAACCTCGTGCTCGGCGGCACCGCCAAGGGCGTGCGACTCGGCAAGCAGCGCGTGGGCAACTCCGCCCCGCCGCCGGAGACCGACGGCCCCCGCGCGCTGCGGCGCCCCGGCGAGGACTTCGGCCTGCTCGCCTCGGCGCCGACCTTCTCCAGCCCGCTGCGCCCCTTCCTCAACCGCCTGATCCGCGGGGCGCGGCGGTCGGTGCAGCTCGTCAACCCCTACTTCGCGCCCGACGACGAGTTCATCGAGGTGCTGTGCGCCGCCGCCCGCCGTGGGGTGCGGGTGGAGCTCATGCTGGCCGGCCGCGGCGACTTCAACATCATGATGGTCGCCGCCCGCGCGTTCTACGCCCGGATGCTCGACGCGGGTATCACCATCTACGAGCGGCAGCGCGTGAAACTCCACGCCAAGGGGATGACCATCGACGGCGAGGTCTGCTTCGTCGGCAGCTCGAACCTCGACTACCGCAGCATCGAGATCAACTGCGAAATCTCCGCCGTCATCCGCTCGGCCGAGCTCGGGGCGCAGCTCGGAGACCTCTTCGCCAACGACGTGAAGTTCAGCAAACGGGTGAACCCCGACGACTGGAAATCCACGCCGTGGCGCGACCGCCTGGTGCGCTGGGCGGTGAGCCGGGTGCGATATTTTCTATAGTTACAAATAAACTTTCCTTAATAGCCGGAGGCGGAAGCCCCGGTTTCCCGGCGCGGTGGGGCTTCCTATTGACTTGAACGCTCGCGGCCGAAGACCGTAGCTTCCGCTTCCGGCTATCAAGGAATCGTCACACGTCAATCCCGCCGCCGAAGACTTCGGCCGCCGGCCCGGCCATGCAGGCGTGGCCGCCCGACTCCCGCCACTGCACCGCCGCGCCCCGGCGCACGGAACGCCCGCGCCGTTCCCGGTCCGCCGCGCCCGTTCCGTGCGCCGCGCGGCCGGCGACCGGGAACGGCCGCCCCGGACCCCGCCCCGAGAGGCCCGCGGCGCGACGGTCGGCCTTCAGACATCGATCTCGCCGGTGAAGACCTCGGCGGCGGGGCCGGTCATGTAGACGTGGCCGTCCGACTCCCGCCACGCCAGCCGCAAATCGCCGCCGGGCAGGTGGGCGAGGATGTCGCGGCCGGTCCGCCCCGTCAGCGCGCCCGCGACGGCCACCGCGCACGCCCCCGTGCCGCAGGCGAGGGTGACGCCGCTGCCGCGCTCCCACGTCCGCATCTTCACCTCCGCCGGCGAGATCACCTGCACCCAATGGGCGTTGATGCGGTTCGGAAAGGCGGGGTAGTGTTCAACCTTCGGCCCCAGATCGTTGAGGTCCACCGCGTCCACATCGTCGCAGAAGATCACCGCGTGCGGGTTGCCCATCGAGACGAACACGGCGTTCGGCGGGCCGCCGGGGGCGTTGATTTGCAACGCGAACTCGTGGTCCCCCGCCCGCTTCAGCGCCGCGTTCCGGCCGGCCGCGCCGTTGACCACGGGAATCTTTTCCAGCTCCAGCACCGGCTCGCCCATGTCCACCGTGACGGCGCTGACCTTCCCGGCCGCCGCCTCGAGCGCGACCGAGAGGATGCCGTTGCCGGTCTCGACGCGCAGCGGGTTCGCGCGCGACAGCCCGTGGTCGAACGCATATTTGGCGACACAGCGGATGCCGTTGCCGCACATCTCGGCTTCGGAGCCGTCGGCGTTGAACATCCGCATCCGCACGTCGGCGACGTCGGAGGGGAGGACGAGGATCAGCCCGTCGCCGCCGACGCCGAAGTGGCGGTCGGCGACCTTCACCGCCAGGGCGGCGGGGTCGGCGACGGACTCCTCGAAGCCGTTGACGTAAACGTAGTCGTTGCCGGTGCCGTGCATTTTCGTGAAGCGCATGGGGGAGCATAGCCGCCGGCCCGCTGGCGGGGGGAGGGGGAGAGGGCCGATAACGGTGGCATGACCGACGCCCTGCAGTGGACCACCGCCCGCGACGGCTCGCGCACCGCCCGGTTCGCCGACGGGTCGTGGCTGGCCGGCTGCTCGCTGCCCGACCGCGCCGCCGACGCGATGGCGAGGAAGTTGGAGGTGGCGGCCGCCGTCTGCTGCCTGCTCGCCCCGACCCACGCGGCGCAGGTGCGGGCCGTGCTCGACAAGCTGCGGCCCGAGCAGGCGGTGATCGCGGTGCTGCCGGAGAAAATAGACTTGGCGATTCACCGCGCCTGCCGCGACTTTACCGAAGCCGAGGCGGCGGGTCGGCTGTTCTTCGCCACCGGCGAAAATTGGGCGGGGGAGATCGAGTCGACTTATGCCGAAAACCCCGGCCTGCCGGTGCCGGGGGAGTTGGTCCGACTCGCCGCGACCGACGCCGCGACGTTCGACGCGCTGCGCCCGGAGGCGGAGGCGGTCATCGGCACGCTGTCGCGCGACGCGACGGCCGCCGTTGAAGCCGCCCGCGCCGCGTGGGTTCCCGGCGGGGAAAAATTGCTGCTGATCGCCACCGGCCGCTTCGCCCTCTGGGACGACGACGGCCACCTGCTGCGGTCCCTCTGCCGCGGCGAGGCCGTCGAACGCCTCGACCCGCTCGACCCGCGCACCAGCGGCCCCCGCGCCGTCGCCCGCGCCGCGACCGGCTGCGGCGCGGCGGCGTCGGCCGGGCTGTTCCGCGCCGACCTCCGCTCCGCCCTGCCCGACGCGATGCCCCTGCTCGCCTGGGCGGGCGGCGACCGGGTGCCGGCGTTCGACCCGGCCTTCCCCGCCGACCGACTGCTCGTGCCGGGCGAGCGAAACCGAGCCGCCGCGCTCAACACCGGCTGGCCCGGCGACCGCGTGACGGTCGCGGCGCGCCCGGCGGCAGCCCGCCCCATGCCGACCGGCCGGCCGACGCTGGCGTTGATCGCCGACCTGCCCGAGTCGCTCGACCCGCCGGCGGTGGTGCGCGAGTACTCGTCGCACCGGTTGCTGTGGGAGGCGATGGCGGCCGAACTCGCCGCCGACCCCGCGGCGGTCGGCGCGGACGCGCGGGCGTATTTTCAGGCCCGGCTCGGGCGGTTCGGCATCGCGGCGGGCGAGGCGCCGTTCGCGCGGTTCCGCGACGGGTTGATCCTCCCCGCCGTGCGCCGCGCCGTGGCGGCCGGGCTGTGGAAAATTGGCGTGCCGCTGCGGGTGTACGGCCGGGGCTGGGAAGGGTCCGCGGCGTGGGGCGGCCCGGTCGCAACCCGCGGCGCGTTCGACGCGGCCGTCGACGCCTCATCGGCCCTGCTCGATTTGCAACGCGACCCCGCCCCCCTGCTCGCCGCCGGCCGCCCGGTGCTGCACGCGCTGGGTCGACCCGTCGACCGCGTGGCGCGGGAGGCGCGGGCACTGCTGGGCCGACCCGTTTCTGTCGGCTCGCGCGGGAACGTGTTGAGCGCAAAACTCCTCGTGCCCGCTACCATCCCCCCATGCGACTCCCCACGCTCGCGCTGATCGCCGCGCTCACGTCGTCCGCCGCCGCCCACGCCCAGACGCGGCCGGCGGCGTCGGAGCAAGTGGAGCAACAGCTCGAGCAGCAGCGCGCCGCCGAGCGGTCGCGCGTGCTGATGGAGGCCGACGCCCTGCCCGCGCTGCCGCCGCAGGGCGTGCGGGCGGTGCTCACCCTCGGCGTGAACGACGGCGGCGACCTCACCGCGACCCTCGGCGAACACGGCGCGGGCGAGGCGTCCGTCAAACTCACCGACTGGCCCGGCGTCACCACCGTCAGCGGCAACGCCGCCGCCGCGGCGGGCGACCCCGCCACGCAGGGCCGGCTCGCCCACATGCGGTTCGACCGGCCCGGCGAGGTCGTCGAGCAGACCGAGGTGCTCGCCACCGCCTTCAGCCTACAGATCGTCCGCGACGCCGAAACGCTCGACGGCGTGCGGTCGGTCTCGCTGCTGCAGGCGCCGCAGATGGCGGACAACCCCGACGCGGTCATCACCCTGCGCGTGACCGACTCGTCGGCCGCCGGCGCGCCGGGCCGGGGGCAGGCCGAGGCGCTGACGGCGCGGTCGTTCGTCGAGCTCCGCCGGAAGTACCCGAACGAGGTGCAGCGCTACCTCCGCCCGCTCTTCGCCGATCTGGGCGCGGCGATCCTGCTCGACCCGGACCCGAAGTCGGCGTGGCAGGTGCTCGGCCCTCTTGCGGCGGACGACCCGGCGGCGGACCGGAAAGTGTCCGCCGTGCTGGCCGCCCTCGACGCCGACGACTTCGCCGCCCGCACCCGCGCCCGCCGCACCCTGGCCGACCTCGGCCAGCCGGCGGCGGTCGCGCTGTCGAAGTGGAAGGCCCCCTTCGCCTCCGCCGAGCAGCGCGCCGCGGTCGACGCCTTCCTCGCCGCCTACCGCCCCCTCCCGCCGGCGCAGGTCGAGCGGCTGCGCGGCGACAAAAAGTTTCTGTTCGACGTGTTCGCCGGCGAGGACCAAACCCTGAGCGCGCTCGCCCTCATCCAGTTGCGAAAGGCCACCGGCGAGGCGCTGCCGTTCGACGAGTCGCTCGACGGCCCCGCGCGGGCGAAGGCGATCGCCGACCTCCGCGACCGCGTGCAGCCATAGATCAACCTACTCCGCCAGCCCCATCCGCTTCGCCACGAACAGCAGGATGTGGCCGCAGTGGTCGCACGCGAGTTGCAGCATCGGCGTCGCGCCGCCAGTGACCTCCAACTTGTGGTCCGCCCGCAGCTCCGGCGCGACGACGATGCCCTCCGCCCGCCAGCCGTTGCGGCCGCACACCGAACAGTCCGGCGTGCCGCCGAGGGACTCGAAGTGGTCTTTGACCTTCTGCTTGTCTTCCGGGTCGAGCGCCATCGTCGGTTCCTTCACAGAATGAACTTGCTCAAGTCCTCGTCCTTCGCCACCGCGCTCACGCGCGAGCGGACGTACTCGGCGTCGATCACGACCTTCTTCTCCGCCCGCGAATCGGCGTCAAAGCTCACCTCCTCGAACACCCGCTCCATGATCGTGTACAGCCGCCGCGCGCCGATGTTCTGCGACCGGCGGTTCACGTCATACGCGGTGCGGGCCATCTGGTCGATCGCGTCGTCGGCGAACGAAACCTCCAGTCCCTCCGTCGCCAACAGTTGCACCTGCTGGGCCGTCAGCGAGTTCTTCGGCTCGCGCAAGATTCGCACGAAGTCCTCCACCGTCAGGTCGCTCAACTCCACGCGGATCGGGAACCGCCCCTGCAACTCCGGCATCAGGTCGCTCGGCTTGCTCGTGTGAAACGCTCCGGCCGCGATGAATAGAACGTGGTCCGTCTTCACCGGCCCGTACTTGGTGATGACCGTGCTCCCCTCCACGATCGGCAGCAAATCCCGCTGCACCCCCTGCCGCGAAACGTCCGGC
The DNA here is from genome assembly GCA_965260985.1 of Tepidisphaeraceae bacterium. Lineage (GTDB taxonomy): Bacteria > Planctomycetota > Phycisphaerae > Tepidisphaerales > Tepidisphaeraceae > CBDHCE01. Next base: position 208,739 of record CBDHCE010000016.1, on the reverse strand, counting down.
CCGTGCTCCTTGCCGCCGCTCGCCACCTTGTCGAGCTCGTCCAGAAACACGATCCCCCCCTGCTCCACGCGGGCGATCGCGGTCTCGTTGATCTTGTTCTTGTCGATCAGCTTCTCCGCCTCCTGCGCGAACAGCACCTTGCGCGCCTCCGCCACCGCCAGCCGGCGGGTCTCGCGGCGGGTGGGGATCATCTTCTCGATCATCCCTTGCATCTCCACGTCCATCTCCATGCCGGGGTTGCCGAGCATTCCGACGACGCTCGCCCGCTGCTCGACGCCGATCTCGATCTCGCGCCCCTCGATCGACCCGTCCCGCAACTGCCCGCGCATCCGCTCGCGCGTCCGGCCGCGGCGCTCCTCCCCCTCCTCGTCCAGCCCCCCGGCCGGCTCGGGCAGCAGGTGGTCCAGCAGCCGCTCCTCCACCTGCTTTTCCGCCGACTGCTTCACGCCCTCGGTCATCTCCTCGCGCACCAGGCCGATGGCGATGTCGAGCAGATCGCGGATCATACTTTCGACATCGCGGCCGTGGTAGCCGACCTCGGTGAACTTCGTCGCCTCGACCTTGATGAATGGCGAGCCGACGAGCGACGCCAGCCGCCGGGCGATCTCGGTCTTGCCCACGCCGGTGGGGCCGATCATGATGATGTTCTTGGGCGACACGTCGCGCGCCACGTCCTCGGGCAACTGCCGCCGCCGCCAGCGGTTGCGAACCGCCACCGCGACGGCGCGCTTGGCGTCGGCTTGCCCGACGATGTGCTTGTCGAGCTCGGCGACGATCTGCTTGGGGGTCAGGTCGTTCATGCGCTTCATCATAGAAGGTCGGGGTGCCACCGGCCCACCGCCGGTGGCACCCGACCCGCTCACTTCACCTGCTCCTTCTGCACCGCGCTGTTCGGCGACGCGTACCCCAGGTCCGGCACCCCACCCTGCGGGGCCATTTTGATCGTGCGGTAGGTGCCCTTGCCGTCGACCGACGGCCCCTCGGACCACCGGCCGTGGGGCGGCTCGACGCCGTCGACGCCGAAGGCCATGAAGGTGTAGTTGAACTCATGGTCCTCGTCGGCCTGCGGGAAGTTCGAGGGGATCGGCGCGCTCTCCATCCCGCCGAGCTCCTCGTACGCCGCCAGCCACTGGTTCTGGTGCATGGTGTCGCGGCCGACCATGTACGCGAGCATGTCCTTCATGCCCGGATCGTCGGTCATGCGCCACAGTTGGCAGGCGAGCATCCGCCCGGTGCTCTCGGCCGTCACGTTCGCCAGCATGTCCGCCGCGGCGTTGCCGGTGGCGTAGACGTGGCTGGCGTTGAACGGCACGCCGCTGCTGTCCACCGGCATCGCCGCCATGCAGGTGCTGATGACGTGCTGGATGTTCATCCCCCCCAGCGCGGCGTACAGAATCGGGTCCTTCGCCGCCTTCTCCTGCTCCAGTGGGGCACCCTCGAGGTTCATGGCGACCGCCGTGGCGAGCATCTCGATGTGGGCGATCTCCTCCGTGCCCGTCTCCAGCAGCATGTCGCGGTACTTCTTCGGCCCGCGCGACCCCCACGCCTGGAAGAGGTACTGCAGGCAGACCCGCATCTCCCCCTGCACCCCGCCGATGCCCTGCTGCAGCGCCTTGGCGAAAATGGGGTTGGGCTTGGTGACCTTGACCGGGTACTGGAGCTTGCCGCCGTCGTGGTAAAACATGGTGATTTCCTTTCGCGTGCCCCGCCACCGCCCCGCGACACTGCGGGAGAGGCCGGCGGGGTGAGTGGCGCGAAGGTAAGCTGGCCGGCCGACGGCGCGAGCGCACTAAATGCAACGGGTGCGCCCGGTTGACGCAGGAGCACCCCGCTTTCGGAACAAGCCTCGAGCGGCGGCGGAGAGTTGATCCCGCTCGTCGCTCAGCCAGACCAGGGCGCAGGTGTCCAGGAGCAGCATCGGAAGGTCGCGGGTTAGCGGCAGTCGTCGGGCCAATCCTCGGGCGTCGTCAGTTCGTGGCCCGGCACGAGGAGCTTCGCCCGAAGCTTCGGGTCCACCGCCGGCAGCGGCCGGCGGCGCTTCACCGCCGACACGGCCGACACCTCCGCCACCGGCTCGCCGCGCGACAGGATCCGCACCGGCCGGCCCCCCTCGCGCACGGCGCGCAGCAGCTCCGCCACCGTCGCCTCCGCCTCGTCCACCGACAGGTAGGTGCCGTGATCGACCATGCGGTCAGTCTAGTCGGCCCGCCCGCCCGGCACTACCATCGCAGGCATGAAGCCCTGGCACTTTCGACGCGCCCGCGCGATCGTCTACGCCGCGGCGGCCGTCGCGGCGATCGGCGTCGCGCTCGCCGGTGGTTGGGGGGCGAGCGGCTGGGGCGACGCGCTCGTGGCGGCGCGGCAGCTCTACGGGCTGTGGGCGCTGGGCCTGCTGCTGGCGTCGCTGATCGTCGGGCCGCTGACGGCGGTGCTCCCCTGGCCGCCGGCGCGGGGGCCGCTGATGTACGCCCGCCGGGCCGTCGGCGTCTGCGCCCTGCTCTTCGCCGCCCTCCACGTCGGCTGCTACCTCGCCTCCGTCGGCCTGCGGGACTGGCGCGAGCTCTACACGCCCGGCGCGCTCTGGGTGATCGGCCTGGTCCTCGGCACCCTGGCGCTGGCGGACATGGCGGCGCTGGGCGCGACGAGCTTCGACGCCGCCGTCCGGCGGATGGGCGGCCGATCCTGGAAGCGCCTGCACCGCACGGTTTACCTCCTGCTGGCGGTCGTCTTCGCCCACGCGCTGGCGACCGGCGCGGACTTCGGCCTCAACCGCGGCCCGGACGTGACCTCGCCGCCCGACGCCGGCGCCGGCATCGCCTTCGCCTGCGTGGCGGCGGCGTGGCTGGCGCTGTTCCTCCTGCGCCGCCGGGGGGTGCGGTGGGCGCGGCTCCTCCCGCGCCCGACCGTGCGGACTCCGTGAAGCGCGCCGCGAATCTCGGAAGGTGCCTCCCGAGTTCGTGAAGCGCTTTCCGAATCTCGGAGCGGCCTTCCCGAGTTCGTGAAGCACCTTCCGAATCTCGGAAAGGGCTTCCCGAGTTCGTGAAGCGCTCTCCGAATCTCGGAAAGACCTTCCCGAGTTCGTGAAGCGCTCACCGAATCTCGGAAAGACCTTCCCGACTTTCCGAAGCACCTTCCGAATCTCGGAACCGCCCTCCCGACTTCCCGCGGCGCGTCAAAGTTCCTCGACCGTGACGCTCGTGTTCGTGTAGATGCACGTCTCGCCGGCGATCTTCAGGGCGGCGGCGCAGATGGCTCGGGCCGATAATGTCGTGTGTTGCAGCAGCGCCTTGGCCGCGCTGATCGCATACGGGCCGCCGCTGCCGATGCCGACGATGCCGTCGGTCGGCTCGATCACGTCGCCCGCGCCGCCGACGATCAGCGAGACGTCGCGGTCGGCCACGGCGAGCATCGCCTCGAGGCGGCGCAGGGCGCGGTCGGTGCGCCAGTCCTTGGCGAGCTCGATGACCGCCCGTCGGGTGTTGTCGGGGTGGTCGGCCAGCTTCTTCTCGAACCGCTCCATCAGCGCGAAGGCGTCGGCGGCGCTGCCGGCGAAGCCGATGAGCACCTTTCCCTCGTTCAACTTGCGGACCTTCACCGCGTCGGCCTTGGCGACGGTGTTGCCGAGCGTCACCTGCCCGTCGCCCCCGAGGGCGACCTTCCCATCTCGGCGGACGCTGAGGATCGTGGTGCTGCGGGCTGGGGTGGGGCGGCTCATATGATCTCCGGGCGTTTGGGGTGGCGGTATCCTACACCGACGCGCGGGACCATTTCTTTGCGAAGCCGCAAGCGGCCGCTTGCGGCTTCGCAAAGAAACCGAGTCCGCCCCGCGTCCCGTGCCGCCAATGCCCGCGTTCGACCACCCCATCCTCCTCGCCATCGGATGCGCCCTGAGCGTTGTAGCGACGGTCGGCGTTGTTCGGTGGAGCGTGCGGTGGACCGCTCGCGTCCCGCTCCTGCTCGCCCTGCTCGCGCTGACCCTTTCGATCGGGGGGCTAACCCTGCGTCGACCAACCGGGAAGATTGCCGTACTCGTGGACCTCTCCCCCAGCACGCGCGGCGCGACCTACCGCGACCCCGGCGCCCTCAAGTCACGGGTTGATCAACTCCTGGGGAATCGACCCTTCGACCTGATCCGCTTCGGCGAGAACGCGACCGACGGAACCACCCTCCCGCCGGTCGACGCCGACGTGGCGCTGCTCTTCAGTGACGGGAGATTTTCCGCGCCGCCGCCCGGCCCGGCAATCTTCCCCGTGATAGACCCCGGCCTGATCGACCCGCCCGACGCGGCGGTTCGCACGCTGACGCTGATCGACGGCGAGGCGTCCGCCGCCGTGCTCAACCCCGGCGGGCGGCGGTTGACGATCAATAACGCGACCGTGAATCCCGCCGCCGGCGCGGCACTCGTCCGTCGGGAGGTGGGCGGCGCGGCGGCGGCCGTCGCGCGCTTCGCCCCCGGCGACCGTTGGCCGGAGAACGACGCGCTGGCCGTCAGCCCCGCCCCGCCGCCGGAGGGTGAGCGGTGGTGGGTCGGCGATTCGCCGCCGGCGGGGTGGCGGGCGTTTCGACCCGCAGACCTACCGGCCGACGCCGCGGCGTGGCTCGCGCCGTCGGTCGTCGTGCTCAACGACGTGACGGCGGGCGATTTGGACGGGGCGCGACTGCGGCGGATCGAACAGTTCGCCCGCGACCTCGGCGGCTCGCTCGTGCTGCTCGGCGGCTCGAAATCTTTCGGCGCGGGCGATTGGGGCGGGACGGTGTTGGAAACGCTCTCGCCGCTGTCGAGCGTCCCGCCGACGCCCGCGACGCGGTGGGTGCTGCTGGCCGACGCGAGCGGGTCGATGGCGGCGGCGAAGGACGGTTGGTCGCGCTGGGACGAGGCGGTGGCGGCGCTGTCGGCGGCGGTGGCGGGCGTGCCGGGGCGCGACCCGGTGTCGGTCGGCCGGTTCGCCGGCGACGTGCGGTGGGCCTACCGCGACGTGCCCGCCGCCGACGCGGCATCGCGGCCGCCGCTGGGGGGGAAGCCGGGGGGCGCGACGAACCTTCAGGCCGCGCTCGAAACCGTCGCCGCCGACGCCGAGCGCGCCGGCGGGCTGCCGACGCGGCTGCTGCTGCTGACCGACGCCGAGGCCGACCTGACCGACGCCGGCGCCCTCGCCGCCCGCCTCGCCGCGGCGAACGTGACGGTCGATTTGATCGCCACGGATCAGGTGCCCGACGCGCGGGTGCGGTCGATCCTAACCCGCACCGGCGGCCGGCTGCTGACCGAGCAGCACCCCGGCGCGTGGTCGGCGGCGGCGAAGGAACTGGTCGCCGACGCCCGCCCGACCCCGCTGCGGCCCGGCGGGTCCGTCCGATTCGTCGGCCCTATCGCGGCGGTGCCGGCGCGATCCGTCGGACGCCTCAACGCGACCTGGCCGAAGCAGGGCATCACCCCGCTTGCCGTCGCACGCGGTGAAACGGTGGCGGCGGAATGGGCGGTCGGCACGGGGACAGTGGCGGCCGCCGCGTTCGCGCCGACGGCGGCGGAGGCGGCGGCGCTGGCCGATCAAGTCGCCGCCGCACCGGCGGACCCGCGGTTTTCGGTGTCGATTGACGAGGGGCCGGAGGGGTTGACCGCGACGCTCGACTCGACCGGCGGCGGGACGTTCGCCAACGGGCTGACGCCGACGCTTTCCCTAGCGGACGCCGACGCGCCGGGGGGCGGCGAAAAAGTCGTGATGCCGCAGGTCGGGCCGGGGGAATATCGGCTGGCGGTGCCCGGGCCGAGGCGGGCGTCGATTCTGACGGTTTCGGTGAACGGCCGACCGCTGGCGCGGCGGGCCGTCGCGGGGCGGTATCCGGCGGAATTTGAAGCGGTGGGCGTGGACGCGGCGGCGCTGGCTAGATTGGCGGCGGTGAGTGGCGGGCGGGTGGTGGGCCCTACCGATGTCCGCCCGTTGGACTTGCCGCTCCCGACGCGGGCGGTGCCGCTGGGGCCGTGGCTGGCGGCGATCGGGGCGGGGTTGCTGGCGGTCTCGCTGGTGCTGTGGCGGGGTGGGCGGCGCGTCGGAAGACCCGGGTTCTTTGCGAAGCCGCAAGCGGCGGGGATTCCTTGATAGCCGGAGGCGGAAGCCCCGGTTGATCGCGCGGAAACGTCTCGAACTCCGGGGAGTCTTCTGACCGAAGACCGGGGCTTCCGCCTCCGGCTATCAAGGAACCCTCACGCGCGGCGGAGCGTCAAATGCAAAATCTCGGCCGGGGCGTTGATGCGCAGGGGAAACCAGTTGCCGACGCCGTTGCTCACGACGGCGGCACTCGAACCGTTGCGGTAGAGGCCGGACCAATAGCGGTACATCAGCGGGCCGAAGCCGAGGCGGCGGGTGAGGTTCAACTGCCCGCCGTGCGTGTGGCCGCTGAGGGTGAGGGGGATGCCGGCGGCGGCGGCGGGGTCGAAGGCGTGGGGGTGGTGGGCGAGCAGGATGCCGAAGGCGGCGGGGTCGATAGACGGGTTCAACTCGTCGAAACTGGCGTTGATGGCGGCGTCGGAGCGGGTGTACGACCGCCCGCCGCCGGGCCGGGGGCCGCCCCAGCGGAGGCCGAGCAGTTGCACCTTTTCGCCCCGAATCACCGTCGCGTCGGCGGCGTTGACGAGCAGGTTGATGCCCAAATCGGTCGCCTGCTTCTGAAATGCCTCGCGGCCCTCGAACAAATCGTGGTTCCCCTCGCACGCGAACGTGCCGAAGCGGCTTCGGAGCGCGGTGACGGCCTCGGCGGCGGCGGGGAGGTCGCTCAGGGCGTGGTTGACGAAGTCGCCGGTGGCGAGCACGAGGTCGGCGTTCAGGGCGTTGGTGCGGTCGACGATTTCGCGGAGGAGTTTTTCGCCGACGAACTCGCCGACGTGCAGGTCGGTCACTTGCGCGATGGTCAGGCCGTCGAGCGCGGGCGGCAGCGTCGGCAGCGGCACGGTGAGGCGGCGGACGCGGAAGCCGTCGAGCTGCGCGAGGCCGACGGCGGTGCCGGTGAGCGCCGCCACCGGCGGCAGGGCGGCGGCCGCGCCGAGGAAGGCGCGGCGGGTCATCGCCGGCTGCGGCGCGGCCGCTTCGTCGACCGGCGTCGGCCGCTTCCACCACCGCCACAGCCGCATTGGCGAGAGGGCGGCGTCGAACAGCAGCAGGCCCGCGACGGAGGCGGGCAGGACGATCAGCGTCCAGACGAACAGCAGGGCCGAGAGCGGCCGCGGCACGCGGAGTTCGGTGCCGATCATCCGCGGCAGGACGAAGAGGGCGAACAGGCCGAGCACCAGAACCGCGTAGACCGCGAGGAGGATCCGCCACGGGGTCGCCCGCCGCAGCGGCCGCAGCAGGCGGTCGCTCCGCCACCACCAGAAGGCGTTGAAGGCGAGGAGGAGGGTGAGGAAGATCGTCGCGGTCACTGGAGGAGTTTAGGGGGAGCGGGTTCGGACAGGCAGGGGTAGCTGCGGACCAACGGTCCGCAGTCCGTCCGCATTACTGCGCCGACTGCGAACCGTTGGTTCGCAGCTACCGGGTCCGGTATCATCCCATCATGCCCCGGACCCTCGCGCTTACCCTGTCAATTATCCTGCTCGTCCTGCCCACCGCCGGGTGCGTGCGGCGGGTGATGACCGTCGAGAGCAGCCCGCCCGGCGCCCTCGTCTACCTGAACGGGCAGGAGGTCGGCCGCACGCCGCTGACGCGCGACTTTCTGTGGTACGGCACCTACGACGTCGCGCTGCGGAAGGAAGGGTACGAGACGCGCAAGGCCAGGACGCGGGTGATCGCCCCGTGGTGGCAGATTCCGCCGATCGACCTGCTGGCCGAACTGAACCCGCTGCGGCCGACGGACCGGCGGACGCTGTCGTACACGCTGACGCCGAGCGACCAAAAGGCAAGTCCCGCGGCACTGCTCGGCCGGGCTGAACAGTTGCGCCGGCGGATGGCCCCCTGACGTGGAACGGGCCTCCCGCCCGGATTTTCTTTGTTCTTTGCTGAAGAGAAGAATCCGGGCGGGACGCCCGTTCCACGGTCTTATGCCACGGACGGCTCCAGGGCTAGGGCGCTTTTGGTGTTCGTCATCACGACGGTTTCCCACAAATCCGGCGTGGTCAGTTTGTAACGGTAATCAATCTCCGCCCCCGTCTGGTTCACCAGGTCGTTCAGCGCCAGATCGCTCCGCCACCCCAGCTTCGTGCAGAGGGGGCTGGCCCACGTCTCCAGCATCGCCAGGAAGCGGTTGGTCGACTGGAAGTGGTTGACCATCACGATCTTGGCATCCCGCCGTGCAACGCGCTGCACCTCCTTGATGAGCTCCACCGGGTCGCTCACCACGCTGATGACGTGGCTGACGAAGATGTGGTCGAAGGTGTCCGGCTCGAACGGCAGGCCCAGCGCGTTGCCCTGGAACAGGCGGACGTGGTCGAGGCCGTTCTCGTCGATCTTCTTGCGCGCCTCGCGCAGCATCCCGGCCGAGAGGTCGATGCCGAACACCTTGGCGTGGTGGGGGTAAAAGGCGAGGCTCGCCCCGGTGCCGATGCCGACGTCGAGCACGGTTTCGCCCTCGGCGATGTCCATGCGCTGGATCGCGCTGGCGATGCGCTTGCGGACCAGCCGGCCGAAGGTGATGTCGTAGAACGTCGAGTGCAGATCGTAGATCTTCTTCGTGCTCGACTCGCGCATCGTGGCGGGCTTGGGCATGGTGGGGCGTCCGGGTGGAGAGAGGTTCAGGTCGTGAGGTTGTTCTACGGTCCCGCCGGCGGGTTCGTTCGACCGCTTAACGGGGTGCCAACATAATAAGGCACGAGGCGCCTCAGTGGAACGGGCGTCCCGCCCGGATTTCTTTCGGACTCGAGGTCGAGAAGAAATCCGGGCGGGACGCCCGTTCCACTGAAGGTCACTCCGCGACGTCCATGCCGGCGGCGGCGACGTCGCAGACGTAGATCAAATCGCCGGCGGGGTCGATCATCTGGATCGGCTGCCGCTTGGGGTCGGCCTCCCCCTCCAGCACGTCCGCCAGCCGCTTCTTTTTTCCCTCGCCCGTGACCATCACGATCACGAGCTTCGCCTTGTTCAGGAACGGCGCGGTCAGCGTGATGCGATTCTGCCCGCCGTCGGGCTTCACCGTGGCGACGCAGCGGTGCTCGGTCTCGTCCAGCGCGGGCGATCCGGGGAAGAGGCTCGCCGTGTGGCCGTCCTCGCCCATGCCCAGCAGCACCACGTCCGGGCCGCCGTCGCCGAACTGCTGCTTGAGCATCTGGCCGTACTCCTTCGCCGCCGCGTCGGGGTCGTCCTCCCCCTTCATGCGGTGGACCTGCCCCGGCGGGATCGGCACCTTCGACAGCAAACTCTCGTCCGCCATCTTGTAATTGCTCTCGTCGTCGCTCGGCGGCACGCACCGCTCGTCGCCGAAGAAGACGTGGGTCTGCTCCCACCGGATGCGGTCGCGGTCGGGCGGGGTGCCCATGATCTCGTAGGCGTAGAACGGCGTACTGCCGCCGGCCAATACCAGCGTGAACCGCCCGTTCGCCATCACCGCCTGCTGGCACTGCTCGACGATCAAATTGGCGACCTCAACCCCGACGCTGCCGGGGTCGTTCAGGACGAGAATCTTCGGTTGCGGCACGGCTCCTCCGGGTTGGGCGAAAGGGCGAATGATAGCCGCTCACTCCGCCGGCGCGACCCGGTATTCCGCCTGATCCGCATACGGCCGCACGTCCGCGGCGCGCAGCACCGCGCCGCGCTCCGTCGGGCGCAGCGCGACGGTCAGCACGTTCGCCGCGCCGGGGCCGAAGTTCAGCCAGCACTCGGGCAGGTAGAACCGCCGCTGCGGGCCGACCTCCCAGTACCGCCCGAGGCAGTGCCCGTTGAGGTAGACGAACCCGTTGCCCGACGCATCCACATCCGCCCGCCACGGCACCCAGATTTTCGGGTCGGCGGCGGGCAACTCGAACGCCGTGCGATACCACGTCATCAGCGCATCCGGCTTGCCGTCGGGCGAGTCTGACCCCTTCTCCGGCACCGCTTTCTCCGTGTCTAATTCGACCTGCTTCCAACCGGCCGCGTCCGTCTTCACGTCCGCCCACCCGGCCGCGACGCCCTTCATCTGCGGCGAGAGGTTAAGGTCCAAATCCACGCCCTCCGCCGGCTGCTCGAGGTACGCCGGGCCCAGGATGCCGCCGGGGTAGCCGCCGGGGTTGCCCACGATCACCGCGATCACGTTGCGCCCCGGCTTCAACGCCGACGCGATGTCGAACGAGAACCGCCGGCGCGCCTCGCGCGTCTCGCCGACCTTCTTGCCGTTGACGTAGACCTGCCCCACGTCGTCGACGTTCTCGAAGACCAGCTCGGTCATCCCGCGCTTCAACTCGTCGGCCGACAGCTCGACCGCCGTGCGGAACACGGCCGTGTCGCGGGTGTCGAACAGCACCCGCGCCGCGGCGTCGGCGGGGGTGCCCACGCCGTTCTGCAGCGGGCCGCGGAGCCGCGAGACCATCGCCCCGTCCAGCGTGAACGACGCCCACGCCGAATCGTCCACGCCCGGCCCCACCAGGTCCGCCCCGCCGCCGTCGGGCACCTTCTTCACGCGCCACGCCTCGAGCGCGCCGTTCGCGCCGCGCGCCGCCATCAGCACCGCCCGCCGGACGCCCGCGAGGTTCTCAATCGCCGGCGTGAAGTTCGGCTGCCCGGCGTTCTCGTACAGCAGGTCGATCTCGTTCGCCCCCACCTTCAACGCCCCCGCCACCGGGAAGACCAGCCGGTTGCGCGCGTTGCCCGCCGGCAGGACGATCTTGCCGTTCACCCGCAGCACGGCCGAGTCGTCGGTGAAGAGTTCGACCAGCAGCGATTTCAGGTTCTCCACCGCCGCCGCGTCGAGCATCGGCGTGGCGCGGTAGACGACGTAGCGCGAATCGTAAACCCCGTTGTGGACCAGCGGCGTGCCCGCGACCACCGGCCGGGTCGACGCCGCGCCGTCGTCCGTGCGGATCATCGCCGTCGCCAGCCGCACGCCCTTGGGCACCGCCGGCCGCGCGGGGGCGGGGATCGGCTCGGGCATCCACTTGCCCTTCGCCGCGTCGGCCTCGCCCGGCGGCAGCCGCAGCACGCGGAACCCGCCGGGTTCCAGGTCGAACGGCACCGCCAAGGTCTCTTCGCCGAGATTGATCTTCGCCGTGCCCGACCGCCCGCCGTCGACATCCTTGTTGCGGCAGAAGATGAACCGCGCCCCGTCCGCCGAACGCCGCACCGCGATTTCCATGCCGTCGGGCAGCCCGCCCGCCTTCGCCTCGACGCGCTCGGACCGCAGCAGTTCCGGCCCGACCTCCTTCAGCATCACGCCAATCGCCCGCACCGCCCGATACTTCTCCCCCCCGCCGCCCGGCTCGGTGATTGGGGCGGCGTAGTCATACGACGCCGTGATGTTTCGCGCCGCGGTGTCTGAAAAGTTCGTCCCGCCGAACAGCATGTAGTAGTTCAGGAGCGTCGCCTCCTCCTGAATGCAGTAGAGCGTGACGTGGTTGATCTGCCCCGCCGACAGCCCGCCCTGGTCCTCCGCCAACTGCCCGCCGACGCCGCTGAACCAGCCGCCCTGAAGCTCCACCACGTCGACCGGCGCGCCCGGCTGTTCGCGGCGGACCTCCTCCAATCGCTCGCCCGCGCCGCGCATGTCCCACCGCGGGTAGAGCGTGAGGGTGTCGAACACCCCCGCCAGCGGCGAGCCGGGCTTGGCGTCGCGCACCTGCCGCGTCCAGCAGGTGAAGACCGGCACGTCGATGCCGTTCCGCCGGGCGTTGGCGAGGAGGAACTCGAGCTGCTTGCGGCGGTCCTCTTCGCCGACGTTGGGGTAAAAGTCGTACTCGTTCTCGATCTGGAACAGGATCACGCCCGGCCGCCCCGCAGGCTTGCGCGTCACCTGCTCGGCGGCGATGATCGGGCAGACCGCGTCGAACCAGTGCTTGCACCACGCGAGGTATTTCGGGTCGGCCGTCCGCAGCCACGGGGTGCCGGGGGGCAGGTCGGGCCGCTCGTCGAGCAGCCAGCCGGGAAAGCCGCCGCCCGCCCACTCGGCGCAGATGTACGGGCCGGGGCGGACGATGGTGTAGAGGCCGAACTCGTCCTGCGCCATCCGCAGCCAGTCCTTGAGGTCGGTCAGGTCGATCTTCGAGGTGTCGTTCACGTTCGCGGGGCGGTCGATTTCGTGGTCATTCCACGGCACATACGTCTCGACCGCGTTGAACCCCGCCGCCCTGATCTTCGCAAACCGGTCGCGCCACAGCGGCTTGGGGCAGCGAAAGTAGTGGAACGCGCCGCTGTAGATCAGCACGGGCTTGCCGTCGAGGATCACGCTCCGACCGTCGTAGGAAACGGTGCCGCGCATCGGCCGCGTCGCGGGTTCTTGGGCGCCGGCGGCGGAGATCAGAACCGCGACGAGCAGCAGCGGCAGGGCGAGGCGGGCGGGGCGGAGACGTTTCATGGGCCGTCCTGACGTTTCGGTGGATCGCTGAGGATGCATTGGGACGTGCATGGCAAGCCGGGCTCTTGCCGCTTGCGGCTTCGCAAAGAAACGGACGGGATGCCCCCTCATTCGGAACCCGGGTCTTCGCCTTCGGCTCAGACGCCGGCTTGTTCCGGCAAATGCTACCCCGCCGCGTCCGCGGACGCCAACGCGGTTGACCGCGGAAGCGGCCATCTCGCCCAATTCGCTTGAACCGGCCCATTTCGCGGCCTCGACGCGCAGTTCCGTTATGTAAAGATGCACTTTCTTGATGTAGGGATGCACTTCCGTTATGTACAGACGCATTTCCGTTATACAGGTGTGCCTTTCCGTTATGTAAAGGCGCACTCACGTTATGCAGGTGTGCCTTTCCGTTATGTAGGGCTGCACTTCCGTTATGTAGGGCTGCATTTCCATTATGTAGAGACGCACTTACGTTATGTAGACGCGCATTTCCGTTATATAACTGGTGCGTTTCGATAAGGTGTTGGCCGACGCCTCGCCCGCGACGGACCACTCACGTCCGACGCGGCACTATCGGACGGGCGCGGGCGCGGCGGCGGGCGCCTCCGTCAGCTCCACGTCGTCGAAGAACGCCAGCCCCTTGCCGGCGGGCTTGAAGCAGTAGACGGTCGCGGCGGTGTCGGCCGGGCCGGTGCGGAACGCGACCGAGACCTGGGCGTAGCGCGGGGCGTCGGCGGGGGACCATTTTTCGGCCCCGCCGTAGTCCTTCACGCCCAGGCGCGCCGGGTCGGATTGGCCCAGCAGGCGGGCCTTGGCGGTGAAGACGTAGGCCGTGTCGGGCTTGAGGTTCAGGACCGCCTGCTCGGCGGCGGCGGGCGCGCCGGCTAGGCGGAGGGCGCGGCGGCCGTCGGCGGCGTTGCCGCGCGCCGCCGTCGCGTCGTTCCACGCGCCCCACGGGGCGAGCAACTCGCCCTCGAACGACCCGTTGGCGAGCGTCGGGCCGGCGGGCAGGGGCTGCTGGTAGACGCGGACGTAGTCGACCTCGAAGTCGTTGGGGAAGGTGGTCGCGTCGGTCGGCGGGCTGTTGGCGTCGACGCCGCTGTTGAGCAGGACGTACATCGGCACGTCCGGCACGCGCCGGCCGGTGACGACGTGCGTGACCTTCCCATCAATGTTGAAGACCTCGTAGCCCGGCCCCCACTCCAGCCCGTAGGTGTGCCAGCCGCGGGGCAGCGGGACGTAGGTGTTGCGGTCGTCCCACGCGACCGCGCCGGCCGGATCCTTGAAGGCGAGGCCCTGGTGCAGGCGGCGGTCGGCGGTCCAGAACTCGCCGATGTCGTTCTCCGGCGGCCAGCCCTTGGAAAGGGTCCAGAACGCCGGCCACAGCCCCGGCCCGGCGTCGGCCGGCACGCGGCAGCGCGCCTCGCAGTAGCCGTAGGTGTGGGCGAACTTGCCGTCGGACTGGATCAGCCCCTCGGTGAACTCGTACACGCCCCCCTTCGGGTTCGGCACCTCGGCGCGGCGGGCGGTGAGGTGCAGCGAGCCGCCGGATATGTTCACGTCCTCGTCGGTGATCGCGCTGGCGTAGGCGGAGTTGTGGTGGCGGTTGGTGCCGTCGTCGCCGACCCAGGAGAGGCCGATGCTCCACTTCTTGGCGTCGAGGTGCCGGCCGTTGAACTCGTCGGCCCAGAGGAGCTTCCAGCGGACGCCGGGCGTGGTGAGGAAGTCGGTGCCGCGCAAATCGGGCGGCGACTTCTCGTCCGCGGCGAGGGCGGGGGCGGCACACAGAAGGAGGCAGGCGGCGGTGGCGATCGGTTTCATTTAAGACCTTCCCGCCGCCCGGACCCACGCGGCGTTGAAGCGGTAGTGTAAGCCGCTGCTGAGCAGTTGCACCACCCCGTCCGGCGACTGCGTGGCGGCGAGGTAGCCGGCGGGCTCGGCGGCGGTCGGGGTGGCGGTGAAGGGGCCGGTCCAGCCCCGGCCGTCGTAGGTGCCGTGGCCGGGCGTGAGGAGGCGGCGCGTGGGCCAAGTGTCTCCGTTGTCGTCGCTCAACGCGGCGAACAGGCCGGTGCCTTGAATCGCGCCGCCGTGGCCGTCGGGGAAGGGCATGGGTTCGTTGGCGAACGAGACCAGCAGCAGCGGCCCCTCGGCCAGCCGCTTGAGCACCAACCGCTGGCCGTTCGTGACCGGCGGCAGGCCGCTGTCGGAATAGTGCCACGTTTTGCCGCCGTCAGAAGAAATGCTCTTGGGCATGTGGCCGTTGATCGCGTTGCCGCGCCCCAGCGCCATCCACCGGCCGTCGGGCAGTTCGCAGACGCCCGCGTGGATGCCCGCGATGCTGCCGCCGACCACGCCCGGCGCGTAGGTGTCCGGCCGCAGCGGGACGGTGCCGAGGCCGGGGTCGACCCACGTCTTCCCGCCGTCGGCGCTGACGTGCAGGGCGGTGCCCCCCTCCTGCTCGGGCGTGGCGTCGCAGGCGAGGACGATCTTGCCGTCAGCGGTGCCGAACACCCCGGCGATCGGCATGTTCCGCCACTGGTGCTCGCGGCTGATCCACGTCGGCCCGCCCCACGTCGCGCCACTGTCGGCGCTGGTGCGGACGATCAATGCGAGCGCGCCCCAGCCGTGGCCGACGGACAGGCCGTTGAAGTGGTAGAGGGTGCCTTTCCCGTCAGTCCACAGCGCCGTGGCGTGCATGTTCCGATCCGCCGCCTTGTAGAAAATATCGGCCGGCTCCCACTCCTTCTCGCCCCGCCGCAGCCGCGTGGCGGCGACCGCCAACTCCCGCCCCGCCTCGTCGCGGCAGGTGTAGAACGTCGCCAACAAATCTCCGTTCGGGCACGCGACAATGTCGGGAACGTGGTTGTGCTTCGAGTAGAGCGGCCCGTCGGAGTTCGGAGGAATCTTCACGAACGGAATCGGACCCACAAAGTAAGGTTTCGACGAATCCGGCGCGTGCGCCTTCCAATCATACTTCTCCTGAGACACGCCCAAAGCCCACCGCTTCAGCGGTGGGGGCGGCGTCGGAACCGACCTCAGAACCTCACCCCGCACCACCCGAAACCCGATCAACCAACTCCGATCCCCCGGCAAACTGGCCCCCCGGTTCGCGCTGCGACAGTAGAACGGCAGCGTGCTGTGGCTCCCCCCGCGGATCACCCGAAACTCCCCCGCCGCCGGCCCGACCGGGTCGTTCGCGGCCCCCTCGACATACGGCCCGTACCAATCCGCGCACCACTCCGCGACGTTGCCGTGCATGTCGAACAACCCGAACCCATTCGCCTTCCCCCGCCCCACGCACGTCGGCACCGCCTCGGCATACCACTTCGCCCCCTCGTTCGCCGGCACCCCCGCCGGCGGCTTGTCCCCCGTGTTGAAAGGCGTCGCCGTGCCGGCGCGGCAGGCATACTCCCACTCCGCCTCGGTCGGCAGGCGGTAGGGCACGCCCTCCCTCTCGCCCAGCCACTTGCAGAACGCGGTCGCCTCATCCCAACTGACGAAGATCACCGCCTCATCATCCGCTTTGGAAAGTCCATCCTTCCCGCGCAGCGCGCGGTGCGCGGGGTCGAACTGCTCGTACTGCGTGTTGGTGACCTCCGTCGCCCCCATGCCGAACGCCGTGGAAATGCTCACGCGGCGCGCCGGCAACTCGTCAAACTCCCCGCCGGTGCCGCCCGTGAGGAACGACCCGGCGGGGATTTCGACGAGGGCCATCCCGAGCGAGTTGCGAACGCGGTCTGCCGGCGCGGTGGCGGTCATCGCCAGAACGATAACCGACACCAGCGCGCAGCAAAACCGAATCGGGCGAGTGGTCAACGCTCACTCCCTAAAAGTAGTCGGCGCGGTTCGCGCCGTCGTACGCGCCGCCCTTGAGGCAGCACTTCTTGAAAGGTCCGCCCGCTGCCGCAGGGGCAGAGGTCGCGTCGGCCGAGCTTCTCGGTCAGCTCCTTGTCGCCGTGGACTACCCGCCGGCCGCGCTTCACGCGCGTCTCGGACGGGAACCCGCGGCGGCGCTTGCTCATCACCTCAAAAGCAGGGGGGATCGGCGTGGCGGCGGTGGTCGGCGGCGTGGGTGGGATCGTGTGGCATGGGAACTCTCCAGTTCGGGACTGCTGCACTATACGCGAACCGCCTCGTTTAGCCGCCTCCGCTTGCGGGGCGCGTCGGGAGGCGTGAAGTCGCTCGACGCGCCCCGCAAGCGGAGGCGGCTAAACGTTTGGGACTTCGACGCATTTTCAATCCCGCTGCTTCGCCACGCCCAGCTCCTTGGCGATCTCGCTCTCCAATTCGTCCAACTTCCCCAGCTCCGCCTTCTCCGCCGCCAGGACGTCGGCCTCGATCATGCGGTCGATCTCCTCGTCGCTCACCAATTCCTCCTTTGAGGACGTCGGCCCGGCGGTGGCGGACTGCTCCATCGAGTCGAGGAAAATCTCCATCCGCTCCTCGATGCTGCCGGCCTGGGCGACGGCCTTCTCCCAGTCCGCCTGCGTGCGGGTCAGGTCCAGGTCGCCGAAGGTCCGGCCGATCTCGCGGGCCATGAGGTTCATGCTCTCGGCGAACTGCGCGCTCGCCGCCGCCTGCTGCTGGATGAGCATGGCGTTCTTGATCGACAGCAACTGCCGCTCGAGCATCTTCTTGACCGCCGCCGTCTTCTTCAGCGCCCCGCGGACGAACTGGTACTGCCCCTCATCGCCGATCTGCCGCGCCCGCCGGGCGTTGGCGATGAAATCGTCGGCGAACTTCTCCTGCTGGCGGATCGACTTCTCGATCGCGCGCACGCCCTGGCGGATCTTCATCTCGCGCTCGATGCGGCGCTCGTCCTTGGATTTAAATAGACCCATGATCGCCTCGTAGGGTGGGCACCGCCCACCATCGGCCGCGGAGGTGGGCGGTGCCCACCCTACAAATCAGTTGCCGTCTGCCGACGCCTGCGGCTCGATTGACTCTTCACCCTTTGCCCCGCTGCCCTGCTGCGGCCAAAGCCACGCCGCCAGCCCGGTCGACACCGCGAGCGCGACAGCACCGCCAACTTGCGCCCCAAAGCCATTGCGGCGAGTAAAAATCAGGATGAGGACTGCAACGCACGTTGAGGTGACGATGACGAACGGGAACCGGCGAAGCCAGAACCGCCGCCCAAGTCGAGAATCCTGCTTCATCACGGCCTCCTTCTAATTTCCGTCCGCCGACGCCTGCCGCTTCCTTACCGCCTTGTCCGCGGCGTCGAACGCCTCGTCCGGCTTCACCGCGCCGCGGTCGAGGTCGTCCCAAAGGTTCATCAACTCCTGCCCGGCCGACGAGAGGCCTGCGCCGGCGAGGGCGTCCTGGTCCGACTGGCCGCCCAGCTCCAGAATCGCGTCGAGCCGCTCGGCGTACATGTCCTGGCTCACCGAGTCGGTCTCGATCCACCCGCTGATGCGGGCCACGTCCTTGTCCGTCAGGTTCAGCCGGCCCAGCGCTCGGCCGTTGCCCTGGTTCTCCTTCACCAACCGCAGCCGGCCGACGGTCATCAATTCCTTCGCCCGCAGGTTCAACTCGCGGGCGGCCATGAGCTGCTCCTGGGTCTTCAGCTCGAAGTCCATCGCCAGCGCCTTGCGCAGCTCCGGCGACTTCTGCTCGGCCCCCTGCTTGAACAGCCGCTGCTTGGCCGTGCTGATGTCGCCGATCCGCTTGAACAGCCGGTCGCGCTGCTTCGTGAGCAGAATTTCCTCGCGGCGCAGCTCCTGCTTGTTGAGCTGGCTCAAGGTCTTCTTGCTGCCGAAGAGTTTGTCGATGAGGGCCATGAGTCTGGTGCGTGGTGCGTGGTGCGTGAGAAGAGCGGATCAGCCGGCTTCGGGGTCGGTGCGGGCGCGTGCGGAATCGGCCGCGGCGCGACCCGCCGGCGTCTTGGCCGCTTGCGGCTTCGCAAAGTCGCGGTCGCCGATGGCTCCACTCGCCAACTGTCCGGGCGTTTCCCCGGCTTCCCGCTCCAACTCCTCGTACAGCGCCTGCTCCTCGTCGCTCATCCCCGTCACGCCGTGGCCGCCCACCGAATCGGCCAATTCGCTGTCGGCCTGCAGCGTCGCCAGCACCTCCTCGGCGGCGGCGGCGTCCTCGGCGATCTCCTCGCTCGGCGGCAGCTTCGCCGTGCTCCCCTGCTGCACCAGCGTCAAATTGTGCAGGTGCGTGCTGACGACGTTGATCTGCTGGTTCAGCACTGTCAGCAGTTGCGCCCGCCGCTCGATGTCCTTCCGCAACTGCACCATCTGGCTCGTGATCCGCCGGCGGGCGATGGGGTTGGCGTTCTCCTTGAAGCTCTCGCGCAGCTCGGCCTCCTTGGCCTCCAGCGCGCCGACGTCTTCGTAGCTCTGGTCGCGCTGCTGCGCCAGCGCCGCCTTGCGCTCGCTGAGCATCGCCACCTTCCGCTCCACCTCGCCCCGGCGGCCGAAAAGGGATTTCATCTTGTCCATCAGCGGCATGGGTTCACCTCCCGCAGTCACGGGCGTCGACTCGCGGTACAGCACCGTCCGGCCGTCGAGCGCCTTGGCCCGCAGGCCCGGCGACGCCTTGGCGTGCTGCTTCAACGCCGACTCTACCACCTTCAGCGGCAGCCGGGTCTTTTCCGCCACCTTTTCCGCCGAAATGCCGCCGGTCAGCAGGTCGATGGAGAGGTCGTCGATGGCCGCCTTTACGCGGTCGAGCTTCTCCGACTCGCCCTCGGGGTTGATCGCGGCGGCGAAGTCCCGCGCGACGGCCGGGGCGTAGGTCGACCACCCGCCGGCGGCGTCGGGCTCGAGCAGCACCAGCGTGCGGTTGCCGTCGGCCGTCGCCAGCGTCGCGCACTCGGGCGTGAAGCCGGCGGTGGAGACCAGCACGGTCGTCACCGGGTGCCCGCCGAGGCCGCTGATCGGCGGCGGCACGCTCGACAGCACCCGCCGCACCGCCGCGGCGTCCAGCGGCATCGCCGGCTGATCCTTCAGCAGTTCCGCCGTCGGCGAGACGCACAGCACGCGCAGGTGGCCGACGGTCTGGCTCAGCACCCACCACCGCTTTTTCGACAGCGTCACGTCGAGCTGCTCCCCCACCGGCATCCGCTGCTGAAGCGAGAAATCCGGCCGGTTCGCCTCGGCCATGGCCCGCTTCAGTTCGACGCCGTGGTCCGTCCGCTTGAACTGCCGGCCGAACAGATCGACCGGCCGGATGCCGCGCGTGGTCATCACCGGCAGCGCGCCGGCCTCGACGAGTTGGCGCACGTGCCCCACCGCCCGTCGCTCGGCGGCCTGGTGCCAAGATGGGTCGGTGGGGTTGCTCATGGCGTAGTGTCCCGCTCGATCACCCCGAATCCGCGCGGCCTCACCCGCCGGTCGTGCCGCCTCACCGCGAGGATGAACAGCGGCGCGATAATGACAAGCCAAATCCAGCCCGCGACCGCGAAGATGCCGTAGAGGTAGCTCATGTCTTTTCGCAGACCATTCTACTGCGGAACAAGCCGGCGTCTGAGCCGGTAGGCGAAGACCCGGGTTCTTCCGGGTTCGGAGGACCGCTCGATTCCGAACGGACCCGGGTCTTCGCCTTCGGCTCAGACGCCGGCTTGTTCCGGTCCATCACGCCAACCGATCCACCCGCCGCCGCTTGATCGTCTCGCCGCACCGCGGGCAGAACTGCGACCCCGGCGGCAGCGGGGCGTGGCACTGCGGGTTCGGGCACGCCCTCTCGTGAAACGCGGGCCGCGAAACGTCCACCGCCGGCCGGTCGGCCTCGACGCGGAACCGAAGGCGCTCGGCCAGCGACCGCCGCGCCCTCGGGCCGTTCAACGTGACGTACCGCCGCTGCACGCCGGCGGCGAGCATCATCGGCACGCCCCACAGAACCGCCAGCAGCGGGAGAATCACGCCCGCCGCGACCGTCCACCCGTCCAGCCCCCACTGAAACCCCGGCCCCCGCGCCGCGACGCCGACCGATTCGCCGGCCGCGTTGAAGGCGTCGACGAACCGATCCACCGCCAGCGCGTGGCGGTTCACCTGCCAGACGTTGGCGAGGTACCCGGCCGTCAGCGACGCCAAAAACGTCAGGCCTACCGGCACGTCCGACCCGCTGCCAACCGGGACGAAACGGCCGTGCGACGCGGGGAAATAAACGTAGCCCAGCCCCGTCCACCACCCGCCGCCGGTGAACAGGTAAAGCCCCGCCGCCCCCACCGCGACGGCGGCGGCAAGCAGCGTGATCCCATACAGCAATCGACTGAACCCAAGCCTTAACGCCACGGGCTTCAACCCGTCGGCCCCGCCCCGCAACTCGAGCCACTCCGCCACATGCTCGTACTGCAACCGCTCCAGCGCCGCATACGCCCGGAACTTCAGCGGCAGCGCGACCATCGGCCCCAACCCCGCCGTCAGCAGGCCGACCACGACGGTCCTGCCGACGCCCCACGCCATCACCCGCGGCGCCGGCCGTTGCAGCGCGGCCACCACCCCCGCCGTCAACTCATCCGCCCGCCCCGGCGGGTCGAACCGCAACGTGCTGGTGGGGGTGAAAGGCATGATTAAAAGGGATGAGCGATGAGTGGCGAGTTGAAGCCGGGTGCCACGGATTGGCGTACTCGCCAACCCGTGTCTTTGGGGTGCGGACGTCGCCCGGCACGGGTTGAGGCGTACCTCAATCCGTGGCACCCGGAGGTCGCGCCGCCTCACGACCACCCAACGGAAGCCCGCACCGCCGGCAGAAGTTGGCCTCGGCCGGGTTCACCGCCAAACACGACGGCCGCCGGCACCGCGCCGCCGCCACGCCCGTCAGTCGCGGCACGCCCCGCCGCCCGCCCGACGCGGCGCCGAACAAGGCTCCCGCCGCCCGGCCGACCAAGCCCAGCAGCGTCCAGACGAGCCACATGACGAAGAAGATCGCCGCGAACGCCGTCAGGGCGAAGAGGATGAAGATCAATTCCACCGGGCCCACCTCGCTCCTTTCCCGCCCCGCACGAGCTACGCCGTCACCGTCAGTTGATCGCCGCAGAACAGGCAGAACCGGTCGGACGGGTCGGGGAACGCCCCGCACTTGCCGCACCGACGGACGGCAGCGCTCAACTGCCGGCCGCAGTGCATGCAGAACTGGTCGCCCGCCGCCACCGCCCGCGAGCAGTGCGGGCACGCCCGCAGTTGCCGCGACGCCGGCCCCGCCATCGACCCCGCCGTCGATCCCACCACCGGCGGCGGCGGCGCGACCAAGCCGGCCGGCGCGGGCGAGGCCGACTCCAGCGCCGCCGCGAACTCCGCCGCCGACGCGAACCGCCGCTCCAGCCGCGCGAAGCTCCGCCGGAACGCCTCGTCCAGCGATGCCGGCACCGCCGGGTTCAGGTCGCTCGGCACGTCGGTGCCCGCCGGCCGCTCGCCGGTCAGCAGCTCGAACAGCACCGCGCCGCAGGCGTACACGTCCGCCCGCCCGTCCACCGCCGCCCCGGCCCGCTGCTCGGGGGCCATGTAGTCCAGCGTGCCGGCGATCTCCCGCCCCGCCTCACCCGCCAGCGACTGGCTGAACGCGATCGACCCCGCCCCCCCCACCGCCGACAGCCCCGCCTCCGCCCGTGCCCGGCCCAGCCCGAAATCCGTGACCTTCACCACCCCCTCCTCGCCGTATCCCGCAGACCCGGCCCGCTCGTGGACCAGGATGTTTTCCGGCTTGATGTCGCGGTGGACGATGCCCCGCCCGTGCGCGTGCTGCAGCCCCGCCAGCACCTGCCGCAAAATCGCCGCCGCGTCGGCCGGCGTGCTCGGGCCGGCCTTGATGACCGCCCGCAGGTTCCGACCCGGCACGAACTCCGTCACCAAATACGGCGGGTCGGCATACGGGTCGAACCCCATCGCCCGCACCACGTTCGGGTGCTCCAGCCCGTGGACCGCCAGCCCCTCGCGCTGCAGGTTCCGCAAAAACTGCGGGTCGGTCGGCACCTTCACCGCCACGACCCGGTCGGCCCAGACGTGGTGCGCCGCCCGCCACACCTCCCCGAACGCGCCGCCGCCGACGCGCTCCTGCAGGACGTACTCGCCGATACGTTGGTTGGCGTGGGGCATGGCCGTGTCCGTGAACTTCAACCCGTCTCAGAACCGTCCTCAGAATCCCGCCGCCGCCCGCGCCACCAACATCGCGGCGAACACGATCAGCACCAGCACCGCCGCCGACAGCCCGGCCCCCAACAGGCACCCGCCCGCCTCGCGCCACGGCGACTCCCGCCACCACCGGCCGTCGGGCCGCTCGGGCGTGTGGTAGTCGATCACGCCCACCTCACGCCGCCCTTTCCGCGATCCAGTCGCACGCCAGCAGATTATACGCCCCGGCGAACAATCCCCCCACCGCAAAAGCCGCCCACCCCAGCCCGCCGCCCATCGACCATCCGAACAGCCACGCCAGCAGCGCAACCTCGACCACGGTGTACGCCCCCACCAGCGCCGCGCCCGCCGCGTTGCTGTCGGCCCGCCCCACCCGGCCGATCAGCCAGAATGTGGCCCACGGCACCAGCACCACCCCCGCCGCCCACGCCGCCGCCCGACCCGTCCCGCCCGCCACCGAGCCGCGCGTCTCCGGCGACGCCTGCCACCACCACACCCCCGCCGCCGCCACCGCCAGCGCGACGATGCCCGTGGCGACCTTCCCGGCGATGCTCTTGAACAGGTCCATGGTCAATCCCAGCCCGCGACAGAAGTCTACAACGATCCGGGCTGCCGCGCGTTTATAAACTCGCGCCGTTTTACGACCCTCACCGAAGCCTCACCACGGCAGCCGCCCGCCGGCCGTCCGCCGCAGCGTCCCCTCCACTCGGTCCGACCAATCTCGGAACAGCGACGCATCCCGCCCCTTCCGTAGCGCGGCCAGTTGCGCGTCGTCCGACGGGTCGACCAGCCCCTCGCCCCCGAACTCCATCTCGTCGACCAGCGTCCGCTTCACGTCGGCCAACTGCTGCTTCAGGTCGTCGCGCTTCGCCGCCAGTTGCGTGCGGCGGTCGACCTCGCTGAGCGGCGTCTGCACGACGTCCTTCTCGGCCGCGTCAAAGGCGGCGGCCAGCGTTTTTCGCCTCAGCGCGAGCGATGCGACGCGCTCCCACCACAGCCGGTCGAGCAGGCCCGACTCGGTTGTGGCGAAGTCCGCCGGCAGCGCGTCGGGGTAGGTCGAGCGGTACTGGATCAGCAGCCACAGCGAGACCTTCGGCGGGCTGAGCCGGCCGGCGTCGAGCACCTGCGCCCACGCCCGCTGCGCCGGCGTCGGGCCGGCCGCGAACGCGCCGCCCTCGTCGGGAGGCGCGACACGCGGCGTTTCGGATTCGGCCGGCACCTTCGCGGCCGGCGGCTTAGGCTTGGGCGCCTCGGCCCGCTCGAACAGGCCCTTCTTCCCGTCCACGACGGCCGGCGTCGGCGCGGCGGGAGCGGGCGTTGATGTCTCGACGGCCGCGCGCGACGGCGGCCCGTACCGCCGGTACACCTGCCACGCCCCGGCCCCCACCACCGCCGTCACCAGCGCCAGCACCGCCAGCGTCGGCACCACCGACGCCCGCCGACGACGCCTGCGACGCCGCCGCGGCGCGACCGCTGCGGCCGCCAGCAGCGGGTCGTGCGGCGCTTCGACGGCCGCCGGCTCGAACGCCCGCGCCTCGGGCAGCGGCGACGCGGCGGCGAACACCGCCGTCCCGCCCGCATCGCTCGCCACCGAGTCGTCCGCGTCCGCCGTCGTGACCGCCGACGAGGGGAAGCCCGACACGCTCGCGGCACTCGCCGAACCCGCCGAACTCGCCGACGACCCGGCGGAGGCCGACGCCCGCGCCGGCTTGCTCACGCTCGCCGTCGCCGGCACCCACCGCTCGGCGGCGTCGGCGTCGACCGCCTCGACCGTCAGGGTCGGCGGCGACTCCTCCCGCCCCAGCGACAGCACGTCGCCCGCCTTCAGGTACGTCGGCCGCTCCAGCGCCGCGCCGTTCAGGAACGTGCCGTTGCGGCTGTGCAGGTCCTGCGCCGCCCACCGCCCGCGGAACACGAACACCGCCAGGTGCTTGATCGACACCGCCGCCGACGGCACCACCACGTCGCACCGCGGGCCGCGGCCGGCCACCACCGGGGCGTCCAGCCCCCGCGGCGCCGCGACGTAGGTGTGCTTCCCCAGCGCGTGTTCAAGGTGCAGCGTGATGCTCATGGGCGGTTGGTCTCCTCAATCTTTCCGGCAGGATTTCGGCGCGGCGCGATTTCATTCTAACGCGCCGCGGGCCGCCGGCCGATAGATCGCGGTGGCTGTCGATATCGCGGTGCCGATTCGCCGGGTGGCGCGGCAATCGGATATGACGGCCATCGCCGTCCGCGCGACCGCGGACCACGCGGAAGTTTCCGCAGCGGATTTCTCCGCCCCACCAGAAGGAGGCCCCGTGGCCAAGAGCACCCCGAAGACCGCGTCGAAGAAAGCCCCGATGAAAAAGGCCGCGCCCAAAGCGGCACCGAAGGCTTCGGCCAAGTCGGCGATGCCGAAGAAGGCCGCCGCCAAGGGCGCGCCGAAAAAGGTCGCCGCCAAGGCCGCCCCGAAGTCGGCGATGAAGAAGACGGCCGCGAAGAAGGCGATGCCGAAGGCCGCCCCCAAGGCCGCCGCCAAGGCCCCGGCCAAGTCGGCCGCGCCGAAAAAGGCCGCCGCCAAGCCGTCGATGAAGTCGGCCGCCCCCAAGAAGTCGCCGGCGAAAAAGGCGGCCCCGAAAAAGGCGTCGAAAAAGCCGGTGCCGACCTCGGCCGAAACCTCGTCGTCGGCCATGCCGACCAACTGAGTGCCGCCGCCTTTACTCCGCGCCCCCGCCCTCTACTGTTGGCCCGCCGCGCGCCCTTCGGCGCGCGGCGGAACCCGACGCGGAGGCCGGCATGGAACAGGCAGCGCTCGACAGGCCCGCGGTCCTCCTCGCCGCCCACGGCTGCCACGACGGCTCGCCGGCGAACGACCGCGTGCGCGATTTGGCCGCCGCCGTCGCCGCCCGCCTGCCCGGCCGCACCGTCGCCGCCTGCTTCAACCTCGGCACGCCCCGCTTCTGCGACGTGCTCGACGGGCTTGTTGCGTCGTGCGCCGTGGTCGTGCCGCTGATGGCGAGTGCGGGCTACTTCCCCACGCAGCGGCTGCCGGAGGAACTGGCGAAAAACGACCGTTTCCCCGAAATCGACCTGCGCACCACCCCGCCCCTCGGCACCCTCAACGCGGTGAAGCGCGCCGCCGCCGACCGGGCCGTCGCGCTCGTTCGTGAGTTCGGTTTCGACCCGTCTCGCACCTCGATTCTCGTCGTCGGCCACGGCACCAACCGCAATCCGCAATCCGGCCGAACCGCGCTCGACGTGGCCGGCCTGATCCGCGCCGCCCTGCCCGCCGCCGACGCCTCGGCCGCGTTCCTCGATCAGGACCCGCTGCTGGAGGACATCGGCCCCACGCTCGCCCGCCCGCACGTCGTCGTCAGCCCCTACCTCTTCGGCGGCGGCGGCCACATGAACGACGACATCCCCGAGCGCCTCGGCCTTTCGAAAATCGAGCCGCACCGTCGCGCCGACGGCGTGCAGACCTTCGACCGCGACGGCCGGACCTACGTCATTGACCGCCCCTTCGGCGACGCGCCCGAAGCCCTCGAATTGATCCTCAACCTCATCGAACCGCCGCGCAAAACGCTGCGCCTCGGCACCCGCACCAGCCCGCTCGCCCTGTGGCAGGCCGAGCAGGTCGCCGCCGCGTTCGCATCCCAAAAAATCGCCGTCGAACTCGTCGAGACCGACACCGCCGGCGACGCCGACCAATCCACCCCGCTTCACGGCTTCCCGACCGACGGCCCGTTCACCGACGCGCTGGAACACGCCCTGCTCGCCGGCACCATCGACCTCGCCATGCACAGCCTGAAGGATCTGCCGCTCAACCAGCCGCCGGAGTTGCGAATCGCCGCCGTCCTGCCGCGCGGCCCGGCGGGCGAGGCACTGGTGACGACCGGCGGCAAGACCCTGGCCGACCTGCCGCGCGGCGCGGTCGTCGGCACCTGCAGCGCGCGCCGCGCCGGCCAACTGTTGCGCCTCCGCCCGGACCTCGTGCTGAAAGAAATCCGCGGCACCGTGCAGGCCCGCGTTCGGCAGGTGGAGGCCGGCCAATTCGATGCCTGCGTCCTGGCCGTCGCCGGCCTGGAGCGCAGCGGCCTCGGCGGCAAGATCGCCCAACGCTTCACCCCCGACGAACTCCTCGGCGAGGCCGGCCAGGGCGCGATCGCGGTGCAGTGCCGATCCGATGATTTGACCGCGCTCGCGGCGTGCGACGCGGTGAACGACGAGCCGACGATGCTGGCTATCCGCGCCGAACGGGCGTTCATGGAACTCGTCGAATCCGCCGGAAGCGGTGCCCACGCGGCGGCCCATGCGGATGTTTCCACCGACGGCGCAATCACGCTGACCGCCCGCGTCATCCACGCCGACGGCGCGTGCGGCCCGCTCATCACATGCAGCGGATGCGACGCCGTAACCGTCGCGCGAGAAACGTTCGATTTCTCGAAACAAGCCGGTGTCTGAGCCGGTAGGCGAAGACCCGGGTTTTCGGGCGCAGAAGCTTTATCAACTCGAGGGAGTCTCTGCGCCCGAAGACCCGGGTCTTCGCCTTCGGCTCAGACGCCGGCTTGTTCCGAAGGATTGAGCGCGTATGCGCCCGTGCCACGCTTCCTAAGATCGCTCGCATGACCCCCCTGCCCGGCCACGTCTACCTCGTCGGTGCCGGACCCGGCGACCCGGACCTCATCACCGCCGGCGGCCTCGAGCTGCTGCGCCTCGCCGACGTCGTCGTCCACGACCGCCTGATCGGCCCGGAACTGCTGTGGGAAATCCGCCCCGACGCCGAGCTCATTGACGCCGGCAAGGCACCGCACAACCACACGCTCACGCAGGAGCGCATCAACGCCGCGCTGGTCGAACACGCACAAAACGGCCGCAGCGTCGTGCGGCTGAAGGGGGGCGATTCTTTCGTCTACGGCCGGGGGTTCGAGGAGATCGAGGCGTGCCGCGCCGCGGGCGTGCCGGTCCACGTCCTGCCGGGCGTGAGCAGCGCGCTGGCCGCGCCGGCGGCGGCGGGCATCCCGGTCACGCACCGGGGCGTGGCGCGAACCGTGACCATCGCCACGCCGCAGACGGGGGCGGCCGAGGCGCTGAACGATCTGGACTACGCCGCCCTCGCCGCCGCCGACACGCTGGTGCTGCTGATGGCGCGGGCCGCCCTGCGCGAGGTTTCACAAAAGTTGATCGCCGCCGGCCGATCCGAAACCACGCCCGCCGCCGTGGTGGCCGACGCGACGCTGGCGGGGCAGCGCGTGGCGACCGGCACGCTCGCCACCATCGCCGACGCCGCCGACGCCGCGGGCGTCTCCAACCCCTGCGTGATCGTCATCGGCGAAACCGCCGCCCACGCGACCGACGCCGCGCCCGCACAAGTCGGCCCGCTGGCGGGCAAAAAGATTGTCGTCACGCGCCCCCTCACCGCCTCGGCCCGACTGGTGAAGCTGCTGACCGCCCGCGGCGCGGCGGCCATCGAGTGCCCGCTGATCCGCATCGACTACCGCGACCCCGACGCCTGGCCCGCCGACGCCTCGGGCTACGACTGGGCCGTCTTCACCTCGCTGCACGCGGTGCGCGGCTTCTGGAAAACCGTTAGAAAGCACGGCGGCGACGCCCGCTTCCTCGCCGCCGCGAAAATCGCCGCCGTCGGCCCCAAGACGGCGGCGGAACTGCTGCGCGTCGGACTCGTGCCCGACCTCGTGCCGGCCGAGTTCCGCGCCGCGGCGCTCATCCGAGAGATGGCCGAGCAGGTCGGCGGCGGCCGGGTCTTCTTCCCCTGCGGCACGCTGGCGCGCGACGAGTTGACCCTCGGCCTCCGCGCCGCCGGCGCGGCCGTCGACGAGTTCCGCGTCTACGACACCCTCCCCACCCCGCCCACCGGCCGGGCGCGCGACGCCATCGCGCGGGGCGTAGACGCGGTCCTGCTCTACAGCCCGTCCGGCGTGCGGTCGCTGGTCGATGGGGCCGTCGATCTCGGCAACGCCGCCGTCGCCTGCATCGGCCCCACCACCGCCGACGCCGCGCGCGCCGCGGGGTACCGCGTGGACGTGGTGCCGGAGGAATATAGTGACGACGGGATGATGCGGGCGCTGGAGCAGCACTTCGCCACCTGATTTAGAGTTCGGGCCTGCCGCGCTTCAGTGGAACGGGCGTCTCGCCCGGATTTCCGCGCCCGCCACAAGAAAATCCGGGCGGGACGCCCGTTCCACGAAAGGCCCTCGATTGAACAGCACTTCGCCACCTGAATGGAGGTCGGGCCTGCCGCGCTTCAGTGGAACGGGCGTCTCGCCCGGATTCCCGAGCCCGCCACAAGAAAATCCGGGCGGGACGCCCGTTCCACGAAAGGCCCTCGGTTGAAAAGCACTTCGCCACCTGAATGGAGGTCGGGCCTGCCGCGCTTCAGTGGAACGGGCGTCTCGCCCGGATTTCCGCGCCCGCCACAGAAGAATCCGGGCGGGACGCCCGTTCCACGAAAGGCCCTCGATTGAACAGCACTTCGCCACCTGAATGGAGGTCGGGCCTGCCGCGCTTCAGTGGAACGGGCGTCTCGCCCGGATTTCCGCGCCCGCCACAGAAGAATCCGGGCGGGACGCCCGTTCCACGATGAACGACCGGAGCCTACTCATGACAAACCCGACCCGCCCCCTCGCCCGCCTGCGCGCCACCGCGCCGCTGCGAGACCTCGTGCGCGAGACGACGCTGACGCGGCACGACCTGATCCTGCCGATGTTCGTCGTGGAGAACGCCGCCGCCGCCGGGCCGATCAAGTCGATGCCGGGCGTGTCGCGGCAGTCTCTGGATGGCTTTAAGCGCGAGGTCGAAACCGCCGCCGAGGCGGGCGTGCCCGCACTCATGCTCTTCGGCCTGCCCGCGACGAAGGACGCCGAGGGTTCATCGGCCTGGGACGAAGACGGCATCGTGCCGCGGGCCGTCCGCGCGGCCAAAAGCGTCTCGCCGGACCTGGTGATCTTCACCGACGTCTGCCTCTGCCAATACACCTCCCACGGCCACTGCGGGCTGCTGCGCGACGGACGTATTCAGCAGCGAGAATCCCTCCCCCTGCTGGCGAGAACCGCCGCCGCCCACGCCGCGGCGGGGGCCGACCTGGTGGCGCCGAGCTCGATGTTCGACGGCATGGTCGCCGCCATCCGCGCGGGGTTGGACGACGCGAACTTCACGAACGTCGGCATCCTCAGCTACGCGGTGAAGTTCGCCAGCGCCTTCTACGGCCCATTCCGCGACGCGGCCGACTCGACGCCCGCGCACGGCGACCGGCGGAGCCACCAGATGGACCCCGCCAACGCCCGCGAGGCCGTCGCCGAGGCCCTGCAGGACGCCGCCGAGGGGGCCGACCTGCTGATGGTCAAGCCCGCCGGCGCCTACCTCGACGTGATCGCCGCGGTGAAGCGCGCCGCCCCCGCCCTGCCGCTGGCGGCGTACCAGGTGAGCGGCGAGTACGCGATGATCGAGGCCGCCGCCGGGCGCGGCTGGATCGACCGCGACCGCGTGATCGCCGAGTCGCTGCTGGCGATGAAGCGGGCCGGGGCGGACTTGATTCTGACGTACTACGCGGCGGAGGTGGCGCGGGGGCTGAATTGAACCGTCTCGCCGCCTCGCTATAATGCGGACGGCAGGCAAGCGCCGGAACCACTCATGGTCGCCCCCTGGGCGGCAGCGCCCTTAGCGGCGTGGGATCCTTGAGCCGGGGGCCTGCTTTTTCATGCGCCCAGCTCCACCGCCCACCGCATCCGGGCGTCAGCGCCGATCAACTTCACCGCCTGGTTGGGGAACATCTTCAGACCGTAGCTGAAGGCGCGCCCGCCTCGCTCGTACAGGATCGGGCGGAGCATCTGGACGTAGCGGGGCTCGTTGAAGCCGAAGCGGTTGGGCTCGCAGGCGTAGTAGAAGCTGGACGCCACGGCATCGACCAATTGGAGCCCCGCCATCTGCGGGTGCGGCCGGGCGCTGACCTGATCGGGTCGGAGGATACCCTTGGCGATTCGGCACGAGGGGTCGGCCATCAGGTTCGAGAGGTAGGCATTGAAGTCGGCATACGACGTCCCGCCCCGGTTCGAGAAGATCACATCGGCCGTTCCGTCGCCCCCAGGTTCTTCGCCAGCGGCATCGCGGCAAAATCAGGAGACCCGCTCCAGCAGGTATCGGGCGGTGTAGAAGTAGAGTCGGTCCCGCTGCTGGAAGGATGCGGCGGAACCGAGTGACGGCTTGTGGACGCAGACAGAAATGGCCGTGACGGGAAGCCGGGCGAGGGCGTCGACCACCACCAGACGCAGGTCGTGCTTGAGCGGGGCGAAGTGCAGCGGGAAATTGATCGGCCGGTTCAGCCGGTACCGCAACTCGGCGGCGGTGCGGATCACTTCAGTAACATCTTTCGTCCGAACGCACAGCGCGGAGAGGATGAACCACCGCGAACTGCCACTGCCGTCGGGGTTGAAACGGAACCCCTCATCGCCGGATTCGTCGATGTAGACCTCAAAGCTCGGCATCGCGACAGAAGTACACGGCGCTGGACGACCAATCAAGTCACGCCGCGACCGCTCCTACGCTCCCTCCAAGATGCCCACCCCCCGCTCCGACGCCCTCTTCGACCGCGCCACCCGCGTCCTTCCCGGCGGGGTCAACTCGCCGGTGCGGGCGTTTAACAGCGTCGGCGGGACGCCGCGCTACGTCGTCTCGGCCAGCGGGTGCCTGCTGACCGATGCCGACGGGAATGAGCTGGTCGACTACCTCGGCTCGTGGGGGCCGATGATCGCGGGGCACGCCCATCCGGCGGTCGTTGCGGCGGTGCGCGGGCAGGCGGGGGTCGGGTCGAGTTTCGGGACGTGCTCGCCGGGGGAGGTCGAGTTGGCGGAGGAGGTCTGCCGGCGGGTGCCGGCGGTGGAGATGGTGCGGATGACCAGCAGCGGCACCGAGGCGGTGCTGAGCGTCATCCGCCTGGCGCGGGCGGCCACGGGGCGGCGGAAGTTGGTGAAATTCGCCGGGTGCTACCACGGCCACGCCGATGCGCTGCTCGTCAAGGCCGGCAGTGGGGTGGCGACGCTGGGGCTGCCCGATTCGCCCGGCGTGCCGGTGGCCGGGCCGCCGGCCTATCATTCCCCGATCAACCGACGCCTCGCCGCCGCCGCTTCCCCCACTTACCGGGCACATCGACTTATGGGCAAACCCACCGGATTCAAGGAGATCACCCGCGAGACCCCCACCCGCCGGCCGGTGGCGCTGCGCGTGATGGACTGGGACGAGATTTATCTGCCCTTTCCCGAGGAGAAGCTCCGCAAGCAGGGCGCCCGCTGCATGGACTGCGGCATCCCGTTCTGCAACAACGGCTGCCCGCTCGGCAACCTCATCCCCGACTGGAACGACCTGGTCTATCGGGGGAGGTGGAGGGAGGCGCTGGGCACCCTGCTCAAGACCAATAACTTCCCGGAGTTCACCGGCCGCATCTGCCCCGCGCCGTGCGAGGAGGCGTGCGTGCTGTCGATCAACGACAAGCCGGTGACGATCAAGCTGATCGAGCAGAGCATCATCGACAGGGCGTTCGAGGAGGGGTGGATTCGGCCCGAGCCGCCGGAGTTCCGCACGGGCAAGAGCGTCGCGGTGGTCGGCAGCGGGCCGGCGGGCATGGCGGCGGCGCAGCAGTTAAATCGGGCGGGGCACGCCGTCACCATCTTCGAGCGCGACGACCGGCCGGGCGGGCTGCTGATCTACGGCATCCCGGACTTCAAGATGGACAAGCGCACCGTCGACCGGCGGGTGAAATTGCTCGAAGAAGAGGGCATCACCTTCAAGTGCGGCATCGCGGTCGGGCACGATTTGCCGACGAGCAAGCTGCGCGAGGAGTTCGACGCGGTCGTGCTGTGCATGGGCGCGACCAAGGCGCGCGACGTGCAGGCGCCGGGGCGAGACCTAGACGGCATCCACCTCGCCATGACCTACCTGCCGCAGCAGACCAAGGCGAACCTGGGCGACGAGATTTTCCACGAGCAGCAGATCGACGCGAAGGATAAGCACGTGATCATCATCGGCGGCGGCGATACCGCGGCCGACTGCCTGGGCACCGCCCTGCGGCAGGGGGCAAGGAGCATCAAGCAGTTCGACATCAACCGCCGGCCGCCGGACGAGAAGAGCGACCTGACGCCGTGGCCGAACTGGCCGATGGTCATGCGCACCAGCGCCGCCCACGAGGAGGGGGAGTCGATGCACGAGGATTTGCGCGACTTCGCGGTGCTGACCAAGAAGTTCACGGGTGATGAGAACGGCCACGTCCGCAAGCTGCACGGCGTGCGCATCGAGAGCCGCAAGGACGCGGACGGCCGCCGGCACGTTACCGAGCAGGCCGGCACCGAGTTCGAGCTGCCGTGCGACTTGTGCCTGCTCGCCATCGGCTTCACCGGCCCGGACGACGAGGGCCCGGTGGCGGATTTGGGGCTGGAGTTGACCGACCGCGGGGCGATCCGGGTGAACGACCGCTACGAGACGGGCGTGCCGGGCGTCTACGCCGCCGGCGACGCGCGTCGGGGCCAGTCGCTGGTCGTCTGGGCCATCAGCGAGGGCCGCCAGGCGGCGCGGTGCGTGGACGAGGCGCTGATGGGCCGGAGCGATTTGCCGTATTTGCCGCTGGAACTGTGACCACCGTGGAACGGGCGTCCCGCCCGGATTTTTGCCGTGAATGCTTCCCAAGACAATCCGGGCGGGACGCCCGTTCCACGGTCGCCCGCCCTCCGCCGGGTGGACGAGTCGGCCGACGCGCGGTTCTACGCCGCGCCGCGGTTCGTGACGCACATTGATGACGCGGCGATCGCGGCGGTCACGCAGTTGTACCGCGAGGTGCTGCCGGCGGGTGGCGATGTGCTCGATTTGATGAGCAGTTGGGTCAGCCACCTGCCGGCGGACGTCGAGTACGGCCGGGTCGCGGGGCTGGGGATGAACGCGGCGGAACTCGCGGCCAACCCGCGGCTGACGCAGTGGGCGGTTCACGACCTCAACGCCGACCCGATCCTGCCGTATGCCGACGCGGCGTTCGACGCGGCGGCGTGCTGCGTGTCGATCGACTACCTCACCCGGCCGGTGGAGGTGTGCCGCGAGGTGCGCCGCGTGTTGCGGCCGGGCGGGACTTTCGTGGTGACGTTCGGCAACCGCTGCTTCCCGACCAAGGCGGTCGCGGCGTGGCTGGCGGCGGACGACGCGGGGCGAGGCCGGCTCGTCGCGGGCTACCTGCGGTTGGCGGGGTTTTCCGACGTCGAACTACTAGACCGCAGCCCGCCGCGCGGCGATCCGCTGTTTGCGGCGGTGGGGCGGAAGGGTGATTCTGAACAAGCCGGCGTCTGAGCCGAAGGCGAAGACCCGGGTTCTTCGGCGTGAAAGGGTTATTGGGTCCGGTATCTTCGCTAAGCCGCAAGCGGCGGTGGGTCCGCCCCTTCGCCCGGTCCGTCGGTCGCCGTAGTATCACCCTGCCCATGACCCCTTCCCAAGACCCCCTCGCCCGCGCCCGCCGCTCCCTCGACGGGTTGAGCGTCGGCGACGCCTACGGCGAGCAGTTTTTGAGGCCCACACCGCTGGCCCACCTGCGCGAGCAAGACCCTGACTGGAGTCCGCCGGGGCCGTGGAGGTGGACGGATGACACCGAGCAGGCCGTCTGCCTCGTCGAGCATTTGGCCGCCAAGGGGAAAGTAGTGCAGGACGATCTGGCGAAGCGCTTCGCCGAGCGCTACGTGAACGACCCGGATCGCGGCTATGGCGGGCACGTCCGCGACCTGCTCTCCTTAGTTCGTGCCGGCGAGCCGTGGGAGGCCGTCTCGCGGCGGCCGTTCGACGGCACCGGGTCGATGGGCAACGGGTCGGCCATGCGCGTCGCGCCGCTGGGAGCGTTCTTCGCCGACCAGCCGCTGGACCGGGTGGCGGACGAGGCGGCCAAGAGCGCGGCCGTCACGCACGCGCACCCGGAGGGCAAGGCCGGCGCGGTCGCCGTCGCGCTCGCCGCCGCCTTCGCCGCCGCCTTCGCCGCCGCCTTCGCCGCGGGCTATGGCGGGCGGGAGGGCAAGGGCGACCCGGCGAAGCGCAACCGCGAGTTCTTCGATTTGCTCCTCTCCCGCACGCCCGCCGGCGCGACGCGCGACGGCATCGAGCGGGCGTCGAACCTGCCGCGCAGCTTCGGCGTCGGCCACGCGGCGCAGGAGCTCGGCAACGGCTCGCGCGTGACCTGCCCCGACACCGCGCCGCTGTGCCTCTGGCTGGCCGCGCGGCACTTCGACGACTACGAGACGGCGCTGCGCGAGACCGTCAAGGCCGGCGGCGACGTGGACACCACCGCCGCCATCGTCGGCGGGATCGTTGCCCTGTCCGACCCGCGCCCGCTGCCGGAGCAGTGGCTGGCGAGGCGGGGCACGCTGCCGCTGGATTTGGCCTAAATCGGCCGTGGCACCCGCCCCCGACTCATCCGCCGAATCCCCCGCCGCCCCTCGCCTCGGGTACCGGCCGGAGCTCGACGGCCTCCGCGGCGTCGCGGCGGTCGTCATCGTCCTGTTCCACTGCGGCGTCGAACGCGCCGCCGGAGGGTTCGTCGCGGTCGACGCCTTCTTCGTCCTCAGCGGCTTTCTCATCACCGCCCTGCTGATGCAGGAGCACGCGCGGGCCGGGCGGATCAACCTCGGCCACTTCTACGCCCGCCGCGTGCTGCGGCTCGCGCCGGCGCTGGCGCTCTACCTCACGGCGATCCTGATCGGCTCGTTCGTGGTGCCCCACACGGCGGCCGTCGGCGCGGGGGTGCGGCGGGAGGTGCTCTACAGCGCGATTTACGCGATCAACTGGACCATCGCCTTCGGCCACTCGCAGATGTCGCCGGTCTATCACACCTGGTCGCTAGCAGTCGAAGAGCAGTTCTACCTGCTGATTCCGCTACTGATTGTGGGGCTGCTGGCGGCGAGGGCTCGGCCGCTGGGCATCGCGGCGGCGCTCGGCGTGATGGGGCTTTTGTCGGCGGCGGACCGGACGGCGATGTGGGCGTCGGGCGCGCCGGCGGCGCGGGCGATCTACGGGCTGGACGCGCGGGCCGACTCGCTGCTGGCCGGCTGCACGATGGGCGCGCTCTGGGCCGCCGGCCGGCTGTCGGCCGACGCGCGGAACTGGCGGTGGCCGGCGCTGGCGGGGGCGTTGGCAATGGCGGCGGTCGTGTTATTCGTCAAGGGCGGGCCGGAGGCGAACTTCGGGTGGGTCTACTTCGCCGCGTGGGCCTCGTCGGCGGCGGTGCTGGGCTACCTGCTCTGCCGGCCCGACGCCGCGGCGGCGCGGGCGCTGCGGGCGGGGCCGACGGTCTACCTCGGCCGGCTCTCCTACGGCCTCTACCTGTGGCACTTCGGAGTGATTTACGCCCTCGACGCCGTGGTGCCCGGCCTGCCGACGGCGGCGCGGGTGGCCGCGGCGATGGCCCTCTCCCTGGCCACCGCAGCGGCGTCTCACCACGCCGTCGAGCAGCCGATTCTGCGGCTGAAGCGCAAACTCGCCGCGCCCGCCCACGGCGCGCTGCCGACGGCACCAACAGCCTAAAACGGCCTAGAACGGCATGAACTTGCCCATGAACGACTTGGCGAGCTCCCGCGCCGCGGGGTTCCGCAGCACCGCCGACCCGCCGCGCTTCAGCAGCGACGCGACCGACAGCGTGCCGCTGTAGTTGAACGGCACCGACTGCCCGCCGACCAGCGGCAGCCCGCCCGGCACGGCCAGATCGCCGCTGAGGGCATACGGCACGTCGCCGCCGGACTTGCCGATCGCCTCCTTGGCGGCCAGCAGGTCGGCCCACTTGACGTTGACGGGGAAGGTGAAGTCGCGCGTGCCGCCGGCGGGGATCGTCCCGCCGCCGGGGGCCGACCCGCCGAGCAACTTATTGCCCGCCACCGCCAGGTCGTACTTCACGTCGCCCAGCGGAATGGCGGCGGCGTTGGGGTTGGTGACGGCGGCGTCGAAGTCCATCGTGAAGCCGTCGGCGTCGGCCCCCTTCAGGTTCATCGCGTTCAGCGCCAGCGACGGCTTTTTCACCGCCGAGCACCCCACCGTTAGCAGTAATAGCGCGAGTGCCGGGACGAGGGCTTGGAGTCGCATGAACCCGTCATAACGGCCCGGCGCGGCGGAATCAAGCCGCACTTCCTAATAGCCGGAGGCGGAAGCCCCGGTTGATCGTGGCGAAGGTTGACTATTGGATAATTCGCGCGGAAAACCGGGGCTTCCGCTCCCGGCTACTTGTGTTACGTTCTTTGGAATGATTGATAACACCTCGCGCCGTCGCTTTCTGCAAGCCGCCGGGCTGACCACCGCCGCCTACGCCTCGGGGTCGGCGTTGACCACGGCGCTCGGCCAGCAGTTGCCCAAGCCGCCGGAGCCGGAGGACGATAAGGTCGGCTTCGCCATCGTCGGCCTCGGCCGGTTCAGCCTCGGCCGGATGCTGCCGTCGATGAAGTTCACGCAGTACGTCAAGCCCGTCGCCCTCGTCAGCGGCCACGCGGACAAGGCGAAGAAGGTTGCCAAAGAATACCTGATCGATCCCAAGCACCTTTACGACTATGACACCTTCGATTCAATCAAGAATGATGAGTCGGTGCAGGTCGTCTACATCGCGCTGCCGACGGGGCTGCACGAGGAATACACGGTTCGCGCGCTCAAGGCGGGCAAGCACGTCCTCTGCGAGAAGCCGATGGCCGGCACGCCAGAGGCGTGCCAGAAGATGATCGACGCGGCCAGTGCGGCGGGGAAGCATCTGATGATCGCCTACCGCGAGCAGTTCGAGCCGTACAACGCGCGGATGATCGAGATTGCAAAGAAGAAGGAGCTCGGCGAGATGCGGCTGTTCGCCGGCGACGCGACCATGATGATCGACAAGCCCGAGTGGCGACTGGACCCCGCCCTCAACGGCGGCGGTGATCTGGGCGGCGGGCCGCTGTACGACCTGGGCATCTACATGCTGCAGGCCGCCCGCTACACCACCGGTGAGGAGCCGGCGGAGGTGAGCGGCACGACCATTTACCCCAATGACAACCCGATTTTCGGCAAGGGCGTGGAGGCGACGTGCGCGTGGCGGATGCGCTTCCCCTCGGGCGTGGTCGCCAACTGCTCGACGAGTTGGGACTCGGCCGACGTCAACCGCTACCGCAACATCTACACGAAGGGGTGGAGCGAGCTGTCGCCGGCGACGTCCTACAACAACCTCGACCTGAAAATCGGACGGCCCGAGGGCGTAACGCAGGTGTCGGGCATCCCGCAGGCCAACGAGTTCGCCGCGGAGATGGACCACATGGCCGAGTGCGTCAAGAACACAAAAACGCCCAAAACGCCGGGCGAGGAGGGGCTGCGCGACATCGCGCTGATCCGCCGCATCTACGAGGCGGCGAAGGAGGGAAAAACCCTAAAGGCGCCGGGCGTTTAACATTGATGTGATCAGCCCACCACCCGCACGCCCTCGGCGCGGCGGGGGCGGACCTCCACCGTTAGGCCCAGGGCTTCCTCCAGCACGGCGAACTTCTTGCGCTTCGTGCCGGCCCAGCGGGCGGGGGCGGGCGGGGCGGGGTCGAACCAATCGACCGTCAGGCGGTCGCCGTCGAGGGAGAGGAGGAGGGTCGTGTCGCCGGCGGAGCCGTTGCGGGCGTCGAGGGCGTCGGCGACGCGGAGCAACCCGAGCAGCGTGTGGGCGGCGGCGCGGTCGTCGGTGGGGCCGAGGGTCCAGTCCGATTCCGGGGGCGGGACCGGGCCGCGGTGGAACTTGGTGAGGTACGCCAGCGCCCGCCGCTCGTCCGGCCCGATTGCTAAGGTCGCCGCCTCCGTCACCAGGCGCGAGCCGACGGCGGCGTGATCGGGCCCGGGCGTCAGGCTCCGGCCGACGTCGTGCAGCAGCGCCGCCCGCCGCAGCACGCCGCGCCACGGCTCGGCCAGCCGGTGCCGGTCGGCGGTGAGGTCGAACAGCGCCGCCGCCACGTCCGCCACCCGCCGCTCGTGCCGCAGCGCGCCCGCCCCGATCGCCGCCAGCCGCCCCGCCGCCCACGCGGCGCAGCGAGCCTCGGCGGGGTCGGGCGTGGGGATGGATCGGCTCGCCGACATGCGTTAATGCTTCAGATGCCTCGCAAACTGCGACTTGCGAACGCTCGGGCCCGCTGTTACATTTGGCTACTTATACGGCAGGCGGCGAGATATTCCGAAGGACTGCCTCATGATTGACCACCCCTCTCCGAGCAATGCTTCACGGTCCCGGCCGGGCTTCACGCTCGTCGAACTGCTCGTGGTCATCGGCATCATCGCCCTGCTGATCTCCATTCTGCTCCCCGCCCTCGGGCGCGCCCGGCGGCAGGCGAACACCGTCGCGTGCCTGTCCAACCTTCGCCAACTCGGCACGGCCTACACCCTCTACATCACCGACAACCAGAACCGGGGCTACCTCTACACCGTCGCCGACCCGCTCGACCACTGGCCCGCCATGCTCGCGCCGTACTACGGGCAGGGCAAGCTCTTCGAGAACCCCAACTCCGTGCCCGGCGACCGCGTCCGCGACGACATCGTAATGCCCAAAACGGTGCTCTGCCCCGAGGCCGGCGAACGGTCGGCCTACAGGACCACCGGGCTGCCGTTCGGGTCGGTCGGCACGACGTGGGGGCCGGGCCAGAACAACCTGCCCTTCGAGCAGCAATACTCCAGTTACGGGTTCAACGGCTGGCTGTTCCTCGCCCCCAACCCGCAGAATACCGACATTGCCTCGCGCGACAGCGGCGGGTCCTACTGGGGGCAGGAGACCGATCCGCGGTTCTGGATCAACCCGGTCAGCGGCAAGGAGTCGACCCGAGTGCCCGCCTTCGCCGACGCCGCCTGGATCGACGCGTGGCCGAAGTCCGCCGATGCCCCACCGGCCAACCTGAGCGACGGCGGGTACGGCTCGCCGGGCGACATTCTCCGCAACAACACGATCCAGCGATTCGCCCTCGCCCGCCACGGCAGGGCGGTCAACATCGTTTTTCTCGACGGCCACGCCGCCACCGTGCCGTTGGCCGAACTGTGGACGCTGAAGTGGAACGGCAGGTGGCAGGCCCCAAGCCCGCTCCCCACGCTCCCGGCGAACTGACTGCCGCGGCGGGCGAAACGGCTCCGCGAAGCCGGCCGATCTCAGCCGGACTTCGCCGGCCCCCGCGCCGCGTGCCACACCCACGCGATCAGCACGCCCTGCAACGGCAGCCGCGCCCACAGCGCCCAGCGCGGAATCGACCCCCCGCCCGGCGACGTCGCCATGTAGACGTTCGCCGGGAAGACCGCCACCAGCAGCGCCACCAGCCCCCACCCCGCCGCCCGCCGCAGCCGCGGCACCAGCAGCCCGATGCCCCCGGCGACCTCCGCCGCCCCGCTCACCGCCACCAGCACCGCCGGCGCGGGGAACACCGGCGGCACGATCTTCCGGTACGGCTTCGGGAAGGCGAAATGCATCGCCCCCGCCGCGATGAACGTCGCGGCGGCCAGGTTGCGGGAGATCGTTCGGGCGCGGGTGGGCACGACGGTCAGATTAGCACAACCTCACCCGCCGTACACCGTGCCGTAGACCGCGTGCCCCGCCGCCTTCGCCGCCAGTTCGCCGAACAAACCGTTCACCCACGCGAACCACGGCCGGCTGAAGTCGGCCGGGTCGTTCGGGTTCAGCGACTCGTGGACGAACCCCGTACCCGCGTCGAGCGATGCCACCTTCGCCACCATCGCCGCCGCCTCGGATTGATCCGGCGAGCTCAAGCCGCGGGCGAGCAGGCTCATCGGCCAGACGCTGCCGTGCGCCGTGTGCGGGCTGCCGATGCCGTCGGTCGCGCTCCCCTTCGCGTAGAACGGATTGTCCGCGCTCCAGGCGAACCGCCGGGTGTTCTGGTAAATCTCGTCTTCGAACGACACCGCCCCGAGGTAGGGCAGCGACAGCAGGCCGGGGATGCCCGCGTCGTCCATCAGCAAACTCGACCCGAAGCCGTCGACCTCGTAGGCGAAGATCCGCCCGTGGACCGGGTGCTCTGCCGTGCCGTGGTCGGCGACGGCCTTGCGAACCTCGCCGCCCATCTTCCGCGACCGCGCCGCCAGCGCCGCGGCGCGCTCCGACCCCACCGCGTCCAGCACCCCCGCCGCCCGCTCGAGCTCGGCGGCCGCCATCAGGTTCGACGGGATCAGGTAGGGGAAGATGCTCGCGTCGTCGCTGCACCGGAAGCTCGAGCGGATCAGCCCGCACGGCCGGCCGGGGCTGCCGCGACCGCCGACCCACTGCGTGTCGCTCGCCTGCGCCGTGACGCGCTGGAAGGTGTACGCCCCGAACGCCCCCGGCCCACGCTGCACGTCGTAGGTCTCCAGCACCAACTCCACCGCGTCCAGCCACGTCTTGTTGAATGGCCGGCGCTCGCCCGTGACCGCGTGATAGGCCGCGGAGAGGCGCAGGAAGTAGGCGAGGGAATCGACCTCCCACTTCCGCTCGTACACGCCCGGCCGCATGTCCGTCCGGTCCGATTTCCACTGCGTATCCGTGCCCGCCGGGTCGCGGAGGAAGGCGTTGGCGTAGGGGTCGAGCAGGATGCTGCGCGCCTGCCGCCCGATCAGCCCCTCGACCATCATCGCCAGGTGCCCGTCCCGCGGCGCGAGGTGCAGGTACGGCCAGACCTGCGCCGCGGAGTCGCGGAGCCACATCTCGGGGATGTCCCCGGTGATGACGAACGTGTCCGGCCCCCCCGGTCCCCCCGATCCCCCGCCGGGTGCGCCGTCGGGTCGGAACTGCACGGTGGTGTCGAGCGTGTTCGGCAGGCAATTGACCACCATCGCCGCCGCGTGCGGGTCGGCGGTGCGGCCGGCGATCTCGTCGACGAACGCATCGACCGCCTCCGAGACAAACGCGCGGTCGGCCGGTGCGGGACGGGTCGTGGGGTGCGGCATGGCGGGACTATAGCGGAAGGGAGGACCGGGTGGGCAAGTGGCACGGGCGTCCCGCCCGGATTCTCCGCTTCGGGCTTCGACAAAACGAATCCGGGCGGGACGCCCGTGCCACAAAGCCCCCGCCGTTGCCGGTGCGCACCGTTTGTGATTGAATCAGGATTCCAATGTTGAAACTACGGCCAAGACAACTCTTCATAATCTTCCTCGTCCTCGCATCCGTATCGCCGGCGGATTCGCCGCCGGAGCCGTCCGATGCCGAACTACAGCGGATTCTGCAGATGCGGGCCGCGAACGAGAAGAACGCCGCCCGCATCGTCGACGACTACGCGAAGACGGTAGAGAGCCTGATCGGCGAGGCGGCGCAGCCGGAGGTGCTCGATAACCGGCTATACATGGACACGCCGCTCAGGTATCACTGTCGAAAACAAATGGCAATCCAGACCCTGGGCAAGCTGCGAGCGGTCGCCGCAGTCCCGGTTCTCATCGAAAATTTGGAGTACCGAATTGATCCAGGGCAATACATACAATTTGTGGACGAAGAGCTCCTGGACTACCCCGCCGTGGGGGCATTATTGTCCATCGGGATCCCCTCGGCGGATCCTGCCATTCGTGTGATTGCCTCGTATGACGTGAAGACTCGGAAGGGGAAGAACGCGCTGTACGTCATCAAGTCGGTCCTCGGAAACGATCTGGCGCGGCGCAGGCTGCTTGATGCGTCGAGCAACACGACCTCCCCGGCCATGAAGGCGAACCTGCTCGAGGCGTCGAATCAAATCCCGGACGGCGACGGCAGCAGGTAGCGAGAAGTTGTAGGAAGGGCCCCCCCGGGTGCAACGGCGGTTTTCGCGCGAAGGAACCGATCGCAAGGGAGCGGGCATGGATCGACAGGCCTGGAATCAGGTCCGCCGACGGAGCCGGCGGGTGCTTGGCCCCTGCCGGCGAAGGGGGGCGTCGGTTTAGGCATCATCACGATGCCTTAACATTGGCACTGGT
Organism: Tepidisphaeraceae bacterium; assembly: GCA_965260985.1. Classification (GTDB taxonomy): domain Bacteria; phylum Planctomycetota; class Phycisphaerae; order Tepidisphaerales; family Tepidisphaeraceae; genus CBDHCE01. Next base: position 166,320 of record CBDHCE010000016.1, on the reverse strand, counting down.
CGACCAAAGGCTTCAGGCGCTCGCCGGTCGATTGGCTTGGGGCGATGAAGGCGCGGGAACAACTCGGCAACGATATTGCAGGCGAGAACACAAGCTCTTTACGAAGCCGCCGGTGGCGGATTCGTGGGTAGCCGCGCCGCTACTTGACGATCATGTGCGGGAAGTTCGGGCTCGAGGGGTTGACGTCGATCTTGCGTTCCTTCGGAAACAGCAGGACGTCCATGTCCTCCATCTGCACCGACCAGAGCAGCACCTCATCGCCCATCACCAGCGCGCCGCCGAACGACTCGCGGTTCTTGAAGAAAAAGCGGAGCGGGCCGACGTGCGCAGGGGCAGACCGACAAGCTGCTGGACATCCTGCGCGGTTCTTGAAGAAAAAGCGGAGTGGGCCGACGTAGGGGATCATCTTCGTCGAGCCGTCGGCGAAGGTGGTCGGACGCCGGCTGGCGCCGTCGATGTCCACCTGCAACTGCATCGCCACCGACTTGGGAATGCAGGTGAGCACCGCGCCGGTGTCCGCCATCGCGCGAACCGTGATCGGCTGCAATTCCGGGCGGCGGGTGTTCAATAAGTGCAGGTCGGCGTAAATGGTGCCCATGTCGCACTCATCCTTCTCGTCATATTAGAACCCCACCCTGTACACCGCCGCGCTGCCCAACTGCTCCTCGATGCGCAGCAATTGATTATACTTCGCCACCCGGTCGCTCCGGGCCGGGGCGCCGGTCTTGATCTGGCCGCAGTTGGTCGCCACGGCGAGGTCGGCGATGGTCGCGTCCTCCGTCTCGCCGCTGCGGTGGCTCATCACGGCGGAGTAGCCGTTGCGGATCGCCAGGTTCACCGCGTCGAAGGTCTCGCTCAGGGTGCCGATCTGGTTGACCTTCACGAGGATCGCGTTGGCGGTGTCGCTGCCGATGCCCTTCTCCAGGAACTTGCTGTTGGTGACGAACAGGTCGTCGCCGACGATTTGCAGGTCGCTGCCGAGGCGGTCGGTCATCAGTTTCCAGCCGTCCCAGTCGTTCTCGGCCAAACCGTCCTCGATGGAGCGGATCGGGTACTTTTCCGCCCATTTCGCCCAGTAGTCGACCATCTGCTCGCTGGTCATCACCTTGTCCGGGGCGCTCTTGAACAGGACGTAGCCGTTCTTCTCCGCGTTCCACAGCTCCGAGGCGGCGGGGTCGAGGGCGATGTAGACCTGCTCGCCGAGGGAATAGCCGGCGGCTTCGACGGCGTCGGCGATCACCTTCAGGGCGTCCTCGTTGTCCTTGAGGTCCGGCGCGAAGCCCCCCTCGTCGCCGACGGCGGTGGAGAGGCCGGCCTTGCCGAGCACCTTCTTCAGCGCGTGGTAGATCTCCACGCCCGCCCGCAATCCCTCGGAAAAGGTGTCGAAGCCCCACGGCTGGATCATGAACTCCTGGAAGTCGACGTTGTTGTCCGCGTGCTTGCCGCCGTTGAGGATGTTCATCATCGGCACCGGCAGCGTGCGCGCCGCCGGGCCGCCGAGGTAGCGGTAGAGCGGCAGGCCCGACGCCTCCGCCGCGGCCTTGGCGACGGCCATGCTGACGCCGAGGATCGCGTTGGCGCCGAGCTTGGCCTTGTTCGGCGTGCCGTCGAGGTCGATCATCAGCCGGTCGATTCCCTCCTGCTCGCGGGGGTCCATGCCGATCAGCTCCGGCGCGATAAACGTGTTCACGTTGTCGACGGCCTTCTGCACGCCCTTGCCGACGTAAACGCCCTTGTCGCCGTCGCGCAGCTCGACCGCCTCGTGCTCACCCGTGGACGCCCCCGACGGCACGCCCGCTCGGCCGAGGGTGCCGTCCTCGAGCAGCACGTCGACCTCGACGGTGGGGTTCCCGCGGGAATCGAGGATTTGGCGGGCCTGGACGAATTCGATGGCGAGACTCATGGCGGTTCCTTTGCTGTTGAACGGTAGGGGCGGCAGTTTAGGGCCGGCGGCGGGCGTTGAAAAGCCGCCCTGCCGCCTCGTTCGACAGCCGGACGTACTCCGCCTGCTCGTCGGGGATCGGCCGGCCACATTCGGGGCAGCGGCCGGCGGAGTGCCGCAAATCGTAGCCGCAGCCGTAGCAAAGCCCGCGCTCGCGCCGCCGCTCGAACGCCCGCCGCGTGCCCGGCAGCAGCAGCCAGAGCATCGGCAGGGTGTAAAGCACGATCAGCGGCGGCACGAGGAGGTAGACCACCCACGCCTGCGCGTCCATCTTCCAAAGGGCCACCTGCACCCCGTTGCCGCGACGGCCGGCCATGGTCATGGCAAGGATGACGCCCCCGACCGCAACGTGGAATCCCAGCAGCCAGAGCGCCGCCGTCCGAAACCCCCGCCTGCGGCGGCGGAGGTGGCCGGCGATCCAGAGCCAGAGGAACCCGCCGAAGTCGAGGCGGAGGAACGAGAGCCAGCCGATCAGAATGATCGCCCGAGTCGCCCGCCGCGTGTGGTCGGCGTCGCGGGCGAAGGGCGCGGCTCGCTGGGTCAGGCGGCGGGGCATGGGTGCGGCGCGGAAGGACCGGGGCCTTCGCGGCTGGCGATCAGGAAAACTATCCATCCTTATGTGGGTCGGGATTGTCGTGGATGATGTGCCAGAGTTCGATGAACTTTCCTCGAACAGAGGGGTCTACCTTCTCCGCCGTATTCAGCGGTAGGTCGAGCCTTTCGATGAGGCCTTGGACGTCCGCCAAGTCCTGCCTCCGCAGCGGGTGAGACACCCCGGCGGCGAGCTTAAGGTCGATCAAGGGCTGAAACGCGAGGATTCTCAGGCCGCCGATGTTAATGGCGACGGTTTTCGGGTCGGGGAAGGCGAGGGGCTTGGGCTTCGCGTCGCCGGGGAAGTCGCCGGCGAGGAGGAAGCGGATCGGCACGCCGTGCTCGGCGTCGCGCCGGCCCCGGCCGCCGGGGCTCAACGACAGGTAGCCCAGCGGGTCGAGGTGCGCGTGGATCGCGGGAAGATCATCGGGCCGGATCAGCAGATCGACATTCGGGGTGTACCGCCGGTAGCCGTGCTTGAACAGGGCGATCGCGCCCACAATCGCGTACTCGACGTGAAGCGCATCAAGCTGCCGGACGACCTTCCGTAAGGCGGCGAAGACCTTCCCCCGCTCCTCAAAGTGCAGCGACGAATCCATCAGTGCCGCGAGGCGACCTGGGGGCGGAATGATCTCGGATGGTGGCATGGCTGGGAAAATCTTACGGCCGGAGTTTTTCACTTCTCTGATGCCGCCCCGCCGACCTTCAGCGACACCGGCTGGCCGTCGCGGCCAATGAGTTTGGACGTCAGCACGAACCCGCCGCCGGGCTTGGCTTCGTAGCCGAACGGGCCGGCACCGAAGGGGTCGCGGCTGGCCTTCACCGCGTCCGGGCCGGTGGCGACGGTGCGGAGGGCGGTGAGGAACATCGCGCGGCGGGCCTGGGCCGACTCGCATGCCTCGTAGAATTTGGAATAGGTTGGAACCAACGTCCGGGCGGGCGAACCGCCGCCGGCGATTTTTCGGTCCAGTGCCTGCAGTGCCTTGCGGGCCTGATCCGGCGGCAGGGCCAATGCCTCGCCGGCCTCATCTGCATAAGAGTACATCGCCTCGGCCACCGTCCGGCGCGCCGCTTGGTCGGCCGGCACCTCCGCCGGCGCGACCGCGGCCCGGCCCCGCGCGTCGGGCTTGATCGATTCGATCCAATCGGCCATCGCCCGGCCGTCGGCGCGGGCGACAGCGGCGGGCGTTGCCGACGCTGGCAGGGCGTCGATCCGCTTTGCCAAGTCCGCCGCCGTCGCGGCCGGAAGCGAAGTCAATCGGGGCGAGGCCGCCGCGATCGTCAACTGATCGATGCCGCACTCGATCAACTTGGCGACGATGGCCGGTGTTCGGCCCGTGTTGCGGGCGAGAGCGACCGCCGCGGCCGTGTCCCGCGCGGCGGCGGCGGTCGCCCCGTCGGCGAACTCGACGCGGACGGCCGCCGCCGCGAGATTGGCGAGGCTGCGGGTCGGGTTGAGGTTCGGCAGCACTTGCTCGGGCCCGACTGGAGGAGTCGCCCACTCCGCCGGCCCGGCGTCGGCGGCGCGGTCCATCAGGTCCAGCGCGGGGCGGTACTGCTTCACGACCGCCGCCGCGTCGGCGAGCGGGCACGTGCGCGGGTCGTCCAGCACCTTCGCCGCCCGCGCGTCCGACGCCGGCGGGAGTGCGGCGAACGCTCGGCGGTAAAGGTCCGCGGCGTCGGCCCCGAGTGCGGGGGCGGCCAGCAGGGTGAGGGCGAGGAGGAAGGTGAATCGTTTCATTTCGTGACTCTATTGGCGTATGGCTTCGTGGCACGGGCGTCCCGCCCGGATTCCGCCGCTTGCGGCTTCGCAAAGAAATGAAGACCATCCGTCGGCAAAGTTTCTTTGCGAAGCCGCAAGCGGCTCAAACGCGGGCGGGACGCCCGTGCCACGGTAGGGGATTTGGAGCAGTGCGTGAACCAGACAATCCATGTCGCCATCGCCATTCTGCGCCGGGAAACTGACGGGCGCGTGCTGATCGCCCGGCGGCTGGCGGGCAAAACTTACGCCGACTGCTGGGAGTTCCCCGGCGGCAAAATCGAGCCGGGCGAGACCGCCGAGCGGGCCGTCGGGCGCGAGGCGATGGAGGAGTTGGGCGTTCGCGTCGAAATCGTTCGCCCGCTGCCGGCGTTCGAGCACGACGATGCCGGGCGACGCTATCACATCTCGCCGTTCCTCTGCCGGGTACTCGCCGGCGAGCCGCGGGCGGTGGAGAGCCGCGAGGTGCGGTGGGTGGGGGTTTCGGAGTTGCAAACGTTCGACTTCCCGCCCGCGAACGCCGGGTTTCTGCAGTCGCTTACAACACTTGGTGAGGAAATGTAAGCCGCGAGCGTAGCGAGCGCTTTTCGACTCAATGGCGCAAAAGCGCTCGCTGCGCTCGCGGCTACCGGGTTCTCCGTACACTAGTGCCGTGGAGCCGACCGACCGAAAGCCGATCCGCCAACTGCCGCCGGCGCTGGTGAACCGCATCGCCGCCGGCGAGGTGGTCGAGCGGCCGGCGGCGGTCGTGAAAGAACTCGTCGAAAACGCCCTCGATGCCGGGGCGACACAGATTTTGATTGAGATCGAGTCCGGCGGCTGCCAGCTCGTGCGGGTGGTCGACGACGGCCGGGGCGTGCCGGCCGCGGAGCTGCCGTTGGCGTTCGCGGCCCACGCGACCAGCAAAATCGCCTCCGACGCCGACCTCTTCGCCGTCCGCACGATGGGCTTCCGCGGCGAGGCGCTGGCGAGCATCGGGTCGGTCAGCCGGTGCCGCATCCTCAGCCGGCCGGCGGGGGCCGAGGCGGGTGCCGAGGCGGGCGAAATCCACAACCGCGGCGGCGAAATCACCGGCCCCCAGCCGGCGGCCGGCAATGTGGGCACCACCGTCGAGGTTCACGATTTGTTCTTCAACGTGCCGGCCCGGCGGCGGTTCCTCAAGGCGATTTCGACCGAGAGCGCGAACGTGACCGAGGCGGTCTACAAGCTCGCCCTGCCGCACCCGGCGGTCGGCTTCAAGCTCGTCCGCGACGGCCGGACGGCGCTGGATCTGCCCGCCGGCGACGAAGTGACGCGGTGGCTGGCGGGGTGGCCGACGGAGTATCACGACCGCCGGCTGCCGCTGGTGGCGCGCGACGGCGAGTCGCGCCTGCGCGGCATCCTCGGCTTGCCCGAACTCGCCGCCACCACCGGGCGGTACCAGTTCGTCTTCGTCAACGGCCGGGCGGTGCGGGACAAGACGATTCAGCACGCGATCCGCGAGGGGTTCCGGGGCCTGACCGAGCCGGGCCGGCACCCCGCCGCCGTGCTGCTGCTGGAGGTGCCGCCGGCGGAGGTCGACGTCAACGTCCACCCGACCAAGAGCGAGGTCCGCTTCCGCGACGCCCAGCGGGTCCACGGCCTGGTGCTGTCGGCGATCCGCGAGGTCATGCTGGGCAACGACTTGACGCCCAAGGCCGCCCCGCGCCCGGCCGGGCAGAATCCCGAGGAGATGCGGTCGCGCCTGGCGGCGTTTTTCAAGAGCGCCGAGCCGACGCAGGGGCACCTGTCGGAGGTCAGGGACGCTCCCGGTTTAGCCGCCCCGCTTGCGGGGCGCGTGGACGGTGAGCCGGGCGCCCCGCAAGCGGGGCGGCTAAATGGGGAGGTTTCTGAATCGGGGGAGGCGGATCAACCCGCCGCGCCGCGGCCGCAGATCGGCGCGATTCAGCTTCACAACAGTTACCTGGTCGCCGAGAGCGAGGAGGGGTTGGAGATCATCGACCAGCACGCGCTGCACGAGCGGATTCTGTACGAGGATTTGCTGGCCCGCGTGAGCCGGGGGCCGCTGGAGAGTCAGCGGATGCTGATCCCGCACAGTTTCACCGCGACGGCGGGGCAGGTCGCCTTGGTCGGTCAGATCGGGCCGCTGCTGGAAAAACTGGGGATCGAGGCCGAGGCGTTCGGCCCGGCGGCGGTGGCGGTGCGGGCGTTCCCGTCCTTCCTGCACCGCGTCGAGCCGGCGGAGTTCGTCAAGGAATTGCTGGAGAAGGGGGAGGCCGACGCGCTCGATTTGCACGGCGAGGAGTTGCTGCACGACGTGCTGGACCTGATGGCCTGCAAGGCCGCCGTAAAGGCCGGCGACCGCCTGACGCCCGCCGAGATCGACGCCCTGCTGGCGCGGCGGCACGGCGTGGGCCGGAGCAGTAATTGCCCGCACGGCCGGCCGACGACGCTGAAACTGTCGATCAAGGATTTGGAAAAGCAGTTCAAGCGCACGGGATTCTGATCGCGCCTCAATTGCCGGAACAAGCCGGTGTCTGAGCCGAAGGCGAAGACCCGGGTGCTTCGGAGCGGAGAGCAAATCGCCCGATGTTTCTTTGCGAAGCCGCGAGCGGCGGAACCCGGGTCTTCGCCTTCGGCTCAGACGCCGGCTTGTTCCGTGCTATTGAAGTTTCCACGCCAACGCCGCAACCTCACCGTCGGTTCGCGCCGATGAACCCTACGGATGACCGTCGGCTACCTCGTCAATCAGTACCCCCAGCCGAGCCAGAGCTTTATCCGGCGGGAGATCGCCGCGCTCGAGGCGCAGGGCGTGACGGTCGAGCGCTTTACCGTCCGACGGTTCGCCGGCGAGTTGGCCGACCCGGCCGACGTGGCCGAACGCGACCGCACGGCGGCGGTGCTCGACGCGGGGCCGGCGGATCTGGTCGTGGAGATTCTCAAGGCGCTGCTGACGGGGCCGGGGCAATTCTTCGGCGCGTTGAAACTCGCCCTCCGCTGCGGCGGGCGGGCGAACCGGCGGCCGGTGCACTTGGTCTACCTCGCCGAGGCCTGCCGGCTGCTGCGGATGCTGCGGGAGAAGGACGTGGCGCACGTCCATGCCCACTTCGGCACGAACTCCGCGACGGTGGCGATGCTCTGCCGCGCCCTCGGCGGGCCGCCGTTCAGCTTCACCGTCCACGGGCCGGAGGAGTTCGACTCGCCCGCCGCCCTGTCGCTGGGGGAGAAGGTGGCGCGGTCCAAGTTCGCCGTGGCGGTCAGCGAGTTCGGGCGGAGCCAACTCTTCCGCTGGGCGGACCGGGCGGACTGGGCGAAGATTCACGTCGTTCACTGCGGCGTGGACCGGGCGTTTCTCGACGCCCCCGCCGTCCCGCCGGCCGACGCGCCGGAGGTCGTCTGCGTCGGCCGGCTGGCGGAGCAGAAGGGGCAGTTGGTGCTGCTGGAGGCCGTCGCGCGGCTGGCGGCGGAGGGGGTCGAGTTGCACCTCACCCTCGCCGGCGAGGGGCCGATGCGGCCGCTGCTGGAGGCCTTCTGCCGCGACCGCGGGCTGACCGACCGCGTGGCGATCCTCGGCATCCAGAGCAACGCGCAGGTGCGGCGGGCGATCCTGAACAGCCGCTTCGTCACGCAGCCGAGCTTCGCCGAGGGGCTGCCGGTGGCGATCATGGAGGCGCTGGCGCTGCGGCGGCCGGTGGTGGCGACGTACATCGCGGGCATCCCGGAACTGGTGATCGACTCGGGCGCCGAAAAGTGCGGCTGGCTGGTGCCGGCCGGGTCGGTCGACGCGCTGGCCGACGCGCTGCGGGCCGCGCTGGCGACCGAAAAATCGAAGTTGGAGGCGATGGGCGCCGCCGGCGCCGCGCGCGTGGCGGCGCGGCACGACGTGGGCCCGCAGGCGGCGAAACTGCCGCCGCTGTTCGCCCCACGCCAAAAGTCGGCCGACGCGGTATGATGCCCCGTCGGCCCGAGCGGACGCGGCCGGACGCGGGCGGAAAAGTCCGCGCCTGTTGCGGTGCCCCCGCGTCGGGACGATAGACTGTGGGGCGACCGCCCCCCGCGCCGTTACTCTTTCGCCCCTTGGCCCGATAGCCGACCCCCGTGTGGACCACGCTCAACATCGCCCTCGCGGCCGCGGCGGCGGTCCTGCTGGTGCCGCTGGCGGTGCTGTGCGCCGAAATGCTCGCGTCGCTGCTGCCCGCGCGGCGGCGCGAACCCCTGGCGGACCGGCCGGCGGTCGCCGTGGTCCTGCCGGCGCACGACGAGGCGGGCGGGCTGCGGCGGACGCTGGAGTCAATTTCGGCCCAACTCCGCCCCGGCGACCGCCTGCTGGTGGTGGCCGACAACTGCACCGACGCGACGGCCGAGGTCGTCCGCGAGCACGGCCGGGGGCACCCGATCACCGACTGCGTGGAGGTCGTGGAGCGGACCGACGCCGGTCGGCGGGGCAAGGGGTATGCGCTGGACCACGGCGTGCGGCACCTCGAGCGGTCGGCCGAGGACGGCCGGCCGCCGGGGGTGGTGATCGTCATCGACGCCGACGTGACGCTGCGGGCCGGCGCGATCGACGCGCTGGCCGAGCAGGTGGCGCGGACCGGCCGGCCGGCGCAGGCGGTGTATTTGATGGACGCCCCGCCGTCGCCGAAGTTGACCGACCAGGTGAGCCGCTTCGCCTTCACGCTGCGGAACCTGATCCGCCCGGTCGGCCTCGCCCGGCTGCGCAGCCCCTGCCCGCTGTTCGGCTGCGGCATGGCCTTCCCGTGGGAGACGATCAAAAACGCCCCGCTGGCGACCGGCAACCTCGTCGAGGACATGGCGTTAGGGCTGGACCTCGCCGCCGGCGGCCACGCGCCGCGGCTGTGCGAGGGGGCCCTGTTCATCGGCGGGCTGCCGGCGGACGACGGGGCGGCGAAGACCCAGCGGCTGCGGTGGGACCGCGGCCACCTGCGGACGATGGCCGGGCAGGTGCCGCGGTCGCTGCTGGCGGGCGTGGCGACGGGCCGGCCGGGGCTGGTGGTGCTCGCGCTCGACGCCGCCGTCCCGCCGATCACGCTGCTGCTGGCGGCAAGCGGGGCGGCGGCGGTCGCCTTTACGATTCTCGCCTTGACGCTGCCGGTTTCGCCGTGGCCGGCCGTGGCGCTGTGGGCGGGGCTGGGGCTGCTGCTGGGCGTCTGCGTGCCGGCGGTTTACCTGCGGCACTTCCGCGGCGAAATGCCGGTGCGGGCGCTGATGGGCGTGCCGACCTACCTCTGGAACCGCCTGCCGGCCCACCAGACGATCCTCAGCCGCAAGGACGATGCGTGGGTCCGCACGCCGCGCGACGGCGAAACCAAGCCCGCCCCGCCGGCCGAGCCGGGCAAGGTGCCGACCGGCACGGCGGAGTAAGCCGCTCGCGGCTTAGCAAAGAAACATTGAGTCGAACGGGTTTCCTTGTGAAGCCGCGAGCGGCCGGTCAGTGCCCTTCCGCCGGCTTGCCCAGGATCTTCTCCAGCTCCTTCACCTTCGCCTTCACCTCCGCCTCGCTTGCGCCCTCCAGGTTCAGCCGCAGCAGCGGCTCAGTGTTGCTCTTGCGGACGTTGAACCACCAGTCGCCGTTGTCGACGGTGATGCCGTCGAGGTAATCGACCTTCCCCTTTTGGTAGGTGTCGGCCAGTTCGCGGATCTTGCCGTCCTTGTCCTCGACCTGGAAGTTGATCTCCCCGCTTTGCGCATACTTGTGCAGCGGGGCGATCAGCGCGCTCATCTTCTGGTCCTGCGACGAGAGGACCGACAGCACGCGGGCGAAGGCGATCGCGCCGCTGTCGGCGAAGAAGTTATCGCGGAAGTAGAAGTGCCCGGAGAGCTCGCCGCCGAACACCGCCCTGGTGTCGGCCATCGTTTTCTTCATGAAGACGTGGCCCACGCGGTCGCGCTTCGGCACGCCCCCCGCCGCCTGCACCTCGTCGGCCACGACGTGGCTGCTGCGCAGGTCGTAGACGATGGTGCTCCCCTTGTTCTCGGGCATCGACAAAAAGTCGCGGGCGAGGAAGGCGGTGATGAGGTCCGAGCCGACCATCTCGCCGGTTTCGGTGAGGAAGACGCACCGGTCGGCGTCGCCGTCGAAGCAGCCGCCGAGGTCGACGTCGACCTCCTTCATCTTCTCCTTCAGTTGCTTGAGGTTCGACTCGACCAGCGGGTTGGGGTCGTGGGTGAAGCTCCCGGTGATCTCGAAGAGGACCGGGACGATCTCCAGGTTTTCGACGCCGCCGAAGACCTTGGGCACCATTTTGCCGGCCATGCCGTTGGAGGCGTCTACCGCGACCTTGATCGGCCGCTTGAGGTCGAGGAACGAGAGGACGTGCTTCTTGTAATCGTCCCACAGGTCCATCTCCTCCAGCTTCCCCTGCGTGCCGGTGGGGCCGCGCTGGCGGAGGTTCATGGCGATGCGCTTGATGTCGTCCAGCCCGGTGGCCGAGCCGATGGGCTTGGCCTTGGGGCCGCTGATCTTGAAGCCGTTGTACTCGATGGGGTTGTGGCTGGCCGTCACCATGATGCCGCCGACGGTATCTAAGTGGTTGACGGCGAAGTAGATGAAGCTCGTGTCGATCATGCCGATGTCGATGACGTCGAGGCCGACCGAGCGGATGCCGTCGATGAGGGCGTCGCCGAGCTCGGGGCTGCTGGGCCGCATGTCGCGGCCGACGACGATGGCGTTCTCGCGCCCGACCTTTTTGTCCGCCGCCACGCCCTGGCGGCTGCGCTTGAGGAACTGCGCCGCGGCGTGGCCGATCTTCCACGCCGCCTCGGCGTCGAGGGGCTCGGGCGTGGTGGCGCGGACGTCGTAGGCCTTGAAGAGTTTATCGATCATGGGAGGTCCATCTTTCACTTGTCAGTCTCGATGCGCGGGAAGAGCGGGGTTCCTTCCCCCAACTGCTGGCCCGGCCGTGGCGGGTTCTTGAACAGATCATCCAGCGACCGGCCGCCACTTTCAACGCCGAGCTGCGCAAGCCCGGCCGCCGCCTTCTCGGGCATCGCCGGCAGCAGGCCGACGAGGGCGGCGTAGACCGCCTGAGCCGCGTGGTGCAGCACGGCGTCGAGTCGGTCGGCCTTCGCGGGGTCTTTGGCGAGCTTGAACGGCTCGGTCGCCTCGATGTAACCGTTGGCGGCGCGGGCGAGCTCCAGCGGAGCGGTGACGGCCTCCTGAAGCTCAAGGTTCTCATACGCCGCCGCCACCCGGCCTGGCAGGTCGCGCGTCGGCCCCAGCAGCAGCGCATCCGCCTCCCCCGCCTCCTTCGCTTCGGGAAGGACGCCGTCACGGTACTTGCCGACCATTTTCACCACGCGGTTCAGGCAGTTGCCGAGGACGTTGGAGAGCTCCTGATACGCCTTCGAAAAATCATCCTCCCCCCACGTCAGGTCGGACCCAAAAGGGGCGGCGCGGAGCAGGTAGTAGCGCAGCGCGTCGAGCCCATAGGCGTCGGTGATCTTCCGCAGATCTTCCAGGCCAACAAAATTGCCGAGCGACTTGCTCATCTTCGCCGCGTTCACCGTCCACCAGCCGTGGGCGTAGACGCACTTGGGCATCGGCAGCCCCAGCGACATCAGCATCGCCGGCCAGTAGACCGTGTGGAACCAGAGGATTTCCTTGCCGATCAGGTGAACGTCGGCCGGCCAAAATTGCTTGAACTTTCCGTCATCGTCCGACCCGTAGCCGAGGGCGGTGATGTAATTGCTCAGCGCGTCGACCCAGACGTACAGCACGTGCGCCGGGTCGTTCGGCAGCTCAATCCCCCACTTCAGCGAGCTGCGGCTGACCGACAGATCCGACACGCCCTGCCGCAGCTTGCTGAGCACCTCGTTCCGCCGACTCTCGGGCCGGACGAAGCCGGGATTTTTCTCGATGTAGTCCAGCACGGCCGGGGCGTATTTGCTGAGCTTGAAGAAGTACGACGGCTCCGAAAACCGCTTCAGCGGCCGGCCGCTCACCGGCGACTTGAACTCGTTCGCCTTCGCCTCGGTCTCGGTGACGAAATTCTCCTCGCCCTCGTCGTACCACCCCTCGTAGGCGCCGAGGTACAGGTCGCCGTTCGCCACGAATTGCTCGACGATCTTTTGCACCGCTTGCTTGTGGCGCGGCTGGGTGGTGCGGATGAAGTCGTCGTTGCTGATCTTCAACTCGGCGAACGCGGACTGAAACTGCTCGGCGAACGAATCCGCCAGCTCGCCCGGCGTGACGCCGCGCTTCTCGGCGGTCTGCACCATCTTCGTGCCGTGCTCGTCAGTGCCGGTGAGGAAGAACGTCTCGGTGCCCGCCAGGCGGTGGTAGCGCGCCACGGCGTCGGCGCAGGTGGTCGTGTAGACGTGCCCCAGGTGCGGCTCGCCGCTGGGGTAGTAGATCGGCGTGGTGATGTAGAAGGTCGGGTCCATCGGTCTGCGGGAGTATACCTTGCCCGCGGAAATGACCAATGACCAAACCCGAATGACCAAGGGGCAGACGCTCCGATTGGGCATTGGGAGTTGGGCATTGGACCTTCATTGGTCATTCGGGCTTGGTCATTCATCATTTCCTAAACTCCTCCATGGCCGACCCGCCCGCCCCCTGCGCCGTTTGCGGCGCGACGCTCCGCGCCGGCGCGCACTACGTCGCGCGGATCGACGTCTTCGCCGACCCCGCCGTGGAGCCGGTGGACGATCAAACCTTCGGCCCCGACGGCGCCGGCGCGGCGGTGGCCGATTTGCTCGAGCAGATGAAGGCCATGACCGCCGACGAGCTGATGGACGGCGTCCACCGCCGGTTCGAGTACGCCCTGTGCCCCGCGTGCCACAAGCGGTTCCTGGCGAACCCGCTGGGGCTGCCGCGCGGAACGCGGCCGGGGGTAAATTAGCGCCTGATGGGCATTGACAAGCCGGCGTCTGAGCCGAAGGCGAAGACCCGGGTCCGTTGCCGCTCGCGGCTTCGCAAAGAACCCGGGTCTTCGCTGTCGCTCAGACGCCGGCTTGTTCCGTGCTGTCGCGCGTTTTCGCGGGAGCAAGCCCGTAAGATCCAATCCCATGCCCGACGGCCCGACCCTCGACCAAGCCCTGAGCCGCATCCGCGACCGCGCCACGGAGCACGACCGCACCGCAACTTGGCCGGCGGACGATCTGGCCGACCTCGCCGCCGCCGGCGCGCTGGCCGGGTCGGTGCCGGCGGAGTACGGCGGCGCGGGGGGCGACCCGCTCGACGTCACGCTGCTGCACGAAAAAGTCGCCGCCGCGTCGCTCGCCACAGCACTCGTGCTGAGCCAGCGCGATTCGGCCGCGGCGCTCATCGCCAACAGCGAGAATCACGAACTCAAACGCGACCTGCTGCCCCGACTGGCCGCGAATCAAATCTTCGCCACCATCGGCATCGCCCAGCTCACCACCAGCCGGCAGGGCCGCGGGCCGGCGGTTCGCGCCGCGCCCGACGGCGACGGGTTCACGCTCGACGGCACCATCCCCTGGTCCACCGGGGCGGGCGAGGCGGACTACATCGTCACCGGCGCGGTTTTGCCCGACGGCCGGCAGATCCTCGCCACGGTGCCGGTGGAATTGGCCGGCGTCGATCCGCGGCCGCCGATGCCGCTGGTGGCGATGGCCGCGAGTCGCACGGCGGCGGTCGACCTGGCGGGCGTGAAAGTCGGGCCGCGCCAGCTGCTCGCCGGGCCGGCCGACCGCGTGCTGGCGGGGCGGGCGAAGCCGGTGCCGCTGAACCAGTCGTACCTGGCGACGGGCCACGTCCGGGGCGCGCTGGAGTTGATCGCCACGCACGACTCGGACGCGGGGCGCGACGCGCTCGCTTCGCTCGCGGCTCAACTGGAAGCGGTGAGGTCACGGCTGCTGACGTTCGAGGAAATTGCCGAACGCCCGCAGGCCGGCCCCGAACTCCGCGCCGCCGCCGCCGACCTCGCGCTGCGCGCCGCCAACGCCGCCGTGGCCCTGTTCAAGGGCGGCGCGCTGCTGGCCGACCACCCCGCCCAGCGGCTGGCGCGCGAGGCGATGTTCCTGCTCGTCTGGTCCTGCCCGACCCCGGTAATCGACCAGACGGTCCGCGCGCTGGCGACGAAAAGGGAAATCCACGAATGACCACGAATCAACACCAATAAGGCCGGCCGCGAGCACACTCAACTTCAACCTTCGTTCATTAGTGCCGATTCGTGTGCATTCGTGGACCTCCCTCCCCGCCACCCTCGAACCATGCCTTTCGCCTCCCGCGCCGGCGCCAAGCTCGACCACGCCCTCGACGCCTTCGGCCTCGACGTGACCGGCCTCACCTGCGCCGACTTCGGCTGCTCCACCGGCGGCTTCACCGACTGCCTGCTCGTCCGCGGGGCGGCGAAGGTCTACGCCGTCGACACCGGCTACGGCGTGCTCGATTACCGCCTCCGCAAGGATGCCCGCGTGGCCGTGATGGAGCGCACCAACGCGATGCACGTCGCGCTGCCCGAGAAGGTCGATCTGGTCACGATCGACGCCTCGTGGACGCGGCAGAAAAACATCCTGCCGTCGGCCCGCCGGTCGCTGAAAATCGGCGGGCGGGTCGTGACGCTGATCAAGCCGCACTACGAGGCGGAGCGGGCGAATCTGGTGAAGGGGATTCTGCCGGAGGCGATGGTCGAGGGCGTGGTCGCGGCGGTGCGGCTCGACATTGAAGCGGCCGGCTTCACGGTGGCGCAGCTCGCCCGCAGCCCGATCCTCGGGGGCAAAGGAAATGTGGAGGTGCTGGCGCTGCTGACCTGACGTGGCACGGGCGTCCCGCCCGCGTCTGCGACTTCTTTTTTTGCGGAATCCCACGCGGCAAGCCGCAGACGCGGGCGGGACGCCCGTGCCACGTCACTTCCGGTCGCTGCTGAACAGGGCCCAGCCGTCGGGCAAGTTCAGCCCCTTCGCGTCCAGCCGCCGCCAGCCGTTGGCCTCGATGAACGACTGCGCCAGCGAGCGGTTCTTGTCCGAGTTGTAAAAGCTGTAAACCGGGTCGAACACCAGCACCGTGCCGGCCGGCCGCTTGGTCACGAGCGATTTGGAGGAGTCCATCAGCGGCACGTCCAGCGCGTAGGGCACGCCGGGGTGGGCGGCCACCAGGTGCGGGTAGGTTTTCGACCCGGCCGACCGGTACCACGCCGCCACGCGGTCGGCCGCCAGGCTGTCGGCCTGCGGGCGCAGCGGCAGCGTCGGGTAGAACAGGAACAGCGCCACCGCCCCCATCGCCGCCAGCCCCGCCGAGCCG
Source organism: Tepidisphaeraceae bacterium (assembly GCA_965260985.1). Classification (GTDB taxonomy): domain Bacteria; phylum Planctomycetota; class Phycisphaerae; order Tepidisphaerales; family Tepidisphaeraceae; genus CBDHCE01. Next base: position 150,825 of record CBDHCE010000016.1, on the reverse strand, counting down.
TAGACCCGGCGGTAGTCGACCCGGTCGCACGCCCAGCCCCACCCGCGCGACGCGAGGATCGCCCAGAACGGCGTGACCGTCAGCAGGTAGCGCAGCTCGCCGTTGCTCGCCATCTTCCCCGTCGCCGACAGCACCGAGTGGACCGCCAGCACCCCCAGCGGCAGCACGGCCGACAGCGTGGCGCAGCGGGCCAGATGGTCGCTTGAGAAGAACCGCCGCCAGCCGCGCAGGGCCAGCCAGAGGCCCGCCAGCATCGCCGGGAAGACGAACGGCGAGACCAGCGCCGGCAGCAGGCCGGTGAACTTGAAGACCGAGTCGCGGTCGTACAGACTGTCGCCGCTGTAGGGCCAGTTGTGGACGAGCCAGAGGTACCAGACGTCGCCCCCGCCGTTGAGGTGCCAGCCGAGCAAATCCCACGCAACCAGCCCCACCGGCAGCACCAAAAGCCACCCGTACCGCCGGTGCCCGATCAGTGCGATTGCCGCCAGCAGCAGCACGCCGAAGCCCTCCGGCCGGGCGGCGGGCAGGATGCTCACCACCGCCGCCATCGCCCCCCACCACCGCCGCTGGTAGCACCCGAACGCGACGCCCAGCAGCAGCGCGAACGGCAGTTCGGTCAGCACGGCGAACGAGTGGAAGTAGACCAGCGGCTGGGCCAGCACGAACACGAACGCCAGCGCCGCGTGCCGCTGCCCGTTCGCCGGCCCCTGCCGCGCGGCGATGCGCCAAGTGACGGCGGCGGTGAGCAGCGCGACCAGCAGGGAGGTCGCCCGGACGCCGTGCAGCCCGACGGTGGCGGCCATCGGCGCGTACAGCAGCGTGGCGACGGGCCGGCCCCAGACGTCGGCGAACGCCGTGGGGTCGGCGAAGGCGAAGCGCGCCTTGAGGTAGTGGACCCGCCCGTCCTCCTCCAGAAAGCCGGTGGACCAGAGGTTCATCAGCACCGAGAGGGCCGAGAAGATCAGCGTGGCGATCAGGATCGGCACCGCAGCCGACGTGAGGCGCGGCGGGGCTTGGGCGGGCGTTTCGGGGAGCGTCACGGTTCGCATGGGCAGTGGCCGCAACTGTCACGATCCGGGCAGTCGCCGCAAGGGGGCACGCCGGATTACTCACCGCTTCACCGCCTCCACGCGCGGGTGGTGGCGCAGGCCGCGGACGTCGAGCAGCAGTTCCTTCCGCACGACGTATCGAACGACGGCCCCGGCGGCGAAGGCGGCGAGGAGAACCTCACCCGCCGACGCGCCGGACAAGCGAGAGCCGACGTACCACGCGGCCGCCGCGGCGGTCATCCACTCCAGCGCGGAGCAGGCGGCCTGGCGGGCCCACGGGTTGCCGCCGACGAGGAACGGCCGCTGCGCCCGGACGTAGCGGGCGTGGAAGACCCACTCCGCCGCCACCGCCCCGCCGTAGCCGACCCCCGCCGCCGCCCAGACCGGCAATCCCGCCGCCCGCTCGGTCAGAAACAGCCCGAGGCCGACGAACCAGCCGACCAGCGTGACGACCGCGAACTTCAGCACCGGCGAGAGCCGCGGGTAGCGGAAGTCGTACAGTCGGCTGAGGTGCTCGAGGTAGCGGAACTGCTGGTAGACCGACAGCTTGCTCGCCCCCCGCCGCCGCGCGCCGAAGTGGATCGGCACCTCCGCCACCCGCAGCGGCACGGCGGGGTCGGACCGGCACTTGCACATCAGTTCGAGGCCGATCTTGTAGCCCATCGGGCTGAGGAACTCGGCGCGGTCGAGCACGTCGCGGCGGAGGGCGAAGAAGCCGCTCATCGGGTCGCTCGCCCCGCCGCTGAAGGGCGTTGCGAGGAGCGTGGCGAGGCGCGAGTTCAGCCGCCGGGCCGGCCCCCACTGCTCGGCAAGACTCCCGCCCGCGGCGTAGCGCGTGCCGAGGGCGAACTCCGCGCCATCCTCAAGGGCCGCGAGCAGGTCCGGCAGCCGCTCGGGCGGGTGCTGCAGGTCGGCGTCCATCACCGCGATCAGCCGGCCGCACGACAGCGAGAAGCCCTCCATCACCGCGCCGCTGAGGCCGTCGATTGGCGCGGGGCGGACGCGGAGGGTGAGCGGATATTTTTCGGCCAGCCGGGCGCAAACCTCGGCCGTCCCGTCGCGGCTGGCGTCGTCGATGAGGAGGATTTCGCAGGAGCGGCCCGCGAGCGCCTCGGCCACCTGCGGGACCAGGAGCGACAGATTTTCCGCCTCGTTGAGCGTCGGGATGATGACCGAAATATCGGGGGGCATGGCGTGGCACGGGCGTCCCGCCCGCGTCTGCGACTTTCTTCTGTCCGCCCAAAGCGCAGACGCGGGCGGGACGCCCGTGCCACGTCACGGCATCGGCAGGTCCGCCTGCACCCACGCCGGTTGACCGCCGGCCGCCTCGAGCACGCGGGCGGGGTAGACCTTTACCGCAAAGCCCGGCAGGTGGGCGTACTCGCCGTCGCTCAGGCGGAACGGCCAGCCGTGCCACGGGCAGACGGCGCAGCCGTCCTCCACCACCCCCGCCGACAGGCTGCCGCCGGCGTGCGGGCACCAGTTGTCGATCACCCGCGGCGTCCGGCCCTGCACGAACACCGCGAGTTGGTGGCCGTCGATCTCGACGTACTTCCCCTCGCCTTCGGTCAGTTCATCGAGTCGGCAGAGGGTGGTCCAAGACATAGGTAGGGTGGGCACTGCCCACCATCTTCGTGTTGCAACTGCTCGCGCCGTGGTGGGCGGTGCCCACCCTACATTTCGTCGATTGCCACGGGGCGGCGCTCGTCGGCACTCACCAGCGCCGCCTCCAGCACCTGCTGGGTCTTGTACGCATCGGCGAAGTCCGGCATCGGCACGACCGGGGGCTTGCCGCCGATCATGTTGAGCATGTCCGCCGCCTGGTTGATGAAGCCGTGCTCGTAGCCGATGAGGTGCGAGTCGGGCCACCAGTGGCCGACGTAGGGGTGGTCGCCGCCGTGCGTGACCATGATTTCGGTCCACCCCTGCTGGCGGCGGTCGAGGGTGGCGTCGTAGAAGCTCAGCTTGTTCATGCTCTCGAACTCGAAGCGCAGCGAGCCCTTCTCGCCGTTGATCTCCAGGCCATTGAAATTCTGCCGGCCGGTGGCGCGGCGGGTGGCCTCGAAGCTCGCGACGCCGCCGCCGGTCAGGCGGGCGAGGAACAGCACCGCGTCGTCCACCGTGACCGGCCCCATCTCGGCCGACCCCTTCATGCCGCGGGCGATGCCCCCCTTCGCGCCGCCGGCGGGCAGCGGCCGCTCCTTCACGAACGTCTCCGACAGCGAGCCGACCACCTCGGTCACTTCCTCGCCGGTGACGAAGCGGCACATGTCGATGATGTGGGCGTTCAGGTCGCCGTGCGCCCCGCTGCCGGCGGTCTCCTTCCTGAACCGCCACGTCAGCGGCACGTTCGGGCCGCCCCAGTCCTGCAGGTAGTAGGCGCGGACGTGAAAAATCCGGCCGATCTTGCCGCCGGCCACCAGTTGGTGCGCCAGCGCCACGGCCGGCACGCGGCGGTAGTTGTACCAGACGAAGGTTTGGCCGCTCGACTTTTTCGCTGCCTCCATCATCTCGCGGGCGTCGGCGAGCGTGCCGGCCAGCGGCTTCTCGCACGCGACGTGCTTGCCGGCCTCCAGCGCGGCGATCGACATCTCCTTGTGCAGGTGGTTCGGCGTGCCGACGTCGACCAAACCGATCTCGCCGCTCCTGACGGTTTCTTCCCAATTCGCCGAGGCGTGCTGCCAGCCCCAGCGGTCCTTGAACTCCTCGAGCTCCGACTGGTCGCGGCCGCAGATGGTGTGCATCACCGGCAGGACCGGAGGCCTGAAGAACTTGCCGACCTTGAGGTAGGCGTTGGAGTGCGTGCGGCCCATGAACTTTTGGCCGATCAGGCAGACGTTAATCGTGGTCTCGGGCAAGGCGGCCTCCGCGTAGGCCGGCAGTGTAGCGGCGCGGCGCGGGGATGCAACGCCCTACCCCGTGGCACGGGCGTCCCGCCCGCGTCTGCGCTTTTGTTTGGCGAAAGAAAGTCGCAGACGCGGGCGGGACGCCCGTGCCACGTCAGGAGGCCATCCGCAATGCCAAGCCGTCGGACGCGAAGGCGCCGTCCTTGCCGGCGCGCTTGGCGGCGTAGAGGGCGGCGTCGGCGGCGTCGAGCAACTCCTCGGGCCGCGCGGTCGAGTCGTGGACCTCCGCCACGCCGGCGGAGATCGTCACGTGCAGGCCCGACCGCTCGAAATCGCGGCCGGCGTCGGTGACGGCGGCGCGCATCTGCTCGGCCCAGCGCAGGGCCTCGCCGGCCGTCGCGCCGGGCATCAGCACGACGAACTCATCGCCGCCCAGCCGGCCGAGGGTGTCGGACGAGCGGACGGATTTTTTCAGCGCCGCGGCGATCCGCTTCAGCAGCCGGTCGCCCGCGGGGTGGCCCAGCGCGTCGTTGATCGGCTTGAACCCGTCGAGGTCCATCATCACCGCCGCCAGCGGCGCGCGGCCGCGGCGGGCGGCGGCGAACGCCTCGCCCAGCCGGCGGGTCGTCTCGCGCCGGCTGCACAGGCCGGTGAGCATGTCGGTCGACGCGATGACGCGCAGCCGGCGGTTGGCCCGCGACAGCCGCTCGCTCAGCCGGCGGTTGTGCAACGCCTCGGCCGACAGGTCGCGCTCGAGCGCGACGATCCGCGCCCCCGCCCGCAGCCGCGCCGCGAGTTCGGCCGGGTCGCACGGCTTGGTCAAAAAGTCGTCCACGCCCGCGTCGAACGCCTCGACCATCCGCCCCTTCTCGCTGACGCCCGAGAGCATCACGAGGTAGGTGGTCGGCCCGCCGTCGAGCGCGCGGAGGGCGCGGCAGAGGTCGGTGCCGGCCATGGCGGGCATCATCCAGTCGACCAGGACGATGCCCGGCCGGTGCTCGGCGAACGCCGCCAGCGCCGCCGCCCCGCCGTCGGCCGTGTGGACGGCGTGGCCGAGGTTCCGCAGGTAGCGGCCCAGCGCCAGCCGCGCCGTCGCCTCGTCGTCGACCACCAGGACCGCCGGCAGCGCGGGCGTCGCAACCTCCGGCGGCGCGGCGCGGTGCAGGTCGTCGCGGACGCGCCGGGCGGCGTCGGCGAGGCGGCGCGACAGGCGGCCCAGCGGCCGGGGCGTCTCGGCGGCGCGGGGGCCGGCCTCGACGCTCAGCGGCTCGGGCCGCTCAGGCCGCGCGGGCCACCCGGGGCGCGGGTGCGGGGCGGGCGGGGTGTGGGCATGGGGCGGCGAAAGCGTTGGGCTCATCCGTCGACTCCTCGACTGGTTGCTCGGGCTCGGCGTAGCGCCGGGCGATCTCCACGAACGCCGCCTCGTGCCGCGCGAACGCCTCGACCAGTCGCGGGTCGAAGTGCGTGCCGGCGTCGGCGACGATGATGTCCCGCGCCCGTTCGTGCGAAAACGCGGGCTTGTAGACGCGGCGGCTGGTCAGCGCGTCGTACACGTCCGCCACCGCCGTCACGCGGGCGGCCAGCGGGATGTCGGCGCCCGACAGGCCGTGCGGGTAGCCGGTGCCGTCGAACTTCTCGTGGTGGCTCTCGGCGATCTGGATCGCCATCTGCAGGAAGTCCGCGCCGGGGCACCGGCTGGCGGCGGCCCGCAGGGTGAACGCGCCGTTCGTGGTGTGCGTGCGCATCACCGCCATTTCGTCGTCCGTCAGCCGGCCGGGCTTGAGCAGCACCGCGTCGGGCACGGCGACCTTCCCGACGTCGTGCAGCGGGCTGGTGCGGTAGATGAGGTTGGCGAACGACGGGTCCACCGCGTGGCCGGCCGACGGGTGGTCGAGCAAATCGCGGGCGAGCACCTGGGCGTAGGCCTGCACGCGCTCGAGGTGGGCGCCGGTGTCGGGGTCGCGGCTCTCGGCGAGCTTGGCGAGGGCGAAGATCATCAGGTCGCGGGTCTCCAGCGACAGGATGCGCTCGGCGACGCGGACGCGGGCGAGCAGCTCGGGCCGGTCGAAGGGCTTGGCGAGGAAGTCGTCGGCGCCGCAGTTGAGGGCGTCGACCATGCCGCCGACCGCGCTGCGGGCGGTGAGCATGATGACGTAGACGTAGCTGCCGAAGTCGCCGGCGCGGACGGCGGCGCACAGGCCGGGGCCGTCGAGGTGGGGCATCTCCCAGTCGGTCACCACGCACTGCGCCGCCCCGCCCGCGAGCAGGTGGACGGCCTCCCGCCCGTCGGCGGCGGCGACCACCTCGTGGCCCCCCGCCTCCAGCGCGTGCCGCAGCAGCTCGCGGCTCATCTCGTCGTCATCGGCGATCAGGATCTTCATGGCGCACACCTCACCCAAGGAATCATCGGGCCGATCGGCACCCCCCTTTTGTCGGCACGTTCGGCGCAGCGTTTAGCGCAACGCTCGGAAACGCGAATGCCACTTTTCGTGAAAACAGAATCGACCCCGCGGGCGACCCCGCGGCGGCGGACCGCCCTACACCAGATCGCACGCCTCGGCGGGCATCCAGTGCCGCTCCTCGCCGGCCCACTTGACGTTGCACCCCAGCGGGTTGGTCAGCGGCACCGCGGGCCGGCGGCCGGCGAGCAGGTCGTCCACCGCGTCGCGCAACTCATGGGTCGTGGCCCTCGAGGCGTCCTTCGGGTGGTCGTCCATCCGGCCGGTGTAGCGGAGCTTTCGCCCCGCGTCGAAGGCGTAGAAGTGCGGCGTCCGCAGCGCGCCGTAGGCGAGCGCGACGCGCTGGTCCTCGTCCCGCAGGTAGGGGAAGGGAAACCCCTTGGCGGCCGCCCGCTCGACCATGTGGGCGAGGTCGTCGGTCGGGTGCTCGACCTGCTCGTTGGAGTTGATGCAGACCAGCCGCGCGCCGCGCGGGCGGTACTCGTCGGCGAAGGCGATCAGCCGGTCCTCGCTGCCGATGACGTAGGGGCAGTGGTTGCAGGTGAAGGCCACCACCAGCACCGGGGCGGCGGCGAAGTCGGCCAGCGCGTGGATGCGGCCGTCGGTGCCGGGCAGGTGAAAGTCGGGCGCGGGGGCGTCGAGCGGGAGCGTGAAGGGCATGGTAAACCTCCGGGTTGGACGGCGGCACTGTACCATGGCCGGCGGAGGAAATGGGCCGTGAAAGTGCTGGTCGCGCCGGACAAGTTCAAGGGCACGCTGACGGCCGACCAAGCCGCGGCGGCGATGGCGGCGGGCGTGCGCGACGCGCTGCCGGGCGCGGCGGTCGACGCCTGCCCCATCGCCGACGGGGGCGAGGGGACGGCGGCGATCCTCACGCGGGCGGCGGGCGGGCGGACCCTCACACGCCGCGTCTGCGGGCCGGTGCCGCCGGGGCGGGTCGACGCGGCGTTCGGCCTCTCGCCCGACGGCGCCACGGCGTTCATCGAAATGGCGGCGGCGGCGGGACTGACGCTCGTCCGCGGCCCGGCCGACCCGATGGCCGCCACCACCTTCGGCGTCGGCGAGCTGGTCCGCTTCGCCGTCGAGGCCGACTGCCGGCGGATCGTCCTCTGCCTCGGCGGCAGCGCGACAATCGACGGCGGCCTCGGCTGCCTGCAGGCGTGCGGGCTGGGGATCGAACTCGAGTCCGGTTTTGCCGGCCCGCACGACCCGCCGTTGTGCGGCCGCGACGTGGGCCGGGTGCGATCCGTCCGGCGCGGCGGGCGGACCGACGGCGTGGAGATCCTGTTGGCGGCCGACGTGGACCACCCGCTGCTCGGCCCACGCGGCGCGGCCCGCACGTTCGGGCCGCAGAAGGGGGCGACGGCGGCGCAGGTCGATCGGCTCGACGCCGACCTGCGACGCCTGGCGGAGGTGACCAACACGCTCGACGCCGCCGCCCGCCCCGCCGCCGGCGCGGCGGGCGGATTGGGCTACGCGGCGATGGCGTTTCTGGGCGCGTCGGCGCGGCCGGGCATCGGCCTCGTGCTGGAGGCGGTCGACTTCCGCCGGCGGCTGGTCGGCGTCGATTGGTGCCTGACCGGCGAGGGCCGGTTCGACGCCGGCAGCCTCGGCGGCAAGGGGGCCGTCGGCGTCGCCCGCGCCTGCCGCGATGCCGGCGTGCCGTGCGTGGTGGTCGCGGGGTCGGTGGCGGACGAGGAGATCCTCCGCGACCGCGCCGCCGCGGAGGGCGTGACGGCGTATCACGCGCTGGACGGCGCAACGCTCCGCGCCGCAACGGCGGCCGCTTGCGGCTTCGCAAGGTGAGGGGGTGGCGGAAACCGTTTCTTTGCGAAGCCGCGAGCGGCGGGGTCAATCCGCGTCCAACTCGCCGGACGCCGCCAGGGACTCGAAGGCGCGGACGACCTGGGGGTCGAACATTTTGCCGGCCGCGGCGCGGACCTCGGCGCGGGCGCGGTCGATCGGCCAGGCGCCCTTGTAGACGCGCGGGTGGGTGAGGGCGTCGTAGACGTCGGCGAGGTGGACGATGCGGGCGTCGAGGGGGATCGCCTCGCCCGCCAGGCCGTCGGGGTAGCCGCTGCCGTCGAAGTTCTCGTGGTGGGCGCGGGCCACGGCGCGGGCGCGGCGGAAGAAGGGGGTGTCGGCCAGGATCCGCTCGCCGCTGAGGGTGTGGGTGCGCATGACGGCGATCTCGTCGGGGTCGAGCGGGCCGGGCTTGGCGAGGATGGCGTCGGGGACGTGGAGCTTGCCGACGTCGTGGAGGACGGCGGCGGTGCCGACGGCGGCGGCCTCGTCGGGGGGCAGGCCCAGGGCAGTCGCCAGCAGCGCCGCCGACCGCTCCAGCCGCCGGACGTGCCGGCCGGTGTCGGCGTCCTTCGCCTCGCTCGCCACCGCCAGCATGAACACCGCGTCCACGTTCGCCGACAGCAGGTGCGCGTTGGCCTCGTTCAACTTCCGGTTCGCCTCGCGCAAGTCGGCGGTGCGGTCGGCCACGCGGCGCTCGAGGACGTGCGAGTGGTCGTCGAGCTCCACCGCGCTCTCCAGGAAGCGGTCGCTCAGGGCGGCGAGGGTGTCGTAGCGCTCCTGCGCCAGCCGCTCGCGCTCGCGCTGGTCGGCGCGGTCGTGGAGCAGGACGATCCGCGCCCCGCCGTTAGCGGGGCCGGTGGCGGGTTCGATGGTCTCGGGCAGGTCGAGCGGCCGGCCGATGAGGGTGGGGCGGTTCAGCAGCACCTCGGCGGCGCGGTTGGCGTCGACGACCGCGCCGCCGGCGTCGACGGCGACCGCGGCGATCGGCAGGGCGCGAAGGTCGGGCGGGGTGCGCATCGTCGTGAGTATTGCTTTGATGGCCGGAGGCGGAAGCCCCGGTTTTTCGCGGGGGGCGATTCGGCGGTCGCGTGATCGTTCGGCCGAAGACCGGGGCTTCCGCCTCCGGCTATTAAAGAGGGTTTCTCTAGGTTTTGGAGACCTTCGGCAGGTCGATCTTCACCTCGTCGACGTAGCACCAGCCCCAGTCCTCGCCCGGCTCGGCGCTGCTCATCACGGGGTGCTTGGTGGCGTGGAAGTGCTTGGTGGCGTGCTTATTTTTCGACGAGTCGCAGCAGCCGACGTGGCCGCAGACGCGGCACTCGCGGAGGTGGACCCACGAGTCGCCGGTCTTCAGGCACTCCTCGCAGCCGTCGGTGTTCGGGGCAATGTCCTTGGCTTCGCTGGCGTGTTGGCAGGTGGGCATGGCAGCCTTTCGCAAAAGGGTGTGGGCGGATCAGTGTTCGGCCAAAAATTGGTGGATGAACGAGACGCACATCGACCCCTCGCCGACGGCCGACGCGACGCGCTTGACCGACCCGCTGCGGACGTCGCCGGCGGCGAACACGCCGGGGCGGCTGGTCTCCAGCAGGTAGGGCTCGCGCCTCAGCTTCAACGCCCTCCACGCCGGCGAGTCGGCGACGAGGCGGCCGGTCTTCACGAACCCCTTGTCGCAGCGGATTTCGTCCGGCAGCCACTCAGTCCGCGGCACCGCGCCGATGAAGGTGAACACGGCGGGAGTCCGCACCGTCCGCACCTCGCCGGTCTCGTTATTGGTGAGCTCTGCGGCCTCCAGGTGCTGGTCGCCGGTCAGGCCGGTGACTTCGGTGTGGCACAGCAGTTCGATATTGTCGGTCTCCTCGATGCGGGCGGCGAGGTAGCGGCTCATGCTCTTGCCCAGATCGCCGCCGCGGATGAGGTGGTAGACCTTGTCGGCGTGCTGGCTCATGAAGACCGACGCCTGCCCGGCCGAGTTGCCGCCGCCGACGACCACGACCGCGGTCCCGCCGCACGTTTGGGCCTGGATGAGGGTGGCGGCGTAGTAGACGCCCTGGCCCTCGAACTTGGCGAGGTCCGGCACGTCGAGCTTGCGGTATTCAGCGCCGCTGGCGATGAGGACCGCGCGGGCGCGGACGGTCTCGCCGCCGTCGAGGTGCAGGCACTGGGCGGCGTCGTCGAAGGTGAGGGCGTTCACCTTGGAGGGGTTGGAGAGGGCCGCGCCGAACTTCTGGGCCTGGATGGCGGCGCGGCCGGCGAGGTCGCTGCCGCTGATGCCGGTGGGGAAGCCGAGGTAGTTCTCGATCTTGCTGCTGGTGCCGGCTTGGCCGCCGGGGCTGTCGAGGTCGAAGACGACGGTGTCGAGCGCCTCGGACGCGCCGTAGACCGCCGCGGCGAGGCCGGCGGGGCCGGCGCCGACGATGGCGAGGTCGTACAGCCGCTCGTCGACCGGCCGCTTGAGGCCGATCTTCTCGGCCAGGTGGGCGTTGCTCGGGTTGCGCATGACCTTCGGCCCCCAGGCGCAGATCGGCGTCTCGCCCGCGGGGATGTCGAAGCGGCGGAGCAGCGCGTCGGCCTGCGGGTCGCCCTCGAGGTCGGTCCAGGTGAAGGGGATGCGGTTGCGGGCGAGGAAGTCGCGGATGCGGTTGGTGTCGCGGCTGTAGCGCGAGCCGATGACGCGCAGGCCGGTGAAGTCGTCGGAGTCGACCAAAAGCTGCCGGCGGGCCATCAGGGCGGGCAGGATGATGTCGCTGAGGTGGCTCTGCTCGCTGAGGATTTTGCGGAGGCTCGCCTCGGGAATGTCGCAGACCCGGCACTCGCCGACGGCTTGGGCGGTGCAGACCGAGACGTTGCCGGTGAGGTGGGAGACGTCGCCGGTGAACTGGTGGGGCTTGACGCGGTGGATCTCGCGCGGGGCGTCGCCGGACTCGTCGATGATCCGCACCTCGCCGGCCAGGACGACGTGGAAGCTGAAGCCGCTGTCGCCGGCGGAGAACAGCGGCTCGCCGTCGGCGTAGGTGCGGCACCGGGCGTAGCGCTGCAGGGCCTCGACGTCGGCGTCGGACAGGGTGGGCGTGGCGACGGCGGCGAGGTCCTGGTCGGCCATTGTGGAGCATAGGGCGGGGCGTGGGTAGCGGGTAGCGGGGGAAGAGGGAGGGTCCGACTTCCCCCCCCGCTACCCGCTACCCTCCCCCGCTACCATCTTGCATGATCCTCGGGCTGCACCACGTCACCGCAATCGCCGCCGACGGGCCGGCAAACGTCCGGTTTTACCGCGACGTGCTGGGGCTGCGGCTGGTGAAGCGGACGGTCAATTTTGACGACCCGACGAGTTGGCACCTCTACTTCGGCGACGCGACCGGAAGCCCCGGCAGTCTTGCGACGTTCTTCATCGTGCCGGGCCTGCCGCGCGGGCGGGTGGGGTGGCCGCAGGTGGGCGGGATCGTGTACGCGATCGGGTGGGGCACGGCCGGATCCCTTCGGCAGTCGATTCGGGATCAGGGGCAAACTGGCAACATGACAATCCTGTTGCCCCCCGATGACGGTGCCCGCCTTGAGGTGGAAGGCCCAGAGGGCTTATTTTTTGAGGCACTCGAACCGGACTCGGACGGCGTTTCGGACAAGTCGGCCCTCGTTAAGCCGCGGCCGCAGATCAGCCGCCTGGCGACGCCGATGCTGCTCGTTGAGCGGGCGGAACCGACGATCGACTTTCTCACGGAAGTCCTCGGCATGACCGTCGCGGCGCAGGGGCCATCCATCGGCACGCGGCTTTCGCTGCTGAGGGATCCGACCTTCACTCTCGACGTGATGACCGCAGCGGTCCCCGGCCGCCCCGGCGCGGGCACCGTCCACCACGTCGCCTTTCGCGTCGCCACGGACGCCGACCAACTCGCGCTCCGCGAGCGGCTCCTGTCCGCCGGCGTGAACGTCTCGCCGGTGGTGGACCGGACGTACTTCAAGAGCCTCTACTTCCGCGAGCCCGGCGGCATCCTGCTGGAAATCGCCACCGACGGCCCCGGCTTCGCCGTCGACGAGCCGGCGGACTCGCTGGGCGAAACCCTCTCCCTGCCGCCGGAACTGGAGTCGCGCCGGGCGGAGATCGAGGCCGGCCTGCCGCCGTTAGGTTGAGCACCGTGGAACGGGCGTCCCGCCCGGATTTTCTTCTCTTCTGCCGCTGCTGCAGAAGAAATCCGGGCGGGACGCCCGTTCCACGGAAGATCGGCTTCCCCCACTCCCCGCGACCGGCTACGCTCCCCGCATGGACGCGATCAAAATCGGGCTGATCGGCGGGTCGGGCCTCGGCCAGGCCCTGACCGACGGGGCGGAGGGCCGACGCCACGCCGTCGAGACGCCCTTCGGCCGGCCGTCGGGCGAGATCATCGAGACCACCGTCGAGGGCGTGCCGGCCCTGCTGCTCGGCCGCCACGGGCCGGGGCACCGGCTCAACCCCTCGGCCGTGCCGTACCGGGCGAACCTGTTCGCGCTGAAAAAGCTCGGCTGCACCCACGTCCTGGCGAGCGGCGCGGTCGGGTCGCTGCGGGAGGATTACCGGCCGCGCGACCTCGTCGTGCCCGACCAGATCATCGACAAAACCGCCCGCCGGCCCGGCACGTTCTACGAGGGGGCGGCGGTCCACGTCGAGATGGCCGGGCCGTTCTGCCCCGTCCTCCGCAAGCTTCTGCTCGAGGCGGCGGGCGACGCGACCGTTCACGACGGCGGCACCTACGTCTGCATGGAGGGGCCGGCGTTCTCCACCCGCGCCGAGTCGCTGATGCACCGCCTCTGGGGCGGCGACCTGATCGGCATGACCGCCATGCCCGAGGCGAAGCTGGCGAGGGAGGCCGAGCTGCCCTACGCGCAGGTGTCCCTCGTGACGGACTATGATTCGTGGCGCCTCCCCCCGACACCGCCGAAGCCGGCCGAGGGGGAGGCGGTCGAGAAGCCGGACCCGTCGGTGCTGCTGAAGGAGATCATCGGCAACCTGCAGGCCGCCACCGCCGCCGCGATGGTGCTGATGCGGCGGACGGTCGTCCTGATGGCCCAGCGGCCCGACGAACTCGCCGCGTGCCCGGCGCGGAACGCGCTGGCGTTGGCAATCTGGTCGGACAAGGCGTCGATCCCGAAAGATGAGGTCGAGCGGCTCGGCGTATTGTGGGGCCGGCACTTTTGACGTGGCACGGGCGTCCCGCCCGAATTCCTTCCCTTTCACCGCACCAGAAAATCCGGGCGGGACGCCCGTGCCACGGTTAGGATGAGGTTGTTATGCCCAAACTCACCCCGCTCGCCCTCGCCCTGCTCGCCTCCGCCGCCGCGGGTCAGGTGCCGCAGATCATGCCGGTGCCCGGCTCGCCCCTCACCGCCGGCGACGCGGCCAACGGCGTTTACGTCCGCGACTCGGCCGTCGCGCTGGAAAAGCTCGCCCTCGCCCAGCGGATGGAGCGGCTGAAGGAGTGGGACAAGTCCGCCGACGTCTACCAGGAGGTGCTGACGCAGTACGCCGGCCGCCTGACGCCGAGCGGGACGGACGCGAAGAACCGCGTCAGCCGGTACAGCAACGTGCAGCAGAGCGTGCAGGACAAGCTCGCCGCGTGGCCGGCCGACGGGCGGGCGGTGTACGTCGCGCGGTTCGGGCCGGCGGCCGACGCGCTGCTCGCCAAGGCGATTCCCGCCACGGGGCCGGCGGACGATGCGGCGCTGCACAAGCTGCTGGCGACCTACTTCATCACCCCCGCGGCCAAAACCGCCGGGTTGCGCCTCGCGGCCGACTACTTCGAGGCCGGCGAGTTCTCCGCCGCCGCGGGCGTCGGGCGGCGGCTGCTGAACTCGCACCCGGACCTCGGGGCCGACCGCGCGCCGCTGCTGTTCCGCACCGCCCTCGCCGAGCACCTCGCCGGCAACGCCGACGCCGCGGCCGCGCTGCTGGCGGACCTGAAGAAAACCGACCCGAATGCCGCCGCCTCCGTCGGCGGCGCGGCGAAGACCGACCTCGCCGACGCGCTGGCGGTCGACCTGAAGACCGCCCCGCCCGCCGCCGTCGCAGTCTCGGCCGATTCGTGGCCGATGCCCTTCGGCGACGCCGCCCGCGACCGCGTGCCGCCCGACGCCAACGCCCTGGGCCTCGCCCGGCTGTACGGCGTGGACCTCAAGCCCGCCGTCCCCAAGGCCGTGCCCGCCAACAACGTCGCCGAGCTCCAGAGCCAACGCCGCGCCGCGGCCGACCAGGGGGCGACCACCGGCATCCTCCCCGCCGTCGACCGCGGCCAACTCTTCTTCCAGGACAACGCCCGCGTCTACGCCCTGGACCTCGAGAGCGGCCTGCCCCTGCCCGGCTGGTCGGCCACCTACCCCGACACCAACGGCGCCTACGCCATCGACGCCTGGAGCACCCCGCCGGGCCGAACCCTCGCCGTCGCGCTCACGCCCGATTCGATCCTCGCGCTGCTCGGCCAGCCCGACCAGATCGCCGCCCAACTCACCGGCGCGTCCGGCGACGGGGAGAAGCAGCTCGCCTGCCTCGACCGCGCCACCGGCAAGAAGCGGTGGACCGCCCGCCTCGACGCCCTGCCGGTCAAGGGCGACGACGCTGGCCTGCGGAACCTGGAGATGGTCGGCAGCCCCCTGCCCCTGCCGGACGTCGGCGGCGGGCGGGTGTACGTCCTGGCACGGGGCAGCAAGAACGGGCAGTTCCTCGACAGTTACCTCGTCTGCTTCGACCTCGCCGACGGGTCGTTCCAGTGGGCCACCTATCTGGCGAGCAGCGCGATCGTGCGCAACGACTTCCAGCCGGACGACGGGGCGATCTCCGACGGCGGCAGCCACCTCGCCTACGCCGGCGGGAAGGTGTTCGCCTGCACGAACCTCGGCGGCATCGCGGGCGTGGACGCCTACGACGGCACGATCGACTGGCTCAGCCTCTACCCCCGCCCCGAGCCCGACGCGCGGCGGCGGTTCATGCCAGGCCGGCGGCGCTTCACGCCCGTCGGCGACGCCTACAAGGCCAACCCGCTGATCGCCGAGGGGGGCCGGCTCTTCGCCCTGCCCGACGACGGGACCGACGCCCTCGTCCTCGACGCCGCCACCGGCGAGGAGGTCAAGCGGATCGACCTGGCCGCCCTCGACGGCCCCGCCCCCTTCGGCGGCCTCGCGCCCGGCGACCGCGACGAGCCGGACACCCTGCTCGGCGTGATCGGGCCGCGGCTGGTGCTGGCGTCGGACAGCCGCGTCTACGTCGTCAACTGGCCGGCCTACAAGCGCGGGGCGGACCGCATCGACTTCCTCTACGGCGTGAACGCGGGCTACTTCGAGGCCGGCGACAACGGCGCCCACAGCGGCGCGATCCGCGGCCGGGCATTCGTGACCGACAAGACGATCTACACCCCCACCGTCGGCGGGCTGAAAAAACTCACCCTCGCCGGCGCGCGGGACGAGGATTTGGCCGGCGGCGCGTGGGCCGAGGGGGAGGGGCCGGGCAACGTGCTGGTGCTGGGGGGGCAGCAGTCGGGCTACCTGATCGTGGCCGGTCCGAGCCGGGTGAGTTTGTACACGGACCCGACGACGATCCGCAAAAAGCTCGACGCCGCCGTGGCCGCCGCCCCGGCCGACGCCGGGCCGCGGCTGAAGTACGCCGAGGTCATGTTCACCAGCGGCCAGGCCGCGGTGGCGGCCGACAAGCTCGACGAGGCGCGGAAGGTCATTGGCGACGGCCCGAAGGCGTCGGACGGCAAATCGCGGCACCGGCTGTTCGACGACGCGCTGACGTTCGCGGGCAAGCTGCTGGCGCGGTCGGACAAGGGGGCCGAGCAGGGGCGTGAGGCCGAGTCGCTGGTGCCGCGACTGCTGGACCTCGCCGCCGCGTCCGCCGACTCGCCGCGCGAGCAGGTGGAGTGGCGGCTGGCGAAGGCGGCGCGGCTGTCGGACCTCGGCCAGCCGCGGCCGGCCGCGGATTTGCTGCAGCAGGTGCTGGACGAGGCGCCGACGCGCGAGGTGCCGCTGCCGTCGGGCCCGGCGGCGTCGGTGGCGGAGGCGGCGATCGGCAGGCTCGTCGACCGCTACGGCTCGCCGGTGATCGACCCGTTGAACGCCCGCGCCGCCGCCGCCCTCGCCGCCGCGATGCCGACGACCCAGCCGACCACGAATCCGACGTCTGAGCCGTCGACCAAGCCCGCCGGCGTGGAGTTGATGACCGCCGCCCTGTTGGATGTCGCGGCCGTTTACCCGTACAGCCCCGCCGCCGCCGACGCGCTGCAGGCGGCGGCGCGGCTGGACGAAACGGCCGGGCTTCGGCGGGAGGCGACGCAGGTGCTGCGCCGGCTGACGGGCAAGCCGCTGGAGACCGACCGCCGCGCCCGCGTGCTGGAGGCGCTGGCGCGGAACTACCTGGCCGAGCCGGGCCGGCACGAGGTCGCCCTCGCCCGCCTCGCCAAGGCCGCCGACCTCGCCCCCGCCGCCAAACTCGACCAACCGCTGCTGCTGCCGGGCGGCGAGAAATTGGACGGCGACACGCTGGGCACCGCCCTCGCCACGCTCCGCGGCCGGCAGTCGCAACTGGCCGAGGCGGCGCTGCCGGACCTCCACCTGCCGCCGGGCCCGCTGGGCGGCGGCGACATCATGGCCGACCCCTTCGGCACCGCCGTCACCGTCGCCGACAAGGTCGCCACCCTCCTCCCCCCGACGGCCGGCGTGGCGCGGAACGACCGCGTCGTGACCTACACCCCCGGCCCCGGCGCGGGCCTCAGCGCGTGGGCGCCGGGCCGGACCGCCCCGCTGTTCACCGCGGACCTGCCGTTCGAGCCCGACGGCATCGCCTGGACCGACGCCGGGCTTCTCGCGTGGAACGGCGGCGCGGTCGCGTTGGTCGACGACGCCAAAACGCCCGGCAAAATCGCCTGGACCCTCGCCCCCGCCGATTTGCCGGCCGCCGCCGACGGGGCCGATGCCGGGGGTGCGTCGGGCAAGCAGGCGGATCTGGGCGGCCAGATCGCCGCCCTCGGCGGGGCCGAAAACGGCGTGGTTGACGTCAACGTGCAGGAGCTGCAGAACCTCCCGCCCAACGTCCGCCAGCGCGTGCTGCAACTTCGGATGCAGAACCAGCGGGCCCAGCGCGCGGTGCGCGCCAACGGCCGGGTGGTGAACGTGCAGGTCGCGGTCAACGGCGTGAACGTCGGCGGTGCCCCCGCCGCCCCGGCCGCCGCGGGCGAGGTGGCGTTCGCCGACGTGGCGCCCACGAGCGAGTCGGCCGTGGTCTCGACCACCGACGGCCGGGTCGCGGCGGTCTCGCTCGACACCGGCAAGGTCGTGTGGCAGCGGGCGCTGGCCGACCGCGCCCCGGCCCGGCTGTTCGCGTCGGACGTCTTCGTCGTCGCCCACTTCGCCGGCACCACGTCGGCCCGCACCGTCGCGCTCGACGCCCTCGACGGCCGGACCACCCTCGCCCGTGACTTCCCCGCCGGCACCGGGGCACCGACCAACCTGACCCTCGCGCCCGACGGCACGCTCGTCTGGCTGCTGCCCGACCGCGTGTCGGCCAAGGACCTGTTCGACGCCGATCCGAAGGTGACGCACGAGCAGCGGGTGCGCGGGCGGGCGGGGATTCCGCCGTTCCAGTTCTCGAACCAGCCGTCGCAGTTGGTGGTGACGGACGGGAAGATCCTGGCGGTGTCGGACGTGATGCCGCCCGACGGCCCGTCGCCGACGCAGCGGGTGCTGGCGTTCAATTTGTCCGACGCGCGGGCGGTGAAGGTCGACGCGCCGCAGTTGAACAAGAAGGTCGATCTGGAGTTCAACCCGAACGCGCCGAAGGAGGCGATGGCGGTGGGGCTGCGGGCGGTGGGGTCGCGGTTTTACGTCGTGGGGGAGCAGTCGCTGGTGGGGTACGACCTGGACCGGCCGGGCGAGTTCTGGCGGCGGTTCGTGGACGAGGCGTGGGCCGGCCGCACCGCCCTGGCGGAGGTGGCGGCGGGGAACGTGGTGCTGATCGACGTGCCGACCGCCGGGGCGGCCCTCACGCCCGCGGCGAACATCGCCGACGCCTTGGCGGGCCGGGCCCACAGCTCGACGGTGCTCCGCGTGCAGACCTACAGCCGCGAGCGGACGCCCGAGGGCATCGAGAGCGGCAACGGCCGGCAGTGGCACGAGCTGACCGACCCCGCCGGCATCGTGCTCGACGAGTGGCAGGCGGTCAACGGCGGCATCTACTACCTCACCGGCGACCGCAAGCTGCACTTCCTGCCGGGCGCGGGCACCGGCCCCAAGCCGGGCGCGGGGGCGAAGTGAACTTGCCGGATTGCGGTCGAACGGGTAAGAGTGGCGCATTGCACCGGCCCGCCACGGCCCGGTAGGAGCCATGCCCCGCGTCCTCCACGCCATGTACGCCCTGGGAAAAGCCGGCCTGCCGCCGGCGGTGGAGGTGGCGGGCCGGCCGTACCACCTCGTCCAGACGGTGAAGCACGACTTTTTCGCCGCCACCGGGTTTTACGCGGCCGAGGGCGAATCGGGGCCGTCGGCGGTGCTGAAAATCGGGCGGGTCGTGCCCTTTTGTGGCCTGCCGCTGCGGTGGGTCGGCCGGGCATTGCGGGACCGGGAGGTGCGGTTCTACACGGCCCTGGCGGGCGAGGCGGGGGTGCGGGGGGTGCGGGGGGTGCCGCCGCTGCTGGGGAAGGTGGGGCCGACCGGCTTCGCCCACGCCTACGTTCCGGGCCGGCCGCTGTCGCGTGACCGGCCGGTGCCGGACGGCTTTTTCGACGAACTGGCCGCCCTCGCCCACGCCCTGCACGCCGCGGGAGTGGCCTACGTCGACCTGAACAAGCCGGAGAACGTGCTGCTGGGCACCGACGGCCGGCCGCACCTGATCGACTTCCAGATCGCCTGGGGCCGGTCGCCGGCGCTGCGCTTCGCCCCGCTGCGGCCGGGGAATCGGATCGTGCTCAACCTGCTGCACCGCAGCGACTTGTATCACGTCCTAAAGCACAAGCAGCGGCTCCGGCCGGACGAGTTGACGGCGGCGGAGCGGCTGGCGGCGCGGCCGGCGTGGCCGATCCGGCTGCACCGGACGCTCACGCGGCCGTACTTCCTCGTCCGCCGCCGGCTGTTCCGCTGGCTGCGCGACACGGGCCGGGTGGTGCCGGGCGGGTCGGAGTGATTCGTGGTGCGTGGTGCGTGGTGCGTGGTGCGTGAGGTTGCGGGTTGACGGTTGATGGCGATACTGTCTGCCGGCCGGGTTGACCTCTGAGAATGGACCGAATCATGAACGTTTTAGTGGCGGGCGGGGCGGGATACATCGGCAGTCACACGGTCAAGCGGCTGAAGGAGGCCGGCCACGCGCCGGTAATCTTTGACAACTGCGACCGCGGGCACGAGGCGGTGATCGAGCAACTCGGCGTGCCGGCGGTGGTGGGCGATCTGGCCGACGTCGACCTGCTGACCGGCACGCTGCGGGACAGCAAGATCGACGTGGTGATGCACTTCGCGGCCTTCGCCTACGTCGGCGAGAGCGTGACGCACCCGCTGATGTACTACCGGAATAACGTCGCCACCACCGTCGGCGTGCTGGAGGCGATGCGGGCGGCGGCCGTGAACCGGTTCGTCTTCAGCAGCACCTGCGCGGTCTACGGCGACCCGGAATCCGTGCCGATCACCGAGGATCAGGCCAAGCGGCCGGTCAGCCCCTACGGGCGGAGCAAGTGGCAGGTCGAGCAGATCCTCGCCGACCTCGCCGCGGCCGACCCGGCGTTCAAGTACGCGGCCCTGCGGTACTTCAACGCCTCCGGCTGCGCGGCCGACGGGTCGCTCGGGGAGGACCACGACCCCGAGCCGCACCTGATCCCCGTGATCCTCAAGTCGCTGCTGAAGGGGAGCGGCGGCATCACGATCTTCGGCGACGATTACCCGACGCCCGACGGCACGAACGTGCGGGATTACATCCACGTCGAGGACCTGGCCGACGCGCACATCAAGGCGATGGAGGCGCTGGACGAGAAGGCGCCGATCCTCCTGAATCTGGGCACCGGCCGGGGCTTCAGCGTGAAGGAGATCGTGGCGACGGCGGAGCGCGTGACGGGCAAGGCGGTGCCCGTGACGGTCGGCCCCCGCCGGCCGGGCGATGCGATCGCGCTGTACGCCGACCCGTCAAAGGCGAAGGCGCTGATCGGCTGGGAGGCGAAGTATAAAGAGCCCGAGCCGATCATCCGCACGGCGTGGGACTGGTTTCAGAAGCACCCGGAGGGGTATCGTGAGGGGTGAGGGATTAGTGGTGCGTGAGGAGAGTCAACAAGCCGGTGTCTGAGCCGAAGGCGAAGACCCGGATGCTTCGCCGCTTGCGGCTTCGCAAAAAAACCGAATCCGCAAACGCCCCGAAGAACCCGGGTCTTCGCCTTCGGCTCGGGCACCGGCTTGTTCCGTGCTATTGAAGCGGTCAGAACCTCACCACGCACCACGCACCACGCACCACGCACCACGCACCACTCATCCCACACCCCTTCCTGAGCACCACGCACCAATTCGCCCGTTCCGCGGCGGGTCGGCTCCGGGTAACTTTCCCCGCATGAGCCAATACGACAACCTCCCCGCCCGCCGGGCCAGCCCGGCGTTCAGCCTGCCGTCGATCATTGCGATCGTGGCGGCCATCGCCAGTTTTTTCGCCGGCGGCGGGTGGGGGCTGGTGCTCGCCATCCTCGCCATCGTCTGCGGCCTGATCGGCGCGGTGCTCGCGCTCAGCCCGAACATTCGGGGCGGCATCGTGAGCGTATTTTCGGTCGTCGCGGGGGTGATCGCCATTGTGGCGGCGATCTTCAAGATCCTCTTTTGACGGCGAACCGCTCAGCCGGCCGGCTTGAGTTTGATGCCGGCGGCGTCGCGGGCGGCGGTGAAGGTGCCGAACAGGCGGACGGCCGCGCCGTAGAGGGCGGGGTGCTGCTTGCGGACCACGGGGTCGGACAGGTGGACGCCCGCCTTTTTCAGCCGCAGCAGTTCCTTATGCACGGCGTCGGCCGACCAGCGACGGCGGGTGCGGACGGCGTCGGGGTCGATCTTGGCGGCCTTGAGGGCGTGCTCGTAGCCGCCGAAGTACCGCACGGCGGCGGCGTGGAGGCTGGGGTCCTGCTTCTGGACCGCACCGCTGTTGAGCGCCAAAGGCTTGGCGGCGCGCGACTTGAGCTCCGCGAGGATCAGCGGCTTGTCCCACGACCGGTAGGGGCTGATCTCCCGCGCGTCGAGGCCGGCGGCGGCGAGGGCCTTGTCCCACCGGCCGAAGAGCCGGGGCTGGATGGCGGCGAACGCCGCGCGGCCGAGTTCGTCGCCACGCTTGGTCACGCTCGACCAGTTGAGGTCGTGCCCCTTGCCGTGGGCCTGCTGGATCGAGTCGACGACGGTCGATTTTGTCCACCGCGGCCGGCGGGTGACGTCGGCGTAGTCGATTTCGGCCGAGTCGACGGCGGTCCGGTAGCTGCCGAAGTGGTAGGCCGCGGCGCTGACCAGGGTCTGGCGGCTTTTGGCGAGGCGGTTGTAGGAGAGGTCCTCGCCCTGATCGTGCAGGGCGCGCAACTCGTTGACGATGCGGTCTTTAGTCCAGGTCATGGCTGACTCCGTGCGGCCGGCCGGTGGGGTGCGGCGGGCGGATACTCAACGAATCGGGTCGGCCTCCGGGTGCCGTCGCGGGCGGAACAAATCGCCCGTCAATAGAGGCTATGAATATAGTCATTCCGTTGGATACGTCAAAAAACAGAAAATCGCCATACGTCGAAACGTCCCACTCGCGGGGAGGCTCCACGCCCATGGAGCGCGCGCCGGTAAGCGGAATTGTGGCGGTCGACAAGACGGCCGGCCGGGGCAGCACGGCGGCGGTGGCGGCGGTGAAGCGGATGCTGCGGCAACCGGATTTGCGGCCCCCGAAGGTCGGCCACGCCGGCACGCTCGATTCGTTTGCTACGGGCGTGCTGGTCGTGTTGATCGGGTCAACGACGAAAAAATGTGAGGCCGTCATGGCGATGCCCAAGGGCTACGAGGCGGAGGTGCGGCTCGGGGCGAGCACCGAGACACTCGACCCGCAATCGCCGGAGGTCGTGACCGCCCCCCCGCCGGTGCCGCAGAGTCTGGCGGCGGTTCGGGCGGCGTTGGAACCGATGGTCGGGGTGGTGCAGCAGGTGCCGCCGGTGTATAGCGCGCTGAAGGTGGGGGGCAGGCGGTCGGCCGACCGGGCGCGGGCGGGGGAGGTGCTGACGCCCCGGCCGCGGACGGTGCGGATCGACGCGCTGGAGGTGCTGGAGTACGACTGGCCGACGCTGCGGCTGCGGGTGGCGTGCGGGCGCGGCACCTACGTCCGCGCGATCGCCCGCGACCTCGGCGCCGCCCTCGGCACCGGCGGGTATCTGACGGCGCTGCGGCGGACCTTCGTCGGCCCCTTCACGGCGGCGTCGGCCGTCACGCTCGAGCGGCTGGAGGCGGAGGGCGTCGGGCGGCACCTGATCGACCCGGCCGACGTTTTCGGTACAGACGGCTGATGAGGCGGCATCGCGTCGCACCCGCGCCCTTTGGCACGGGCGGGCGGCCGCTCTATACTGCGTTGCGCCCAACACCTCAGCCAAGGAAGCCCCGACGTGTCGACCACCGCCGCCCCCACGCCCGCGAGTACGCCAGCGAGCAAGCCCTACGCCCCGCCGTCGGCCGCCAACGCCCCAAGTTACGCCCTCTCGGGCATCGGCGGCCGTCACCAGTTCTTGCTCCGCCGGCTGCACTCGCTGACGGGGCTGATCTTCGGCGGCTACATCATCGTCCACCTGCTGGTGAACGCCACGCTGATCGAGGGGGCCCGCTTCAGCGGCGAGGCGACCATTTACCAGAAGCAGGTGGACAACATCCACGCCCTGCCGTTCCTGGTCGTCATCGAGTGGACCGCGATTTACCTGCCGCTGCTGTACCACACCTTTTACGGCATTTACATCGTCGCCACCGGCCAGCCGAACACCGGGCGGTACGGCTACGGCAAGAACTGGGCCTACACGATGCAGCGGGTCAGCTCCATCGTGCTGGTCTTCTTCATCGGGTTCCACGTGCTGGCGATGAAGGGCATTTTCGGCGGCGCGATGCACCACGCGCTCACGTTCGTGCCGGTGCAGTACGCGACGGAAAGCACGATCAACCACCTGCGGGCGGCGTGGTGGGTGGGGTACGTCATCTACCCGATCGGCATCCTCGCCGCCACCTACCACCTCTCCAACGGCTTCTGGACGGCGGCGATCACCTGGGGGCTGACCGTCAGCAAGCGGGCGCAATTTCGCTGGGGGCTGGCGTGCCTGGGGCTGTTCCTGTTCACCACCGCCTGCGGGTTCACCGCGCTGGGGTCGGCGCTGACGCACGCGACGTTCCCGAGCGTGCTGAAGGTGCAGGCCGAGGGGTACAAGAACCCCGAGGCGGGCGAGGCGGTCTCGCCGAGCAACGCGATCGTCGAGACGTCGAAGGGGATCAAGAAGGCGGTCGACTAGCGGTTTGGCCTCCGGGCCGGCCGCTGCTTTCAACAGTTCTCTAACAGAAGTGCCTGACGCCGCCGAACCTTTTCCGTAGAATCAGCCATGGCAAACCCAAAGAATCAGAAGCGTGTGATCGTGGTCGGCGGCGGGTTGGCGGGGTTGGCCTGCACGATCAAATTGGCCGAGGAGGGCGTGGGGGTCGACCTTTTCAGCATGGTGCCGGTGAAGCGGAGCCACAGCGTTTGCGCGCAGGGCGGCATCAACGCCTGCAACGAGATCGCCCGGCAGCAGGGGTATTCGGAGTGGCAGCACTTCGACGAAACGGTGCTGGGGGGCGACTTCCTGGCCGACCAGCCGCCGGTGCTGGAGATGGCGAACTGGGCGCCGAAGATCATCGACCTGCTCGACCGCATGGGGGTGCCGTTCAACCGCACGCCGGAGGGGCAGCGGAGTTTGCGGCTGTTCGGCGGAAGTCTGTACAAGCGGACCTTTTACGCCGGGGCGACTACCGGCCAGCAACTCCTTTATGGGTTGGACGAGCAGGCCCGGCGGCGCGAGAGCGAGGGGCTGGTCAACAAGTACGAGTTCTGGGAGTTTTTGTGGCCGGTGATCCACGACGGCGCGTGCGTCGGCATCGTCGCGCAGGACATGCGGACGATGGAGATCAAATCGTTTCAGGCCGACGCGGTGGTGATGGCGACCGGCGGCAGCGGGCTGATCTTCGGCAAGAGCACCATGAGCGTCATCTGCACCGGCGGCGCGGCCAGCCGCTGCTGGCAGGCGGGGGCGGATTATGCCAACCCCGAGTTCTTCCAGGTCCACCCCACCGCCATTCCGGGCGAGGACAAGTGCCGGCTAATCTCCGAGTCCGCCCGTGGCGAGGGCGGGCGCGTCTGGGTGCCCTCGAAGAAGAAGGATGGCCGGCACCCGAACGATATTCCCGATTCGGAGCGGTGGTACTTCCTGGAGGAGAAGTACCCGAAGTACGGCAACCTCGTGCCGCGCGACATCGCCACCCGCGAGATATTCCAGACCTGCCTCGACGGCTACGGCGTCGGCGGCGGCAACATGGTCTACCTCGACCTCCGCGACCTCACCGAGCGCATCGGCCGGGCGGGGGTGATGAACAAGCTCGAGGGCATCCTCGAGATCTACGAGAAGTTCGTCGGCACCGACCCGCTGGCCGAGCCGATGAAAATCTTCCCCGCCGTCCACTACAGCATGGGCGGGCTGTGGACGGACTACACCAAGGACGAGAAGACCGGCGGGCTAAAGTTCGGCGACCCGGCGAACATGTCCACCTCGGTGCCGGGCCTCTACGCGATGGGGGAGGTGAACGTGCAGTACCACGGCGCCAACCGCCTCGGGGCCAACAGTCTGCTGAGCTGCATCTTTGACGGCCTCTTCGGCGGCTCGGGCGTGAAGAATTACGCCCTCGACCTCGCCCCGACCGACGTGCCGGAATCCGCCTTCACCGCCGTGCTGAACCAGGAGCAGGCCAAGCAGGACCGCCTGATCGAGAGCACCGGCGATGAGAACCCCTACCTGCTGTGGCAGGAGATGGGCAAGTGGATGACCGACAACTGCACCGTCGTCCGCTACAACGACCGCCTCGAAAGCACCCTCGCCCGCTGCCAGGAGTGGAAGGATCGGTACGCGCGGGTGAAGCTGTCGGACACCGGCATGTGGACGAACCAGAACCTCAGCTTCTCGCGGGCGGTCCACGACATGATCGCGCTATCCGAGGCGATCCTGAAGGGCGCGCTGAAGCGCGACGAGAGCCGCGGCGCGCACTTCAAGCCGGAGTTCTCGGAGCGCGATGACAAGAACTACCTCTACACCACGCTGGCGAGCTTCGACGCGGAGAAGAACGAGGCGGTGATCCGCGAGGGGCCCGTGGACGTCTCGCTGGTGCCCCCGCGGGCGCGGACGTATGGGGCGGTGGACACGAGAAAGTCGGAGAAGCAAGCGGTCGCCAGCGGCAACGGGCGGGCGGAAAACCTGACGTCCGACAGCACGAAGGGCGCAGTGGCAACCCCGGTAGGAGCGGGTGCAGTCACCTGATCCGGCCGCTTGCGGCTTCGCAAAGAAACATCTTCGGAAGCGATCTTTTATTTGCGAAGCCGCAAGCGGCTGGTCTCGCCCGATTTACTCCGCAGGCTTGGCGACGAGCATCCCGGTGACGTGGACTTGCCCGACCGGCGCGGCGTCCGCCCCGGCGGCGAACTCGTTGAAGGTGCCGCTGACCCGCACCAGCACCCGGCCGTCGGGGCGCGGGGCAAAGGTCACGGTGGCCCGCAGCGGTTGCAGCACGCGCCGGCCGCCGTCGAGGTAGATGCCGTTGGGGTTACTCGCCTTGCGATTCGCCGGCTGGCCGGCGGGCGGCTGGGCGGCGTTCGGATCGTCGGGGTTCTCGCCCTTCACCCACACCGCGTCCGCCAGATCGCCCGGCTTGCCGCCGGGCAGTGTCGTCAGGTTCATGTCGAGGTAAAAGCTCGAGCCGGCATAGTTCGCGTTGATCGCCTCCGGCGGGTCGTCGCTGTAGACGCGGGCGGTCTGGCCGAGGGCGGTCTGCTTGAGGACGATCCGGGCCGGCGGGAACTGGACCGGCTGGCGGTCGAGCATCAGGAATGCCGCCGGCGGACCGACGGGCAGGGCCGGCTCCTTCGGGGGCGTGGCGAGGGCGGTCGGGGCGGTGGTGGGAATCGTCGGCGCCGGCGGCAGGTTCGTGCCGGCCGGCCGCGTGGCGGGCTGCGGCGGCGGCACCGGCGGCACGGCGTCCGGCGACGGCCCGCAACCCCCGATCCATAGTGCGGCGGCCAACGCGGCGAGTCGGTGTGGTGACTTCATAATCGCTTCTCCCGTCGCGCGACCGGCCGCACGTTAGGTATCGACCGGGCCGCACGGCATACTATACCCCATGCCCCGCCTCGCGCCGGCCGTTCCCGCGGAATCCGACCTGCTGTGCGAGACCTGCGGCTACACCCTCAGCGGCCTGCCCGACGGCGCCGCCTGCCCCGAGTGCGGCACGCCGGTCGCCTCGAGCCTGCCCGAGACGCGCGGCACGAGCCGGTGGGAGCGCCGCCGGTCGCCGATCAACTTCTGGCGCGACACGGCGGCCGTGATAGTCTCGCCGACCCGCTTCTTCCGGTCACTGACGACCCGCTCCGGCTTCGCCGCCGCGGCCGATTTTCGGTTCCGGCATCTCGCCATCGCCTCACTCCTCTTCACGGCCGCGGCGGCATTTCACGCGCTGCTCGTGTTCAACTACGGCTCTACGCGCGGCGTCCTCGGGCGCGGGACGACGGTGCCCACCCAACTTGCGGTCCTCGGCGGCCTGCTGCTGACGCTGCTGGTCACTTTCGGGGTTCTCCTGCTCGTCACCCGCCTCGCCGCCCGGCTGTCGACGCTGGAGGGCACCTACCGCGGCTACCGCCTGCCCCGGCCGGCGGTGCTCCGGGTGCTGGGCTTCCACGCCGCCTGCTACCTGCCGGTCGGGTTGCTGGCGGTGGCGACCACCGGCGGCTACTGCCTGGCCGTCACCGGCGGGTGGGTCTCGCCGTCGACGCTCGTCACCTACCTGTACGTCCTGTCGGCCGAGGTGGTGCTGGCGGCGGGATATTTGTTCAACACCTACTGGCGGGCGATGCGGGCGACGATGTGGGCGAATGCTTGAGGGAGTAGGTGGAGGGGAGTAGGTGGTAGGTAGAGAAGAAGGAGAGGTCGGTAGCCATGATCGTTGATGCCCATTTGGACCTTGCTTACATCGCGTCTCGGGGGCGGGATTTGGCGGTTTCGGCGGCGCGGCAGCCGGCGGTGGAGGGGGAGACGCCGACGGTGTCGTTTCCCGACCTCGCGGCGGGCGGGGTGGGGCTGGCGTGCGCGACGATCTTTTGCGAGCCGCGGTCGCCGACGCACCCGGCGGGGTATGCCGACGCCGAGGGGGCGCGGCGGCAGGCGCTGGCGCAGCTGGAGTGGTATCGCCGGCAGGCGGAGGCGGGCCGGGTGCGGATCGTCCGTGGCATGGGCGTCCCGCCCGCGTCTTCGGGCGAAGAATCCGGACGGGACGCCCGTTCCACGGAAGAGCCGCTGCCGATCGTTCTGCTGATGGAGGGGGCCGATGCCCTGCGCTCCCCCGCCGACGTGGCCGGGTGGCACGCCGCCGGCCTCCGAATGGTCGGCCTCGCGTGGAAGACCACCGCCCACGCCCACGGCACCGGCGACCCCGGCCCGCTCACGCCCTCCGGCGTCGAAATGGTCCGCGAGCTCGACCGCTTCGGCATGATCCACGACGCCTCGCACCTGGCCGAGGCCGCCTTCTGGCAACTGCTGGAGGTCGCCGAGGGACCGATCTGCGCGACGCACTCGAACTGCCGCGCCCTGATCGGCACCGATTCCGCCGGCCGGCACTTGTCGGACGAAATGATCCACGCCCTGATCCGCCGGGGCGGCGTGATCGGCATCAACTTCTACGACCGCTTCCTGCTGCCGCCGGACGTGCTTGGAACGCGCCGCGCGACGCTGGCGGACGTGGCGGCCCACGTCGATCACGTCTGCCACCTCGCCGGCGACGCGGAGCACGTGGGAATCGGCACCGACCTCGACGGCGGCTTCGGCCGCGAGCGGGTGTCGGTGGAAATCGAGACGGCGGCGGACCTGCCGAAGGTCGGCGACGCGCTGGCGGCGGCGGGGTTTTTGGACGCCGACGTGGCGGGGGTGATAGGTGGGAATTGGCTACGCTTCTTCACGAGAGTGACCCTAAAAACCGGTGGGAGCGACTGATTCGGCTGGCCTTCCAGAAGAGCATGGCGGCAGCGGCGTTGAACCCGATTGCCCAGATCGGCACGATGGCTGATGTCATCGGCAGCCAACTGAGAATCCACATCATCGTGGAAGGCGCACGTTGTGCCGTGTACGGACTTAGGAGGATGCGTTGCAAGAGGACGTAAGGCTCTAGGGTAAACCCGAGGCCGGTGGCGGGCCGCAGAAAGTAGACCCAAAGGGCGTCTACTTCGCCGGAGGTGTAGAAGTTCAAGCTGAACAGGAGGATCGGAAACAGGGGCAGCACGATCGCCAGAACGATCGCCTGAGTCTTTGCCGACTTTGACGCCGAGCGGGTGAGCAGCCCGGTGGCATAGGCGTAATAGAGCACGCCCGCGACGATCCCTATATAGGGTGAAGCGTCGACAAGTAGTCGCAGCGGAGGCCAATAGGCGAACGCATCCAGCCATACCCATCCCGTCATCAATCTCAATGTTCCGACCAAGGGTGCGAGAAACGCCCACACCGCAGTGCGGCGGAGGAGATGATAAACAACCCTCATCCTGCCTCTTAAAAGCAAGCCTGGCTCGCGAGCAGTGAGAAGTAGTATTGCTGTTAGGCCAAGAACATCCCCTGTCGGCAGAAGAGCAACTTGCCATCCAACAGATTGGCTCGCGAATGCGGGAGCAAGGATCACGAGCACAAAGCCCGAGACGGCCATGCACAGCGTGCCGAGGGCGAGCCGGCGGAGCCAATGCGGGTCGGCCCGATCCAAAACCGGCATCTTTCCCTTGGCCCGCGACTGCTGGATCGAGCCGTTTATGCCCGTGCCGCACTCCGGGCACTGCCCGCCGGTCGGCAGGCCGCGCAGGTTGTAGCCGCAGGCGGCGCACCGCACGTCCTCTTCCACGGCGGCGGATGGTTCAGGGGGTTGGCTCATGGGAATAACTCATCGGGACGTACAATCCGCCCAATGCGATGGCTCGGCCGCTCATCCTACCACGCCCTGCGCCTCCTGCCGGCGGAGGCGGCGCACGACCTCGGCAAGCTCGGCATGAAGACCGGCCTGCTCGCCGGCGGGGCGGCCGATCTGCCCGTTACGTTTTTCGGCCGCGAACTTCCCAACCCGGTCGGGCTGGCGGCGGGGTTTGACAAAAATGCGGAACTGCTCGGCTTCTACCGGCGGTACGGGTTCGGCTTCATGGAGGTCGGCAGCGTCACGCTGCGCGGCGGGGTGGGAAACCCCAAGCCGCGGATGTTTCGCGTGGTTTACCCGAGCATTATGAACCGGATGGGGCTCAATGGCGACCCGGCGGACGTGGTGGCCCAACGGCTCCTTGCGAAGCCGCAAGCGGCGGCGGCGTGTGGGGTGAATATCGCCAAGACGCACGATGCGGCCATCGTGGGCGACGCGGCGATTGAGGACGTGCTCGGCAGCTATCGGCTGCTCAAGCAGATCGGCCTCTACACCGTCCTGAACGTCAGTTGCCCCAACACGGCCGAGGGCAAGACGTTCGAGGAGCCGGCCGCGCTGGCGGAACTGCTCGCGGCGGTGAACGCCGACGGGCGCGGTCGGCCGCTGTGCGTCAAGCTCTCGCCGATGGAGGATCAGCGCCAACTCGCCGCCGTCGTGGCCGCCTGCGAGGCGGCGGGCGTCGACGGCTACGTCGCGGTCAACACCAAGCCGGTCGAGAACGAGCACGGCCGCGGCGGGTTGAGCGGGATTGCGGTTCAGGCGTTCGCGCGGGAGGTCGTCCGCTTCGTCAAGCGCGAGACCGCCAAGCCCGTGATCGGTTGCGGCGGCGTCTTCACCCCGCGCGACGCGGCCGCGCTGATGGACGCCGGGGCGGACGCGGTGCAGGCGTACAACGGCTTCGTCCGCGGGCCGTTCGCGGGGCCTCACTTCGCGCGGGACGTGGTGAATCACCTCCGGTCACGAGTCAAGGCGTGACCTCCGCGTGCCCCTCGCGCAGCCGGCGCGACAACGCGCCGATGCCCAGGCCGATCCGCCGGTAGACGGGGATCGGCGCGCCGCAGTTCGGGCAGGCTTTTTCCACGCCGGGCGTCGAATTGTCGCCGATGACCAGGTGCCGGCAGTTGCCGCAGCGGAGGTGATGGCCGCGCCTTCTCCACCGGCGGACGATGTTCCAGCGCCAGAACCAGCGCACGCCCCAAAAGCCCGCCAGCCCCACCGGCACGCCCAGCACTGCCCCGCCGAGCAGCATCGGGCCGACGATGTAGAGGTTGTGGGCGAAGTAGCTGCCGAGCGAGCCGAGCGCCTGGAACAGGCCCATGTTGGAGACCTTGCCGAACTCGCGGGCGAAGTTTTCCGCCGGCGCCATGCCGGTGAGGAGCAGGCCGGTGCGGTAGCCGAGGTAGCCGACGGGGATCCACGTCAGCGGGTTGCTGATCCAGGTGAAGGCGATCGCCAGCGGCACGTTGCCGCCGGTGAGCAGGCAGCAGGCGACCGCGCCGACGGTTTGGCCGGGCATGATGACCATGCCCCAGAACATGCCCCACCCGACGCCGCGCGCCACGCTGTGCCGGTTGAGGTGGGAGAGCCGCCGGTCGTGCAAGACCCGGCCGAAGAGGCGGAGGAAGCGGTTGCCCTGCAGCGACTCGGGCTTGGGCAGAAGTTTCTTGAAGAACCGGCGGGCCATGTCGTAGCCATCGGGTGAAATGGGGCGGCCCCATCATATCGCCACCGCCCGGCGGGCGTGCGTCACAAAGGATTGACCCGCACGTCGCGCAGCAGTTTGCTGACGAGGGCCGGGTCGACGTGGCCGGTGTAGGGGTGGGCGGCGTTGGCGGCCCCGCAGGCGACGGCGAGTTTGAGGGCCGCGGGCACGTCGGCGGCGTCGGGGTGAACGGCGTTGAAGCCGCCGGCGGTCAGGGCGAAGGCGAGGCCGGCGGCGAAGGCGTCGCCGCTGCCGATGGGGTTCAGCGGCTCCAGCCGCGGCGTGGCGACCTGCCACGCCCCGCGCGCGTCGGCCGCCAGCGTCGGGCCGGTCCCCTGCGTCACGACCACCCACCGCGGGCCGATCTCCGCCAGTTTCCGCATCCCCGCCAGCAGGGCCGACTGCGTGCCGATCTCCGCCCCGAGGGTCTCGGCCAACTCCAGCCGGTTCGGCTTGACCAGGAACGGCCGCTCCGCCGCCGCCCGCTTCAGCGGCCCGCTTCGGGCGTCGAGGATCACCGGCACCCCCGCCGCGGCCGACGCGTGGCAGCAGCGGGCGTAAAAATCCTCACCCAATCCGGTCGGCAGCGTGCCGGAGAGGATCAGCATCCGCGCCGGCCCGTCGTCCGTGTTCAGCATGGCCGGCAGACGCATGATGAGCGCGTCGGCGTCGGCCGGCGTCAGGTCGGCCGGCTCCTCCACCAATTCCGTCGCGGTCCGGCCGCCCTGGTCGACGATCGTGGTGCAGAGGCGGGTGTCGTGGTCGACCGTCACGAAGTCGTGCGGGATGCCGGTGGCGTCGAGGTCGGCCCGCAGGAACTCGCCGCGCCGCCCGCCGAGGTAGCCGGTCGCCAGCGCGTCGGCCCCGAGGGTTTTCAGCACGCGGGCGTTGTTGACCGACTTGCCGCTGGCATAGTCCCGCACGTCCGCCGTCCGGTTCACGCCGTCGAGGCGCAGGCGGCCGAACGTCATGGTCCGCTGGACGGTCGGGCTGGGGCCTAGGCAGAGGATCATGGGGAAAATCCGAATGACCAAACCCGAATGACCAAGAGAAGTGTTGAGCTAGTTGAACTGACCAAGGTTTGATCGGTTATTCTGGTTTGGTCATTGGTCATTTCCAACGCCGACCTCCCGCCCCGCCTCCGCCGAGGCGTAGACGCCGTCGAGCATTTTCTGCACCGCCAGGCCGGCCGCGCCGTCGCTCTCGTTCTCGCGGCCGTCGCGGCAGACCTCGATGAAGTGCTTCATCTTCTCGAAAAAGTAATCCTCCTTCGGCAGGTAGCCGGGTGTCAGGTTCATCATGTAGCCGTTCTGGTCGGCGTAGATTTCCTTCAATTCCCAGTTCGCCCCGCCCTTGGTGCCCATCAGGTTGACGTTGAAGACATCTTCCTTGATGTGCGCCACAAAGCTCGCCTCGATGTTCAGCATCGCCCCGGTGTCGAACCGCACCATGCCGGCGGCCAAGTCCTCCACGGTGTAGGACTTATAATCCCACCCCGGCCACATACTCTTCACGTCGCTGGGCTTGTCGCCCATGTACGTCCAGGTGTTGCCGGTGACGGTTTTCGGCGTCGGCGCGCCCATCATGAAGTGGGCCATCTCCAGCGCGTGGACGCCGATGTCGATCATCGGCCCGCCGCCCTGCAAGTCACGGCGGCCGAACACCCCCCAGTTCGGGATGCCCCGCCGCCGCAGGGCCTGCACGCGGACGTACAAAATCTCCCCCAATTCGCCGCTCTTGACGTAGTCGCGGATCATCTGCGTGGTCGGGTGGAACCGCCACTGGAAGCCGACGATGAGTTGCTTGCCCGCCGCCCTCGCCGCGTCGATCATCGCCCGGCCCTGAGTGGCGTTCATCGCCATCGGCTTCTCGACCATCACGTGCTTGCCCGCCTCCAGCGCGGCGATCGCGTTTTCGGCGTGCAGCCCGTTGGGCGTGCAGACGCTGACGGCCTGCACCTCCGGCCGCTCGCGCAGCATCTGCTTGTAATCGGTGTAGACGTGGGGAATGCCGAACTCCTCCTTGCGGCGGTCCAGCGTCTGCTGGCTCACGTCCGAGGCGGCGGCGATCTCGACGCCCCCCACCTTCCCCAGCAACTTCATGTGATTGTGGGCGATCCCCCCCGCCCCGATGAACGCGACCTGATACGGCTCTGACACGCGACTTCTCCCTGCACGCAACCTCAACGAATCCCGAACGTCCCGACCATCCTACCGACCGCCCCCGGCGATGCAACGCTGCCCCAATCCTCACTCCGCCAGCAGCCGCTTCAACTGCTCGAAATCCACCGGCTTCACCAGGTGCAGATCGAACCCCGCCTCCGCCGACCGCCGGCGGTCCTCGGGCGCGCCGTAGCCGGTCAGGGCGATCAGCCGGATCGACCCGTCCAACGCCCCGCGAAGCCGCTGGGCCACCTCGTAGCCGCTCAGCCCCGGCAGCCCCACGTCGACCAGCGCCACGTCCGGCCGCGCCGACAGGGCCGCCTCCACCCCCGCCGGCCCGGTGGCGGCCGTCTCGACGCGGTGGCCCCAACTCCGCAGCAGCCGGGCCATCACGTCCCGCATGTCCCCCTGGTCCTCGACCAGCAAAACGTGCCGGCCGGCGGTCGGGGCGGCCTGCGCGGTCGGTGCAACCTGGGCGGTCGGGGCGGACGGACACGCCCCACCCGCCGGCGCATCGGCCCGCCGCCCCGCCGCCAGCGGCAGGCGCACCGTGAACAGGCTCCCCCGCCCCGGCCCCTCGCTCGCGGCCGACACCGTGCCGCCGTGCCCCTCGATCAACCCCTGCACCAGCGGCAGCCCCAGCCCCAGCCCCCCCGCCGCCCGGTCAATCGACCGGTCCGCCTGCGTGAACAACTCGAACACCCCCCGCATCACCTCCGGCGACATCCCGACCCCGCTGTCGGCGATCCGCACCACCGCCGTGCCGCCACCCGGTTCACCCGCCTCAGCCCCGAAAACCGAGACCGCCACCAGGATCGAGCCGCCGTCGGAGGAGTACTTCATCGCGTTCGCCAGCAGGGAGGTGAAGGCCTGCTCGAGCCGGTCCGGGTCGCCCATGACCACCGCCGGCGTGCCGGACGTCGAGGCGAGCAGCCGCTGGCCCCGCCGGGCCGCCACGTCCTGCGACGTGTCGACGCACCGCCCGAGGACGTCGTTCAGGTCGACCGGCCGGCGGTGCAGCCGCACCCGCCCCGACCGCAGCAGGTTCAGGTCCAGCAGGTCATCGACCATCCGCACCAGGTGGCCCCCCTGCCGGGCGATCAGTTGCAGGTGGTGTTGACGTGCCGAGCCGGCATCCGCCGTGGCGAGGTCTGACTTCTCCCCGGCGGCCTCCTGGCGGATCAGCAGTTCGGTGGCGGCGCGGATGGCGGCGAGGGGGTTGCGCAGCTCGTGGCCCAGCATCGCCAGCAGGCGGTCGCGCTCGGCCACGCCCTCCTCCAGCCGCCGCATCAGCCGCCGCGTCTCGTACTGCCGCCGACGCGACCGCAGGGCACTTCCGACCGTGCTGAGCAGCGTGCCGATGGCGACCGGCCGCTCCAGCACGGTCGCGTTGCCCGATGCCCCCAGCGCCCCCGTCACGTCCGCCGCCGCCAGCCGGCCGCCGAGGTTGAACTCGCCGTCGGTCAGCACGACCAGCGGCACGTCCGACCAGTGCGGCTGGCGGCCCAGCGCGGCCACGAGCCCCTCCAATCCCGCCCTGTCCAACGCCTCGGCGTCGATCACAGCCGCCCCCAATCCTTCGGCCAGCAGCCGGGCGAGGTCGGCCCCCCGGTGGCACGCGACCGACGCGACGCCCAGCCGGCCCAGTTCGCCGCGAATGGTCTGCGCTTCCGCCGCGTCGCACGTCAGCACCGCCACGCGGGCGTCGCGGGCGTCGCGGGCGTCGCGGCTCGCCTCTGCCGGCGCGGGTGCCTCCGCGATCGGGTGCAGTCGATTTCGGCCGGATTGGGTTGCGGTCAGACTCATGGCCCTACCTGTATAAGCCGACGCTGCGGATCGCCGAACGAGCGATCTTCACGCCCGCAGCCGCCATCACGGCCCCGCCACCGGGTTCTCGAGCCGGCCGAGACCTTCGATTTCCACCGCCACCACGTCCCCCGCCTTCAGCCAGAGTGGCGGCGTGCGGGCGAACCCCACGCCCGCCGGCGTGCCCGTCAAAATCACCGTGCCCGGCCGCAGCGTCATCGTGCTGCTCAGCGACGCGATCAACGTCGGCACGTCGAAAATCATGTCGGCCGTCGATGAATCCTGCACGACCCGGCCGTTCAGCTCGCACCGCACCCGCAACGCATTCGGGTCCGCCACCTCATCGGCCGTCACCAACGCCGGGCCGAGCGGGCAGAATCCGTCAAAACTCTTGCCGCGGGCGAACTGGCCGCCACCGAGCTTTTTGTCGCGCTGCCAATCGCGGGCCGAGACGTCATTCGCACAGCAATATCCGAACACGTGGTCCACCGCACGCTCCGGCGCCACGTCCTTCGCCTCGTCGCCGATGACCACCGCCAATTCCGCCTCGTAGTCAATCTGGCTGCTCCGGCGCGGGATGCGGATGTCGGCGAACGGGTGGTTCAGGGTGTTCGACGCCTTGATGAACAGCATCGGGTGCTCGGGGATCGCGCCGCCGCTCTCGGCGGCGTGGTCGCGGTAATTCAGGCCGATGCAGAGGATGTCGGTCGGCACGACGGGGGCCAGAAGCCGCTCGACGACCATCCTGCGGTCGGTCAAGCGGTAGCCGGTGAAGGGGCCGCCGGTCGGGTCGGTTTCGATGACAAGCGCGGTGCCATCGCCCGCCGGCTGACCGTAGTGGGTGTCGCCGGCGTGTTGGAAGCGGATGACTCTCATGATCGGCCGAAAAGGCGGAGCGGGTCGGCGGTTGAGAATTAGCAAACTGCGTGCCGACCATCAGCCGGGCGTCTTCGGTCAGCGCAACGCCGGTGCCGGAAGTGCCGCATGGGTCGTTCCACCCAGCCACAGGCGTGACGCCAGCGACGCTGCCACTCCCCACCGCCCCGCCGCCGCCGCCAAACCCGCCGACGAATTTGACGGGGACCGCCCCGCCCCCGCCCCGCCGGCGGACGCGAGCAGCCCCGCCGATGAAAGAACTCCAACCGGCAAGCCGCCCGAACCGTTGGTCGTCCACTTCATCACACCCTCCTGCGAATATCACTTCCCCATCAACGCCGTGCGGCGGAAGGGTAAACCCCTTCCGCCGCAGCGTTGAGCAGAATACGAAAGTAGGTTAATCGACTACTTGTTTTCTTGCCGCCCACCGGTCCACCGCGACCGCCGTGTGAGTAGGCCGCCCATCCCGATCAGCAGCCCGGCAGCCGCCATCGGCTCGGGGACGGCGACGATCTGAAAGCCGCTCACCGGGGCGCGGTAGGTGAAGTCCTGCGAATCGCCGCCCAAGGCGTAAATCGTGAACTTCGAGAGGTTGACGTTCCGAAAGACTACGAAGTTGCCTTCGGGCGTGTTGAACGGGGCATTCTCCGCGTCCAGCCGGTTGCGAGTAGAAGCGTCGGGAATGCCGTCCGTGCCGCTGTCGACCAATTCGGTCGTGCCATTCGACTCGACAAACTTCCCGCCGAAGTTCGTCGGCATTGAGCCGTCCCGCCCCGCCTTGCTGTCGAGCGAGTCAAAGGTGGTGCGGTTGCCGTCAAAGCCGGTCGTGCCGAGGAAGAACTCCGCAACTCGGTCCTTGGGCTCCCGGTTGCCGTTCACATTTTCACCGTCAAAATAGACGTACACATCGTAGCCCGGCGTGGTGAAGGCGGAGGAGAGGCCACTGACGTTGATGCTCAGGTTGTCATCGTTCGCCGCGCCAAAGTAACTGTTGAACAGCTTGTAATTCGGGTCCGCGGCCGAGTTGGCGGCACTGTACGTTGAGTCGGTGGCGAACGTTTCGCGGCCCGCGACCGCAACGGACGTTCCGGTCGAGACGCCCGAACTGTTCTTCAAGTTGGGCGAGCCCGCGTTGAACCCGTTGCTCGCAAAGTCGGACGCGACGTTGTTCCAGTTCGACGCGGGAGCGGCGCCGGCCACGTCCGTCGGGGCGAGCTGGAAATTCGAAGCACGCGGCTGGTCACCCACCCTGAGGTAAAAGTTCACGGAGATGGTTTCGGCCCCCGCGTGAGCGGGAGACAACACCGCAAAGGAACCGCCCAACGCAATTGCGAGTGGCTTCAGCTTAGCGATGCGAGATACAACTTCATTCATGGGCTTGCTCCGTCGAATGTCGATAGTTAGTGCTGGAACTTACGGCCTGCGGCCGGGAAGATCAAGATAATTCCGCGCGCAGCGCGTGGGCCGAGTTGGATGGTTGCGGGGCTGCGGTGGAAAGGCCGTTTATGCCGAATAAATTGAAGCATCCGTAGACGGCTTCCACGCCCCGCGCCGTCCGCTGGATCGAAAAACTCCCCTCCGCCCGCCGCCGGCCGCGGCGGCCCATGGCTCTGGCGGCCTCGGGGTCCGACAGCAGCGTTACGACCGCCACCGCCATCGCGGATGCGTCGGCCATCGGGACCAGCAGGCCCGTCTCGCCGTCGACCACGATTTCCGGCACCCCGCCGCCGCGCGTCGCCACCACCGGCTTCGCCGCCGCCATCGCCTCGATGATCACCTGTCCGAACGGCTCGGCCCCCGTTGAGGCGTGGACCAGCACGTCCAGCCGGCCGATCAAGTCCGCCACGTCCGGCCGGAACCCGGTGAACTCCACCCACCCCGCCGGCCCCAGCCGGCCGGCCAGCGCGCGGACCTTTTGCTCGTACTCGGTTTCGGAGAACAGCGCCGCCCCGATGATCTGGAACTTGGCCTGCGGGAACGACTTGCGCACCTCCGCCATCGCCCGCAAAAAGATGTCCTGCCCCTTCCACGGCGTGATCCGGCCGACCAGGCCCACCGCCGGCCCCACTGCCGGTCCCACCACCGGCGGGCCCGACTCCGCCGGCACCGGCGGCTCGAAATCGACCGGGGTGCCATCGTGGACCACCGTCGCGCGCCCCGCCATCCGCTCGGGCAGCCGCAGCGTCCCCAGGGTGGCGGCCGAATTGGCGATCAGGTGCGACGGAATGACGCGAGCAAGTCGCCTGAAAATTGCCGCCACCTTCGCCGGCAGGTAATCGGCGGCGATGCGGTCGCGGACGTGCCACACCACCGGACGCCGAGCCAGCCGGCCTGCGATCCCGCCGAGCAGGTCGCTTTTGAGCGAGTTGCAGTGAACCACGTCCACGTCGAGCCGGCGGATGAGTTTTGCGAGTCCGACCACGAACCGCCCCGCCGCTACCGCGGGCCGCAGTTTGGCGAGGGTGCCGCCGCCGAGGGTGTCCTTCCGCGCGTCCCCCACCGCCGGGTCGAGCGGCAGAACGTGAACCGCCGCCCCGGCATCCCGCAGCGGGGCGGCGAGCGGGCCGTCGGCGAACAGGCAGACCAGCGGCGTCACGCGGCCGCGGTCGAGGTGGCGGACGAGGTTCAGCAGCGCGACCTCCCCGCCCCCCATCGCGGCGGTGTGGTCGAGGAACAGCACGCGAAGCGGCCGCTCGGGTCCGGGTTGATCCTGGTCCGTGTTCATGCGTGGGCCGCCTCCGCCCGCTTCGATTGCTGCGCGCGACCGTCAGTCCGGCGCGTGACGTTGCGGTAGATCGACGCCATCTTCTCCGCCACGCACCGCCACGAGTAGGTCTCCTCGACGTGGAGGCGGCCCCCCTCGCCGAGGCGGCGGGCGGCGTCGGGGTCGGCGTGGAGGCGGCGGATAGCGCCGGCCAGTTCGCAGGGGTCGCGCTCGCGGGCGATCAGCCCGCCGCGCCCGTGCCGCACGACGCCGGGGATCGCCCCGGAATCGCTGCCGATCACCGGCACGCCGCACGCCTGCGCCTCGATGATGACCCGGCCGAACTGCTCCTTCCACGTCGGCGTGGTGCGCGACGGCAGGGCGAGGGCGTCGAGCGCGTTGAACACCGCCGGCAGTTCCGCCTGCGGTCGGCCCGGCAGCAGGCGGAAGCGCCCGCCGAGCTTCAGCCGCCCGGCCTGCTCGCGCAGCTCGCGCTCCATCGGCCCGCCGCCGACCAGCAGCACCGCCACGTCGGCCGGGCACCGCGCGACGGCCTCCAGCAGGTCGCCCAGCCCCTTCTCCTCGACGAGTCGGCCGACGTAGCCGACGACAAAGCCGCCCACCCCCAGCGCCGCCCGGCACGCGGCACGCGCCGGGTTATCCATCGGTCGGAACAGCTCGACGTCGACCGCGTTGGGCACCACGTCGGCCGGGCCGCCGTAGCCCCGCCCGCGGCAGACCGCTACCGCCTCATCGCTGCGGCCGACGAGGTGGTCGGCGTGGTCGAGGGTGTACCGGCGGAACTGGCCGAACGGCGGCGGCAACCGCTTGTCGAGGTTCTGCTCGGTCTCGGCGATGATCCGCGACCCCGGCAGCAGCCGGTTCCGCAGCCGAACCGCCTGCGCGCTGACGGCCCCCCACGGCTCCTCCCACAAATCGATCACGTCCGGCCGGAACTCCTTAAAAATCTGCGGCAGCGACGGGTAGTGGTGCAGGTAGACCTGAAACGGCCCGGCCCACGGCAGGCGGACCCTGCCGACCTGGTAGGAGTAGCGGGCCGGTTCCGCCGGCGGCTCGGCGTCGGTCCAGCCGACATCTACCTCGTGGAAGCGGTCGGGCACCAGCACGCGGAGGGCGAGGTCGGGTTCACGGGCGAGCCACTCGGCCTTGGGCTGGCCTTTGGTGCGGCTCTGGCAGGTGTGGCTGACCAGCAGCACGCGCAGCGGCCGGGCGACGCCGGGAAGGGCGCCCGGCTCTGTGCCGGGGCCGACTTCGGCGAAGCGGGGAGCGTGGATCAGGCGGGCGGGATTCATGGCAGCAGTGCGATAAGGTGCGGTGATCTTACTAACCGTGGGGCGAGGCGTCAAGGGGATCTTTCACGAGTGGATGGTTCGGCGGTGCGGTAGGTGGCGGCGGTGGCGGCGGCCATGCGGGCGCGGGTGTAGCGGGCGGCGAAGCGGTCACGGCCCGCCCCGCCCATCGCCGCGGCAGCGGCGGGATCGGCCAGCAGTCGGCCGAGGGCGGCGGACATCGCGGCGGGGTCGCCTGGGGGTACGAGTAGGCCGGTCACTCCGGTTTCGACAATCTCCAGCGGTCCCCCCGCCGCCGTCGCCACCACCGGGAGGCCGAGAGCCATCGCTTCCAGCAGCACCAGCCCGAAAGGCTCGGCCCGACTTGGCAGCGCGAAAAGGTCGGCTGAGGCGATGAAAGACAAGGCATCGTTGCGGAAGCCGGGGAGCTGGAATCGATGCAGCAACCCGCGTGCCGCCAAGAGTTTTTCCAGGTCCGCCCGGCGGTCGCCCTCGCCCGCCACGACGCACCAGGCGTCGCGGCCGCCGTCACGCAACAGGCCGACCGCCTCGATCAGCGTCTGGATCGACTTTTCCGCCTCCAACCGCGCGACGCAGGCGATCAGCGGGACGTCCATCGGCACCCCAAGGTCGGCCCGCACCTCGGCGGCGGGGCGGAGGGCGGCGGGGTCGGGGGCGGCCAGGCCGTTGGGCACCACGTCGATTTGGTCCGCCGCCGCATCGCCGCGCGAGATCATCGCGTCACGCGCGGCGTCCGACACGGCAATGTGTCGTGCCACCACCCGCCCCGCCCGGCGGTGAAGGGCCTCGACCAGTCGCCCGCCGATCCCGCCGCGCATCGACCGGCCGGGGGCAATGAAGTGCTGCGTCGCCACCAGCGTGCCCCGCCCCGCCAGCCGCACCGCGGCGGCGGCGAGCAGGGTGCAGCGGCCGTTGTGAGCGTGGATCAGGTCGATCTGCTTCGAGCGGAGCAGTCGGCGGAGCGTGAGGACTGCGGGCAGGTCCGGCATCCGCCGCTTGGCGACGTCGAAGACTTCGATGTCTCCCGCCGCCGCCCGGTGGGCCAGTGCGCCGGGGACCGGGCAGGCGATGGAGGCGGAGAACGCCTCGTCGCGCAGCCCGAGGGCGAGGTCGAGCATGTGCCGCTCGGTGCCGGCGAAGGCGTCGGAGTCGGTGAAGAGCAGGACGCGGGGGGGATGGCTCGGGTTCAAGGGGTAGATTGGGCGGTCAGGATTGCTTCGTAGGTTGCCATCACTTGGTCCCACCGGAAGCGCTCGACGGTGGCGGGGGCGTTGG
The DNA here is from genome assembly GCA_965260985.1 of Tepidisphaeraceae bacterium. Lineage (GTDB taxonomy): Bacteria > Planctomycetota > Phycisphaerae > Tepidisphaerales > Tepidisphaeraceae > CBDHCE01. The sequence continues at coordinate 109,620 of CBDHCE010000016.1, read as the reverse complement.
CGGAAATCGTCGCGCGGCGGTCGGGGTCGATCAGGGGCGTCAGGGCGTCGGCCAGGGCGTCGGCGTCGTTCGGGTCGTCGATGAGCGCGCCGTTGACGCCGGGCCGGATCGCGTCGCGGGCACCGGGCACCGCGCTCGTCACAACGGGCAGGCCGCTGGCGAGGGCTTCGAGGATCGCCAGGCAGAAGGCCTCGTACTGCGTCGGGAGCACGAACAGGTCGGCGGCGGCGTGGAAGCCGGCGACGTCGGCGGTCGGGCCGCAGAAGGAGACGGCCCCCGCCACGCCCGCCGCCGCCGCTCTGGACGCGACGGCGGCGGCGTCCAATCGGCCGACGACCAGCAGCTTCACGTCCGGCCGGTCCAGACGCCGCATCGCCTTCAGGATCGTGCCGAACCCCTTGCGGCCCAACTCGTTGGCGACGAACAGCAGGGCCACGTCGTCCGGCCCAAGCCCCAAGTCCGCCCGCCGCTCCTCGCGCCGCTCGGCCCGCCGCTGCGGGTTGAACTCGGCCGGGCTGAAGCCATTGGGCACCACGTCCACGTCCGCCGCCGGCACGCCGTAGTAGAGGGCGAGGTCGGCCTTGACGTCCTCGGTCAGCACCACCACCCGGCGGTAGTGCCGGCCCCTGAAGTGGCGGGTTTCGAGGTCGAGCAGGACCGGGTGCAGCGGGTTGAGCCGCTGCTTCCACCGGCCGGCCGACATCGGGCCGCGGAACCGCCGGCTACTCGCCAGCCAACTACGGTGCAGGCTGTGGACGCGGTGGACGTGGCCGAGCGGGCAGACGCAGCCGTGGGTGTTCACGACGTCGAACGCGCCGGGGTCGATCAGCCGCGTGGTGTTGCGGAAGTAGCTGGCGCCGGCGAGGAACCCCGGCCGCCGCCGCACGGGCACGCGGCGGTAGTGGATCGCCCGCTCCACCTCGTCCGCCGGCGGGTCGAAGTCGGCGGCGAAGACGTGGACCTCGTGGCCGCGGCCGACCAGGTAGCGGGCGGTTTCGAGCATCACCCGCTCGACCCCGCCGCGGCGGTGGCAGCCGGGAAAGGAGAGGGCGACCCTCACGACCGGCCGCCGACCCCGTCGAACGTGGCGAAGGTCGGCACGCGCCGCCCGCTGCCCCGCAGCAACATGACCGGCAATCCGTCGACGGCCGGCTCGGCTTCAGCTTCGACCTTCGCCGGCGGGCGGAGCATGGCCGACAGCGCCATGCCGACCGCCGCGTAGGCGACCATGATCGCCCCGCGGCTCCAGAAGTGGTCGACCGCCCCGTGCAGGAGCCGGCCCATCACCAGGGCGGTGCCGAGGGCCGGGAGCGACGCCAGCCGGCTGCCCGCAAGCCGCCGCCGCGACTTCCACGCCGCCGCGAAGAACAGGCCGTGCAGGCCCAGGAACGCACCCAGCCCCAGCACGCCGGTTTCGGCCAACGTTTGCAGGTAAACGTTCGTGGCGTCGTACTCCTTGCGCAGCCCGACGCCGACGCCGTAGACCGGGCTCTCGGCGAAGCGGTCGAAGGCGAACTGGATGCTCTCGAGTCGCAGGCGGATGTTCTCGCGCTCCGGGTCGAAGCCGGTGGCGTAGTCCTTGCTCTTGTCCGGCAGCAGGGCCCAGCAGATCGCCACCACCGGCACCATCAGCAGCCCCAGGCGGAGCATTGTTGACCACCGCCCGCGGAACGCCAGCAGCGCCAGCGTGCCGATGCCGCTCGCCAGCCACGCGCCGCGGGAGAGGGTGACGATCAGCCCGATGCCCATGATTGCCACGGCGACCGCCATCAGGTTCCGCTCGTTCTTAGACTCCGACGAAAGCCACAGCTCGACCGCCACCACCATCGCGGCGGCGGTGAACGCGCCCACGCCGTTCTTGTGCATCCCCATCACGAAGCCCGACCCGGCGACCGCCCCGGCGACCGCCAGCAGCAGCCCGACGGCCACCGTCGCCCGCAGCGGCAGCAGGAAGGTCTCGCCGCGCGGCGCGAAGTTGGCGAACACCGCGACGCAGACGCCCAAGTAGAGCACCATTTGCAGCATCGAGACCGTCGTGTCGCGGTCCCAGTCGCCCATGCTGGCAAAGGTGCAGACGGCCAGGTAGAGCACCAGCGGCAGCAGCCAGAGGCCCAGGTGCGGCGCCCGGCCGTTCGGCAGATCGCGCAGCAGGTAAACGCCCGCCACGAGGGCCAGGTTGACCTCTGCGATGGAAAACTTCGCCCCCACGCCCCCCTCGGACAAATCCTTCTGAAACGCCGCCGATGCCACGACGAACGCGAGCGCGCCGACGGGGTGCCGCCACGCGAACAGCCCGAACGCCAGGGCATACACGAATCCCGCCACCAGCAGCGGCTGGCCGGCGAGTTGGCGCGTCAACAGGACCGCCACGGCGGCGGCGGCCAGAACCGAGGCGGCTGAGATCAGGCGGACGCGGAGGGCGGGGGAAAGAATCCACACGGCACCTTCACCATAGCCCCCGATCAGCCGGACCGCCCACTCGGGGCGGTGGGGGCGGTCGAGGCGGGCCAGTGGAAGAGTTGCCGTCGGAGGAGCCATGCGTGCAGCCCAATTTTCGCCGCCGCCGCTTCGCGCCGGCGCGGCCTGAGGAGGTAAATCGCCGACCACGCCGCCGCCCGCGCCGCGCCGCCGGCGGCCATCGCCAGGCGGAGCGAGATCAGCCCCAGCCGGCCGTGGTGCTTGCGCTCGTAGTGGTCGAGGCTGTCGAAGAAGTGCCGGTTGATCCGCGCCCGCTCCCCCGCCCCGCTGCCGCCGCCGAGGTGCGTGACGACGGCGGCCGGCACGAAGGCGATCCGCCAGCCTTCGTCGCGCATCCGCCGCTGCCAGTCGGTCTCTTCGGCGTACATGAAGAAGTCCTCGTCGAAGCCGCCGATTTGCTCGACCGCCGCGCGGCGGACCAGCAGGCAGGCGCCGGAGAGGAAGTCGACGTCGCGCGGCGCGTCGTGGGCCCAGCCGCGGAGGTCGACCCACGCCGCCGGCCGGCCGAGGCGGTTGGCGATCGTCGAGAGCCAGAGGTTTTCCCGCCACGCCTGCCCCGGCGTGGGGAAGCGGAAGCAGGACTGCTGCACCGACCCGTCGCTGTTGAGCAACTTGGGCCCGACGACCGCCACGTCGGGCCGGGTTTCAACCGCTTCGAGAAGGGCCGCCGCCGCGCCGGGCTGGGCGAAGGCGTCGGAGTTGATGAGCAGGTAGACCTCCCCCGCCGCCGCCGCCATGCCGCGGTTGTTCGCCCGGCCGAAGCCGAGGTTTTCCGCCGACGCGATCACCGTCACGTCCGGGAACGACTCGCCCACCGCCGCCGCGCTGCCGTCGGTTGAGGCGTTGTCGACGACGATGATCTCCGACGCGATGCCGGCCAAATCGGCCTTCAGCGCCGCCAGGCAGTCGAGGGTCATCGCCCGCGTGTTGTAGCTGACGACGATCGCCGAGATGGTGGGCCGGCCGCTCATGCCGACGCCCCGGCTTCGGGTTGGGCTTCTGCCTCTGCTTCGAACTCTGCCACCGCCCGCTCGATGTCCGCCAGCCGCGCCGCCCACGAGTGCTCCGCCGCCACCGCAACCCGCGCCGCCGGCGCGCCCGGCGGCTCGATGAGGGCGGCCTTCACCGCCTCCACGAAGCCCTCGGCGCCCGCGAGGTAGACCGACTCCGGGTGGTCGCAAAACCCGCTCACCGGCGTCGACACCGTCGGCCGGCCGCTCGCCAGATACTCGTACAACTTCAGCGGGCTCAGGCTGTTCGTGAAGGGCGTGACGCGGTGCGGCACCACGCAGGCGTCGAATGCCGCCAGCACCGCGGGCATCTCCTCGAACTTCGCCGGCCCCGGCAGCCGCACGTTCGGCTCGGCCTCCAGCCGGCGGCGGTCGGCGTCGGGCAGCATCACCGGCCCCACCAGCGCGACCGTGCCGCCAGGGAAGGCGCGGGCGAGCCTCACCACCAAGTCCAGATCGACCCGGTCGGCGTGGACGGTGCCGGTGTACCCCAGCACCGGCCGGGGCCAGCCGTCGGCCATCGGGTGCGGCGGGATCGACCCCTCCGCCACGCCCGCGTAACGCTCGACGTACACGCCGTTGGGAATGTGGTGCATCACCCCGGCGGCGGCCCGCTTCATCGCGGCGAGTTTCTCGGAGACCACGATCACCACGTCCGCCCGCGCCGTGAGGCCATCGTCCTCGCGGACGATCTGCCGCCGCTCGCGGTCGGTGCTGGCGGTGAAGCTCGTCCAGTCGTCGCCGACGTCGTAGACGCTCAGCGACTCGTTCATCCGGCCCGGCAGGTGGACGCTGTAGTAGGGGTTCATCCACAGCACCGGCGGTCCGAAGTCCAGCCGCCGCATCGCCTTGCGCAACTGCCGCCGCTCGTGCCAGCGGTTGACCGCCCGGCACGGGCCGAGGGTGTTCGGCAGCCACTTCACCGGCTTCATGACGCTGATGTTCGGCAGGCCCGGCGGGTTGACGAACCGGCCGGCGCGACGCACGTCGCGCCACAAATGCCTGACCCGCGCCTTCCGCAGCCGGTGCGAGACGTCCACGGCCAGCCCGACGAACAGCACCCGCCGCCCCGGCCGCGCCGCAAGCCCCGCCGCGACGGGCTGGTTGCGCCGCCAGACGTCGTCCCAGTCCTCCATGGCGATGAAGAGGATGTCTTTCACTACTGAAAAGAACGTGCGAAAGTAGCCGGGAGCGCAAGCCCAAGCCGCCGGCGTCTACAGCACCTTGCGCGACCGCTGCACACCCGAACCGAGGTCTGGCTAGCCGCGGGCGGAGCGAGCGCTTTTCGCCGCCGCGACCCAAAAGCGCTCGCTGCGCCCGCGGCTAACCAGGTTCGTTGCGGACGCGAGCGTTGATGGTGCGAAGCGCCTCAGTGCAATCAAAAGCGGGGCTTCCTCTCCCGGCTACTTGTGGATGCGGCGTGACTGCGCCGGCTCCGGCGCGGCGGTTTACTGGAGGCGACGTCACACGCCTTTGGCCGTCGGGTAGCCGCGGGCGTAGCGGACGGCGTGGGCGCCGAGGTGGCCGGTCATCAGCACCACGCGCTTCGCCTCGGCCCGTGCGATGGCGGCCCGCAGCATCCCGAACTTCTCGCGCATCTTGTACTTCTGGAACGCCCGCCACCCCTCGGCCACCAGCCGCTTCTGCTCGGGCGTGTTGGCCGGGTCGTTGAACGTCTTGTGGTGCAGGTATCGTGTCTCCAGCACGTTCCGCCGCACGCTTTGGGTCGAGAGGTTCGAGCCGTGCCGGCGGTAGTCGAGGACCACGCGGTTGACGAACGCGATCGGCCCGCCGCGGGCGAGGCGGATGAGCAAATCCCAATCCTGCGCGGCCGGCAGGTTCTCGTCCGACGGGCCGATCCGCTCGTACTCGCTCCGCCGGCCCAGCAGCACGCCGGGCGGGTAGACGGTGCTGCTGTGCAGGACCGAGGCGAACTCGGTGGGCCGATCGATCGGCCAGTCGATGATCCGCCCGCGGTCGATGCCGATGCGTCGGCGGCCGAACTCGGCGAACTCGCCGGGCAGCAGCGGGCGGCCGGCGGCGTCGATCATGTCCGCCAGCCCGTGCGCCCCGACCGCCCCCGGCATCGCCTCGGCCGCCGCAGCCAGCGTCGCCAGCGCGTCGGCGTGCCAGACGTCGTCGGAGTCCATGAACGCGACGAACGTCGACCCCTTCGACGTGCGGCCGAACCCGTTGTTCCGCGCCCCCGCCGGCCCGGTGTTCGCCTGCCGGACCAGCCGGAACCGCCCGTCGCGCGCCGCGAACGCCTCCACCGCCGCCGCGGTGCCGTCCGTCGAGCCGTCGTCCACCACCACGCACTCCCAGTCGGCCAGCGTCTGGTCGAGCATGCTCTGAAGGGTCCGGGGGATGAACGGCTCGACGTTGTACGCCGCGACCACGATGGAGATCAGGGGGCTCGGCTCGCTCACGGTCGCTCCTGCGGGCGAAGGCCCAGTTGCTCGGTCAAATCCTCGTACCGCCGGGCCCAGTCGAGCCGGGCGACCGCCGCCGACCTGGCGCGGCCGCCGAGGTCGGCTCGGGCGTCGGGGTCGGCCAGCAGGCGGTCGAGTTGGTCGGCCAGGGCGTCCACGTCCGGCGGGTCGAAGTAGAGCACCGCGTCGCCGCCGACCTCCGGCAGCCCGCCGCGCCGCGCCGCCACCGTCGGCAGCCCGCACGCCATCGCCTCGGGCACGGTGAGCGAGCACGGCTCGTCCCAGTTGCTCGGGGCGCAAAAAATGTCGGCCGCCTGATACTCCGCCGCCACGCCGTCGCGCCCGACGAACGGGCGGAACTGCGCCGCGTCGCCCAGCGGCCCGGCCAGCCGGCGCAGGTCGCGCTCGTACACGGTCGGCGGGTCGGCGACGGAGAAGTTGCTGCTGCCGACGATCCGCAGCACGAACCGCCGGCCTTTTGCCGCCAGTTTCGCCGCCGCCCGCACCAGCAGGTCCGGCCCCTTCTCCGGCAAAACGCGGCCAACGAAGAGTATCACGGGCAGCGGGTTCTTGCCAATTCTTTTCGGCGTGAAACGGTCGGTGTCCACCCCGTTCAGCACCGCCCGCACTTTCGGGTCCGGCCGGCCGAGTTTGGCGGTCAGGCGGTCGGCCATGAACCGGCTGACGCAGACCACCGCGTCGGCCGCCCCGACCACCCGCCGCGCCTCGCGGCGCGAGTAGGTCTTGAACAACTCGTTGTGGACGTACAGCACGAGTTTCGCGTCGCCGAGCTTTTGTCGGAACGGCCCTACGGCCCCGGGCGCGTTCATCAGGAACACCACGCCGTCGAAGTCCGGTTCGATCGCCCCCAGCGCCGGCGCGTAGAGGCGGTCGGCGAACGGCCGACCCAGCCCGATTCGGCCGGCGGCGGCGTCGAGCAGCTTCTGGCGCCGCGTCGGCAGCGGGCCGAACGCCACCTCGACGCAGACGCCCACCGGGTAGTCGTGCCGCGTGCCGGCGCCGACGACGATCCGGCTCGCCCCGCCGGCCGCGGCGTGGCGGCGCGACAGCGCGTGGATGATCGTCATCACCGCGCTGCCCGTCGCCGGCGAGTAGTGATCGCCGGGCGTCGGCACGTGCAGGAACGTCGGCGGCGCGGCGGCGGTCGAGACCGCGGCGGCGCGGGAGGTTTTAGTGGCGAGGAGGGTCACGAGTTCGACGTGAGGGTTCGCTTTGCCGCTCGCGGCTTCGCAAAGAAACAATCTTAATATATTTTCTATCGTTGCGAAGCCGCAAGCGCCGGGGTGTTCGACCTCTCCGCCAGCACCCGCTCATACACCGCCAGCAGCCGGCGGGCATAGGCGGCTTGGCCCAAGTCGCGCCCCATCCGCCGCGCGCCGTCGCGGACCCCGGTGTGCGCGGCGGCGAGGGCGCGGGCGGCCGGGGCGATCGGCTCGGCCGGGTCCCACGCCGCGCCGACGCCATACTCCAGCAGGTGCGGCAGCGCGCCGACCTCCGCCGTCGCCAGAACCGGCGTCCCGCGCGCCGCGGCCTCGAACGCGACGTAGCCCAGCGGCTCGTAAAAACTCGCCACCACCAGCACGTCGCAGGCGGCGTAGAAGCCGTCGGTGTCGGGCGTCAGCCCCACGCCGCGGAACCGGCCGTCGAGCGCCGCCGGCGCGCGGTACTCGGCCGACCCCGCCCCGCCCATCAGCAGGAACAGCGACTCATCCTCCGCGACCGCCGCCACGACGCGGCGGTAGCCCTTGCGGACGTTCGTGCCGCCGAGGAAGCCGACGACCAACTTCTCCGTCGCGCCGCCGACGAACGTCTCGCGCGCCGCCCGCCGCTCGGCCGAGCTCGGGACGTTGACCGGCGGGAAGGCGTAAACCTGCACGTCCTGCTCGGGCGGCATGCCGTAGAGCTCGGCGAAGTCGGCGCGGGTCATCTCGCTGTCGAACAGCATGTGGGTGCGCGGGTTCCAGCGCGAGTAGCAGCGGTCCTCGGCGTGCAGGACGATCTGCTCCTGCGCCCGCATGAGGCGGTTGCGGAGGCCCGCGCCGCCGGTGAGGCTTTTGCGGCGGTGGGCCATGCGCGTGAGGTAGTGGCACTGGAAGACGTCGCTGATGCTTGCCGCCTGCGGCTGGTGGGCGTGGATCACGTCGAACGACCGGCCGCGGATCGCTCGGCGGATGAAGTGGCCGGCTGTCAGCCACTTGAGGGCGAAGACTTTTTTCGGGACGTACAGCGGCACCCACTCGACCAGCGGCCGCAGCGGCTCGTCCAGCCGCTTGGCGACGGCCGTGACCCTCCAGCCCGCCTCGACGGCCGAGAGGATGCCGTCGCGCGCGACCTTGGAGATGGCGTTGTCGTCGCCGATCCCCTCGTGAATCATGCAAAGGCTTGGCATCAAGCGGTGGCTACGGCGGCGGATTGAGGAAGGACCGACTCGTAAATTTGAATGAACTGGTCGGTGATCCGGTCCCAGTCGAACCGCCCCACCCGCGCCCGACCGGCGGCGCCGAGGCGATTTCTCAAATCCTCCTCCAAAGCCACGCGATTCATCGCGTCGGCCAGCGCCGCGGGATTTTCGGGCGGAACGAGCAACCCAGTGCGGTCCCGCTCGACCAACTCCGGCACCCCCCCGACGTCCGACGCCACCACCGCCCGCCCCGCCGCCATCGCCTCCAGGTTCACGATCCCCATCGGCTCCACCCGCGACGGCAGGACGAAGAACGAGCAGCCCGCGAACAGCCGCACGGCGGCGTCGTGATCGACCCGTCCGGGGAAGGTCGCGGGCACCTTCAGGTCGGCCGCAAGGGCTTGAAGCGCCGCGTGCTCCGGCCCGTCGCCGGCCAAAATCAGGTCGTGCGACGCCTTCACTTCCGATTGGGAGAACGCCCGCAGCAGCACGTCGAACCCCTTCTGCCGGACGTGCCGGCCGAGGGCGAGGACGTAGGGCTTCGGGTGCCGGTGCGGCTGCACTCCATCGAAATCCGCCACGCGGATGCCGCTGTAAACGACCCGCGCCCGCCCGCCTAACGGTTCGCCGTGAAACGCCTCGGCCTCGGCCAGCGACCTCGCCGAGCAGGCGGTGATCGCATCCGCCTCCGCCAGCGCGCGACGCATCAAGTCCTTCGCAAATGCGGAGTTCTGGAAGATGCCGCCGGCGTCCATCGTCAGCTCGCCGTGCAGGGAAAGCACCAGCGGCAGCCCCAGCCGCCGCTTGGCCTTCAGGGCGTAGTGGACGTTGCTGCTGACGCAGTGGGCGTGGATCATTTCGGCCCCGTGATTCCGGAGTTGGCGGCAGACCGCCCGCAGCGTCGGGCCGCCGGTCAGCAGCGCGCCGGCGTACTGCTTGACGTTCCGCTCGGGCACCCGGAAGACGTGCCGGCGGACGGGGATCGACTCGAACTCCCCCGCCGCCGGCAGATTTTTCGGCCAGCGGTTCGTGACGACCAGCGGGTCGAACCCGCGGTCGCGCAGGCGGTGGGCGGACTGCCGCGCGACCTCCTCCACGCCGCCGAAGCTGGGGTGGAAGGCGCTGGGCACCAGCGCGATCGGCACGCCGCGGCTCACGCGCCCGCCGCCTCCACAGCGGGTTTGGTCGACCCGCCGGCGTAGACGGCCTCGTACTGCTCGCAGACGGTTTGCCACGAAAAGTCGCGCGACCGCCCCAGACCCGCCGCCGCCATCGCCTCGCGGGTCTCGCGGTCGGTCAGCAGTTCGACCAGGGCGTCGGCCAACGCCTCGTCCGCCGCCACCCGGCCGAACTTGCCGCCGCCCAGGACCTCCACCGCCCCGACATTCGGCGACGCGACGACGGCCGTGCCGCTCGCCATCGCCTCGATGTACGGCACGCCGAAGCCCTCGTAGGTGCTCGGCAGGCAGAACGCCCACGCCCGGCGGTACAGGTCGACCAACTGCCCGAACGGCACCCGGCCGAACCACCTCACGCCGTCGCCGGCCACCCGCTCCTCGCACACGCACCACAGTTCGGCCCCCGGCACGGCGGGCCGAATCTTCGTCGTGAACAGGTCCAGCAGCATCCGCCCGCGCTTGCGGCCGAGCATCGTGCCGACGAACAGCAGCGACGGCGCGACCGATTTTTCCCCCGGCGAAAAGGCGTCGGTCCCGACGCCGCACGGGATGACCCGCTTCACCTGCGGGATGTACCTCCGCGTGTTTTCCGAGATCGTCACGAGCTCGTCGGCCAGGTAGCAACTGCCGTACTCGCACGCGGCGAGGGCGGCCATCCGCGCCTTGTAGGCCAACTTCTTCGCGTGCAGCATCTCGGCGAAACACGAGCCGTGGTAGGTGTGGACGTGCCGCGGCCGGCGCTTGCCCCACAAAAACCAGTCGTCGCCGTGGGCGTTGAGCACGTCGAAGCCGGAGAAGTCGACGTCGCGCAGGTTCCACGCGAAGCCGAACGTCCGCAGCCGCCGGCCCGAGGGCACGACCGTCACGTCGTACAGCGAGTCGTCCGACGCGCCCGTTTGGCTAAAGACGGTGACGCGGTGGCCGCGCCGCACCAGTGCGTTGGCGAGGTAGTGGACTTGGTAGCCCACGCCGATCTTGCTGCCGCTGGGCAGGTAGAGGGAGGTGATGGCGACGTTCACGCCGGCCCCCGCTGCAGCGCGGCGCGGATCTTCTGCGCGTCCGGGTCGTTGCGCTCCGGCGCGTTGCCGGTGGAGGCGAGTCGCCGCAAACCCGCCGCCGCGCCGACGACGGTGCCGACGCCGACCGCCCCGGCCTTGAGTGCCGCCCCGCCGACGCGCCTGGCGAGGGTGGCGGTCTCGCGGACCGCGCTGCCGGCCAGATACTTCCAGAGCGTGCCGGACGCCGGGCCGTAGTTCCGCACCAGCAGCGTCAGGTGGTTGCGCTGGATGTAGAACTCGTACCGCCAGTCGAACCGTTTGCCGGTCGCCTGCGGCGCGCCGATGTGGTCGACGACGGCGGCCGGGTTGAACAGCACGCGGTAGCCGAGCCGGCCGACGCGGAGGCAGAAATCCGAGTCCTCGCGCACGCCGGAGATGCCGGGGTAATCCTCGCGGAACCCGCCGAGCCGGGCGATGACCTCGCGGCGGTAGCTCATGTTGCAGCCCATGACGTGGTCGACCTCGACGATTTTTCCGGGGTCGGCGGCGAAGTTGCCGGTCATCCGGCCGTCGCGGTAAAGGCGGCCGATCTCGTCGACGCCCTGGGATTCCTCGCCCGGCTGCCCGTTGCACGCCCGCCCGCCGACCGCCCCGACGTTGCCGCCGGCGTCGGCGTAAGTCTCCAGCAGGTTCGCCAGCCAGCCGGCGCGGGGAAAGGCGTCGTCGTCGATGAAGCTGATGATCTCGCCGGTCGATTCGAGCAGGCCGATGTTCCGGGACGCGGTCATCCGGCCGTAGCCGTTGGGGTTCCGCAGGTATCGCACGCCGGCGAACTCGGCCACGGCGCGCTCCGTTTCGTCGCCCGCCGAGGCGTCCACCACGATCGTCTGGTCGGGCGTCGGCTCCTGCTCGGCCAAGCACGTCAGGCACCGCCGCACGCAGTCGGGGCGGTCGAGCGTGACGACGATCACGGTGACGGTGGGGCGGCCGGACGTCATGGATTCAGCGGTGCATTCCGAAGAAGTATCGCTCCACCCGCCACGTCACCCCCGGCGGCACCAGGACGTACAGCCGGTCCCGCAACCGCGGCAGCAGCAGGCCCGCCTGCCGGCGGATCGTGCGGGCGACCCGCCACTGGCGATTCTTCAACGCCGACCAGAGGTACGACTGGATCGCCCCGCGATACACCGGCCCGTAGCGGGCCAGCTCTTTCGTCGCATCGTCCAGCCCCGCCCGCCCCGGCATCGGCCGGCCCGCCAGCCAGGCGTTGATCTGGCCGGAGAGGATGTAGACCGCGTTGCTCGCGTCGGCCGTGTTCTGCCCGCCGTGCAGCCGGGTGAAGCCCAGCCGCCGGCGGATCGTGTGCCACTCAGCCAAGCGGGCGACGTTGACGAACATCGTCCAGTCGTCGCCGCAGGTCTGCATCGGGCTGAACCCGCCGGCGCGGATGAGGGTTTCGCGGTGGACGACCGAAGCGCTGAGCACGCCGCGGTTGCGCTCCAGCAGGCGCGGGAAGCTCTCGCCGTCGATCAGCAGGTAGCCGTAGCCGTCGCGCGAGGGGTCATCGGCATCGGCGGCGGCGTGGGCGGCCTCCAGCGAGTCGGCCACGAAGTCGCGGCGGAAGCCGAAGCCCGACGCCGGGCCGTCGGCGCGGTCGGTGAAGAACCAGACCGGGTTCCGCACCGCCCGGCAACCGGGGTGGTCGGCGAGGTAAGCGGCGGTCGCCTCCAGCTTCTCGCGGTGCCACAGGTCGTCGTCGTCGAGGAAGCAGACCCACTCGCCGGTGGCCGCCGCGACGCCGGTGTTGTGCGCGACCGACGGGCCGAGGTTTTCCTGCTCCACCACCACCGCGGCGGGGTGGGCGGCGCGGACGCGGGCGGCGGTGTCGTCCGACCCGCCGTCGACCACGACGATGATTTCGTGGGCCGGGTGCGTCTGCCGCTCGACGCTCTGGATGGCCTGCAGCGCGTAGTCCGGCCGGCGGTGGGTGGCGATGACGACCGAGAACCGCGTCACGGCCGCCCGCCCCGCCCGAGCCACGCCGCCGCCCGCCGCTTGACGGCCAGCTTGCCCGCCCGCCGCCGCAGCGCCCGGCGGTCGGCGGGGTCGGGCAGCAGGAAGTGCGCCAGCGCCATCGCCGCCCGCGCCCGCGGCCGGTCGCCGGACTCGTGGGCTGATGAGACGGCGCGGTCGAACTGCCACTTCAGGTAGCCGTGGCCCGCCTCCCGCAGCGCGTCGGCACCGGCGGGCAGGTCGCGGCCGCCGTGCCACTGGGCCAGCAGCGTCAGCAGCTCCGGCAGCATCATGTCCGCCGACCGCGACACGCTCCCCGGCCGCACGCGGTGGAAGTAGCCGGGCGAGTCGACGAACGCGATCGGCGCGATGCGGGCGACGTTGATCCAGGTGAAATAATCCTCCACGCGCATTTGGTTCGCCGGGAACAGGCCGGCGCGCAGCAGGTGGGTACGCTCGACCAGGATCGACATCGACAGGATGCGGTTGCCCTTCAGCAGCGTCCGGTGGTCGAGCCACTCCACCGCCGCGCCAACGTCCGGCAGGTCGCGGCGGACCAGTTCCTCGCACTCGAGCTCCGGCGAGACGGTCAGATCGGCCCACTCCCCCGCCGCCTTCAGAGTTGCCGCGTCGGCGGGCGAGCAGAACTTCACGGCCGTGCTCGCCACGGCCGTCGCGCCGTGCGTTTCGGCGGCGGCCAGCAGGGCCTCCAGCCGCCGGTGGTGGTAGAGATCGTCCGAGTCCAGGAAGCCGATCCACCGCCCGCGCGCCAGCGCGACGCCGTAGTTCCGCGCCGCCGCCGCCCCGAGATTGTCCTGCCGCACCAGTCGAAAGTTCGGGTGCCCCGCCGCCCGCGCGACGGCGGCGGAGTCGTCGGCCGAGCCGTCGTCCACCACGATCAGCTCGTGATCGGCCACGGTCTGCTCCGCCACCGACCTCACCGCCGCCGCGACGTGGGCCGCGCCGTTGTAGACCGGCAGGATGACCGAAACCAGTGGCGTTTTGGGCATCGCGTCAGCCGTCAAGCCACACCTCCAGCAGGCGCGGCACGACGACCTCGACGCTCCACCGCCGCGCGTGCTCCGCCGCCGCCCGCGCCAGCCGCCGTCCCATCGCCGGCTCGTCCAATAGCGTGCAGACCTTCTCGGCCAAGTCCGCCGCGTCGCCGCTCTTGAACAGCAGGAAGTGCTCGCCGTCGGTGCCCAGTTCTCGGAACGGGGCGATGTCGCTGGCCACCAGCGGGGTGCCCCAAGTCATCGCCTCAACCACGACGATGCCGAAGGTCTCCAGCCGGCTGGGCAAAATGCAAAGGGCGGCGGATCGGACGGCGGCGCGGAGGTCGGCATCGCCCATCGGCGGGTCGAACCGCAGGTCGTACGCCGCCGGCCCGCCGCCGCCCTCGTCGGCGGCGGCGCGGATCACCTCGTCGCCGAGCCGGCCGTCGGGCCACCTCACGTTTTTGCCGGTGAAGGTCTGGCGGAAGCCGGGGAACTGCCGGCGGATCGGGCCCAGCGCGCGGGCGAGCACGTCCACGCCCTTGCGGTCCTGTAGCCGGCCGAAGTAGAGGCCGCCGGACCGCGGGGTCGCCGGGTCGAACACCGCCGGGTCGGGCCGGTGGGCGTCGACGGGATTGCCGATCACCTCCGCCGCGATCGGCACGCCCCACGTCTGCTCGCACGCGACGCGGGAGTATTCCGTCGGCGACGTCAGCACGTCGCCCGCCAACGCCAGCGCCTTTTCCGCCTTCAGGACGTGCGGCCAGTCCGCCTGCGCCGGCGGGCCGTGCAGTCGGACGGCGAACCGTTTGGCGTAGCCGGCGTCCCGCACCAGGTCGCCGAGCGCGCCGTACTCCGGCGACTCGATCACGTCGAACTGCCCGCCCTTCGCCGCCCGCCGCACCGCGTTCAGCAGGGCGTAGCGGTAGAGGAACGTCGCGTCGTTGCGGTACCGGAGCGTGAACTCCAGCGCGTTCAGCACCGGCATCTCCCGCCGCTTCGACCAGCCGGGGCAGTCCCACACCGTCAGGCCGTCGATGGCGCGGCGGCGCAGGGCGGGCACGTCGGCGGAGGTGAAGACGTGGACGTCGTGCCCCAGCCGCGCCAGCTCGCGGCCGACGCTGCGGGTGTACGACCCGATCCCGCCGAAGCCGCCGGAGTCGGGGTAGTTGTCCGTCAGCAGGCCGATCTTCAACCGGGCGGCCGGGCGGGAGGGGTGGGCACTGGGGGCGGGCATGGGTCGGCTAGTCGGCTCAGGCCACGGCGGCGGGCGAATGGTCAGGTGAGGCGAGCTCGGGCGGCGACCCGCCGGGCTCGCTGGCGGTCCCGTCGCGCCGGGCCTGCTCGCACTTCAACTCGGTCCACTCGCGCTCCGTCCGGTCGTACCCGGCGAACCGCACCGGCGCGTCGGGCGACTCGATCCAGTGCAGCGGCGCGTCGCCGTAAAAACTCGCCCACTGGTTGAACGAGCTCGGCGGCCCGACCACCCGGTCGCACGCGGCCATGGCGTACAGATCGCCCAGCGCGCTGCCCGGCCCACGCCACACCGACAGGTCGCCGAAGGCGTCGGCCGGGATGTCGTCCGTCGAGCAGACCACGAACCCCACCCGCCGGCCGGTGAACTGCGCCGCGGCCGACCGCATCACCTCGGCGTACTGCGAGAACTCGAAGAAGTACCGCCCGCCGTGGAACGTGCGGTAGTCCCACCGGCGGACGTGGACGGCGACCACCACGTCGCACGCCGCCCGCGCCGGCGCCAGCGACGCCCGCACGGCGTCGGCCACCTCGGGCGTCGGGCGGAACAGCGCCCGCACCGCGTCCGCGTGGCGGTTGAGGCTGCCGTAGGCGCGGAACTCCTGCCCGCGGATCACCAGCAGCTGCCGCGGGTCGCGCAGCTCGGGCCGGGCGGGGTCGTCCAGCGACACCTTGTCGAGCCAGTTGTGGTTCGCCAGCAGCCGCGCCGTCAGCGGCAGCGGCAGGCCGTGGTGCAGCGCGAACGTCACGCCCCGCGCCGCCTGGAACGTGGCGGTCGTCAACCCACGGCGGGCCCACTTCGGGGCCGTCCCGGCCGACGCGCCGCCCGGCCCCCAGCCGCACATCGGGCCGCGCGGGCCGTCGGGGAAGTGCCGGCTGTTCGTGTGGAAATCCGGGTAGAGCACGCGGTGACCCGTCTCCATGCCGAAGGCGATGGTGTGCGCCAGCAGCCGGAGTTGGTTGGCGAGGAGACAGCCCTCGAGCGGGGTGATGAAGATCATGTAGAAAGGCCTCCGGGACAGGCGGGCACGGCCGGAGTTTCCTCGCCGCCGGTCGGCAGCTTGCGGAGGCCGCGGCGGCCGTACTTCCGCGGCGCGTGCCGCTCGGTCAGGTAGTGGCGGTACAGGGCCATGCCCTCCAGCAGCGGCAGCTCCCAGTCGGCGATAGCGTCGGGGTCGGCCGACGTCGGGCGGCGGGTGAGCTTTTGATAACCATACCTCGCCGACAACTGCGCCAGCCGCAGGCGCGGGAAACGGCTGGGCGTGTGGAACCAGTGGTGCTTGAGGTAGGCGTCGAGCTCGCCCCGCTTGTCCGCCTGCCGCTCGAACGCCCGGCGGGTCAGGCGGCCCGCGTCGAAGTGGTGCTCGACGCTGACGTGCGGCCGGAAGGTCCGCCGGTAGCCGGCCTCCTCGAGCTGCATCGAGAAGATCGTGTCCTCGCCATTGCCGCGCGCCCCGGCGCCGATTTCCGGGTCGAACTGCGGCACCTTTTCCAGCACCCGGCGGTGGAAGGCCATGTTCGCCCCGACCAGGGCCGGGACGTGGCCGGCGGGGGCGTCGGCGTCGGTGCAGGCGAGCCAGTTCAGGTGGACCGGCGTCAGCCACGGCCGGGCCAGGTGCCCCGCCGCCCGGATGCCGCCGGCCACCGCGTCGGCCTCGCCGTCGGCGATCGGCCGGCACATCCCCCCGATCCACTCCGCCGGCGGCCGCACGTCGTCGTCGGTGAACAGGAAGATGTCGCCCCGCGCCGACGCCATCGCCCGGTTCACCGCCTGCGTCTTGCCGCGCCCGCCGTCGAACCGTGGCCGCGTCGGCAGCCCGGTCAATTCGCCGGCGTCGCGCAGCACGTCGGCCGTGGCGTCGGTGGAGCCGTTGTCGACCAGGATGAGTTCCGCCGCCAAACCCTCCGGCACCCGCACGCGGCCGAGGGCGGCGAGCGTCTCGCGCAGGCTGGCGGCGCGGTCCTTCGTGACGATCACGATGGAGACGATTGCACTGGCGGTTGGGTTGCACTCAGGCAAGAACCGCCCCCCCCGCCGACGCGACAGGTGCCGACATTGGCGTGGCAGACCTCGGCGAGAATCCGTGGAACTCGTACCGCCGCGGCCGGCGGCACTCGAGGCGGTACTGCCGGGCCATCGCAAGGACCTGCACCAGGTGCATCTCGCCGGTGCCGCACCCCTCGGCCGACCGCCGCCCCAGCCACAGCCGCGGGCGGGCCAACCGGTGGGCGAGCAGGCGGGCAAGGCTCGTCACCACCCGCCGCCGGGGCGTGGGCACAACGTCGTGGTGCCAGTGGTGCTGAAGGTAGGCGTAGGACCGCCCGGTTTTCCCCGCCGAGTCGAGCATCGCGCCGCGCGTCAGCCGGTCGGCCGTCGGGTGGTGCTCGACCCACGCCTGCTGCGGCGCGGCGACCAAGCGGAAGCCGGCCAGGCCGAGCTGCCACGCGAACAGGGTGTCGTCGTGAAACCCAAGGGCGCCCGGCCCGATCTCGACGTCGAAGCCCGGCACCCGCCCGAGCACCGACCGGCGGAAGGCCATGTTCGCCCCGACCAGCCGATCCACCGGCGCGCCCGGCGTCCAGTCCGTCACGGCGAGGCGGCCGAGGTGGTGGGCGTCCATCCACGGCCGGCGGAGGTGCGGGGCGAGGCGGACGTGGCCCGCCACCGCGTCGGCGGTGCCGCCCAGGATCGGCCCGGCCATGCCGGCGACCCACCCCGGCTGCGGCCGCACGTCGTCGTCGGTGAAGATCACGGCCCGCCCGGCGCTTTCGGCCAGCCCGCGGTTGCGCGCCCGGCACTGCCCCCGCCGCGGCTCGTGGACGTAGCGGAGGTCGATCCGCCCCCGCCCCGCCGCCGCCACGACGCCGCGCGCCGAGGCGTCGGCCGAATTATCGATGACGACCAACTCCACCGCCCAGTCGTCCGGCACCGGCAACGGGATCGTCGCCGCCAGCGTCCGCGCCAGGTCGGCCGGCCGGCCGGCGGTGCAGAGGAGGATGCTCACGTCCGGGCCGCTCACGGCACCAGCACCGCCCGGTCGTCCGACGCCCCGGTGGCCGCGTCGGATGCCGGCCCGTCCGACGTGCTGACCGACCAGTTGAAGCTGCTCAGCACCACGCCCTTGCCCACGCCGTCCTCCGACACCGTGTTCGGGTACGGCAGCAGCGGCGAGACGCGCAGCCGGCAGGCGTTCTCGAACAAGTCCACCGGCTTGGGGTTCTGCGTCGTGCAGGCGTAAAGGTCGAGGTGGTAGGTGCCGGGCTTGAGCCACGGCGTGTCGAGGCGGAACTCGCCGGCGTAGGCGTCGGCGTCGTCCAGCCACTCGCCGATCAGCCGCGAGTCGCACTGCGCCACGATCTGCCCCAACTCGTCCACGACGTGCGCCGCGAGGTACATCCGCCCGATCGCCCGGCGGCGGCGCTCCAGGCGGAACCGCACGATTTTCGGCTCGTCGGCGGCGAAGGTCGGCTTCCCCAGCCGCACGTCGGCGAAGCGGTACTCGCCCGAGCCGGGCCGCAGGTCGTCGCGGGCCGCCACGTCCGAATCGGAGCCGGCGAAGCTGTCGACGTACCGCTGCACCGCCCCGCCGACCGGGCCGACGTACTGCACCCGCCCGCCGCTGAGGAACACGCCCGTCTTGCACAGCAGGTTCACCGCCTGCATGTTGTGGCTGACGAACAGCACCGTCCGCCCGCTCTCGGCCACGTCCTTCATCTTCCCCAGGCACTTGGTCTGGAACTCCGAGTCGCCCACCGCCAGCACCTCGTCGACGATGAGGATCTCCGGCTCCAGGTGCGCCGCCACGGCGAAGGCGAGGCGGACGTACATGCCGCTGCTGTAGCGCTTCACCGGCGTGTCGAGGAACTTCTCGACGCCGGAGAAGTCGACGATCGCGTCGAACTGCCGGGCGATCTCCCTGCGCTTCATGCCGAGGATCTGGCCGTTGAGGAAGATGTTTTCGCGGCCGGTGAGCTCCGGGTGGAAGCCCGTGCCGACCTCCAGCAGCGAGCCGATGCGACCGAAGAGTTCGACGCGGCCGGTGGTCGGGGCGGTGATGCGGCTGAGGACTTTGAGCAGGGTCGACTTTCCCGCCCCGTTGCGGCCGATGATGCCCACGACGTCGCCCTGCGCGACCTCCAGGTCGATGTCCGACAGCGCCCAGAAGGTGCTCTTTTTCTGCCGGGCGAAGGGGTTGCGGAGGTAGGCCAGGGCCGACTCGGCGAGGGTAGAGGGCCGCTCGGTCCGGTGGGCGGCGATGGAGTAACTCTTGCCCAGCCCCACCACCCGCACCGCCGGCTTGGCGCGGCGCGGCGTGGCGCCCGCGGCGTGACCGTTGGCGCCGTTGGAGCCGTTGGAGCCGTTGGAGGGTTCGTTGTTCGAGCCGTCAGATGACATCCGCGAACCTCCGCTCGACCTTCCAGAAGTACGCCGCCCCGGCCACGAACAACCCCGCCGCCAGCAGCAGCGAGTAGGCCAGCAGCCCCAGCGGCAGCGCGTAGGGCTGGCCGCCCACGTCGACCGGCGCGACGCCCAGCGACCACCGCACGGCCTCCAGCAGCCCGGTCAGCGGGTTCAGCCAGATCAGCCACGAGAGCTTGGGGCCGAGCTTGTCCTGCGCCGCGGCCAGGGAGAAGGCGATGGGGCTGAGATAGAGCAGCAGGTTCGTCGCCACCGGCAGGATGTGCCCCACGTCGCGGTAGCTGACCATCGCGGCGGAGGTGAACAGCCCGACGCCGAGCGCCAGAACGACCAGCGCCCCGAGCCAGACAGGCAGCAGCAGCACGCCGACGCCGACGGGCGCCCGAAAAATCGCCAGCAGCACGGCCATCACGCAGAGCGAGACGGAGAAGTCGATGAGGGTCGACAGGACGGTCGACAGCGGCAGGATGAGCCGGGGGAAGTAGACCTTGCTGACGAGGCCGGCGTTGCCGACCAGGCAGCCGCTGGCCTTGCCCAGGGTGCTGCTGAAGACGTTCCAGGCCATCATGCCGGCGTAGCTGAAGACGAAGTAGGGGACGGCGGCGGTGCCCTTGAGTCCCGCGATCACGCCGAAGACGATGGAGAAGATCCCCGCCGCCGCCAGAGGTTGCAGCAGCACCCACGCGACGCCCAGGAACGTCTGGCGGTAGCGGAGTTTGACGTCGCGCGACGCCAGGCCGAACAGCAGGTCGCGGAACTGCCAGACCTCGGCGAAGTTCAGCACGCCCAGGGTGCTCTCGGGGCGGAGCACCATGTAGGGCTTGTCGGCGTAGGCCGCAAGGTCGGCCGAACGGTCGGGCGGGGCGAGGGCTTGGGTCATGGGCGGGAGTGGCCGTTGGTGCCGTGGGTGCCGTGGGTTCCGTGGGTTCCGCTGGCGCCGTTTGAGTCGGTGGCGGTGATGAGGCGGCGGCGGCGCTTGGGCTGGGACGGGCCGTAGTAGCCGTAGCCGCCGCGCGGCTCGCGTAAGTCGTTCACCACCATCGCCACGCGCCGGGCCTGCACGGCCTGCAATCGCGTGACGGCCGCCTCGGCGTCGGCCTGCTCGCTCCGGCCGGCGCGCAGCACCAGCAGCGTGCAATCGCTGACGGCGGCGGCGTTCAGCGCGTCGCTGGTCAGCAGCAGGGGCGGGGCGTCGACCACGATGTAGTCGTACGCCTCGTACACCTGCCGCAGCACCTCGCGGAAGGAGCGGCTGGTGAGCATCCGGCCGCGCCGGCTGCCGGGCGCCGCGCCGGGCACGGCACCGGGGTCGCCGCCGGCAAGGTCCGGGCCGCCGTGGTGCATGACGTCCAGCCCCTCCGAGGCGGTCGGCCCAATGGCGTCGGCGGCGGGGCAGTGGCCGCCGAGGGCCTCCCACAGGCCCGGCCCGCCGGCCGGGGGGTGGACCAGGTGCTGGGCCGGGCGGCGGAGGTCGGCGTCGATCAGCAGCACCCGCAGGCCCGCCTCGGCCGTCGCCGCCGCCAGGTTGCTCGCCGTCGCGCTCTTGCCCTCGCCCGCCCGCGGGCTGGTGACCAGCAGCACCTTCGGCCGGCGGGCGCCGCTGAAGTGGATCGAGGCGTGCAGGTTCCGAAACGCCTCGGCGTAGGCCGAGTGCGGGTCGTCGGCCACCCGGCTCCCCAGCGCCCCGACCTTCGGCCGGCCCCGCACGTGCGGCAGCGTCGCCAGGACCTGCAGGTTCATCCGGCCCCCCATCTCGCCGGGCGTGCGGATGCGGCGGTCGGCCCAGTCCTGCACCAGCACGCACAGGCCCCCGAGCGTCACGCCCAGGACCAGCGCCATCGCCAGCACCTTTTTCCTCGCCGGCTCGACGTCGGCCGACCCCGCGTCGGCCGCCTCCAGCCGCGTCACGTTCATCGTGTTCGGGTCGGTGTTGACCCGCAGCTCCTTGATCCGCGCGTCGAGCGACTCGCTCAGCCGGCCGATCCGATTCACCTCCGCGTCCATCAGCGCGTACTCCGCCGCCTTGGCGTTGTAATCCTGCGCCCGCCCCTGCTGGGCGTCGAAGGCCGCCTGGAGTTCGGCCTGCCGCCGGGCCGCGTCGGCCGAGCGGCGGGCGAGAACGGCGAGGTAGTTCGCCGCCGCCGACTGCTCCGCCGCCGCCATGTCCGTTCGGGCGAGTTCCAACTCGCCGCGGGCCAGCACGACCTGGCGATTCTGCGAGCTCAGTCCGCCGTTGGTGAGGTCGCGCAACTTGGCGGCGGCGTAGGCGAGGTTCGCCCGCGCCGCCGACAAATCCGCCGACAGCAGCCCGACATCTGCCCCCTGCCCCGGCGGGAGCGACGCGAGGATCACCGACAGCTTCGTCGGGTCGTCCGCCAGCCCCTTGGCCGACTCCAGCGCGCCCTTCGCCTGCAGCAGGGTGAACTGGCTCTGGGTCAACGCGTCGCTGAGTTCCGCCAGCCTCTTGAGCACCACGTTGTCGCCGTCGGTTTGGCCGAACGACAGCGTGTTGTTCGCCCGGCGGTAGTCGGCCATTTTCCGGAGGTGGGCGGACAGGTCGGCGTCGAGCTTGGCCTTCTGGTCCTGGAGAATGGTGAGGACCTCGCCGGAGGTTTTGGTCCGGCCCGCGGCGGAGGCCTCGACGTAGGCGGAGACCAGCGCGTTGGCCGCCACCGCCGCCACGGCCGGGTCGGCGGCGGTGCAGGAGACGCGGATGGTGTCGCGCGTCTGGTCGAGGTCGACCCGCAACCCGCCGCGCAGCCGGCCGGCCCGCCCCTCGGGCGACAGGCCCGCGAACGCCGGCAGCGACGCCACCGCCGGGTCGGCCGCCGCCGCGTCCAGCACCGCCGGGCCCTTGATCAGCTCCCCCTGCAGGTAGAGGTAGCTGTCGCTCTTGACCATAAAGCCCTGGTTGTCCGTCAGCAGCTTGGGCCCCTGCTGCTGGACGTGGAACAGGGCCGAGCAGGTGTAGGTCAGCGGCGTGGCGCGGAGGTAGGCCCACCCGCCGGCGAGCGACAGCAGCGTGACGGCGATCAGGCTCCACTTCCGCCGCCACAGCAGCAGCGGCAGGGAGAAGGTGTTGCCCTGCGCCTCGCCCCCGGCCGACGCCACCACGCCGCGACTCGGCACGACCGACGCGCCGCCGACCGGGCCGAGCGCGTCGCCATCCTCCGGCCCCTCGGCGGGGCGGACGCGGCGGACGTTGGGGGGGCGGGAGTCCATCAGGGCAAAAGCGGCGGCGTCGGGCCGGGGCCGGAGGCGGGCGCACCCCGTCCCCGTCGGTGCACCGGCCGACTTTCGGCCGCCACACCATGTCCGTCTACGACGCGGGCCGCGTCGGGGTTGCATCGGCCCGAGCGATAGGCCACCGGATCAGTGTTCATCACAGTCTGCCGAAAGCAAACCGGCAGCCACAATCGACGAAATCTGTGGAAGCCGATTTTTCGCACGACAATCCGCCGGCCAGCCGCTCGTCGGGCCGCTGCCCAAGTAAAACGCCGCTTTGCCGCGCAGCGCGAGGGCCGTCATTGCCCGATGATCGGGCACGGCGAAGTAGTAGCGCTCGATACCGTGGCGGTCAAGATTCTGACGGCGGGCGATCGTATCTTCACGCCCCGAACACCTGCACCTCGCGCAAAATAAACGTCGGCTTGTCAGACGCCTGCCCACCCGCCCGCCGCACGTCCGCCGTCGCGCCGCCGCCGTAGGAGACCTGGTGGACCAGCAGCCGGATGCGGTCGGTGGCGACGGGGCTGAACTCGTGCAGGAAGATGCTGCGGTCGCTGAAGTAGCTGTCCAGCGTCGTGTCGGTCGCCGGGCCGAGCGAGCCGAACGTTTTGGTCGGCTCGTCCACCGTGTCGGCCGTCACCCACGCGCCGTCCTTCCAATACTGCACGTCGTACTTCACCAGTGTGCCGGCGAGCTGCCACGGCGTGGCGGCAAAAACGTTGACGCGCGAGACGGTCTTCTGCCCGCCGAGGTTGAGCTCGACCCAGGCGTCGGCCGTGTCCGTCGGCGGGTTGCTGAACCAGACGTTGTCGCCGTCGCGCACGAGACTCTCGAGCTTGCCGTTGACCAATTTGCCGGCCGTGGCGTTGGCCTGCCCGCCGCCCGAGGCTGTCACCACCACGCCCTTCTGGGCCGCCAGGTTCGTCCGCCAGTCGTTCTTGACCACCGACAGGCTTGCGCCGCCGGGCACCTCGACGTACACCGGCTCCTGGCCCACCGCCAGCGTGGCCCGGCCGCCCACCACCGCCAATTCGCTCGATTTGCCGAAGGCGTCCACCACCGTCAGCTTCCCCGCGCCGTCGACCTGCAGCACCACCTTGCCGTCCGTGCTGCCGGCGGCCATGAACGTGGCGACGGACTTGCCCTTGCCCGCGAACAGGCTGCCGACGTACACGTCATTCGCCGGCCCCCCGAAGTCGAACGCCTTGGCGAAGCTCGTGCCGAAGAGTTCCTCGGAGTAAGTCCGCATCAGCGGGGCGGCGGGGTTGAGCGAGCCGTCGGCGTTCTGCCACCACGCCGGCTGGTCCCAGAAGCCGTGGCTGGCGTCGTACCACAGGTGGTTGTGCTCCTTGGGAATGCCCGCCTGCTCGTAGACCATCATCTGCAACATGGTCCACCGGCCCTGCAGGCGCGGCTGATAGCTGCCATAGACGGCGGCGAAGTAGCCCTGCTCGGTCTGCCACCTCTCGATGCTGCCGACGCCATACTTATCGAGCACTTGCTGGAGGTCGCCGAGGCTCTGCCGCGCCAGGTTCACGTCGCCCAGGACGTTGTTGTAGGCGTGGAAGCTGAGGGCGTCGATGAACCTCCCGCCGCCGGCCTTCAGGAAGCCGTCGAGGAAGTCCAGCCCGTTCTGGCCGGGGCCGATCGTGACCTGGCCGGGGCCAAGCACCTTCGCCGACGCGTCGACGCCCTTGACGGCCTCGTAAAACGGCTTCATCTCCTTGACGGCGAAGTCCGGCCCGCTCGCGCCGTAGTTCGGCTCGTTGCGCGCTTCCCAATACTTCACCGTGCCGGACAGCGCCGCGACGATCTGCTTCAGGCCGGCGTACTGCGCGGGGGTGTTGACGCCGTTGGGGAAGGCGACCAGCAAATCGCGCGGCCGGGCGGGGTCGCGGGTGAGGTAAAGGTCGCGGTCGGCGGCCATCTGGCGGGTGAGGGCGGCGATCGCCTCGTCCGGCCGGGCCGCGTCCTGCACGCTGTACCGCTGCGGCCCCATCGCCGTGACCGCCCGCAGCACCGGGCTTTGCGACGCATCGCCGCCCGACGAGTACCCCGCGAAGTAATTTGCCGTCAGCCCGCCCGCCCGCGCCGCGTCGGCCGACGGGTAGAGGTTCAATGCCGGCACCACCGCCTTCGCCCCGCCCGCCGGCTGCCACAGCAGCCGCGCCTCGGCGTCGTAGTCCTTCTCGGCGTACTCCATCCGAATGTCGTAACGCACGCCGGCGGTGAGGGTTACGGTCGCCTGATCCTCCGCCCGGCTGTGGGCGTCCCAGTGGTCGATCACCAGCTTGCCGTCGACCCACAGCCGCACCGCATCGTCGCTGGAGGTGTAGAACGTGGTCGGCCCGGTCCGGTCGGCCCGCACCTGCCCGGTCCAGCGGGCGGCGAAGTAGTCGGTCGGCACCTTCGGGTCGGGCGAGCCGTAGCCCCAGTGGAAATCCACCGTCGGGTCGACGCGCGTGACCGCCGGCCGGACGAAGTCGGTGCCGTTGAAGCTGAAGCCGTCGAGCTTGGGGAAGTTCGGGTCGTTGCGGAAAATGGTGAAGGTCGTCGCGCCCACGACGTCGCCGAAGTCTTTGGAGGAGGTCGCGCCGTAGAGGTAGAGCTTGTACCAACCGGGCGCGACGACGTTAGGGGCGACCTGCGGGATGGCCCCGTCGGCGGCCGGGGCGATGCTGCCCTGGTCGACGAGGTTGCCGGCGTAGTCCCGCACGTCGTAGGCGACGGCGGCGGGGCCGACGCGGAAGCGGACCGGGTCGCCGGCGTAGAAGACGTTGCCGATCCGGCCGGAGTCGGGCCTGACGAGATTCGCCGGGTCGGCCGGCTGCCACCCGCCGGTGAACGTCGGGTCGGGGTGGGTCGACCCCTGCCACGCCGCGACGGCCGTGACGGCGGCGGGGTCGGACGGGGCGGACTGCCCGGCGGCGTTGAAGGCGACCACGCGGTACTGGTACGGCATGCCCCCGACGGCCGTGGCGTCGGCGTAGTAGACCGCGTTCACCCCGAGGCGGCCGACGGCGGCGAACGTTTTGCCGTCCGCCGACCGCTCGACCAAATACCCCGCCTCGTCCGCCGCCCGGTCGGCCCAATACAGTTGAACCCGGCCCTGCGTCGCGGCCGCCCGAAGCTCGCCCGGCGCGGCCAGCGTCGGCGGTGTCGGCGGCACCGGCGCAGGGGCGGGCGTCGGGGCGGGCGTCGGTGCGGGCACCGGGTTGGGTAGCGGGTCGGGCGTGGGCGTAGGAGCCGGCGTGGGCGTGGGCGTGGCCGCCTCGGCGTGCGACAGGTGGTCGGCCGGGATGATCTGCTCGGGCAGGGTCGGGCCGGACCACGACAGTTTGGCGACCGCGTTGACCCGCGAGTCGTAGAACTCCATCTTCAGGTCATACGCCACGTCGGCCTTCAACTTGATGGTGCCGGTGTCGCGGGTCGCGCCGTGGTCGGTCCAGTTGTTGATGATCTGCTTGCCGTCCACCCACAGCCGCACGCCGTCGTCGGAGAGGGTGGCGAAGCGGTAGGTGCCGGACGAGTCGGGCGTGACGCGGCCGGTCCAGCGGGCGGAAAAGTCGCGCCCGATCCCGTCGGCCGGGGCGTTCTGGCCCCAGTCGAAGTTGACCGTCGGGTCGACCCGCCGCACCGCCGGGCCGGTGAGGTCGAACGAGTTGAAGTACTCCGCCACCAGCCCCGCGGCACCGGCGGACGGGGCGGGGTCGGGTGCCGGGTTTGGCGTCGGATCGGGCGCGGGCGTGAGAACCGGGATCGGATCGGGCGCGGGGGCCGGCGCGGGGGCCGGCGCGGGGGCCGGCGCGGGGTCGGGCGCGGGGTCGGGCGCGGGCTTGGGCTCGGGCGTGGGGTCGGGCATCGGTGCCGGGGCGGGCGTCGACGTTGAGGCGGCCGTGGCGGGCAGGGGCGAGAGGTTTTTGCTCGGGATCGGCTTCTCGGGCAGGGTCGGGGTGGACCACGCCAGCTTCGCCACGGCGTTGGCGAACGAGTCGTAGAACTCCATCTTCACGTCGTACGCCACGCCCGCCTTGAGGGCGAGGGTGCCGGTGTCGCGCGCCGTGCCGTGCTCGGCCCAGTGGTCGATCAGCAGCTTGCCGTCGACCCACAGCCGCACGCCGTCGTCGCTGGTGGTGGCGAAGGTGTAGGCGTCGGAGGTGTCGGGCGTGACGCTGCCGGTCCAGCGGGCAGAGAAGTCGGCCTTGACGCCGGGCGCGGGGGCCCCCCAGCCCCAGTTGAAGTTCACCTGCGGATCGACCCGCTCGACCGCCGGGCCGGTCAGGTTCGTCGCGCTGAAGTACGACGCCGCCAGCCCCCCCGCCGCCAGCATCAGCCGGCCCTCCAGCCGCTCGACCCACGGCCCGGACGACCGGACGGCAACGCGGTCGGCCGCGGATTTCACGGCCTTCGAGGACGCGGCGGCTTGACGATCACGGAGGCGCTTGAACGGCATCGGCTGGTCCCCTGGTGCACGGCGGCGGCGGCGAGGGCAAACGTGGACGCCATCGGCCTTACAAGACCGTGTGGTCGGGCGCGCTGCGCTCGGTAGTGCGATGTACGGTGCCTATCGGCTGACCACAGAACGGCGGGTCAACCCTCTCGAACTGATCTGGCGGTCTTACGGGGCGGCGTGGCGTTTGGTTCGCGTCACTCTACTGATGAGGGCCCGCCGTGCAACCTTTTCCCGAAAATTTTTACGCGACCCATCAGCCTACGCCCGCACCTGCTCCAGCTTCGCCTCGACCCGCGCCAATTCCGACCGGGCCACGTCGATCTCCGACGGGTTGTGCAGCTTCTCCAGCGCGGCCGACAGTTGGGTCCGCGCCGCGTCCGGCCGGTGCAGGTAGCGGGCGTAGATCAGCCCGAGGATGAGCTGCACCTGCTCGATCTGGTCGTACCGGGCATAGTGCCGCAAAAACTGCTCGTAGGCGTCGGCGGCGTCGCGGTGGCGGCCCTCGGCGAACAGGTGGTTGGCGACGTCAAGCTGGTTCTGGCGGCTCAGCACCTGCTCGGAATCGACCGCGTGAAGTTGCAGGTAAAGCGTGGCGGCCTCTGGCAGCTTGTCGTGCGCGATCGCCTCGCTGATCGACGCGCGCAAATCCTGCACGCGCTCCATCGTGGCGTCGGCGCGGCGGTGCTTCCCCCGGCCGAGGCCCGCCTCGTCGGCGCCGTAGGGGTTCCACCCGCGGTTCACCTGGTCGCGGTAGACGCGGCGGCGGTTCCATCGCTGGATCAACGCGATGGCGTCGAACTGGTCGCGCGGCAGCAGGTGCGCCGCCAGCAGCCCCAGCGGCACGACAACGCCGAACAGCGTGCCGCCGATGTGCGCCAGGTGGGCGGTGTTGTCCGACAGGCCGAAGACCGCGGGGCTGACCTGCTGGAAGAGGTCGAGCGCGAAGAAGGCGGCGATGAGAATCACGCTCGGAATCTCGTAGGTGAAGATCAGCAGGAAGAAGAAGAGCACCATGACCCGCGCCCGCGGGAAGAGGATCAGGAACGCCCCGGTGACGGCCGACACCGCCCCGCTGGCCCCGATCACCGGCGCCCCGCCCCCCAATACATAGACGATGCCGGCCACCACGCCGCCGGCGAGATAAAAGCCCAAATAGCCCCACTGGCCCATCTTGTCGTTGACGTTGTTGCCGAAAATGTAGAGGAACAGCATGTTCCCCCCGACGTGCAGCAGGCCGCCGTGGAGGAAGGCGTAGGTGAAGTAGTTCAGCAGGTGCGGGTCGGTCGGGGCGAGGGAGAGGGCCTCGAGCTGGCGGGGGTAGGCGAGCTGCGCGACGTAGACCAGCAGGTTGGCGACGATGATCGCCCAGTTCATCCACGGCGTGTGGCGGAGCGGGGCGTCGGTGCGGAGGGGCAGGAACATGGCGGCGGGTCTCCTGCGGCCGTTTTACGCTTCATCTACGCCTCATCGTCGAGCGGCGTGCGGGAGTCGTTGTGCTTGACCATGCGGATGCGGCGGCCCCGGTCGGTCCACTCGACCTCGTCCATGTACGCCTCGATCAGCAGCACGCCCCGGCCGCTGGTCTTCTCGAGGTTTTCCTCCAGCGTCGGGTCGGGCACGGCGACGCGGGTGAAGCCGACGCCCTCGTCCTGGACGATGATCTCCGCCCGCCGGGCCGTCACGGTCGCCCGGCCGCGGACGCGCTTGGCGGGGTCGAGTTGGTTGCCGTGCTTGACGGCGTTGATCAACGCCTCCTCGAGCGCGAGCTTGAGGGCGAACTGGGCGTTGTCGTCGTAATCGTGGCCCTCGACCATCGCCAGGATCTGGCGCTGCACCTCGCGGGCCTCGTCGTAGTTCGAGCCGAAGTCGAACTTGAACGGCGACGCGGGCGGCGCGGCGGAAGGGGAGGCGGCGGGGTCGGCCGGCGATGTGAGGCTGTTCGGTCCGGCGGCCATACTCGTCCCGGTTGCTGGGTCTCCCTCGGATCGTCCGCCGCCGCACTCCCCCCGCACGCCCCCGATCTACCACACTTATCGGTCGAAGCTCTCCATCGCCTCCGTGCGGGTGGGGTAGATGTGGAACAGCTTGTTCAACTTGGTGATGACGAAGACCTCGAAGATCTGAGCCTTGATGTTCGACAGCCGCAACTGCCCGTTGGCGGTGCGGATGCGGTTGTTGGCGTTGATGAGCATCCCCAGGGCGGCCGAGGAGAGGTGGTCGACGGTCGAGAAGTCCAGCAGCAGTTTGGGCCGCTCGGCGTCGTCGATCAGGCCGTTGAGCCGCGAGCCGATCTCGGCAATGTTCGCCTCGTCGAGGATCTTGCTGTTGGTGAACTCGACCACCCGGACGTGGTTTTTTTCGTCGGTGACGGCAACGGGTGGGGCGGTGTCGGGCATGGGGGCAAACCTTGTCGGGCGGCGCGTCGGGTCGGCAGAAAGGACGGGTGCCGGGCGCGAGGGGGCGGCCGACTCCGCACACTAATCCTGCCCCCCGGCGGTGTCAAGCGGCGAACGCTTCGGGCGCCGCGCGAAGGCCAGGGCGGCCGCGGCGAGGGCGGCCAACGCGAGCGGCGGCGCGAGGTCGATCCCCCGGCCGGCGGCGGGCGGCACCGGCCGAACAATCGGCGGCGGAGTGGCGAAGGGCATGTACGGCACGTTCACCGCCCGCACCGCCCCGCCGTCGAGGTAGAGGCCGGGGGCGGGGGTGAGGGCGGACGGCCGGGTGGTCAACCGTTGCCACGACGGGCGAACGGCCTCGGGGCCGGCGTCGGCGAAGTCGGGGTCGCGCAGTTCGCCCGCCCCGCCGCCGGCCCAGTCGAAGGATTTTGCGAGCAGCAGCACGAAGTCGGCCGTCGCGTCGAAGCGCGGCCCGGCGAGGTCGATGCCGACCCAGACGCCGCGCGGCGGCCCGTCGCGCACGGCCAGAAGCGTGAGGCCGCCGGCCGTCACCAGCGGTTGCCAGCCGGCCGGGGGCGTCGCGCCGGACGGGGCGGCCGGGAAGCGGATGCCCCGCGTGATCGGATGGTCGGCAACCTTGACGGCCACGTTCGGCCCGACCCGCGGCCCGCCGCCGTCGGCCACGACCACCGCCGGGCCGGCCGGCGGCCGGCGGGTCGAGACGGCCACGGTCGCCCCCCCGTCGCCCGGCGGCCGGAGGCGCGAGAAGCCGTCGGCGGCGCGGCGGACGGAGGTGGGCAGGTCGGCCGACACCTCCAGGCGCGGGTCGGCGGCGGTCTGAGCGAGCCACGCGGCATCGTCGGCAGGAAAGTCATCGGCAGCGTCGAGGAAGGCGGCGGCGGTGGGGCCGAGGGCGGGCAAATCGACGAAGAGCGGCCTGAGTTCGTCGGCAGGCGTCACTTGGCGGGCGGTGGATCGGCCGGCGGAGCGGAGGGTGAGAGTCATCGGCCGGTCGACGCCGGCGAGGCGGAGCATCGCCTGCGGCCGCGGCGTGCGGCGGACCGAGAAGCCGGCGATGCCGGCGTTGCGGACCGGGGCGGTCGGGCGGATCGGCAGGACGCGCGGGTTCCGCGTCAGGGAGTCGGGCAGCCGTTGGTCGGTCAGGACGAGGACTGGGGTGTCGCTGTCGGCGAGGGTTCGGCGGAGGGTGGCGGTCAGTTTTGGGAGCGTGGGGATTGAGGTAAAGGGGAGGTTCTGGAGAGTTCGGATTATTTGCGAAGCGGCAAGCCGCCGGGGCGTCGGTGGGCCGGTGCCGACGGTGAATAGGTTGATGTCGGTCGCAGCCGCGCGGCGGAGCGCGGCATCGAGGGCTTCGGTGGCGGAGGCGAGGCGGCCGGTGGCGGCCATCGTGGGGCCGCAGTCGATCACGACGTTCACCGTCCGCCGGCCGCCGGGGAGGGCGGGGCCGGTCGCGGCGAGCAGGGCCAGCAGCGTCGCGGCGAGCAGCGCGAGGATCGGCCACGGGGGCGTGCGGACGCTTCGGCCGGGCGGCGGCGCGGCGGCCGTGTCCCACAGCGGCAGGAACGGCGTCGGCCGGGTCTCGCGGCGGCGCACCCAGACGTACCCCGCGACGGCCGCCCACGGGATCAGGCCGAGCAGCGCCAGCGGGTAGAGGAGCGTCACATCGGGCGGTTAAGGCGAAGCGGCGGAAGCAGTTATCGCGCCGTCTGCACGGCCTTGTCGAGCAGCAGGTAGTTCCGCCCGCGGAACTCGGTGACGGTGCCGGTAACGCGAAACAGCACCTCCTGCCCGGCGGCGGCGGCGGCATCCTCCATCAGGGCGAGGGTGGCGTTGGGCAGCAGCACCATCGGCGGGTCGCCGAGGGTCGCCCCGTCGGCCTGGAAGGCGAACTCGTCGCGGCCGTCGGTTTTGACCAGTCGGCCGAGGCGGTCGACGAGGAGGGTGCCCTCGCGGACCAGCGGGGTCTGCGGCGCGCCGGGCGCGACGGCGTTGGGGCCGCCGGTGGCGTCGTAGGCGGGCGGGGCGTTCGGCTTGGGCACCGGCCGGAGGGGGGTGGGGGCGGGGCGGTCGGCGTCGGGCAGGAGGTTGTCGAACATGTCCTCGACCGACCGGGCGGTGGTGGCGGGCCGGGTGGCGGGCCGAATGGCCGACGGCTGCGTCGCGGGCGGCTGGATGGCGGGTTGGATCGCCGGCTGTTCTGGTGACTGGGCCAGGGCCGCGAGGGCGGCGAGCGGCACGAGCGCGAGGGGGCCGAGGGTCAGGCGGGTCCGGGGGGTCATACCCGGATCATCGGGCGGGAGGCGGGCGGGATCAAGAGGCGGCTTTGGATTTCGCCGGATTTTGGGCCGCCACCGCCGCCGGGGGATTGACCGCCGGGCGGGTCGAGGGCGTCAGCAGCCGGCGCGGCAGGATCAGCGTCGGGGCCGGCGGGATGTACGGGCGAATCTCAATGCTGCCCTCGCCGTAGGGAACGTAAGGGGCGGTCGGCGGCACTACCAGCACGCCGCCGGCGGGCACGGCGGCGTCGAGCAGATCCCGCTTCACGAAGTATCGCGGCACGCGGGCGCTGGCCTCGTTCCGCACGTCATCGACGGTCAGGCCGAAGAGGAAGGCGTTGTAGCCGGGGATCGCGTCGGTGTAGAGTTGCGGCCGGTAGTGCGAGACCTCGCGGTGGACGTCGGTCCGCCCCGCGTAGGAGCCGACGAACTGATACCCCCGCACCCGCCCGAACAGCCCCGCCCCGGCGACCGGCTGGGTGGCGAGTCGGAACACGCGCGGGTCGTCGCCGGCGTAGTAAAACGGATTCTGCCGGTCGTACTGAAACTGCACCGGCGCGTAAACCACCTGCGCGAACGCGGCGGATGAGGCGACGGCGGCGAGCAGAAAGGCGGCGAGGGGGAGGGACTTCACGCCCCAACCATAACCGAAGCGGCGGCCGACTTGAGAGGATTTTCCGCCCGATCACCCGCCCTGATGCTATCTGGCCGCCCGGTCGTGCCGGTTGTGCCGGCGATTCACGGCTCACGGCCTTCGGCGTACTTCGGCGTGGCGGCCCAGTGCAGCTTCTCGGCCAGCGCGCGCCACGGCCGGGCGGCGGGGTTTTGCACCAGCAGCACGTCCTTGTCGGCCCCGGTCAGGATGATCCGGTCCCCCTCGGACAGGTTCGTGGTGTCCTCGCCGTCGCACACCAGGGTGGTGCCCTTATTGACCCGCCGGCAGGTCAGCACGACGCGGCTGTTGCCGGGCAGCACGATCGGCCGGAAGCTCAGCGAATGCGGGCAGATCGGCGTGACGACCATCGCCTTGAGCGGCGCCGAGAGGATCGGCCCGCCGGCGGAGATGTTGTACGCCGTGCTGCCGCTGCTGGTGGCGACGATCAGCCCGTCGCCGTAGAACCGAACGCCCCCGTCCCCATCGCTCGCCCCGTCGGTGCCGAGCTCGAGGTCGACCATGTGGAACGGCCGGCCCGCCGTCACCACCGCGTCGTTCAGCGCCAGCACGCCGAACCGCCGGTGGGCCTCCACGCTCGGGTGGTCCATCAGGTCGATTTGCACGTCCGGCGGCACCACCGACACGCTCAGCATGTTCCGCGGCTCGACCGGCAACTTGCCCGCGGCGAAGTCGGCGAAGTGGTCGCGGAACTCGTCCGGCGTGAACGGCGCGAGAAACCCCAGCCGCCCGAAGTTCACGCCCAGCACCGGGATCTGCCGCCCCTTCAGCCGACGCGCGACGCGCAGCAAGGTTCCGTCGCCCCCGAACACCACAATGGCGTCGGCGTCGACGGTCGCCAGGTCTACATCGTCGCCGTCGTCCACGCCCGCGAGGTCGACGTGCTGCTCGCACCACGGCACCAGCGAGTCGACCGCGGGCGCGACGCGGGGCTTGTCCAGGTTGGCGACGATGAGGACGCGCATTTTTAATCAGGGACGAGGGATTAGGGATGAGCAGGTGAGTAAAGGCGAGTGCGGAATATCCTCCGCCTCATCCCTCATCCCCTGTCCCTCTTCCCTGACCGAACGGCCGGTCGATGGCCGGGTGGCGAGTGCACCGGGGCGGGTCCGCTTAGGGCTGCTTCCTTTCGGACCTGACCCGGTTCGCAGCCGTCCCTTGCATCGGCCCGGCCATCGACCGCACCGGCGGCGATGGCGCGGCAGTATAGCCCCCCGACCCGCCGAGGGCTAGGACTTTCCCGCCCAACCTACTGCGGCACGATCCGCTGGTCCTTCTGCGTCTCGGGGTCGCCGCCGCTGCCGGGGGCGACCGGCGTCCGCCCGTTGATCGGCACGCCGGTCGGCGGGGCGGTCTCCCTCGGCGAGTCGTCGGGGTTCTTGCCCGTCCGCTGGAAGTCGGGAATCTCCGGCCGCGTCGACGAGCTCCCCTCCAGCACGTCCGACGGGTTCGCCACCGACGTCGGCGCGAAGATCCGCAAATACGGGTTCCGCTTGAACGTCACGTCCACGATCTTGATCGACTCGAGCGCCGGCGGATCTTTCGGCCGCGCCAGCGACTCGTCCGGCACCGGCACCGACCCGATCGCGTCGGCCGCCGCCAGCCCGTCGGTGATCCGCCCGAACACCGTGTACCGCCGGTCGAGCTGCTCCAGGCGGCGCAGGGCGATGAAGAACTGGCTCCCCGCGCTGTCGGCCGCCTCCGCCCGCGGCATCGCCCCCTGCTTCTCGATGGGGTCGGTCAGCCGGCTCATCGCCACCGCCCCGCGGTCCACCCGCCGGTCGGAGAACTCCGCGCCCAGGTGGAAGCCCGGCCCGCCGGTCCCCTCGCCGCGCGGGTCGCCGGTCTGGATGATCGTGCCTTTGACGACGCGGTGGAAGATCAGCCCGTCGTAAAACCCCCCCTCGGCCAGTCGGATGACCGCGTCCACCGTCACCGGCGCGACGTCGTAGTAAAACGCCATCGTCATCGGCCCCTTGCCCGTCGACACCTCGGCGAACTGCAGCGGCACGATGCGGAAGACCATCGGCCCCGGCGGCGCGGCGGGGCGCGGGTCGGCCGCCACCTCGATCACCAGCGGCGTGCCCAAAAAACTTTGCCCGCGCGGCGCGTCCGCCGGCTCGGCGTAGAGCAGGAACGTGCCCTCCCGCCGCACCGCCGGGTAGTTCACCTTCAGGTCCACCGACGCCCCCGCCGCCAGCGTCAACTCCGGCTTGCCCCCGGCCATCCCCTGCTCGGCCTCGACCAGGCGGCCCACGAAGTCGGTCATCACCAGCCGCACCGAACGCCCCGCCGTTACCTTCACCGTCAGCGGCTGGTCCGGCGCGTACCACTGCTTCGCCGGCGTCAGCGAATTGGCGGCGAAGGCGGGGGCCGCGGCGAGGAGCAGGGCCAACAGCGGCATCAGCGGGCGGGGCATTCTCATGGCAAATCTTCCCGTGGCACGGGCGTCCCGCCCGCGTCTTCGCATCGTTAAGATAAAAATCGCAGACGCGGGCGGGACGCCCGTGCCACGTTCATGCCTGCCCCGCCGCCCACTCCACCAGGGTGCGGACGCCGAACGCCGTGCCCCCCTTGGCGTAATACGGCCGCTCGGCCTCGGTGTCGGCGGGGCCGGCGATGTCGAGGTGGCACCACGGCGTGGGGTCGGCCTCGCCCGCCTCGGGGGCCTTGCCGCCGGTCACGAAAAATCGCAGAAACTCCGCCGCCGTGCAGGCGCCGCCCCACCGGCCGGCGCTGTTGACGATGTCCGCCGCGTCCGCCTTGAGCTTTTCGCGGAACTCCTCGCCCAGCGGCATCCGCCAGAGTTTCTCGCCCGCCGACTTCGAAGCGGCGTCGAGGGCGGCGAACAGCGCGTCGTCGTTGCACCACGCGCCGGCGGTCGTCTCGCCCAGCGCCACGACGCACGCGCCGGTGAGGGTGGCGAGGTTCACGCAGGCGCGCGGCTTGTAGGTCTCGATGCCCCACGCCAGCGCGTCGGCCAGCACCAGGCGGCCCTCGGCGTCGGTGTTGGTCACCTCGACCGTCACGCCGTTGTACATCGTGAGGATGTCGCCGGGGCGGTAGGCCGTGTGGCCGGGCATGTTCTCCGCGCTGCTGAGCAGCCCGACGACCGGCACCTTCAGCCCGAGCTTGGCGACGGCGTACATCAGCCCCAGCACCGCCATGCCGCCGCTTTTGTCGAAGATCATCCGCCCCATGTTCGCCGCGGATTTGATGCTGATGCCGCCGGTGTCGAACGTGATCGCCTTGCCCACCACCAGCAGCGGCGACTGCGGGGGCTTGGACTTTTTCGACTTGGACTTGGGCGAGGGCTTCGCCGCGCCGGGGTCGTACTCCAGCGCGATCAACCGGGGCGGGGAGGCGCTGCCGGCGCCGACGGCGAGGATGCCGCCCATGCCGAGTTTTTTCAGGTCTTTCTCGTCCATCACCCGGCAGGTCAGCCCGACGCTTTTCGCCAATTCCTCGGCGACCTTCGCCAGCGACGGCGGGTTCAGGTCATTGCCGGGGCGGTTGGCGATGGTGCGGGCGAAGTTCTGCCCCTCGGCCATGACCGCGGCGCGGTCGACGGCGGCCTTCATCGACTTGGGGCCGACCAGCGTGACGGCCAGATCCTTCGGCTTGTCGCCGGCGCTTTTGACGGTGCCCTGGTACTCGCGGAAGTCGAACGCGGCGAGGGCGCAGCCGGTGACGAGGGCGTCGGCGACGGCATCGGGCGAGAGGCTCTCGACCGTCGGCGGGAGAATGGCGAGGGCCCCGCCGCCGGTGCGACGGGCGGCGCGGACCGCCGCCCCGCCCGCCTCGCGCAACGTTTCGGCCGTCACTTTGGTCGCCTTGCCGATGCCGACGAGCAGGAGGCGCCGGTGCCTGCCGTCGGCGGCCGGCACGAGGTCGACCGCGACCTCGCGCGGCTTGCCCTTGAACGCCCCGCCGTCGACCAACCGCTTCAGCGCGGCGGCGCACTCCTCCGGCACGTCCGCGTCAATTTCCGTTTGCCCCTCGGCGACGCAGAGGACCACCGCGTCGGCCTTGCTCGGGAGCGTGTCGGAGACGGCGAACGGGACGTCGGTGCTGGTCGGGAGCTTTGCCATGAGCGGCGAGTATATCGAACCGGGCGCGTCGGACAACGTGGCACGGGCGTCCCGCCCGCGTCAGCGCTTTTCTTTGACGGCAAAAGAAGTCGCAGACGCGGGCGGGACGCCCGTGCCACTTCATGGTCACGGCTTCTCGAACGGCCGGACCGTGAACGTGCCCGTGACCGGCGGCAGGCAGGCGCTGTCGGTGCAGGGCTGAAATGTCAGGGTGAGTTCGACGGCCTCGGTCATCGGCCTGGCGAACGTGACGGCGATCGGCACCTCGCCGGCGTAAACGGTGGTGGCAATCCCGGCGACATTCAGCGGCTTGCCGGGCGGGTAGTCGACCGACGTCTGGTCGGCCGCGTGTTGGCCCGACACGGCGAGGTCGGTGCCGATGAGCGGGTCCGCCGCGCCGTGGGCGTTGACGTGGTAGCCGTCGGCGACGTGCAGGACGATGCTCAGGTGCGTGGGGTCGGCCCACTCGCCGCGGACCTGCACCGTCTTGGCGGCGCGGTCGGCGGGCGAGTCGGGGCGGTCGGATTTGGCGGCGGCGGTGGAAGGTTCGACGGCGAACTCGCCGTGCTGGGCGAGGTAGGCGTCGGCGGCGGCGAGCATCGTGGCGGCCCCGGCGGGGTGGTCGGCCATGGTCGCGGCGAAGTCGCGCAGCACGCCCTGCGCCACGCCCGGCCGGCCGAGGGCGAGCTCGACCGTCGCCGCGACCGCATTCCCCGACGGCAGCGGGCTGTCGGCGGCGGTCTTCTGGCGGACGATCAACTCGCCGGCGGACTTGCCGGTGAAGAAGAACGCCCCGCCCGCGGGGTCGGCGAAGCGGGCGACCATCTGCCGCGCGACGGCGGACGCCTCGGTTTTCCAGCGCGCCGCGCCGGTGGCGTCGTGCAGCGCGAGCAGGGCGTCGGCGAGGAGGGCGTAGTCGTCGAGGAAGCCGGGGTGATCGCTCACCGCCCCGTCTCGGCTGGTGCGGTGGATCATGCCGTCGGCGTCGCGGTGGGTGCCGAGCAGGTACTCCGCCGCCCGCGCCGCGGCGGCGAGGTAGCGCGGCTCGTTGAGGAGCTTCCCCGCCACCGCGAGGCCGTGGATCGTGAGGGCGTTCCACGACGTGACGATTTTCGTGTCCAGCAGCGGCTGCTTGCGCTTCATGCGGGCGGCGAGGAGCTTGGCCCGCATGGCGGCGATGGCGGGGGCATCGGTGCCGGCCGGGCCGTCGGGCAGGTGGAGGATGTTCGAGTCGGGCTTGCCATTCCCGTGGTGCGGGTCGGCGAAATTGGGGCCGTCGTCCAGGCCATAGAGTTGATCGAACTCGAAACCGTCCTTCGACCCCAAAACCTCCTCGACCTGCTTCCGCGTCCACAGGTAATTCTGCCCCTCGCGCGAATCCACCTCGGCGTCGAACGCGGTGTAAAACGCGCCGGCGGGGGAGGTCATCTCGCGCAGGACGAAGTCGAACACGCCGCGCGCCACGTCGGCGTAGCGCACGTTGTTCGGCAGGCGCGACGCCTCGGCGTAGACGCGGCCGAGCATGGCCTGGTCGTAGAGCATGATCTCGAAGTGCGGCACGAGCCAGACCGCGTCGGTGCTGTAGCGGTGGAACCCTCCGCCGAGCTGGTCGCGGATGCCGCCGTTGGCCATCGCGTCGAGGGTGAGGCGGAGGCGGAGGTCGATCTGCGCTTTCGTCTCGTCGTCGACGGCGGCGGAGGTGCGGGCGTCGAGCAGCAGTTGCAGCAGGGTTTCCTGCGGGAACTTGGGGGCGGTGCCGAAGCCGCCGTGGTTCAGGTCGAAGCCGGCCATCGACTGCTTGACGAGGGTCGCAACGAGGGCCTTGTCCACCGTCACCTTTTGCTCGGGCCGGGGCGGGTTGGCGAGGCGCCGCAGCACGGCGGTCAACTGCTCGGCGTTCTTCTCCACCTCCGCCCGCTGGTCCGCGTAGGCGTCGGCCATTGAATTGAGCACGCGCGGGAAGCCCGGCCGGCCGTGCGCGTCCTCCGGCGGGAAGTAGGTGCCGCCGTAGAACGGCCGGCCGTCGGGCGTGAGGAAGACGCTCATCGGCCACCCCCCGCCCTGGGTCAAGAGCTGCACCGCCGTCATGTAAAGCGAGTCGACGTCCGGCCGCTCCTCGCGGTCGACCTTGACGCTGACGAAGCGGCCGTTCATCACCTTGGCAATCGCCTCGACCTCGAAGCACTGCCGCTCCATGACGTGGCACCAGTAGCAGGTGGAGTACCCGACCGAGAGGAACACCGGCACCCCCCGCTTTTTAGCTTCGGCGAAGGCCTCGGTGCCCCACGGGAACCAGTCCACCGGATTGTGCGCGTGCTGCAGCAGGTAGGGCGAGGTCTCGCGGATCAGGCGATTGACGTGGGCGGGGGCGGTCGTCTGCATGATACATCGTAGTGTGAAAACCGTGAGAGGGGCCTCCTTAATAGCCGGAAGCGGAAGCTCCGGTCTGCCGCGAAGAACTGGGAGCTTCCGCTTCCACTGTCAAGGTCTGGCTGCTCAGCTTCGCCCACACCGGACGTTGGGGATATTTCAGGTTGTCTTTGGCAAGTGCTTGATGGAATCATTTTAATCCTGCGACATCTCCTCATCCGCCAATTGCAGAATCATTTTCCGAACGTTCGTCGCGACGTGAAACTTGAACTCCCGCTGTAGCCGGTCGACCAAGGGAGCGACTGCCGGGACCAGACCCGCTTTCTTGGCATCCACTAAGACGCCAAGGGCGCCTTTAATGGTCAGGCCGCGGGATGAAGCGAAGCGGCGGCCCGCCAATTCGTCGATCAGCAACAGTGATGCCCCCTCCTGCTCGGCAAGGGCAATGGCGGCCACCTCGCCCGCGTCCAGATCGGCGGGCACGTCCCATTCGACTGCCGCAGGCGGCGAGATGCGGATGAAGTCAAACGCCCGCACATCGACTGGCTCATACAACCCCGCGGGATTCAGCAACTCATCCGCAACGGCCTCGGGGACAAGCACCTCCCCATACAACGCCCGCAGCAACCCCACTTCTCCGACGTGGTGGAGTGCGCGCACGGGCGATGTGTCGCTGACGACGACGCTCATCTTCACTCCGTCGTGGCAGCATTGGCGGTCGCTTCGAGCGCCCAGTTTTCCTCGTCGTATCGGATCACAGCCAGCCCGCGGGTCATCAACTCCGTCTCAAATTCCGATCGGCTGAGCCCGGCGAGTTGGGCAGCCGGCCACAGATGGATCTTACCTCGATCGTACAGCCAGCAGGCGAACTCGATGCGGGCCTCACGCTCATCAAAGCCTGCGGTGCGGAGGACGTTTTCGGGCAAGTCAATCGTCATAGGGGTCTCCCGGTTCACTCCATCCTAGCCCCTGCCACGTCCGCCCACACCGGCAGGTGGTCGCTGCGGGTCCGCCCGCCCACTCCGGCGTCAGAGACCGTGAGCGACGGCGAGACGTAGACCTCGTCGATGCCGAACGCCAGCCACCGGCCCGCCGCCGCCGGCCAGGTGCCGCCGGGGCCGTGGCCGGCGAGGTCGTATGCCGCGCGCAACCCGGCGCGGCGCAGGGCGGCGGCGTTGGGGCTCGTCGACGAGAAATTGAAGTCCCCCGCGACGATCACCGGCCGATTTTCCCCCGCCGCCTTGGTTGCCATCCGGTCGATCAGGTCCGCCGTCTGCCGCCGGTTGGCGACGATCCGGTACGGCCGCGGCGGCGACGCGAAGTGGACCTGGTACAGCACCGCCTCCCGCCCGCCCCCGAGTTCGAGCGCCGCCGTCAGCACGCGCCAGTCCGTCGAGGTCGTCTGCACCGGCGGCTCGATCAGCGACACCGGCCGGCGCGAGTAGATCCCCAGCCCGTGCGTCGCGTCGTTCGGGTAGAGCAGTCGGTGCGGGTAGTCCGCTCCGAACGCTGCGTTCAGTGCCGCGACGTGGAGCGGCGTCAGCTCCTCCACCAGCAGCACGTCCGGGTTCGCCGCCCGCACCGCGACGACGGCCGGGGCCGCGTCGCGCGTGCCGGCGAGCAGGTTCATCGCCATCACCCGCACCGCCGGGCCGTCGGCGGGCGGTTGGTGGATCGGGATCAGGTGCAGCAGCGCCGGCAGGAGTCCGGCCAGCGCGACCGCCGCCGACAGCGCACAGAGTTTCCACCGCCGGATCGCCACCGCGATCACCAGCGCCAGGAGGCACGCCAGCCCGAGGTAGAACTGCGTCGTCCGCACGAGAAACGCCCCGGCCGCCAGCACGTTGTACGTCGGCGACTGCGCGCGGAAGTTCTGCGGCAGCCCGTAGGCGAACGCGAGCAGCACCCCCGCCGCGCCGACGCACAACCCCGTCGCACGGGCGAACCACCGACCCGCCACCTTCCGATTCAGTCGCATCAATCGCGCTCCCTTCCGGGTAGCTGCGGACCAACGGTCCGCAGTCTTCGATCCTCAAACACGCCCCCTGCGGACCGTTGGTCCGCAGCTACCTCGCACGTTTTACTGCGAAATCCCCACGTCCGCCCACACCGGGCGGTGGTCGCTCCCGCCCGCCGCGCCGGTGCCGGACGCCGTGCAGGTCAGCTCCTGCGACACGAAGACGTGGTCGATCCGCACGCCCGGCGCGAACCGCCGCCAGCCGTCCGCCGGCCAGGTTGCCGGCCGTCCCGACCCGCCGGCGAGGGCGCGGCAGCGCGTCAGCCCCGCCCCCTCCAGTGCGGCGCAGTTCGGCGTCGTCTCGGCGAAGTTGAAGTCGCCCGCGACGATCACCGGCAGCGTCTCGCTCGCCACGTCCTCCAGCAGCGCCGCCACCTCGCGCCGGCCGATGCCGATCGCGTGCAGCGACATCGGCGGCATCAGGTGGACCGTGTGCAGCGCCACCCGCCGCCCGCCCACCACCAGCACCACGCGCTTGCGGTTCCAATATCCCACCGCCGCGCCCGCCGTCGGCGGCGGGTAGCACTCCTCGACCGCCAGCACGTCGGGGTCGACCGCGCGGACCGACGCCACCATCGCCGCCGCGTCGCGGTTGGAGTAGAAGACGTTGTACGCCAGCACCCGCAGCGTCGCCGCCGCCGGCGCGAGGTGGGGTTTCGTCCGTCCGGTAAAATCCTGCGGCAGCAGGTAGGCGAACGCCAGCGCGGCCGCAAAGGCGAGCACGGCAGCCCAGCCGGCGACGGCGAGGGCGCGGCGGAGTCGGCGGGGGATGGGTCGCTTGAATGCCACTGTCGATCCGCAGATTCGCTGCGGTGCGTAGAGGATATACCGCGCAACCCTGAGGTTTCAGCGCAGAACCCCGAGGTGTCGCGCCGCAAACTTGAGGTTCTGCCGCGCCGCCCCTTGTTCGCGCCGCGCTGCGCCGGCGCCTCAGCGCGGCAGCAACTGCACCGCGTGGTAGTTCATGCCGGCGGCCACCAGCAGCAGGCTGACGACCAGCCAGAAGGCGGCGGCGGCGGCCTCGCCGAGGATCAGGCCGGTGAACGCCGGGTAGCTGCCGCGCAGCAGCCGCGCGCCGCCCAGCCGCAGGATCAGCACCTTCGCCAGCCACCCCACGAACAGGCTGAACCACACCTGCTGCACACCCCAGGTGTAGACCAGCAGGAACCCGATCGGGTGGAACGGCCACGCCGCGTAGCGGAGGCGCAGCGCGCCCATCGCCAGCGTCAATCCCGCCCCGAACGCGAGGTGCCCCGGCCGGCTGTGCGACTCGGTCGGCCCGGCGTTCGGCGGCAAATAGTCGCGCGTGGCGTTGAGGGCGAGCTCCTTCGCCATGTCCCGCGCGCCCCAGACGTTCACCACCACCGGCCGGCGGTCGAGCGTGGTGGCGTAGGAATACTCCGCGTACAGGTAACTCGACCCGGCCACGGCGTACCCGACCAACAGCGCCGCGGCGAGGAGCGCGACGAACGGCAAGGTTTTTCGCCAGTTCCCTTCGTCGGAATAGGCCGCGACGTCGGCCACGCGCAGGGCGTGGCTGGCGTAGACCGGCATCGCCTCGCGCGTGTCGTGCAGGAACATGCCGTAGAACCAGTTGGCGAAAAAGTAGGACCGCACGCCCGTCCGGCCGGTCGCGCCGAAGGGCAAATCGTTCGCCAAATAAACCCACGGCCGCATCAGCGGCAGCGGCAGCAGGACGTAGGGCAGCCCCGTCTCGGCGACGACGCGGGCGAGCACGAGGTAGGCGACCATCAGCCCCCCCACGATCACCGCGGCCCCGGCGAGGGTGGTGCCCGCCAGCATCAGCCACGCGACTATGCCGGCCGACCCGAGGGCCACGCCCCACCCCGCGGCCGAGTAGGGCAGGTAGCGGCCGCGCGGGTCGCCGGCGCGCGCCCGGCCGACCATCTGCCGCAGCACCGCCCGAAGGTGCTGCCGCGCGACCCACAGCGAGACGG
This sequence comes from Tepidisphaeraceae bacterium, assembly GCA_965260985.1. Classification (GTDB taxonomy): domain Bacteria; phylum Planctomycetota; class Phycisphaerae; order Tepidisphaerales; family Tepidisphaeraceae; genus CBDHCE01. The sequence goes on along the minus strand of CBDHCE010000016.1, from coordinate 66,937 downwards.
CCCCGACGGCGAGGATCGCGCCGAACTGCTGGTCGGTCTGCATCCCGCCGGTGATCTCCTGCTGCCGCGCGCCCAGCACCATGCGGGCGACCTGCACGAGCAGGAAGATCGACCAGAGGCTGAAGGCGAGTTTGGTTTGCAGGAAGATGCAGATGCCGATGACGATGAAGTAGAGGGTTTGGACCTGCGCGTAGAGCTCGACGTACCGCCACGGCTCGTTGGCGAGGATGCGGCGGAGGTCGAAGCCGAGGGGGATGGCGGGGAAGATTTTGGGCGCGTACTCGGACAACCCGTTGACCCCGTGGACGGCGAAGACGGCGGCGAAGGCGACCCAGAAGCTGCGGGCGCGGAACAGGCGGTTCAGCGCGCGGCCCGGCTCGGGCGGCTCGATCAGCGAGAGGTAGACGGTGGCGAGGGGGAAGGGCAGCCGCTCGTTCTCCGCCCACTGCCGGCGGAAGATCACCATCATGCAGAACGCCGTGCCGTAGAGGCAGGCGAGCAGCGCGGCCCAGGTGACGGCCGGGCGCGCCCACGCGGCCCACGGCACGGCGCGGACGCGGGCGGCGAAGCCGGGCATTTCCACCGGCACGCGGTTGAAGAAGTCGCGCACTACCGGCTCATTGCCGCGCAGCACCGGGTCGCGGGCGGGCATCGTCGGGAACATCCAGTCGGGCAAATCGAGGCGCCGCATCACGGTCGCGGCGTCGGCGTCGGCGGCGGCGTGGTGCCAGAAGGCGACCAGGTGCCCCGGCAAATACCGCATCAGCCCCACGCTCGGCAGCGTGCAACTCACCAGCATCATCCCCAGCGCGACCGACAACTCCGGCCCGCTGATCGCGCGCCGCGGCGCGAGCCATCGCAGCGGCGCGTTCACGAACAGCACCAGCACCAGGAAGAACAGCAGCAGCCCCACCGGCAGGAAGCTCCCGACGAGGTTGGTGTTGTTCACGACGTAGTCGTTGTACGGCGTGAGCGAGCAGATGAAGAGGACGCCGAGGAACCCGATCATCACGCTGCGCCAGGTGACGGCGCGGCGGGGATGCGGGGCGGCGGTCACGCGCGGGAGGGTACCGCATCGCCGGTTCGGAATGAAGGAGTCGTCCCGCAGTAGCCGGGAGCGGAAGCCCCGGTCTTTGCGCGGAAAGACCGGGGCTTCCGCTCCCGGCTACTTGGGGTCACTGCTTCAGTTCTTTCTCCATCACCAAATAGTGCGTCTCGCCCATCCCCAGCGAGCGGTAGACGGCCTGCGCCGCGGCGTTGTCGCGCTCGACGTACAGCCGCACGCCGACCGCGCCGGCGTCGCGCGCCGACCCCTCGGCGGCGGCGAAGAGGGCGCGCATTACGCCGCGGCGGCGGTGCTCGGGGTCGACGTAAACGCTCTGGATCCAGCACAAGTCGCCGTTGCGCCAGTCGCTCCACTCGCGCGTGAGCATCAGGCACCCGACCACCTCCCCGCCGCGCTCGGCGACGAGGTAGCGCCCCTTGCCCGCGTCGGCGAGGGCGGCCTTGACGCCGCGCTCGACGGTCGTGGGGTCCAGCCGCAGCGATTCGGTCTCGACGGCCATCCGCAGGTTGAACAGCGCGATCCGCGCCGCGTCCGCCTCGCGGCCGGGGCGCACGGTGGTGTCTGGTTCGGCCATGAGCCACTGTAGGGTGGGCACCGCCCACCGCTTCCCGCGCTCGGGGGTAAATGATCGGCCCGTGGTGGGTGGTGCCCACCCTACTCGAAGAACGTCGCCTCCCCCTCCGGCGGACGCCACTTCAGGCCCAGATGCTCATACGCCAGCTTCGTCGCGCGTCGGCCCTGCCGGGTGCGGGTCAGGAAGGCGTTTTGCAGCAGGTAGGGCTCGATCACGTCCTCCAGCGTGTCGCGCTCCTCCCCCATCGTGGCCGCCACCGCCTCGACGCCGACCGGGCCGCCGGCGTAGACGTCGATCACCGTTCGGAGCAGCGTGCGGTCCTGCGCGTCCAGGCCCTTTTGATCGACGCCCTCCAGTTGCAGCGCGCGCTCGGTGATGGCCGGCGTCAGCACACCGTCGGCCTCCACCGTGGCGAAATCCCGCACCCGCCGCAGCAGCCGGTTCGCCACGCGCGGCGTGCCGCGGCTGCGGCGCGACAGTTCCTCCAGCGCCGCCGGTTCGGCCTCGACGTTCAGTCGCTTGGCGTTGGCGCGCAGGATCGTCTGCAGCTCGGCCGGCGAGTAGAACTCGAGGTGTTCGACCATGCCGAACCGCCCGCGCATCGGGCCGGTCAGCAGGCCGATGCGGGTGGTCGCGCCGATCAGCGTGAACGGCTCGACGGGGATCGACACGCTGCGGGCGTGCATGCCCTTGTCGAGCATGATGTCGATTTTAAAATCCTCCATCGCGCTGTAGAGGTATTCCTCGACGATCACCGGCAGGCGGTGGACCTCGTCGATGAACAGCACGTCGCCGCGCTTCAGATTTTGCAGCGTGCTGGCGAGGTCGGCGCTCTTGGCGATGGCTGGGCCGCTGGTGACGTGGACCTTGGTGCCGACCTCGTTGGCGATGACGTGGGCGAGGGTGGTTTTCCCCAGCCCCGGCGGCCCGTGCAGCAGGGCGTGGTCGACCGGCTCGCCCCGCCGCCGGGCGGCCTCGACGGCGATCTTCAGTTTGCGGACGAGGCCCGGTTGGCCGACGTAATCGGCGAAGGTTTCCGGGCGGAGCGCGTAGTTGAAGCCCCGCTCCTCCTCGCCGACTGCCTCGCCCGTGACGATCCGCTCGCGCGCCATGGGATCACTTTAGCGTCTGCACCGTGGCACGGGCGTCCCGCCCGCGTCTGCGAATGCGCCTTCATCTTGGCTTGGCCTTAAATCCCAAGGCGCAGACGCGGGCGGGACGCCCGTGCCACGGCTATGCCGGCTTCTTCTTCGGCATCTCCACCCCCGCGGCCTTTGCCAAGGCTTCGGCCTTGTCGGTCTTTTCCCAACTGAACGAGCCGTCCTCGCCGGGCTTGCGGCCGAAGTGGCCGTGGCGGGCGGTCTGCTTGTAGATCGGCTTCAGCAAATCGAGGTGGCGGATGATGCCGCTGGGGGTCAGCGGGAAGTGCTCGCGGACGAGCTCGCCGATGCGGTCCTCGGGGATGACGGCCGTGCCCTCGGTGCTGACGGTCACGCTGATCGGCTGCGCCACGCCGATGGCGTAGGCGAGCTGGACCTCGGCATTTTCGGCAAGCCCCGCCGCGACGATGTTCTTGGCGATGTAGCGGGCCATGTAGCTGGCCGAGCGATCGACCTTGCTGGGGTCCTTGCCCGAAAACGCCCCGCCGCCGTGCGCGCCGCGGCCGCCGTAGGTGTCGACGATGATCTTCCGCCCGGTCAGCCCCGAGTCGCCGTGGGGGCCGCCGATGACGAACTTCCCGGTCGGGTTGATGTGGTAGATGAGGTCGTCATCGACCAATTTCTTCGGCAGGCAGGGCTTGATGACCTCGTCGATGATCTGCTGCTTGGCCTGCTTGGTCAGCGTGTCGGTCTTCTTGTCGAGCACGGTCTTGTCGTGCTGGGTGCTGACGACGACGGTGTGGATGCGGACGGGCTTTTCGTTCTCGTACTCGACGGTCACCTGGCTCTTGGCGTCGGGGCGGAGCCAGTCGATCTTGCCCTTCTGCCGCAGCTCGGCCATGCGCTCGACGATGCGGTGGGAGAGGTGGATCGGCAGGGGCATGAGGGCGTCGGTCTCGCGGCAGGCGTAGCCGAACATCAGGCCCTGGTCGCCCGCGCCCTGCTCCTGCTGGTCGCCGCTGTCGGCGGCGTGGTCGACGCCGCGGGCGATGTCGGCGCTCTGGCTGTGGACCGCGCTCAGCACGCCGCACGAGTCGAAGTCGAACCCGATGTCCGGGTGGGTGTAGCCGATCTCCTTGATCGTGTCGCGCGCCACCTGGGCGAAGTCGACGTAGCTGTTCGTCCGCACCTCGCCGGCGAGCACGACCTGCCCGGTGGTGACGAGGGTCTCGACCGCGATCCGGCAGTTCTTGCGGTCGGTGTCGGCCGTCAGGATCGCGTCGACGATGGCGTCGGAGATCTGGTCGGCCACCTTGTCGGGGTGGCCCATGCTGACGGACTCGCTGGTGAACAAATGCTTGGTGCGGCGGAAGCTGTCGGACACGGGCGCTCCTTGCGGGATCGATGGAAGGCGGGAAATCAGGGGCCGTGACGATAGCGGCGCGGCGGATCGTCGGCAAGTTGGCGGGAATCAGGCGGCGCGCGGCGGCCTACTTCTTCTTGTCCTTCTTCTTCCCGAGTCCGTCGAGCAGGCCGCCGAGGGCGTCGGCGGGGCTCTGGGGCTTCTGGCCGCCGTCGGCATTGTCGCCGGCGTTGTCGCCGGACTTTTTCCCGCCCGGCAGCAGGCCGCCGAGCTTGTCGCCAAGGTTTCCGCCGAGTTTGCCGCCGGTGGCCTTGTCCAGCTCCTTGCCGGCGAGGTTCTTCAGGCCGCCCTGTAGCAGTTTGCCGGCGTCGAACTTAGCCTGCGGGCTGCTGGCGGACCCGACGAGGCTGACCGGCACCTGCTCGGGCAGGTAGCCCAGCACCTTGTCCACGTCGCCGCCGAACCAGTTGCTCAGCAGCTTGCGGGGGAACTCCATCTTGAAGTTGTTGAGCTTCAGGTCCGACAGCCCCACCCCGCCGGCGAAGGTGAGGGGGTAACTGTCGGCCTTGGAGCGGTCGCCGCCGCCGGTGGCCGGGTCAAGCACGTTAAAGGTCAGATCCTCCGTCACCTCGCCGTTCGCCAGGGTGATGACCGCGTCGGTGATCCCGCCCTCCAGCGAGGTGTAGCGGCTCGCCTGCGCCCCCAGCCCCGGCACGGCCTGCACCACGCCGCCGAAGGCGTTGCTCCACAGCGTGTTCTCGATCAGCAGGTTGCGGATCGACAGCGCCACCTTCGCGCTGCCGGACTGGGTGGTGTAGAGTTTCTCCCCCACCGCCACGGCGTCGGCGTTGAGGAGCGTGAGGTCGACCAGCCCGGTCGCCTTGGTGGCGTTGGCGAACTGCGGGCCGAGGAACTTGCCGATCTGGCTGCTGAGGATCGGGTTCAACTTCGCCCCGACGACCAGCCGCGCCCGCTCGCCGCCGACCAGCGACAGGCGCGACTCGGGCGTGGTGAGGTCGAGCACGAGGGTCGGCGGCACGTTGAGCTCGCCGCCGTTGAGGGTCGCCTTGGTCGCCCCGGTCGCCGGGTCGGCGAGGAAGGCCTTGCCGTCCTTGAGGGTGGCGACCTTGTAGAAGTCGCGCACGTCGGCCCCGCTGTAGTCGACGCGGTCGGCGGCGAGCGGCAGCGCGGCGGCGAGGGAGCGGATCGCCTGCCCGTCCGCCGCGGTGGCGGGGTAGGAGCCGCCGACGGTGAAGGGCTTCTCGAACTTGCCGAACAGCGTGGCGTCGGCCAGCGTCTGGCGCGACGCCGGGGCGGTGAGGGGGATCAGCAGCGGCTTGAGCTTTTCTAGGTCGTAGGAGAGCGTGCCGCCGAAGTTTTGGAACTCCCGTTTGCCGGTCGGGTCGACGATTTTGCCCTTGGCGTTCACGCCCAGGGCGTCGCCGAGGGCGAGCGTGAGGGTTTTGAGGTCGAGGGCGCCGGCGGGGTCGTAGTTCGCGTCGGTCTTGACGGTGACGTTGAACGGCTCGGTGTAAACCCCGCCGCGCCCGGCGGCAATGCCGTCGGCGGTTGCGTTGACATTCAGGTTCGCCCGCTGCCCGTCGCGCTTGACGAGCAGGTCGGCCTTGAGCGAGCCGCTCTTGACGTCGATCGGCGGCACCGGCTCGGCGGCGGCCTCGCCGGGGGCGGGGGCCGCGGGCGGGGTCGGGGGGACGAAGGCGTTGTAGAGGGCGTAGAGCTTCGAGAGGCTCGCGGCGTCCACCGTCGCGTCGGCCGACCGGATGCCGTAGAGCGGGTCGGTCGCCGCCGCGTCGCCGCGGTTGACCTTCAGCGACTTGACGACGGCGTTGACGAACGAACTCTTCAGCGTGCCGTCGGCGGCGAGGTCGGCCAAGCCGTTGGTGCCCTTGACGTTGAAGTCGACGGCCACGCTCTCGTTCGTGATCGGCTGCGTCGGCGTCTGGGTCGGCGTCGTGACGTTCAGGCCGGTGAGTTGGCCGACGAGTTTGGCGAGGACCGCCTGCCCCTCAGTGCTGAGGGCGAGGGAGCCGTCGAACTTGCCGGCGGTCAGGCGCGGCGCGTTCGGGTCGGCCGGGGCGGCGGCGGCGAGGGCAAGGGCTTGCGCCACGTCGGCGGTGATGTTCACCTTGCCCTGGCCGGTCATCTGCCCGCCGGCGAGGGTGGCGATTTTCAGCGGGCCGTCGGCCTTCTCGATCTTGAGCAGGTCGCCCTTGGTCTTGACCGACAGCGCGGTGAGGTCGGCCGTCAGCCCCGAGTCGGGCAGGGCGACGGTGCCGCCGAGGTAGACGTGGAGGTTCTCCTCGTCCAGCGCCGTCACGCCGTTGCGGACGACGGTGAGGTGGGGCGTGGCGGCCTCGAGCGGCTGGGTGATCGTCACGGTTTTGCTCGGGCCGTCGTAGCTCAACCGCACGTGCGAGATGAGGGAGCCGCCCGTGACGCGTGTGCCGGCGGGCAGCGTGACGTAGCCGCCGGCGCGGTCGAGCAGCCACGGCAGGCTGGCGACGTTCAGCTTGCTCACGTCGAGGGATTTGACCGACGACGTGGACGTGTCGATGCCATCGGCGAGGGCCGCGACGTCGACCTGCTGGTCGCCGGGCTTGTCGCCAGCCTGGAGGGTGAGGTTCGCCTTCCGCACGTTCGCGGGGGCGGCGGGGTCGGTCCAGACCGAGAGGTTCGCCACCGACCACGGCAGGTCGAGCGGCGGGCTCGCCTGGGGCTTGTACCGCAGGTCGGTGGTGGTGACGGTCGCCACGGCGGTCGCGGCTCCCTTATCGGCGGAACCGGCGGGCGCGATTTTGATCACGCTCTGACCGGCGAGTTCGGTGGTTTCGAGGTAGCCGAACTGCAGGGCGGCGTCGCGGGCCTTGGCGAGGTCGACGGTGGCGGTGCCGCGGAGGCCGGGCACGGTGGGGCCCTGGAAGTCGGCGTTGGCGAAGCTGCTGCTGACCTGGGCGGAGAGGTCGGTCAGGCGGTCGAGCAGCTTGTCGCCGGGGTTGACCGTCGCGGCGGCGGCGGCGGTGATCGGCTCGAGCTTGACGGCCTGCCCGCCGCGCGTGCCGGCGGCGGTGGCGGTCAGGTTGTTCGAGAGTTTGACGAGCTGGTCGGTCAGCGTGAGGGTGAGGGCGTCGTTCACCGCCGCGCTGTCGATGGTCACGTCCTTGCCGTAGGCGAGGGTGTTGGGGAGTTGGCGGGCGATCTCGCCGAACTTCGGGAAGTCGGCCGCGACGGTGAGGTTGCCCGCCGCGCCCGGGGCCTTGCCGTCGGCGGCGCGGGCGAGGGACTGCTGGTCGACCACGCCGGTCACGTTCAGGCCGTTGCCGTCGGGCAGCTTCACGGCGAACTGGGTGAAGGTGATCTTCGTCGCGCCCGGCGCGCCCGAGTCGATCTTCACGTCGACGGGCACGCTGACATTGGCGAACTTGAGCGTGTCGCCATTCAGCAGTTTGCCGGAGAGGGCGGCGTTTGTCACGGTGAAGGTGCCGGCGAGGGTGCCGGTGGTGCCGGCGGCCTTGACCTGCGCGCCGCCGTCGAGCGTGCCGGCGGCGGTCAAATCGAGCCCGGCCCGCGCCAGCAGCGGCTGGAGGGCGGCGAGGTTGATGCCGTTGGTCGAGACCTTCTCGTCGGCCTTGAGGGCGGCGAGGTCGATCTGGTTGTTCTCGATCGCGTCGAGGGTGCCCGAGGCGGTGAGGGTGCCGGCGTCGGTCCCGGCGACGGCGAAGGCGAGCTTGGCGTCGTTCTCGATCGGCTGGTTGATGCCGTCGAGCTTGGCGTTGACGGTCGAGGGCTTGATCTCGACGGACGTGACGGATTGGCCGGTGGGCGGGGTCGCCTTCGGGTCGGCGGCCACGACCGAATCGACGTGGCCGCGGAGGGCGAGGGCGAGGTCGCCGCTGGCGTCGGGCAGTTTGCCGGCGGGCTGGGCGGGGGCGTTGGGGTCGGTGCGGGCGAGGCCGAGGGCGTCCTCATAGTTGGTCCGGCCGTCGGGCTGGAGGACGAGCTTGGTGAGGTTGGCGTCGGCGGAGGTTTTGCCGAGGGCGTAGACGCCGCGGAGGGCCTTGGAGAGCGTGAGTTCGGTGTTGAGCTTGTTGAGCTCGAAGATGAGGGCGCCCTGCTGGTCGAACAGTTTCAGGCCGTCGATGCTGGTGCCGCTGAACCAGCCGACGGACCAGTCGTTGATCTGAATCTTGCCGGGGATTCGGCCGTTGACGACGTTGGTGGCGAGTGTCTTGCCCGCGCCGGTGCTGAGCAGCGTCGGCAGCAGCGCGACGAGGCCGACCAGCAGCAGGAGGATCACGGCGACGCCGATGAGGAGGCGGCGGCCCCAGCGCGCCTTTTTCGTCTTGGGCGCGGCGGTTTTGGCGGTCGGCGGCAGCGGCTGGCGGGCGGCGGGGTCGGGATCGCGCGCGGGGTCGGGCGTGACCTCGGGCAGGTGCTCGGCGTCGTCGGGGGGAAGGGCGTCTGCCATGCGGGCTCCGGTGGGGGCGGGATCGTGCCGATGCATCCTAAGGCCGCCGGCCCCGCTTGGGAACGGCCGGGGTTGCGGAGAATTGGCGGCGAAAGAACTTGACGGCCGGCGGCGCGGTCCGATAATGCGGCCTTGCCAACGGGTTTCACTCACAAAAAGAGAGTTGCGATGAAGGACGGAAAGATCGTGGTCTGCGGCGGCGGCGGCTTCATCGGCGGCGCGCTCGTGGCCGATTTGCTCGAGCGGGGCCACACCGACGTGCGCGCGGTGGACGTCAAGCCGCTCGACGACTGGTACCAGCGGCACGCCGGCGCGGAGAACAAGCGGCTGGACCTGAACCTCAAGCCCGCCTGCGACGAGGCGCTGGAGGGGGCCGTCACGGTCTTCAACCTCGCCTGCAACATGGGCGGGATGGGCTTCATCGAGAACAACAAGGCGCTGTGCATGCTGAGCGTGCTGATCAACACGCACCTGCTGGAGGCGGCGCGGGCGAACGGGGTGGACCGCTTCTTCTACTCGTCCAGCGCCTGCGTCTATAACGCCGACAAGCAGCGGGACCCGAACGTGACGGCCCTCAAGGAGGCCGACGCCTACCCCGCCCTGCCCGAGGACGGCTACGGCTGGGAAAAGCTCTTCAGCGAGCGCATGTGCCGGCACTTCCGCGAGGATTACGGCGTGCAGACCCGCGTGGCGCGCTACCACAACGTCTACGGCCCGCACGGCACCTACGACGGCGGCCGAGAAAAGGCCCCCGCCGCCATGTGCCGCAAGGCCATCGCCGCCCAGATGAGCGGCAAAATGGACATCGAAATCTGGGGCGACGGCACCCAGACCCGCTCGTTCATGTACATCAGCGATTGCGTCAAAGGCACCCAGGCCATCCTCGACAGCGACGTCCTCTACCCCATCAACCTCGGCAGCAGCGAGCTCGTCAGCATCAACCAGCTCGTCGACATCGTCGAGGAGATCGCCGGCATCAAGATGAAGCGGCACTACAAGCTCGACGCCCCCAAGGGCGTCGCCGGGCGGAACAGCGACAACACGCTGATCCAAAAGGAGCTCGGCTGGGAGCCCTCGGTCAAGCTCCGCGACGGGATGGAGAAGACCTACCGCTGGATCCATGACCAAATGCAGGGCGGCCTTTCGAAGGACGTGAAGCGCGAGATGGCGACGGCCTGACCGTGGAACGGGCGTCCCGCCCGGATTTCTGCGGATGGAGTTCGGAACAAAGAAATTCGGGCGGGACGCCCGTTCCACGCCTCACCCATTCAGCCGCGCCCACAGCGGCGGCCCAAGGATCAGCAGCCCCACCGCCACGCTCGCCGCGGCGGCGATCAGCACCGACCCGGCCGCCACGTCCTTGGCGATTTTCGCCAGCGGGTGCGTCCGCGGCGAGGCCAGATCGACCGCCGCCTCGACCGCCGTGTTCACGCCCTCGAGAATCAGCACCGCCGCGATGCAGAGCACGAGGATCGCCCAGTCCGCCCGCGGCAGCCCCAGCCACAGGCCGACGGCGATGACTAACAGGCCGACGCACCCCTCGACCCGCGCGTTCCGCTGCGTGCGGAACAGGTAGATCACGCCCGCGCCCGCGAAGTAGAACGACCGGGCGAACGCCCGCCACGCCGACAGCGGCGGCGCGTACTCCGGCGGGTCACACGGCATCTCTACTCCACTGCCCGCCGATCTGCCGCACCACCACCCGGCCCGCCTCTTCGCCGGCGGCGGCCATGAAGCGCGCGATCGGCTCGCCCATCGGCTCGCGGCTCAGCTTGAACGTGCTGTGGTGGACGGGCATCACGAACCGCGCCCCGGCCTCGTTCGCCATCCGCCACGCCTGCTCCGGCGTCGCGTGCGACGCCACCCACGGGTCGTACGCGCCGATCGGCATCACGGCCAGATCGACCGGCGCGACCGCCTCAAAGCCGCGATGATCGGCCGTGTCGCCGGCGAAAAAGACGCGGCGCGCGGGGTCGGTCGATTCGATTAAATAGCCGTTATAGCCCCGGTAGGTGTCGTAGAACGTGCGCGCGCCCCAGTGCCTGACTTCGACCGCCAACACGCTCAGCGGGCCGGCCTGCCAGGTGCCGCCCCAGGCGAGTTCGGTGACGGAGCGGAAGCCGAGGTCGTCGACCAGATCGCCGGTGCGGTCGGCCGTGACCACCGGCACGTCGCGGTCGCGGCGGGCGAGGCGGGCGAGGGTCGGGCGGTCCAAGTGGTCGAAGTGGCCGTGGCTCAGCAGGATCAAATCCAGCGGCGGCAGGTCAATTGACTTCACCGCCGGTCGGTAGAACCGCGCCGGGCCGGCCGTCAGCAGGCCCAGGCCGATGCCGACGCGGCGGGAGAAGACCGGGTCGGTCAAGATGGTCGACCCGCCGATTCGCAGCAGCACCGTCGCGTGGCCGACCCACGCGGCGGCCAGATCGTGCCTTTCCCAATCGGTCAGGTCCGGCGTCAGCGGCGCGCGGGGCACCTTCGTCAGCCGGTCGAGCAGCCGGCCGCGGCCCTTGCCCCGGCCGAGGCGGTCGGCCACGCGCAGCATCGCCGGCCGGTGCTTTACCGCGTCGGCGTAGAGCTTCCAGTTCGCCAGCTTCCTCAGCCGGCAGACCCACGACCCATCGGCGGCAGACTCGGCAATACTACTCATCGGCCGCCCTCCATAAAATCGGCGAAGTCGGCGAAAACCGGGTAGTGGTCGCTCGCGTAGGTCGCCAGCCGGTCGGTCTCGATGCCCGCCGCCGTCGGGGTCAGGCCGTGGCTGAAGACGTAATCGACCCGCTGGCCGGGGTGGTGCGTGGTGAAGGTGGCGGCCGTCGCGGCGCGGGCCGGGTATATCGCGTTCAGCGCGTCGGTGTAGCCGGCGTCGAGGATCGACTGGACTACCCGCCGCGGCAGCGCGCCGCCGTTGGCGTCGAACTCGCGGCGCGACCGTGGCTTGAGGCGGTCGGGGTCGACAGCGGCCACCGGCGAATTGGAGTTGAAGTCGCCCATGAGAATGTGCGGCCGGCCGTCGCGGCGGTGGTCGGCGAAGGCGTTCAGGACCGCGGCAATTTCGGGCATCCGCCGGTCCTCGTCCGCCTCGGCCGCGTGGGCGGAGAGGTGCAGCACGCCGACGGAGATGGGCCCCGCGTCGCCGCCGATCACGGCTTCCAGCAGGCACGGCGGCCCGCCCTCGAGCAGGGCCGCGTGGTTGACCGACTCGAGGATCGGCCGGCGGCTCAGGACCGCCACGGCGTGTTCGCCGGGGCCTTGGCCGATGAGGAAGTCCATGTCCAGCCGCTTGGCGAGGCGGTCGACGACGGCGGGGTCGTCCGCCTCGACGAGGCCGATCACGTCGGCGCGCTGCGCGAGGAGCACCTCGGCCAGCGGGTCGGCCCGGCCCACGCCGCCGTCGAGGATGTTGTAACTGGCGACCTTCAGGGCTGCCTCACCTTCCCGATCGGCCCAAACGGAATTGCCGGACGCCCGATCCTGTTGCCGGACGCCCGATCCTGTTACCGGACGCGGCCGCGTGGTGCCGGCCGGGCGGGCCGATTGTAGGTTCACCTGCGGAAGCGAAGTGACGCCGAAAACCAGAGGACCCACCATGCAGCCCCAATCCCACCCCGCCCCCCGCATCGGCCAGCGCCTCCGCGAGATCGTGCCGCTCTCGGGCCACGACGTCGAGGACATTCTCAACGAGCAACTCGCCACGAAATCGCGCTTCGGCGAGGCGGCAATGGCCCTGGGGATGTGCCGGCCCGAGCACGTCTGGCGGGCGTATTTGGACCAGGCGTCGGACGCCGAAAAGTCGGTCGATCTGGCGGCGGTGGGGGTGGACGCGCAGGCCGTCTCGCTCGTGCCGGCGTCGCTGGCGCGGCGGCACGGCGCGCTGCCGCTGCGGCGGGTGGGCAATGATTTGCTGCTGGCCGTCCCGCCCTCGGTCTCGGCCGACGCGGTGAGCGAGATTGAGGTCGCCGCGTCGCTGCGCGCGGTCTGCGTGACGGCCGACCCGGCGGCGCTGGCGGCGCTGGTGCGGCACTACTACCCGGTGGCCGCCGCTTAATCGTGGCGCGGCGTCTACGATGAGCCGATGTCCCTCGCGCGCGACCGCGCCATCGTCCTGCGCCTCAACGACTTCAGCGAGACCTCGCAGATCGTCACGCTCTTCACGCGGACGCTCGGCAAGGTGAAAATGATCGCCAAGGGGGCCCGCCGGCGGACCAAAACCGGCGCGGGCAGCTTCGACGGCGGGCTGGATTTGCTCGACCTCGGCGAGGCCCTGTTCCGGCACGCGCCGGAGAAGGATCTGTCGCTGATGACCGCGTGGCACCTCGGCGACGGCCACCTGCCGCTGCGGTCGGACCTTCGCGCGATGCGGCTGGGGCTGTACGCGGCCGAACTGCTCGACGCGCTGGTCGAGGAGCACGACCCGCACCCGGCGCTGTTCGACGGGCTGGAGCGATTGCTGGCCGACCTGCCGACGGCCGCGGAGGCGTCGTTCCTGGCGTTCGAGCTCGACCTGCTGCGGGAGACGGGCGACGCGCCGGAGCTCGACCGCTGCGCCCGCTGCGGCGACCGGCCGGGGCCGGACGAGCGGGTCTTCTTCTCCCCCGCCGCCGGGGGGCTGGTCTGCCAGATTTGCCAGGGGAAGGTCGCCCAGAGTGGCGAGGCCGACCCGCGGCTGCTGCGGCTGATGCGCGGGCTGCTGCGCCTGTCGGACGGGGCGGTTGGGCCGGACGGGCCAGGTCGCACCCTGCCGCCGCTGGGCCGGCAGCACACCGACCCGCTGAACCGGATGCTGGCCGACCACGTCGAGCACGTCCTGGGCCGGCGGCTGCGGATGCCGTCGCACATGCTGCGCAAGCGGTGAGCGGCGGCCCGTGGCACGGGCGTCCCGCCCGGATTCTCTTCCTTCAGTCTGGGCCGCAGAAGCCGCGGACGCGGGCGGGACGCCCGTGCCACTTTGGCGGCTTGTTCCGCGGGCCGGCTTCCTTACAATCGCGGCCGATGCGTCGATTCGCCCCGCCGATGATCGCCCTCGCCCTTGCCGCCGCCCTGACCGCCGCGCCGGCGCTGGGGCAGCAGTCGCTAGAGCTGCGCGACGGCCAGTGGGTGCAGGCCAACCCGCCGGCGACCGGCCCTGCCGGAGGGACGAGCATCGGCCGCTCGACCGTGGTCGGCCCGCTCGCCGTCCCGCCGCGGCCCAATCCGAGCGTCGACGCGACGCCGGCCGGCCCCAACGCGGCGTTGGACGCGGTGCAGGCCCTGATCGACCAAAACAAGGGGAAGGCCGCCTTCGCGCGGGTGACCCGCTACCTCACCACGAAGGTGCGGACCGACCCGGACCGCGACCGCGCCCTCTACCTCGCCGCCGAGGCGCTGTACGCCTTCGGCAACCGGCTCAAGTCGTTCTACTACCTCGACGAGCTGATGGACGGGTACCCCGACAGCCGGTTTTACGCCCCGGCCCTCCGCTTGCAGTACGACATCGCCGACGCCTACCTCGACGGCTACAAGGCCCGCGTGCTGGGCATCCCGCTGCTGACGCACGGGTCCGAGGCCGTGGAGATGCTGTTCCGCATCCAGCAGCGGGCGCCGGGCAGCCCCATCGCCGAGCAGTCGCTGCTGCGGACGGCGGATTTTTACTACAACGACGGGCAGTTCGATTTGGCGGCCGACACCTACGGGGCGTTCGGGCGGGCCTACCCGCGGAGCCCGCGGGGGCCGGTGGTGCGGCTGCGGCAGGCGTTCGCCAACCTCGCGCAGTTCAAGGGGCTGCGGTACGACCCGACGCCGGCGATCGACGCTCGGGCACAGCTCGTGAGCCTGGCGGCGACCGACCCGGACCTCGCGCGGCAGCAGGACGTGCCGGGGCTGATCGTGCGGATCGACCGCGCGCTGGCGGGCAAGGAGCTGGGCAAGGCCGACTTTTACCGGCGGGTGGACCAGCCGACGGCCGCGGCGCAGCTTTACAAGAACGTCGAGCGCGGCTTCCCCACCACGCCCGAGGCGCAGACGGCGGGAGAGCGGCTGGCAAAGCTGGAGATTCCGCCGACGCCGGACAAGAACAACGAGGCGTTGACGCCGATCCTGCCGAGCCAGCGGTATCCGGGCGTGGGCCCGTCGAACGACCGCGCCCCCGGCCGGGGCGGCCCCGGCGGCGGCGGGCTGCTGGGGCCGGACCCGGGGCTGCGGTAGGCGTCCTATTCCAAAATCATGCGCCGCACCCTTCCCATCCTGCTCACCCTGCTCTGTCTCGCCGGCGGCTGCGCGTCGCAAGACACGGGCGGCAAGGGCGGCTACGAGTGGGGCACGCTCTACCGGCAGGACGTGAACACGGTGGCGGTGCCGGTCTTCCGGTCGGCCTCCTTCCGCCGCGGCGTGGAGTTCGCGCTGACCAAGGCGGTGGTGCAGAAGGTCGAATCCCTCACGCCGTACAAGGTGGTGCCCGAGGCGCGGGCGGACACGGTGCTGGAGGGGGAGATCACCGACGTTCGGCTGAGCACCCTGAGCGAGGACCGCGAGGTCGCCATCCCTCAGGAGCAGTTGTACGTGGTGCGCATCGACTTCAAGTGGCGGGATCTGCGGAGCGGGCAGGTGCTGGTCGACCGGAAGGGGTTCGAGCAGACGGTGACGTTCTTCCCGACGCTGGGGGAGGGGGAGTTCGTCGGCAGCCGGGCGTCGGTCGAGCGGCTGGCGACGGCGGTCGTGCAGGAGATGCAGGCGGATTGGTAGGCCGCGGTCGGGCTTCGGTGCCGAAAATCGGTCGGCCGAACTTGGGGCTAAATTGGCGGGCTTGACAAACGCGGTGAAAACTCTCCCGCGCGGCCGGCGGGCGTGGAACTCGCCGGGGTAGGAATCGTATGATGTTGGGAACCGGCAAGGCCCCCGCCTTGCCATCCTCCGACAACCGCGCACTCAAGGACGTTTTATGGCAGACAAGCCCACCCGCCCCGAGAAGCCGCGCAAGCCCGACGGTTCGCGCGGCGCCGGACCCGGCGGCAACGGCGGCCCCGGCAAGCCCGGCGGCCCGGCGCCCGGCTTCAAGTTCGGCCGGGGCATCTTCCTCTGGGTCATCTTCATCATCGGCGTGGTGATGGTCTTCCTCGTCGCCAACACCAGCCGCGACTCGGCCGCCACCGTGCCCTACAGCCAGTTCCGCAACGAGCTCGACGCGAACAACGTGCAGTCGGTGACGATCACCAACGAGCAGGTCTCCGGCGAGTTCCGCCGCCCCGTCGCCGGCACCGCCGACGGGTCGGACATCCGCAAGTTCCGCTTCCCGCTGCTCGCCAACCAGGCCGACGGCGCGTTCATCAACCAGATCGCCGAGGCCAAGGGCCGCCCGGAGGTCAAGCTCGAGCACAGCAACGACATCCTGCTGCAGTTCCTCGTCGGCCTGATCCCGTGGCTGCTGATCTTCGGCTTCATCTGGTTCTTCGTGATCCGCCAGCTCAAGAGCAGTGCCGGCGCGGGCGGGATGCTCGGCAACTTCGGCCGCAGCAAGCACCGCATCACCTCCAAGGAGCACACGAACATCACCTTCGATGACGTCGCGGGCGTGCAGGAGGCCAAGGACGAGGTGTCGGAGATCGTTGAGTTTCTCAAGAACCCCAAGAAGTTCCAACGCCTCGGCGGCCGCATCCCGCGCGGCGTGCTGCTGGTCGGCGAGCCGGGCACCGGCAAGACGCTGCTCGCCAAGGCGATCGCCGGCGAGGCCGACGCGCCGTTCTTTTCCATCAGCGGCAGCGATTTCGTCGAAATGTTCGTCGGCGTCGGCGCCAGCCGCGTGCGCGACCTCTTCAAGCAGGCGAAGGACAACTCGCCGTGCATCATCTTCCTCGACGAGATCGACGCCGTCGGCCGCCGGCGCGGCAGCGGGTTCTCCTCGGGCGGGCACGACGAGCGCGAGCAGACGCTGAACGCGATTCTGGTCGAGATGGACGGCTTCGAGACGAACGACCAGGTGATCGTCGTCGCCAGCACCAACCGCGTGGACGTGCTCGACCCCGCCCTGACCCGCCCCGGACGGTTCGACCGGCAGGTGTCCGTGCCGCTGCCGGACGTGAAGGGGCGGATGGAGATCCTCAAGGTCCACGCCCGGAAGGTGAAGATCGGGCCGAACGTCGACCTCTCGCGGCTGGCAAAGGCGACGCCGGGGTTCAGCGGCGCAGATTTGGCCGCGATCATCAACGAGGCGGCGCTGATGGCGACCCTCGCGGGCAAGGATTTTATTGAGCAGGAGGACATGGAGGAGAGCCGCGACAAGGTGCGGTTCGGCCGGGCGAAGAAGAGCCGCGTGATGGACGAGAAGGACAAGCTCGCCACCGCCTACCACGAGGCCGGCCACACCGTCGTGCAGTACCTCAACAAGGACGCCGACCCGCTGCACAAGGTCACGATCATCCCGCGCGGCCCCTACGGCGGGGCGACCATGTCGCTGCCGGAGAAGGACCGCAACAACTACAGCAAGAAGTGGTGCATCGCCACGATGCGCACCTGCTTCGGCGGGCGGATCGCCGAGGAGATGTTCTGCGGCGACGTGAACACCGGCGCGATCGGCGACATCCGGCAGGCCAGCAGCATCGCCCGGAAGATGGTCACCGAGTGGGGCATGAGCGACCGCCTCGGCTTCGTCTATTATGGAGACGACGACAACCGCCCGAGCTTCATGGACATGGGCCACAAGAGCGAGTACAGCGAGTCGACGGCCAAGGTGATCGACGAGGAGGTCAAGCACCTGATCGACCGCCTGTACGACGAGACGCGGCAGTTCCTCGACGGCCGCCGCGAGCAGGTGGACGCCATCGCCAAGGCTTTGATGAAGTATGAAACCTTGGACACCGACGACATCGACCGCCTGATGCGTGGCGATAGTCTGACGAAGCCGACCGTGAGCGATTTGCTGGAGCAGGAGAAGGCCAAGCGGCCGCCGGCGGTCATCGCCCCGCCGCCGGACGGCGGAACGTCGGACGTGCAACTCGGCGCCGCGATGCCGACGCCGGGATGATTCGGCCTCCACATCAAGATTCTTCCAACGCCCGCGGCTTTAGCCGTGGGCGTTTGGTGTATGATGGTCCCGAACCGACACCCGCCCAGACGTTGACGCAGGAGAAAAAGTCGTGGCCCAAGCCGAGATCATCGTTGCCGACGAGGCGCTGCTGCCCGAGGCGGTGGAGCTTTACAACAGCATCTTCCGCCCCGCCCGCGATTTGGCCTACTTCGAGAAGCGCTTCACCCACCGCCACAACGCCCTGAGCCTGATCGCCCGCGTCGACGAGCGGCCGGTCGGCTTCTGGTTCGGCTTCGACCTGAAGCCCAACGTCTTCTACCACTGGATGGGCGGCGTGACGCCCGACTTCCGCCGCCAGGGCATCGCCAGCCAACTCCACGCGGGGCAGGCGTCGTGGGCGGTCGAAAACGGCTATGACTATTTGAGGACCGAGTGCCTGAACCCGCAGAAGGAGTTCATCCACTTCGCCCTGCAGGCCGGCTACAACATCGCGGGCGTGCGGTACGACAGCACGCACCTGGACAATCTGATCGTGTTCGAGAAGGCGTTGGAGGAGTAGCGGGCATGACGTGGCACGGGCGTCCCGCCCGCGTCTGCGCTTTGAGACCTGTTTCATACGCAGACGCGGGCGGGACGCCCGTGCCACGTGAAGGCCATGACTCCGCCCGACTTCCTCGCCTGGCTCACCGCCCTCCCGCGCCGCCCCCTGGTGATGGGCGTGCTGAACGCCACGCCCGACAGCTTCAGCGACGGCGGCCAATTTTCCGATCCCGCGGCGGCGGCCGCGCGGGCGGAGCGAATGGCGGCCGACGGGGCGGACCTGATCGACGTCGGCGGCGAGTCGACCCGGCCGGGGGCCGATCCGGTCAGCGAGGCGGACCAGATCGCCCGCGTCGCGCCGGTGATTGCGGCGATCCGCCACCTGCCGGTCACGGTCAGCATCGACACCACCCGCGCCGCCGTCGCGGCCGCCGCCCTTGAGGCGGGGGCGGCGGTGGTGAACGACGTGTCTGCCGGGCGGGATGATTCGGAACTGCTGCCGCTGTGCGCGAGAACCGGGGCGCCGGTAGTTTTGATGCACCGGCTGGGGGAGTCGAAGTCAATGCAGGTGTCGCCGACGTATCGGGACGTGGTTGGGGAGGTTCGGGATTTCTTACTCGATCAAGCCCGCACGGCTGAAGCAATGGGCGTGGGGGCGGATCGGATTCTGCTCGACGTCGGCATTGGGTTCGGGAAGACGCGCGACCACAACCTTGCCCTGCTCCGGGAGTTGGGGGCATTCACCGCCCTGCCCTACCCGCACCTGGTGGGGGTCAGCCGCAAGCGGTTTCTGGGCGAGATCACCGGCGAGCCGGAGGCGGCGAATCGCCTCTTCGGCACCGCCGCCGCGGTGGCGTGGTCGGTGGCGCGGGGGGCGGCGGTCGTCCGCGTCCACGACGTGCGGGCGATGCGGCAGGTGGTGGACACCGTCCAAGCCATCCGAGCGGCCGGTCTCCCGCCGGATTAGCCGAACCGTGCCTCGGCCGATATCATAGTGTTCCGCCGCGCCGCCATGAACCTTCAACTGCTCAACTTCCGCGACTTTTTCCGCTCGCTCGGAAGTTACCCCCTCTGGCAGATCGCCATCGAGCTGCTGCTGATCGGCTCGGTCGTCTACTGGGTCGTCCGCTTCCTCCGCGGCACCCGCGGGGCGCGGCTGCTCAAGGGCATCGTCTCGGTCCTCGTCACGCTCTACCTCGTCGTGAACCTGCTCAGCGGCGTGATCGACACCAGCCGCATCGGCTACCTCTACGAGCGATTTTTGCTCTTCGCGTCGCTCGCGGTGATCGTGGTCTTCCAGCCCGAACTCCGCCGCGCCCTCATGCGGCTGGGCGAGACGCGGCTGTTCAAGGGGTTCGGCAATCAGGTCGAGGCGGAGATCGAGCAACTGGTCGAGTGCGCCGTCTTCTGCAGCAAGCGGAAGATCGGCGCGCTGGTCGCGCTGGAGCGCGAGGTCGGCCTTGGCGGCATCGCCGAGAGCGGCACGCGCGTCAACGCCGACGTTTCGGCCGCCCTGCTGAACACGATCTTCTGGCCCAACTCGCCGCTGCACGATCTGGGCGTGATCGTCAGCGGCGGCCGCGTGACCTACGCCGGCGTGCAGTTCCCGCTGGCCGAGAGCGGCGAATTGGAGAAGGAGCTCGGCAGCCGCCACCGCGCCGCGGTCGGGATGAGCCAGGAGTCCGACGCCCTCGTGCTGGTCGTCAGCGAGGAGAGCGGCACCGTCAGCCTCGCCGACCACGGCCGGCTGCTGCGCGGCCTGACGCCCGACCAACTCCGCCTCGCCCTCACCGAACTCCTCGGCCGCGGGCAGTACGAGCACCCCGACAACTCGTCGGACGACTCGGTCGGCCGCCGCGTCGTCGAGGCGAAAAAGGAGGCGGCGTAGCCGTGTCGATCGAGCGCACCAACTCCGAGAAGCTCTCCCCCCCGCTGACGCGACGCGGCATTCCCGGCGTGGTCCGCCGCCGGTTCCGCCGGGCGTTCACGCGCGAGAAGTTGGTCGATTTCGCCACGACGATGCTCTGGGTGGTGCCGACCACGCTGCTGATCTGGGTCTACGCCGAGCGCGAGCAGCAGGCGGTGAAGCCGGGCGTGCGGGTGCTGGCGACGGTGATCGACCCCGAGCCCAACCGCGTGGTGAGGCTGCTGCAGCCGGCCAACGGGCTGCTGACGCTCGAGCTCACCGGCCCGCGCAGCAACCTCGACGCGGTGGCCGAGCAGCTCAACGGCACCAACGGGTCGGCGGTGATCGGCGAGTCGCGCGGCGAGGTCACGCTCTCGGTTGGCCCCGGTCTGACGCCGGGCAAGGAGTATGAGCTCGACACGGAAAATCTGATTTCCGACGAGGCGATCTTCCGCCAGAACGGCATCAGCGTGACCAAGGTTTCGCCGCCGCGGCTGACGGTTTACCTGGACGAAATCGTGGAGCGCAAGGTGCCGCCGCGGGTCGACCCGGCCGAGACGCGGCTGGCCGCCCCGCCGACGCTGCCGGCGTCGGTGGTCGCGCGCGGCCCGGCGGCGCGGCTCAAGCAGCTCGCCGACGCCGGCAAACTCGTCGCCGACCTCGACCTCAAGGACCTGCCCGACACGTCCGGCCCCCACGCCCTGCCGGCGGTGAAGATCAAGCCCATCGAGGGCGTGCAGTGGATCCCCGCGACGCTGGCGGTCGACTTCACCGTGGCGCAGCGGGCGGAGAAGGAATATACGGTTCGGTCGATGGTCGTGAACGCGCGGCTGCCGATGAGCTTTCAGGGCGAGTACGTCGTGAAGGGCCCCGACGTGGTGCAGAACGTGACCGTGACCGGCCCGGCCGAGGCGATCGACGCGATGCAGCGGCCCGGCGCGTCGCCGCCGATCGCGGTGCTGGCCGTCACGCCCGACGACATCAACCGCCCCGGCCGGCGGAGGCTGACCTACGCCAACCTGCCGGCGGGCGTGCGGGCGCAGAACGAGGCGCTGGAGGTGCCGTTCGAGGTCGTGCCCGCCGGCGCGGACGACCCGTCCAAGCCCTAGCCGCCCCGCCGTCGCTTGGGGCTTCGCAAAGAAACCTCCTACGCTCGTTCATGGACCCGACGCCCCCTTTCCGCGCAGAAGCCGCCAATCTCGCCGCCGCCGCCCGGCACGCCTCGACGCATTTGGCCGTGATGAACGGCGGCGCGCGGTCGGCCGTCCTCGTCCGAACCGCCGCCCTGCTGCGGGAGGGCGAAAGCAATATTCTGGAGGCCAACGCCCGCGACTTCGCCGCCGCGTCGGACCTCGCGCCGGCGATGCTCGAACGCCTCCGCCTCACGCCCGAGCGCGTGGAGAAAATGGCGTCGGCGGTCGAGCAGATCGCCCGGCAGGACGACCCGGTCGGCCGGACGACCGAGAGCACCGTCCGCCCGACCGGGCTGCGGGTGGAGAAGCGGCGGGTGCCGATCGGCGTGCTGCTGTTCCTCTACGAGAGCCGCCCGAACGTGACCGCCGACGCCGCCGCCCTCTGCCTGCGGTCGGCGAACGCGGTGATCCTGCGCGGCGGGAAGGAGGCCTTCCACAGCAACCGCGCGATCCACGGCGCCTTCGCGCAATCGCTGGGGGAGGCCGGCGTGCCGCCCGCCGCCGTCACGTTCGTCGAGACGACGGATCGGACAATGCTCACCGCGTTGCTGAAGCAGCAGCGCGACGTCGACCTGGTTATCCCGCGCGGCGGCGAGGGGCTGATCCGCGCGGTGGTGGCCGAGGCGGCGATGCCGGTGCTCAAGCACTTCACCGGGAACTGCCACATCTACGTCGATCAGCACCTCGGCGGGCTGGAAACGATGGTGCGGGAGGTGTGCGTGAACGCAAAGACCAGCTATCCCGGCGGCGGGGTGTGCAACGCGGTCGAGCACCTGCTGTTCCACCGCGACGCCGCCGCCCGCGTGCTGCCGGACGTCTGCCGCGCGCTGGCCGACGCGGGCGTGGAGGTGCGGGGCGACGGGCGGACGCGCGAGCTCTACCCGGCCGCCAAGCCCGCCACGGAAGCCGATTGGGACGAGGAGTATTTGTCCTTCACGATCAGCGCGGCGGTGGTGGACGACCTGGACGCCGCCGTGTCGCACATCAACCGCCACGGCAGCCGGCACACCGACGCGATCCTGTCGGCCGACGCCCGGAGCATCGAGCGGTTCACCGCCGGCGTGGACACCGCCTCGGTGGTGGTAAATGCGAGCACGCGATTGGCCGACGGCGGCGAATATGGGCTCGGGGCGGAGATCGGCATCAGCACCGACAAACTCCACGCCCGCGGCCCGATGGGGGCGGCGGATTTGACGACGTACAAGTGGGTGGTGACGGGGGATGGGCAGTTGCGGGTATAGTATCCGGCAAGAGGCAATATGATTTCAGCACTCGCACAAGAGGCCATCTATATGTTGGAGGGCAAGGGCGAAGTCCTCGAGGTCGCGCGCGCCGTCAGCGACGCGCTCCGATCCACCGGCGTAGAGGGGGGCGTGGTCGGCGGGGTGGCGGTGTTCCTGCACGGCTACGAGCGGACCACGACCGACGTGGACGTTTTCACCACCGACACCGCCGGCCTCCGCCGGGCACTGGAGGATGCCGGATTTGTGTGGTCGGAGGAGAAGCGGGAGTTTTACGGGCCCGACGGCGTCGTGCCGGTGCAGGTGCTGACCGAGGACGTCGTGATCCCGCCGCGCGGCTACAGCGACATCGACGGGGTTCGGGTTATCCGCCTGGCGGACCTCATCAGCATGAAGATGGACAGCGGCTCAAAGCACGTCCACCGGATGAAAGATTTGGCTGATGTCGTTGAGCTGATTCTCCGCATCCCACTCGGTGGCGACATGATCGGCAAGATCCATCCGAAAGTTCGTCGCGAGTACCGCGAACTCTACAACAAGCTGGGCCGACGCTGATTGAACCGCCGGAACACCGGCGCCACCGGCCTTCCCACCAGATACTTCTCGACGCCCTCTGCCAGCGCCCGGCGATACACCTCCGCCGCCCCGGCGACGGCCTCCAGGGTTTGGGCGATCACCCCATCCGTGTGGGCGAGGTTCACCACCAGGTTCGGGGCCAGCACGCCGCGAGTCAGCAGTTCCTGCAGGAACAGCGTGCGGAACGGCTGGCTCCGCTTTCCGTCGCCGTCCTTGGTCGTGAAGATCAGCACCGACGGGTGGCCCTCGGCGTAGAGACAGTCGTCGATGCCCAGGCGGCGGGTGATGGCGTTGAAGCCGTCGCGCAGCCGGCGGCCGGCGGCGGCGAGGCGGGGGATGGCGTTCTCACGTCCAATGCTGGCGAGGGTTTCGATCATTGCGGCCAGCGCGTGCGTTTCGGCGCCGTGGGTCGTGCTCAGCAGGAAGCACCGCTCGCGGGCGGTCTGGCGGAGGCCGCCGAGCTCCATGAACTCGCGCCGCCCGGCGAGCGCGCTGACGGCGAAGCCGTTCGCCATCGCCTTGCCGAAGGTCGAGAGGTCCGGCGTGACGCCGTGGACCGCCTGCGCGCCGCCGAGGGCGTGGCGGAAGCCGCTGATCGTCTCGTCGAAGATCAGCAGCGCCCCGCGCTCGCGGCAGAGGTCGGCCAAGCCCTGCAGGTAGCCGACGTGCGGCGGCTCCTCGCGCTCGGGCTCCAAAAAGACGCACGCGATCTCGCCGGGATTCTCGTCGAACAGCCGGCGGACGGCCGGCAGATCGTTGAACGGGAAGGCGAGGTTCAGGTCGCCGACGCGCCGCGGGATGCCGGCCGGCATGTCGGTGGTGGCGATGAACCAGTCGTCGACGCTGTAGAACGGCTGGCCGGCGCAGAGCGCGATTTTCTCCCGCCCGGTCGCGGCGCGGGCGAGCTTGATGGCGGCGGTGGTGGCGTCCGAGCCGTTCTTGGCGAACTTCACCATCTCCGCGGTCGGCACGGCCTTGAGAAAGGCCTCGGCGGCGCGGAGTTCGATCTCGTGCGGCCGGGCGAAGTTCGCCCCGAGTTCCATCGCCGCCGCCGCCGCCTCGAGTACCGGGCGGTAGGCGTGGCCGAGCGTGACGGATCGGACGCCCGCGCCGTACTCGATGAACGCATTGCCGTCCAAATCCCACACCCGGCAGCCCTCGCCGCGGGCGATCACCGGGCACATGCCCTCGGGAAATTGGTCGTCGCCCTTGGCGTAGGTGTGGGCCGCGCCGGGGATCAGGCCGTGGGCGCGGGCTTGATGGGCGATGGAGAGGGCGAAGGTCATGGGGCTCAGTCACCCTATCGAAATCCCGAGGCGCCGGGTTAACTGGTGGACACGGCGGCGGTTGTTCCGATAATCCACACGGCGACGCAACGTGCATGGACTCGCAACGTTTAGCCGCCCCGCTTGCGGGGCGCGTCTGCCGGACGAGCGCCACGCAAGCGGGGCGGCTAAACGGCGCGTTCTTGAAACCCAGTCGATCGTGATGAAGGGAAACCCGCTTGTCCGATGCGCTGGAACAGTCCGAGGTCGACGCCCTGCTCGCCGCGGTCGACGCGGGGGCGGTCGGCCACGCGCCGCCGGCGAACCAGACGGCCGTCTTCGGGCCGCGCGGCCGCACCACAGCCGACGTGCAACTCTACGACTTCAAGCGGCCCGAGCGCGTCAGCAAGGACCAGATGCGCGCCCTCGAGGCCCTGCACGAGACGTTCGCCCGCAGCTTCGGCGTCGCCCTCTCCGGCTACCTCCGCACCATCGTCGAGGTCTCCGTCGGCCACACCGAGCAGATCACCTACAGCGAGTTCATCCACGCCCTGCCGAACCCGACGTGCTTCAACCTCCTCAAGAGCGAGGGCATCGACGGCCAACTCTGCCTCGAAATCTCGCCGCTGATCGTCTACCCCATCATCGACCGCCTCCTCGGCGGCGGGCAGGCGGAAGTCTTCATCCCCCAGCGGCCGCTGACGGGCATCGAGATGCGCCTCGTGCAGCGCATCACCGACCGCGCCACCCAGCACCTGTCCGACGCCTGGAGCAACCTGCGCGAGACGAAGTTTTCCGTGCAGGACAGCGAGAGCAACCCGCAGCTCGTGCAGATCGTCCCGCCGAGCGAGACGGTGGTGGTCGTCGGCTTCGAGCTGAAGATGGGCGGGCGGTCGGGCACGATGAGTTTGTGCATCCCGTACAACGTCATCGAGCCGGTGATGAATCGGCTGAGCGCGCAGAACTGGGGCAGCTACCAGCGGAAGGGCCAGACGCCCGACGGCGGCCGAAAGCTCGGCCGGAGCGTCGCGGCGTCGGCGGTCGACCTGCGGGCGGTGCTGGCGCGGACCACGATCAAGCTCTGCGATTTGCTGACCCTGGCGGCCGGCGACGTCATCACTACCGACCGCCCCACCGCCGGCCCCGTCGCGGTGCAGGTCGAGGGGCGGACCAAGTTCCACGGCGCGCTGGGCCAATTCCGCGGCAAAAAGGCGGTCCGCGTGACGAAAGTGGCCCGGCCCCAACCCGCGGCGGAGGCGGAGGGGCCGGGCGGCCGATAACTGCTTTCGGTGAGTCCTCCCCCCGATACTGACCTTGATGCCGCCCCCGCCCCTGAAGCCAAGCCCGGCTACTTCGCCGAGAGCGAGCGGCCGCTGGCGGCGCTGCTGTTCGTGCTGCCGCTGCTGATCTTCTACGAGCTCGGCACCGGCCGGTGGGCGATCGACCCGGCGACGCTGGGGGAGCGGCGGATCATCGCCTTCAACCTGCTGCGGCGGTTCTTCGGGTGGACGATGGCGGCGGCGTCGGACTGGATCGGCCGCGCCCCCCCGCCGCCGCCGACCGGGCCGCTGATGCGCTGGCTGCCCGCCGCCGCCGTCGTCGCGGTGCTGCTGGCGTGGCACGTCGCGCGGCGCGACCGGTTGTCAATCCGCCCGACGCTCGTGCCGCGGATGGCGGCGGAGAGTTTTTTCCTCGCCGCCCCGCTGGTCGCGCTGGGCCTGATCGCGGCGATGCACCTGCCGCTGAACCTGCCGGCCCAGGCGAGCGTGGCCCCCGCCGACCGGCCCGCGGTGCTGGTCATGGCCGTCGGGGCGGGGGTGTACGAGGAACTGGTCTTCCGCCTCATCGGCTTCGCCGTGCTGCACTTCCTGCTGGTCGATCTGCTGCAATTCCGCCCGAAAGTCGGCACCGCAATCATGCTGCTGGCGTCGGCGGTGCTGTTCTCGGCCTACCACTACCTCGGCAGCGAGGCGTTCAACGCCCAGACCTTCGCCTTCCGCACCGCCGCCGGGCTGTGGTTCGGGGCGATCTTCCTGGCCCGCGGCTTCGGCGTGACGGCCGGGGCGCACGCGGCGTATGACCTGCTCATCGTGGCCGTGGCGTGGGCGGATGCGGGAAAATTGTTCGGAGCAAGATAATTTCCCTACTTCCCCAGAGTCACACGCTTACAATCCCCCGCACGCCACCCGGCAGGCCCCAACCACGGCGGGCCGGGCGGCTAAATGGATGCCCGGCGGGACCTTACAACCTCGCCGGTGGACGGTCATGCTTCGGGGGAATGGTGCGATCGGACCGCAACCGGACCTCCCGCACTGCCCCCGGCCGCCCGCTCCATCTGTCTACCATCCGACCGACGCCGCCGACGCGATTTACGAACCCCAAATTACCCGCCGCCCTGCTCCGTACCAAGGGCGGCGAACCCCAAGAAAGCGCACGGACGCCATGAGCCACAAAACCAAACAGCGCCGCACCGGCGGCCTGACCCTCACCCTTTACGAGCGCCCGCTGCACCCGGAGCTCTTCACCATCCTCAAGGCCGACAACGTCAGCCGCCGCGCCTACGAGGCGGTCATCTGGATCGTCGAGGGCGGCCACGTCTGCAGCTTCAGCGTCGGCGACCCGACCAGCCCGTCGGCCAACCTGACCGAGGTCGTCGTCAACACCACCGAGCCGATCACCGACCGAAACCTCATTGAAACCGTCCCGTGCCGCGGCGAAAAATATCACGAGATGACCGCCGACGGCGGCATCCGCTACATGATCTCGACCCAGGAGGAGCAGCTCTCCGGCACCCTCTACGACGCCACCCGCAGCGAAATCTCCGGCTACGCCGCCAAGCGCGAACTCATGACCGCCGAAACCCCCGCCAGCAGCGACTACGGCTCGGCCCTCAGCGTGCTCGACACCGAGTGCCGGGCGAACGAACTGCTCGTCCAGAGCTTCCACCTGTTCGACGAAACGCAAATGGTCATCAAGACCCAGGCCATCATCGAGGTGATGAAGTCGGCGCGAAAGTAAAAGAAGTGTTCCAAAGTAGCCGGGAGCGGAAGCCCCGGTCTTCTTCGCACCGGTTAGGCGCGAAACAGACCGGGGCTTCCGCTCCCGGCTACTTCGGAACATCATTCGGCCACCGCTCGGCGGTCCCGTTCGATCCGCTCGAAGATCAGATCCGTCGGCACGCGCTGGTAGACGAAGTCGTCCAGACGGATGGTGCCGCCCGTGTGGCCCATGTCGTAGCCGATGTTGGCGATGCCCTTGCGATCCCACGCCTTGCGGTCGATGTCGGTGATGGACGCCATCGGCACCGGCGGGTGGCCGGGGGCGTGCAGCACGTCGTCGGTGGTCAGGCGGTACTCGCCGCGGGAGTTGCGCAGCGTCCAGATCAGAAACCCGACGGCGGCGAGGGGGCAGGCGACGGCGAGGAACTTCTGCAGCAGCAACCCGAGCGGCTTGCCCGCGTTGCCGAGCTTCGTGAGCTGCTCGCTGATCTGCACGTAGCGGTCGCGGTTGCCCGAGGCGTCGGCCTCACGCTGCGCCTGCTCGAGTCGGGCGATCTCGGCGTTGACGGCCGGGTACCTCACCCAGCCGTCGTAGGCGAACCAGCCGCCGAAGCCCAGGAGCAGCACGACCATGATGTACCGCCGCACGCGGTAGTCATTGCTGCCGCGGGCCACGATGTCGGCGGCGGGCGGCAGATCGTCTGGCAAGTCGGCCGACGGGTCCGGTTCAACCGGGTCGGAAATGACTTCGGGCATCGCGGCCACGGATTCGTCCGATACCGGCTTATCAACCGGATAATCGGTCGACTTGATCGGGTCAACAGTCTCGATCGGGTCGTCGTAAGGCTGGGTCATTCGGGTCGCTCCGCCGGGTCGGGGTGAGGGGGTAGGTGCAGGGCGTCGGTCAGTCGCTTCAGGGCGTCGGCGAGGCGCTCGGCCGCCGCCCGGCCGTCGGGGTGATCGGCCAGCGCCTCGGCATCGCGTACCGTCCGACGCCGGATCAATTCCGCCGCCTTGGCGGCCGTCGCCCGCACGTCGGGCTCGCTCGCTGTCGGGTCGGCCACCGGGGCAATATACTCCACGGTCGCCCGCCCGTGAACCCGGCGGCGCCCCCAAATATGGCAAAGTCCAAACTCCACCCCGTCTATGCCTTGGTCGGCGACGAGCCGTTCCTGCAAACCGAGGCGCTGCGCGGCGTGCTGGCGACGCTCCCGCCCGACGCCGAGCGCGTCGACGCCGAGGGCGAGTCGGCCGACCTTGCCGACGTGCTCGACGAGCTGCGGTCGATGTCGATGTTCAGCGGCGCCAAGGCGGTGGTCGTCCGCAACGCCGACGAGTTCATCACCCGCTTCCGCGAGAAGCTCGAGGACTTTATCGCCGACGCGGCGGAGGGGAACGCGACGCTGATCCTGCGGTGCAAGTCGCTGCCGAAGAGCCAGCGGATTTTCAAGGCGATCCAGAAGGCGGGCGAGATCGTGCCGTGCGAGCCGCCCAAGGTGAGCGGCCTGCCGCGGTGGCTGATCGCGCGGGCCAAGGACGCCCACGACCTTCGCGTTTCGCCCGAGGCGGCGGAGTTGCTGGCGGACCTGATCGGGGCCGATTTGGGCCGGCTGGACAACGAACTGGCAAAGCTCGCCCTGCAAATTGAAGGGGGCAAGCCCGTCACGCCCGACGCCATCGCCTCCACCGTCGCCTTCCAGCGCGAGCAGGAGATGTGGAACATGACCGACGAGCTCAGCCACGGCGACGTCGCGTCGGCCGTGCGGCGGTGGCGGCAGTTGACGCGGCTCGACTCGTCCAGCGAGTTCCGCGCCGTCACCTGGCTGTCGATGTGGCTCGACAAGGCCCAGCGCGCCCTGGCGATGCACCGCCAGAACGCCAACCCCTTCGCCATCGCCAAAACCCTCCGCATCTGGCCGGCCGACAACGTCAAGCCCCTGCTGCAATTCGTCCAGAAGATCGGCGACGGCGGACTGGCGCGGGCGGTCGACCGGCTGGCGGAAATCGACAAGCAGAACAAGAGCGGCATCGGCGACCCGGCGTCGAACGTCGAACGCTTCCTGCTGACGCTAAACTAGCGGCGACATGAGCAATTCCTCCACCGTCCAGATCGGCATCACCCAAATGGCCTGCTCGCCCGACCCGGCCGAGAACCGGGCCAAGCAGCTCCACCTGCTGACCGAGGCGGCCGGCAAGGGGGCGAAAATCCTTTGCACGCAGGAGCTGTTCGCCAGCCAGTATTTCTGCCAAACCGAGGACCACCGCTTCTTCCAGCTCGCCGAGACCATCCCCGGCCCCAGCACCGACGCCTTCTGCAAGCTGGCGAAGGAGCGGAACGTCGTGATCGTCGCGAGCCTGTTCGAGAAGCGCACCGCCGGCCTCTACCACAACACCGCCGCCGTCATCGACGCCGACGGGTCGATTCTCGGCATCTACCGCAAGATGCACATCCCCGACGACCCGCTTTACTACGAGAAGTTCTACTTCACCCCCGGCGACACCGGCTTCCGCGCCTGGAAGACCAAGCACGCCACCATCGGCGTGCTGATCTGCTGGGACCAATGGTTTCCCGAGGGTGCCCGCCTCACCTGCATGCAGGGCGCGCAGATCCTGTTCTACCCCACCGCCATCGGCTGGCACCCGAGCGAGAAGGCCGAGTTCGGCCACCCGCAGCACGACAGTTGGGAGGTGATGATGCGCTCCCACGCCGTCGCCAACGGCTGCTACGTCGCGGCCCCCAACCGCATCGGCCGGGAGGTGATTTTGGGCCACGATGGCACGCCCGTGAGCGCGGAGGGCATCGAGTTCTGGGGCCAATCCTTTGTCGTGTCGCCGGACGGGCAGATCGTCGAGCGCGCCACTGCCGACCGCGAGCAGACGCTGATCGTGCCTTGCGATCTGGAGAAGGTCGAGTTCAGCCGCACGCATTGGCCGTTCCTGCGTGACCGTCGGATCGACGCATATGGGGAGATGACCAAGCGCTTCATCGACGCGCCGGATGCACAGGCGCGAATCAGGTAGGAAGCCGGAGTGCGCCACAGGCCTCGGCGTACGTGGTGGGAAGGTCCAGCGCCAGAAGCTGGCCTTTGTCCAGTGGCAGCGGCACGACCGGCAAATCGGACCCGACCGACAGCACCGACATCCACACCTGAACCCGATCCTCGTGCGGCGCGTCGAATGGACCGGCGGGCATGCGCCTGAGCGGCCTGTACGTCGAGGCGGCCAGCGAGGAGGAGGGCGGGCGGAGCGATGCCGGGGCGCTCAACAGAGTCAGAAGCCGGGCGTTGAGATTCGCCCGCCGCTCCGTCACGATGTCGATGATGACGACCCCGACGCCCGAGCGCAAGTAGGCACCGCACTTCTGGACGAATGCGTCCCGCGTCCCCTCGCGGTCCTTATTGCCCGGGCTCACCAGTTCGATGGCCGCGACGAGGGTCGGGCCCGCCTCGGTGCTGAAAATCCGCACCTCCACGCTGGGCGGAATGATCGCGTCGAACTCGCCGTCGGGGGCGGAAAGGGCGACTGATGATGCCTCGGCCACCGCCACGCCGCCACCCGTTGCCTCACGCCCGCCATTGTTCGGCCCGCCGAACCCATCCGACTCGTGCTCGAACGTCCCGATGTCAACCTCGATCCGGCTCCCCGCGTGAACTTGGACTTCGGCGAAGTAGCGGTCCGGCAGCAGCCCGCGGTTCAAGCTCTCGGCGATGCCGGTCGACCAGCGGGCGTGGAATGACTCCCAGTGCCTCAGCACGCTCAGCGGCGGGTGAAAGTGGTCGAGCAGCGGCATACCGTTCCTATTCTATCGCCCATGAACGACCCCGCCAAACCCACCCCCGCCGCCCTCGGCTACCGCTTCCCCGCCGAGTGGGAGCCCCACGCCGCCACCTGGTTCTCCTGGCCCCGGCCCGAGGGCATCTCCTTCCCCGACAAGTATGAAACCGTCCCGCCCGTCCTGGCGGAGATCATCCGACACATCGTCCCGCGCGAGCGGGTTTGCATTAACGTGCCCAACGAAGTATGGGAGCGGACGGTGCATGAGGTTCTACAGTCGCACGACGTCCCCACCGAGAACGTCCGCTTCTTCCACATCCCCACGAACGAAAACTGGTGCCGCGACCACGGCCCGGCATTTGTGGTCAGAGGCGACAGGCATCAGGCATCGGGCATCAGTAGTGTAAATCCCGACCCTTCACTGATGCCTGATGCCCAATCCCTCATCGCTATTATCGACTGGGGCTTCAACGCCTGGGGCGGCAAATACCCCCCCTACGACGCGGACGACACCGTGCCCGTCGACGTCGCCCGCCACCTGAACCTCCCCCTCTTCCAACCCAAAACCCCGGGCGGCCGCGGCGTGGTCATGGAGGGCGGCGCGGTCGACTTCAACGGGGCCGGCACCGTCCTCACCACCGAGAGCTGCCTCCTGAACCCCAACCGCAACCCCGACCTCTCCAAACCCCAGATCGAGCAATACCTGAAGGATTACTACGGCCAGTCCCACGTCTGCTGGCTCGGCGACGGCATCGCCGGCGACGACACCGACGGCCACATCGACGACCTCGCCCGCTTCCTCGACCCCCGCACCCTCGTCACCACCGTCGAGGACGATCCCGCCGACGCGAACTATGAAATCCTGCAAGACAACCTCCGCCGCTGCCGCGCCCTGCGCGACCAGGACGGCCGCCCCTTCGAGGTCGTCACGCTGCCGATGCCCGGCGTCGTCGAGCACGACGGCCAGCGCCTGCCCGCCACCTACGCGAACTTCTACTTCGTCAACGGCGCCCTGCTCGTGCCGACCTACCGCCACCCCGCCAGCGAGTCGCACGCCCTGGACACCCTCCGCGCCCGCCTCCCCGGCCGCGCCGTGATCGGCATCGACTGCACCGAGCTGATCTGGGGCCTGGGCGCGATCCACTGCCTCACCCAACAGCAACCGGCGGGGTAGCGACCGAATCGCCCCCCGCTTACAATCTAGTCATGGCCGCCCCGGCAATGTCTGACCTCGTGCTTGACCCGATGTTCGCCGACTTGCTCACCCCCGAGTCGGCCGAGCGATTGGTCGCCTACCGCCCCCCCGCGTCGGTCGGCCGCCGGCTCGAGGCGCTGGCCGAAAAGGCCGGCGAGGGCGACCTGACGCCCGAGGAGCGCCGCGAGTATGCGGGCCTCATCCACGCGCTGGACCTCGTCACCCTGTTCCAACTCAAGGCGCGCCGCCTGCTGGCGCATCTGGACGGTTCATCCGGCACGGCACCCGGCGGGGCCGAATAGTCGTGGCCGTCCGCGCCGAGACGCGCCGGCTCGTGGTCCGCCGCGCCGGCGACCGGTGCGAATACTGCCGCCTGCCCGCCTCCGCATCCCAGTACCCGCTCCACACCGAGCACGTCCGCGCCCGTCAACACGGCGGCGGCGACGAAGCCGAAAACCTCGCCCTCGCCTGCCACCTCTGCAACCTGCACAAGGGCACGAACCTGACCGCCATCGACCCACGCAGCGAAGCCGTAACCTTGCTTTTCAACCCGCGCCAGATGGTCTGGACCGACCACTTCACCCCCGTCGGCGGCGAAGTTCTGGGCATCACCCCGGAGGGTCGCGCGACCGCCGTCCTGCTGGACATGAATGAAGCGTCGCGCCTGGACCTGCGAATCGAACTCGTCGAGACGGGGGAGTGGCCGTAGGTCGGTGCGACCCGGCAGGGTAGCATCGGCCCGGCCCCCGCCGCTATACTTGTGGTATGTCCGCCGCGACCATCACGCCCGACGTTTTGCTCGTCCCGGTGTTCGACGACCTACTCACCCCCGAGTCGGCCAGCCGGATGGTCGCCCACGCCCTGCCGCCGCACGTCCTGAGCCGGCTGGAGGTGCTGCGCGAAAAGGCCGGCGAAGGCCAACTCGACCCCACCGAGCGGCAGGAATACGCCGGACTGATCGACGCGATGGACCTGATCGCCCTCGCCAAGGTCAAGGCCCGCCGCCTGCTGGCGTCGGCGGATGCGTCCGCGAACGGGGCGGGGGCCTGATCGTGGCCGTCACAGGCCGCCGGCGGCCGAAGCTGCGGGCCGAGCTTGCGGGGGCGGGGAACTGGCCGTAGAGTGAGGGTTGATCTTCAGAGTGTCCCTCTTTCGCACCTGATGACAACCGACCGTAGAAGGAGGGAAAGTACATTGATCAAGGATGCTATGACAGAGCACACCCAATCAAATGCTGCTATGCAGGGTGAAACGGGACTGTCGAACTGCCTACTGGGCGAGGGGCGAAGCATGCTGCTCCAAACTCTACTCACGGAATGGACAAGTCTACGAACAGAAGCGATTGAGCGGACGAACAATATGTATCAGCTGATAGTGGGCGCGGCAGCCGTTTTGTTGTGGCTGGTCAGTGCACAGATCGACGTTCGGTGGTGGC
The DNA here is from genome assembly GCA_965260985.1 of Tepidisphaeraceae bacterium. GTDB lineage: Bacteria > Planctomycetota > Phycisphaerae > Tepidisphaerales > Tepidisphaeraceae > CBDHCE01. Next base: position 33,229 of record CBDHCE010000016.1, on the reverse strand, counting down.
TTGCAGTCGTTGTTTTTGTCGTGGCGGCGTTAGGATTAGGGTTTCTGATTATCCAAGATTTGACCCAGCTTCGCGAACGCAATATTCGCATTGAGCGGGATGTAAATCTTCTCGTGGGCGCAGAAGTATTCGAGTGGGAGACGAGGTGGTTCAGGAAGATGGGATCGCCGACCCGCAGGTCTCCATTAGACCTGCATACCATCGAAACGTTGCTTGCTAAGGAAGATTCCGGGCCACAGTTAAAGCGTTAATACGCTTTGAACCAAGCATCCGGCAGCTACTCATTCTGCAACGAACGTCGAAACGCGACGAACTGCTGAGTAGTCTGAGTCGCCCCCGCACCGAGCAAATTACCGAGGCAGCCGGGCTTCTCCTGGACGGCGATGCTGAACACTTGGTCCAGCACCCAACCGCCGGCGCACTCGTCGTTGATGAGTCGTTCCAGCACTTTCTCCGGATTCTCGTGCTTCGCCGTCTGGACGGTCAGAATTCGCACCTTGTATTCCATCGCCGACTCCTTCTCTTGTAATCGTGAATGGTCTCGTATTCTCTTACAGAGAGCCCGTGCCTTCCGGTTCTTGGAAAAGTCATCACCCGGCCCGCCTTCGACGCCGCGCGAGCAGGCCAACGCCGAGGACGCCGAAAAGCGCAAGTCCCGTCGGTTCCGGCACGATGACCGGCACCGCCGCCGTCACCAGCGTCAGGCCCGACGGGCCGTACAACGGCACGAAGACGTCGTCCGGCCCGCCGATCAGGTGGATCGCGTCGAATTGCCCGACGAGCGAGCTGTAGGTGAGGATGTCGTACGTCTCCCCCAGCGTCGGGCGGAAGCCGTTGAGCAGTGCGATTTCCAGCGTGCCGCCGAGCGTGACGCGCCCGCCCACGTTGAGCACGTCAAACTCGCCGACACCGCCCCCGGCCAATTCGATATAGAGCGTCCCAGCGGAGAGTTGGGTGTAATCACCGGTGATGTCGATTTGTCCGGGCGAGTGGCCGGGGCTGACGGTTGCGCCTTCGTTTAGCAAATTGCCGGAGACAGTCCCCGTGCCGCTGAGCAGACCTCCCTTGAAATTCGGTGTGGGACCAAAGGCTAAATTTCCGCCATTCAGTAGGGTTCCACCGGAGGTCTGGGTGAATCCATTTTGGAAAGACAGTGTCCCTTTGGTGACCTCGACAATGCCGGTGTTGTTAAAGTTGGCGCCAACGCTAGAAGTGCCATTACCCGATTTAAGGAATGTTCCGCTATTGATAAAAACGGGATCGGTGCCGCTGTCGAATCTCATCAGCGAGGAGTTTGCGGAGAGTTCATATCCGCCTTTGTTGTCGATTATCGTACCCTTGTACAGTAGAAGTGGTCCTCCTGATTGGAAGATTTTTCCCGTGTTCAGCAGCGATTTACCTTGAAATGTGGCTACGTTCTTCACTTCTGAACCACTGAGAATCATATTCCCAGCATTTGCGAAGCTCCTTAAACCTGCAAAGTAAATTGATCCGCCGGACCATTTCAAATCGCCGTGATTAGTGAAATCGCCCGTCGGATTGAAAGTTCCGCCAGTGCTAATTTCCAAAGTGCCGCTGTTTTGTGTCGACTCAGCGTACAAGGAGAGATAACCACTACTTACGCGGGCAGTGCCATAGTTGTTAAAGTCTCCGCCCACCTTGCCAGCCAAATCGTATACTGTGCCTGAGTTGTTCAGGTCGCCCTTCACCAGCATCGTCGGGTTGCCGTACAGCGTCGACCCCGTGCTGACGTTCAGCTCGTGTAGCGTGACGTTGTCCTGCGTCATGAACATCGTCGCGTTGCGGTCGATGGTCACGTCCCAGCGGATGGGGGTCTTCAGCTTGAAGGAGAGTTTGACGCCGAAGGTTTGGGCGGCGTTCAATATCTCGGCGGGGCCGCCGGTGATCGGTTGCTCGAGCGAGATAGAACGTTCGGTGGGACCGAGGTTGGCGAACAGGTCCGCCAACTTGATGCTGCTGGTGACGACCTTGATCGGGTTGATCGTCGTGAGGCCGCTCTCCACGTCGAAGATCGACTCGCCCGCGCTGAAGGCGTTGGCAAGTTGTAACGTTGAACCCCACGAGGTGGGGTCATTCCACAGCAGGTTGGAGGTGTCGGAGCGGAGGCTGTTGATCGTCACCGGGACGGGACCGAGCAGGTCGTCCTCGACCGCGCCCGAGACGTTGACGAACGTCAGCTTCTTGAACCCGCCGTCGCCGGTCTCGCGGCGGAAGCTGAACGTCGTGCCGAAGGTGACATCGCCGGGTTCCGCCCTGGCGGCGGGCGCGAGGAACGTCCCGATCACCACCGTGGTGGTGAAGAGCAGGTGCCGCCATGAGAGCGGGCGGAGGCGTTTCGTCGGTGCCGGGCGCAGCACCGAACTGAGGCGGCGAATCATCGAGGGGGGGCGGTTCATCTTCCACTCCGAGTTGGTGCGCAGGTGATGAGAAGGAGCAAGACGGCTCCCGCCATCGCGGTATGACAGGATGTTGTGCGCGACGTGCAATGACGTGATACCAGATTTTTGGAGGCCGTCAAGCTTTTCTTCGGTCAGGATGAATCGAATGCGCACAAGTCAGCCGGGTGCCCCGCGCTGTCTCATCAGTAGATCGGAGTCAAAACAAGGGCGGGACGCCCTTGGGACGGTTCATGGGCGGGACGCCCATGCCACGGGGGGGCGGCCGTCTTGGAACGGGTCCGCCGTCCGTGAGAAGCGTCCGGGGGAGGAAAAGGAGGAAAAGAGGAGGAAAAGGGGGAGGAGGAAAAGGGGACATTCTACTTTTCCAGCTCCCTCGCACGCCGGGTGCCCCGTCTTGGGTGCCACGGGTTGGGTACGCCCAACCCGTGCCGGGCGTCGATCGGTGGGCCAAGACACGGGTTGGGCGTACCCAACCTGTGGCACCCGCTCCTCGGAGTTCCAAGTCGGCCCCTCGGCGTCCCGAGACGGCTCCTCGGCGTCCCGAGACGGCTCCTCGGCGTCCCGAAACGGCGCCTCGGAGTTCCGAGACGGCGCCTCGGAGTTCCGAGACGGGGGCTTGGAGGTCCGAATCGGCCGCTCGGAGGGTCGGGCGGATCGCTCGGGGCGGCGGGTCGGGGGGCGATGGGGGCCGATAAGTGGGTGCGGGGGGTCAGTGGTGGGGTTGCGGGGGCGGTTCTTATCGGTGCTGCGGCGGATTCCTGAAAATCGGCGGGCTGGGGGTGGCGTGGGCCGATGCTGGGGGCGGTGGCGACGACGGGCCGGGTGGCACCGGTCGGCACCGGCGGGCGGGGGTCCGTCGTTTCTTATCTCCTTTTATGGGAGGCCGCGATGGAAGGCTTTTACGGAACTGCGATCAAACTCATCGACTTCACCGGCAACCTCGCCGCCAAGCTCGGGGCGGACCCCGCCGGGTTCGGCACGACGGCCGAGCGGGTGGCGGAGTATGTCGTGACGCGGGACCGGTGGATGATCGCCCGGCAGCTCGCGGCGGCGGAGGCGACGCGGACGGCGGGGAACCTCGCGCTGGCCGAGGCGGCGCGGAAGACGCTCGTCAGCTCGACCCGCAGTTTGGTGCGCGAGCTCCAGGCGTGGCCGCTGATGACCGACCCGAAGCGGCGGGAGCTGCGGATCACGGTGCCGGACCGGACGCGCACGCCGGTGGCGACGCCGACCGAGGCGCCGGGGATCGAGCTGGTGCAGGCGGTGCGGCACACGGTGCGGCTGAAGATCGTGAACCCCGACGGGGCGCGGCGGCGGCCGGCGGGGACGGCGGGGGCGAACGTCTTCTACGCCGTCGGGCCGACCGTGCCGACGTCGCCGGCGGACTGGGCGTGGTCGGGGTTTTGGACCCGCGGCACGACCGACGTGGTCTTCCCACTCAACACCCCGGCGGGGGCGACCGTCTGGCTATCGGCGGCGTATGCCAACCCCCGCGGCGAGAACGGGCCGATGGCGGATGCCGTCAGCACGAACCTGCCCGGCGGGCAGGCGGTGCGGGTGGCGGCTTAAGTGTGAATGACGAATGACCAAGCCCGAATGACCAGGGAATGACCAAGTTCCAATGACCAAGGGTGCAGACCTTTGGGCGTTGGGGTTTGGGCATTCCTTGGTCATTCTGGTTTGGTCATTCGTCATTTTCCGGTGCCCGCGTGCGGTGAAAACCGGCGTATGATGCGGCTCCCCGTTTGACGAAGGAGCCCGATGCACCGAGCCGCCGATGCCCCCGTGATTCCGTCCGCCCGCGACCGCGTGGGGCAGCCCGAGCGCGGGATCAGCAGCCCGACGAACGGGGAGGCCGAGTCGTGGAGCGCGGCGGAGTCGGCGGCGCTGTACGGGGTGGAGGGGTGGGGTCAGGGGTATTTTTCGGTGAACGACGCGGGGCACGTCGGGGTGTCGCCGAAGGGGCCGGACGGGCCGGCGATTGATCTGTATCAACTGGTGGACGAGCTGCGCGGGCGCGACATCGCGCTGCCGATGCTGCTGCGCTTCACCGACATCCTGCAGGACCGCATGGCGAAGCTGGCGGGGGCGTTTCAGAATGCCATTGCGGAAAACGATTACAGGGGGCGGTACCGGTGCGTTTACCCGATCAAGGTGAACCAGCAGCGGCACGTGGTGGAGGAGATCCACACGTTCGGCAAGGCGTTCGGCTTCGGGCTGGAGGCGGGGAGCAAGCCGGAGTTGCTGGCGGTGATGGCGATCGTGGATGACGACGACACGCCGATCGTGTGCAACGGGTTCAAGGATGATGAGTTCATCGAGGCGGTGATCCTGGCGGCGAAGATGGGGCGGACGGTGATTCCGGTGGTGGAGAAGTTTTCGGAGTTGGAACTGCTGGTGAAGCACGCCAAGCGGCACGGGGTGCGGCCGAAGATCGGGGTGCGGATCAAACTGGCGAGCGCGGGGGCGGGGCGGTGGGAGCAGTCGGGCGGGGTGCGGTCGAAGTTCGGTTTGTTCGTCAGCGAGGTGCTTGAAGCGTTGGAATACCTGCGCGGCGAGGGGATGGGGGATTGTCTGGCGATGGTCCACTTCCACCTGGGCAGCCAGATCAACAACATCAATAATATCAAGGGGGCGATTGTCGAGTTGTCCCGCGTCTACACGGAGTTGCAGCGTCTGGGGGCGGGGCTGAAATACATCGACGTGGGCGGCGGGCTGGGAGTGGATTACGACGGCAGCAAGACGAACTTCGAGTCGTCGATCAACTACAGTTTGCAGGAGTACGCGAACGACGTGGTGTTCTACGTCAAGCAGGTGTGCGACGAGGCGGGGGTGGAGCACCCGACGATCATCAGCGAGAGCGGGCGGGCGATGGTGGCGTACCACTCGGTGCTGGTGTTTAACGTGATCGGGTGGAGCGGCTTCGCGCGGTTCAACCTGCCGACGGAGTTGACGGCGGCGCAGCGGGCGGAGATGCCGCAGCCGGTGGTCAATCTGTTCGAGACGTATTGTGACGTGAAGCCGACGAACTTGAGCGAGTATTACCACGATGCGGAGCGGTTTAAGGAGGACACGTTAAACCTGTTCACGCTCGGGTATTGCTCATTGCAGGACCGCAGTCTGGCGGAGCGGCTGTATTACGGAACGTGCTCGAAGATTCTCGGGTTTGTGCGGAAGATGGAGGAGGTGCCGGAGGAGTTCGAGACGCTGGAATCGACGTTGAGCGACACGTACTTCTGCAATTTCTCGCTGTTCCAGTCGATGCCGGACAGTTGGGCGATTGACCAGTTGTTCCCCGTGATGCCGATCCACCGCCTGAACGAGCGGCCGACGTGCCGGGGGATTCTGGCGGACATTACTTGTGACAGCGACGGGAAGATTGATCGGTTTATCGACAAGCGGGACGTGAAGACGGTGCTGGAGTTGCACCCATATGAGAATCAGGACTACTGTCTGGGGGCGTTTCTGGTCGGGGCGTATCAGGAGATTCTCGGCGATCTGCATAATCTTCTGGGCGATACGAATGCCGTTCACGTTACCGTCGATGATGACGGGACTTATTCAGTGGATGAAGTGATCGAGGGCGACACCGTGCGGGAGGTGTTGCAGTATGTGCAGTTCTCGGCAGATGAGTTGCAGCGGAGCATGCGAAAGCTGGTGGAGCGGGCGCTGCGGGAGCAGAAGATCAGTCTGGACGAGAGCCGGGTTCTGTTGAAGTTTTACGAGAACGGGTTGGAGGGGTACACCTATCTTGAATGACGTGGAACGGGCGTCCCGCCCGGATTTCTTTGCCTTTAAGAAATGAAATCCGGGCGGGACGCCCGTTCCACGTTAGATCGGCTTCGACCAGTCCGGCGGTAGCAGCATCACCGGCACTTTAGTTTCTTTGATTAGTTCCACCGGCACGTTTCCCGCAAGTAAGCGGGCGAACATGTTCTTGCCCGTCAGCCCCAGCACGATCATCGTCGCCTGGCGCTCGGCGGCGGTGTTGTGGATGGCGCGGGCGATGTCGTCGCTGAACATCAGCAGGGTTTGCACGGTCACGCCGCGGCGGGCGATTTGGCTGGAGAGGGCGCGGACGGCCTCCTCGCCGGCGGCCTGCTCCTGCTCCTTCATCTGCCCGCCGCTGGGGCGGCTGACGTGGACGACCAACACCTCCGCCCCCAGCCGCTTCGCCATGTCGGCCACGGTGTCGACCAGGCGCTTCGAGGCGTAGGGGCTGCTGACCGCGACAAGGATTCGGCTCATGCCGCGATGATTGCAGGGCGCGGCGGGTTGTCAATGTTGTCACCGTGGGCCGTGGCGGTCCAACAGCTCGACCATCCGGCGGGACGCGACGCCGCGGTGGCTGACGCGGTGCTTCTCGGCCGGCGGGAGCTCGCCGGTGGTTTTGCCCAACGAGTCGATCAGGAACAGCGGGTCGTAGCCGAACCCCCCGCCGCCGCGCGGGGCGCGGAGGATCGACCCCTCCACCCGCCCCGCCGCCGTCAGCAGGATGCGGCCGTCGGGGTCGGCCAGGGCGAGCACGCAGCGGAAGCGGGCGGTCCGTTCGCCGTCCGGCACGTCCCGCAACTGCTTGACGAGCAAGGCGTTGTTAGCCGCGTCGCCCGCCCCCTCGCCGTGCATCGCGGCGAAGCGGGCGGAGTAGACGCCGGGCGCGCCGCCGAGGGCGTCGACCTCCAGTCCGCTGTCGTCGGCGAGGGCGTGGAGGCCGGTCTGGCGGGCGTAGCTGGAGGCCTTGAGGCAGGCGTTTTGGAGGAAGGTGAGGCCGGTTTCGTCGACGTCTTCGGTGGCGGGGAAGTCTTCGAGCGAGCGGATGTTGAAGGTCGTGAACAGGTCGGCGAACTCCCGCACTTTGCCGAGGTTGCGGGTGGCGATGAGGAGGTCCATCGGGCGGTCGCGGTTGAGGAAATACTCGAACAGCACGGAACAAGCCGGCGTCTGAGCCGAAGGCGAAGAGCCGGGTTCTTTGGCGCGGAAGTTTCGTCGATCTCGATTTCTTTGCGAAGCCGCGAGCGGCGAAGAACCCGGGTCTTCGCCTTCGGCTCAGACGCCGGCTTGTTTCGAGTGATTAAGCTTTAGTCGCGGATCGACCGCAGCCGGCCGCCCTGGTGGCTGCGGGCGTTGGGGTCGAGAAGGTTCGGGGCGTCCCGCGGCGTTGAGATGGCGGCGCGGGCGGCGGGTTGATTGCCGGGTTGAGCCGTCGCCCCCCCCGCCCCGCCGGCGAGCAGGCTGGCCTGGCCCTCGGGGATTCGCACGACCATCGACTCCTTCGGCACCAGCACCTCGCGGCGGGTGTTGGGGTCGGTCTGCTTCACGCCCTCGGCGTCGCCGTTGATGAAGTGCTGGGGGTACTGCCGCTTGAGGGCCAGCAGCGCGGCGGAGTAGGTGATGTGCGGCTGGACGACCTTCACCGGCCGGCCGTCGGCGTCCTTGGCGTCGCGGAAATTGTCGGGCAGGGGCGTGGAGGAGACGACCAGGGCGGTGTCGGGGTCCATGCTGGCGGCATCGTTCGCGCCGGGCATGTTTCTCCGGCCGTAGGCCACCGGGCCGGTGTCGCCGCCGTTGACCGCCCCCTGCACGGCCGAGGCGGGGAAGGTGCCGATGCAGACGCTGCTCACCGCGTCGCCGTGGTAGTAGTAGGCGTCGACGCCGGTCTCGCGGGCCTGCTTGACGCTCTCGACCGCCGCCTCCTTGCGGCCGGCGCCGGTGTAGGAGGCGATCTCCAGCGTGTACGCGCCGCGGGCGTTGACGAGGTTCCACTGCTGCGGGGCGGACGGGTCGGGCGTGTCGAGCGGGACGAAGACGGCCTTGCCGAAGGGCTTGCCGCCGGCACCGTCGTCCATCGCCTGCACGGCCTGGCGGTCGGCCTGGGCGCGGCGGGTTTCGGCGGGGTTGTTCGGGTCTTCCACGGCGGCGTAGTAGCCGTAGTAAAGCTCGCTCCGCTCGGGCTGGTGGACGAGGTACCAGCCGGGCAGGTTGGTCGACTGCAGCAGCGCCCCCTTTACGGCCGACGCCTGGGCGACGTGGTTCGGCCCGGTGAAGCTGCGGCAGAGGAGGGTGAACTGGGCGTTGCTGGGGATCATCGGCCCCGGCGCGGGGCGGGCGGTTCGCTCGGCGACCAGTTGGACGTAGGGGTTCGACGGCCGGGGCTGGGGGAAAAGGCTCGGGCGGATCAGGCCCGGCTCATCGGTCGGCCCCGGCCCCGGGGTGGGGGAGGTCGGCCGGACGGCGTCGGGGTTGCCCATGCCCGGCCGGGCGGCGGGCGTGGGGGAGGCGGCGGGCGGGGTGCGGGGGGTCCGCGGGCCGGCGGGGGCGTCGGCCGGGCGTTCGGCGGCATTGCACGAGGCAAACCCCAGGGCGGCGGCGGTCAGCAGGGCGGGCATCAGTCGTTTCATGGGGGCTCCGAGTCGGGCGCGTCCGGTCCGGCACATCATACCACGCCGGCGGATTTGACAAGGGGTCGGGCCGCTCTACCATCACGCGAGTCGTCGAGAGGTCCGGCGGGTGCCGGAAGGGTAGACGATTGAAGTGCCTCCCCGGAGCGTCCGCGGCGGTTCCGCCCGCCAGTTGACGCCTCGCCTCTCGCCGTCGGCAAGAGTATGATACCCCGTGGTGTAATGGTAGCACAGCAGTTTTTGGTACTGCTTGTCATGGTTCGAATCCATGCGGGGTAGCTTTCGAATAAGGATGAAGGCGGAGGGATGAGGGATGAAGAAGTCCTTTGTTCATCCCTCATCCCTCCGCCTTCATCCTTATGCAGCTAACCGCCATTATCCTCGCCGCCGGGAAATCGACGCGGATGGTCAGCGATCGGCCCAAGCCGCTGCACGAGGTGTGTGGCAAGCCGATGCTGGGGCACATTTTAGAGGCGTGCTACGCGGCCGGGGCGGGGCGGATTCTGGTGGTCGTCGGGCACGGTAAGGCCGAGATCATGGCGTCCTTCGCCGGCGACGGGCGGATCACGTTCGTGGAGCAGGTCGAGCAGTTGGGCACCGGCCACGCGGTGCAGGTGTGCGTGCCGCACCTGAAGGAAGCGGCCGGGGATGTGATGATCTTGACCGGCGACCTGCCGCTGATCCGGCCGGAGGTGCTGGGGCGGATTCGCGCCGCCCACCGCGAGTCGGGCGCGGCGGCGACGATGGGGACGGCGGTGCTCGAAAGTCCGTTCGGCTACGGCCGGATCGTGCGGGACGCGGCGGGCCATTTTCTGGACATCGTCGAGCAGGCCGACGCCACGGCCGAGCAGGCGGCGATCCGCGAAGTCTTCCCGAGCCTCTACTGCTGCCGGCCGACCGACCTGATCGACGCGCTGGGGAAGCTCACGAACGATAACGCCAAGGGGGAGTTCTACTTAACCGATTTGTTCGGCATCCTGCGGCGCGGGGGGAAGCGGGTGACGGCGGTGCAGGCGGTGGCGGCCGAGGACATCATCGCGCCGAACACGCGGGGGCAGTTGGCCGAGGCCGAGGCGGTGATGCAGGGGCGGATCCAGTCGGCGTGGCGGGCGGCGGGCGCGACGGTCGGGCCGTCGGTTTACATCGAGTCCGGCGCGACGGCGGGGCGCGACACGACGGTTTTGCCGTTCACCTTCGTCGGCCGGCGGGCGAAGATTGGGGCGAATTGCAAAGTCGGCCCGTTCGCCCACGTTCCGGCCGACTCGGTGGTGCCGGACGGGTCGGTGGTCGAAGGCTTCAAGGGTCCGTTCCAACGCTAGCGGGAGGGTGTCATGCAGCACGAGGACGGCGACAAATTAAAAGTCTTCACCGGCCGGGCCAACCCGGAACTGGCGCGGAAGATCTGCAATTACCTCGACATTCCCCTCGGCCGCGGCGGGACGGAACTATTTCCCGACGGAGAGCTCATTGTCAAAAGCAATGAGGACGTGCGTGGCCGCGATTGCTATGTCGTCCAGCCGACGTGCCACCCGGTGAACGCGCACTGGATGGAACTGTATATCTGGATCGACACGCTGCGCCGCGCCAGTGCCGAGCGCGTGACGGCGGTCATTCCCTACTTCGGCTACGCCCGGCAGGACCGCAAGGACGAGGGGCGCGTGCCGATCACAGCGAAATTGTGCGCGAACCTGCTGGAGCGCAGCGGGGCCGACCGGGTGGTGGCGGTCGACCTGCACGCGGCGCAGGTGCAGGGATTTTTCGACATTCCGGTCGATCACCTGAACGCCGGCCCGGTGTTCGCCAAGTGGTTCGAGGAGTTGGGGCGGGACAACTGGATTTTCGTCAGCCCCGACGTCGGCAACGTGAAGCGGATTCAGGTGTACGCCAACATGCTCGGCGGCGAGATCGGCATCGTCGACAAGCGCCGCAAGAGCGGCAGCCAGATCGAGGCCAAGCACGTGATCGGCGACGTGGCGGGCAAGACGGTGTTCATGAACGATGACATGATCACCACAGCCGGCACCGTGACCGAGGCGTGCCACATTCTGCGCGAGCACGGCGCGGGCGACATTTACATCAGTGCAAGCCACGGCGTATTCGCGCCGCCGGCGATGGAGCGGCTGGCGGCGTGCCCATTCACCAAATTGGCCGTGACCGACAGCATCCCCATCGGCGACCGGGCCGACGCGATCAAAGATCGCCTGGTCGTGCTGAGCGTCGCAGAACTCATCGGCGAGGCGATCAGCCGGATTCACCACAATCAGAGCGTCAGCGCCCTGTTCCCGAAGTCGGGCAGGATGAAAAGTAAGTAAACCATGTCCTTCGTCACTGGTCCTTTGTCCTTTGCAAGAAGGGCACCGCAGTCCGACACAAATGACGAGGGACCAATGACAAAGGACGAACAGACATGGCCCACGAAACGATCAAATTGACCGCCGACCTGCGCGAGACCACCGGCACCCGCACCGCCCGCCGCCTCCGCGCCGCCGGCCGGGTGCCCGCCGTCATCTACGGCCACAAGGAGGCGGTCGTGCCGGTCAGCCTGCCGATGAAGGAGACCGTCACCCACATCAACGACGGCACCCACCTCTTCGAGCTCACCTTCGGCGGCACGAACCAGAACGTGCTTCTGAAGGACGTGCAGTTCGACCACCTCGGCAAGGAGATCATCCACATTGACCTCACCCGAGTCAGCCTCGACGAGCGCGTGAACGTCGTGGTGCCGATCGAGATCAAGGGCACCCCCGTCGGCGAGGAGAAGGACGGCGTGCTGACGCAGGTGCTGACCGAGATCGAGGTCGAGTGCTTGGTGACGCAGATCCCCGAGTCGGTGATCGTCGACGTCACCCCGCTGGACGTGGATGACACCTTCACCGTCGGCGACCTGAAGCTGCCCGAGGGCGTGATCGCCCAGCAGGAGCCGGACATTGTCATCGCCAGCGTCAGCATCGTGCAGGAGATCGAGGAGGACGTGGAGCCGACCTCGGCCGAGCCGGAAGTCATCGGCGCCAAGGTGGACGGCGAGGAGGAGGCCGAGGAGAAGTGAGGAGTGGCGCGTGATGCGTGGTGCGTGAGGTCATTTTCTCACGCACCACGAACCACGCACCACGCACCCGATGAAGCTCATCACCGGCCTAGGCAACCCCGGCGCGCAGTACGACCGGACCCGGCACAACGTCGGGTTCATGGTGCTCGACGCCCTGGCCGACCGCCTCGGGTGGGCGGGGGGCGAGGCCTTCAACCGGCTCGCGAGGTCGAAGTTTGAGGGGCTACTGCTCGACGGGCCGTTCGGGGGCGACAAGTTGACGCTGCTGAAGCCGATCACGTTCATGAACCTGTCGGGCCGGTCCGTTCAGGCCGCGATGGCGTTTTATAAGTTGGTGCCGGCGGACGTGCTGATCGTCCTGGATGACCTCGCCCTGCCGACCGGCCGCCTGCGGCTTCGCAAAGAGGGGTCAGACGGCGGCCACAACGGGTTGAAAGACATCACCCGCGCCCTGGGCACCCCAGCCTACCCGCGGCTGCGGATCGGCATCGACCCCCCGCCGCCGCGGGTCGCCGGCCGCGACTGGGTGCTGGGCCAGTTCACGCCGGAGCAGGAGGCCGAGCTCGACCTGCCCCGCGCCGCCGACGCCTGCCTGAGTTGGGCCGCCGACGGCATCGACCGGGCGATGAACCGGTTCAACGTGAAAGATCAGTGAGTGGGCCGACTCGCTCCGGCCGACCCACCGGCCTAAACTCCCCTCCCCGTGCGGGTGACGGACGTTCCGCCACCCCTCCCTTCGCCGGCCCGCGTGGCCGGCAGCGGCGGGCCAATCACCCCCGCTTCCGCGAAGCCGAAAGACCCCGACGATGTCCAAGCCCGACAAGCAGTACGAAGCCATGTTCCTGTTCGGCACCGCCGCCGACGCCGACGTGGACGGCTCGGTCGACACGATCCGCCAACTCGTCGAGCGCCACGGCGGGTCGATCCTGGTGTGCAAGAAGTGGGACGAGCGGAAGCTCACCTACGAGATCGAGAAGCAGAAGCGCGGGCTGTACGTCCTGTGCTACTACACCGCCCCGAACACGACCAACGCCTTGATCAACCGCGACGTGAACCTCAGCGACACGCTGCTGCGGGTGCTGATCACGGACGCCGGCCACCTGAGCCAGGAGGAGATGGCCGCCGTCGAGCCGCAGGTGCCCGAGCCGCGCCAGGAGCGCCCTGCGTTCGGCGACCGCCCCGCCTTCGGCGACGACCGCGGTGGCGACCGGGGCGATCGCGGTGGCGACCGGGGCGGGGATCGTGGCGACCGCGGGGATCGGCCCGCCCGGCCGCGACGCGAGAATGCGGACGCCGAGACGTCCAACGCCTGAAGATTTCGACGCCGGCCCTCGCCCGCGGTAAGATCGTCCGAAAACCGCCCGCCACGGCGGGGGCTGCCGAGCGATCTTGCAAAGCCGTCGATCCGCCCTCTCAGGAGACTTCAACATGGCTAGTTACAACCGAGTCGTGCTCGTCGGGAACCTCACCCGAGACCCGCAGTTGAAGTTCCTGCCGAGCCAAACCGCCATCTGCGAGTTCGGCATGGCGATCAACCACAAGTACAAGACCGCCTCGGGCGAGCAACGGGACGAAGTCTGCTTCATCGAATGCACGTGCTTTGGCAAGGCCGGTGAGGTCATCAACCAGTACATGCAGAAGGGCCGGCCGATCCTCGTCGAGGGCCGGCTGAAGTTCGACAGTTGGGAAGACAAGCAGGGCGGCGGGAAGCGGAGCAAGCACACGGTCGTCGTCGACAACTTCCAGTTCCTCGGAGGCCGCGACGATGCCCCCGGCGGTGGCGGCGGCGGAAATGGCGGAGGCGACCGCGGCCAATCCAACACCGGCGGCTACGGCAAGTCCGGCGGGGGCTACAAGATGGACGACGACGGCCCCGCAAGTTCCAACGCCCGCCAGCCCGCCTCGCGCGGCCCCAAACGCCCCGAACCCAAGCAAGAGCAGCCCCCCGAGGAAGCCCCCTACGGCGACGAGCAGCACTTCGACGAAGATGACATTCCGTTCTGATCCTTACAACGACCAAGGACAACGGACCAAGGACCAATTAACATGCCCAAGAAGACCAAGAAGCAGCCCCGCACCACCAAGCTCCTGCTGAGCGAGACCGTCAAGAACGTCGGCCGCGTCGGCGACGTCGTCACCGTCGGCGCCAGCTACGCCCGCAACTTCCTCGTGCCCGAGCACTTGGGCATCATCCCCACCGCCGGCAACGTGGCGAAGATCGAGGAGAAGCGCAAGGAGATCGAGCGGCTCGAAAAGGAGCAGCGCGACCGCCAGGCCGCCCTGCTCGCCAAGCTCGGCGGCGTCGAGGTCACGCTGCAGCGCCGCGCCAACGAGCAGGGCCACCTGTTCGGCAGCGTCACCGCCAGCGACATCAGCCACGGCTTGTCGGAGCAGGGCTTCACGGTCGAGCCGACCGACATCAACCTGCCGGGGAAACTCGACCGGATCGAGAAGTACGAGGTGGAGGTGAGCTTCGCCGACGACCTGAACACGATGATCAAGGTCTACGTCGCGCCCGACGCGGAGAGCAAGGAGGCGATCGACGCCTACCAGAAGCGCCAGGCCGAGCTCGAGGCCGAACGCGCCGCCGCCGCCCCGCCGGAGCCGGCGGCAGTCTAAGTCGCCAGTCGTCAGTCGTCAGTTTCTTAACTGCCGACTGCTGACTGCCGACTCTCTTCTGTGAACAACCTGACGGTCGGGCGAGCCTTTCGCCCGGCCGCTTTCGTTGCGCCGTAGGCTGGGCCGATAACCTTCCAAGGGGCCGCGCGACTTGGCCCTTGCGTTCGCCGCCACCGTTAGGTTATTGTTCACCCACGTCCCGAGGTGCCGCCCATGACCGAAATGATCGACTCCGTTTACGCCGCCGAGTTCGACCGCCTGCCGCCCCACTCCATCGAGGCGGAGATGTGCGTGTTGGCGAGCATGATGCTCGACAAGGAAATCGCTGGCGACATCGTCCAGAAGGTCGACCGCGACAGTTTTTACCTTGCCGACCACCAGATCATTTTCGACATCATGCGGAAGCTGTACGACCAGAACCGCCCGATGGACGCGGTGATCCTGCGCGAGGAACTCGCCAAGCGGCAGTTGCTCGACGAAATTGGCGGCACCGCCTACCTGGCGCAAGTGCTCGGCAGCGTGCCCTCGGCGGCGCACGGCGGGCACTACGCCGGCATCGTCCGCGAGAAGGGCCTGCTGCGGCAGCTCATCCGCGCCAGCAACGAGGTGCTGCAGGACGCCTACGCCCCGCAGGAGGATGCCGAGCTGGTGCTCGACCGGGCGGAGAAGAAAATCTTCGACATCGCCCAGAAAAAGGTCGGCGGCACCATGAGCGCGCTGGGCGACGTGGCGATGGAAGTCTACGAAATGCTGGAGGACAACGGCCGCCGCGGCGTGGAGACGGACTTCCACGACCTTGACGACATGCTCAACGGCATGCAGAGCGGCGAGATGATCATCATCGCCGCGCGGCCGAGCATGGGGAAAACGGCCATTGCGATGAACATCGTCGAACACGTCGCGGCCCGGCAGGTGCCCTGTGCGGTTTTTTCCCTCGAGATGAGCAAGCAGCAGCTCGCCCAGCGCCTCATGTGCAGCCGGGCGCAGGTGGACGCCCAGCGGGTCCGCAAGGGGATGCTGTCGAGCAATGAATACCAGCAACTGGCGATGATGGTGAACGAGCTGGCGAAGTTCCCCATCTGGGTCGACGACTCCCCGGGGCTGACGATTTTGGACCTCCGCGCCAAGGCCCGGCGGCTGAAGTTGCAGCACGACGTGCAGCTCATCATGATCGACTACATGCAGCTCATGGACAACCCCGGCCCCGAGAGCCGCCAGCAGCAGATCAGCGAAATCTCCCGCGGCATCAAGGCCCTGGCGCGCGAATTGAACGTCCCCGTCATCTGCCTGAGCCAGCTCAACCGCAGCAGCGAGACCCGCGACGGCCACCGCCCGCGCATGAGCGACCTCCGCGAGAGCGGCAGCATCGAGCAGGACGCCGACGTGATCCTGCTGCTGCACCGCGAGGATTACTACCGCATGAGCGACCCGGATTTCGAGCCGGACAACATCGCCGAGGTCATCATCGCCAAGCAGCGCAACGGCCCGACGGGGACGGTGAAGCTGACATTTGATAATAAGACGACGACGTTCAAGAATCTGGCGAGCCAGATTGATGCGATCTGATCACCGTGCCTTCGCCGCCTTCGGCACGTCCATCACCTTTGCAACACTGTCCGCGTCGAACATCGTGTAATCCCGATCCGGCGACAGGTGGACCGCCGCGCCGGCGTAGGTGGCGACGGCTTCGGGGTGGTAGATCTGCAAGGTGCTGCCGCTCGTCAGCTCGATCATGAAGGGCTTGAACGGTTTCCGCTTCTGGAACGAGCGGAGGCTTTTCTCGAAGGCCTCTTTGGTCATGGTGGCTCCTTTACGGAGCATTATACAGTACGGATCTCACGCCACCAGACGCTCCGTCGGCGGCTCCTCGGTCGCGCGCTCGACCCGGTTGCGGCCGTTACGTTTGGCGGCGTCGAGGGCGGTGCCGGCGCGCTCCACAATCGAAGCGGCGGCCTCGTCGGACGGGGCATCGGCGGCGCCGAGGCTGGCGGTCACGCGGACGGTGGCGGAGCGGCTGGCGCAGCACAGGGCGGCCACGGCGTCGGCGATGCGCTGGCCGAGGCGGGCGACGCCGGGCAGGCCCACGCCGGGGGTCAGCACCGCAAACTCGTCGCCGCCGTACCGGCACACCACGTCCTCCTCGCGGCAGGCGGCGGCGATCGCGCCGGCGACGCGGCGGAGCACCTCGTCGCCGAACGGGTGGCCGTGCGCGTCGTTGACGGCCTTGAAGTGGTCGAGGTCGATCAGCAGCAGCCCGAACGGCCGGCCCGTGCGGCGGAGCGTGGCGCGGGCGACGGCGAGTTGCTCGTCGAGATACCGTCGGTTCCTCAGGCCGGTCAGGCCGTCGATCTGGGCTTTGGTTGCCAGGAGGTCCGTCAGGTGCTTGGTCCGCAGCGCCGCCCGGACGCGGGCGCGGAACTCGGCCGGGTCGAACGGTTTTGTGATGTAATCGACCGCCCCAAGGTCCAGCCCCCGAATCCTCTCGGCCGCCGTGGTCGCGCCAGTGAGCAGGACAATCGGGGCGGCCATCAATTCGGGCTCGGCCCTCAGGCGGCGGCAGAGGTCGAACCCGCTTCCGTCCGGCAGGTCCACGTCGAGCAGAATCAGGTCCGGCCGACCCTCCCGCGCGGCCGCGATGCCCGCCTCGGCGGTCGCGGCGAAGGTCAGTTCGACGTTCTCCGGCCCCAGCCACACCTCCGCCAGGCGGTGAATCGGCCGCGAGTCGTCGATCAGCAGAACCCGGCGGCGCGGCAACGGATCGGTCGGCATAAACCCATCATCGGGCCGATCCGCCGGCCGTTAAAGCGCCCCGCTTCCGAAACCGCAGGCTCTCAAGGCGTCGGGTCGAACATGCTGAGCTGCGACCGCTCGAAGCTGTACTTCCCCTGCGGCGCGTCGATCGGAATCTTATAAACCCCGCTCCAGCACGCCGTGCAGCAGTCGGACTCGGGCAACCCCGTCGCGGCGATCACGCCCTGCATCGACAGGTAGGCGAGGGAGTCGATCTCCAGAAACGCCCGAATCTCCTCGACCGTCCGCCCGGTGGCAATGAGCTCTTCGACCGTGGCGAAGTCAATGCCGTAGTGGCACGGGTGGCGGATCGGCGGGCAACTGACGCGGAGGTGGATTTCGCGCGCCCCCGCCCGCCGCAGGGCGCGCATTTTCGACCGCGTGGTGGTGCCGCGGACGATGGAGTCGTCGACCACCACGATGCGCTTGCCGTCGACGATCTCCCCGATGATGTTGAGTTTGAGGTTCACGGCAGTGTTGCGGCTCTTCTGGTCGGGCAGGATGAACGTGCGGCCGACGAAGCGGTTGGGCACGATCCCCTCCTCGAACGGCAGCCCCGACTGCTTGGCGAACCCCAGTGCCGCGCTCCGCCCGCTGTCGGGCATCGGCATCACGCAGTCCGCCCCGCCGGGCGGGGTGGATTCGTCCGCGAGTTTTCTGCCCATCCGCTCGCGCGCCAGGTGGACATTACGCCCGGGATGGAAGTCTCCAGTCTTCAGTCGCCGGTCTTCAGGGGCAGAGGATTCCTCACTGGCGACTGGTGACTGCTGACTGCCGACTCCCGCGAACAATCGACTCGCAGGATTGGCGAAGTAAACGAACTCAAACACGCACCGCGCCCCCGGATTCTCCGGCGCCTCGAACCGCCGGCTCCTCAGTCCGTGATCGTCAATCCGAATGATCTCCCCCGGCTCCACGTCCCGCACATACTCCGCGCCGATCACGTCGAACGCGCACGTCTCGCTCGCCACGCACCAGACAAACTCCTCGCGCGGCGCGTCCGGCGAGTCGCAGACGTTCACCCGGTTCTCCACCGGCAGCTTACCGATCGACAGCGGGCGGACGCCCCACGGGTCTCTCGCCGCTTCGAGACGGTCGGGGAAGAGGAACAGCAGGCTGAACGCCCCCTGCAGCCGCCGCAGGACGTAGGGGAGCGGGTCGGGCCGTTTCAGGTGCTCCGGGTCGGCCAGCAGGTGGACGATCACCTCCGTGTCCGTGCTGCTCTGGAAGATGTGCCCGCCCTCGGCGTAGGCGTCGCGCAACTTGCCGGCGTTGATGAGGTTGCCGTTGTGCGCCAGCGCGATCGGGCCCAAATGATACCGCTGCAGCAGCGGCTGGGCGTTGCACAACTCGCTGCTGCCGGTGGTGCTGTAGCGGACGTGCCCAATCGCGGCGGGGCCGGCCAAGTCTTCCTTCAACCGGCGGGGGGAAAAGACTTGGCTGACCAATCCCATCGCCGCGTGGCCGTGGAGGTCGGTGCCGTTGCTGACGGCGATGCCGGCGGACTCCTGCCCGCGGTGCTGCTGGGCGAAGAGGCCCTGGTACGTCAAGTGCGACGCCTGGGGGGTGCCCCAGACGCCGAACAAGCCGCACTTTTCCTTCTTCTCCGTCGCGTCGAACAGCGGCAGCGGGTGGGCCATGCCCGCAGCGTAGAGGGACGCGGGCGAACGGTCAAAACTTGTCCGACCTATCCGAAGCGGGTGGGAGCGGGCATGATGGCGGGTCGATGCCACGCCGCCGCAAGCCCCGAGATCAGGCCGACCTCACCCGCCACTACCGCGACGGCGCGTTCGGCACCGACGACCCCGACGGCCGCGAAAAGTTCGGCAAGCGCTCCAAGCACCGCCAGGCCAACAAAACCGCCCGCACCGCCACCCTCCGCGCCGGGCAGGACCGCTTCGCCGAGTTGCCAGTTGGTCGCGTGGTGCAGGTTTACAGCTTGTACGTCGAGGTCGAGGGGCCGCCGCCGGACCTCATCCCGTTTCTCTGCACCGTCCGCAAGACGCTGGCGCGGACCAGTGCGACGCAGTTGGTCGTCGGTGACTCCGTCCGCTACCTCGCCGCCGTCGGCACCGAGACGGACGTGGCAGGTCGGATGATGCCCGAGGCGGTGATTGAGGAAATCCTCCCCCGCCGCACCGTGCTGACGCGCACCGACAGTTTCAACGAGCGCGAGCAGCACCCGGTGGTGGCGAACGCGGACGCGATGCTGATCGTGGTCGCCCAGTCGCACCCGCGGCCGAAGTGGGGGCTGGTCGACCGGATGATGATCGCGGCGCGGTCGGGCGGGCTGGAGCCGGTGATCTGCCTGAACAAGGTCGACTTGGCGGAGGCCGACCTGCCGGAACCGGCAGAACCCGAGGACGACCGCGACACGCTGGAGGAGTTGATGCGGTCGCTGAAGTCGGTCGCCGAGGGGGAACCGCTGCCGGCGGCGGAGCGGAAATGGTCGCCGTCGGCGGTGCTGGATTATTACGCCTCGCTCGGCACCCGCACGCTGCGGACCAGCGCCGAGGCGGGCCTCGGCTTGGACGACCTGCGCGACGCCCTCGCCGGCCGGACCACGGTCCTCGCCGGTCACAGCGGCGTCGGCAAGAGCAGCCTGATCCGCTCGATCCAGCCGTCGCTCGATTTGCGCGTCGGGGCCGTCAGTGAGTCGAGCGAGAAGGGGATGCACACGACCACCGGCGCCCGCCGCTTTCTGCTGGACTTTCCCGGCGACCGCCGCGGCGCGGTGGTCGACACGCCGGGCGTGAAAGTCTTCGGCCTGTGGGAGGTCGGGGCAGATGATTTGATCGACTATTTCCCGGACGTCGCGGCCGGCACCGCCCCGCCGTGGCGCGCCGCGAGTCACGCGCGGATCGCCGAATCGCTCGTTTGACTCGTCCTGTGGCACGGGCGTCCCGCCCGGATTTCTGCGCTTGGACCGCGTGGAGCTTAAGAAGAATCCGGGCGGGACGCCCGTGCTACGGTTACTCCCCCGCCTCCACCGCCTGGGCGGCGGCCGGCGTGTTCAACTCTTCCTCCTCCTCCTCCAACTGCTCGGTGGGGATGACGCGGAAGACCTCCTCGGTGGTCGTCTGGCCCTGGGCGACCTTCAGCAGGGCGGCCTGCCGGAAGCTGAGGACGCGCTCCTCGACCGCCTTCTGGCGGATCGCGGCGGTCGGGGCGTCGGCGGCGATCAGGTCGCGGATCGGGCGGGTCACGGGCAGGACCTCGAACACGCCAGTCCGGCCGGAATAGCCCCCCGCGCGGCCCTTGCCGGGCATGTAGAGTTTGGTCCCCTCGCCGGGCTTGAGCAGCGGCTTGATCTCGTCGAAGGTGTGCGGGGCGTCGACCAGGTCGAACTCCACGCGGGTGGCGGGGTCGAGCGTGCGGACCAGGCGCTGGCTGACGATGCCGCGGAGGCTGGTGGCGAGGAAGTGGGGCTTGACGCCGTAGGCCCGCATCGACTGGATCGCGCCGGCGGCGCTGGGGGAGTGCAGGGTCGCCAGGACGAGCACGCCGCTGTTGGCGGCGTGGGCGGCGGTGCGGGCGGTCTCGGCGTCGCGGATCTCGCCGATCATGATCACGTCCGGCGACTGCCGCAGCACGCTGCGGAGCAGCTCGGCGAAGTTCAGGTCGATCTGGGGGTTGACCTGGCTCTGGCGGAGGCCTTCCACCGAGTACTCGATGGGGTCCTCGATGGTGTTGATCTTGCGCTCGCCGTCGTTGAGCTCGAGGAGGGCGCTGTAGAGGGTGGCGGTCTTGCCGCTGCCGGTGGGGCCGGTGACGAGGATCAGGCCGCTGGGGCTGTGGATCATCTGCCCGAAGTGCTGCTGCTGGTCCTTGACCATGCCGAGCTTGTCGAGGTGGTAGAGCTCGCGGCCGCGGGTGAGCAGGCGCATCGCCACGTCCTCGCCGTACATGGTGGGGATGAGGTTGATGCGGATGTCGACGGTGTCGACGGGGGCGCCCTCGACCGGCGATTCCTCGGCGCGGCCCTGGTAGATCCACCGGCCGTCCTGGGGGCGGCGGCGCTCGTCGATCGCCATGCCGCTGTTGGTCAGCATGTAGGCGACGACGCGGCGGCCCTGCTCGCGGGTCATCACGGCAATCGGCTGGACGATGCCGAGGTGCCGCACCTGCACCGCGACGTTGTCCTCATTGGTGGCGACGAAGATGTCGCTCGCGCCCAGCGCGACGGCGTGCTCGATGAGGTGGCGGCTGGAGTCCTCGGGCGACTGGCCGCTGACGTCGATCATGCCATTGGCGTTGGGCGGGCCGATGGGGGTGGGGGCCGACTTCTCGGGCAGTTTCTCGAGGTCGACGCTCTTGGTGCGGGTGAAGGGGTTGGTCAGGCTCACGCGGCACCTCCGATCGCCACTTCGCGGGCGGCGGCCTCGTCGTCGACCATCGGCACGACGCGGCCGACCTTCAGGAGGTCGAGCACCTGCTTGACGCTGGGCTGCAGGGAGTGGAGGACGATCGAGCCTCCCTTCTGCTTGAACGCCTTGTGGGTGCCGATCAGCCAGCCGATGGCGCTGGAGTCGATGTAGCCGGTGTCGGCCATGTCGAGCAGCACGCGGTTGGTGGCCCAATCGACGCCGAGGAGGGGCTCGAGGGGGTTGGTGCCCGAGTCGACCGCGTCGCTGGTGATGTTCCCGGCGGTGGCGAGCTTGATCAGGTCGTCTTTTTTGTCGATGGCGACGAGTTGGATTTTCATGGCGGAAGCGGCCTCCGGGGGTTGGGATCGACCCGTGCCGAATCCCGTGGCGCGCCAGTGTAGCAAGTGGGGGCGCGGGCGTCACGTCCGGCAAAATCGGCCGAATCACCCCGCCTCCACCGCGGCGGGCGGTTCAGCATCGCGGCGCAGCGCCTCGAGCGTTTCGATCTGCCGGCCCGAGCCCGCGCCGCAGGAGATCACGGCGCGCATCACGTCCTCCACCGGCACGGTCAGGTGGTGGACCGCGTCGTTCGGCACATGGTAAATATTGCCGCTGGTCGGGTTCGGGCCGGTGGGGACGAAGACGGTGAACCAGCCGTTGGCGTGGCGGTCGGTCACGAAGGCCGTCACCAGCGTTTCGCCGGGGAAGATTTTGACGAGGGCGACCGAGGAGAAGGGGCTGGGGCGGTCGCCGAAGAATTGCAGCACGGTCTCTTTGACGAGGTTGTAGCCGGGCGCCATCTTCAGGACGTGGCGCTCGATGCGGTCGTGGAACCACTTGCCGACCGCCGTCCGCACGAGGGCGCCGACGAAGAAGCACGCGGCGATGATGAGCAGCACCACGATGAGGCCGGCGAGATATTCGTTCCAGCCCGAGTGGGCGACCACCTGGTTCGTCAGCGGCTGGATGAGGGCGCGGATTTTGTTGAAGACCCAGAGGAAGACGATCAGCAGGATCGCCACCGGCAGCAGCACCACGACGCCGCCGAGGAGGGAGGTGCGGACGAATTGCCGGAGGGCGGTCATGCCCGGCAGGATAGCGAATGGGTGCCGGAGTGCCAGTTATTTCGCGGGCGCGGTCGTCGGTTTCTCCGCCGGCACCTCGATGAAGACGTCCATCTGCTGGCCGACGTAAACGGGCAGGGACTTGGCGTCGAAACTGTAGATCACCTGCAGCACGCGGGTGTCGACGCGCTCGGCACTGTCGCCGGTCAAACTGCGCTTCGGCACGACGTAGGGCTCGACGCGGACGAAGTTCAGCGGCACGCTCAGGTCGGCGTTGCCGCGCAGGAATGCCTTGGCCGGCGCACCGGGCTTGAGCTTCCAGGCGTCGTTTTCATCCACGTCCACGCGGACGTGCAGCATCTTGACGTTGCCGACGAGCATCAGCGGCACGGCGAGCGGGCCGACGCCGGCGTACTCGCCCTTGCGGACGTTCACTTGCAGCACCATGCCGTCGACCGGCGCGCTGACGGTCAGGCGCGAGAGGTTCACCTCCGCCTGCTTCACCTGCGACTCGGCGGCGTCGACCTGCGCCCGCTGCACGTCGATCGCCGGCTTCCACGCGCCGGCCTTTAGTTTCGCCAAGTCCGCCTGCGCCGCGTCGAGCTGCGCCTTGGCAACCGCGACGGCCGAGCGGCGGGTGCGCAGCTCCACCTGGCTGATCGCCCCGCTGCTGCGGATGCCGGCGTATTGGTCGAGGTCCTCCTGCTTGTCCTTCAGCACCGCCTGCGCCTGCTCGACGGCGGCCTCGGCGGGCGGAATGTCCTCCGGCCGCGGCTCCGCCTTGAGTTGCGCCAGCCGGCTCTCCTGCGCCGCCGCCGCCGACTTCAGCACCGCCACCTGCGCGGCCAGCTCGCGGTCGTCGATGCGGAACAGCGGCTGGCCGGCCCTCACCGTGTCGCCGACTTTGGCGAACTGCTCCTGCACCACGCCGGGCACGAGCGTGCCGACGGCGCGATTCTCCGTACTCGCCTCGACGATGCCCGCCCCCGCGATGTAGGCGTCGAACGGCCCCCGCGCCGGCTGCGCCACCGGCTGCGCGGGCGTCTCCACCGCGCTGCCGGCCTTGACCGTGTAAATGGCGAAGCCGACGCCGAGGAGGGCGAGGAGCGGGAGGATGATTTTGCCGAACATGGTGCGTGCCTCAGTGAGTGGCGGCGAGCGGCCGCGCGCCGGATTTGTCGGAAACGGACACGATCCGCCCGTCGTCCATCGTCGCCATGCGGTCGGCGTACTCGAAGATGCGGGCGTCGTGCGTGACGATCACCAGCGAGCGCCCGTCGGCCAGCGCGACCTCGCGCAGCAGCTCCATCACCGTCTGGCCGGTCGTGTGGTCGAGGGCGCTGGTCGGCTCGTCGCAGACGATCAATTTCGGGCGGTGGACGAGGGCGCGGGCGATGGCGACGCGCTGCTGCTGGCCGCCGGAGAGTTGCTTGGGGAGCGAGCCGGCGCGGTCGCCGAGGCCGACGCGCTCGAGCGCGGCGCGGGCGGCGTCCATCGCGTCGCGGCGTTTGTGCTTGAGGATCAGCAGCGGCACCGAGACGTTCTCCGCCGCCGTCAGCGTCGGCAGCAGGTTGAACTGCTGGAAGACGAACCCGATGTTGCGCCCGCGGAACGCCGTCCGCCTGCCGCCGGACATTTGATCAAAGTCTTTGCCGAAGATGCTGCACTCGCCCTCATCGCGGTCGAGGATGCCGGCAATGACGGAAATCAGCGTCGTCTTCCCGCACCCGCTGGGGCCGACGAGCATCAGCAGCTCGCCCGGCAGCACGTCGAGGTCGATGCCCCGCAGCGCACGCACGACGGTGCTGCCGGCCTTGTACGATTTTGTCACGCCCCGGCACGAGACGGCGGGTTGGTCAGTGGTCCGTTGTCCGTTGCTTTGGCTGCTGGGAGCGTCGTAGTCATTGCAAAGTCTCCGAACATCAACAAGGCACCCTTTACCGCTGCAACTGACAACGGACCACTGACCACTGACTAACCCTTGAAAACCACCGCCGGCTCCAGCCGCAGCACCCGAACGATGCTCAGCAGCCCCGCCCCGAGGCAGACCAGCAGCACGCTGACGGCCCCGAGGGCGGGGATCTGCCACGGCATCTGGAACGCCAGCCCGCCCTTGGCGAAGAAGATGCCCGTGACGGCCGCCCCGCCGACGCCCAGGCCGTAGCCGAGCGCCGCGACAGTGATGACCTGCACCAGCAGCATTTTAATGACGGTGAAGTTGCTCGCGCCCATCGCCTTGAGCGCGCCGAAGTGCCGCAGATTGTCGAGCACGAAGGTGTAGAACGTCTGCCCCGCCGCCAGCAGGCCGATCAAAAAGCCCAGGGCGATGGTGATGCCGAAGTTGATGAGGATGCCGGTCTTGTCCAGCACGTAGGCGGCCGTAAGCCACTCGAACTCGTCATTCGTCCGCGCCGCCAGCCCCGTCTCGCGCGTGATGTTCGCCGCCACCGTTGCGGGCGACACGCCGGCGGCGGCCTTCACCATGACGTACATCAACTGCTTCCGCTTCGGCGGCGCCATCGTCAGGGCGCGCGAGTAGGTGGTGTAGATCACCGGCTCCCAGAAAAACTCCTCGGTCTTGCGGTAGGTGCCGACGATCACGGCCTCGTGGTCGTTGAGGTCCACCCGGTCGCCGACCTTCAGCGCCGCCCCGCCGCGCAGCTTCATCGACAGCGGCCCGCCGGGTCGCAAATCGGCGGCGTTGACCAGGATCGCCTTGTCCCGCCGCAAGCCCTCCAGCGACCCCTCAATCACCTCCGGCGGCCCCCCGGCCAGCGTGGCATCGTCCAGACCGATCACCCGCGTCTGCAGCGACGACCCGTCGGGCAGCCGGCAGTTGAAGTAGTCCTTGTAGAGCGGCACCGCCCACGCCACCCCCGCCACGCCGCGAACCCGCTGCAGCGCGGTGTCGATCATCGGCTTGATGTCGTCGCTGAACTGCACCTGCGGATCCATCACCCACAAATCGGCCCCGGAGGTGTCCCGGATCCACGCGCCGGTGCGCAGCGTGTAGCCGGTGAAGATCGACGCCTGCTGCGTGATGAGCAGCGCCGCGAACGTGACGCCCGCGATGAGCGCGACGTACTTCAGCCGGTCGCCGACGAGCATTTTGAGGGCGATGAGGTTCATGCCGCGCTCCGCAAGTCACCCGCGCATCGGCCCCTTGACGCCCGCCGGCCGCCGCCGCTTGCGGGTTCGCAAAGGAACCGCTTCCCCGATCATCATCCCGTCGATCAGGACGTCGCACATCGCCGCGGCGCGCCTTTTCAGCGGCCGCATGTCGACCCAGGGGTCGTCGTGCTTGGCGATCTGCAGCGACGCCACGCCGTGGACGCCCGCCCACAAGGTTTGCGTCGCCAGCTCCGCGTCGCCCGCGTACTGCGCCCGCAACCGGCCCGCCGCCGCCACCTCCGCCACGGCGCGTTGCAGGAAGGCATAGGCATCCTCGTCCGGGTTGCCCCGGCCGCACTCGGTCATTTCCGATTCGGTTTGCGGCACGTCGTGCAGGCCCGGCGTCATGAACATCAGCCGGTAGTGGCCGGGGTGGCTCACCGCGAAGTCGATGTATTCCCGGCCGATCCGCCGGACGCGCTGCACCGGGTCGGGCTCGGCCGCCAGCTTCCGCATCGCCACGGCCAGCGCGCCGAAGTCGTGGGCGCAGATCTCGCGGAACAACTCGGCCTTGTCCTTGAAGTGGTTGTAGATCGCCGTCGGCGAGTACTCGATGGCGTCGGCGATCCGCCGCATCGACACCGACTCGTACCCCTCGGCGGCAAAGAGGTCGCGCGCCGCGTCGACGATCTTCCCGCGGAGGTCCAGCCGCTCGCGCTCCCGCCGTTCACTGACGCCCATAAGCACCTCCATCGGCCGAACGAAGGTACTTTAGTGAACGCTGTTATCCGAGTCAAGGGCGTTCACCCCTTGAACACGATTCCCGGCTCCAGCGTCAGCACGGTGCGCAGGCTGATGAGCGAGGCGATCGCGCAGATGATCGTGACCGACGCGGCGGCGAAGACCAGCAGTTGCCACGGCAGGTAGAACGCCAGCGCCCCGCCGCTGGTGGCGTAGCCGAACAGCGCCGCCGCCCCCACGCCCAGGCCGTAGCCGATCACGCCGACCAGCGCCGCCTGCAGCAGCACCATCCGCAGCAGCACCCAGTTGCCGGTGCCCATCGCCTTGAGGGCCGCGAACTGCTTGGCGTTTTCGAGGGTGAAGTTGTAGAGCGTCTGCCCCGCGATGGCGGTGCCGACGATGAAGCCGAGCACCACGCTGATGCCGAAGTTGATCGGGATGCCCGTCTCGCGCATGAAGTACCAAAGGGTCAGATCCTTGAACCCCTGCTGCGTGTAGGCGGCCATGTTGGTGTCGCTTTTGATGCGCTCCGTCAGTTCAACCGGCGTGATGCCGGGCCGGGCGCCGGCGAGGATGAACGACAGCAGCTTCCGCTCCTTCGGCGCGAAGCTGGTGGCCCGCTGATAGGTCGTGTAGACCACCGGCTGGCTCTGGAACGTCCGCGTGACTTGGCAGATGCCGACGACGACGGCGCGGTGATCGTTCAGCTCCAGCGTGTCGCCGATCTTCAGCGGCACCTTCGAGCCGTCGGGCAGCGTTTTGCCGAGTTTTTCGCGCGCCCCCACGGCGTCGACGATCACCGCCTGACTCTGCCGCAGATCCTCAAGCCGGCCCTTGAGCATTTTCGGCGGGCCGCCGATGAGGGTCGCATCATCCAGGCCGACGACGTTGCACTGTTGGAAGTTGCCGTTGTCGAGACGGGCCTTGAGCAGCCCCTTGTAGAGCGGCACCGCCCACGCGACGCCCGGTACGCCGCGGACGCGGAGGAGTTGGGTGTCCTGCAGGGGCTTGACGTCGTCGACGAACTGGACCTTGGGGTCCATGACCCAGACGTCGGGGTAGCCGGTGTCGCCGATGAAGCCGAAGGTGCGGCTCATCAGGCCGAGGAAGATGCCGAGCTGCTGGGTGATGAGCAGCGAGGCGAAGGTGAGGCCGACGACGATGCCGAGGTACTTCCCGCGGTCGCCGGTGAGCATTTTGAGGGCGATGAGGTTCATGGAACTCTAGGCGGCGTCCCACGCGTGCCCGCACCGCCGGCAGCGGTAGGTGCGGTCGCCGGCGAAGAGGACCGCGCAGCCGATGAGGGCGAGCAGGTAGACCGCCACGCCGCTCGCGCCCAGAAACAGCAGCGGCGTCAGCAGCACCGCCACGGGAACCAATCGGTCAAACCCCTTGGGCACCCGCAGGTCTTCGCTTCCGCAAGTCGGACAGTGATTGGGGGTGCCGACCACGCCCTCGGCTTCAGAAGTGGGTTCCTCCCCCTCCTCCTCGTCCTCCACCCGCTCGGGCGTCATCGCCAGCACGCCGTGCGCCTCGGCCGCCAGCACGTCGGGCACCTGCAGCTTGATCCCGCCGACGGCGAGGGCGAAGACGTGGCTCGCCATGTGCTCGTCGAGGATCACGCAGTCGATGCCCGCCGCCTCCAGGCGGAGCCGCGCGAGGTGGGCCTGGGTCGGGTTGAAGAACGTGGCGACCGTGACCCAGCGGACGGGCGAGCCGTCGCCGGAGCCATCACCCGAGCCGCCGTCCGGCTCGTCGCCGTCGAAGTCGTCGGAGCCGCCGTCATCAGCGGGCGGCGGGCCGCCGGAGGGGGTGGGGGCCCGGCGTTCCCGAGCATCGTTCTCCCGCGCGAGGAGCGGGAGGAAGGGGCTTGCGGGGAGGGCGGTCATCGGCAAGATCGTATGCGCCCGCGGCTGCTCGCGGCTTCGCAAAAAGACAACGAACCCTTCGGTGTTTCTTTGCGAAGCCGCGAGCGGCCCAGAGCGGCGGCTACCGCCCGGCCTCGTCCTGGTAGGCGTAGTAGGTTTTGATGTTGCGGTTGTAGTACCCGCCCACCTGCGCCCGGACGGCGTTAAGGACGACGCCGAGGTGGTCGGCCTTGAGCTGCTTGAGCGAGTCGCGGAGCCGCCCGAGCAGGCCGCGGCTGTTGGCGCGGGCGCGGACGACGGTGATCACGCCGTCGACGCGCGGGGCGAGCGCGACGGTCTCGCTGACGAACAGCATCGGGCCGCTGTCGAAGATGACGTGGTCGTACTCCTCGAGGGCGCGGTCGACGAACTCGTGGAAGAGTTGGCTCTCGAGCAGCTCGGTCGGGTTGCTGGGCTTGGGGCCGCTGACGAGCACGTCGAGGTTGGGCACGTCGGTGGCCTGGACGGCGGTCTCGAAGTTGCCGACGCTGCGGAGCACCGACGCGAGGCCGCCCTCATCGTTGGGCAGCTTGAAGGCCGTGTGGACGGCGGGTTTGCGGAAGTTGGCGTCGACCAGCAGGATGCGGCGGCCGTTGAGGGCGAGGCCCTCTGCGAGGTTGCACGCCGCCACCGTCTTGCCGTCGCCGGGGCTGGGGCTGGTGATGAGGATGGTGCGGACGGTGTCGAGGTTCGCCGCCTGCTGCAGCCGCGTGCGGACCTGGCGGAACTGCTCGGCGATGATGCTGGTCGGCGCCCGCGCGATGACCTGGGTCATCGGCACGCCCGCCGCCTGCGGGTCGTCGTCCTCGTGGGGGATCATCCCCAGCAGGTTCATCTGCCCGACGCGGGCGATGTCGCGGGGGCTGCGGACGCTGGTGTCGGTCAGCTCGCGGAGGAAGGCGATGCCGAGGCTGAGCGCCAGGCCCAGGAACAGCGCCGCGGCCATCGTCGTCTGGAGCTTGGGGAAGCTCCGCGAGTCGGGCGTGGTGGGCGTGCTGGCCCACGAGACGTCGGCGAGGTTCTGGTTGCGGTTGCGCGACGAGTCGATCGTGCTCAGGCTCTCCTCGATCTTGTTCAGCAGCGCCCGCTGCTGGTCGAGGTCGGCCTGGGCGATCAGCATTTTCGCCAGCTCCTCGGTCAGCGTGTTGAGGGCGGCGTTGGCGTCGGCGAGCTGCTCGTTGAGCTTGTCGAGCCGGGCCTTGGTCGCCTCCTCGTTGCTCTTGGCCGAGGCGAGCAGGCGGTCGGTGGCGGTGAGCTTGACCTCCGCCATCCGCTCGTCGAGCTTGGTCTGCATCGCCGCCCGCTGGCGGGCGAGGCTGAGCATGATGACGTGGTCCGGCCCGTAGTCCTTGCTCATCACCTCGGCGCTCTGGTCGAAGTCGTCCAGCTTCGAGCGGTAGTTCTGCACGCGCGGGTCGGCCTCGGCGGCCTCCTCGGCGGCCGGCGGCGTCAGGCCCTGGGCCACCTGCTGCTGCAGGTCGTCCGACTGCTTCTTCATCGAGTCGTGCGCCAGCTCCACTTGCGCCCTGTCCTTCACGAGCTGGGAGACCTCCTGCTCCTTGATCGTCCGGCTGCCGAAGCCCGTCTTCGCCCCCTCGTCGCCCAGCTTCGACCGCCGGCTGGAGATGCTGCGGGTCAAGTCCTGCACCTTGGCCCGGAGCTGGTCGCGCTTGTTCGTCAGTTGCGCGCTCTTGTCGTAGGTCTCGTTGACGCCCTTGGTCTGCTGCTCCTTCAGGTGCTGGTCGACGATGTCCTGCACGATGACCCGCGCGTCGCCCGGCACCCGAGTGGTCATCAGCACCTGGATCAGGTTCGACCCGCTGTAGGGCAGCACCTGGAAGTTGTCGGTCAAGTCACGCTTTGCGGCGGCGATGTCCGGCTCGGTTCTGCCGGTGATCTCGTTCTTCAGGCCGAAGCTTTGGAACCAGTCGGTTTTGCGGATCTCCGCCGCCGGGTTGGTCAGAACCTTGGTCCAGAGCGAGTCGTCCATCATCCGGCGGGCCTGGCCGGCGAGCTCCATGGTCATCGGGTTGCTCTCGTCCTGCATGGCACTGAGCGTTCCCAGGGCGTCGAAGATCTTTTGCGGCTTGACCTGCACCAGCCCGCTGGCGGTGAACTTCGGGTGGTTCTTGGCGAGGTAGCGGTTGAGGAAGTAGCCGCAGGTGCCGAACACGAGCAGGCACAGGGCGATGAGCCACAGGTTGGTCCGCAGCACGCGGACGATGTCGCCGACGTTCATCCCTTGGCCGGGGGCACCGCCGCCGGAGAGGGGCGAGCCGCCGGGGCCGGGCGGGCCGGCGTGGGCGGGCACGCCGTTCATGCGGGGGCGGGCCAGCCGCGACTGCTGCGGGGAGGTTTGGGGGAGGGTGGTCATGGGTCTCTCTCGCTCCTGAATCCGTCTCGGTCCGTCCTTCGATCCGTCCTTCGGTCCGTCCGGGCCCGAAGTTTGGTTTCCTTCAAGCCCTACGAAATCACTCTACCCGATTCACCCCGGCCGGGCCTGGGCGTTGCGGGCATTTTCCGTCGACGTCTGAATCCGCTGCCGAAGGGCTTCATCTTCCGGCGCGCCGGCGGCCACCGCCTTCTGCTGGGCGTCGGCCGCCCGCCGCAGCGCGTCGACCGCCTCCCGCGGCTGCTTGTTCCGCAGGTACGCCTCGCCGAGGTGGTAGAAGATCGCCGCCTCCGGCTGGCGGTCGGACGCCTGGCGGATCAGGTCCAGCCCGTCGGCCACCTGCCCGTTCAGCACCAGCACCCACCCCTGCGTGTCCAGCACCGACGCCAGCGGCGCGTCCGAGCCGCGCACCAGGTCGTAGGCCTTCTGGCTGTAAATCAGCGCCTCCTTCGGGTCGCTGAACGGGCCGGGCGTCGCCAGCGCGTCGGCCAGATTGTTCAGCAGCGACAAATCGTTCGGCCGGTGCTTCACCACCTCGCGGAATGATTTGATCGCCCGGTCCAGCCGCGGTGGCACGCTCGTCAGGTCGATCGACCCGAGGGTGAGCAGCGCGCTGTCGCGCACCTGCGGGTCCACGCCCTTGGCCTCGACCACCTCGTCGGCGAGGTCGGCGGCCTTGTCCGAGTCGCCGGCCGTCTGGTACACCTGCGCCGCCCGGAGCTTCCACTGCGGGTCGGCCTCCACCAGGTCCGACACCAGCGCGACCGCCGCGTCGGGCCCGATGCTGCCGGCCGCCGCCTGCACGACGCGGCCGACGGCGTTGACGTCGTTCTGCCCCTTGGCCGTCTTGACCGCCGCGGCGAACTCCTCGCGGGCGGCGGCGGAGTTCTTCAGCTTCGCCTGCGCCGCCCCACGCGCCGCCGACGCCCACCACGGCAGGCCGTTCTTGGGGTCGATCTTGGCCGTCTCGTCCAGCACGGCCCGGTTCTGGCCGGTGTTCAGCAGCACGTTCAGCAGGGCCGAGAAGTAGGTCGGGTTGCCCGGCACCAGCGCCACCGCCCGCCGCGCCGCCGCCACGGCGTCGGCCGACTTGCCCCCGGCGGCGAAGACCTCCGCCTGCGCCGACGCCACGTCCGGGTCCTTGGTCAGGCCCAGCGACGGGTCGGTCGCCGCCTCGCGCAGCACGCGCTCGGCCTCGTCGTACTGCGGCGGGTTCTGGCCGGCGTAGAGGCGGGCGAGGGCGAGCCGCAAATCCTTGTTGCCGGGCGTGGCCTTCAGCGCCGTCTCCAGCTC
This sequence comes from Tepidisphaeraceae bacterium, assembly GCA_965260985.1. Taxonomy (GTDB): domain Bacteria; phylum Planctomycetota; class Phycisphaerae; order Tepidisphaerales; family Tepidisphaeraceae; genus CBDHCE01. Next base: position 1,081 of record CBDHCE010000016.1, on the reverse strand, counting down.
GTCCGACGCCGCCGACAGGTTGCCGAGGCTCGACTGGACCTGGGCGAGCATGACGCGGGCCTGGATGTCGTCGGGCCGGGCGTCGCGCGCCGCCGTCAGGTCGGCCGCCGCCCCCTGCGGGTCCGACGGCTTGCCGAGCAGCTTCACCTGCGCCCGCCGCACCAGCGCGTCGGGGTTGTTCGGCGAGAGCTTCAGCGACTCGTCCACATACGCCCGCGCCTGGTCCGGCCGGCCGTTCTGCAGCGCGACCAGCGCGGCGAGGTTCAGCAGCGTCGGCGTCCGATTCTTCCCCAGCGCGTCGGCGACGAGCTTGGACGCCTCCTCCTTGCGGCCGAGGTTCACCAGCAGCTCGATCCGCTTGGTCCGCACCGCCGCGTCGGCGTTGTCGGCCGGAACGGCGGCCAGCGCCGCCTCCGGCTTGCCCAGGCCCCGCTCAAGGTCCGCGAGGTTCACCCGCACCGAGGCGGCACCGGGGTTTTTGTCGAGGAACTGCTGGTAAACCGCCGCCGCGTCGGCCGGCCTGCCGGTGCCGATCAGGAAGCGCGCCCGCATGTTCGCCACCTCGACGTCGCCGGCGAATGCCGGCTTCGCCGCGAGGTCCGCCAGCGCCGCCGCGCCCGCCGCCGGGTCGCCCGAGGCGTTGGAGAGGTCGGCGAACAGCGGCACGATCCGCGGGTCGTCGGGGAACCGCGCCATCGCGCGTTTCACGGTGTCCAGCCCCTTGTCGGCGTAGGACTTGGCCTCGTCCGGCTTCTTCTCGCGGGTGATCTGGAACGCCCGCAGATAGGCGGTGCCGAGCATGGCCCAGCGCTCGGCGTCGTCCGGGTTGGCCTTGACGGCCTCGTCGAGCGGGTCAATCGCCTTCGCCGGGTCGCCGTACATGAGCTGCCAGTTCAGGGCGAGCGACTTGAACGACTCGTCGGCCGGCGCGACGCGCTCGCCCTGGTCAATGTACCGCTTGGCCTCCGCCGGGCGGCCGGTGGTGATGTACGCCCGCACCAGCCCGCGCAGCGCGTCGGTGTTGGTCGGCTGGTCCTGCACGACCCGCGCGAACGCCTCGGCCGCCTGGCCGGCGTTGCCC